>CALRIU020000055.1:0-3497 GCA_943362175.1 Hydrocarboniphaga daqingensis | reverse complement strand
TCTCACGATATGGACCGTCGTGATGCCGAAGTGAGAGGAAGGAGTTATTCACTGAAAGCTTTAATCACCGTTTACAGCTGCATCCTGAGCGGAGCCGAAACCACCGGTTATAAAGCGCTCCTGAACGGAAATGTTCATAATATCTCACGATATGGACTGTCGTGATGCCGAAGTGAGAGGGAGGAGTTATTCACTGAAAGCTTTAATCACCGTTTACGGCTGCACCCTGAGCGGAGTCGAAACCACCGGTTATAAAGCGCTCCTAAGCGGAAATGTTCATAATGTCTCACGATATGGACCGTCGTGATGCCGAAGTGAGAGGAAGGAGTTATTCACTGAAAGCTTTAATCACCGTTTACAGCTGCACCCTGAGCGGAGCCGAAGGGGGCGGGAAGCGATTAAAAACCGATTTTCCCTTTTCCTTCGCGGAAGCTGTTCTTCAGGCCAAGCATTTTGATAGCAGTAACTGCCGCCTCATCGCCTTTATTGCCGTGTTTTCCGCCGGCGCGGTCCTGTGCCTGCTCCAGGGTGTTGGGCGTCAGTACGCCGAAGATGACCGGCAGGTTGTGTTTAATATTCAGATCGGTGAGGCCTTTGGCAACGGCATCGCAGATAAAATCAAAATGTTTGGTGTCGCCCTGGATCACACAGCCGATGCAGATGATCGCATCCACATTGCTGAACTCCGCAAAATACTGCGCGCCCAGTGTGAGCTCAAAAGCACCCGGTACCGTTTTCACGGTAATGGATTCCTCTTTGGCGCCGTGTTTCTTCAGGGTTTCATAAGCGCCCAGCATCAGCGCATGGGTGATTTCGTGGTTCCACTCGGCCCAAACGATTCCGAATTTCATGTGAGCGGCATCCGGAATTTCCGTGCCTTCAAAAACAGATAGATTTTTTAATTCGCTTGCCATAGTCTTTTTATAATGTGTTATCTCTTTAGTGTATCAACCAACTGTTTTTGTCACTTCGGGCAGCGCTTGCCGCCTCCTTTGTAAGTGCCGTATCGAGAAGTGCTCCCGATACATTTTTTGCAAGAGGCAGGCAAAAAACACTCGAACTGACAGTGCGTATATTATAAAACAAAAAAAGGTGACTGAAATCACCTTTTTAATTTTTTCTGTTGTTGCTTATTGAATATTACCCAACACTTTTACCCTTGCAATATACTTTTCGATATCGCGGGCCTCTGTGCTTTTGAAGTATTCTGATTGCAGACGCTCATACGTTGCCAGAGCTTCCGTGTAATTTGCTTTTTGCTCGTAAGCAAAACCTGCTTTTTTCAGAAACATCGGCGTGGTGAAATCATTGGTTGATTTTTCCGCGGCTTTTAAGTAAAACTTGATGGCCTCGTCTACATTGTTCAATTCCATGTAAGCATCGCCGGTGGCGCCGATGGCCATAGGAGCTACCATTTCGTCGTTCCCGTCAAATTTTTCCAGGTAATCGATGGCCTCCTGGAATTTGCCGGTCCTCAACAGGCAAATCCCTGCGTAGTAGTTCGACAATTTACCGGCTTTGGTAGAAGAGTAATTATCTGCCAGATCCCTGAAACCAACCATCGTTACCTGGCCGTTGGCCGTTTGCACCGGAACGTTACCATTCAGGGCAATGTTGAAGCTGTCTTTTTCAAAAAAGGACTGGGCAATATACATTTCGTTATTAGCCTCTGTTTCCTGGCCCGGAAGCCAGTAGAATTTATAGAAAGAGAAGATCGCTACAATAGCAAGAATAGCACCGCCACCGTAAGTGATCGCCTTTTTATTCTTTTCAAAAAGCAATTGCAGTCCATCCATATCCAGGCCATTACCTGAAGACGATTTCTTTGGCTTTTTTTCTGTTGCCGGTTCCACGCGTGCAGTTTGTTCGGTTTGTAATGTTTCTTCTGACATGTTCGATTAAAAAAAATTGTTTGCGAATTTACATAAAATTTCTCGCTTCTCAGAGCAGAAGGTGAAATATAATGAATTGACAATTAATTGTTTAAAAATTAATCGCCCTCTGTAACGGCAATATCAAGTGTTAAATTCTCTTTATTCCGGATAGAGAACGACAGCCCGCCCTGCACTACGAAAGGCGAGGGAATATCGAGGTCGTAGCCTTTGGCAAATAAGTAATAGCTTCCTTTGTAAAGCGGAATCGAGTAGTTGCCATTGGCATCGGCTTTCACATAAGTGTCGTACTTGCTGAAATCTTCGCCCGGGAACTCCGTTGTATTGAATTTGATATACACATAAGCATCGGCAATGGCTTTGCCATGATGTGCTACTACACCTCTGACGGAAGCTTTACCGCCGGTTTGATTTTTTTTGCAGGCAGTGAAGCCCAGTGTGAGCATCAGAGCAAGAGAAAGTTGAAGGATCGTTTTCATGGAGACGTGTTTTTATGGGGTTATTTCTGAATAGCGTTTATCTGTGAGGAACTGCGGATCGGTCAGCGTTTTTAAGAAAGCGATGATGTCCGTTTTATCCTGGGGGCTCATCTGGATTCCGGCGCTGAGCGAAGGATCGAGCGTAGCGCCCGGGGTGATGCCGGATGTGTAATGGTTGAGGCAATCCATCAGGGTCATGTAGCGGCCATCGTGCATGTAAGGTCCGCTGAGCTCGATGTTGCGCAGGCTCGGCGTTTTAAATTTATAAAGGTCGGCCGGATCGCGGGTAATGTGGGCGCGGCCACTGTCCCTGATTGTTGGGTTGACGGCAAGGCCATTGTTCCTGAATTTGTAATCCGAAAACAAAGGCTCCTGGTGGCAGGAAGCACATTTCTGAACAAAGAGGCTGTAGCCGCTTTGCTCGGAAGCTGTGAAGTTTGCCGAGCCGTGTTTCACCTGGTCGTATTTACTGTTGTAGGAATACATGGTGCCCATGAACTGCGCAATGGCTTTGAACATGCGCTGCGTCGTCACGGTATCATCGCCATAAGCCTTTCTGAAAAGCGCCTGGTATTTGGCGCTGCTGCCGATTTTAGATACCACGTTCGGCAATGTTTCCGCCATCTCCACTGTATTGGTAATAGGAGCAGGAGGGAACACCTCGATGTGGTTGACCCCGCCGTCATGCATAAAGCTTGGGTTCCAGGCCAGGTTCTGTAACGCCGGCGCATTGCGCGTGCCCACCCGGCCATCGACACCGTGGCTGAACTGATGCGCGCTGTGTGCAAAAGCAGCAAACTGCTGATGGCAGGAGCCGCAGGAAACCGTGTTGTCAATCGAAAACATCGGCTCATAGAACAAGGCCCTGCCCAGCTTAAAGCGGTCGGTGGTGAGGGTATTGTCGGTAAAACGGTAGTAGGGCTGTGGCCAGCCATCCGGGATCACTTCGCTGATACCTTCAGCCGGCAGCTCGGGCTTGATCTCCGGATCTACCGAACAGGAGGTGGCGAGCATAGCCAGTGATATGATGAGAAAAAGCTGTTTCATTAGTTGATAACGGAAGTAACGGTGAACATCCCGGCATAATTATCGGCAATACTTCTCGACCTGGAGCTGATTGTCGTGA
>CALRIU020000054.1:0-4550 GCA_943362175.1 Hydrocarboniphaga daqingensis | reverse complement strand
AATCCGGCATTGCTATCCGTGGTGATAAAGCTGACCCTTTCCTGCGGGTAGTCGGTGGATATAGGCACATACACCGCTCCCGCTTTAAGGATTCCCAGCAGCACACCCGGTAACTGTAAGCTGCGGTCAAGGAGCACCGCCACCCTTTGTCCGGGTTTTACAGCAAGAACTGTTGTCAGGTAATAAGCCAAGCGGTTGGAGAAGAGATCCAGTTCGAGGTAGGTCATGGATGCTTGCCCGAAAGCAACGGCGGTCTTCAGAGGTGTTTGTTTCACCTGGATAGCAAACAGGTCGGTGATGCCGGAGCTGGACGGATAGGCAACAGTGCTTGAGTTAAAATCTTTCAGCAGCCTCTCTGTTTCTGAGGCAGGAACTGCCGTTAATTCATGCAAGCTTATTGCCGGCTGTTGTATGGTTTGCTCGACGATCGAAACAAAATGATGTAATAGATTTACCCCAATAAATTTAGTTCTCTCATCCAGCCTGGATCTGAACTCAATTTTGTTTTCTTCCGGGCTATATATCATAACACCGCATGAATCAGGTAAATTGACAGGATTGGACACACCTGAATGAATGAAGTAAAGCTCACACAGTTCATGCTCACTTTTTTTCTGTTCATCAAGGATTATCTCAAGCGGGTAATGTTGATTTTGAATGACCTTCTCGACATGGGAAAGGTAGTTGTTCAGGAAATCAACAAGAGCCATGTCTTTTTCAAAGACAGCCTTGGAGAATAACAGCTCACTGTCCAATAAATACTTTTGTCCTTTTGGTTTGCCTGTCGCTATTTGTACCGTCTTTTGTCCCGAATATTTGTGGATCAAAACACTTAAGCAGGCTGTTAGAAAGATGCTAACGACAAGAGGGTTATCGCCGCACTTTTGATTAATGTGTTTAATTAATTCATCCTCTATGAAATGGCTGATCACCAGTTCATCCGGATTGAAATCAAATTTCAGGATATCGGAAGATGTATAATCGAAGAAGTTATTGACCCAAAAAACATTTGCCTGTAAGAACTCATTAGAATCGAGAATTATCCTGTCCTCAAATTTGACGCTCATATTGATTGGATTTTAGAATGGTAAGGGACTATCCGCTATGATGTAAGCCATGCATAAATCAGGACCCATATAAAAATAAAGAATAAGAAAAGGTAGAAATCATTCATGTGCTTTTTTAAATCTCTTTTGATGAAAAGTCTGTAAATCACCCAGCAGATAAATAAAATTATCACAAATATTCCAGCGAATAGTCTCATGTTCTTTTTGTAACAAATATAACAAGTTAAATAGGAAAACAATATTTTTCAGGAGTAATTTGACGGCTTATGGCTGTATAGGTTTCATGCTAAGGTATAAAGAGATAAACGCCTTTGTATGTATGGTTTACATTAATATAAATTTATCCGGATTCATATTCATGGATTCGCTTTTTAAAATCAGAAAATATATTCTATATTTAAGTGTACTATTGTAGTCAAATACCCAACCTGCTAATTTCATTTTTATGAATACTGTTCTAGAGATACTGAAGTTTCGATCAACACATGCTCCTGATAAAAAAGCTTACACATATTTAAAAAACGGGAAATTAAACGAGGCGGTTTCTATAACGTATTCTGAACTTTACAACAGAGTAAAAGTAATTTCAGGGGCATTAAAATCTAAAGGAGTAAAACCGGGAGATACGGTATTGCTGATGTATCCGGCAGGGATAGATTTCATTGAAACATTTTACAGTTGTCTTTATCTTGGGTGTATTCCTATTCCGCTTTACCCGGTTAAAAATAATTACTCTATAAAAAGAATAGTGACAATTATCAAAGACTCCGGAGCTGTGTTTGCGCTTTCGACTGAGTCGGCGATTGCCATCCAGCAAAAAATCATAAAAAATAATCAGGACCTGGATGAAGTAGCGGACCTTACATGGATAGCGACAGACTGTATTGAAAATTCACAGGCGCCTCTTGAACAGGGAGCGGAAAATAAAGAGGTCGCCTATCTTCAGTATACTTCAGGATCTACCGCGGCACCTAAAGGTGTGATCATCAGTCATCAGAATATTTTGCACAACGTGAATATGATTATTGACACGGCAAAAACAAATCCGGATACGGTTTCGGTGATGTGGTTGCCTCATTTTCATGATATGGGACTGATCTCCGGAATCATTCAGCCTTTGGTGAGCGGCTATTCCGTATACCTGATGTCTCCTTCCGATTTTTCTTTATCACCTTATAACTGGCTTCATAACATCACCGTTTTAAAAGCAGGCTACAGCGCTGTTCCTAATTTTGCATTGGATTTGTGTGTGGCAAAAGTAGATGATGAACAGCTCAAGACCCTGGACTTATCTTCATTAACGGTCTTGTTTAATGGTGCTGAGCCTATCAGGGCGGCATCCATTACACAGTTTTATGATAAGTTTCATGCAGTAGGCTTAAGGGAGTCCGTTGTTAGTCCTGCGTATGGATTGGCAGAAGCCACCTTGAAGGTAACCTCGCATGATTCTTGCCGGCCTGCGGTAATAGCAACATTTGATAAACAGCAGCTTGCCAAAAATAAAGCGGTTCCTGTTGCTTCCGGAGATGATTCTGCCATCCGCCTGGTGGGTTGTGGGAAAATACAGGCTTCAGATATGGATGTTGCCATTGTGGATCCCGTGACGAAAGAGGAATTGGTGAATGGCAGTGTAGGTGAGATCTGGACATCGGGGCTAAGCGTCAGCCAGGGCTACTGGAAAAACAAGGACGCCACTGATGCCGTTTTTAATCATCGGTTGAAGAATAAAAACAAGTCCTATTTAAGAACCGGCGACTTAGGCTTTATCCTGGATAACGAGTTGTTTATCTCCGGCCGGATCAAAGATGTCATTATCCTGAAAGGACAGAATTTTTTTCCGCAGGATATCGAAAACTCCGTATTGGGAGCAGGAATAGAGGCCCTGGAAGGTTGCAGAGGCGCCCTGTTTTCGATACAGAAAGATGGTGTGGAAGAAGTGATCCTGGTGCATGAGATCAGCCGGGCGGCGATGAGACTGGATGACCGGTATAAACAGGAAACGGTAAACCGGCTGGTGAAACAGATTGCCCATGAATTTGATTTTATGTTGGCAGAAGTGGTGCTTATTCCTTTTAGCAGCTTGCCTACGACCTCCAGTGGTAAAATCTCCCGTAGCTCAGCGAAAGAGCAGTACCTGGATCATTCCTTAAAGGTAATTTATGCCTGGAATCAAAAGAACGATACCATCAGCAACATTGTCAAAGATATTTTAAACCTGGAGCAGGTCGATGCCGATGCCAGTTTTTTCGAATTGGGACTTAGCAGCATTCAGGCCATGCAGATTGCAGCAATGGCTTCCGAATCGTTGGGGAAGAGCATTGAGCTTATCGATATTTTTAAAAGCGGCTCGATTAAAAAACTTTCTCAAAACGTAGGGACGCAAGTCGAAGATTTCCGCTTCATAGAACCTCTCGAAGCAAAGGATGTTTATGATGTTTCATCGGGGCAGCGCAGGATCTGGCTGGAAGAGCAAATGCTTGAAGGCAACTACAGGAAATATAATGAATCGGTGTTGTTTAAGCTGTCCGGAAAAACAGATGTGAACCTGCTTCATGCAGCCATCCATGCCCTGTGCCTCCATCATGAAATTCTGGGAACAGGCTATAACATGGTTTCGGGCAAATTAGTTCAGTTTACAGTACCTCACTTTTCGTTTTCGCTGGATGTTACAGATGTAAGTACGCAGGATACGGGACAAGAACTGTTGCAGTATTCGAAACGTATTTTGGAGCCCGCCTTCGATCTTCAGCATGGCAAAGTCATCAGGGCCGGTGTATTGAGAGTTTCCGTGGATGAATGTTTTTTAGTGATCGGTATTCATCACATCGCTTCCGATGGATGGTCTAAAGACATATTTATAAATGATTTATCCCTGTTATACAACGGCTTGTTGCAGGGCGTACCCGTTACGCTTCCTGAGCCTGTTATTCGCTATAAAGATTATGCCCACTGGCAGCTGCAGTCGGTCAGTGCTTCAGGGTCTTCCGTTTCCCACGCCTACTGGCTGTCCCGTTTCAAGGATGACATTCCGGTATTGGAGCTTCCCATCCAGGGCCTTCGCGCCGAAAAAGACCAGTACGCTGGCGGCCTTGTTCCTGTGGTGTTTGATGCAGAGCTTACTCTTGCGTTGCGGGGGCTTGCCAAACAGCACCAGGCCACCCTGTTTGCCATTTTGCTGACCTTTTTCAAAACCCTGCTTTACCGTTATACCGGGCAAAGCGACCTGGTGGTGGGCACGCCGGTTTCCGGGAGAACACACAAACAAACAGAACACCTGATCGGTTTCTTTGTAAACTCTCTGGCGCTGCGCACAGAGCTGTTGCCCTCATTAAGCTTTGGAGAAAATGTGGCGCATGTGAAAGCGACCTTGCTGGCCGCTTATGAGCACCAGCATTACCCTTTTGATAAGCTGGTCGGCGAATTGGATGTGGTTCGTGACCATACCCGTAACCCGCTGTTTGATGTGATGCTGGTGCTTCAAAG
>CALRIU020000053.1:0-5170 GCA_943362175.1 Hydrocarboniphaga daqingensis | reverse complement strand
GTTTGCAGATCGCCTGTGCCGGTAATGTGGAAGTTGATCAAATAGATCACCGCAACGGCAATCGTCAGGTAAAAGCCGTATTTCCACCATGGCGGCAGATCATTGTCCAGCTCGCGGATACCGTCGTATTCATGATCCAGGGTAATGTCCTGCTCGTTCTCTATATCCACAGAGGCGTTGAGCTTTTCGAAGATGGTTTTTTCTTTAGGCGCTTCAACAGATACACGCGTTTCAGATTTGATAAAACCGGTGATCAATCTGTAAAGGATGATGATGACGATCACTTCGAGCAGAATGCATGCGGTCATGCTATAGAATGTGAGCGGATCAATACCACCGATCCGCCAGCTGTCTGCATGCGGCTGCAGATTTTGTGCTTTCATGCTCAGGCCCGTGAGCAGAAGCAGCAGGGTTCCCGTTTTTTTGATGGTATTCTGATGTGTGTTCTTCTTATCCTTTTCAGCTGCTTGATGGAGCAGGTAATCGCTTCCGGCAATGTTCCTGAGCGTTTGTCCCAGGGCACAGATCACGATCAGCAAGGCGATGATCAGCACCAGCATGGTGTTGAAAAGGGCGTTTGAAAAATAACTTGTTTGGTCCGGCACAGCGCCGGTTTCCTGGGCGAAGCCAAAGACAGGAAGTAACAGTAAGCCTGCGGCAATAGCCTTGTTTTTAGTGTGCTTCATCATAAGCGGTAGTGTTTGATGTGGATTGATCTTTTTGTCTGGAAGAGAGCGGAAGCCGGGAAAGCATGTCGAAATATTCCTTTCTCCCTTTGATCACATATACCATGACGCCTGCAAAGAAGAGGAAGAAGATCAGGAGGGAGCTGAGCGGGTAAATGCCCACGCCCGTCATGCTTTCAAGATAATTGATGAATTTCATAATACGTTGTTTTTGATTGGTTAAGGCTTAAGGGTATCTTTTTTTGCTTCGTGTTTGATGTCTGTTCCCAGGCGCTGCAGGTAGGCGATCAGGGCTACCACCTCCCTGTCGGGAAGGATGCTGATACCATCTTTTTCAAGGCTTCCGGTAATCTGTTTTGCTTGTGTTTCCATATCGGCAGCAGCCATGTGCTCATAGTTTTCCGGGTAAGGAACACCAAGGCGCTTCATTGCTTTGATCTTTGCAACCGTAGAGGATACATCGAGCTGGTCGTCGAACAGCCACGGGTAAGGCGGCATGATAGATCCCGGCGACATGGACGTAGGGTCGAGCATGTGGTTGTAATGCCAGCTGTCGGGATATTTGCCGCCCAGGCGTGCCAGATCGGGCCCTGTACGCTTGCTTCCCCACTGGAAAGGATGGTCGTATACAAATTCCCCGGCCTTGGAATACTCGCCGTAGCGTGCGGTTTCGCTTCTGAAAGGCCGTATCATCTGCGAGTGGCAGGTGTAGCAGCCTTCACGCACATAGATGTCTCTTCCGTGAAGCTCGAGGGGTGTGTATGGTTTCACACTGGCAATGGTAGGAATGTTGGATTTGACGAGGAAGGTAGGCACGAACTCGATGATACCTCCGATGGCTACCACCACCAGGCTCACGATCATCATCTGAACAGGCTTACGCTCAATCCAGCGGTGCCAGTGTTCCTTGCCATGGGTGTTATAGGTTTTTTCGAGTGCCGGAGCTTCTGCGTTTTCGTTGGCAAGGAAAGAACCGGCTTTCACCGTTTTGAAAATGTTATAGACCATGAGCACAGTGCCCGCCAGGTAAAGGGTTCCGCCGATGGCCCTGGTGATATAGAAAGGAATCATTTTGGTAACGGTATCCATGAACTGCCATTTCAGCTGGCCTTCGGGTGTAAACTCTTTCCACATGAGACTTTGCATGATACCACTCCAGTACATCGGAACGGCGTAGAGGACGATCCCCAGCGTGCCGATCCAGAAATGCATGTTCGCCAGTTTTTTGGAGTACAGCTCTGTGCGGAAGAGTTTCGGAATAAGCCAGTACAGGATGCCGAAGGTCATGAAGCCGTTCCAGCCGAGGGCGCCCACGTGTACGTGTGCCACGATCCAGTCGGTATAGTGTGCGATTGCGCTGACGTTCTTGAGCGAGAGCATCGGCCCTTCGAAGGTTGCCATGCCGTAAGCCGTTACAGCTACCACCAGGAATTTCAGTACGACGTCTTCCCGCACTTTGTCCCAGGCGCCGCGCAGGGTGAGCAGGCCGTTGATCATACCGCCCCAGGACGGTGCGATGAGCATGAGGGAGAAGACAACACCCAGCGACTGCGCCCAGTCGGGCACCGCTGTATAAAGCAGGTGATGAGGTCCGGCCCAGATGTAGATGAAAATGAGGGACCAGAAATGGATGATGGACAGGCGGTAAGAATACACAGGCCGGTTGGCGGCCTTCGGGAGGAAGTAATACATCAGGCCCAGGTAAGGAGTAGTCAGGAAAAAGGCAACGGCGTTATGCCCGTACCACCATTGCACCAGGGCATCCTGAACGCCTGCATACCAGGAATAGGATTTCCAGAACGACACCGGGATCTCGATCGAGTTGACGATGTGCAGCATGGCTACGGTTACGAAGGTGGCAATGTAGAACCAGATAGCCACATACAGATGGCGCTCGCGGCGGCGGATGATGGTGCCGAACATGTTCCAACCGAAAACAACCCAGACGATTGTGATCAGGATGTCGATCGGCCACTCAAGCTCCGCATATTCCTTGCCGGTGGTTTTTCCAAGGGCAAGGGAAATAGCGGCCAGAACAATGATGAGTTGCCAGCCGTAGAAATGCACCTTGCTCAACAGGTCGCTGAACATGCGCGTTTTCAGGAGGCGTTGCAGGGAATAATACACACCCATAAAGATGCCGTTCCCCACAAAGGCAAAGATCACAGCGTTGGTGTGGATAGGGCGCACGCGGCCAAAGGTGGTGTAGGGCAGCTCCATGTTCAGGGCAGGAATGGCCAGTTGCAGGGCAGCGAGCAGCCCCGCGAGCATTCCCACCACGCCCCAGAACATGGTGGCATAAGCAAACCATTTTACGATTTTGTTGTCATACTGAAATTTTTGTAGCTCCATAAGGTTTAAGTGTTTGGTTGTTGTTGTTCTTTTTCTTCGTCGGGTAATTGTTTGGTATCGTTTTCAAAAAGAATCCGCACCGAAGGCGTATAATCATCTTCATACTGATTCGTTTTCACGGACCAGATAAAGGCGATTAAAAATCCTAAAGCGATGAGGAGACTGGCGGAAATGAGTATGATAATGACGCTCATAATGGGATGCTCAAAAGTACTTCTGTGTGTGTTGACGGCCCCTGAGCAGGGTCAATCGGGCCTATGATCTTTATCAGTTTTTGGATTCTTCTGTCGTTGGGAGGCAATGTTCTTCAGCTTCATCGAAAACAGGGAGCTCATGCCGGTAGTAAATAGTACAATGCTCACGGAACTTACCGGCATGAGGATTGCCGCGATCACGGGCCTTAGTTCTCCTCTTACGGCAAAGTACAGGCCGATGAGGTTGTACAGGATGGAGATCACAAAGCTGAGGTTAATAATCTGCCTGTTCTTTTTACAGTATTCCAGCAGGGTATCCAGGTAGCCAAGGCTGTCTCCTTTCATGATCACATCGCAGGCCGGTGAAAAATTATTGACGTTGTCGGACACAGCGATCCCTACATCGCTTTGCTTTAAGGCCCCGGCATCGTTGAGCCCATCGCCGATCATGATCACCTTGTGGCCTTCCTGTTGCAGGGACCGGATATAGTTCAGCTTGTCCTGTGGCGACTGTCCGAACAGGAGACTGGCGTTGAACAAGGGCTTCAGCCGGTCATATTCGGAAGCATTATCGCCTGATAACAAGGCTATCCTGTACCTGCGTCGCAGCTTTTCCAGGAGCCCGGAAAGGCCCTCCCGGTACATGGTACTGATGCCGTAATAACCGGCAATCTTCCCGTCGATCTTCACATACACACGGCTTCCATAAGCTGTATGATGTTCTTTCGGTTGTACAAAATCCGCCGAGCCGATCATGACTTCCCGGTTAAGAATCATTCCTTTTAAGCCCTGTCCCGGGATTTCTTCATACTGCTTTACAGGCAGCATGTTGTAGAAAGGGAGCGACTGCAGGAGGGCTTTGCTCAGCGGGTGCCCCGACTGCCCGGCCAGCGAGCGGATCATCTGTAGGGCCTCTGGGGGAAGTGATATGCCGGTATAGGTGATGGAGGATTTGCGCTGCTGCGTGATGGTGCCGGTTTTGTCAAAGACGATCGTATCTGCTTGCGGGATCTGCTCGATGACGCTGGCATGACGCGCATAAAAACCGTACTTCTGGAGAATCCGCAGCATGTTGCCATTGGTGAAGGTGGCAGAGAGCAGCAGGGCGCAGGGGCAGGCCACGATGAGAACGGCGGTGACGGCACCCCAGACCCGCGATGAGTCATGTACCTGCCAGTAGAGGGCTGTTGCTGCGGCGATGGAAAATAAGATCAGCGTAAAGTACCTGCTGAGAGCATGGATATAGGATGTGCTTTTTTCCTCCTCACCGCTGAATGCGTCGTTGTTCCACAATTGCGTCAGGTAGCTCTGCGATACATCTTTCACCACTTCCAGCTCCAGGGCGCCGCCCATCTGTTTTCCGCCGGCATAGATGATCTCTCCGATGCGCTTCTCCACCGGAAGAGCCTCTCCGGAAACAAAGCTGTAATCAATCAGGCCTTTGCCGAAAAAAAGAATGCAATCGGCGGGGATGATCTCACCACTGTGTACTTTTATACGTTGTCCTGTTTTTAATTCCGAAACGGGGATCTGTTTTTCCCGGCTCTCTTCTTCCAACACGGTAACACCTAAAGGGAAATAAGATGTATAGTCCCTGTTGAAGGCCATGGTATTATAGGTTTTATCCTGGAAGAAGCGGCCCAGCAGCATGAAGAACACAATGCCGCTCATCGAGTCCATGTACCCTGCACCGCTGTGCGATAAGATTTCGTAAAGGCTTCGTCCGAAGGTGATGAGGATTGCCAGGGCGATGGGAGCATCGATGTTCAGGATGCTCTGCCGGAGGCCTTTCCAGGCGGAGATAAAAAAGCCCGAGGCCCCGTAAAAAAATACAGGAAGTGATAATAAAAGAATCAGGAAGGAGAACAGCTTCTCTAAGCTGCTCTCTGCCATATTGCCCAAGGAAAAATATTCCGGAAAGCTCAGCAGCATGATGTT
>CALRIU020000052.1:0-6704 GCA_943362175.1 Hydrocarboniphaga daqingensis | reverse complement strand
TCAGCAGCATGATGTTGCCGAAGCAGAAACCGGTAATCCCTATTTTATAGATCCGGCTTTTGTCGTAAGTCCTGACGGGCTTAGCGGCCAGGTTGTGCAGGCTGAAGTGTGGCTCATAGCCGATCATGGTGAGGAGCTCGGCCACTTTTCTTAAGGAGCAGTGCGCATGATCGAAAACCACGCTTACTTCTTTTTTCAGGAAATTGACCTGCGAACGAACGATGTGTGCGTTGATCCTGCCAAGGTGCTCCAGTAGCCAGATGCATGAGCTGCAATGCATTTGCGGCAGGTAAAAGCTCACGTGGCTTTGGCGCTCATCTTTAAAGTGAATCAGCTTTGCCTGGAGGTCTTTATCATCGAGGAACGCAAATTTGTCGGGCCGCAATGGCTTTTTCTGAGTCAGCCCCGGCGCTTTCTCTATGGCGTAATAGTCGCATAGCTCTACCTTGTTGAGAATTTCATAAACGGTTTTGCAGCCCTGGCAGCAGAATGGTTTTTCAACGATTCGGATCGTGTCTGTTTCACAGGGTTCGCCGCAGTGATAGCATAGCAAGAGGCTTTTGGATTCTTTGATCATCTTTTTTTCAACGGGTCTGTAACTACAGTCTGTGCAGGAATGCCGGTGGTAAGAGCTTTGTCTTTACCGGTCATATTCTTTATCCTGATCTCGGGGGCAAAGGTCTTCTATACGCTCTGCTTTGTCGCTGAGCCCTGTCAGAGAGCGGGATGACTTTTATCATCTCTTCGGGATCTCTGCGTGGGACCATGGAATTGGGCTTTCCAAAAAAGATCAGAAGCATTTGTCCGGGTATTTTTGCAGGGCCCTGATGCCGTGCGCATCCGCGAAAACAGCCTGGGGCTTCGGATTGCGGGATACCATGGAGGACTCCGTTCTGATCCTGATAAAGGTCATATCGGCCTTTGACCTATATCATTTCCGGGCGCGCATCAGCGCTCTACCTTTGTGCTGTCACCAGGGAATAACGTAAAATTGGAAACACTCAGTCAATACCATCACGAAGGAGCAGCGCTTATCGCCAGGCTCTTCTTAGGTTGTCTGTTCTTCTTCCAGGGATACGATGCCGTATTCAGGGTAAAGATCAGAAATGTGATCGGAACCTTTGAGCCGGTCTTTTCACGGAAAGGCATTCCGCGCATCCTGACGGGCTCTGCTGCCTGGTACACATGCTGTACCGCACTCATTGGCGGTGCCTTATTAATTGCCGGACTTTTTAAATACGCCGTCCTGTATCTTCTTGGCGCGAACCTGGTCGTTGCTGCGCTGGGCTTTGGCATCGACAGGCCAATGTGGGATACGCGCCATGTTTTTCCAAGGCTGGCGCTGCTCCTGTTGCTGCTCATCATTCCGGAAGACTGGGATACGATCTCGATCGATCATTTACTCATTAACTCTAAACTCTGAATATCATGGAAACAACCATCAACACCACCCGCAAACACAACGCTCATGTAACCCGTACAGGCGCAGCTACCTTTTGGGAGAGCCTGGAATTCAACCGCTTCGGTATCATCTCCATACTGGTAGTGATTATCGGCTGTAGCGGCGGTATTGCCGCTTCTTTCGGGGCAGGCGACAGCCTGGTCAAGCTGGCAATGATTGCCTTCCCTTCAATTGTTTCGCTGGCGCTGATCCTGGCGGTAGCGCCGATGCGGGTCATCTTCTATATGGCACTGTTGGCAATTACACTGGATCTCCTGGTATTTACATTTTAAGGCAGGTATTGCAATTATGAAAACACTGCTTATACCTGTTGATTTCTCTCAGGCGTCGGATAATGCCACGCGCTACGCTGTAGAACTGTCGAAGTTCATGCGTGCCAGGCTTGTTTTATTTCATGTATTTTACATTCCTGTTGTGGCTGCCGACGCCGCTATCGTGGTTCCCGCGATAGATGACATGGAGAAACATACGATGCAACGGTTGAAAGAAATCAGGGAAGTGATCCTGCAACGTAAGGACTATATCCCCGACGTGGAATGCGCATGTGTATCAGGTTTCGCTGTTGATGAGATCGGGCGTTTTGCCGGGGAGTGTAAGGCAGACCTGATCGTGATGGGGATGCAGGGAGCCGGAGCTTTAGCCGAGAAATTTATCGGAAGTGTCACAACGTCTGTGCTTCGTACCTCTTCCTGCCCGGTGATGGTAATCGACCGGGAAGTCAGTTTCAGGCCTCCCGAAAAAATTGTGCTGGCCTGTGATTACAAGCACATCCCAAAATCCCGGCTATGGCCCCTGAAAGATCTTGCCAGGCTGTTTGATGCCCACGTATTTATTTTGCATGTGGTTGATGAGGAGCTTCGTGAAGAAATAGACCTCGACGTGGCCTTGCAGGACTTACAGCTCGATGACTCTTTCCGGCAGCTCGATTATTCCTGTCATTTTGTGACGGCAGGGGATGTGGTTGATGGCATCAACAAGTATGTTGACAGGATGCAGATGGACCTCGTCGTGATGATCCCAAGGAAAACGTCGTTGCTGGAAAGGCTTTTTACCGAGCCTGATACCAAGCGCATGGCATTTCATACCCATGTGCCCTTGCTAACTTTGCACGAATAGGCTCACAGAAAACCGGATTAAACCAAAAACAGATAAACACATAACACCAACCATGAAACTCATTATTAACGATCATAGAAAGATCTTCGCGATACAGGAAGAGTTCAACAAGCTGTTCCCTTACCTGAAGCTGGAATTTTTCTCTAAACCTCATACCAAAGGAGGCGGCACTTCAAAGGAGTTCATAAAGCACAACAGCAAAACCCTTGAGGAATGCAGGACTTTACACAATTCAGGAGAGATCTCAGTCGTTCCGCAAATGACCGTTTCTGAGCTGGAGCAGAATTTCGGCGATGTGTACGGGCTTGGTGTTCAGGTGTTCCGGAAATCGGGCCGCTCATGGCTCGAAACCACAGTAACGGACAACTGGACGCTCGAGGAGCAGAACAGGCAGGGCGAGGAGCTCAGTAAACTATCGCAGACGGATGCGCCGGAAAGTGCCGCTTAGCGTGAGCTGCCTGCGCTGAATAACAGAAGCCAGGTGCAAAGCAGATGCCAGGCTCATTCTGTTTACCGGAAGGAAAACAGGAATTCCGTAATTCCGGCGCTGAGCCTTTTTTCTATCCATTGTTTTTCCGTTTCACTCAGCTCATTCCAGAGCTGATGCTCCAGGTCGAAATCCGTTACAATGTCCTGCAAAAATTCTGTTTTAATTTCAGCAAGACGCTGCTGGTCTTCAACCTTCAGCGCGCCGGTTTTCGACAACACACTGTCGAGCCTGTTCCGGTTAATGTAATGGCTCATTTCCACCACAATGAAGGAGAGCTCTTCCGATTGCGAGCGTGCCGCCGGAACGTATGACCATTTCTCCGCTTCATGAAATTTCTTCTCTTCATCAAATTCACTGTTTTTCAATTTCAGGATCGGGCGTGTACGAAGTTCTTTAAGCCTGGAATGGTTCATGGGCTTGATGACAACACCTTCTATCAGGTTGGTTGCCAGTCCGGGCAGGCCAAGCTGTGCAGGAATGGTTGAAGAAATACGGGTGTCGAAGTTTAAGGCCTCATTGAATCGGCCGGTAAACAGAGGCTTTGCATAAAAAATACCAAAGCGTTCGAAATAGCCGATGGCTGCTTCATAATCCAGGTAATGTTTTTCCTCTCCCGATTCAAACGCAAGATCGAAGGCGCAAAAAGAGATCGAAGGACTGTAATACACGCCGGTTTGAATGGCCTGTACCTGTTCGTCGGGCTTCACTTCCGGGTGCGGATATTTTCCTCCGAATAATTCGCCGTAAAGGATATAGCGGTCTGCTTTCACATCAAGGCTTAATTGCTCGAACAGCTCCATGAGCGTGTTTTCCAGGATCATGGCCACCTTCTGAAAACCGAAAAAATCATCGGTCCATTTCAGAAAATCTTTTCGCTTGGCAAATCCCAGGCGGTGATTCTCATATACAAAACTAAAATTTGCGCCATGCACTTTTTCAGTCACGGCCCATGTTACTTTTTCCAACTCATGAAATGCTTTTTCGCTTAAGCCCATATTCTTCAGGCTTTTCGGCATTTTTTCGTACTCCGGGTTTTTCATTGTTTCATGTATGTTTGCAGACTCATGAATACCGGATAGGAGAAAAGGTAACCTTTACGTTCCTGTTTTTACAAAAAATCCCCACCATAGAATATGATGAGGATTTTTCGTTGGGGGATTTATAGAACGCTTAATGAGGATAAAGGATATACACTTTATTTTGCGCTTTCGAACCTGACGGTCCTGTTTTTTGCCTGCAGCTCGGAATTGTTGTCGTAGATGGCATTGTCGGCACCCACACCCTTGCTGCGGTCGATGTTCTGCGGGTTCACCCCACGCCTCACCAGCTGGTTTCTCACGTAAGTTGCACGGCGTACCGAGAGCAGGCTGTTGAGCTCATCCGTACCCTTGTTGCAGGTGTGCCCCACAATATTGATCACCAGCTCCGGGTCCTTTTTCATCAGAGCTGCAATCTCATCCAGCTTCTTCAGCCCTTCCTCATGCAGCTGCGATTTGTTCAGGTCGAAGACCACCTCCTCCGCCACTTGGTTGATCATTGCCAGGATGTCTTCTTTTTCTTTTACCGGCATGGACTCTTCCTTCTTCGGCTCTTCTTTCACCTCTTCCTTGATGGCTATGGGCTCTTCTTTGATGGGCTCTACGATTGGGGTTACGGTCGGTGTCACCACCACCGGCTCTTTCTCTTCCTCCGGCTTATGAGGCTTCGCTGTTTTGCATAGGCTGAAGCCCAGCATCAGCTGGTGGGAAGATCCCATGTTGGTGGCGTTTTTAGTCGTGCCGTAATCAAAGCTGTAAGCCAGCTTGATGTTGCCCACCCTGGCGCCCAGTAAGCCGATCACACCGTAATTGCTGCGGTAGCCGGCACCCACGGTGATGGCTTTGATGAAGTGAACGTTCAGGATCCCTTCCACCACATTGTCTCCTCTGAGGGTATAGCGGTTCAGCAACCAGGGCTCGACCTCTACTTTCTTTCCTTTGTTGAAGGTATAGGATACCTGGGTGTTGACCTGGGGCAGGGTTTTGTAAGTGCTGCTGCCGGAGAAATCCGGATTGGTATTGTAGAGGTGAAGTACAGAGACACCGGCTTTGAGTTTTTCACCCACCAGCATCGCTCCGAACTCGGAGTCGAAGCCATTGGCGGTTTGCCGGTTGCTGTTGTTAAGGGTCACATCGTTGGCATCCATCACCACAGCCTTCTGGGCATTGAGGGCCGCCTGAGTCCAGCCCACGCCGATGCCCAGGTGTACTTTGGCCGTTTCGCTGATGCGGAAGCGGTAGGCATAGCCCAGGGTGGCCTGCAGGGTGTTGAGCAAGCCCTGTGTCTGGGAGTTGACCCTTAAGGCCAGGGCATTGCTTTTTCCCAGGGCGCTGTGGGCATTGAGCTGGATGACTTTGGGCGTTTCCTTCATGCCGATCCACTGGGTACGGTAATGGACATTGGCCTCGGTGCAGGAAGCGCCGGCATAGGCGATGTTAAGCTGCAGGGGATCCAGGCTGTAGGTGTTGAACAGGCTGCTCTGCTGGGCCATGCCTGCTTTGCTGAGAACCAGGGCCAGAAGCGGCAGTAAATAGGGGATGATCTTTTTCATGGTTTATGTTTTGAGATATAAACGTGGTCTGTCAGGTAAATGAAATCTGTTTATTTGGTGAGGGTGATGCTTCCTTTGAACCGGGTATCGTTTCCGTCCTTGATAAAATAATAGTACACGCCATCGGGAAGCTCCTGTCCGCCCAGCTTGCCGTCGAACTCATTGTTATAGTTATTGCCAACGGAGAAGACGGTTTTGCCGTAGCTGTCGATGATGGTCACGCTGTAGTCTTTGATCAGGGCCGGGGTGCTGACTTTCCAGGTGTCGTTTTGTCCGTCGCCGTTAGGGCTCATGTAATTGGCCATCACCAGGTCGTTCAGCACTTTGATGATTACCGTATCGCTGGCGGTGCAGCCATTGGCTGAGCCTACGGTTAAGATATAGGTGATGTCGCTCTCAGGGGTTGTGCTTGGGTTCAGGATGTTGGTAGCGCTTAAGTAGGTGGCCGGCGACCAGGTATAGGAAGTGGCTCCTGTTTGGGCCGGGTTAAACTGGTAGCTGGTTCCGGCAGGGACTTGGGCATCGGCGCCGATGTTCACCGTCGGGCTGGCATAGACCAGCAGGCTGAGGGTGGTGGTAGAGACACAGCCGGCGCCGTTTGTTCCGCTCACGGTGTACACGATGCTTGCGGCCGGGCTCACGCTAATGGAGGCGCTGGTGGCTCCGGTGCTCCAGGTATAAGTGAGGGCACCGCTGACGCTTAAGCTAGACGAAAAGCCCTGGCAGATACCGGCACTGCCGGCAGCGGCGCTCAGGGTTGGTGTGCTGCTGATGCCGATGGTGATGGAGTTGGAGGCGGTACAGCCGTTCAGGTCGGTGCCGTTCACAGAGTAGGTGGTGGTACCGGAAGGGCTGATGCTGATGGCCGGGTTGTTGGAGCCTGTGCTCCAGGTATAGGTGCTCACGCCGCTGGCCACCAGGGTGGCGCTGGAGCCCGCACACACGGAAGCGCTCGGGCTGCCGATGTTGAGCATGTTGATCGCTGCTGCCGGGAAGAGGCCGATGGTTTGGCTGGCGGTGTGCGTACAGCCTGCGGCATTGGAGCC
>CALRIU020000051.1:0-7008 GCA_943362175.1 Hydrocarboniphaga daqingensis | reverse complement strand
ATGTTCAGCAGATGCGTCTCGCAGATGATCTGCCTGCGCAGCTCACCGTGCTTCTCCGGGCAGTTTTCAAGGATCACCTGTATCGTTTCCTCGATGAGCCAGGTAAACACGCTTCCCGTATTGTGATTGATCACCGGCGTTTCCTGCTGGATCTTGGAAAACGTTTCATTCAAAAGTTTGATGGCGAGCAGGCGATCATTCACAATATGGTGAATGTAGCGGAATACCTGGTCGGAATAGGATGTGTAAAGCGCATCAAAGCCTTCCTGCTGATGCTTGTTGAGCAAGTGGATAAGCGTAGTGGGTTCCATAAGCAAAGGGTTTTGCCTTTCGCATAAAATGTTATGCCTTGCCCTTAGCTCAAAAAACTGAGGATTAATCCCTCAGCGCCTTTTAATCTCCAAAAATCAGACAAAATGCTTGCGGAATTTTTTCCACACTATTTATCTGCTTTCAGGTAATCGGATTTTAAGAGGGAATAAATGGCGGTATCGGTAAAGCGTCCGTTCTGGACAAAATTTTCTTTAAAATGAGCTTCTTTCACAAAGTTGAGCTTATTCAATACATTTTCTGAAGCCCTGTTATCCGGATCGATGATGGCCTCGATGGAATGAAAATTCAGCTCCCGGAATCCATAATCCACGATCGCCCTGGCGGCTTCGGTGACAAGCCCCTTACCCCAATAGTCGGGGTGCAGCATATAGCCTATTTCTCCACGGTGATGCTCTTTTTCGATACGGTGAAAGGACACGCTGCCGATGATTTTCCCGCTGCTTTTAAGCTCTACGCCCCAGCCGATGCTTTCGTTGGCAGCGATGTTGTGATTGATCATCCCGATCATTTCGAGGGCATCGTCGGTGTTGCGCTGCAAGGGCCTTGGCACAAAGCGCATTGCCTCAGGATTGCTCCGGAAAGAGAGAACCGCTTCCGCATCATCATTGGTAAAAGCCCGGATGATCAGGCGCTCTGTTTCGAGAACAGGAAAAGGAGTGAAATTGAGTTCCAGTGGATTCATAAGAGCCTAAAGGTAAAAATAGTTTTCATAAAAAAACCGTCACGGCTATCGTGACGGTTTTAAAAATAATAGCAATTAAACCTATTACGCTTTGCTTTCTTCTGCCGGAGCATTCTCAGGCTTAGGAAGCGTGGCTTTACGCGACAATTTCGCTTTTCCGTTTTTAGGATCTGTGCCCACGTATTTCACTTTGATCACGTCGCCTTCTTTCACTAAACCGTTGAGGCTTTCGATGCGCTTGTAATCGTACTCGCTGATGTGCAGCAAGCCTTCTTTACCAGGCAGGAACTCTACGAAAGCACCGTAAGGCATAATGGATTTCACAGTAGCTTCGTATACTTCTCCTACTTCCGGAATAGCCACGATCGATTTGATACGTGCCACAGCCGCCTTCAGATCGTCCAGCTTCTCTGCGAAGATCTCCACGCGTCCTTCTTTTCCTTCTTCGGAAATAGAAATAACCGCATTGGTTTTCTTCTGGATATCCTGGATCACTTTTCCACCAGGCCCGATTACCGCACCGATGAATTCACCAGGGATCATCATGATCTCGAAGCGAGGAACATTGCCTTTGTAATCTTCACGAGGCTCGGAGATCGTTTTCGTGATCTCGCCCATGATGTGTAAGCGGCCTTCCCTGGCTTGCAGTAAAGCTTTCTCCATCACTTCGTATGGTAAGCCGTTTACTTTCAGGTCCATTTGCACAGCGGTAATACCGTCTCTGGTACCACACACTTTGAAGTCCATATCGCCCAGGTGATCTTCATCACCTAAGATATCGGATAAAATAGCATAGCTGCTGTTATCGGCCGAGGTAATCAACCCCATGGCGATACCGGTTACCGGTTTTTTAAGTTTCAATCCGGAATCCATCAGGGCCAATGTTCCTGCACATACAGTAGCCATCGACGATGAACCATTGGACTCTAAGATATCGGAAACCACACGGATCGTGTAAGGCGTATCGGTAGGAACCATTTTGGATAACGCACGTAAGGCTAAGTTACCATGTCCTACCTCCCTGCGGCCTACACCACGGTTTGGTTTTGCTTCGCCGGTTGAGAAACCAGGGAAGTTGTAATGTAAAATGAATTTGGTTTCACCACGGTAGAACGCACCGTCGATGAGCTGCGCATCTTTTCCTGTACCTAAGGTAACAGTAGTCAGGGATTGCGTCTCTCCACGCTGGAAGATTGCCGAACCGTGAGCGGCAGGCAGGTACCCTACTTCGCTCCATATCGGGCGGATCTGGTCGGTCTTACGGCCATCCAAACGGATCTGTGTATCGAGCGTCGCCTGGCGAACTGCATCGTACTCCACACCATGGTAGTATTTGTTGATCAGCGCTTCTTTCTCTTTCAGCTCTTCCGGAGTGAACGTCGCTTTGTACTCTGTCAACACCGCTTTGAAAGCCTCTTTGCGCTGGCTCTTGTTAGGATTTCCCTGTTTGGCAACGGCATATACTTTATCGTAAGTTGCTTTGGCAACGGCATCACGCAGATCGAAATCATTGGTTTCGTGGTTGTATTCGCGTTTTGGCTTCGCCCCTACTTTCGCTACGAAATCGTTGATGGCTTTGATCTGTACTTTAATGGCTTCATGCGCAAATTTAATGGCCTCCAGCATTTCTGCCTCGCTCACTTCGCTCATTTCACCCTCTACCATCGAAATGTCGGTTTGTGTAGCCGCCACAATCATATCGATCGTAGCAGTTGCTAAAGCATCCGCATCCGGGTTGATCACTAATTTGCCGTCGATCTTCGCAACACGTACTTCAGAGATCGGTCCGTTGAACGGAATATCAGACACCGCTACAGCCGCTGCTGCTGCCAGGCCTACTAAAGCATCCGGCATTGTTTTTTTATCAGAAGAGATCAGGGAGATCATGATCTGGGTATCGGAGTGATAATCTTCCGGGAATTGCGGGCGCATTGCACGGTCAACGATACGGCTGATCAATACTTCATAATCCGATAATTTTGCTTCCCTTCTGAAGAAACCTCCCGGGAAACGGCCGGTAGCCGCATATTTTTCCTGGTAATCTACCGTTAACGGTAAAAAATCCACACCGTCTTTTGCATCTTTATTACTGACTACGGTCGCCAGGATCATCGTATCTCCTAATTTTACGACGACTGCACCGTCGGCCTGCTTGGCCAGTTTTCCTGTTTCCAGGGTAATCATTCTCCCGTCTCCGAGATCGAACGAGTGTTGTGTTCCGATTTGTGACATCTTGTTTTTCGTTTTGTGTACCAACGTTTTTGGTACGGTTTATATATTTGTTTTGTATTCTCTTTCTGCAAAGTGTAAGCGCTCATCACAACAAATCGTGATCGCGGTAATCCGGCATCTCTAAAAATCATGAAGCCCTGAAGCGTACCGTTAGCATCGGTATCAGAGCGGCGCCCCAACGGGACAATGACCAAAGCTCACATTTAAAAAATAAAAAAGCATCCCGATTACTCAGAATGCCTTTGTTTTTAAATGAGATCCATTTTATTTACGGATATCTAAAACTTTAATAACTGCACGGTAGCGCTCGATGTCCGTATGTTTCAGATAATCCAGTAATGCACGGCGTTTACCAACTAAGTTCAATAAAGCACGCTGTGTACCAAAGTCTTTTTTATTGTTTTTCAAGTGACTGGTCAAATGATCAATACGGTGTGTGAACAATGCGATTTGAGATTCAGCACTTCCGGTGTTTTTCTCACTTCCACCATGTTTTTTGAAAATGTCTTTTTTTACTTCTGATGTTAAATACATGTTATTTCGTCTTTTTGAATTATCCTTTAAACAGGGTCACAAATATAATACTTTTTCTTCTACAAACAAGTTATGAACCATTATTTTAGCGAAAAAACTCCATTGTCTTTGGTTTTTTGTACCTTCTGCGGTCTTCCAGTTCCCTTAATATCATTAATTTAAGAAAACCGGGAGCTTCATCAGGAGCATTCGGGCGCCCCTTCCGCAAAAAAAGCCGGCGGAAGGCCGGGCTGCTACGGGCTTCGCTACGCTCCGGTTCTTTACGGTGCAGGGAACATGCACCATAAAGGAACCAGGCCCTTCGCATCCCATGGCGCAGAGTTCTCCTGTTTGCAATGATGAATTCATGCTCTGATTCCATCATCTGTCCGTCCGGTCAGGAGGTCGTTCCATAAATAAAAAATCCTTCCTGAAATTCAGGAAGGATTTTTTGAAATACTTTTGAATTGTCTGAATTAAGACGTGTTGTTATTTGCTGATAATGATCTTTTTCGTGACACTGTCGCCTTTTGCAAAATGGCAGGTCACAAAGTACATGCCGCCACCCAGCCCCGTGGTATTGATCGGGTAGATCGTAGAGCTCACATTGGCAAATTTACCGGCCTGTACCTCTTTTCCCGATACATCGGTAATGGAATAGCTTACATCCTGGTAATCGCTCACATCAAACAGGAGGTTCACCTCAGAAGAAGCCGGATTCGGGAAAGACAGGAAGGTATTCACCGCTTTCGCCGTTTCTTTCACTCCCAGGACATAGCCTACCGTAAAGCGCTCCATGATCTGGCAGCCGAAATCCCCGTTAAAGGTTTTGTAAACCTGTGGTGAGGTATTGGATGAAAAGCGCAGGGTACCCGTACCTCCGGCGCTGTTGGCCCACCACGAAATACCATCACAGCCATCATCGTTGGAAATAAACGTATAGCAACCCGCAGGCAGGTTGATCGTATCCCTGAAAATTTTATTGTTCAGGTTATTCATGCGGCTCGCCACCACAACACCGGCATCGTTCAGGATCTGCCAGCTGCTTTCATTGTAGCCCGGATTTGCGGTGCTCGAAGACGAATTGGTGCTGAAATATACCACCATCGGCATCGGGTAAGACCTCACATCGGTAAAGGTGCTATTATAGGTATTGTTATACGAATCCTGGTCGGCAGAGCCATTCACTTTATTGATGCTTACCTGGAACTGGTTGGAAGCATTCCCGTTAAACATCGCAATGCTTGGTCCCAGGTCTACAATCGCCTCTTCCAGGAAGTTCAGCGTTCCGTTCCAGGTGTAGTTGTACGTTTGCCCACCTACCAGCTTGTAGTCGAATAACACGCTGTTTACCGTGGCTGTTCCTGTATTTTTAATCTTTACTTTTGGATTGGAACAGATATTATTGGAGCGGAAATAATTAGGATCATTGCTTGGAGAGATGATATCTTCCAGCGATACATCCAGGTTATAATTCGGTGCCGAGCAGGAGATCAACTGAGAGTTTACCCCGAAGCCTGCCGAAGCATTTCCCTGGTTAGGCGCTGTGTATGGCTCCATATCAATATCTACCGAAAAAGTAGAGCCCGCAGAGGTATTGGCAGAGATATCATGCGTGATCGGATTCACCACATTACCCGGGCACCAGTTGGCGCGTTCATACACCCAGGTTCCCGTTTGCGGATACACGTCGTTCTTGCCGCAATCGCTTCGCCACAATTGCTTTTGCGAAATAGCAGTACCGTTGATCTTCAGATCGTAATACTTACTGCAAAATTCAGAGCAGCCGGTATCGTCGGAGCCGTGGCCGCTGATCAGGTTCTTTACAAATACTTTTGCTACAGGATTACTATACTGGAAAGGCTTTGCCGTCAGGTGGCTTTCAATAGGATCGGCTGTTTTACCGTAAGCATAATAGCCGTCGTAAATATTTTTGGCAGATAAGGCATTCATGGTTGGCGTGCCCTCGATCATTTCCATTTTCAATGTCAATGTAAAGCCCCAGGAATAACCGTCGTAGGCATACCTGAAAGCCAGGTTTCCTTTGAGGATAGAGGCATAATCCGTGACATCCACGATATAATCATGCTTCCTGTTCTGTGCCAGCCAGTCGGTGGCGTAAGGAGTGATCACCCTGGCAATCTCTACGCTGTCGGCCCCGGCAGGCCTGGCGTACACATGGGTCGTATAATCCCACGAACCGCAGTATTGGCTCCCGGATGGGCAGGCATAACGCCCCAGGATATAATGTAAGCGGATTTTACGATAGGTCTTACCCGTTGGTAACACCGCACTTGTGTCGTAGTTCCCGTATTGGGTAATTTTTCTTAAATTGTAAATGGTTACCCAGGTCGTATCCCCGGGATTAGCACTCAAATCAGAGGCAAGTAATGCCGTAAGCAATAAGGCCGGTAGGAGTTTTCTCATTTTTCATCTTTTTTTCTAAATTGTTTTAGCAAATATAACGAATTAGAATCTTAAATAATCATTAAATTTAACTCAATTATAGGAATGCAATGGCGATTTTTTTACTGAATCAGGGTAATATGGCCTGATTTTCGGTATTCCGAGCCGTCGTTTCCCTTCGCTTTAAGGATAAATACATAAACACCCGCTACCGTTTGCCCTCTGAAACTGCCGTCCCAGCCTTTCAAAGGATCGTTGGTCTGGAATAGGAGCTGGCCCCAGCGGTTGAATATTTTGATATCAAATTCACTGAGATTATAGCTTAGAGTTTGAAACTCATCGTTGATGCCGTCGCCGTTGGGCGTAAACACATTGGGAATATATAAGGTGGATTCCGCCCTTACCTGTACCTCTACACAAGCTTCGCGTTTACAGCCATTGGCATTGGTAACCATTGCACAGTAAGTAGTGGTTTCGAGAGGCTTCATCAGGATTTGAGCTGAGGAAGCACCGGTATTCCAGAGATAAGATGTACCACCGCTGGCCACCATGGCTACTTCATCGCCCGGAGCAACGGAACTTGCCGAAGCATTGACTGCCGCATCCGGATCAGGATAAATGCCGATAGACGCCAGCGCCGATGCACGGCACCCGTTGACGGTATAGCTTACCGTATAGTTGGTAGCTGTGGAAGGGCTTTGCGAAATAGAAGGTGTAGTTTCTCCGCCCGGCTGCCATACATAACTACCACCGGCTATAGACGTATTGGCAAGCAGGAGAAGCGCGCTTCCCTCACATACGGAACCAGAATTAACCGATAAAGAAGGCACAGGCTTCATATT
>CALRIU020000050.1:0-10728 GCA_943362175.1 Hydrocarboniphaga daqingensis | reverse complement strand
TTTGGAGAAAATGTGGCGCATGTGAAAGCGACCTTGCTGGCCGCTTATGAGCACCAGCATTACCCTTTTGATAAGCTGGTCGGCGAATTGGATGTGGTTCGTGACCATACCCGTAACCCGCTGTTTGATGTGATGCTGGTGCTTCAAAGCAACACGGCCCGTCTGAGCTTCGAGGGCATTGAGTCCACGGAAATTCCGAATCCCTGCCCGGTGAGCAAGCTGGACATCACCTTTGACCTGATAGAAGACGGCGATCAGATCAGGGGCAGCCTGGTTTACAAAACACAGCTGTTTAGCCAAGATTTTATCGAACAATTCGGCGCCTCATACCAGGCGCTGATTAGAAGCGTCATCGCGCACCCTGAGCAGAGCCTCGCTCAGCTAGCGATGTTAAGTACAGAGGAAAAAGAATTCCTTGACCGCTTTAATGCGACGGCCTCGTCTTACCCTTCGGATGAGAGCCTGGCAAGCCTGTTTGAGTCGCAGGTAGCCCTACATGCAGATAAGACCGCGCTTCAGTGGCATGGCGGTCAGATGAGCTACCGCGAACTTTCTGCGAAAACCGAACAGCTGGCAGGCCTTCTTTCCGCCTATTACGAACAAGGCTGTAGCAAGCAGGTCGGTGTATGCATGAGCCGCAGCCCTGAAATGGTATGGGCCCTTGTGGCGATCATCCGCTCCGGCGGCGCCTATGTTCCGATCGATCCCCATTACCCGGCACTGCGGATTGAACATATCCTGCGGGATGCAGAAGCAGACCTCGTCTTAACGACGACAGAGCATCTTTCTTTATTAGAAGCCAGCCAAGTCCAAAAGATCATCAACCTGCAAGAAGAACTTCCTGATAAGTGCTCTGCGATTCTTCCACCATCCGTCGATGACCTGGCTTATATCCTTTACACCTCCGGCTCCACGGGCAATCCCAAAGGAGCGATGCTGCACCATGCCGGGGTGGTGAACCGCCTTCACTGGCAGTGGCATTATTGCGGCTATAGCGAAGCAGACATCGTATTACAAAAAACCCCCTTTACCTTCGATGTTTCGGTGTGGGAATTTTTTCTTCCTTTGTGCTATGGCGCTACCCTGGCGCTGGCCCGTTCAGAGAAAGTGCTGAGCCCGGAAGACCTTCTCTCCGACATTGCCACGTTTAAAGTCAGCAACCTGCACTTTGTTCCCACGATGTACAACGTGTTTCTGGAATCGGTCCATCAAAACAAGACCTATGACCTGAGCAGCCTTCGTTGCATAATCAATAGCGGCGAAGCGCTGGCTGCCGCTACAGGCAGGTATAGCTATGAACAATTGCCTGATGTAGAGTTGTATAACTTGTATGGTCCGACCGAAGCCTCCATTGATGTGAGCGCTTACAAGGTTCAGGCAGAGGACAGCAAGATCCCGATCGGTCATCCCATTGCCAACACGAAGCTCTATGTGCTGAGCGACCAGTTACAACCCGTTCCTGTAGGAGTGCATGGAGAGATCTGCATCTCCGGGATAGGACTGGCGTCCGGTTACCGGAACTTATCGGAACAGACCCGTCAAAGCTTTGTGAGCAATCCCCATGAGCGGGAGGTTCCTTACAACCGATTATACAAAACAGGCGATATCGGCTACTGGACCCGGGAAGGGCGCCTGATGTATGTGAGCCGTAAGGACAGCCAGGTGAAGCTGAGAGGCTTCCGGATAGAGCTGGGAGAAATAGAAACCGCGCTCCGTGGCCTTGAAGGGGTGAGCGATGCCGTGGTGATCACCAATACCGTATCGGGAACCACCGTTCTGATAGCCTACGTGATCTCCAGCCGTGACATAACGATCGGGAACCTGCGCCAGGAGCTGTCGTCCCGTTTACCGGAATACATGCTGCCCTCTTATGTGGTAAGGCTGGCAGCATTTCCATTAAGCCAGAGCGGCAAACTATCGCGCAAGCATTTACCCTTGCCGGAGGAGTCACCGGTTGGAGAAAAGAGAAGTGAGTCTGCCCAGAGTGAAACCGGAAAGGCGATTGCCGCATCGTGGTCCAAGACCCTGAACCGGGAGGCGGTTGGTATTTACGATGATTTTTTCAGCATCGGTGGCGATTCCATCAAGGCGATGCAGGTTGTAGGCGACCTGGCCCAGAAGGGCTGGAAGCTATCGTTGAAGGACCTGATGAACCACCCGACGATTCATGACCTGGAGGAGAAGCTCAGCAGAACAGATACGGAATCGGCTGTTAAAGAAAGCCGGCAAAATTCCGGCTTAAGCCCGATTGAGCACTGGTTTTTCGAACAACAATTTGACCAGGAACATTTCTGGAACCAGGGAGTCCTACTCACCAAAGAAGAGGGCTTTGATCTTGTGAAGGTTGAAGAAGCATTCAGGATCATCTGTCAGCAGCATGAACAGTTACGTGCCCGTTTCGTCAAGAGCGCCGGAAAAATGAAACGCGTCATCAGCGATACCGTTGATCATTGCTTTAGCATTGAGCAGGTGGCAGAGGAGGGGAGTGCTGCGGGTCATGGCTCTCCGGGTCTGGAGGCGTGGCAGGGAAAAGGACATCTTGAAACCGGCCCTTTAATTAAAATTCTTGGCGTTAAGTCTGAACATAAAACCGGCAGGCTGTGGATCTCTATCCATCACCTCCTGATCGATGGGATCTCCTGGCGGATCTTATTGGAGGATTTTGAAAGAACCTATAACGATCTGTTGCATAACCGGGTTCCTGTATTTGTCAGAACCATTGAGTTTTCCGAATGGGTAAATTCCCTGGAAGACTATGCGGAACAGCATTTCAGTGAACAGATCAGGTTTTGGCAGCATCAACTGGCAGCCTTGGAAACATTCTTGCCTGAGAAGCATAAAAACAGCAGGTATAAAACCAAAGATCATGTAACATATACACATACGATTAAGGGGCGCAAATTGCAGCATGCTCTGGAAATCCTGCAGAATAAGGGATTTGCAACACATGAAGTGTTGTTGAGTTCCCTGGCAAATTCCTATGCCCTGAAAACAGCTGAGCCGGCTTTATTCTGGGTAGAAGGACATGGCCGCTTTGATTGCGGAAAAGACATCGACCTGTCGAAAACCATAGGCTGGTTTACAAGCTTGTATCCTGTATTGATTCAGAATGACGACAGCATCTTAACGCTGCAAAAGGTTCAACGGCAATTGAGAAATATTCCTGACCAGGGCCAGGGATACCTGTGGTTGAAAAACAGCTTGAATGCATTTGGTGAAACGACGGACATGGCGGTCTGCTTCAATTACCTCGGCGATTTAAGTGAATCTGATTTCTCTTTTAACGTTGAACGGCTCCCGGTAGATGCCGTCGTGAGCAAACAGTCGCACCGGCCGTTTAAACTGGAAGTCGTAGCCTTTAAACAACAACAGGATCTCGTTGTTGAGTTTTATTTTGCGGAGGAATACCTCCCGGCGGCAACGGTAAAAGAAATGGCGTTTCATGTTGAGGCATTGTTTGAAGAGACCGTCGCTACCCTGGAAAAGAATGGGCTGCAAAGCTGGTATGCCAGCCAGCCTGTTTCTGTCCCGCTTGTTCCCGATCTGTCAAATGCATATCAGCCTTATCCATTAACGGATATCCAGATGTCCTATCTGATCGGCCGGGAATCAGGCTTTGAGTTGGGAGGGGTATCCACCGTCAATTACCTGGAGATTGACACGCTCCTGGACATTGACAAGCTATCTGCATCATTAAATGAACTCATCGCGAAGCATCCTATGCTGCGCACGGTGATCCATGCTAACGGTACCCAGCAGATCCTTCCACAGGTACCGGTGTATACCATCAAAAAAACAGACCTGAGCGGGATTCCGGAGCATGAAAGAACAGCCATCCTGAATGAGAAAAGGTCCAGGGGAATTGAAAAAAACTTTGCACCGGATGTCTGGCCCTTGTTTGAGTTTACGGCTTACCGGATCTCAGACAGCACCCACCGCTTGCTGATTAATTATGATTTAATGATCATAGATGCCGGCAGCTCTTTTATTTTATTTGAAGACTTATTAAACCATTACCGTGGAAATCCTTACCTGATTCCGGCGACTGATTTTACATTCAGGGATTACCTGATGAGCAGTCATCAGCTGGAAACGCAGCAGGCATATCTCAGGGATAAGGCCTATTGGCAAAACAAAGTAGAGGATTTTCCGGGCGCGCCGGTGCTTCCTGTGATGGAAGACCTGTCGGCTGTAGAAAATCCTGTCTTTGAAATAAAGCAACAGACCATTGATGCGAAGATATGGCAGGAGTTTAAGAAGCAGGCGAAAAAAACAAGAACGACTCCGTCAGCTTTGCTCATGACTGTTTTTTCGGAGATCCTGGGGTTTTGGAGCAATTCCAGTCGCTTTTCCTTAAACCTTTCGGTTAATGAGCGGCAAATGATCCATCCCGATGTCGAATACCTGGTTGGCGAGTTTACCTCTACCATCCTTCTGGACATAGATTTTAGAGCATGCCGGGATTTTTGGCAAAAGGCAGGAAAAGTACAGGAGAGTTTATTTGAAGCACTGGAGCACAAATCATACAACGGTGTGAAGTTTATACAGGATTTGTCACTTCATCACAAAACCAGTGGGAAGGCGATGATGCCGATCGTATTCACCTCTGTCTTAAACAGCAACAGGCATAACGGAGTCATAGAAAGCCTGGGAACTCAGAATTTCATTCATACAAAGACCTCCCAGGTGATGATGGACTTTCAGGTGATTGAAAGAGGTGAAACGCTACAGCTTGTATTTGGATATGTCAGCCAGCTGTTTAAAAAAGAAATGATCGACCATATTTTTGAAAACTTTACAGGCAACGTTCACCGTATTGCAACCACAGGAGACGCTAAGCCTGTCGCTGGTCTGGAGAGGCACTTGCATCTGTGGGAAAGCTATAATCATTCCCAGGTGCCGATTCCTGAAACTAACTTACTGGACTTGTTCAGGCTAAGCGTAAAACAGTTTTCAGCCAAAACAGCGATTGAATGCGAAGACGAATGCATCAGCTATTCGGCATTGAATACAGAGGCCAACAGAGTGGCGTCCTACCTGCATCAGCAGCATGTGAGAAAAGGAGACCTGGTGGCTGTTTCAGGGAACCGCGAAATCGGGACGATCATTAATATTTTCGGGATCTTAAAAGCAGGAGCAGCTTATGTGCCTGTTGATCCGGAGTACCCTGAAAAAAGAAAGAAGCAGATTCTGGAAAGCTGTCATCATAAACAAATACTCGGGCCTGAATTATACAGGAATACCGGAAACGTGGGTGAGCCTTCGGAAATTGTTCCTGATATACAGCCGGGAGACGTCGCGTATGTGATCTTTACTTCAGGATCTACCGGAAATCCAAAGGGAGTGGTTATTCAGCATGGGGCGGTAGCCAATACCATTCTGGATATGAATGCACGTTTTTCAGTGACCTCAAACGACAAGGTGCTGGGAATTTCCTCTCTGGGCTTCGACCTGAGTGTTTATGATATTTTCGGAACGTTTGCCAGTGGCGGCACCCTCGTCCTATTGAAAGACCAGCGGGATACGGTTGAGATTTCAGAAAAGATAATAAAGCATGGAATAACGGTATGGAACTCCGTACCGGCCATTATGAACGTCTCTTATGAGGAAATAAGAAGACGGGAGTTTATGCAGAAAAAGCTGTACTGGAACCAGGCTGTCAGCTGGCGCCTGGAGAACCAGCAACTGCTCATAGATGAGAAAGTATATGGGGAATATGAAAAACAGCTGTTCCCTGATTTTTATTTCTACATGACAAAAGGCAGCAGTATCGATGAATTGTTTGAACGGTTCAGCGCTGTTGACAGGGCAGAGCTGAAAAAGTTTACCGATAAGCTTATTGAACAAGAGGTGCTGGGGGCACAGGCGCAGTCATTCCGGAAAGAAATACAACGCTATGTCAGATTATACGATACGTTTGATAAGAGAATCAGGTACGAGGAATCGGCCTATAGAAGCTTTAAAACCCGGAAATTAAACCGCAGCAACGAAAAAAACACAGGGCAGGAGCTCATGCTTGACACCAGGGGCCTGGATCATGGCATCCTGGGAAAAAGGAGGAGCGTGAGGGTATATGATAAAAGTACCTCTGTCGCCGGAGATCTATTGAAAAAAGCGGTAGAGCGCGCCTTTACTGAGCTCAGGCACCAGGTACATGCACTGGAGCTATGTGTTTATATAAAAGACAAACGGGTGTCAGGACTCAGGAAAGGAGTCTATAGGTACTCACCAGCCAACAATAGGTATAATCAGATCTCTGTAGAATCATTAAGCCCGGATTGCTTTAGTGATTTCAATAAACCGATTGTAGATTCTTCTGCCTTTGTTTTCTTTTTCAGCAGCAATGGTGCTCATGAATCCAATGGTCCTGAGGAGCTTTATCAGGCAGGTCTTCTCAGCGCTAAGCTCATGTGGCACCTCCGGGATGCGGGCTTAGGTTCTTGTTATATCGGAGACTTCAGCTCAAAACATGTGGACCAGGCTCTCCGCCATCTTCAGGGGCAAAGAACCATGATTGCATGCGTTGGCGGAATAGAAGATAAGCACGATAACGCGGAACAAAACTATGACCTTAAAATCGGTGTCAATGATGTTCCGGATGCAGCGGCAGCGACCGTTTCCGGAGAAAAAGCCCTGTATTATTGGTCTACTCGTGCCGGTTGGGAAATAAAAGATGGTGCCGTTTTTGTAAATGGCAAGGCCTGCCCCCTGTTGAGCCCCGCGGGCATGACGCAGGTGTATTTCAATTGTCAGAATGGATGTACTGAATCCGAACTCCTTGAAGCATGCCACGCAGACCGCTCTGTGTTTGATTTTTTGGTGGAGCAAAACGTGTTGGTCCGGGATGTGAGCTTAAATGGCTTGGTGAGATCGGAGCATCAGCATCCGCAAGCACACCATGCAAAGGCAATAGACTTTTTAACCTTTTCGGCGTTATTAAGCTGTTTTTCACAGGACAGAAGCGGGGAGACGATCAACTACAAATACCCGAGCGGCGGAGGCCTTTACCCGATTGACCTCTATTTTAAAATAGGAAAAAATGCGGTAAAAGGCTTGAGAGAAGGGCTGTATTATTTTAATCCTGCCAGGAACAGTATTTCCTATTGCGCTGCTTTATTGAGTTCAGCAGACGATTCTTTCGTCGAGATGTATTATGTGTACGATGCTTCCGTCAATATTCCCCGCTACGGAGCAACAGGAGTAGAGTTTTCCCTGATCGAAGCCGGTATTATGAACGCCACACTTTTAGTAGCGGCAGATGCCCTGGGGATTGGGCTTGGATACCTGTCTTTCAATTGTCAGGAGCACGCGTTGCCCTTAACCAGGGATCAGGCATTGATCGGATCCGTCATCATACATCCGGAAAAAATACCTCATGAAGAGTTAAAGGTCTCTGCTCCCGTTAAGCGCCGGTCTTCCGATCTCCGGCTGGTTTTATTGAGCGGCGACTGGATTCCCCTGGAATTGCCGGCCAAAATAAATACGGTTTTTCCTGATGCAGCTGTTTATAGCCTGGGAGGTGCTACAGAAGCATCCATCTGGTCCATTTATTACCCTATCACAGAAATGGATGTCAAATGGAAAAGCATACCCTATGGAATGCCTTTAGGCAACCAGACCATTTATGTGCTGGGGCATCATAAACAACCTTGCGCGCCTGGCGTGGAAGGCGATATCTATATCGGGGGAAGAGGTCTGGCAAAAGAATATTTAGGCGATGCGGAGAAAACCAATGCGGCCTTTATCAATCATCCGGACTATGGCAGGCTTTATCTGACAGGGGATATGGGTATTTTTCATGAGGAAGGCTATGTGGAATTCAGAGGAAGAAAAGATACCCAGGCCAAGGTGCGTGGATTCAGAATAGAACTGGGAGAAATTCTATACCATCTGACGAACCATCCTCTGGTGGAAGGCGCCCTTGTTGAATTGATTGACGACGCCAAAGCTGAAAAGGAAATATGTGCTTACGTTATTTCCAGGACACCGGATGAAACCGGTTTGCGTAAAGACCTGTCCTCGGCATTACCCTATTACATGGTTCCGAAGTACATTGTTTTTATGAAGGAATTTCCATTGACCGCCAATGGGAAAATTGATAAACACAAGCTCGCTAAGCCCGAATTAAAAGCGGTGGATGCCAATTATGTGAAGCCGGCAAATGCCCAGGAAGAGCTCCTGGAACGCACCATTTGTGAGGTCATGAAGCTGGAGAGGCTAAGTATTGATACTAATTTTTTTGAGATAGGTTGTTCTTCCATCCAGCTGATGAAAATATACCAGGAATTAAACCGTTATTATCCTCAGAAGCTCCGGATAGTCGATTTTTTTACCAATACCAGCATCAGGTCCTTAAGCAGTTTAATTGGTTACAGCGAACAGACCGAAACAAGTGAATACATTGAAATTGAGATATAATGAGCCTTCAGAACAGAGATATAGCGATCATAGGAATTGCCGGAACCTTTCCGGGAGCAAAGAATATTTCCGGGTTCAGGGATAATCTTAAACAGTCCATTTGCAGTATTCAATCCGTTTCGGAGAAAAGAATGGCTGCTACAAACCTCGATCCGGAGAGCCCGTATAAAAAATCGGGTTATCTTGAGGATATCGATGTATTTGACCATCACCTGTTCGGGATTTCACATGCTGAAGCGGTTAACATGGATCCCCATCAAAGAAAGATTCTTGAGAATGTGTATACGGTCATAGAAAATGCCGGCTATCAATTTGAGGATCTGAAAGGGTCCAGAACCTCCGTATACCTGAGCGATGTTGAGCTGAATTATTATAAGCAGGCAGAGCAGTTTGAGGAAACCCTGGTGATAGGGAATTATAGCTCCTGTACGGCCGGCAGGGTTTCCCGCTTTTTCGACTTTAAAGGCAACTCTGCCATGATCGATACCTCTTGCTCATCGTCCTTAGTGGCCTTAAACATCGCCTGTAATGATCTGATAGTAGGGGACTCCGATTACAGCATCGTCGGAGGAGTTCATCTCACGATTGTTCCCCCGGAAACCAACGACCCCGTTGACATCGGGATCTTATCTCCGGATGCCACCGTAAGGCCGTTTTCGGAAGGTGCCAACGGAACCGTGTTTAGCGAAGCCATAGCCGGGATCCTGCTAAAGCCTTTTCACAAAGCAGTGGAGGATGGCGACCATATCCATGCCGTTATTAAAAGTGTAGCTGTGAACCAGGATGCCGCGGCCTCTGCGAGCCTGACCTCCCCCTCATCGCTGGCACAAACGGACGTGCTGCTGGCTGCATGGGACAAAGCCGGCATCATGCCGGATCAGATAGGTTACATCGAAACACATGGAACAGGTACAAAACTGGGAGATCCTATAGAAATTGAGGGGATCCGCAATGCCTTTCTGAAGCGGAGCATAAACCCCTGCAACTGCGCCATAGGAGCTGTTAAGGCAAATATAGGGCATACAGTAGGCGTTTCCGGCCTCGCCGGTTTATGCAAGGCAGTGCTGTCGCTGAAATACCGCGAGTTATATCCTTCCATTCATTTTTCTTCGCCAAACCCCTTAATCGATTTTGAGCAGTCAGGCGTATACGTCAATACAAGCTACAAGCCCTGGGAGAGTATAGATGGGCAAAAACGCATTGCCTGTGTCAGCTCTTTTGGAATGAGCGGTACAAATGTGCATGTGGTTCTTGAGGAAGCGCCGGGCAGCCCCACAAACACAGAAATAGCTCCGGGTTTGCGCTCGTTCTGCATTTCTGCTAAAACCGCCGAATCATTGAACCGGAGTGTGGAAGAGACCCTGCGGTTTTTAGAATCTGTACCCCGGGAAGACCTTGGCACAGCGGCTGTCACATTCCTGTCCGGCAGAAAGCATTATGATTACAGAGCCGTTATCAATAGCATCACCAAAGAAACGACAGAGCCGCAGAAGGTCCAGGCAAGCGGCTTCGATAAATGCTTTTTGATTTTTAGTCCTTTTCAGGAGCACACCCGTGAATATGCCGCGTTTCTTTCAAAGACCTTTCCCGTATTCCATCAGAAATTTCAAGGATGCTGCCAGGCCGGCGAGCATGTGAGAGATAAGGACAGGTTGCATTATTTTGCATTCCAGTATGCATTTTTGTTTCTGTTGAAGCACCTGGAGGCAGATACGCGGCGCATCATTGGCCTTGGCGACGGCAAGCTGGTCGTGAATGCCATTTTGGAAAAACAACCCCTCGCAATTATTCTGGAAGAGTTAAATTCGCCGGAAGTACGAGCCAGTGATGAAAAACAACGGTTTGAGAATTTCTTTCAAAAAGAAGCAGGTGCAGGACAATTAACGTTTATTGAAATCGGAGGAGCCCGGGAGCTGATTGATCACCTCGGGAGCCTCATAAAAAGCGCGAACGCCAATCATTGTTTTTTATACAATCAAAACAGCTGGGAACACTTTGTGACGGCGTTGTACATTTCCGGCTACCCTCTCAACTGGTCCAACTACAAAACCTTATACGCCTCTGTCATTCCGCGCTACGAAGTACCGGGCTACCAGTTCTCTCCTGTAGCCTGCTGGCTTAAAAAAACGAAAAGCCTGCAACAGCAGCAGGAACAGGATCGTATGAAAGCCTGGCTGAAAAAGATAGACTGGGCGCCTGAGCCCTTACCGCCATCGCCACAAGCAGGAGTTCGGCATATCATTGTTCTTGGCTCTGAAAGCGAGGGGCCTCGTATCGTGCAGGAATTATTGAAAAGAGGACATCGTGCGG
>CALRIU020000049.1:0-11034 GCA_943362175.1 Hydrocarboniphaga daqingensis | reverse complement strand
TTCGACGGCTACTTACCAAAGCAGTATAGCCGTGATAAAGGGCTGAGCTCCGGCTCCGTTTCGGATTTCAGAAAAAGGAACTGGTTCCGGCTCTTCGGAGCGAAAAGCAACCCACAGACAGAATTAAGAACGGGCCTTGAGCGCTACCTGAAACACCACCGGATCGATGTGCTGCTTTGCGAGTATGGACCCGGCGGCGTGGAGATGCTCCCGGTAGCACAAAAGCTGAACATTCCGCTGGTGGTTCATTTTCATGGCTACGATGCTTACCGGCACGACATTTTAAATTCTTACGGAAAGCATTACAAAAACCTGTTCGCTTATGCCGGCGCTGTGATTGCCGTTTCGGGGCACATGCAGACGCAATTGATCGCCCTGGGATGCGATGTAAAAACCTTACATACGCTCCGTTACGGCATCGACACCTCTGTGTTTAAGATCGTGCCAACCAGGCGGGAGGCACATACCTTTGTCGCCTGCGGGCGCTTCGTTGAAAAAAAAGCGCCGCAGCATACTATCAGTGCTTTTAAGCAGGTGCTGGAAAAATTTCCGGCTGCGAAGCTGATCATGATCGGCGACGGCGAACTACTCGATGCGAGCATGGCACTCGTGCTTGAACTAAAGATCAGCGGGTCGGTTGAATTTACAGGCGTTTTAAACCAGCAGGAAATCGCCGGGATCTTTTGCAGGGCAACGGTCTTTGTGCAACATTCGGTAACCAGTGCGATCAATGACTCGGAAGGTACACCCTTAACGATCATGGAAGCGATGGCCTGCGGCTTAGCGGTTGTAACAACTAAACACGGAGGAATCCCTGATATCATTAACGATGGAGAGAACGGCTTTTTAGTGGACGAGCATGACGTGGATACGATGGCGGAGCACATGTGCAAACTCATCTCCGACCCTGAGCATGCAAAACTTATAGGCGAAAGGGCTGCAAAAAAAATAGTGAAAGAACACTGCCTGATAAACTATACGGATGAGCTGTGGCGGATTATTAAACTTCAAAAAAATAATTAAGTTTGTGAAAAAAATGAGCAACATGAAGGCCTTAGTACTCGGAGCAGGCGGATTTATCGGGAACCATTTGGTATCCCGCCTCAAAACCGAAGGCTACACCGTGCATGGCATCGATCTTAAAAAGCCGGAATTCAGTGAAAGTGAATGCGACCTCTTTATCATCGGCGACTTAAGGGATATGGCGTTTTGCAAAACGCACATCACGGCTCAGTTTGATGAAGTATACCAGCTGGCCGCTGATATGGGAGGTGCCGGCTACCTCTTCACCGGAGAAAACGATTTCAACGTGATGCACAATTCTGCGCTGATCAACCTGAATGTCAGCCAGCTTGTCATTGAGCAACAGATCAAAAAAACATTTTATTCCTCTTCTGCCTGCGTATATGCCAGGCAAAACCAGGCGGATCCTTTAAACCCTTATTGCAAAGAAGACTCTGCCTACCCCGCTGATCCTGACAGTGAATATGGTTGGGAAAAGTTATTCAGCGAGCGCCTGTGGCTCTCTGCACACCGCAACTACCAGGTACAGGTAAGGATTGCACGCTTCCACAATGTATATGGCCCCGGCGGCATTTTCAGCAACGGCAAAGAAAAAGCTCCCGCAGCGCTCTGCCGCAAAGTAGCAGAAGCGCCAGATGGCGGAGAGATAGACATCTGGGGAACAGGCGAGCAAACCCGCTCCTTTTTATACATCAGTGATTGCCTCGACGGTATCCGCCGCTTAATGGATTCTGAGTTCACCGGGCCGGTCAATATCGGCTCCGAAGAACGGATCTCCTTAAATGATTTTGCAAGGCTCATCATTTCCATTTCAGGAAAAACACTTTCCATTAAGCCTGTGGATGGCCCTGTAGGTGTGAACGGGCGAAGCTCTCACAATACACTTGCCCGGGAAACCATGAACTGGGAACCGAAGGTATCCCTGGCAGAAGGCATTACCAAAACGTTCCAGTGGATCCATCAGCAGGTGCAAATCCCGGTTTCCTAAACGCAGCGCCTATGTCCAACAGCCGGAACCCATACTTATCTGTTGTTGCCACTTCGCGCAACGACAACCACGGAGGCGATATGCTCAAGCGCATGCGCATGTTCGTACGCGCCCTCATTCATCAATGCAATGCTTACAAGCTTCCCTGTGAGCTTATCATGGTGGAATGGAATCCGATCGCAGGTGAAAAGCTCCTGAAGGACGTGTTGCCTCCGGTCACCGAACAGGACTACCTTTCTATCCGGTACATTCTTGTGCCAAACGAGCTTCACCATACCCTCGCCTTTTCGCAGCAATTGCCGCTGTTCCAGATGATCGCCAAGAATGTCGGCATCCGGAGGGCGACAGCGGATTTTGTTTTATGCACCAACGTCGATATTATTTTTTCCAACGAGCTGTTTGCCCGCCTGGCAAAAAGAGATCTGAAAGAAAATCATTTTTACAGGGCCAACCGCTGTGATGTACCTGTGACGATTGATGAAAACTGGACGGTACAGGAGCAGCTGGAATTCAGCAGGAAAAACATTCTGAAGCGGAATGGAAAAAACCACCTCTATCCTAATTTTTCCGGCGAGCATGGCTTCCTGCAAAAGTATTTCATCTTCATTCCCCTGCTGAGAGTGCTATCCCGCATTAAAGCCCTGTATGCAACTTCTGCCGTCGACAGGTTGAATACACTGGACAAGGATGCCTGCGGCGATTTTACCTTAATGAGTAAGCAAAACTGGATAGACATCGAAGGCTATCCGGAACTGGAAGTGTATTCCCTTCACATCGATTCCATGGGAGTAATCGCCGCTGAGGCATTGGGCATGAAACAGGTGATCTTTAAGCCCTGGGAATGTACCTACCACATTGAGCACAGCAATGGCTGGGAGTTTAAAACGCACCTCGAGCGCGTGATGTTTTACACGAACAAACCGGTAGTGGATTGGTGGGCGATCCGTGAAGCCGGTGTCGATCTCATTGAACATAAAAAAAAGTTTGGGATTAATAAGCCAACCTGGGGCTTTGCCGATAAGGAACTGCAGGAAATTTCCTGACACACGGAATATTCGATTATGGAAAAAATGGCGATCATAGGAATTGGAAGATTGGGACTTTGCCTGGCACTGAACCTCGAGGCCTGCGGATACAGTGTATTGGGGATTGACCTGTCGCCCGAATACGTCGACGCGCTCAATCAAAAACGTTTTCAGTCGAACGAGGCGCAGGTTAATGACTACCTGAATTCGGCCAGGCACTTCAGAGCTTCTACGGAGCTCTCCGGTATTTTTGAGGAGAACATTCAAACGATCTTCGTTGTTGTTTCCACACCGTCGCTTCCTACAGGCGAGTTCAGCCACGCCTACATCGATGCGATCATCGATCAGCTGGCACAGCATGGAAGGCGGGAGACGCCGCATCACCTTATCATCAACAGCACCTGCATGCCGGGCTATTGTTCTTCCATCGAAGAACGATTACATGCCTTAAACTATACACTTACCTATAACCCTGAGTTCATTGCGCAGGGCAGCATTATCCGGGATCAGCAGTTTCCCGACCAGGTGCTCATCGGCGGATCGGATCATGCGGCGATCGACAGCCTGAAAGCGATTTACGGGAAGCTTTGCAAAAGCTCTCCGCGCTATTGTGTGATGTCGCTCATCAGTGCAGAGATGACCAAGCTCGCCACGAATTGTTTTTTAACGACCAAGATCGCCTTTGCAAACGCCATCGGCGACATTGCTCAAAAAGCCGGCGCAGAGCCGGAAAAAATCCTCGAGGCCATCGGTGCCGATTCGCGCATCGGAACGAAATACCTGAAATACGGCTTCGGCTATGGCGGTCCTTGTTTCCCAAGAGATAACAAGGCCTTTACGCACTTTGCCGGCAAAGCCGGATGCAACATGCTTATCAGCGAAGCCACCGATAAAGCCAATGAGGCGCATCACCTGTTTCTAACAGAACAGTGGCAGAAAGATTATCAGAAACAGGAAGAAATTGTCTTCGATTCCGTGACTTATAAAAAAGGCACCGACATCCTGGAGGCCTCGCAGCAATTGAAGCTCGCGGAAGCCCTTGCCCGCTCCGGAAAAAAAATTACCATCCGCGAAAGCCCCGACGTGATCAAGCAGCTCATCGACCTCTACGGCAATTTATTCAGCTACCAGGTTCATGGAAATTAAACCCGCCATCGTTATCAGCGCCTACAACCGGCCACATGCTTTGCAAAGGCTGCTGAATTCCATTGCCGCAGCGCATTATGAAGACGAAGGCATTACCCTGATCATCAGCATTGACCATAGTGAGAGCGACGGAGTGAAAACAATCGCCGGAAATTTTGAGTGGGAGCACGGCACGAAACAGATCATATCGCACGGAGAGCACCTGGGATTGAAGCGGCATATCCTGTTCTGCGGAGCCCTTGCCAAAGAGCACGGCGCAGTGATCGTCCTGGAAGACGACCTGATGGTATCTCCTTTTTTTTATGATTATGCGCAGCAGGCGCATGTGTATTACAAAGACGATGTAAGCATCGCCGGAATTTCCCTGTACAATTACCAGGTCGCGGAAAGCTGCTTTCTTCCCTTCAAAGCCATGGATGACGGAAGCGAAGTTTACTTCATGCAGGTGGCTTCTTCCTGGGGCCAGCTCTGGACACAAGCTCAATGGGAAGATTTTGAAGCCTGGTTTATAAAGCATCCCGGATTAGGTGATGATCCTTCTATCCCCATATATATCAGGCAATGGGGCGAGCGCTCCTGGAAAAAACATTTCATTCATTACCTGATTGCTACCTCCAGGTACTTTGTATTTCCGCGCTTGTCATTAAGCACCAATTTTGAGGATGAAGGAACGAATGCAGCTACCAAACAGGTGTTCCAGGTTCCTTTGCAGGTTGCAAAAAAACACTATGAGTTCCGGAAGCTCAGCGAATCGCTGGCTGTATACGATGCCTGGTTTGAATTGCTTCCCGCCTGTATCAATCAGATCAACAAAGACCTGAAGGGATTCAATTACGAAGTGGATCTCTATGGCACTAAAGAGATCGTCCAAAATGAGTTTGATTACATCCTGAGCTCTAAGCAAGGCGACGCGGCCAAACAATCTTACAGCGCAAGCCTGTTTCCTCTGGAGACGAATATCGTTCTGAACCTGCCGGGCATAGACCTGGGGCTCTACCACAAACAGGAGAACCGCTTCCGGAAAAAAAACAGCGCGCTTCACAATTTCCTCGACCGCTATCATGATGAAAAGGAATACGGCATATCGGTGATCATCCCGGTGTTAACGCTTCAGCTACTTGAGCTGAAAACCACGGTAGACTCGGTGATGCGACAAACGATCAGCGTTGTGGAATGCCTGCTGCTCTGCCCCCCCGCAAACGAGAAAGCGCTGAAGCAATTTGCCTTATCTTATGACCGGAAGCTGGAGATCATTGTAAACGAAACAGCTCATAGCACCGCAGCCCTTTTACATCAAGGACTTTCCTGTGCCACTAATGGTATTCTGAGCTGGCTGATGCCAGGCAGCACATATACGGAGAATGCCTTTGCCGATGCACACGCCATTTTCAAAACACACCAGCTGGTAGCCTGGATTGCAGGGCTGGATAAACCTTCGGCAGCAGATGTGGATCTGACGCAGCTTGAGATCACCTCCTACCGTCTTAACCGGAACGAGATTTACAAACGCTTAACGAAACGACATTTAGATACAGACACGCAGCTGCAGTTTTTCAGAAATCATAGCTTAAAAGCATTCCAAGGGTGTGACACCAATTTACACGATCTGTTTTTCTACATGGCAGAGCGTTATCCCTATTACCTGGTGGTTTCCAGGTTGGGAGAACGTGCCAAAGCTGTTTCAAAACAGCTTTCGGAAACAGAAACGGAAAGCCTTCTCCTTCGCTATGCGCATTTCAAAGCCAGTCAAGGCTTACAGCTTATGCCAGTTCATCTCTTCATGAAGATCCCTTTTCTGTTAACGCGTTCAACCTACCTGTTGAGCACCTACTTAAAACATTTTCCGGATGTGTTACGTGCGGATGAAAAACACCATACCTTTTACTTCAGTAAGTTCTGAATGATCAAAAAGAATAACCTGATTTTTCCTTACGTAGTTGTTACAGGAAATTCCTGAAGATTTTGCGGTTCGCATACTTTAATTTGTCGTTCATCCCAAAACCCTGTTTTTAAGCGATGAATGCTCCTTTTTTTAACACTTATGAGATTATAAATGAATACATTCGCGTAAAATTTTTACAAAAAAATGTAAATGAAAAAAGCTTTATACTCCCCCATCTTATTTATTCTTCTAGCATTTTCTTCCTTCCACATCTACAGCCAGTGTAACCTCACGTACTATGCAGGCATCGGCGTGGCAAATACCGGGACAACATTTGCGACATGGGCCAACTTCGGTCCGGGACAATACTTTGCCTGGCCTGTACTGAACGGAGGAAGCTATGCCCTCAGTACCTGCGGTGCAGCAATCAACACGCAAATCACCTGCTGGGATGCTTCGGCAAGCTCCGTCGTGCTTTACAATGACGACAATGGGCCTTTCTGCTCCGGAACCTCGGCGTCGATGAACAACTACGTACCGAATTTTACGAATTATATGTATGTGCAGGTCACACAGTCTAACTGTGCAGCAGGCGGCGCATCGTCCATCAACCTCTACCTCCGCCAGAACAATAACCTGGTGTTTACGTCTTCCAATGCCCCGATGTGCTCCGGGCAAACCCGCAACCTCACGGCAACACCTGCCAATGTAGGCTCTACACCGGGCGGCTATGGGAATCCCGGAACGTTCTCCGGCACCGGCGTTTCAGGAAATGTATTTACAGCGCCTGTTGTCGCCGTTCCTACGACCTATACGATCACCTATACCTTCGGTTATGTCAGTCAAACCCAAACGATCCTGGTTAACCCGAGCTGCTTACCTGCCGAAGCACTCAGCTTTGACGGCACCGACGACCAGGTGACGCTGGGCGCTTTCAACATCAACGGTGCAGCTCCCCGTACCGTGGAGTTCTGGTTAAAAACAGCGAATACCGGCGGATTCCAGAATCCCTTCTCCTCAGGAAATCCTGCAAATAGTCAGGCTTTCAACGTTAAAGTAACACCTACGGGGCATTTGGGCTTTATGGGCTTCAACAATGATAATTACCCTTCTACCGGAACAATCATTGCAGACAATACTTACCACCACGTGGCCCTTAGCTATAACGGCACACTCATGAGCGCTTATATAGACGGTAACCTGGAATGGACCTTCCCTGTTTCACTTGCTACTACAGGAACCAACAACATTATCGGTGCCTCCAACGATGCGGGATTTCCTCAGTATTTTCCGGGAACGATCGATGAGCTTCGCGTGTGGAATGTGGCCCGCACACAATGTGAGATCAACCAGTATAAATCCTGTGAGATCTCATCAAGCCCAAGCTTAATAGCCTACTACCAATTCAATCAGGGAGTAAGAGGAGGCGCAAACCCAACCGTCACCAACCTAACGGACAATTCCGGAAATGGCTATAGCGGCACATTGAGCTCATTTGCCTTAACCGGATCAACGTCCAACTGGATTGCACCGGGCGCCGTTGTCACAGGTTCTGTCACACCTGCCAACTTCACTCCTACCGTTACAGTAAACAGCGGAGCCATTTGCTCCGGTAACTCATTCACGATGACTCCCTCAGGGGCTACAACCTATACGTTCAGCAGCGGAAGCGCGATCGTGTCGCCGACAACAACGACTTCTTACACGGTTACAGGAAGTACCTCCGGCTGTACCAATACCGCTGTAAGCGCGGTTACCGTAAATACCTGTACACCGGCAGCGGCTCTTGATTTTGACGGCTCCAACGACCAGGTAAGTATCGGTAACGCGATGAATGCCATCCTCGATCCTTTAAATAAAATAACCGTAGAAGCATGGGTGAAACCGTCTAACACGACCGGCCTCGGGGTGATCGTCGGAAATTACCGCAATGCCTCAATTCAAATGCAATTCCTGTTGAGAAGAGACCTCGATCAGTATGCATTTTGGGTAGATGACGGCACCGGCTTTAAAGTTGTGAACTCACTTCCGGCAAGCGTTGTCGTTGGTACCTGGCAGCATGTAGCGGGTGTATGGGACGGCTCAAAATTAATGATCTACGTGAACGGCGTGCTGCATGCCACAACTACCGGCGTTACCGGATCCAGTTTTGCCTCAACGGCAAATCCAGTGGTCATGGGCTTCAATAGCATTAACGAAAACTTCACCGGCACGATCGATGAAATCAGAATCTGGACAGTTAACCGCACGCCGTGCGAGATTAACACCTATAAGAATTGTGAGATTCCTACAACCGCTTCCGGCTTATTAGCCAATTATCATTTCAACCAGGGTCTTGCCGCCCTTCCCAATCCCGGCGTCACGACATTAACAGATGCTTCAGGAAATGGTTACAGCGGGACACTGACTAACTTTGGTTTAACAGGAGCTACATCCAACTGGGTTTCTCCTGGCGGTGTTATTTCAGGTTCTGTGACCCCTTTAACTCTTCCAACATCTACGATCAGTGCCAGTCCTGCTTTATGCAACGGTGGCAATGGAACAGCTACCGTTACGGCTTCCGGCGGAACAGCGGCCTATACCTATTCCTGGTCGACAACAGCAACTACCTCTGTCATTTCTTCTGTAGCAGGTGTAAAAACAGTAACGGTAACCGATGCCAACGCTTGTAGCACAACCAATAGCATTACCATCACTCAGCCTTCAGCCTTGTCGACGACAACAGCTGTAACCAATGTATCCTGCAACGGCGGCAGCACCGGATCGGCTACCGTAACAGCCTCGGGAGGAACAGGAGCTTATACCTATTTATGGTCGACGGCCGCCACCACTTCTGTCATTACAGGACAAACAGCCGGAGTCAAAACAGTCACCGTGACCGATGCCAATAGCTGTGCCGCCACCAATTCCATCACGCTCACACAACCTTCTTCATTGCTCGCCTCTGTCGCTGTTACTACCGTTGCATGTAACGGAGGAAGCACAGGCACCGCAACTGTAACCGCCAGCGGCGGAACAGGCGCCTATACCTACTTATGGTCGACGGCCGCCACCACTTCTGTGATCACCGGCCAAGCTGTGGGCATAAAAACAGCAACCGTCACCGATGCCAATGGATGTACGGCTGTCGCTACCGGAACCATTGTTCAGCCATCAGCCTTAGTAACCAGCACAGCAGTAACCAATGTGTTATGCAACGGCGGAAGCACAGGTTCTGCCACGATTACGGCGAGTGGCGGTACAGCAGGCTATACTTACCTTTGGTCCACTGCTGCTACAAGCTCTGTGATCACCGGTCAGCTAGCCGGCGTAAAAACAGTCACCGTAACCGATGCCAACGGTTGTACTTCTACAAAAAGTGTTACGATTACAGAACCGCTTGCGCTGACAACTTCCACAGCAGTGACCAACATTTTATGTAACGGCGGAAGCACCGGCTCTGCCACAGTCACAGCCAGTGGTGGTACAGCAGGTTATACTTACTTATGGTCAACAGCCGCTACAACGTCCGTGATCACCGGACAAACCGCCGGCGTGAAAACCGTAACGGTGACCGATGCCAACGGATGTACTACGACTAACTCTGTTAGCATTACACAGCCCGCTACAGCCCTGAGCACAGCCACGGCAGTAAGCCATGTCCTGTGTAACGGAAACAGCACCGGCTCAGCGACAATCACAGCTTCAGGCGGCACAGCCGGTTATACCTACCTATGGTCGACGGCTGCCACCACCTCCGTGATTACCGGACAAACTGCCGGCGTGAAAACGGTGACCGTGACCGATGCTAATGGATGCACTACGACGAACTCTGTCAGCATCACACAACCGGCAACAGCCCTCACTACAGCAACAGCCGTCAGCCATGTGTTATGTAATGCAGGCAGCACCGGCTCAGCGACAATAACCACATCAGGCGGTACAGCAGGCTATACTTACTTATGGTCGACCGCTGCCACCACGTCCGTAATTACCGGACAAACCGCCGGCGTGAAAACAGTGACCGTGACCGATGCCAACGGTTGTGCGGCAACCAACACCGTCACGATCACTCAACCAACAGCCCTGGCCACTGCCACAGCAGTGACCAATATTTTATGCAACGGCGGCAGCACCGGCTCTGCCACAGTCACAGCCAGTGGCGGCACAACAAGCTATACTTATCTATGGTCAACAGCCGCTACCACGTCCGTAATTACCGGTCAAACCGCCGGCGTGAAAACCGTGACGGTGACCGACGCCAACGGTTGTACAAGAACAAACAGCATTAGCATCACCCAACCCGCTACAGCCCTGAGCACAGCCACAACAGTGAGTAATGTCCTGTGTAACGGAAACAGCACGGGCTCTGCGACAGTAACCGCCTCAGGTGGCACAGCCGGTTATACTTACCTATGGTCGACCGCTGCTACCACCTCCGTGATCACCGGACAAACTGCCGGCGTGAAAACCGTGACCGTGACTGATGCTAATGGATGTACCACAACAAATTCAGTTAGCATTACACAACCTGCTACAGCAATCAGCAGCTCTACAGCAGTAACCCATATCTTATGTAACGCAGGAAGCACGGGCTCAGCCACAGTAACAGCCACAGGAGGTACAGCCGGTTATACTTATCTCTGGTCGACAGCCGCTACAGCGTCCGTGATCACCGGACAAACCGCCGGCGTTAAAACCGTAACGGTGACCGATGCCAATGGTTGTACTACAACGAATTCAGTTAGCATCACACAACCCGCAGCTGGCTTATCAGCCACCCAAACACAAACCAACGTTACCTGTGTGATCAACGGTAGAGCCGCAGTCACTGTCAGCGGTGGCACACCGGCTTATACCTATACCTGGTCACCGGCCGGCGGAAACGCCGCCACGTCTACAACACTCAGCGCCGGAAGCTATACCTGCAGTATCACAGACGCCAATAACTGTACGCTTGCCAGCCTCTTTAGCATTACAGCGAATACGGT
>CALRIU020000048.1:0-13730 GCA_943362175.1 Hydrocarboniphaga daqingensis | reverse complement strand
GCTGGGATTGAAACACCGGGCGCAACACAAGCCTTCGGAATTATCGGGTGGTGAGCAGCAGCGCGTAGCCGTGGCCAGGGCGCTCATCAACAACCCGAAGGTGATCTTTGCGGATGAGCCCAGCGGCAACCTCGACAGCGAAAATGCCCGGAACCTGCATGAGCTCTTTTTCCGCCTGCGCGACGAACTAAAACAAACCATCGTTGTTGTTACTCATAACGAGGCGCTGGCCAACACCGCCGACCGCAAACTGGTGATGAAAGATGGTTTAATTCAATCCCAACAATCCTAAGGCTCCATCAGCTTTTTATCCAACATATCCATTGCCGAGCTGCGCGTCCTGGTGAAAAAAAAGAACGCGGAGAAGTTGTCGAAGTTCAACCGGCTGCTGCTATGGATCAACTATTTGTGCATTATCTGTCTTTTGGGAGCTATTGCCTCCAAATACATTTCCCCGGAAAGCTTCTGGTTTCTGGCATTTTTCGGCCTGGCATTCCCGGTGGCTGTTCTCCTGAACCTGTTGTTTATTGTGTACTGGCTGATGCAATTCCGCATCCATACCCTCTTTCCTGTCATCGCGGTGCTGTTGAGCATTCCCACCTCCCTGGGTTATGTTCAGATCAGCTTTTCAAAACAGGAAGTGTCGAATAAGGACATTAAGGTCATGAGCTATAACTCCATGCTGTTTGACCTGTACAACTGGAGCAAGAACAAGCAGAGCCGCAACCTGATCCTGTCATCGCTTGCAGAAGAGAACCCGGACATCTTATGCCTGCAGGAATTTTATACTTCCGAAGAGAAAGGGGATTTTAACAACATCGACACCGTCACAAACCTCTTAAGCACGAAGAACCATCACATTGCTTATACCACAACACTCCGGAACGTTGACCACTGGGGCATTGCCACCTTTACCAAATATCCGGTCCTGAAAAAAGGGACGATCGATTTCAATGCACGGTCCAACAACATCTGCATTTATACCGATGTGCTGATAGATGGAGATACCGTGAGGATCTATAACATGCACCTGCAATCCATCAGCTTCAGCAAAGCCGATTATAAATTCATCAATGCCATCCGGAACGACACCAGCGAGGTGAAAGATGAAATGGAGAACAGCAAAAGTATTTTGCGACGCTTGAAGCGCGCTTTTGTGAAGCGCTCGGTACAAGCTGATGCCATTGCCGCGCACATTGCCAAATGCCGTCACAACATCATTTTATGCGGCGACTTCAACGACACGCCGGCTTCTTACGTATACCGCACGATCAAAGGCGACCTGCAGGATGCTTTTATAGAGGCGGGCTCCGGCTTCGAGCAAACCTATGCCGGAAATTTCCCACGCTTCCGGATCGACTATATTTTATACAGTGATGCTTTTGAATGCAAAAGCTATTATCACCTTCCTGAAACACTGACCGATCATTATCCGGTGATCGGTTACCTGTCTGTCAAAAAGTAATTCCGTAAAACAGCAAGCGTTTTACCCTACTCCGACATCACGAAGCGTTAAGCCACAAGAGCTATTTACTTTCCTCCTTTGATGAGCATCCAGAGTGCAAAAAAGACTTCCCCAAGAATCATGGGGAGCAGGAAGATGGGCTCGATGGCCGCTTTAAATGCCATGGGACTCGGAGCAATCAGCATACCGACATACACAACGAGGTAGCCTGTCCCGGCAAGGATCAACAGCACTTTGATCGTGATCGTTAGCCATGTTTTACCGCCTTCATTCTTAAATAAAATACCCAGGCTGATGAGGTGCAATCCAAATGCGATCAAACCCCATCCCCAGATGGAATTAAAAGCATGGAGGTGGTTGTATACAGCCGGAGCCGGCGTTGCAAGCGTTATCTTTAAAAGCTGGCAGATAGCGGCTCCTAAAAAGATAGAATAAATCAGGCGCAACACAGCGCTGGAGAATGCCACCTTAGGTTTTTCCTTTTTATAATAGGCATAGACACCTGCCGACACCAGGAGATCCAGAGCTAATATGATGACCCAGCCAACAATAGAGCCGGTCAATTTGCCGAAGCCTGCGCTTAGGTTTAGGGCGGTTAAGGCGGGATTCCCTGAAACGAAGATGCCGCTGACGATAGGAGCGGAAAAGGCAGCAACAAGAGCCATGAGTAAGAGGGCGATCCCGATAATAATAGCAACATTACGTTTTGAGTTTTTAAAGTCTGTCATGTGTGTTTTCTTTTTTTTGTTTCTGAATTGATTGTGAGTTTTTTCAGCTTGCCTGATGTGCTGATCTCCGGTTATCCGTTCGGGATGGAGATCTATCCCTGGTTGATAAGCCCTGCATGCGAGCTCTGCATCCTGCTGACTCCGGTGAATCTCCCGTTTATGCTTTAAGGCCGGGCTCATGGTATATGCTCTATGCAGAGAATCGGGCGAAATGATTCTGCCTGTGAACTCTTCCGCCATGATTTCTTTTTCAGGTCCGATACTATCCTTCAGAGGCAGATCCTGTTCCCTCCCTGGTTTTGACGCCTTGGCACGTTGGCTCTTAAAAGCATGCACGTAATAACCAGGCCTGTAATGCCTTTTACTAAGGGAACAGGATGATAGCACAAAAGCAAGGAGAAACGGAAGCTGGAGGCTTTTGAAGAAAACAGGCTTACTCATTGTTTGATTAAAGAATGAGCAAAGTTAGATCAGGCAAAGCGCATTATACGTTGACTAAAGTCAAGGAATCAGAGTGTAGGCCAGGGGCAGAAGAGAGGAATTGTATCTGCCTTTAGTACTTTTTTTATACTTTTAGACTAACAAAACAGATATGCCGAAATTATTTAAACATACATATTTGATCTTTCTATTCCTCTTGCAGATTCTATGCTCATGTTCAGATAAAGATGGATGGAAAACGTTTACATCAAAAGAAGGAGGCTTTTCTGTCGATTTTCCCGGAACACCCAAAGACACTGCATTTCTGGGGGGAGTTTCACTTCAAAGCGAATTTTCGGTAAGATTTTATAATAACCCGATAAATAGCTATTACAAGGTTAATTACATACAGCTTCCCTCTATCCCAAATCTATATAGCAGCGGGAACATGGATGCCTGCAGTTTTGCGAAAGGCTTACATAAAACAGACATGCAGTATTATGCCTTGCAAATCGGGGGCACTCTAAGAAACGGGTCAAAACTAATTCCGGGTAAATACGAAGCGGAAGAATTTAAAGTGGATTTCAAAGACCAATCGGGCGTAGTAACTGTTCGGAAAGTTTGCGCCAACGGAAAACTTTATACCTTAATGGTGATTTCACATGCCAACAAGGAGGATAATGAATTAACGGAGAAATTTTTTAATTCGTTTACGGTTTTAAAATAATCCGCATACGGCTACAGGCGAATTTGGAGAAAACAAAAAAGGTCCGAGCTTACGCTTGAACCTTTTGGATGTGTCTGCGGTGAAGGAGGGATTCGAACCCTCGATACAGTTTCCCGTATGCATGTTTAGCAAACATGTCCTTTCGGCCTCTCAGGCACCTCACCGTCTTTTCCCGATATAAATCGAGATGGCAAATGTACTATTTTTTTCAAATTATTAAAACTTAATGCAAAAAAATATTTTTTAGCTATTTTAGATGCATGAAGTTACTCCTGTATTTCCTGGGCGGATGTTTATGCCTGTTTTCCCTTAATTCCTGCAAAAAAAGCCAGCCTAATACCTTGGTAGCCCACATCGTTTCGGAGCCCGATGACATGCACCCTGTCAACGGGACTTCTGCCGTAAGGGCCGAGATCCAGCTTTATACTCAAATGAGCCTGCTGAGGCTTAATTACAAGGACGGGACCTTAATGCCATGCCTCGCCAAAAGCCTGCCTGCCGTTTCGGCCAATGGCCTGGAATACACCTATGAGCTAAAAGAAGAAGCGACCTGGGACGATCAAAGCCCCATTACCGCCAGAGACATTGCCTTTACCACAAAAGCCGGTAAATGCCTCTTAACCAACAACCCTGCCGTGAAGGGTTTTTGGGAAAATATAGAAGACATAAAACCCGATGCCTCCAACCCAAAAAAGTTTAAGGTAATCATGAAAAAACAGTATATCCTTAACACCTGGTTCTGGAGCGATCTTGCGATCATACAGGAAGACTGGTACGACAAACAGCATGTGCTTTCGAAGTACTCCTGCCAACAGCTCTGCGACTCCGCATTTCTGAAAGGAAAAGCTGACATTGACGGCTGGGCCAAAAACTTCAACAGTCCTCCCTACTATACCGATCCCAACTTCATCCGTGGCGCGGGGCCTTACCGCATTTCCAAATGGGATCAGGGTGTGAGCCTCACTCTCGAAAAAAAGAAAGACCACTGGACCGGCAACTGCACTGAAAACTGGTACTGCCAGGCGAATCCCGACAAGATCATCTTTAAGCTCAACAGCAACAATGCGTCCACCATGCTGGAGCTGAAAAACAAGCTGGTGGATATCTCCACGCAGGTAGATTTTGCCACCTACCTTGAGCTATCGAAAGATGAGGCTTTTCAAAAAGACTATAGCACCCGGCTGGCCAACACCTATAACTATATTTATATCTGCCTGAATACACAGCCGGATGGAAAGAAACGTAAAAAGCTTTTCACGGATGTGCTGACAAGGCGCGCCATGGCCATGCTCACGCCTTACGACCAGATCAACAAAGTCGTCTACGACAACCATGTAAAACGCATCACCGGTCCTGTTTCGCCCGACAAACAAGGCAGCAATACCGACCTGAAAGCTATTCCCTATGATGTGGAAAAAGCCAAAGCCCTGCTCGCCCAGGCCGGATGGGCAGATACAGACAACGACGACATCCTGGATAAAGTGATCGACGGAGAAAAAGTAAACCTGGAATTTGACATCAATTTCATGAATACGCAAAAACAATGGGAAGACCTTGCCCGGCAGGTCGCGGAGGGCATGCAGAAAGCGAAGGTATATGCGCGCCTGAACCCTTTGGATTACAATACCTTTGTGAACAACTGCCTGCAACATGATTTCGACATAAGCATCGGCGCCTGGCAGGGAAGCTCGCAACCGGAAGATTTTTCACAACTGTGGTCAACCGCCGCCTGGAAAAACAACGGGCTTAATTTCTCCGGCTTCGGCAATGCACAAACAGATGCGCTGATCGACAGCATCAATGTATGCATGGATGACTCCAAACGCATCGCCTTATCCAAACGTTTTCAGAAGATCGTATACGACGAGCAGCCTTATATTTTTATGTTCGTGCAAGCGCGCCGTATTGTGCTTAATAAAAGATGGGGCAACCCCGATGTTTATGCGGAATATCCGGGCGTCTTACTCAACACCTTAAAACTTAACGATTAGAGCCCATGCTGGAGTATATCCTCAAACGTTTGTTGTGGTTTATTCCAACGCTGCTCCTGGTAACGCTGCTTGGCTTCCTGCTATTGGTCTCTGCTCCCGGTGATCCGCTCGACCAGCTGGTACCTGCCTTAAGCTCAAAAAATCCTGAGGAGTACCGGGCCCAACGGGCTTACTGGAGCAAGCAGCTTGGGCTCGATCTTCCTGTATTTTATTTTTCCGTAAAAACCTGGGCGGAGCCCGATACACTTTATAAATTACAGGATCCTGAAAAACAAAAGGCCTACCATGAATTCCTGCGCCGCACCGGAAATGCAGAAGCCATCAGCCGTTATTTTGCAACGGTGACAAAAAGCCGCACAAGCCTGGAAAACTGGGTAATCCGCGAAATGGCAGACAGTTCCTTATCTGCGGAAGAATGGCGCCGGATCGAACCTTCCCTCCACGCGATCACAACAAGCATCAACCGCCTGGAAGTAAGCGGCGATACCTCTCACGTACGCTTTAACCTCTTAGTTCTGCGAAGCGCACAAAACAGCATCAAACATTCCTTCCCGGACCTGGCAGCCCCTATAGAACAAAGCCTGGCGGCATTGTACACCAACAAAACAAGCTATAAAAATTTCATTCCGAAAATCACCTGGTATGGCACACACAACCGTTACCACCTCTGGCTCTTCGGAGATCGCAGCAACAAAGGAGTCATCCGCGGCGACTTTGGAATTTCCTACACGCATAAACAACCTGTGCTTGCGGTGATCGGCGATAAAGTGATCTGGTCCCTGTTTTTTTCCGTTCTTTCTATCATCCTCGCCTACCTCGTCAGCATTCCTATCGGCATCAGGCTGGCGCAAAAACCGCATGCCCCCGCAAGCAGGCTCATCCAAACCGGCTTATTCCTGCTGTATGCCATGCCCGTTTTTTTTGGAGGCGTCCTGTTGCTGATGCTCTTTGCCAATCCCGATGTCCTTTCCATTTTTCCACCTTCCGGCATTAAGCCCGTGGAAGGCTACGCAGACGATGCCGGCCTCTTCGATAAACTTTCCGATTCGCTTCCCTACATCGTTCTTCCCTTGATCTGCTACACCTACTCGTCCTTAGCTTATATTTCCAGGCTGACACAAACATCCATCATGGAGCAGCTTCCGCTCGATTACATCAAAACCGCGAGGGCGAAGGGCTTAAGCGACCAGGCCATTATCCGGAAACATGCGTTGAAGAACAGCCTGCTCCCCCTCATTACCGTGTTCTCTGCCGTATTTCCTTCCATCATCGGCGGCTCGGTGATTGTCGAAAGCATTTTCACGATTCCCGGCATGGGGCTGGAAACCGTCAAAGCCATTATCTCGAAAGATTACCCGGTTGTGATCGCCATCATAACCCTTTCCTGCCTGCTCACCATGCTTAGCTATTTAATTGCCGATATCCTGTATGCCTTGGCAGATCCCCGCATCAGGCACAAACTATGAAAGAGGCACACACATATCACGATATCCACTCGGCTGTGGCTAAAAACCGAAGCCTGAAACGCTGCCTGCGGGTGCTGGTATTCCTGATCATCATTGCTCTCCTGGCGCCGGTACTGGCAAACGACAAACCGCTTTTCTGCAAGTACAAGAACACCTGGCTGTTTCCTGCCTTCTCCTGGAAGCGGAGCCTTGTAATAGACACTATAAACCTGAATTACAATATGGGCAAAGACTGGAAATACCTCGATGCCGATATCCTCCTGTTTCCGCCCTGCGCGTGGTCTCCCAACACGCTCGATCCTGATAATGCTCCACGGAAAAGCCCTTTTGATGAACAGTGGCTCAGCCACAAAAACGGCAGCATCACCCCTCTTCCACTCACCTACCGCCACTGGCTCGGCACAACACAAAACGGGCAGGACGTCCTCTCGATCCTGATCCACGGCACCGCTATTGCCATCGGCATTGGCTTTGCCAGCATGCTGATTGCAACGCTTATTGGCGTGAGCTTAGGCGCCTTCGCCGGCTATTTTTCCAATAACAGCCTGCGCCTGGGGCCCCTTCAGATCCTGGCCCTGCTCGCCGGTATCTTCTTCACCTATTTTTATTGCTGTGTCATCCGGGGTTACAAGCTCGCAGAAGCCTTAAATGATGGCGGCATCTGGCTCATCCTGCGCTTAGCGTTCTTATGTTACGTCGCTTTAAAAACCATTGGCGGCCTGGTATGGATCGCCGGTTATACCGAGCGGCTGTTAAAGATTCCTTACCGCTTTCGCTTTCCGATGGATACCCTTGTATCCAAAGGCATTGAGCTCCTTAACTCCGTTCCCGCGCTGTTATTGGTCATTGCCTTATCCGCTTTCGCACGGCCCTCCTACAGCCTGCTTATCATCATCATGGGCCTGTTAGGCTGGACGCTCATTGCCCGGATCACACGGGCCGAATACTTAAAAGCAAAAAACCTGGAATATGTGATTGCCGCCAAAGCTTTAGGCATGAAGAACCGGCGCATTTTATTCAGGCACATCCTGCCGAACGTGATGCCTCTTATCTTAACACAAGTGGTATTCGGTATGGGCAGCGCGGTCCTGGTAGAAGCTTCCCTGTCTTTCCTGGGCATCGGAATCCCGCACGACTCAGCCTCCTGGGGCAGCCTGTTGAACGAAGGCCGCGATCATTTCTCCTCCTGGTGGCTTGTGGTATTTCCCGGAGCTTGTCTATGCATCCTGATGCTTCTTTATAACAAGATCGCTACAGAACTTTCCAAATTCCGGAATTCATAAATAGAACACGTCTGCCCGAATGAACATTCATTCAGATGGGAATAATTACGACGCATGGCGAGATTAGAACAGAATTTGATTCCCTGTGATTGAGCGCCCGCCCGAGCGGTATGGCCAGGCCGGCAGTCAAAGTCACTCCATGATCTCTTTCGGTTCTTTATGATTCTATGTCATCTATGTGGTTAAAACAGAAACCACTTACCTTAATCAAGCCTGTGACTTAAAAAACAAAAGCCCCACATCGCTGTAGGGCTCTTATCATATTTTAATGATCTTATTCTTTCACGATCTTCTGAGTGACCACACCGTACCTGGTTTTGATCTGCACGACGTAAATACCGCCCGCTTCGTATGGCAGGGCAATCTCTGTCCGCTCATCCGTTAAGCGTGTCTGGTAAACGATGGCGCCAAGCGCGTTCAATACCGTCACTTCATCATTCTCCTGTTCCGCATAACGAATTGTAAACACACCCGTGAACGGATTCGGATACACATCCATGCTCCGATGTTTATTCGTGTTTTCAGCAATACCTGTACATGGACTGACACTGATACTCATCACGGCTTCATCTTTACAGCCTTCCGGTGATGAGCCTGTCACCGTATAGTTTGTGGTTGATGCCGGGCTCACCACAACCACGCTACCCGTTTGTGCAGAACTCCAGCTGTAGGTCGTAGCGCCAAGCGCCGTCAGCGTCACCGTTTCTCCGGCACATAGAACCGTGCTGGAGCTGATTGCCGTTACATTTGGAGTGGCATTCACAATCACGGTAGCCGTCTGGCTTGGGTACATATTACAGCCCGGCATCTCGCCGGTTACGGTGTAAAGCGTACTGCTACCCGGCGATACCGTAATAACAGGCGTTTGCTGCCCCGTACTCCAGGTATACGTTGTTGCTCCGCTGGCTGTCAGGGTCATTGTATTACCCGAACAAATTGTTCCGGAGTTAACGCTTAAGCTTGGCGATGCCGTTACGACCACAGAAGCTACCGCGGTATTTGTACAGCCACCTGCTCCCATACCCGTTACCGTGTAACTGGTATTGACAGCCGGTGATACCACATAACTTGAGCCTATGGCTCCTGTATTCCAGGTATAAGCTAAGGCACCGGTAGCCGTAAGAGTGGCGTTACCACCGGCGCAGATCGTCGCATTGGAAACTCCTACTGCCGGAATCGGGTTAACGGCCACGGTAGCACTGGCGGAAGCGCTGCATCCATTGCTTCCCTGTCCGCTAACGCTATAAACTGTTGTTGATCCCGGTGACACCGCAATTGCAGAGCTTGTTTGTCCTGTGCTCCAGGTGTAGCTGGTGGCCGTTGTGTTCACTGTCAAATTGGTCGACTGACCGGAACAAAGCGAAGTATTACCGCTGATATTTATAGATGGCTGTGCATTAACCGTTACAGTAGCCGTATTCATGGCAACCACGTTGCAACCTGCACTGCTGCCACTTACGGTAAAGACCGTCGTTGCTACCGGGCTCACTACTAAAGTCGGGCCCGTAGTCGTTGTACTCCAGGTGTAGGTGTTTACACCACTGGCCGTCAATGTCGCAGAAGTACCTGCACAAACCGTTGCAGAGTTTACCGTGATGGATGGAGCAGGACCCACCGTCACCTGCGTTGTCGCGCTGTTTACACAGCCTGCAGCAGAAGTTCCTGTTACTGTGTAATTCGTAGCAGTTGCTGGATTAACATTGATGCCGGCGCCTGTTGCCCCTGTACTCCAGGTATAGGTCGATGCACCGGAGGCGGTCAGGCTAACCGTTCCTCCAAGACACACACTCGCTGACGGAGCCGATACCGTTGGCAAGGCATTGACGGTTATAGTTATTATAGCAGTATTGCTACAGCCATTGGCATTGATGCCGCTGACGCTGTAAGTCGTTGTTGTAGTCGGCGTCACAGTAATACCGGATGTGGTTTGTCCTGTGCTCCAGGTGTAACTGCTTGCACTTCCCGTTAATGAAAGTGTGGTGCTTTGTCCGTTACAGATCGAAGCATTGCCGGCAGTAATGCTCATCATTGGCAGCGCGTTCACATTTACCGTTGTTGTTTTCACAGCGGTTGTGCTGCATCCCGACAGATTCCCACTCACGGTGTATACCGTTGTAGAAGCAGGTGTTACTACAAGGGATGAGCTTGTTGCTCCCGTATTCCAGGTATAGGTACTCACACCGGAAGCCGTCAGCGTGGCGGATGTTCCGGCACATACCGTTGCTGTATTCACTGCAATAGAAGGTGCCGCACTTACAGTCACACTGGTTGTTGTCGTGTTGACGCATCCCGCGGCAGATGTTCCGGTTACCGTATAGTTCGTTGTGGAAGACGGTGTTACCACCAGGTTGGCACCCATAGCGCCTGTGTTCCAGGTATAAGTTGATGCTCCCGAAGCCGTTACCGTAGCGGTGGAGCCTCCGCAAATGGTCGGACTCGTTGCCGCCACCGGAGGAAGGGCATTAACCGTTACGATTTTTGTTGTCGTATTGCTGCATCCGTTCGCATGCGTTCCGGTCACACTGTAAGTCGTTGTCAACGTAGGTGAAATACTGATACCGGTGGTTGTCTCGCCCATGCCCCAGACATAAGAAGAGGCTGTTCCTGTAGCTGTCAGGACACTGCTCTGACCTGCGCAAAGGCTTGCTGTTCCTGTAATTCCGATAGACGGAAGAGCATTCACCGTGACAGTGACTACTTTCGTGGCGAGGCTTGAGCAGCCCGGATTTCCACCGCTCACCGTATAAACGGCAGTCGAAGCCGGCGATACAGATAACGTAGCACTGTTAGCACCGGTATTCCAGGTATACGTTGTCACACCCGAAGCGGTCAATACCGTGGATGTTCCGGCACAGATTGTGGCGTTGCTGATGGCAATCACAGGGCCCGGCGTTACCGTTACCGATGTCGTTTTTGTATTCACACAACCGGCAGCCGACGTTCCTGTCACTGTATAATTGGTTGTAGAAGATGGCGTCACCACCAGGTTAGCACCGGTAGCGCCTGTATTCCAGGTATAGGTCGAAGCCCCCGAAGCCGTTACCGTAGCAGTGGAGCCTCCGCAGATCGTTGGACTCGTTGCCGCTACCGATGGAAGTGCCGTCACCGTAATCGTTTTAACGGCTGTGTTCTGACAGCCACCCGCATCTGCACCTGTAACCGTATAGGTGCTTGTCACGGTCGGAGAAACAGCAATCACCGAACCGGTTTGAGCCGTGCTCCAGGTGAAGCTGGTGGCGCTGCCTCCGGCTGTAAAGGTCGCCGAAGAGCCAAAGCAAACAGAGGTCGGTCCAGAGATAGTCACTGTCGGCGCTCCTATAGAAACAGAGAGAATCCGCGATGAGCTCGTACCACAGGCATTGACTGCCTGAACAGAGATCACGCCACCGTTGGTTGCGCTTGTCACGGCAATCGTGTTGCTGCTGCTCGTTCCGGTCCAGCCGGAAGGCAAGGTCCAGTTATAGCTGCTAGCACCGCTTACGGTAGCTGCCGTATAGGTGTATGCGCCATTGGCACAAACAACCGTACTTCCGGAGATCGCTGATGGTACAGCCGGCGTCGTATTTACGGTAATGGCCATCGGGATGGAGCTTGCCGTGGTAGTCGTGACACAACCGGCATTGGAGGTCATGATAACGGTTACCGTACTGCCGTTCGTTAATGTGTTATTGGTATAAGTAGGTGTGGTAGCCACCGTTGTTCCATTCAGCTTCCATACGTATGTCGGAGCTGTACCGCCATAAGAAGGGCTGGCCGAGAAGGTTACCAGGGTTCCCGGACAGATTGTACTGGAAGGAGAGGCCGTAACCGTTACCGAAGGGGTTTGTCCGGTTGCCGTGCTCACCGTAATGCCATTCGATAAGGCCGGATTGTTTGACACACAGGATAAGGCCGAGGTCATCAGGCATTCTACCACATCGCCTGTCGTTAATGTATTATTGGTATAGGTTGCCGAAGTCATGCCTGTGCTTGCCCCGTTCACAAACCATTGGTAAGCCGGGCTCATGCCTCCATTCACCGGATTGGCTGAGAAGGTAATCGTTGTTCCCGGGCACACCGAATTGGAAGGACTGGCCGTGATGCTTACGCTTGCCGGCGCACCGCTTCCCGATACCGTCACATTCACCGTATTACTCAGGATGCAGGACCCGTTCACCGATTGAACGGTATAGATGGTTGAAGAGGAAGGTGTCGCTACCGGATTGGAAATAGTCGAAGCGCTTAAATCTGTCGCAGGCAACCAGCTATAATTGACTCCTCCCGTCGCATTGAATTGTACCGGGGTCCCCGAACAGATAGCTGTGCTGGCCGGCGTTGCCGTTAAGGTTCCGTTCACAATGGTGAGGAGCGCATCACTCAGGTCGAGCACAGTCAGCGTACTCGCCGACTGAACCCTCACCAACACATTACTGGAGTTAATGGTATTCGGTACAACCCAGTTGTAATTATCGGATGACGTGATATAATTGCTGGCAATGGTATTCCAGGTGGAGCCGCTGTTTACGGAATAATGTAAATTATAAGTCCCTGTAGGAACAGCATCTGTCCAGTTGATAGTATAAGTAGAACAGCCTCTGAGCGAATCTCCGCCATTAGGATTCAATAAGGTAATGGCAGGAGGAGTGGATTGGATAATAAAGGCCTGATCGCTCGTGTCGGTTTTACAGGTGTTGATATTGTCCCTCACGATGATCTTACAGTTATTGGATACAACCGCAGGCACTGTCCAGGAATACGTGTTGATAGAGGTATTATAACCCATTACAATATTGGTGTAAGTAGAACCCCCATTCGTTGAATAGAAGATATCATAGATATTCGAGATCCCGTCGGAAGTCCATTTGATCGGGTACACCGTTCCCGACTGCATGATCCCGCCAAAGTTAGGCTGGATGATCGTTACCGGCTTGGTGATCGTAAACACGTTATCACTCTGGTCGCCGTAGCTTGTAGCCGATGTCGGCGTTACGCGTACCCTTACCTGCGAGCTTGGTGTATTAGGCATCGACCAGTTATAGGTAGCAGGATTCGCAGATGTTGTCCAGCCATTGATAATTGTTGTCCAGGTAGAACCGTTATTGATGCTGTATTCGATCAGGTAGCTGTTCCAGGCCGGCGAGCGGTCGAAGGTGATAGAGGTTACTGTACAGCCACCCCAGATGGTCACGTTGTTATCGCCGTTAGGGGTGATAATCGTCACCGCCGGCTTGATCGTAAAGGTGGTATTACTTACATCGTTCACACTCAGGCTCGAGGTATTACTGGCCCTTACGAGGCATTGCGTGCTGTACACATTTGGAATTGTCCAGCCGTAGCTACCACTGTTGCTTGTGTTGGCGATGATCGTAGTCCAGGTAGTACCGTTGTTCAGGGAGTATTCTAATCGGACGTTGCTGAAGAAGGTTGCTGCATTCCAGGTGATGTTATAATTTGTACCCGAGTATAAAGTCTGCCCTCCGTTTGGTGTTATCAGGATCGGCTGTGCAGGGGTGATGGTAAACGTTGCATCGCTCACATCGAACTTACAGGTGTTGTTATAGTCCAGAACTTTGATCAGGCACTGGTTGCTCGGGATGTTCGGAACAGACCACGCATAGGCATTGCCGGTAATATTGCTGGTGATGTTCGTCCAGCTCGATCCGTTGTCTAC
>CALRIU020000047.1:0-13824 GCA_943362175.1 Hydrocarboniphaga daqingensis | reverse complement strand
GGAGGCATTTCTGTCAATACCGGTGCCGACGACCTGGTGCTGTTTGCCGTATGTGATTGTACAGGGCATGGCATTCCCGGCGCGATGGTGTCGCTGATCTGTCATAACGCTATTGATAAGGCCGTAAAAGAGCTCCGGCTCACCGATCCTGCTTCCATCCTTAATAAAGTGAACGAGCTGGTACGCCAGGCCTTTTCCAAGGAAGAAGCGGCCATTATGGATGGCATGGATATTTCCATCTGCTGCCTCAACCGTACAAGCCGGAAACTATGCTGGGCAGGCGCTAATATCCCGCTTTGGATTCTACGTACCGAAGGAGAGGAATCCGAAATTATCGAGCTAAAGCCGGATAAGCAGCCCATCGGGCGCTACGTCACCAATAAGCCGTTCACCAACCACACCATAGACGTGAGCCCGAACGATTCCATTTACCTGTTCTCCGACGGTTATTCCGATCAGTTTGGTGGCGATAAAGGCAAGAAATTTAAAAGTAAGCAACTTCAGAAGCTTCTCCTTGACAACTGCCGGAAAGAGTTATCGGCTACCAAACATGTACTTCAACATACCCTGGAGCTCTGGAAGGGCAAGCACGAGCAGGTAGATGATATTACGATCCTGGGGATCCGTATTTGAATACAGCGATACAACACAACAAAAAAAGTCCCTTACGTTCTGTAAAGGACTTTTTAAATGATGATGACTTATTCTTATGCTTCCGTTGCAGGAGTTTCGTCGGAAATAATGTTAGGATCAACCATGATACGGCCGCAGTGCTCGCATACCAGGATCTTTTTGTTCATACGGATATCCAATTGCTTTTGAGGCGGGATCTTGTTGAAGCAACCACCGCAGGCATCACGCTCAACAGGTACTACAGCCAGACCATTGCGGGTATTGGCGCGTACGCGTTTGTAAGCATTCACCAAGCGGTCTTCGATGGCAGCAGACGCTTTTTCAGACGCTTTCATCAAATCTTTTTCCTCTTTCTCCGTTTCTGCAATGATCTCGTCCAGCTCGCTTTTCTTCAATTTCAGATCTTTTTTGCGCTCTGAAAATTCAGTCTGGGATTTCTCAACGATCTCTGATTTGGATTCGATGTTGAACTTGTATTCTTTTAAGCGTTTTTCAGCCAACTGGATCTCTAAGTTCTGGAACTCGATTTCTTTGGTGATGGCGTCGTACTCACGGTTGTTACGTACTTTGCCTTGCTGTGCTTCGTATTTTTTGATATTTGCTTTGAAGTCCTTGATAGCCTGTGTTTTCTCATTCACCTGGTCTTCCAGACCTTTCAACTCATCCGTCAGGTTATTTACACGGGTTTCCAAACCTGCCACACTGTCTTCCAGATCCTGCACCTCCAGTGGAAGCTCACCACGGATCGTACGGATACGGTCTATTTTAGAATCGATTAATTGTAATTCGTATAAAGCGCGAAGTTTCCCTTCGATCGATGCATCAATTTTTTCTTTGATTTTTGCGCACATAGTTTAAAAATAGTTTACCGGGTTAGTGTTTGTTTCCGTTAAATAGGTTGCAAAATTAGGAAATTTATTTGATATTATCTCATAAAATATTTCCGGCGTAAATTGCTCAGTTTCAAAGTGTCCGATGTCGGCAACCACGATTTTGCCCTCTGCATCGAAAAACTCATGGTACTTGAAGTCGGAGCTGATATAAATATCTGATTTTGAATTTATTGCGTTTTTCAGTAAAAAGCTTCCGCTTCCTCCGCACAGAGCCACGGTTTTAATGGCCTGTTGGCGCAAGGCCGTATGTTTTAAAAATTTAACGTTAAACACCTGCTTCAGGCGGGCCAGAAACTCCATTTCAGGCAGTGGCTCTTCCAGTTCACCTGTCATCCCAGAGCCTACGTCCTGGTAGCCATTTTCCAGCAGGTAAATGTCATAGGCTATTTCCTCGTAAGGGTGGCTTTGCCTCAGGGCCGATAAGATCCCGCCCTGGCGAACCCCTTCAAAGATCAGCTCCAGGCGTGTTTCTTTTTCCAGGCTCAGCTTGCCCTTTTCGCCCAATACAGGGTTCGAAAGCTCATTTCCCCGGAAGCTGCCCGTTCCTTCCAGCATAAAGCTGCATTGGTCGTAATTGCCGATATTTCCGGCCCCCGCTTCAAACAAAGCGGTGCGTACAGTCTCCAGGTGTCCGGCCGGCACAAAGGTCACCAGTTTTTTGAGCAATGATTTTTTTGGGGACAGGATCTTTTGGTTTACCAATCCAAGCTTATCGGCTATTTTTTTGTTCACGCCCAGCTTCACATTGTCCAGGTTGGTATGGTAGGCATAAATGGCAATGTCGTTGCGGATGGCTTTGATGATGGTGCGCTCCACATAGGTTGTGCCGTTGAGCCGCTTGAGTCCGCCGAAAATAACAGGATGATGCGCGATGATGAGGTTGCAGCCTTTGACAATAGCTTCATCGATGGTACTTTCGATACAGTCGAGGCTCAGCAGCGCGCCGGTAATAACCATATCGCGGTGGCCGGTGAGCAAGCCGCAGTTGTCGTAAGATTCCTGGTAGGAGAGGGGAGCAAAGCGTTCAAGTTCGCTGATGAGCTCGTGTAATTTAGGCATGTAATGGGATAGCGTTCGTTAGTATTTAAACCCTAAATTTACAACAAAAAGAGCTTTGACTGTATGGAAATTGTGATACTTTGTGTGGTGCTTATCGGGATCGTTCTGTATTTCAGGTCGGGATTGGATAAGGGAAGAAATCAGGCATTCGATTTTGGGGATGGGCACAGGATCATCCTGAAAGAAAAAGTCGCTTTTTACAATACGCTCAGCGAAGAAGAGCAAAGCCGTTTCGAGCATGAAGTGACCGATTTCCTGAGGCGTACGCGCATCACCGGCATTGATACCACCATCGACGATACCGATAAGCTACTGGTAGCAGCCAGCGCCGTGATCCCCGTCTTCGGCTTTCGCGACTGGCATTACGGCTCCATCACCGAAGTGCTCATCTATCCTGACAGCTTCAATGCGGAGTTTGAAACCGCCGGAAATGAAGAAGGCCGTGAACGGCGCATCACAGGCATGGTGGGAACCGGCGCGATGAACGGTACCATGATCCTGTCGAAACAGGCATTGCATAGTGGCTTCCGGAATGAAACGGATAAGCAGAACACGGCCATTCACGAGTTTGTACACCTCATTGATAAAACGGATGGCGCCATCGACGGCATTCCGGAAAATTTACTGGGCAAACAATACGTGCTGCCCTGGATCAACCTCATGGCGGCGGAGATCAAAAAAATCAATGCCAATAAATCGGATATCAATCCTTACGGCACGACCAATCCATCGGAATTTTTGGCCGTGGCGAGCGAGTATTTTTTTGAACGGCCGGCATTGTTGCAAAGCAAGCACCCCGAGCTGTATGCCATGCTGGAACGCATTTTTGATCAGAAACTCAGCCTCAAGAAGCTGGTGACAACACGCTACCGCATTGGCCGTAATGATCCTTGTCCCTGCAAGAAGGGGAAGAAATTCAAGCTCTGCTGCGGGGCGGTTCACGATACGTGAGGCAGTTTTTTTCTGACTTCCGGAATTCCGTCATTTTTTTTGCATATACCCGCGTCAGGGATGTTGGGATTTGTTTGAGCTCCTTTATGGATCACGCGCCGGCGTGAGAAATAAAGAGCGAGTCCCAACAGCCCGCCCGGGCGCCCAGAAATAAATAACCCGGGCGCATTAATCTTCCTGATGGATATACCTGCGATGCTGATCGGACGATCGCGAAATCTAGTTCGTAACCGAAGCCCTGGTTTGCACTATGATTAATAATGGTGATTGAACCTGCTTTTTCTTAATTTTGTCTTATGACACGTGCATTGCTCCTGGTTAGTATTCCCGATAATCTTCTGATGATCTCAGGAGCAATCCTCTTGCTCTCGGCCATTGTATTTTTATGGTGGCGCCTGCGTAAAGAGCAATGGCGGCGCCTCGTTCAAGAGGAGCGTTACAAGGAATTAGAGCTGAAAATGCAGTCGCTGGAAGTGGAGAATTTCAAGCATAAGCTAAACCCGCACCTGTTTAAGAACACACTCAACTCCATTCAATCGCACGCTTACCAAACCTACTATGCCCTCGATAAATTATCGAATGTATTGGATTTTATTTTGTATGAGAGCGACAGCAAATATGTCTCCATCAAGGAGGAAGTCGACTTTGCGCTGAGCCTCATCGAGATCAACCGCCTCAAGGTGAGCCCGCTCTTTGACCTGCGTGTGAAAAATAAGATCCCCGAAAATCATCCTCTGTATAATGAGCGTTTGATGGCGCCGCTCATCACCATCGACATGATCGAAAATGCCTTTAAGCATGCCGATCTGCAAAGCCCTGATGCATTTATCTCGATCATCTTTGAGCTCGATAGCGACGATTTTAAGCTGACGGTAACCAATAAGATCAGCACCAAATCGCCGGTGAAAAAAGATAAGAGTGGTTTTGGCAAAGAAAGCTTCCGGAAACGATTGGTCGCTACTTACCGCGATAATTATAAGTTCGATCAGTTTGTGGAAGCAGACGTATACATTACCCATTTAAAAATTAAGATCCTTGAACACAAAACTCAGATGTTTACTGCTGGATGATGAGCTGCCCGGCCTCACGTATCTGAAAATGCTGTGTGAGCAGATTGAGGAGCTGGAAGTTGTGAAAGCTTTCAACGACCCGGCAATTCTGCTGAAAGAAGCGCCTGCCATGGATTTTGACCTCTGTATCCTGGATATTGAAATGCCCGGCATGAACGGGCTCGACGTCGCAAAAGCACTGAGCGGAAAAGCCGTGATCTTTACAACGGCCTACAAAGAATATGCAGCCGATGCCTACGACCTCGAAGCAATTGACTATATCCGCAAGCCCATCGAAAGAACCCGCCTGGAGAAAGCCATTCAGAAGGCCTGCGACGTGCTGCTGAAGCCTGCCGGAGAAAAGGATTATGCGCCCTTCAATACCAATAAAGGCAAAATGCTGCTCTTTTTCCGTGATGTGATGCTGGTAACGATTGCGGAAAACGATAAACGCGATAAGCTGGTATACCTGCAGAGCGGAGAGGAGATCATTTTAAAAAATACCTCCTTCGATCAGCTCCTGTCGGTATTTCCGGAAAACGATTTTTGCCGCGTGAGTAAAAAAGAAGTCGTTGCGCTCAAAGCCGTCAAGTTCTTCGTGCATAACGAGATCACCACACAGGTGCTCGATCCCAACGGGCTTAACCGGAAAATCAACCTCAGTGAGATTTACCGCAAGGATTTTATGAGTAAGTTGTAGCTTTGGCTTCGCTCAGGTGCCAGTTCAAAATCATTTATTTCCTTATAGTTTCCAGAGCTATTATCTGATAACCGGAAAGGAATCATTCGGTGCCTGAGTCTGATTCTTATCTGGTGGTTGAGCACGACGATTACTCGGAGACTGAGCCAATTCTTGATTGAGTACGATGATTATTCGGTGGCTGAGCGGAGTCGAAGCCATCGGTTGGAAATTGGTGACACCAATTGCTTGTTGACATCGGGAGCCTCAGTCAACAAGCGGTGGCTCCATGGATCGCTGCCTGAGGCGCTCGAAAGCAGCGCATGCTTCGTAAACGGTGGCTGAGCGGAGTCGAAGCCCCGGATAAATTCATTACATAAGATTCCTGTTTCATTACAAATCAGCATGTGACAAGGCTTTGAGACGCGGTGAGCTGCATGTTACGATGTAAATTTGCAGCCATGTTAAAATCCCTATTCCAAATCTTCTTTCTTCTCTTCAGCGTGACTGCTGTTTCCCAAACCGGCATCGGTATCGGGCTTTATCCTACCGGCACCGAAACGGGCTTCGGGATCCGCACCTCCAAAGAAACACGCTTTGCCGGCGATGCCCGCATTACCAGAGCGAATATCTTTAATGAAAAAAGCAAAGCATCAACCTTTGTTACCGAGCTTTCGCTGATTTGCCGTGTGGTGAAGCTGGAGCGTGTGCGCTTCCATGTGGGATTAGGCTATAAGGCCGACTGGAACCTGAACGAAACGCACAAACATGGGGTGATCGTTCCGGTAGGGGTAGAAGCTTTTCCTTTCCCGTTTCAAAATGCAGGCCTCTTTTTTGAAGCCGCGCCTTTCTATGTATCGGATTTTATTTCTAAAGACAATGCAGGGATCAGAACAGCCGCGGGCTTTGTGTTTTATTTCCCGATGAAAGCCAAAAAAACAACGACCCAACCTTAAAATAAACGCTTATGAAAAACATCAAAAACCTCTTGTTCTATATAATTACTATTGGCGGCGTTTCCGCCATTATGTATTTTACCGTGTTGCAGGGAGAAGCGCTGGAAACCGGTAAGACAGCCGTCGATAAAGGAGGAAGCCTCGTGTCGCACTGGCAGCAGTTTAAGGATACGTATTTTCATAACATTACCCATCCGCTGGCCATCCTGTTATTGCAGATCCTCACGATTATTGTCGTAGCAAAAATCTTTGGTTTCCTCTGCAGAAAGATCGGGCAGCCTTCGGTGATCGGAGAGATCATTGCAGGGATAGTTCTCGGGCCTTCGTTTGTAGGCATGTATTTCCCCGAATTTTCCGGTTTTCTGTTTCCGAAAGCGTCCCTGGGAAACCTTCAGTTCCTGAGCCAGATCGGCCTGGTGCTTTTTATGTTCATTGTAGGCATGGAGCTCGACCTGAACGTTCTGAAAAAGAAAGCACACGAGGCCGTTGTTATCAGTCATGCCAGTATTATTTTTCCATTTGCTTTGGGGATCGGCCTGGCTTATTTTATCTACCAGGGCTATGCACCGGCAGAAGTTAAGTTTTTACCATTCTCTTTATTTATCGGCATCGCCATGAGCATCACGGCTTTCCCGGTACTGGCACGGATCGTACAGGAACGGAACCTTACCAAAACAAAGCTCGGCGCTTTAGCTATTACCTGCGCTGCAGCCGACGACATCACCGCCTGGTGCATTCTTGCTGCCGTAATCGCCATTGTAAAGGCTGGAAGTGTGGTCAGTGCCATCTATACCATTTTAATGGCCATTGGCTATGTGTTCCTGATGTTGAAACTGGTGCAGCCTTTTTTGAAACGCATGGGTGATATTTATTCCAACAAAGAAGGCTTGAGCAAGCCGGTTGTAGGTGTCTTTTTTATTATGCTCGTGGCTTCCGCCTATGTTACGGAAGTCATCGGCATCCACGCCTTGTTCGGAGCATTTATGGCAGGGGTGATCATGCCTTCCAATACCAATTTCAGAAGCATTTTTATTGAGAAGATCGAGGATGTGTCCACCCTTCTGTTATTGCCTTTATTCTTCGTATTTACCGGTTTACGTACGCAGATAGGATTACTGAATGAGCCGCACTTATGGCAAATGTGCGGAATCATCATCCTCCTGGCGGTGATCGGCAAGTTTTTAGGAAGTGCGCTTGCCGCGAAATTCACGGGGCAAAGCTGGCGTGAAAGCCTGATCGTAGGAGCCCTGATGAACACGCGGGGGCTGATGGAGCTCGTGGTATTGAATATCGGTTACGACCTGGGCGTTCTTACCCCGGAAGTATTTGCCATGATGGTGATCATGGCACTGGTAACCACCTTTATGACCGGCCCGGCACTCGACCTCATCAACCGCTTTCTGCCGGAGCCCAAAGCGGCCAATGTACCTGAATCCATCGAAAAGGCGGGGAAATACAATATCCTTGTTTCTTTTGGAAGCCCCTTGAGAGGAAAGGTGCTGATCCGCCTTGCCAATTACTTTATCCGCAAAGCGCCCAACAATGCCAACGTCACAGCCCTGCACTTATCACCGAGCAGCGACATCAACCAGTTTAACGCGGTGGAGTATGAGCGCGACAGTTTTAAGCCGATCAAAAAAGAAGCCCAGCGCCTGAACATGGAAGTAGAAAGCCTCTTTAAATCTACCCAGGACATTGATAAGGAGATCAGCGAAACCGCAAATGCCGGCAACTTCGACCTCCTGCTGGTAGGCATCGGTCGCTCGGTATACGAAGGCACCTTACTGGGAAAAATCCTCGGCTTCACCTCCAACATCATCAATCCTGAAATACTTTATGACAAAATCACAGGAAAGGAGAAGTTATTCGAGAACAACGTATTTGACGAGCGGACGAGGCAGATCATCAAATCGGCGAAGGTACCGGTAGGAATATTGCTGGATAAAGGGCTGGAAGAAATCGATACGGTTTTTATCCCGATCTTCTCCATCAGCGATAGCTTCCTGTTTGTATATGCGCAAAAGCTGATTCATAACAGCAACGTGAGGGTTGTGATCCTCGATGCAGCGGGTATTATCAAGCAAAACCCGGAGCTTAAGGAAACCATCCGCTCCATTGAGCAGATTGCGCCGAACCATATTGCCTTATACAATGAGCGCAAAATCGAAAAGGAATTTCTCGATAAGCAGGACCTGATGCTCATCAGTATGGATAGCTGGCGCAAAGCCCTGGAAACACAAAGCATCTGGCTTTCCAATACGCCATCGGCACTGATCATTAAACCGTAAAAACGCTTTTATTAGAATCACCCTGGACGTGAGCAGTAGCTCAGGCGACACCTGTAATGTGTATTGAGAGAAGCTGAATCAAGTCCCGCATGACCTGTGAAACAATTAATCGGTCTTCTTCGTTAGCTCCTTGTACCTCGTGCAGCTCACCAGGTGATCGTTGATCATACCGGCGGCCTGCATGTAGGCATAGCAGATCGTTGAGCCTACAAAGGTGAAGCCGCGTTTTTTGAGCGCGCTGCTCATGGCATCCGATTCGGGGCTGGTGGCGCGGATTTCCGAAGAGCTTTTCACTTTGGAGACGATGGTTTTATGACCGGTGAACTGCCAGATGTAGGCATCGAAAGAACCGAATTCTTTTTGGATCTCTACGAACGCTTTGGCGTTTTTGATCGTTCCCGTAATTTTAAGCTTGTTACGGATAATACCTTCATTCTGCATGAGCTCCTGCACTTTTTTTTCATCAAACTTTGCGACTTTCTTCACATCAAAACCGGCAAAGGCTTTTTTGAAATGCTTGCGGCGGTGTAAGATCGTCTTCCAGCTCAGCCCTGCCTGAAAACAGTCCAGCACCAGGAACTCAAAGTGCTTTTTATCGTCGCGGGCAGGAGTTCCCCATTCCGTATCGTGGTAGGCGAGCATCTGCTCATCGTTTTGTGGCCAGGTACATTGCATGATTTTAAATTTGAATTTTGAGATCAGTATTCTATCTTTATGCTAAATTAATGTATTATGGGAATAGAAGAAAAAATTAATGCAGACGTCAAAGCATCGATGCTGGCAAAAGACAGCAAACGCCTGGAAGCCGTAAGAGCCCTGAAATCGGTGATCTTACTGCTGAAAACATCGCCGGAAGGACTCACCGAGGATAGCGCGATGAAAGCCATCCAGAAAGAATATAAAAAACGTAAGGAAACTGCGGAAATATACATTCAGCAAAACCGCCAGGACCTGGCGGACGATGAGATTGCCCAGGCTAAAGTAATGGAAGAATACCTTCCGAAACAATTGAGCGAAGACGAGATCAGGGCCGAAGTGAAAAAGGCGATTGATCAGACTGGAGCTGCATCTGCTGCCGACATGGGCAAAGTGATGGGTGCTGTGAATAAGGTAATCGCCGGCAGAGCCGACGGGAAGCTGGTTGCGCAGATCGTCAAGGAAATGTTGGGCTAAACCACAGTGAAAAAGAATAAACAGGAAGGGTTGTCAGGAATGATAGCCCTTTTTTGTTTACTGTTTTTTGTATTACTTTACCTTTTTAACCGGCTCCCGTTTTTCAGTTTTTGAGTTTTGCTATGAGAGTGTGTATCCTGTTTATAATCATTTTTATTCTGAGTGTAGGCGGTTGGTCGCAGAAAACCGATAGCCTCATCCGCCTGGTCAGACCGGCGTCAATGGATACCAGCCAGGTTCATCTGCTGAATAAAATTGCCTTTAACTTCATGGAAACAGATCCGGAAAAAGGGTTGAAGTATGCGGATGCAGCCCTGATAAAATCAAAAAAAATAAACTACCGTTCCGGGAGCTCGCATGCCAGCAACATCAAAGGCGTGTGCTACGATGTGCTCGGAAATTACGACTCGTCGCTGTATTATTACAAGCAGGCGCTCAACATATTCCCGGTAAAATCCAATGAAGCGTTTCTGGCAAGCGTGTACAGCAATATCGGCCTTGTTTACTGGAACCTTGATCAGTACACCGAAGCACTGGAAAACTTTAATAAAGCGAAACACCTGGTAGAGCAAACATCCGACAAAAGAATTTTGGCGGCCATACTCGGCAACACAGGGCTCATTTATCATGATGTGAAAGACTATCCGCAGTCTAATGCTTTTTTTGAAAAAGCCATTTCTGTACATCAGCAGCAGAACGATACGCTGGGCAGTATCGGCCCTGTGATGAACCTGGCGATTAATTATTTCGAAACAAAACACTATGCCGAGTGCGAAGCCTTGTTCCGGCGCTACACACCCTACATCAACCGCCTGGATGATTATTCCAAATCGGAGTTCCTCGTGAATAAAGCGACCCTGGAGATCAATACCCGGCTTAAGGCAACCACCGAAAAAGACCTGGATGAATCGCTGCGCCTGAAAAAACAGATCGGCCATTCGCTCGGTGTGGCTAACGTATTGATTCAGTTCAGCGAGCTCTATCACCAGAAAGGCGATTTCCGGAAAGCTAATCGCTACTGCTATGAAGCATTGGCTTTGTCGGAAGAATTAAAGGCGCTGAAAAAACTGGGTCAGGTGTATGACAATTTATTCTTTAACTATGCCGTTCTCAACAATAATGACTCGGCACAAAAATACCGCAAGCTCTACACGGCTTTAATCGATACCATGTTTGCTGAATCAAAGGCGCAGGCATTCTCCCGGGAGCAGGTGGCTTTTAACACCTTCGAAAAAGAAAAGGAAAACCTGGCGCTCCTCAACGAAAACAATCAGATCCGCCTGAAAAATCAGCTGATCATCTTTTCTGCCATTTTCCTGATATGTTTGCTGGCAATAAGTTTTTGGTTTTATTCCCGCATCAAAAAGCAAAAGACCTTTGCCAAACAAAAAGAGATCACTGATCAGCTCATCTTCGAAGCCGAGCAGGGAGAGCGGGAGCGGATCGCCCGCGACCTGCATGACAGCGTAGGGCAGAAGCTATCTGTCGTAAAAATGAAGCTTTCGGTGAGTGGCAGCGATCCTGTATCTACAGGCGAGCTCTTGGACCAGGCCATTGCAGACGTGCGCACGGCCTCACATAACCTTATGCCGGAAGATCTCCGGAAAGGACTGATTAATGCCATTGAGGAAATAACGGAGAATATCAATTATACCCGGCAGGATACAAAGGTGCAGCTGTCAGTAGGAGAAGCGCTCAGAAAGCAGGTGTTTCCAAAGCAAATGGAACTTTACCTCTATCGCGTCGTCCAGGAAATCGTAAATAATGCCCTCAGATATGCGCAGGCTAAGAATATCCATATTCACATGGATTTGGAAAAACACTGTTTAAAATTAGTTTTGTCGGACGATGGGATTGGCTTACCCGGAGAGGCTGACAGGACAGGCGGTATCGGCCTGAAGAATATCAGGGCAAGGATTGAGCAGCTGAAAGGCAGAATACAGCTTGTATCGGCTCCTCAGGAAGGCACCCGTTTCATCATCACTGTCCCCTTATGAACGAAAGAAATTCAAACATAAACCTGCTCATTGCCGACGATCATCAGCTGGTAATCGATGGATTAAAGAGCATGCTCATCAAAGAAGAGCAGTATCATGTTCTGGCGGAAGCGCTGAACGGCCAGCAGGCGCTGGACCTGATCATGGCCAATCCGGGAAAATTCCACCTGGTTATTACCGATATTACCATGCCATTAATGGGCGGTATTGAACTTTGCAAAACGCTTAAGGCACAGTACCCTGACATCAAGGTGCTCATGCTTTCCATGCACAACAGCATCAGCATCGTGAAAGATGCCCTTGCAGCCGAGGCGGACGGGTATATGCTCAAAAATACCGGGCAGGATGAGTTTCTGAAGGGAATCAACCGCATCATGGAAAACGGTACCTACTTTTCCCAGGATATTTTGCCTGTTATTCTTTCCACGCTGCAAAAGGAAAAACATCATCCTATCCGGAGTGTCTTGTCCCAACGCGAAAAAGAAGTGCTGGAGCTCATTGTCCAGGAATACACCAGCCGCGAAATTGCCGATAAGCTCTACATCAGCAAACAAACGGTGGATACCCACCGTATCAACATCATGCAAAAAACCAATTGCCAGACCCTTGTCGGGCTTATCAAATACGCCATCCAATCCGGCTTCATGAAGGAGTAGGCATCGAAAATCCATACATGTATGGATATGAAATCCGTACAGGTGGGGATTGTGCCAACCTGCATCCGCTCATAGCTTTGTGTAGTCAAACCAACACAAGTGATCATGAAGCAAATCATTCTTCTCTCTGCCATCTTCGTGCTGCTGGGATCCTCCTGCCGCAAAGAATACGTGTGCGTCTGTACACAAAAGTCAACCGGCGATAAAAGCTATGGCGACCGTATAAAGTCAGGTCCTGTGGCCAAAAAGGCTTTCCAGGAAAGCTGCGAAGCCAACGACGATGTTTATAGCTCCGATCTGGAGAATTGTCATTTAGAATAAAATAACCACCTATAAAATCATGAAACACATCATCCTCACAACGGCTGCTTTGGCTTTGCTCATTGCCTCCTGCAAGAAAAAATCAGATCCGGAGCCCGAAGACCCGGCACCGACTACCACCACCACAACCGGCGGTACTACCACTGGCGGCGTAAACACCGGCCCGCTCAACATCTACGTGATCGATACGGCTAAAGTAAACACCATCAGCGAAACCGGAACCAATGAAACCACTATCATTAATAAAACCATAAACAGCAGTAGCTACATCATGGATTTTTGTCCGGCAATGGATGGCAACAAGCTTGTTTACGGCATCAGCCAGAGTAATTTCTCCGGGCCGACACCGGTATATACCAAAGAGCTGCGTATAGCAGACAAGAACGGAAGCAACGATGCCCTCCTGTATGCTATTCCCGGCGGAACAACCTATATCGGATGCATCAAAGCCGGAGCCAACAACAAAGTGTATTTCACGGTTCAGAACTTTCCCAATAATACCATGTATTCCATCAATACCGACGGAACCGGCCAGGCACAGGTATTTCAATGGAATGGCATGATCGATAATATCTCTGCAAACAGCACTTACCTGATGTGTCCGCAAAGTACCTCCAATAAGGTACAGATCATCGACCGCACAGGCGATGGAGGCTTCGGCTCATTATACCATATTGAGGACCTTACCGCGTCAACGATTACAAATGTGGGGCACGGCTGCTTCTCTTACGATTCGCAGAAAGCTTTTATTCCCTACAACGAAAGCGGAACACTTAAGCTGCGGGTCATCGATATGGCCACCAAAACGTCTGCGGTAAAAACCATCTCACCGATCACTGTTTCCTTCCCGCAGATTTATGCAAGGGCAGGGAGTGATGGCGACAGAATCATCGTAACGGTCTCAGAAAACAGCTCTGTATCCTACATCTATAAGCTTTCGGCCGGTACCGTGACTAATTTCACGAACAATGACAAGAACGTAGCGCTGGTATATCCGTTTTGAAAATGTGACTGAGGCTCTCAGGCCATACTAAAAAAAATCCCTGCTACATCTCATGTAACGGGGATTTTTTAGTATAGCAGATTTGCTTAGCTGTCTTCTTTTTTCTTTTTAGCCTTAGGCTTGATGGTTCTTACCACGATCTCTTTTTTCTCAGCATCGTAGTCGA
>CALRIU020000046.1:0-14931 GCA_943362175.1 Hydrocarboniphaga daqingensis | reverse complement strand
GATCCTGCAATAAGCATCACTAAAAGATCACGAGCAATATCTTTTTTTAATATTTCTTTAAGATTTATCATTTAAAAATCTCTTTCAACTTATTACCTGTCATTTTACCGGTACCGTTTATTGGTAAAAGGACATATGGATAAGCATTATCAAATCCAGTTTTTGCAAGATCATTCACTCGTTTGAATGCACCTATACTGCTAAACGTTAACTTGGCCGAGAAATCAGCCATCGTTACATTTAAACCTTTATTACCTAAAAGCGGTGATTTAAAATTCTTATCTATACTCATAGGCTTATAATCTGTTAAAGATCCCATAAGAGCACTTCCAAAAGGTGTTAAGAAGGCACTGTATCCTACATCTAAAACATCTATATTTTCTGCACCATTTACAAATGTTTGAACCAATGCATCTGTACCACCTTTAAGAAAGGCACCTTCTAAATATGCACCTCCAAAAGAATTGGAAAATAAAGCGTATGTACCTCCACCAGCACCACTTGCTAAAGTTGCTTTTAAAACAGGCAAACCAAACTCGCCTATCATACTAGCTTCAGAGGCTAACGCCGGCATAGCAGCTCCACCGACAAAAGCTGATGCCCCTGCCACTGCACCAACACAAAAGCCTTTGGAAAAATCATCACAGGCACCATAAATAGCTTTTTGATGAGCTGTAGGTTCAAAAGTCCTGATTGGCTGACTTAATTCTTTTTCTCTTTCATCAGTTCTAGACCAATATGTTCTAAAACCTCCTTTAGTATCTCCATCTTTATCGTATCGTCCATATTCATGAGTTATATAGTCTTTCCCATTAGCATCTTTGACGTATTGTTCCGTTCCAGTATCTAGATCGTGTAAAACTTTATCTTCTTTATCCAGACCGTTAGGGTCAGCATATACGGTAGGATTGTTTCCAAAAGTGGCATATACACTCTCCCATGGTTTTACAACAGGGTCAGTGTTCCACCTTCTGCCAAGCCTGGTATCGTATTCCCAGTATTCGGCGCTGGTGTGTGTCCCGAAGATTCCGGTGATTTCGTTATCGTTCTCCTGGCCGTTCATACCGTACCTGTAGCTGCCGGCGCTGAAGTTGCGGTTTGGCATTGGAGAACCAAATGAATACTGATGTCTTTTGTGTCTCAGTTAATTACATGTTTTTAAAGAACGATTTAATGGTAAAAATAAGCAATTTCAATTAGAAAAAATGTTTTTTTCCATATTTAAAGATGTCAACTTCCCGAACATGATATCAGTGTGTTCATCCACATACTTCTGGGCAAACTCCACATAGCGGTAAAATTCTTTACTATTGGCAGCATGCCCCGAGATCTTCCGGACAACCTGGTCGGGCATACCCAGGCGCAACATCGTTGTAATTGCCGTACGCCGCATGGTATGGGTTGTAATGTGGTCGGCAAGCGTATAATGCTGCTTTTTGGCTTTGTTTTTATATACCGGGTATTTCACACCGCGCTTAGTGCGGTATTTTACCATCTGTTCATTAAAGTTCAGATACCTGGCCAGTTCTTTCAGGCATTTGTTCAGCCATGCATTGCTATGTGGAGGCAAGATCGGCTTGTTCTTTTTGTAATACTTTTTTAAGATATCTACAGCATAGTCGGGGAGCTTAATGGTTGTATTGGTGCTTGTTTTAATGGAGGTTACCTTTAAGTAATAGGCATTGTTATAATGAGTGATATTCTCGGCCCTTATATTCATCAGGTCGGAATAACGTAAGGCCACGGTACATCCAAATACAAATACATCCTTCACTTTAATGAGGTGATCCGGCAGCATATTTTCCAGTTCCTTGTTGTAGATCAGGTAGTTGAACTGCTCCGGGGTCAGAACCACAATCGGCGTTTCTTCCTTGTATGTATAAAATTTTTTATGAAAATCCCCGACTCCCAGCTGTAGTTCGGTATTCAGATAGTTGAAAAACATCCGGAGCACCTTAATAACCGTGCATACATAGTTGTCAAAGAGATCTTTGTCTTTATACAAAAAATCGGTAAACTCGTTGTAAAAGGATTTGTAATATTTCTTTGCCTGTTCGGTTTCTTTTGGAGTGAGGTGAGAGGCAAGGTAAATTCTAAGCTCAAACTCTTTGCTTTCAAGAAACTCTGTGAGTAAGTTCTGAACATAAAGGTAAAGCTTCACTGAATCAGACTTGATGCGCTTACCATCTTTTTTTAATCTGCGGCCTTTGCCGGTATCGGTCGCCATCTTTCCGAAAAGCCTGAGGCTTTCTGTGGCATCCAGGTATTTTGTCTTTTTCGTGATCTTCATAACTCACATCCCATCCAGCCCCGAGCTCATTTTAAACAGCGGCGTGTACATGGCTACCAGGATAAATCCCACGAGTCCACCGAGAATAACAAGAAATAAAGGCTCTACCACTTTGCCGATTACGGCCTGCTGGTGCTCGATCTCCTCGGAGTACTGTTGGTTCAGCTTGTCGAAGATCAGCTCCGGGGCGTTCACCTCTTCCGATACCTTGATGAGCGATACCAGCTTCTTGGGGAAGATCGTATGCTCTGAAAGGCTCTCGTGCAGCTGCTTCCCGGCATACACATCTTTTCTCACCGAGTCGAGGGCAAATTCGATGGGGTAGTAGCCGATCATGTTTTTAACGAGGTCGAGGGCGTCGATCAGTAAGACTTTGGAACCTAAGAGCAGCTTCATCGACTGGCAAAAACGTGCCAAATAAATTTTGCGGATCAGCTCATTGATCACCGGAATCTTTAAGAAAATGGCCGCCGAGTATTTGCGGAACCAGGTTTTATGTTGTTGTGTCTTGTGGAAAAGAATGCCCGCAATCACGAGGAAGAGCAGGCTGTAAAAGATCAGTCCCGACTTCGCACTCACTTTAATGAGCAGTTGCGTAGTAGCCGGAAGATCGGCGCCTGTGTGCTTGAAAATATCGCTGAACATCGGTACGACGAAGGAAAGCATGAACTGCACGATGAGCACACTCATCACCAATACCACTACCGGGTAGGTGAGGGTGCTGATCACCTGTCTTCTTAATTTAATGGCGCTGGTATAAAATTTTCCGAGTTCCATCAGCACTTCCGGTAGCTTGCCCGATTCCTCGCCAATGCGGATGCTCTGGTATTCGTAAACCGAAAAGGTTTTGGGATGCTTGTGAATGGCTTCCCACACGGCGTTTCCGGAGATGATGTCGTCCTTGATCTGCATGATGATCTCGCGGTGCTTTTTCACTTTCATCTGGTCCTCGATAATTTCCAGGGCCGTCTTGATGTCGATGCCGGAGGATAACAGTAATCCAAGCTCCGAATAGAAAGCTTCTTTCTGTGTCTGCCCGAACTTCTTATCAAAGAAAGCAATGTCCTTGCTCAGGGTATCCGAGAGCTTTTCCGACAGGGAAGAGCCTTCTTCCGGCGGTGCTACAGGCTTTTTGCCGGGCTTTGGCTGGTATCTGGAGAGATCAAGGCTGCTCATCGGGAGGTAATAATTCTAGGGTTGTACTTAATAGCGTAGCCGCATCGTATTGCTTACGGAAAGATACGCGAAATTTCTGGCTTTGGAACATCACCGCACAGTCAAAGCTCCGGAGCAGGGGCAGGGCCGTTTGGTCGCTGGTGGTCACGGGCAGGAACCGGATGTCTTGCGCTTCCATCGCAAAGGTGTCGGTATGCGAGGCAAATTTCAACAGCATATTTTTGCTGCCCATGTCCAGCCATACCGTGTTGGAATCCTCCTTAAAGGCGATGATCTTTTCCCCCTGGGCTTCCACGGTTTTGGCCCGCTCCGAGAGGATCATCAGGGCTTTGTTCAACTGGTTGTAGTCTGTGATAAATTTGCTCTGCACCGTATAGCTCACAAACAGCTTCTGTACCTGGTTATAGCCCATGAACGCAAAAGCCACGAGGATGCCGGTCAGCGTCATGCTCACCAGCAACTCTATAATGGTAAAGGCTTTCAGCTTATGATTAATTCGCATGGACGAGTTTTTGAAGTTCGCAGACCTTCTTTTCTGTTTTGTGAAACACGGTAATGTTGATGATGATGCAATCCGGGTAACGCTCGGAGTGGCTGATCGTTTTTTTCAGGGAAAACTCTTCCGCTTTGTATTCCTGGTCGAGGTAGTCGCGCTTCTCTTCCGTTTCCCTCAGGCAGTTTGTTGCCAGCTCCGAGGCTTTCAGCTTCAGGAAAGGCTGTGTGTTCTCCTGGATGTTCACATAGATGCCCATGCCCATCACCGATGCAAAAGACAGGATCGCAATGGCAATCAGCACTTCCGGAAGGGTATTGCCTTTGTATGTCCGTTTCAAAACCATTGGGCGCATGTGAGGTAACCGTCCTTTTGTTTTTGCCAGGCAGGCACCGAAAGGCCCGTGCTGTATCGCTTCGGATCGATGAAGCAGTTGTATAAATGATTTTCATAGACACCCGAAGGCGTCTGCAGCAGTAAGGTCCGGCAGCAGATGGATCCGTAGAGGTTTCCCTGCACATCGGCATAATCGGAGCTATAGATGCTTCCGATGAATTCGAACTCTTTGTTGAGCCGGATCATCATGCGGGATAAATTCTTTGGGTCATTCGCCGCCAGCAAGCCGCCTTTGAATTTACAAGCGGTGCCGAAAAAAATACCGCGGACCAGTCCCTTCAATGAATCGGGGACACGCTCCGCGTATACGCCAAAAGAAGAAGGATAAGCGAATTCGCAGTCATCCTCCGTCACAATGCTATCCCGGCAGATCGCATGTACCGTGCCTTTGAAACCTTTCTTAAAGATCACCTTGCGGGCAATGAGGAGCACATGTGTTAGCTGTGCGCTGTTCTCTACGGTGATCACATCCGAGGCAATCAGCTTGATGTTGTTGTTGAGCGAACGGTTGCTCAATACCATGGTTCCCTGCTGTACCACAGCCGTTTGTTGTTTGAAGGATTGGTTCCACTGGTCGGGCAGAAAAGACAGCAGGCTGTCATTATAAGGGTCGATGCCCGACTGGCTTTGTGCGATGCTTTCCAGGTAATGCTCATCGAGCTTCGGAATATATTCAGGGGCCGGATGAATGTAGGGCTTTAGGGCATTGAGGTCGGAGAAGCCATTCCCTTCGATGTAAGCGGATTTAATGCCCGCTTTCGGAAAGTAACAATTGCCGCGGAAACGGATCTTTCCCGCAAGACCGATCTGGCGGTTTTGCTCAGCCAGCACAATGGCGGTGTCGCGCCAGGCCAGCGTGCCGAACAAGCCCGTTTTAGCCAGGTGGAAATGCGCATTTTTTGCTTTCACATCAATCAGGATGTAACAGCCCCAGGCTTTTTTCCGTACGAGGATCGAATCGTTGTTGTACGGCATTTGCTGCCAGGTATCACCGTTGACGGAAGTAAAGTATTCCGAACGGGCAATCTCAAAGCCGCTCTCCAGGCTCAGCTGCAGCTGCATCACCGAGTTCTGCGCCTGCACCGAACGCGTGTTGTAATAAGCCACCACTATAAACAGGCTCAGGATAATGGAAATAAGAATGGAGATGATCACCGATACATACAAGGCGCCGCCTTTTAACCTGCTAAACATGATCAGGTGCTGACGGAGGTTTTCTTTGACGTCTTCCCGGCATCTTCGGTCTTTGGTTTTTTATGAAAGATAGATCTCAGTTTGTCACCGAAGGATTTTTTTTCTTTTGTTGTGGAAGGCTCTGCGGCTTTGTTGTCTTTGGCGCTCTTGCCCGGCTTTGAGTTAGCCTCCTCTTTGGGCTTCGTCTCTTTTGTTTCCGCAGATCCTTTTTTTCTTCCGAACAGGCCTTTTTTCTCTTTGGCAGGAGTCGACGCATCCTTTGCTTTCTTCTCTTTTTTTGTCTTCTCTTTTTTTACTTTTTCGGTCTTGATGATCTCTTTGCCTTTTTTATATTTCCGCTTCGAGGTGAGATTGCCGTTGGTATCATAGGTCGTAAAAGTACCGGTCAGGAGATCATCCTTAAACGCTCCTTTGGCCATGACCTTGCCATAATCGCTGTACAGCGCATAGCTCCCGTTCTTGCGGCCTTTCTTCCAGTTCGTGATTTCTTTCAGCTTGCCGTCAGGGTACCAGTTTTTCCACTCACCCGATTTCACGCCATATTTGAATTCCCCGCTTTCAAACAGCTGGTCGTTGAGGTAGAAGGAGCGGTAGGTGCCGTGCAGCAGCTTCCCATCGAAGCCGCCTTTGGTTTCCATGATTTTTTGGGCGGTATACCAATGATAGGTCAGGTCGACATCCGGCTTGAACTGCTTCGGCTCTTTCAGCATTTGCGTTTTTACTGTATAGTCGGGGTAGTTGACCGTGACGTTGAATGCCTTCATTTTATCAGGCTCAACAAAGCGCTGGGCAGATACAGAAAAAGCAAACAGGAGTATAAAGCTTAAAATGGGGACCTTCATGATTTAATGCCCTAAAATACGGGATTTTCACCGGCCTTACAAATAAACCAATGTTAATATTAAACCAATCCAAATGCTGACGCGAAATTGTTGATAGGCTGTTAATAACACTATAAATACTGGGCTTCAGGCCCGGTCTCTGTTTTTCTCCCCATAGAAAAACAGGTACAGGAATACGGCAATCAGGAGTACATTATATTCCACGCCGTTGGAGCCGCCGCCTACCACAAACCAGCCTTCCCTGCCATGCACCAGAATGATGCCCAGCACCAGTACCGGAATTGTGAGAGCCGCTGCCGCTTTGAGGTAACGGTTCATTATCAGGAGCAGGGCGCAGGCTACATGGGAGAGCTTCACGGCCCAGGCAACGGCGAGCCCGAAAGGCGCAAAGCCCAGCGGGTCGAGGTAGAGCGTCCCGAAATCATGGATGCCGCCGTTGAACATGCCGGGTACGCTGTGCATGAACAGGATCACTGCAAGCGTGAGCCTCAGGATGAGTGTTTTATCGGTAAATGAAGGTTCGGGCATATCGTCGGGTTTATAGTTACACCAAAGGCTGTGTGGCTTGATCATCCCTTTGGCCTCATCCGCCGGAAACAGGATGCTCCAAAGAACAGAAAAATAAAAGCATCTTCCATTACCTGTTTGCAGGTAAATATAGCGCCAGGCAATGATCGGCCATTATGACAAGCCTGAGGTCAGAGATAAAAAGATCTTGCCCCAGGATTCGATCTCTTCGATCTCTGTTGCGTAGGATACCATATTTTTTTACATAAAAATAAGGAAATCCTGTTCTCCACCATCACTAAGCACTTTACTTAATTCTTCCCTGTTCGGTCTCCGAGCCGCTGCCGGTATGTTTCGGCTTGTTGTTCGTGCTTTTCCCGAAGCGGTACGAGAAAGTAAAAGAAGCGACCCGGGTGTCGCGCGGGCCATACCAGTTGGCATCGGTGAGGTACAGGTTGTTGATGCGCCCCCTGATGCGGTTGGTGTACAGCACATCGCTGAGGCTGAGCCGCAGGCTGCCCATGCTTTTCAGGATCTTCTTCTGAAGGCCTACGGTAATACTCCCGAAATCCCCGAAGGAAAATTGCGAGTCGATAAAGTTGGTGATGTACTCGCCGCTCAGCTCCGCGCTCCAGCCTTTCTTCAGGCTGAAGCTGTTGTTGCCGTTGATGTACCAGTAGGTTCCGCTGGAGTTCAGGGTTTCTGTGTACAGCTGGCTCTTGTATTCGGCGTACTGCGTTTCCGTATACATGGTGGTGGTCAGCCATTTGGTGACAGGAATGCTGCTTTCCAGCGACAGGTTATAGTGTACGCTTGAGCCGATGTTCCCCGGGCGGCTGTAGTAAATGCCATTGTTGATCTCGATGGTTTCCTGGATCTGGTCGCGCTGGTTATTGTAAGACGCCGTAATCGTAAACAAGCTTTTGAAGCTGTAGGCCAGCGATACGTTATGGGTGAAGGTCGGCTTGAGGTAAGGGTTCCCTTCATAAAACGTGTAACGGTCGAGTGGCCTGATAAAGGGATTGAGGTCGTGGTAGTAAGGGCGGTTGATGCGCCGGCCGTAAGAGAGGTTCAGCACATGGCTGGAGGCAGAGTCGATGCGGTAAGAGGCGTAGAGGGTAGGAAAGAGGTTGTTGTAATTTCGGGTGAAGTCCGATGCCGGCTTCATGGCATTGCCCAGCTGATGCCCGTTGAGCACCGTGGACTCGAAGCGCAGGCCGGCCTGCAGGTCGAAGCGCTTCAGGCTTTTGGAAACGTTTACATAAGCTGCATTGATCATCTCGTCGTATTTGAAATGATTGCTCAGGTTATAATTATTTTCCGTGATGCCATTGCGGGTAATCAGGTACACGGCATCGTTGTCCGTTTGTGTGTAGCTTGTTTTCAGGCCCGCATCAAATTTGCCGTTTCCTTTTAAAGGGTTGGTATAATCGGCTTTAAACGCATAGATATTGATGGAGGAAGGCAGCGCACCGTTCTGGATATCGGAGTAGGCATTACTGCCATCAGGAAGGTACACATCGTTCTTGTAAAGCTGGTCGATGCGGTTCACATAAGACACATAATCGAGGTCGGCCGTCAGCGCTTTTCCGGCGGAGTCGAACTGGTGCCTGAAATTCAGGTTCAGCAGGTTGTTCTGCAGCTTCCCCTTTTCCGTATTATCGGCAATCACGTTGCTGCTGAGCGCACCGTTCTGGTCGAGGAGACTGGCATAATTATACGAGCTGGTCAAAGACTGATCGTACATTCCTTTGGCGGAAATACCGATGGTGGTGTTATCGCTCAGGTAATAATCCATGCCCAGCCTGGCATTGTAAAAACTATTCTCCGGGTGGATGTAAGTATTCTGGCTGAAGATGGACTTGATGCTTTCGTCATCGTTCTTATACTTGCGGTCGATCGTGAGGTCATGAAAGCTGTTGTGATAGCCGTAGCTCAGGTTCGAAAATACCGTCAGCCTTTTGCTGCCGTAGTTCAGCGCCAGGCTGTTCATGGTGCGGGCATAGCGCCCCTGCGAGTAGTTGGCGCTCACATTGCCGTTGATGCCCGGGAGCTTATTCTTTTTGGTTTTGATGTTGATGATGCCCGAGCCTCCCGCAGCTTCGTAATGCGCCGGAGGATTGGTCATGATCTCTATCTGCTTGATGGTACTGGAAGGCAGCGATTTCAGGTAGCTTTCCAGCTCCGTGGCAGAGAGGTAAGTGGGCTTGTCGTCGATCAGGATCAGGACTCCCGTTTTGCCTTTCAGCTTGATATTTCCCTGCTCATCCACCGTGACTCCCGGCGCTTTTGAGAGCACGTCGAGCGCATTGCCGCCGGCGTTGGAGATGAGGGCATCCGGGTTCACGATGGTGCGGTCGGCTTTGCGCTCCACAAAAGGAAGCTGTGAGGTAACGGTCACCTCTTCGAGTTTTTTTCCTTCCGCTTCCAGCTGTAGGAGCGGCAGCTCAAGGGTTTGATCAGGGGCTTTCAGCTCCAGGCCCGGACCCAGGTATTTTTTTAATCCCAGTTGCTGGATCATCAGCCGGAACGAATCCTGCGGCAGGCCCGAAAATTCAAACCGGCCGTCGGCCTCGCTGAAGGTTGTTTTATAAAGGCTCAGGTCACGTGCTTTCAGCAGGGAAATGATCGCCTCGCCGAGGGGCTTTCCATCCGGGCCGTTCACCTGGCCGCGGATGCTGTTGTTGCCGCTTTGCGCCCCGGCAGGAAGTGTTAGAATTATCAGGATCAAACAGGTGAAAAGGCCGGAGTATCTCATAAAGCACAAGTTTAATCATTTTAGCAATAAGGACACTTCTGTTTTTGATATAAGGCGTATAGGCCAGTTAGCTGGTTAATAGAAAAATTAATACGTTGTCACCAAAACTATCGGCACGCTGATGAAGTAAACGTTCATGATCAGGAAACTGAAAATAATGAGTGAAACCCGCGCCAGGGAGCGAGCGGTCTGTTTGAGCTCCTTTGTTTGTCCCGAAGGGCAAGCAAAGAGCGAGTAGCGAGAGCCCGCCCGGGCGCCCAAAAGAAAATATGTCGGGTTTGAAAACGTCATTTCTGAGTTTAAGAGCTCTTAATTGAAGAGGGAGACAACTTATGAGCAGATCAATATGATAGTCGAAGCAAACCCGTTTTGATTAAATTTAAGTCGAATTAACGTTCCGTTTTTGTGTAAAACCAAAAGGTGTAATACATTTGTCGCCAAAATTGAACAACGATGAATTTCCAGGAATACCTGCACTACTTTGAAGAGGTGCTGAACAGCGAAGCACCGGCAGCGCCATACGATAATCCCGATTACCTCAATTATACCAAGCTCAACTGGGCGAGGATGAACCGCTGGCTGAAAACAGCCGGACTATCCGAAGAAATGAAGGCAACCGTAAAAGCAATCCATGAGCCACAGCAATGGATCGTGATCACGGAGCCCTGGTGTGGCGATGCGGCGCATGTGGTGCCTTTCCTGCAACTTATCGCTTTGGAGAATCCTTTGATCTCCGTTACATATGAGCTGCGCGACTCCGAGCCTCACCGTATCCATTCATACCTTACCAACGGCGGGAAATCCATTCCCAAGCTGGTGATCAGGAATGCACAGAACGAGGATATTGCCGTATGGGGCCCAAGGCCGGCCAAATGCCAGGAAGTATACGCCGCACTCACGGCTCAGAAAGCAGACCTCGAAACCCTGAAAACCAGCCTGCAAAACTGGTACAACGCCGATAAAGGAAAAGAGATCCAGGCTGAGCTCAGCGCCTTGCTTAGCGCCGTAAAAGCCTGATCTGACAAGGACCGGAACAGCATATAAAAAAGCGAAAGTTTAACCTTACTATGGTTTCAAAAAAACAGCATGTAAGGCATAGAAGCTCAGATAAGAAAAGATAAACGAATGCTTTTCGTGCCATATCCTATTCTACAATACCCTTACAGGCCTTATGCCGGTAATGTCATGACGTGTCGTGATGCCGAGGCATGGTAGCCCTACCCGTTTGGCTTAGCCGTAGATCGCCAGTAGGTTATTCTGCACCACAAAATCAATCAGCTCCAGGGTACCGGAGGTGTTGGTTTTTTTGGAAATGTTGTAGCGGTGCCCCTCAATGGTGCGCACACTCAGGTTGAGCATCCTGGCAATATCATTGGTTGTTTTTTTGTTGCAGATCAGCTTAATGATCTCGACCTCGCGCCGGGTAAGCTCGGTATCCGGTACCAGTGCAGGTACGGAAGGAATCCGCTTGATCATCCGGGCCATCACAGCCGATACCTTGTGGTCGTAATAATAGCCAAGGTCGTGTACCGACTGGATCGCATCGACAATGTGTTCGATATCGCTGTTCTTCGAAATAAAGCCGCAGGCCCCGTTCTTGATGAACTCAATGATGTAGCCGTCATTAAAATGCGTGCTCATGATCAGCACTTTCAGCCCCGGATATTTCTCCAGCACCTTGTCCATGGTTTCCTTGCCGTTCATCACCGGCATTTCAATATCCAGCAGGATCACATCCGGCATGCAGGTACGCAGGGCCTCCAGGAGCTCCTTTCCATTAGCGGCATCCAGCACCACATTCAACTGGTTGTATTCCTTCAACAGCATTTTTAAGCCTTGCCTCAACACCAGGTGATCGTCTACAATGCCGATATGGATCTTTTTTTTCATATCTGGTAAGGAATACTTAGCTGGATAGAAGAAAGTTTTGAAGAGGAACGGTAATTGATATCGGCGCCAAGCAGCAGTGAGCGGGCCTTCAACGATTTCAGGCCAAGCCCTTTGGAATTTTCGGTATACACTTCCATCTCTTCGTTGCTCACGCCTTTTCCGTTATGAATGAATTCAAAGACGATCCTGCCTTTTACCTTTTGGGTCACCATCCGGAGCTGGCTGCATTTCGAATGCTTGAAGAGGTTGTTCAGAATTTCGAGGCAGATCCTGTAGATGTTCAGCTGGTCCTGTTTGTCAAATACCTCCAGATCTTCAAGTGTGATGCGGCTTTCAAACTCTACGCGCAGGTCATCCGTTTGCTGCGCCGTACGCACATATTCCTCCAGGGCCTTTAGCAGGCCGAATTGGTGCAGGAAAGAAGGAATAAGATCATGGCAGGTGGTGCGGATCCCTTCAATGGCCTTGTCCAGCAGGTCCGAATCTTTTTTGAGGTTCTCGGGATCGAAGGTGTTCTTTTGTACCGCCATGCGGTGCCGGCTCAGGTTAAGCTTGAGCACCACCAACAGGGGATTGATCTCATCATGAAGGTTCCTGGCTATCTTTTCCTTCTGTTGTTCCTCCACTTCTACGGAAGCTTTAAACAGGTTAATTTGCCTTTCCTGCTCCATCATCTGGATGTGAGCTTCCTTCAACAGCATTTTGCGCTGGTAGTAAACCACAAAAATAATGATAATGGCTGCGAGGAACAGCGTCATCATGATCCCCAGTGTGATCAATAATTTTACGTTTGTGATGTCTGCGTTTTCCAAAATCCGATGCTGATTAAAATGAGAAATAAAATATTAACGAGAGAATGCCAGAAGCCCCAGAGCTCATAGAATTCATATTGAGAACGCGTGAGCAGGTAGTTGCTGAACAGGTGCAAAAAGAACGTACCGGTAAAATAAAACAAAAAAGCCGAGTTGATCCAAAAGACGGGTGCGTTCAGAATGTTGGAGTAAAGACTCTTTTGAAGGAGCTGATGAAAGGTAAGTACCGAAAACAAGGTCACTATCACCGATTCGAGCGTGACCGAAACATGGTTCATCATATCCTTATCAAGGGTCACAATCTGCTGAACGGAAACTACCAGGAAAAGAAACCCAGCCACGATGGTTACTACCCTGAAATTCCGGGATTCGAAAAAGCGGTAATAAAAGAACGAAATGGTCAGTGCTTCCACAATAGAGTAAATGTTGAGCAATGATATATTCCTGGAGATCGATAAATATTCGTAGAACAGGTTGACAAATTCGGTAAGCGTGGCAAAGAAGATGAGCAACAGAACAATCTTTACATTATCCTTCAAAAAGCGGTAGCGGTAACAGCCTATGATCAACGGGAAGATTGAAAAATAAGCAGAGAAGTAACTTAATATGTCGTACAGGGGATTCAAATAACGTATTATGGGATAAAAATAAAAAAAAGGCGCATATAAATGCGCCTTTTTTCGCTTAATAGTTGCTCTTACGATTAATTCCCACTATTCAATGCGTTGGTGTTTCCGAATGGAGGAGAAGGCCTCGACTTTTCAGCAATAATACCATTATGCAGGTCATTCTCATCGGCATCGGTGCCTACCACAATGAGCTGGGGCTTGCCCTGCTCGTCGGTGGCGTAATAGCACCGGATGCCTACGCAGTTCGGCTGAGCAAGAATTTTTTGAATGATCTTGTGGCCGAAAAAATGCCCTGTAGTTTTGCTGGGGTTATTTGCTCTGTACGTTGCAGTCCATTTTGCTGCTGTTTCGATTGGGAACTCTTCCGCTTCATCGCCTGTAAATGCCATAAATTTTCTTGGTTTTAGGGGTTAGTTAATTGAATGATTTACGTTGTCATACGTTGATTTTCAAAAAGGGTTTTGATTTTTAAGATAAAGATGCAACGAATTTCTGCGCGTTTTTAAGTAGAGCTAATAATCAGCAGATTAAAAAAAATACCTAAGCTTAAAAACAAGTAATTGTACGTGGCTTATTTGAGTAGTATTACTTGGTAAAAAAATCGGGTATTACTACTTGTTTTTTCTGCCTCGGAGAATGTATATTTTTACCAGGTGAGTGAAAAGCTTTATATAGCAGACGGGAAGATCGATACAAGTCCCGAAGCCATCAGCTACTGGGCCGGTGAGTTCAGGTGTTCCGACAAGGACCTGCTTGAAGCCGTCGCCCGGATAGGTAACGGATATACCATTCTGTTATTGTACCTGGAAATGAACCGTCTCATAAAAGACGAATAAGGCTTAGTGGCTGATTCCGGCTACCAGGTTCACCATCAGTGCCACGACAAAGGTATTCAGGCCAAAGGACAGCAAGCCATGCAACAGAACAAGTCGTCTGATGGATTTTGAGCTGATGGTCACATCCGATACCTGGAACGTACACCCGATCACAAAAGCGAAATAAGCAAAGTCAAGGTAATCGGGATCTTCGGAGCCCGGAAAATGGAGGCCCTTCGCTGTTTTTTTTTCATCGTTATAATACAGGTGAGCGTAATGAAACGTAAACACCGTGTGGATCATCACCCAGGAGATCAGCATTCCTGAAATAGCAGTAATGGAGAAGAAGGCTTTATCGTAGGTTTGTTCCTCTTTCGATATGATCAGCAGGAAAAGGGTCACCACGCTGGCCAGCGAGGCCAGGAGGATCATCGCCAGCACGAAAGCCGAGCTGCCATCGTCGCTCATCGCCGTTTTTTTGATCTGCGTCACACTGCGCCTGAACAGGATCAGCAGGTTCATAACGGTATAGCACAGGGCGAAGGCAATCCAGGTGAGAATGATGACCATAAGGTTGCTGAGCCTGTGTCCCGGAAGGCAGAAGAATACCAGTGCTCCTGCTGTAAGGCTTATTAGCAGGCGGTGTATAGGATGTAAGGTGCCGATGGCTTTGCCGGTCATAATGGATTGCTTATCCCGTAAAAGTATAACAATAACAGCACAAAAGAAAAAAACCACAGCGTCCATCAGGGTGCCGTGGTTTTTTTATACAGGCCGGCTTTTAGAAACCAAAATTAATTCCGGCATCCAGCCTTACATTGTCGTTAAGGTCCTGTTCAGAGTTGCCCGGGTACACATCCATAAAGCCCTGGTAGTAGCTGGCGTCTACGTTGATCCAGATGGCGCGTGCGATGCGGTAGTTGAAGCCGGCGGTGATCTTGCCTCCCAGGTCAATGGAACGGGCGTTCGTGCTGTTTACCTCCCCAACCAGGATGCCTACAGATGGCCCCAGTGTTACTTTCGGCCTGAAATCCTTATCGTAGTCCCTGAAGAAATAAATCGCTTTTACAGGAATGCGGATGTAATCCAGCGTCACCTGCTTGTCGTATCCCGAGCCGGTTTCCGGATC
>CALRIU020000045.1:0-15393 GCA_943362175.1 Hydrocarboniphaga daqingensis | reverse complement strand
GCCTGTTCCGCCTGCCGTTACAGTACCTGTGGATGTCCCGAAACATTTGGCAGGAACAGCGGTGAGCGTTACCGTTAACGGTGTCGGCTGGCTGATGTTTACCGTCATGCTGGTTAAGCAACCGGCCACGTCTTTGGCATTTACCGAATAAACGCCGGCCGGTAAGTTGGTAAACTGCCCGTTACCATTGGTCTGGAAAGGAGTGGTGAGTGTATAGGTAAATGGATTTCCGCTGCCTCCTGAGGCCGTTACCACAAAGCTTCCGGTGCTGGCGCCGTTACACAGCACATTGCTGCTGGTGGTCAGGCTCATGGTCGGGCTGCCGTTATTCGCCACGTTATAGGTTACAGATAAGGTACAGGTATTGGCATCCAGGATCGTCACCGTGTGGCTGCCTGCCGATAAGCCGGTTTTCACGGTTCCGGCGGCAAAAGGCCCTCCATCAAATGAATACTGGTAAGCGGCGGCTCCACCGGTAACACCGGTTACCGTAGAAGCTCCGGTGGCAGACCCGCAGGCTGCATTAGCCGTCACGACCGTAGCCGATGCAGGCCCTGTGATTCCGATGACTGCAAAGGTTCCGGTTACAATACAGCCGTTGGCATCTCTTACCGTTACACTGTGGTTACCCGTGGTGAGTGGAGAAACCGTGCTTCCGCCCGATGTGCCGTCTACGCTATACGTATAGGCCGGAGTACCGCCTGCGGCTGTGATCGTTACACTTCCGATAGAGCCGGCACAGGAGTTGGGCGTTGTGGTAAACGTCCTGGTGAGCGCCGTAGGCTGCGTAATCGTTGTGGTTTGTGTCAGCGTACAGTTATTGGCATCACGCACGGTAACACTGTAAGTTCCGGCCGTAAGACCTGGAAAGCTTGAGCCTGCCTGGAAAGCGCCGCCATTCAGCGAGTACTGGTAAGCACCTGTACCATTGGCGGCAACGGCAGTCACCGAACCGTTAGCTCCGGCATTACAGCTCACATGGAAAGGCGTCAGCGTCAGCGTGAGGGCTGCCGGTTGTGTAACAGTAGTTGTTACGCTCACAAGACATCCCAAAGCGTCTTTAACGGCAATCGTATAAGGCTGCGCATTCAGGCCGGTGAAAGCGCCGGTGGTATTCACCGTTCCGCCCGGCGTCAGCGTATAGCTATAGCCCGGGGTTCCGCCTGATGCAGATACCGTGATGCTTCCTGTGGATGCACCGTTACAGGCCACATTTGAAACAGCCGTCACGGTTGCCGAAGGACTTCCGGTATTATTAATATTGAAATTTACCGTATAGGTACAGCTGTTGGCGTCACGCACCGTCAGCGTCTGCTGACCGGCCGTTAAGCCGCTCACCGTTGTGGCAGGGCCAAAAGCACTACCGTTGAAGGAATACTGGTAAGGTGTTGCACCGCCGCTTACGGCTGTCACCGTAGCGCTGCCATTGGAGCTGCCACAGGATGCATTGGTCGTTGTCACGGTTGCTGCCGAAGGACCTGCCAGGATAGCAATGTTAAAGGTCGCATTGATGATACAGCCGTTAGCATCCCTCACGGTGGCGGTATGCGTTCCGGTTCCAAGCCCTGTCGCAGGGTTTGTAGAAGCTACCGCATCCACACTGTAAGAATAAGCTGTCACGCCGCCTGTAACACCAATGGTGGCAGCCCCTGCCGCTCCCAGGCAGGAATTGGGAGAAGTCGTAAAGGTTAAAGCCAATGCCGGTGGCTGTGTAATCACCGTTGTCTGGTTGAGCGTACAGTTATTCGCATCTCTCACAGTAATGCTGTAAGTTCCGGCAGTTAAGCCGGTGAAGCTGCCGCTGGCCTGGAAGGCGCCGCCATTCAGCGAGTATTGGTGTGTGCCCGTACCATTGGCAGATGTGGCCGTAATGGATCCTGTGCTTCCTCCGTTGCAATTGACATTTGTCGGAGTCAAGGTTAAGGTCAGCGCCGTAGGCTGGGAGATCGTCTGTACAATCGATGTGGTACAACCTGCTGCATCCCTCACATTGATCGTATAGGTTTGAGCCGTTAAGCTGTTAAAGATCCCGATACCATTGGTGGCACCCGTCGGAAGAATCGTATAGGTATAAGCCGGGGTTCCGCCTGAGGTGCTCAAATTGATGCTGCCGTTATTACCGCCGTTACAGGTTACGCTGGCCGTTGAGGAAATAGCCGTTGTAGGGCTTCCTAAGCTGGAGATCGTGAAGTTAACGGTATAGGTACAGTTATTGGCATCTCTCACCACCACATTTTTAGGGCCGGCCGTTAAGCCGCCGACGCTGTTGGTCGTACTGAAAGCCCCGCCATTGAAAGAATACTGGTAAGGTGTGGTGCCTCCGGCAACAGAGGTAACCGTCGCAGAGCCGTTTGCCGAGCCGCAGCTGGCGCTCACGGTAGCTACATTGGCAGCCGTAGGCCCTGTGATATTGGTAATATTAAAGGTTGTGCTGTAAGTACAACCATTGGCATCCCTCACGCTGATGGTGTGTGTGCCGCTGGCGAGGGAGCCTGTGACGCTTCCGGTAGCAACGGCGTCCACACTAAAAGTATAAGCCGCTGTTCCTCCTGTCACACCGGTCACGGTATAAGACCCGTTACTCGCCGAACAGGTAGCCGGCGTTGGATTTCCCGCAATGGCCGTTGGTCCCGGTGTGACGGTAATGGCTACGGTTTTGGTATAGGTACAGCCGTTCACATCTTTCACGCTAATCGAATACGTTCCCGAGGCAAGGCCTGTGACAGGTGGGCTTGTAGAAAACGCACCGCCGTTCACGGCATAGGAATACGTAGGTGTACCGCCCGTGACGGCGCCGATCGTAATGCTTCCTGTACCGCTTCCGCAAATAATATTATTAGGGGTCAGCGCCACATCGGTAATCGGCGGCGAGTTGCTCAGGGTTGCCGATACGGTAAAGGTGCAACCGAAGTTATTGGTGAGTGTGATCACAGGTGTTCCCGCCGGTAAGCCCGTTACGGTTTGCCCGCTCACGGCGCCGGCGCTGCTGGCAAAGGAAGTAATGGTTTGCACACCGCCCGAAGTATTGGTAATCACAATCACCCCGTTGTTATTGCCGCAGGAAGGATTGGTAAACGTAAGCGTGGCGGAAGGATTCGGCCTGATGGTGGCGGCGATCACCGCGCTGGAAGCAGGACAGCCGCCGCTGGCAGGTACCGTGTAGGTATAGTTATAGGTACCTGCTGTATACGATGCCGGGTTAAAGGTTCCCAGGTAGCCACCCGTTAAGGCAGGCGCCGGGCCCGACCAGGTTCCGGTTGTGGAAACACCGGGTCCAAGCAGGGAATATAAATTGCTAGCTGCGGCAGAGCTGCACACCGCCAGTGTATTACTCACGCCGGCAAATGGCCCGTTGATCACGTTGAAGCATTGCGTCCTGCTGTAAGAGCAGCCGAAATTATCCACCGCCGTTAAGGTATAACACTGCGTTCCGGTAGAGGTGGGCGTTACTGTAATATTGGTTCCGCTGCTGGATGTAATATTCGGGCCGGTCCATGTCTGGGAAACGATGGTAGGTGTAAAGGAGTTGGCCGAAGCAGGAAGAAGCGCCGGCGCAAAATTCAAATCCCAGTTAAAAATGTAGCCGTTATCTGAAAATAAATTATCCGTTACCTGGATGGTCCAGGGCCCGTTTAAAGGACAACCGATGAGGCTGCTAAAGTTGCCGGTGGGGAGGTAAGTCCCCGCTGTAATAGACGTATAGGCCGGAGTTCCCTGGTTGGCTGTGGTTGGTCCGTTGCATAATAATACAGAGCCCGACATGGAGAAACAGTAGTTGGCGCCCACGCCCGGCCCTACAGCCGGATCATCCAAAGGCGCGCCGAGGTAATTATACGCTCCGCCCGGATAATCTTTCAGGGCGCAGGTCTGCCCGTTCGGGCAAATGATCTGGATGGAAAGATCCCCCTGGTAAGAGTGCTCCATATTCAGACAGATATCCTGAATTTGATTAGCCGCCGTCAGCGTTTGCCCGCTGTTAAAACAGCTCACATTGATGGACGTGGAGTAAGACACCCCCGATCCATCGGGAAGGAAGGTCGTTCCGCTCACAGGAGGCGTACAGTTCACCACATAAGGTGTTGGCGTAAAGGATCCGGTAATAGTGGTCGATTGCCCTAAGCATACCGTTGGATTAGCCACGCTGCTGGTGGAAGTAGGCGTGGTTCCGATTTGCACAACCTGGTTCAGGTTATTGGTATTGCCACAACCGCCTGCCAGGATATTTAAATTCACAAAATAAGAGCCGGGAGCTGTGTAGGTTGCCACCGCAGTTGTGCCATTGCCCGTTGTCCCGTTCCCAAAATTCCATGTATAGGAAGCGCCGGCACCACTCACCGAAAAGTTGCCGCTCCCTGTAAAGGTGACCGGTTGCCCCACACATGCCCTGATAATACCACCTGAAGCCGCAGGGCTCGAACTGTTTAATACAGAGGTGATGGATTGGCAGGGATTATAGCAGGAGATATTCGCTACCCAGCCGGTATACTGCACAGAGCCATCAGAGGTAAAGACAACGGTAAGGCATCCCGAAGAGTTCCCCGCACTGGCCTGCACAATGCCCGGACCTGCCGATCCGGTGTAATTGCCCACCAGGGGCGCGGCCGTGCTGTTGCCATCATATATGTATAAGTGCTCATAAGAACTCTCCGTATCGAAGGTGGTAAAGTTCAGGATCACTTTAGCGCCCGGGCTGGTCGGACAAAATGTTTTGGTGTAGTTTTCACTGGGCTGGTAGCTTCCGCCACTTCCGCCCGAATCATAGAATGTGCCCGAACAAGTGGTCACATTGCTGTTATCCATATTGTAAGTTTGTCCCACAACTGCATAAGCAGAGAGCACTAGCAGAAAAATATAAAGATGTTTCATAAAGCGGGGGATTATTTAAAAGTTTGAGGTTCAACAACAATAACATAATCGGTATGATCTACCCGGTATACCTGCTTCGTTTTTGCAGAGAATGCAAAATCATACTTCAGGGGATTAAAGTTTGCGGGATCGAATACCACATCCCTTTGCAGATCGGGATTGTATTTATTAAGCAGTTTAAGCTCTGAAAGCTTCGGGTATTTATCGTTGACGGGATCTGCCACGATATAGGAAATCGTTACCCGGTTCTGAATAAAATCAGTCATCGTTTTTAACCAGTCGGGGTTCTGGCTCGCAAACTCCTGTGCTTTTACGCCATATACTTCCTGTATCCGGGGGTCAATGGTTTGAGATTGGATGGTTAAGCTGAAACAGCTCAGTACTAACATCAATAGCAATGGTTTCATAGGATTAAACGGCTTTTGCATTAAGTTTATAGTATATAAAATCCCAACTAATCGTTTTATGCTAATTTTTTTATCCTCAAAAAACGAATGGGTTATAGTAAACTTATGATTATTAAGATGTAACCGGAATTTTTTCCCTAAGTTAAAACTGATACTCACTCAGCGCATTTAGGTTTTTTTAACATAAAATGTTAAAATTCACAATTGCCAACTCCTGAAAAAGTTTAGATAATCAGATTACTGAAAAAATCCAAAAAATTGACAAAATTCAGTGGCAAAAACGAAGCAGAATCGATTTAGATATATGAAATAACGTGGAATGGCACTGAATATGGGGCTTTGAAAGCACGGTTGATTTCACATAAAACCGGTTAAAAAACAGGTAGTATTACCTGCTTTCTAAATACGGATTCCAATGATACACAGGTCGTCCACCTGTTCGAGCCCGCTTCGCCACTCGTCAAATACACGCGCCAAATATGCTTTTTGATCGGGCAACGTCAAATGACGTATATGCAGAAGTGTTTCCTCCAACTGCCTGTACTTGAATTTCTTTCCGTTTGGCCCTCCAAACTGATCGGCATAGCCATCGGTAAAGAGGTACAGCATATCGCCGGAGTTCAGCACCAGCTCATGTGTGTTGAAGGAGCGGCGGTCGGCAAATTTTCCTATCGGTTGTTTATCCGCTTTGAGCTCCTCTACCTCGTTGCTCTCTTTGCGGATAATCCATAAAGGATTGTTGGCCCCACTCCACTGCGCTTTCCTGCTTGCAGCATTGTCCGGACCAGGATAGAGCTTCAGTAAAGAAATGTCCATCCCGTCTTTCAGCTCATCCGCGCCGGCCGCAAAAGTTTCTTCCACCAGCTCCGAGAGCTTATCGAGGATCCTGCCTGTATCATGAATCCCGAATTCCTTTACGCAACGGTTCAGGCCGCTGTTTCCCACCACACTCACCAAAGCCCCCGGAACACCGTGCCCCGTGCAATCTACTGCGGCAATATAGGTTTCCCCCTCTTTGCCATTCACCGGCAAATAGCGATGTACCCAATAAAAATCGCCGCTCACAATATCTTTGGGCCTGAACAGCACAAAGCAATCCAGCCCAGACTCCTGCATGGTTTTAGCGGAAGGAAGTAGCGCATTCTGGATGTACTTGGCATAGGTAATGGAATCAAGGATCTCCTTGTTCTTATGTTCTACAATTTCTTTCTGTTTGGAGATGATAAAATTGGCCTTGCGTTTTTGGTGGTAGCTCCGCAACACGATGAGTACCAGGCCCGACAGCGCGATGAGGCCGGTAATGGCATACATCGTGAGCTTTTTCTGGTTTTTTATTTCTGCATGGTATATTGCCTGTTTATTATCGGCTTCTATCCGCTGCAGCTCCTGTTTCTGGTTAAAGGCATACTCGAGCTCTTTTTTCAGGATCTCGTTCTTGCTCTCGTCGCTTTCCACCGTTTCCTTCAGCGACATGTAGCGCTCCTGGAAGCTAAAGGCTTTCTTAAAATCATTCTTCCGCTTATAGAGCTCGCTCAGGTATTTATAGACTTCTACCTTCACGCCATCCAGCTCGCTATTTTCCGAAATTTTCAGGGCATTCAGCAAATAGCCTTCCGCCTCATCCAGGCTGCCCTGCTGCAACAGGGTATTGCCAAGCTCCAGGTAATTGTAGGCATGGCCAATGTTGGGATCCATCCGGCTGAGGTAGCCCAGCGATTTGTGAAAGAAATAAATGGCGGAGTCTTTTTCGCCCGTAAGCTGGTGATTGATGCCGATGTTATGATAGGCCATCGCCATCCCAACGGTATCGGCCTTCTCCTGCCTCAGGGCCAGCGACTTATTGAGATAGATCTGCGCGGAGGAATATTGCTTCAGCTTTTGGTAGCAGGTAGCGATGTTGTTGTAATTAATGGCCAGGTAGCTCTTTTTCTGTCCGGCCCTGTTGATGTTTTCTGCCTTGAAATAATAGGACAAGGCCGTTCTGTATTCCTTGATCTCGGCATAGATGAGGCCGATGTTGTTTTGAATGCCGGCCACTTTGGTCGGGAGCTTTAAGGCTTCAAATACTTTCAGGGCCTCCAGGTAGTTATCGAGGGCATCGCGCAGGTTCGACTGGTCGCGGTTGATGATGCCTTTCAAATTATAGGCTTCCGCAATGCCCGGCTTGTAGTCCTGTTTTTTGGAGATCAGCAGCAGGCTGTCTGCTTTTACCTGCGCCAGCTCATAATTTCCGTTGTCGATGAGCTTGCTGATGTGGTCGTTATAGCTATTGAAATAAGCAGTATCCACCTGGCAAAATAACCGGGCAGATAGGCATAAAAAGAAAAGGACTATATAAGGATTTAACTTCAAGGGAAGTTAAATGTAAAATTAAAAGCTGCTGAAAACAAATTTTTGTCTGCTATCTTCTAACTGGATGCCTTTTAAGAATTTTGGTTACCCGAACTTTTTGTTTTTCGAGCATAATCACAAATTCATAAGCGTTAGGATTCTCAAATGGATCAGCTATTTTTAATAATTCTTTAGCTTCTGTTAAAATAAGATCTAATCGTCTTTCTTTTAAACTAAATAATTGATGCTCTATTCCTTTTTTGATACCATATATTTCAATAGGAACAGATACCCCAAACTTTTCCCATTTTTGACTTAAAAAGTATGGATCAGAAGCTATATTTATTGCAAACTGAGAAATTAATGGGTTCTCATGATTAATAAATGTTTGAATTGTAGGTATATTTTCTTCTTCTAGATGATTTCGAAACTCATCTAGTACTAATTGATGAATAGGATTAATAAACTCTATTTTATCTCTCCAAATTTCAAATATTATATATTCAAAAACAGTCAATTGGAAAGACTGTTGAATATGATCCGAATCTTCCGCCTCAATATCTACCAGTACATTCCCATACTGCATCATCATACGCAACAAATTCTTCTCTTCTTCATCCAACATGAGATCCTGGGGCTCCTCCTTGTCCCGGAATTCCTCCGGAATCAGGTCAAGATCGCTGGGATAAGGCTCATTGTTATCCGGATAATTTGGATTCGGATAAGTTGATTTCGGCTTGAAGTTGGTATTCGTATTTGAATTGGATCCTGTTCCTCCCTGCTTTCCTGCTTTTTTACGGATGAGCTTGTTGATCTCTATCTGCAGGATCTGCTCGCTGATGTCCATGATGCGCGAACATTCCTTCACATACACCGAGCGGTTGATGGCATCCGGGATGACTGCGATACTCTCCACAATATCCTTAATCAGGTCTGCCCGTTTGATCGGGTCGTTCTTTACCTCTTCATACAGCAGGCTGGTCTTAAAGGAAATAAAATCCTTGCTGTTACTTTTAATGAAGGCTTTGAATTCCTCATTCGTTACTTTCTTGCTGTAGGAATCCGGGTCGTCGCCATCAGGAAACAGGAGCACGCGCACGTTCATTCCTTCTTCCAGGATGAGGTCGATGCCACGGAAGCTCGCTTTGATGCCCGCCACATCGCCATCGTAAAGGATGGTAATATTTTTGGTGAAGCGGTGAATGAGCTTGATCTGGTCTACCGTTAAGGACGTACCCGAAGAGGCCACCACATTTTCGATCCCCGACTGGTACATGGAGATTACATCCGTATAGCCTTCCACCAGGAAACAGGTGTCCTCCTGGATGATCATTTTCTTGGCCTGGAACAGGCCGTAGAGTGTTTTACTCTTATCGTAAATATCGGTTTGCGGCGAGTTGATGTACTTCGCCATCTTCTTGTCGCTGGTAAGGATACGGCCGCCAAAGCCGATCACCTTCCCCGAAATGTTATGGATCGGGAACATCACACGCCCGGTGTAACGGTCGAAAATGTCTGTCACCTTAATCGGCGTTCCTTCCACATGGTTGTTGGAAAGAATGGACATCCCCGTCTTGACCAGGTACTCGGGCTGGTAGCCATTCTTCACCGCGGTTTCCGAAAATTTGCGGCGCTCATCGGAGCTATAGCCCAGGTTGAACTTATCGATGATGGCTTGCGTAAAGCCACGCTCCTTGAAATAACCGAGCCCCACGGAGCGGCCCAGGTCATCGTTCAGCAACAGGTCCGTGAAATATTTCTGGGCATACTGCATCACGATGTAGAGACTTTCCTTTTCGTTCTGCTGTGCTTTTTCTTCCACGCTCACTTCCTTCTCCACCACTTCAATTCCATACTTGTTGGCCAGGTATTTCAGGGCTTCCGGGTAGCTGAGGCTTTCGTGGTCCATGATAAAATTCACCGCCGTGCCCGACTTCCCACAGCCAAAGCACTTATAGATTCCCTTGGCGGGAGACACCGTGAACGAGGGCGATTTTTCACCATGAAAAGGACAAAGCCCAAGCAGGTTGGCGCCCCGTTTCTTCAGCGTAATAAAATCGCCAATGACGTCTTCCACGCGGGCAGCATCAATAATTTTATCTATGGTGAATTTAGGGATCAAAAAGCGTAAATTTACCCTATAAATATACACAAAATGCGCGTTTTACACTTTAGAATAATCGCTGTGCTGCTATTGTTTTTCGCTCTGAAAATCAAGGCACAAACTCCGGAGGCCGTATCCAGGCAAATTTTCGATCACCTGAAAAGCAAGGATTACGATAAGATCGATGCCCTCTTCGATACCACAGGCATCCTGAAACTGGTGACCTACGGCCAGAAGGAGCAATATAAAAAAGACCTGGGTGAATTTGGCGCCGTGAAGGAGCTGATCCGCATCGATGAGGAGGAGAACGGATTTAAAAAAAGAATTGCCATGGCCCTGCAGTTCGCCACGGAGAAACAGATCCTCTACATCGTCTTTAATCCGAAGGGTAAGATCGAGGACCTGGCCTTCGACACCTACACCGAAACACCTTTCTTTCAGCTGCGCGGCTACAAGGGCTTTGCGGAGGTAACCGATCTCAGCACCAGCGTGAAAACGCGTGATGGCCTCACACTGGGCGCCAACATTGCCTTTGGCGATACCAGCAAAAAAAAGTCACCGCTGGTTATTTTTGTGCATGGCTCCGGCCCGGCTGACCGCGACGAAACCCTTGGTCCGAATAAGCCCTTCCGCGACCTGGCACAGGGGCTGGCCCAACAAGGGATTGCAAGCCTGCGTTACGACAAGCGCACCTTTGCCTATCAATATGACTCTAAGATCCTGAATGACAACCTCACGATTTATGAGGAAACGGTATACGATGCCATCGATGCGGTGAAAACGGCCAGATTGTTTAGCTTCATTGACCTGAACAAAATTTATATTGTAGGCCACAGCCAGGGCGCGATGTGCGCACCGAAAATGGCGGAGCTTTGCCCGGAAATAAAAGGCATTGTGATGATGGCAGCCCCTGTAACGAACCTGGTGGATATTATCCCGCAGCAGGTGGAATACATCGCCATGCTCAACGACACGGTCTCCAACGCAGAGCAAATGCAGATCACCTCCATCAAATGGATGGTGGATAAAATCAAATCACCTTCCCTGAGCGACAAAACACCTAAAGGCATGCTCATGGGTGCCAGTGCCCACTATTGGAAAAGCGTCTTAGATTACAACCAGGCAGCAACAGCTAAAGGCCTAAAAATACCGGTGTTGGTTATGAATGGTGCCAGAGACTACCAGGTGCCGGAAAAAGAATTCAACGCCTGGAAGAAAGAGCTGGCGGGCAAGCCCAATGTGCAGTTCATGCTCTACCCGAAGCTCAATCACCTCTTCCTGGAAGGCGACCGCCGCTCGGAGCCGGCTGAGTATGAGCTTCCGGGCCATATTCCACAATATGTGATCGACGACCTGGCGAAGTTTATTAAATAAATTTTACCTAATTTAGTCCCTTGAATTTTTGACGAATCATGAGCGTTTACGATAAATACAAAGCAGTGATCGGTTTGGAATGCCACATCCAGTTACTGACCAAAACCAAAATGTACAGCAGCGATATCGCTGAATACGGCGCTATGCCCAATACAAATGTGAGCGTGATCACGCTGGGGCATCCCGGCACTTTGCCTAAGGTGAACAAACGTGCCATCGAGTTCGCCGTAAAGCTGGGCATTGCCACGCACTCCACAATCCGTGAGGAAAACCAGTTTGCCCGCAAGAACTATTTTTACGCCGATTTGCCGAAAGGCTACCAGATCACACAGGATAAAACACCGATCTGCACAGGCGGTTATGTCGATATCAAATTAAAGGACGGAACAGAGAAACGCATCCACCTCACCCGGATTCACATGGAAGAGGATGCCGGCAAAAGTATGCACGACATCGATCCCTTTGAATCCCTGATTGACTTAAACCGTGCCGGAACACCGCTGCTGGAGATCGTGACAGAGCCGGACTTTACCGGTGGCGACGACGCCTATGTATACCTCAATGAGATCCGTAAGCTGGTGCGCTACCTCGACATCTGCGATGGCAATATGGAGGAAGGTTCTCTGCGATGCGATGCCAATATTTCGGTCATGCTGAAAGATGCGAAAGAGTATGGTAAAAAGGTAGAGGTCAAAAACATGAACTCTTTCCGCAACGTACAACGCGCCATTGATTTTGAAATCAAGCGCCAGATTGACCTGATAGAAGCCGGAGAAAACATTGCCGGGGAAACACGCAGCTTCGATGCGGTGAATGGCTCCACCTTTGCTTTAAGAAGCAAGGAGAATGCCAATGATTACCGTTACTTTCCGGAGCCGGACCTTCAGCCCGTGATGGTGACACAGGACTATATTGAGAAAGTAAAAGGTACTATGCCTGAATTGCCTTCCGACCTGTTCAACAAGTTCACCAAAGAATACGGCCTCTCCGAGTACGATGCTTACAACCTGACTGACCTCAAAGGCCTGGCCTTGTATTTCAACGAGCTGACCACGCATACCAAAAATTATAAGGCAGCGGCCAACTGGATGATGGGAAGCATTAAATCCTATCTGAATGAAAATGCGTTAACCATTGAGCAATTCCCGGTGACGCCGAAAAGCATCGCTGATCTGATTGCGCTCATTGATGAAGGAAAGGTGAGCAATGCTGCCGCCACGCAAAAATTATTTCCGGAGCTGATGCTGAGCCCGAAAGATGCTCCCTTAAGCATTGCCGAGCGCCTGGATATTCTGCAAAGTAATGATACCGGCGCTTTACAGGAAACGGTCAACCAGGTGCTGGCAAAGTATCCTGAAAAGGTAGCCGATTACAAAGGTGGAAAAACCAATCTGCTGGGCTTATTTGTGGGTGAGGTGATGAAAGCCGGCAAAGGCAAGACCGACCCGAAAATGGCTAACCAGCTGGTGAAAGAGGCTTTGGAGAAATAATATTCCATGTTTCCTAGTTAGTAACTCCAAGTTTAAAAAAATAATTACTATGAAAAAGTCACATGTTTTCTTCGTGTTTTTCCTGGGTTTTATTATTCTTGGATTTATAAAACAAACATCCATAAAATTCGGGACGCCACCCAAAGAACTTCCTGCCTTGGATACTTCAGTGACTTCGTTAACCTGGAATACAATTATTGAAGCGCACTTCGACTATCTAAGAGACACTACTTTACATGAGCCGTACATAGTTCAAGCCACATTTGGAGGTGTATCCGGCTGGGCAGGGCCTAGTTATGAGGACCAGCAAAACAAGAAATATGGAAAAGGTTATTTATTTGAACCGAAAATCTATAATTTTTTGGTAAAAAAATTCTATAAATCTCCTGTACAACAATCTGCATTATATAAATGGACCAAACCATATTATTTAGAAGCATTTAAAAAACTACCGTATTACAAAAAGCAAATGTATAGGGACATGGTAAAACATGCGAAAAAGTATATTGCTGAGTTTAACTATAAATCAGAATTAGAGATCTATAAAAAATATCCGAATTTTTTTCACTGTAAATCTCCTAAAGGTGGCCATCGGGGAAGGTTTGGTAGAATGGAAGCCTTTATTTTCAGAAGAGTTCATAATCATGACATGACACTTCAACAGATGTTGAACTGGATAAATATCATACAAAAAGACATTGCAAACCTCAGTTAGTTATTTAAAAGAAACTTTGGAGAAATAGCTTATTTCTCAGAGCCTAATTTTCCAGTTTCACTTCCGCATCTTTCGTGAATTGATCCTTCTTTTTTCCATCGATATGGATGACGCTGTTTTCTTTTAAAACGGATAGAACCACCTTATTACCGGCATTCGACATAACTTCCACATCGGCAATATCGATCCATGCTGTGAAAGGCAGGTTCCCGATTTTACCTTCCTTGTGCTTAAACAGTTTCAGCTTATCCCCCTTCTTCACAGGCGATTTTTCCATAGCGATGGTCACTACCGGGCCTTTCTTTGACAGGATCAGGCCTTTAACTTCTGTGCTTTGCGCATAAGACGCGTACACGGCCAGGAAAGTAAAACAGCTGAGTAGTTTCATTGCTTTTCAGGTAATAAGAGGCTGTAATAACAGCCTATCAAAACTAATCATAAATACGACGTTAAAACTCCCTGAAATCAGGGCTTTAAAAATAAAAACTCCGAAAATTGCGACTGATTCGCCCGAACTATAGATTAATCGTGTAAATAAAAGTGTGGAATTTGGGTTTAACTACTGTATTTTAAGTATTAAGCTATGAATCCATTTATCTTATTCGGACGGCTCCCTTTCAGCCGTTACGCACACATCCGCCTGGTTTCTATTGCCAAAAGCATAGAGTCCATGAGCGATGTAGAGGTACTCATGTATAAAGACAATTTTGAGGAGCTTACCAAAAAACTGGTCAGTGCCTATTCCCTGCTTCCCGTTGATATTTCGTTTAACGACATGATCGTGGATCTCCTGAGCAAGCCGGATCCCAACGGCAACCGTTACTTTGTAGAGTATACGCTGATGATCAAAGGCGATCCGGATCTGTTGAAGTGTGATCCCTTTAGCCTGGGTTATGTGAGCCTCACATTGCCGGTAAATGTCAAAACCAATGTCATCAGCTTCGAGATCGATACGGCGCAGTATAGCGAAAACCTGTCTGCCCAGGCTATGAACAAAGTGAAAGGTGATTATGATACGATCAAGGAATTTATCACAGACTCATTACTGGCCTTAAACAACGAATCACAGAAATTCAACCTGCAGCTGGAAAAGTTCATCATTCCTGTCCTGGCCAGGAAAATGCGTGCTGCGAGCCATTACAGTATGCTCAAAGATAAATTGAACTTTAAGTAACGAGAATATTCCAAATCAAGCCCCATGTAATATGCGGGGCTTTTTACGTTAGGGCAATACGCTGATCAAAGGAATGCAAGCGAGTATCTCATCCTGAAGTACCACGCCCTGTTCGCTAAGTTGCTGCGCAACGTTCAGCTTCATTTTCAACATCCTCAATTCGCGGATCCGTTCGATTGGCAGTTGCATCCATTGATTCGACTCTGTTTTTAGCCGCTCTACATCTGTTGGCAAACTCTGCATGATCCAGGCCATGATCTCATCCAGGTAAGGTTTGCTTAAATCATGATGATATCCGTAGATCTTAATAATGCTCAGGCGCATGTAGATCCGGCTCAGGAATGCCCGTTGCTCTCTCTTCTCCAGGAAATCATAGATCAGCATCGCATTTGTGTACCAGGCCACAGCCTGTTCGTCGCTCATACCTCTGGTACGCCCCTGTGCCGTTTCTGCCCAGAATAAAAAGTGATTTACTTCCAGGGAAGCATCTTCAAAGAGTGTCCGGATTTGTTTTCTGAACAATTCGGGCGATTCGGATGGTAGAGGATGCATTTCCGAAAGATAATCAATCTTTAGTGTTGTATTTCCTCCACTGATGAATTATTATAAGCAAGCTCAGATGTTGAGGGCGTTAGAAGGAATCTGTTTTGGGTCTCCTTAATTGTCTGTATTGAGTAGAAAGCTGTGAGTTTATTCTGTTCCTTTATAAGGCATCTGCTTCGTTTATGTGAGGTGTTATAAAGCACAAAACCCCCGACTAAATTAATAGAAGGGGGTTTCTTGTGAAAATTGGCATCGACATACTCTCCCGGGCTTTAGACCAAGTACCATCTGCGCTGGTGGGCTTAACTTCTCTGTTCGGAATGGGAAGAGGTGATCCCCACCGCTATAGACGCCATAAAGGGATTACATATTTGAGGTTTCATGTTTCG
>CALRIU020000044.1:0-16100 GCA_943362175.1 Hydrocarboniphaga daqingensis | reverse complement strand
TTGTTGTTGTTATATTGAATCAGGTGTCAGTTCGGGTGATGCTCCGACTGTTCCTTGTCGGGATGTCGTATCGGGAACGGCTCCCGATACATGTTTTGCCTCGCACTTCGGCTCCGCTCAGTGCCCGGCAAAAACACGCGAGCTGACATTCTTATGTTTCTCTAAAAGAAAACCCCGACGGCCAGGTCAATGAGCTTAATGCCTATAAACGGAACGATCACACCGCCCAGGCCATAGATCAGCAGATTGCGGCGCAGCAGCGCGCTTGCACCGATGGGCTTGTATGCCACACCACGCAGGGCCAGAGGAATAAGGATAGGGATGATGATGGCATTAAAAATCACCGCCGATAAAATCGCGCTTTCCGGTGTTTTCAGCCGCATGATGTTCAATCCCTGCAAAGCCGGAATGGACGTGATAAACAAAGCGGGCACGATCGCAAAGTATTTGGCCACATCATTGGCAATGGAAAAGGTCGTTAAGGTCCCACGGGTAATTAAGAGCTGCTTTCCAATCTCGACGATCTCGATGAGCTTGGTAGGATCATTATCGAGGTCGACCATATTGCCCGCCTCCTTTGCAGCCTGCGTGCCACTGTTCATGGCCACGCCCACATCGGCCTGCGCCAGGGCCGGCGCATCATTGGTGCCATCGCCCATCATGGCTACCAGCTTTCCTGCCTGCTGCTCCTGTTTGATGTAATTCATTTTATCTTCGGGTTTGGCTTCTGCAATAAAATCATCGACACCGGCTTTCTCTGCAATGTACTTCGCCGTTAAGGGATTGTCACCGGTTACCATCACGGTTTTCACGCCCATTTTCCGCAGGCGCTCGAAGCGCTCGCTGATGCCGGGCTTGATAATATCCTGCAACTCAATCACACCGATGATGCGTTCGTTCTGCGCTACTACCAGCGGCGTTCCTCCGTTCTCTGCTATTTCCCTCGATTTAAGCGTGGTTTCTTTAGGCACGCTGTTTCCTGCTCTTTCCGCAAGGCTCTTGATCGCATCAAAGGCTCCTTTGCGGATGCGGATCATCTCCCCGCTTTTGCCCGCATACAGGTCGATGCCGCTGCACCGTGTTTCTGCCGTAAAGTTGATAAACTGCGGCTTTTCCACGTCGAGGTCATCCAGGTGAATGCCCGATAACTCGATGATGGATTTACCTTCCGGTGTTTCGTCGGCGAAAGAGCCCAGAGCACATGACCTGATGAAAGACGCTTCCTCCACCCCATCCGCCGGATAAAAGTGTGTGGCTTTCCGGTTGCCAATGGTAATTGTTCCTGTTTTATCGAGCAGCAATACATCAATATCTCCGGCTGTTTCCACGGCCTTCCCGGATTTCGTGATCACATTGGCCCTTAAAGCCCTGTCCATGCCCGCAATGCCAATGGCCGACAACAAGCCGCCGATCGTGGTCGGGATCAAACACACGAATAAGGAAATTAACGCGGCAATGGTAATCGGGGTATTGGCATAGTCTGCAAAGGGCTTCAGGGTCACGCACACGATGATGAACACCAGGGTAAAACCGGCCAGCAAGATCGTCAGGGCAATTTCGTTGGGTGTTTTTTGCCTGCTGGCGCCTTCCACCAGGGCAATCATTTTATCCAGGAAAGATTCTCCCGGCTCCGTCGTTACCCTAACGGTGATGCGGTCGCTCAGCACTTTTGTTCCGCCCGTTACCGAGCTCTTATCTCCTCCCGCTTCACGGATCACCGGCGCGCTTTCGCCTGTAATGGCCGATTCGTCGATGGTAGCCAGGCCCTGCACAATCTCGCCGTCTGTGGGAATGATGTCTCCTGCCTCACAAAAGAACAGATCGCCTTTTCGCAGTTGGGAGGAAGACACCATCTCGATTTCGTGAGAATAGATCTTGCCTAATGCGGCTACTTTTTTGGCAGGGGTTTCTTCCCGTGTTTTCCGCAGGGATTCTGCCTGGGCTTTGCCCCGTGCTTCGGCAATGGCCTCTGCAAAGTTGGCAAACAACAGCGTCAGCAATAATACCAGGAAAACCACGAGGTTGTAGGCGAGGCTTCCCTGTGCGGTATCAGGATTGAACAAGAGGCTGATGCAGACACAGAGCATGACGGCCGTTCCGGTTTCCACGGTAAACATCACCGGATTTTTGATCATGCGTTTGGGATTCAGCTTGATGAAAGATTGCTTCAGGGCTTCGGAAATCAATTCCTTTTGAAACAAGGATTTATTGGGTACGGTGTTCATAATAATTTAATGATTAAGGGTGGTACAAGGTGAAATACTCTGCCAGCGGGCCAAGCACGAGGGCAGGAAAAAAGGCAAGGGCTGCAATGATCATGATCACGGCATAGGTCATAATCCCAAAAGTTCCGGTATCTGTCCGCAAGGTTCCTGCCGATTCGGGAATAAATTTTTTCTTTGCCAGGATGCCTGCAATGGCAAGCGGGCCAATGATCGGCAAAAAGCGGCCTAAGATCAACACAAAGCCTGTGCTGATGTTCCAGAACCAGTTATTATCCCCAAGACCTTCGAAGCCGCTGCCATTATTCGCAGCACTGGAAGTATATTCATAGAGCATCTCCGAAAAGCCGTGATAGCCGGGATTATTCAACCAGCCTACTGAAGGATCGTTGGTATACAGGAATGAGGAGAGCGCTGTTCCTGCTAAAATCAAAAAGGGATGCAGCAATGCCACAAGGGTTGCTATTTTCATTTCCCGCGCCTCAATCTTCCTTCCTAAGAACTCGGGCGTACGGCCCACCATGAGGCCGGAGATGAAGACGGCGATGATCATAAAAATATAGTAGTTCAGGATACCCACACCGCAGCCACCATAAAAGGCATTGGTCATCATGCCTAAGAGCTGCATGGTTCCCGAGACTGGCATGGAGCTGTCGTGCATCGAATTGACCGATCCCGTTGAGATAATCGTTGTGACTACGCTCCAATAGGCAGAGGCTGCTGCACCGAAGCGGACTTCTTTTCCTTCCATGCTGCCGGCTCCCTGGTCGATGCCCATCCTGGCAATCGCAGGATTTCCACCCGTTTCGGCAATCATCGCCGGCACTAAAAAGGAGATCATGCCCACCGTCATGACACCGAATATCACCCAGGCCATTTTTTTGCGGTCAAGGTAAAAGCCCAGGGCAAAGATCAGGGCTAAGGGGATGAGCACCTGGGCGATTACCTCCACCATGTTGGTCAGGTAATTCGGATTTTCCAGGGGGTGCGCCGAGTTGACCCCAAACCAGCCGCCGCCATTCGTTCCCAGGTGCTTGATGGCAATCATACCGGCAGCAGGTCCGCGCGACACCTGTACGGTATCTCCCTGCAGGGTCCGGATCGTATCTTTCCCTGCAAAGCCGGAAGGTGTTCCGTTAAAGACTAAAATGATCGCGATAAGCGTACTCACCGGAAGCAAAATACGGGTCAGGGATTTCAAAAACAGGTCGAAGAAATTTCCGAGCCCCTCCGTTGCTTTTTCGCGCATGGCCTTGAATACCACGATCAGCGCGGCGATGCCGGTAGCTGCCGATACAAACTGCAGGAAGGTAATCACCGCCAGCTGCGTTAAATAGGTTAATCCTGTTTCTCCTGAATAATGCTGCAAATTGCAATTCACCATAAAACTAATGGCCGTGTTGAAGCTCAGATCCGGGCTCATGGAGGGGTTGCCGTCCGGATTCAAAAAGAGGCTGCCCTGTGTCAACAGCATGATGAAAGCGTACACAAACCAGAGCATGTTGAGGGATAAGAGGGCGAGTAAATGCTGTTTCCAGCTCATGTGTTTTGCAGGATCGATGCCGCACATGCGGAAGATCCATGCTTCAAAAGGAGCTAATACGTCCAGGAAGGATTTTTCTCCTTTAAAGACCCTGGCAATGTATTTTCCAAAGGGGATGGCCAGGGCAAGCGTTATACCAAAGGTGGCGATCACCCCGATGAGTTCTGTGTTCATTCTTAATAAATTTGGTCGTTAAAATTTTTCGGGTTTCAGCAATACATACACGAGGTAGCCGAAAACCATGATGGCTAGTATGAGTAAGGCGGTCATGTGGGTGAGTTTATATCGTTTCTAAAAAGTCAATGCTTTTGGCAAAGAGCCAGAAGCAGATGAGCCCTGCGGCGATTAAGCTTAATGATAAAAGAATTTCCATGGAATCGGGTTTAATATGTTACAAATAATAAGAGACGCGCGCTTAACAGGGAAAAAAGACCGGTTTCTTTGCGTCTCTGCGGTTAATATCAGATACAACTCGCGCCAACCTGCCTCCTGTATTCTTTCATTAATGAATCCGTCAGCAGGCCTTTTACCTTTAAGCTTAGCGGGTTCGCAAGGTCCAGAATGGAAGACAGGGAATAGAGATACACATTTTCGATGGCATTGATCACGGTGTTGTTTCCGTGTTTCAATAACTTTTCCGCCACATGAAAACAATGTTTCACTTCTTTGAAATCGCCTTTATACACAAGGCTTTTGGTAAATCCGGCAAAACACTGCATGGCTTTGTAAATGTTGTTGACGTCTTCTGTTTTTTCGAGTACAGGATTTATGTCGGGTAATTCATTCCCTAATACTTCCAGCACTTCCGATTCTTTGATCGTGTTGTGTTTCATGGTTAAGTCTATTTTAAGTTTTAATAATTCAAATGTTGCGTTCATGATGAGTGCTATTTATAGGTGAAACAAGATCCTGAGAAGCAGGCCCAGTGCTGCTGAAATGGCAAAGAGGCCATGCACCAGATGATGTGATTTTAGATTTTTCATGTCAGGGATTCAATTAAAAATTTGTTCGATCAAAACGTAAATAAGTGTGCCGAAGAATAGCCCAAAGACAATCATGGCTCCTACCCGATCCCGTTTTTCCTGTTGATTTCTGAGTGGTGTTTTATTCACCGCATTCCGAATGCCCTTGTTGTGTTCGTGAATCTTCGATTTCATGCTCATCATCGCTCTCTGTTTTCAGCGTGTACAGCGTAAAGCCAAATGCCGTTCCATAGAAAATCACCGGCGTTTTTTCAACGCAAGTTGCTACTTCTCAACCCCTTAAATTAATTGACAAAAAACGGGGGAAAACAAAAAACCCTTCCGTTTTGGAAGGGTTTTTCAAAATGACAGGGATTTATTTTTCAATCTGGTATTCTTCCATCTTCCGGTAGAGCGTGGTTAATCCTATCCCCAGCAGCTCGGCAGCTTTGGTTTTATTTCCTTTGGCAAGGGCCAGGATTTTCCGGATATGAAGCTTTTCCATGTTGGCCAGGCTGGTGACTGACGTATCGGCTGCGGAGCTTTCATGGTTCAGGATCTCTACCGGCAACAGGTCATAGGTCAGCGTATCCGAATCTGCTAAAATAACGGCCCGCTCCATACAGTTTTTCAGCTCACGGATATTGCCCTTCCATTCGTTCTTACGGAGGTATTTTAAACATTCTTTGTCGATTGCCGAAATACGCTTCTTAAGCTTCACCGCGTACACCGTTAGAAAATGGTATGCCAATGCCTCTATGTCTTCCTTTCGTTCTTTGAGGGAAGGGATGGTAATTTTAAATGTGGCCAGGCGGTAATACAAGTCCAGGCGAAAATTTCCGTTTTCGCTTTCTTTTTTCAGATCGCGGTTCGTGGCGGCAATGATCCGGACATTGACTTTGGTGGGCTTGGTATCGCCTACTTTGATGAAGCTTTGCGTTTCGAGCACCCTGAGTAGCTTGGCCTGCAGGTCGAGGTTCATTTCTCCCATTTCATCCAGGAAAATCGTTCCTTCACTCGCCTCTTCAAATAAGCCTTTCTTATCGCTGACTGCTCCTGTAAACGCGCCCTTCTTATGTCCGAACAATTCACTTTCCAGGAGGTCTTTCGCAAAGGAGCTGCAATTGACCGCCACGAAGGATTGGTTTTTTCTTGAGCTGGAATAATGAATGGCCTGCGCAAAGAGCTCTTTGCCAACACCTGTTTCTCCTTCCAGCAGAACCGTGGAATCGGTAGGCGCTACTTTTTTTGCCAGGGAGATGGCATGCCTGAGGGCTTCGGAATGTCCGATAATGGTATCGAAGCCGTATTTGGTTTCCAGCTTATTCTCCAGCTCGGAAATACGCTTTTGCAATTTTACCTTATTGGCCGCGCGGTTTAAGGCCGGAAGGATCTGGTCATTATCATCGCCTTTCGTAAAATAATCAAACGCTCCCAGCTTCATCGCTTTCACGCCGTCGTGGATGGTGCCAAAGGCTGTCATCACAATTACCTCGCACAAAGGATTGATTGCCCTGATCTTTTCAAGCAGGTCGATCCCATTCCCATCCGGCAATTTCACATCCGTCAGCACCAGGTCGATGTTCTTTTCCTGCTGAACGATTTTCAGGCCCTGGCTGATGGTTGCTGCCTCCAACACCTGAAAGCCTTCCAGAGAAATGATCCGGGAGAGTAGCTGACGGAATTTTTCCTCGTCATCAATAATTAATATGGTGGATGTAGTCGACATGAGCGCTATTGTCCTGCAAAATTGAGAAAATAAATCAGGATAAGCTACTATAAATCTTCCCTAAAAACGATTGGGGTGAGCTGTTCCCTGAATCTGCCGGCAACATAAGGTATCGGAAAGCACTACATCCAGGCCATTTAAAAGCATGCCCTGACCGGGTTTACGTCATGATCTTCTGCTGACTGGTTAAAAATAACTGCTGATGCCAAACTGAATGGCTCCGGTACGCGTTGCCGGATTACCCAACAAATCGCTTTGAAGCTGGTAGCGATAATTAAGCCTGAATACCGTTTGCGGAGAGGTGCGAAAGCTTAAAGCAGGAACAATGGCGAAAATGTCATCCGCAATATTCCCTCCTGTTTCCCGGAACGTACCTTTGTTCCAGTCGACGTACTCCACCCGGAAAGCCGCATTAAAGCTGGCGTTTTCAAAGCCGAGCATCTTCCGGCGGATGACAGGCTGAATGATATCGATAAAGCCTCCATGTTGCCTGCTGCCATATTGCTGCGTGTAGGTGCCAGGCACATCCACAAAAATCCAGGCAAACTCGGTAACAATTGTCGTTTTTGAGCCCGGCAATATGGTATTAAAATCAATGGCCAGAACATCCGCCCTTCTTTTTTTATCCAGGACCAGCCCCTCTTCCTGGAATTTGTTATAAACACCTCCCATGTACGAGAGTCCCAACTCCCCGATTTTTTTCACCCGCAATGAGGTCTTCGCCGTTGTCAGAGGCTCCCCATTAAAACTCTCTTCAAAGCGATCAGGGTCCAGCTTCGTCGCAGGCAGGAATGTTTTGTTGGAAGCATTTCCGATGATCCGGTCATTAAGGCCATTGGTCAGGTACACTTCATAAGCCCAGACAAAATTCCTCCGGTAGGTCTTCCCGAAAAACCCGAAACCCACATTGCTAAAGGTGGCGGGCAAGAGCTGTGTCGCGGAGATGGGCCGGTCGACGAACTCCCACTTGGGCCCATCATGGTTCTGATTAAAAGCCCCAATCGGATTCATGATGACACCGCCTCTGAAATTCAGCAAAGGATGCAACTGAACATCAAGCGCAGCAAATTCGATGTTGATCTCTTTGGTACCGTCCTCAAATTCAATTTCCGACAAAAACTTGATCTTCTTATGAATGGAAGAGGATACGAACAAAGTCATTCTTTTCATCTGAAATGAAAATCCATCGCTTACTCCATTGGTGACGGCATATTGCGTGTTAGCTTCCACATAGCCACCAAGAGCCACCGGAATTTTTTTATACTGCAGAAAGGGACGGTTGTATACCGCATCCATGTTCAGTGGCAGCTGCGTGGTATCAGCGGGCCGGCGCTTAAAAGCACTTGAATCCGTTTGCGCCGACAACACACACACCTGAAGAATTAAGCCGACAATACAGAGGGCCTTATAATATTTAAAGCTGGATATAGATATGTTCATGATCGTTTGTCGTTGTAAAGGTTTTTAAAGGATGTTCAGCAGGGCCATTGGTAACGGCTCCTTTCGTATCGAATTCTGCGCCATGGCATGGGCAGACCAGGGCATTCTCATGTGGTGAGAGCTCACAGCCCTGGTGTGTGCATTGCATATAGAGGGCAGTATAGGAATTGTCACCACTGGCATATACCACCAGCGGAAACTCCAGCCTTTCGTTTTTGATGACGACAAATTTCAGGTGTGTGGGTTTGTTATGTTTCATTAAAACAAATTCAGACTTCTTCAGTATAATGCTGTTTTTATCGCTTGTGTCATTGGAGGCGTAGTGTATGGTTGTACAGCTGTTGAGCAATGGTATCCAGGCCAGGCCGGCCAGGCAACTCAGACAGGAACGTTCAATAAAATCTCTTCGGTTCATAGACTCTCTAAAAATTTCACCAGCTTGTCTTTGTCATCCTGAGACAAGCGCTGATAGGCGTTATTGCTTTGTTCGGACTCGCCACCGTGAAGTAGGATGGCATCCTGGATGGAATGCGCGCGGCCATCGTGCATCAGGTAATACTGGCCGCCCTGGGAGTTTTTGGATAAGCCCAGGCCCCATAAGGCCGGTGTTTTCCACTCCGGTGTTTTGGCATGTCCTTCTGTATAGCCGTCATCCAGCCCGGCGCCCATATCGTGGAGCAGCAGATCGGTATACGGATAAAAGGTTTTATTGGCAAGGGCCGAAATCGTTGAATTTCCTGTTTTTAATTCCGGCCTGTGGCACTTATCGCAGCCGATGGATTGAAAAATCTGCCTGCCGGCAACGACGGCTTCATCAGCTGCATTTCGTTGAACAGGGGCTTTCAGTGTTTTCAGGTAAAAGACCACATCATGCACGGTGGCATTACTCACTTCCGGATCAACTTCCAGATGAGAATAGGTATCGTAGGGCTCAAAGGAGCTGTTGATTCCCATATCCTGGTTGTAGGCATTTGCGGTTTGCTGCAATAAATCGTAAGCGGCACCTTTTTTTCCGAAGCGGCCAATGTATCTACCTCCCTGGGGCAAGGCACCTGGCCTCGGCTGGCTATAGGCCGGCATTGCAACCCAGTTGGGCACGCCGGAGATCCCGTCGCCATTGGCGTCGAAGGGATCGGCCATGGCCAGGATATCGGCATCGCTGACGGCATCCAATAACCCCAGGCCGGTATTGGCCGGAGGCAGGATCTTAGAGAAGCCGACTCCTGCGGGCAATGTTTCCGGAACATAGCCCGGTATGGCGCGGTTTTGCAACTGCGGCGCTCCCGCGTGTAAATACTGATTTCCTGTGCTGTCGGTTTGCCCGAAGCGGGTCAGGGTCGTAAAAGGATGCCCCTTCCCGTCCCCGGCATGGCAGCTCCCGCAGGAATTTGCCACGAAAAGCGGCCCGAGACCATTCTTTGCCGTAAAGATATCATCATTGAAAGCGACATCACCCCTCAGAAACTGTTGCTTTTCCTGCGCCGTTAAGCCCTCGATCGGCCCGTCCAGGACTTCGGCCTCAGGTGTTTCCGGCGGAAAAGCCTTTTTGCAGGCCAGCATGGAAAGCAGAAGGCAACAGATGATCAGATAGTTTTTCCCCATAAGTTCTAAAAATAATGGGGCAAAGTTGAACTTTTATTTGATCACCTTAATTATCATTTTTGGCTTACCAAAAAATATTTTTTAGAAAAAATAAAGAACAGGCATGATACGCTTCATCATGGCAGGTTGTTTTTGAATGAAGGCAAAGGCGTTTTGGCTACTCCTGGCTTTTAACTATGCCTGATCTTTACAAATAACATAACAGAAGAATGAAACCAGTAATTACAGGTTCTTTAGGGAACATCACTGATATTCCTCAATAAATCATGCCTGCTGAAAATGTCATCCATATCCTGATAGCAGATGATGACGAGGATGATGGTTATTTTTTGCGAGAGCATTAAAAAAAAACGATACCCACCAGGCTGGTTACTCCTGATGACAACGAACAGCTGATGGACTCGGATAATTTCTGACACTTTACCTGGAAGCCGGGCCATTTATTACCCGGAAAGGCTGGAAACCGCAACCTTGATTTAAAAAAAGTGAAGCCGCTCAATCGGTTTTACAGTCAGGATACCTTCTTTAACTCTTTCGTCCAGGTTTTGATAAACGCCTCTTTATCTTTTTTCACTTCTTTCAACATGGCTTTTCTCTCGGCAGGTAAAACAGAATATTTTTCAGCCCATAAGTTGATCTCAATCATTAAGGGGAGTAGATCAATTCCCTTTTGAGTAAGCCTATAAAGCACCTTTGCTTTACTTTCAGGATGATCTAATTTTTTGATCAGACCATTTTCCTCCAAAGTTTGTAATCTCGAAGCCAAAATATTGGTTGCAATCTTTTCTTCCGCTTTCAAAAAATCGCCATAAGTACACTCCTTCTTAAACATTAAATCCCTGATAATCAACAACGACCATTTATCTCCCCAAATATCAAGAGAGCAACTAATCGGGCAGTCAGACCTTTTTTTAACAGTATCCATAGAATTATTCTTAATAAACAACTTGCATATTGCAAGTTAATAAATACATTTGTACTTGCAAAATGAAAGCAAATTTACGAATTATTATTTAAAATTAAGAAAAATGAAACAAAGTATTTTAGTTACGGGTGCATCTTCAGGCTTCGGTCTTCTCGTCGCAAACAAGCTGCATAAGAGCGGTTTTAATGTAATTGGCACCAGCAGAAATCCGGAGAAATATCAAGCCCAGGTACCCTTCAAGCTATTGAAACTTGATATTACGAATGATGAATCGATTCTGTCTTTTGGCGAAGTTCTCTTCAAACATATAAGTCAATTAGACATAGTGATAAACAACGCTGGTTTCTATTTATCCGGACTTGCGGAGGAAACGTTGATTGAACAGGGCAGGAAACAACTAGAGACAAATTTTTGGGGGACAGTTAAACTTACCAATGAACTATTGCCCTATTTAAGAAAACAACGCTTTGGCAAAATAATCACGGTAGGGTCTATTATGGGCTTAATCAGTCTTCCAGGCGGTGCTTATTATGCAGCCTCCAAGCATGCACTTGAAGGTTATTTCAAAGCACTGCGCTTTGAACTACATGAATTCAATATAAAGGTATGTATGGTTGAACCAATGGGTTTCAAAACTAATATAGTTTCTAACTCTATGGTTGCGGAAGGTCAAATAGGCGATTACGACGTCTATCGCAAAAAACTTGGAGTTTATACCAAAGATTTATTTGAAAATGCCCCGGAGCCCACTCCCGTTATTGATACCATCATAAAACTGGTCGGAGATAAAGACCCCAAATTTAATCATCCGGTTGGTAAAGGGGCGTCGGTAATTCTTGCCATACAACATGTTGCCTACAAAACATTTGAAAATTCAATTCTAAAGAATATAAATAAATTTAAAAGCGCAACATGAAGGCATTTATTGTTAAACGTTATGGGAAAAAAGAAAAATTACAACTTAGCCTCATAGCAGAACCAGCTGTCAAAGAAAATGATGTATTGGTACAAATACATTCATCTGGTGTTAACCTGTTAGATTCAAAAATAAAAAACGGTGAATTTAAACTCATTTTACCTTATCAAACACCCTTCACTTTAGGGCATGATGTGGCTGGCATTATAACGAAAGTAGGCTCAAAGGTCAGTAAATTCAAAATAGGTGATGAAGTTTATTCCAGGCCATCCGATCATAGCATTGGTACGTTTGCGGAATATATTTCTATCCATGAAAATGATGTTGCGCTAAAACCCAGGAATATCAGTATGGATGAAGCCGCTTCTATTCCTTTAGTTGCACTAACTGCCTGGCAGGCACTGGTTGAAATAGCAAATTTAAAAAAGGGACAAAAAGTATTCATACAGGCTGGTTCCGGCGGAGTCGGAACCATTGCGATCCAATTAGCAAAGCACCTGGGCGCAACCGTTGCCACCACGGCCAGTGAAAAAAGTTTTGGCTTGTTGAAAAGCCTGGGTGCAGACATTCTGATCGATTACAAAAGTCAGAATTTTGAGAGCATCCTGAACGATTACGACGTGGTATTGAATAGCCAGGATACAAAAACACTTGAAAAATCGCTGCGCATATTAAAGCCAGGAGGAAAAGCTGTTTCTATTTCCGGCCCGCCCAGCCCGGATTTTGCCAATGCAACAGGAGCGCCCTGGTTGATAAAAGCCCTCATATCACTTTTAAGTTACGGCATCCGTAAAAAGGCAGCCAAGCTTGGTGTACACTATTCTTTTCTTTTTATGAGAGCTGATGGAATGCAATTGAAGGAGATTACCACACTGATTGAATCGGGCGTAATCAAACCTGTTATTGATAAAACATTTCCATTTGAAAAAACCAATGAAGCGCTCTCCTACGTGGAAAGTGGCCGGGCGAAAGGAAAAGTGGTGATTAAGGTTAGCTAGTTAACAAACATGAATAACATCAAGTAAAGAAACAGCCTGCGCTACTTTTTAAAATTTAGTTTAGCATAATTTTTCAAAGAAAATCACGTTATTAACACATTGAAAAAAAACCTTGCTATAATAGCTGTTTTTAATTGTGTTTGGCTGTGCGCTCAGCACAACTACCAATCACCCTACCGCGTTGGGCTTAAGCTGGGCTATTCGTTTCATACGCTCACGGGAGATCTTACGGAGAGTCGTCCTGCCGGCGACTTTTTAGCAGGATTCTGGTTCCAGCTAAAAATGAACAAAAAATGGACGGCCCAGACGGAACTTTTACTTTTAGATAAGGGAATCGGTGATGCACAATTTAGAAAGCAGAGTCAGCATCAGGTCAACCTCCATTATTTTGAAATTCCCGTCCTTTTTCAATACCATAGAAAGATGATTTATGTTGAATTTGGTCCGGGTTTAGGATATATGATCAATTATTCTGAACATTTAAATGGCAATTTATCACCTGATCTGGTAAATGATTATCCATTCAGCAGAAGCGAACTTTCCTTCAACGTTGGTATTGGCTGCTCATTAAATGATAAGTGGGCGCTCGGAGTAAGACTCAGTCATTCTTTATTACCGGTGAGGAACGCTGTTCCTTTAGTTTCTAAAGAGTCTTATAATCGTTTGCTGGCTCTCTCTGTAAGTCGCCAACTGAGAAAGAAGAAAGCTAGCCATTCAGAAGAGCAATAATAAGCAGAGGAGAAAATACCTAAGCAAGGGATCAGGGATTTCTTATTTAATACTTGTCAATACCCGCCAATAACTAAAAAAAGCGCACTAAAGTGCGCTTTTTTCGTCCGCGGAGAGGGCGGGATTCGAACCCGCGATACAGTTTCCCGTATACAAACTTTCCAGGCTTGCTCGTTCGACCACTCTGACACCTCTCCAAAAAATAAGGAGTGTAAAGATAAGCCTTTCTTTTGAATCAGGAAATATTTTTTTTGAAAAAACAGAAAAAAGGCTGCATCCCTGTATCTGCCTATTTCCGGGCTATTTGGACCTCATGATTTTCTTCAAAAAAATCGACCATCACTTTATTAATCACATCTGCCTGATCCATCGACAAAAAGTGCCCTGCATTTTTGATGGTGCCTACTTCAATGTGCTTTATCAGCCTCCTGGCACGTTTTAAACTCTTTTCATTGTTGATGATGTCCCGGTCGCCTATCAGGACAAGAACCGGCATATCCAGTGACTTCAGCTCCTTATCTGTAAAAGGTGTCATATCCATAAAGCATTTGCTGATGGAAGACTGTTCCAGTCCCATGTAATATTGATCGATGTATGCCTGCTTCATACTATCCACGTTACAGGTCATGGTTTGCAGAATACTTCTCAGCTTTTTGCGCTTTGGCGACATCGTATATACCAGGTTCTTTACCACTTTCGAGCCGGGTCTTATCCAGGTAAAGGTTTGCGCCGGACTCAGCAGAACCAGTTTTTTGATCCCGGCCTTACGATGCAAAGCTATATTCGTAGCCAGCCAGCCGCCACGTGAGGCTCCCAGTATACTAAACTCTTCCAGCTTTAGCTCTTTAAAAATTTCATCATACCATCTCATAAGGGCCAACGTTTCAGTAACTTCGGCTTCACACCTGGATTTACCCGGCTCCAGCAAAAAATCAATGGCGTACACCCGGTGCTTTTCCGATAAGGCCTTGATATTAGGATACCACATGGTTGACGTGGCATTCATGCCATGAAGCAATACCAGTGGATGGCCATCTTCGGGCCCACTGATGATGACGTGTGCGTTTCCATAGCTGGTTTTGAGATCCTTTTCCTCAAAGGGAACGTCCCAGAGCATCAGGGCTTTGTCGTATGCCAGCAGGTAAGGGAATTTTTTGTATTTGACATCGCTGGTATCAATTACTCTGATCAGCGTATCCTTTTCCGGTGCCGAAGGCTTTTCCAGCTTCACTTCTTTTGTGTCCTCAGCTGTATTTTCCTTACAGGCCTGCACACAACAGATCATGCTTACGCATAAACATGCATATCCTATGAAACGCATGGCTGAAGCATTAAAAATCCTCATAAATCAGGTATTTTTTACGAATTTCCTTAAATGCTTTTAAAGCGGGCTGCCAGGATTCCCTGATCTCCTTCGCCGGTTTACCGCTGCTAATCTGCTCCTGCAGGGCATCATTTCCCGAATGGTAGTTGAAGTTCCTGTCGAAGAATACCGCCTGCTTCCCTTTGCTCTGGCTATAGAATAAGCTTAAATAATCGAGCTGGATCTGTTTGCTTTCCAACACATCCTGAAACTGGGCCGCTGTATTGATACCATAGCACAGCGTATCCTGGTACTTGGGCTTTTTGGTTACCGCCGTAGATCGCGGCTTAAAGCTAAAGGGGCACACGCTTTTATCCATGTACGGATTGCCGATGTACTGAAACGGAAAGTCGGTGCCTCGCCCCACGCTCACAATCGTTCCTTCAAAAAGCCCCAGGCTTGGGTACAACAATACCGCCGTATCGTTGGGGATATTGGGAGACGGCTTCACCGGCAGGCCCGATACGAATTTCGTGCGGTCATAATGCTTTAAGGGGATCACAGTCAGAGAACATTGAAGACTGTCTTTCAGCCAGCGCTCGCCATTCACCATCCCGGCATATTCGCCACAGGTCATGCCATACACCATGGGAATGGAATGCATGCCTAAAAAGGTTTTGTATTTGTCGGTCATCACCGGCCCGTCGATGTAAAAGCCATTGGGATTGGGCCTGTCGAGGAGGATGAGCTGTTTTTTATGTTCGGCGCAGGCCTCCATCACATAGGTCATGGTGGAAATGTAGGTATAGAAACGCACACCTACATCCTGGATATCGTACACGACCACGTCGACGCCGGCAAGGTCTTCTTTGGTGGGCTTCTTATGCGATCCGTATAAGGACACCACCGGCACGCCGGTCACAGGATCCTTCCCGCTCTTTACTTTTTCTCCCGCGTCAGCGGTTCCGCGGAATCCGTGCTCGGGCCCGAAGATCTTCACGATCTTCACCTGGTGTTTCAATAAGGTATCTACCAGTAATTTCTTACCGATGAGGCCGGAAGCATTGGTCACGAGGGCAACTTTCTTTCCTTTCAGCATGGGCAGATACAGCTCCGTTTGCGCCGCGCCGGTTGTCACCGAAGAATATAACTGAATGCGCGATTGCGAAAAAGAAAGGAAAAAACTGAAAAAAAACACATATAAAAAGACGCAAAATCGCATATATTCGTTTAGATTTACAAGGTAAAGATAGGCATTTGAACTTTTCCAGCTATATAGCCCGGCGCATCTTAAATAAAAATAACGTTAAGAACAATATGTCGAGCCCGATCGTGAAAATAGGCACGACAGGCATTGCACTTGGCGTTGCCGTGATGATTATCACAATGGCCGTCATCACTGGTTTCCAGCAGCAGATCACCAAAAAAATCACCACCTTTACCGCTCATCTGCAGATCAATGATTATGATGAAAATCCGTCGCAGGAGCCCAATCCCATTGTGGTGGATGCCGCCGTCCTCAAGGCCGTATCGGCTCATCCCAACGTAAAGCATGCGCAGGCCTTTGCTACCAAGAACGGCATCCTGAAAACAAAAACGGAAAATGAAGGCATCGTGCTCAAAGGCGTTTCCACCGATTACGACTGGAGCTACCTGAAGCCTTACCTGTCGGAAGGAGCCACGCTCAACATTACCGATAGTGCGGTGAGTAAGGACATTTTTATTTCGAAA
>CALRIU020000043.1:0-21114 GCA_943362175.1 Hydrocarboniphaga daqingensis | reverse complement strand
GCATCCTCTCCGCCAAAAAGCTGAGGCAGTTCTACGAGCAACACCTCAATAAGGAATTCCAGGTGCTGTTCGAGCACGAACAGAAGAACGGCACCATGTACGGCTATACGCAGAACTACATCAAGATCGGTCATCCATACAACGAAGCTTTAGTTAATAAGACCATGTCCGTGCAGACACAAAGCATCAGCGAAGAAGGCTTTGTAACCGCCGGCCTGGTAGCTGCTGCCCTTTAACTGATAAGTGCTTTCTCCAAACCAATAAGTGATTTGCCACATCCGGCAAGGTTGTGTACCTTGTGAATTGAAACCTGCCTGTACAAAACCGGATGTATGCTATTTAAACGGACCTTCCTCGCGTATTGTTTTTTATGTTTTCTGAGCTTTGCTGTACGCGCACAGGACACAACCGTCGACTCCCTGAAAAAGCGGCTTACCGCAACCCTGCCCGATACCACGCGCTGCCACATCCTCGACCAGCTGATCGAGATCGCGCCGGAAGGCGAATGGCAGAACTACAACGAAGACCTCAAGCAGCTCAGCATCAAAAACCTGTCGCTGCGGCCCAGCGGGCGCCTGTTCCGCTTCTTCTCGAAATACTATGCCACAGCGGTACATAACGAAGGCATCATGTATTTTGAGCAGTCGAATGACGAGAAAGCCATCGACTGTTTCAACAAAAGCATCAACGTATCCCGGCAATCGGGCAACCGCAACGAAATGGCCATATCCCTGCAGGCCATCGCCCAGATCAATATCCGCAAGGGTTACAATACCAGGGCCCTCAGCCAGCTCTACCAGTCACTTAAGATCTTTGAAGAGGTCAACGACGAGATCGGGATTGCCGATGTACACCTGAGCCTGGGCGACATTTGTTTTTTCCAGAAAGATTATAAAAAAGCGCTTGAGCACCATAAGAAAAGCTACGACCTCTACAGCCGCAACGACTACCTGGTGGCCATCAGCGCCGTGTGTTACAAAGTGGGACTTGACTATTATGAGCTGAAGGATTATGCCATGGCCCTCTTCTACCAGCAGAAAAGCATCGACATTATTGAGAAATCCGACCTCTCGCCCAATTCGGTGACCTACCTCAACATTGCCCAGATCTATGTGATCCAGGCGAAGTACGATAAAGCGATGGAATATGCGCAAAAGGCGCTTAAGATCTCACAGGTATCGCAGAACAAAGCCGGCATCAGCCAGGGCCATGTGGTATTGAGCAAATTGTTTGCGAAAGAAAAAAACTACACACAGGCGGCAGAGCATGGCGAAAAGGCCTTGATGATGGCCCGGGAGATCGACCACGCCTCGGAGATCAGCATGGCGGCCAAACAGCTGTATGAGGTCTATTCGATGGCGAAGCAGGAGGCAAAAGCGGCGAAGATGCACGAGCTCTACCTGGAAGCCAAAAGCAACCTCGACAACCAGGAATCGAAGAACGCCTTGCTGGAACAGAAACTCAGGTACGAGTACGAGCAGAAAGAGCTCATCAACCGTACCGAAAACGAAAAAAAACTGGTAACCCTGCAATCAAAAAACGAGCGCGACAACCTGGTGAAAAACGTGTGGCTCCTGGCCTCCGCGGTGATCGTGCTGTTCATCAGCGTGAGTGCCTGGTTCCTCTACCGGAACTTCAAGCAGAAGAACATTATTACCACGCAAAAAAACAATCTGTTGAAGCAAAAGCTGCTGGTGTCGCAGATGAACCCGCACTTCATCTTCAACTCGTTGAATGCCATCCAGAACTATATTTTCAAGCAGGACAGCCTGAACGCAGGCAACTACCTGACGCAGTTCTCAGAGCTCATCCGCATGATCCTCGATTTCTCGAGAAAAGATTATATTGCAGTGGAATCGGAACTGAAGCTCCTGCATACCTACCTGGACCTCCAGAAGCTCCGCTTCGAAAATAAGTTCGACTATTCCATCGCGGTAGATAAAACCATCGACACCGAATTCATCTTTATTCCGCCTATGCTGGCCCAGCCTTTTATTGAGAATGCCATCGAGCATGGGATCTACCACAAGCAGGAAAAAGGCCGCCTCGATATCCGCCTCTTTTATGAAGGGAACCAGCTCATCTATGAGATCGAAGATAACGGCATCGGCATCGAGGAAGCCATGAAGCTGAAGAACAAACTGAAATCTTCCTACCAGTCGCTCGCCACCATCATTACAAAAGAGCGCATGACCATTCTGGGCGAGCAGCATAAAACCGCGCAGGACATCGAGATTATCGACAAGAAAAATACCACAGGACATGAGTCAGGCGTGAAAGTCCGCTTTAGTATCCCCTATAAACAAGATTAAACGTTATGATCAAAGCTGTTATCATTGATGATGAAACCAATAACCAGGAGCTGATCTCCAACCTGCTGAAACACTATGCGTCTCACGTAGAAGTGCTGGCAGTGGCCGATTCTGTAAAAAACGGCTACAAGGCCATCCAGGAGCACAAACCCAATTTAGTATTCCTCGACATTCAGATGCAGGACGGCACCGGCTTCGACCTGCTGCGCCTCTTCGACAAGCCCGATTTCAAGGTGCTCTTTGTCACCGCGCATGAAGAATTTGCCATCGAAGCGTTTAAATACAGCGCGCTCGATTACCTCCTCAAGCCCTTATCGCCGGGCAACCTGCTGGCAGCCGTGAAAAAGGCGGAAGAGTCGCTCGGCCAGGACGAGCTGAACCTGAAACTGAAAACCCTGCTCGACAATATCGGCGAGCCTTCCAGGCAAAAGCGGAAGATCATCCTGAAAACCCTGGAGCGCATTTATTCAGTGGATGTGAACGACATCATCCGCTTCGAATCGGATGGCGGATACACCAAAGTGTACCTCACCGACGGCACACGCATCATGGTATCGCGCATCCTGAAGGAGTTTGATGATTTCCTGTCGGATGCAGGGTTTGTACGGATCCATCATTCACACCTCATCAACATCAGCCAGGTGTATTTTTTCGAAAAATCAGAGAGCCACCTCGTCATGAAAGACCAGTCGGTGGTGCCGGTTTCCAACCGAAAAAAAGACCACGTGCTGGAATTGCTCAACATGAGCTAGAACGTTTAACCGCAAATTATGCGTCAGAGGCATTTAACCGCAGAGTGACTTCGGGAACCTCAGTCTCCGGTTTACCGGAGGAAAAGCACAAACAAGGATGGTTGAGGCTCTCGAAACCACCGTACATGACTGAGCAGTTACTGTCACGATGCGTCGTGGTGTCGACGTATCAATCTCAACATACCAGAGTCCGTCTTTGTGGCTAATTTAAGCCCTCTTCCAATGCTTTTCTCCCTACCTCTGTGATGCACCTCTTCCCATTGCTCCGCGTCCTTTGCGCTTTTTTCTTAGCGCTCTTTGCGGTTAAGATCCCCTCAAAAACACCCCATTTTAGTAAACATTCCATAGTTTAAAACATTTTGATTATCTCCCTTAGGGTGAAGGGGATAAGGCTATTTTTAAAGGAGTATTAAACATGGCAAAAAATAAGTTCAGGGATAACCCTGTTGAAGAAACCAGGAAGCCGGAAGTGCAGCCCGATAAGAACGATATCGAGGAAACGCATACGCCTGCCTCCAGGAATAAATCCAAATCCAACAAAAAAACGACAACGGCTCCCGTTGCCGATAAACCCGTGCCACCGCGCAAGCCCGGCGGAGGCATCTCGGAAGCGAAGGCTTCCCTGCTCGACAAATGGAACCGAACCCTGACGTTTTACAGAAATGAGCGCATTCAGAAACTGGTGGGCCTGCTCCTGATTCTGGCGGGCATCTACCTGTTCATTGCGCTGCTGTCCTATGTATTTACCTGGGATAAAGACCAGGACAAAGTACTGGGCCCGATGAGCGAGTTATTTGCCATCGACACAAAGGTGATGAACTGGCTTGGCAAATTCGGCGCGCTGGTATCGCACGTGTTCATGTACAAATGGTTTGGCGTATCCTCTTTCATTCTCGTACCGGTGCTGGTGATCTACGGCCTGCAAAAAATCCTCAACAAAAAGATCGCCAAGCCTTCTTCCTTCACGGCCAAGTGGCTTTTCCTGATGGTATGGACCAGCCTCACGCTCGCCTACTTTTTCCACGACCGCCTGTTTTTCCTGGGTGGGGGCTATGGCTACATCCTCAATATCCAGCTCAGCAATTATGTGGGCACCATCGGCACACTGGCTGTGCTGGCCTTCAGCATGCTGGCCTTCCTGGTGCTGAGCATCAACTTATCTTTCAATATCAAAAAAGATATGATCCCGAGCCTGTCGGGAGAATCCATCATTGAGGAAGAAGATAAAACTCCTGAAAATACCATCAACCCAAACGCCAGCACCGTTTACGAAACAGAACCAACCTTATCGAAAGAAGAAGAGGAAGCCCTGCTGAACTTTGAAGTGCTTTCTGCCAACCCGGTGGAAGAGCCTGTGACGGAAGAGCCGGGAGAAGACCCGGTGGAAGAGCCAGTGCTTAATACATCGGAGCCTATTGCATTGGCCGTAAACACGACGGAAAAAACAGCTGCTGAAAAAAAGGAGCTTGATTTCGAGATCAACAATCCGGCGGCTGAGGAAATTATACAGGAGCCTGCTTTTGTGAAAGAAGAGCCCAAAGTAGATGCCATTACCCTCGACGATGAGCTGAAAGCCACGCAGCTGGTGGAAAAATTCGGGGAGTACGACCCAACGCTTGACCTCAGCAATTACCAGTTCCCAAGCCCTGAGCTCCTGATCGACTATGGTACGGGCAACGGCAAAGTGAACAACGAAGAGCTCGTTGCCAACAAGGACCGGATCGTGAACACCCTCAAAAATTACGGCATCGAGATCGACCGGATCTCCGCAACGGTTGGTCCAACAGTGACCTTGTACGAAATCGTTCCGGCTGCCGGTGTACGAATCTCCAAAATTAAAAACCTGGAAGATGACATCGCCCTGAGCTTAGCGGCTTTGGGTATCCGGATCATCGCCCCTATCCCCGGCCGCGGCACCATTGGTATTGAGGTGCCGAACCAGACGCCGGAGATGGTACCGATGCGTAACATCATTGCTTCCGAAAAATTCCAGAACACCACGCACGACCTGCCGATCGCTTTAGGGAAAACCATCAACAACGAAATTTTTATTGCCGACCTGGCCAAGATGCCCCACCTGCTGATGGCCGGTGCTACAGGTCAGGGGAAATCGGTCGGTCTGAATGCTATCCTCGTTTCCCTGTTGTATAAAAAACACCCGGCGCAAATCAAATTCGTCCTCGTCGATCCAAAAAAAGTAGAGCTGACGCTCTTCAACAAGATTGAACGCCACTTCCTGGCCAAACTGCCGAATGCGGAAGACGCCATCATTACCGATAATACCAAAGTCATTCATACGCTCAACTCCCTGTGCATTGAAATGGACAACCGCTACGCGCTCCTGCAGGATGCGCAGGTACGGAACATCAAGGAGTACAACGTCAAGTTCATTAACCGCAAGCTCAACCCGAACGAAGGGCACAAATACTTACCTTACATCGTCCTGGTTGTGGATGAGTTTGCCGACCTCATCATGACCGCCGGTAAGGAAGTGGAAACACCGATTGCCCGCCTCGCACAGCTGGCGAGGGCCATCGGTATTCACTTAATCATTGCCACACAGCGTCCGTCGGTAAACATCATTACCGGTACCATCAAAGCCAACTTCCCGGCCAGGATTGCCTTCCGCGTAACGAGTAAGATTGACTCCCGGACCATCCTCGATGCGGGCGGCGCGGAGCAGCTCATCGGGCGCGGCGATATGTTATTGAGCACCGGCAACGACCTTATCCGGATCCAGTGTGCTTTTGTAGATACACCGGAAGCGGAGAAAATTACCGAGTTCATCGGCTCGCAGCGTGCCTACCCTTCTGCTTTCCTCTTACCTGAATATGTGGGTGAAGACGGCGAAAGCGGCAAAGAGGAAGTAGACCTGAGCGAGCGCGATAAGATGTTTGATGAAGCCGCGAAGCTGGTGGTGCAGTTCCAACAAGGCTCCGCCTCTTTCCTGCAACGTAAATTAAAGCTGGGTTACAACCGCGCAGGCCGTATCGTCGATCAGCTCGAAGCTGCCGGCATCATCGGTCCTTTCGAAGGCTCCAAAGCCCGCGAGGTACGCTGCAAGGATATGGCACAGCTGGATGAGATCATCCGGAGTATTAAGTAAGCTGTACTTGTAATTCCCTGTTAAATGACTACTGCTTTTATGCAAGTGGCAGGCAAAGCCCAAAGATGTGATGCAATCTGGTAAAATCAATCACCCCTCATGAGGCATCCGGATGTCTATTTATATAAAATATCCGGCAACCGGTTTGAACTATACCTGAGTGGCTTCAGCACTGCGGAAGGAGCCGGCTTATTTGAAAAAACCAATCGCATCCGGCTCCTCGACTTTGGCGCAACCGGCTATCAGCGTTATGGCTGGGCAACAGAAAAAGAAATCCCTGTACTGGAAAACATCGGCGAACTTATCTCCTTTCTTGAGAAAGAAACTCATTTAGGCCTTGTTACATTTGAGGCGGAAATCACCGGAGAAGGTAGCTTATCCTCTCATGACGACACCGGGTGCCATCTGATTTTAAATTCCAGACAACAGCTCTTTAGCTTCATTAAACAAGTTGCACCGCCGGTATACCGGGACAAGCTCCTGGCAGCCCTGATCCAAAACCCGGAGATGTATCTTACCATGGATGAGCGTGGAACCATCCGGAAATTCAATACTTTTTCACAGTATTTACAGGCTAAGCCGCGGTAAATTCCCTAATGACTAAATCATGTAACCCCGAACTCCAAATACCATTAAACAATTATCACCTTGAGCTCCCTGGAAATCCTCTATAAAGAATACGACAACTATTGGATCTATCCGATCAGTAAAACTGCTTATTTCAAACGGACATACGGCCATAGCGATTACACGGAATATGAGCTGGTATGCGGCGACACGCATTTTTATGCCACCAACGACAGCCTGTTTCCTCTTCGCATTTACAACAACCGCATGCAGGAGCAGTACATCGCCAGCGTACAATTCGGAACAGCGCTGAACCGCAGTAAGGTTGTTTACCATGAAGAAACAGGAGAGCGATTTGATATTCAATTTTCCGAATATGAAGATTTTTCAACAAACGAGGTGACCTGCAGGCGTCACGGAGCTAAACTCTTCCATCTTTCTGAAAATAAATTTACCTTCACGCATCCCAAACTGGTACTGAAAGGCAGCATCGAAGGTTATGAGCTGGAGCTGTTCATCAGCTTCCTCTGCTTCTTTATCAAATACGATGAAGGGTTTTATGGCTAACAGATTCGACAGCATCGACTATTTACAAAGCGGTAGCCCCTACCAGCAACAGGCTTATGCGGTATTGCTAAAGCATGCCGTCTTTACCAAACTCTGCGGCTTCGATCCTGTTCTCGCCGGTACTATACCTATCAACATTCATTTACCATCGAGCGATCTCGATGTACTTTGTTGTTATAGCCATCCCTCCGAGTTTAAAGCGCAGCTCATTGCCTGTTTCAGTCATTATGAGGGCTTTAGCATAAGCAACCTGGAAGAGCCAAAAGCCATCCTCGCCAATTTCAGGGTCGATGATTTTGAGATCGAGATCTTCGGGCAGGACGTTCCCACACGGGAGCAAAGAGGCTACAGGCATATGCTGGTAGAGCATTACCTTCTCGAAACACGTGGCGAAGCCTTCCGGCAAGAGGTGATTGCTCTCAAAAAGCAAGGAATGAAAACAGAGCCGGCCTTTGCACAACTGCTGGGATTAACCGGCGATCCTTATACGGAACTTTTGACTTATGAGAAATACCTGACATGACACAGACACCCCGCACATACCAGCTCGTGACTACGAAACTGATCTTTACGGTATCGGTCATCATCATGCTGCTTACCATTTTGTTTGTGTGGCTCTTCGGACTTGGTTCACACCGCAGCCTGTTCGAAAATTCCATCATCTCTGCCTGGATTTTGACCACTGCCTTATATGCCTTCCTGTTTGTGGGATTGTACAAAGGCTTTAAGCTGAAAGACAATCTGGGCAAAGTCACACGAACGTTTACCTACGATAAGGTTTCGCCTCCTTCGGAATTCCTTATTGAAATCGCTGATAGTCATGTTGGAGCCATCATCGCACTCATCCTGATGTCGGGCACCTTTCTCGTGTTACTGGCCAATATGCTGGTGGCACTATGGACCGGAATCCTGGTCTTTGCGGCGGTATTATATTGGGTCTATTACCGTGCCATCCGCTTTGCCTTCAAATGGTCAAAGGTATGCAAGGGCCATATCGGCAAGAGCCTCTTGTACGGATTTGTGTTTACAGCATTTTACAGCATATGGTTTTACGGTATTATCATCGGGGCACATTACCTGAATACGTCTCATTAAGCAATTATGACCTCTGTTTCTCACGCCAGACTTTTTTTCATCGTTGCCCGGAAAGCAAATAAAGCTGTGGTGCTGCGCCGTGGACCAACACAGTGGACGCAGATGATAACCTGGAACCTGGAAAACGATACACTCGAATACGGTCAATGGCTAAAGAAGAAAGTACGTCCCGAACGCTGCGACCTGTCTCCTGAAGGCCGCTACTTTATTTACCTGATCGACTGCTTTGAGCAAGGAGACAGCAGAACGGTAATTTGCAAACCTCCGTACTGGAGCGCACTCACGGCCTGGGAACATGGCGATCCCTTATTTGGAGCGGGAGGCGGATTGTTTACAGAAGAACATTCGGTGTTTCTTAACTGGCATTGCCCCCTGGAGCCTCATGAGAAATGGCCTTCCCTGTCGCAATTGGAAATCGGCTATTTCAAAGCGCCCGAAAAATACAACTTATGGAAAGGACAGATTAACCCACTCCTCAACTACCGGCTGGAAAGGGATGGCTGGAAACGTATTGACGACAACCCTTTTGTAGAACAGGAAACAGCCTTGCTCACGCAGCGAACAGTATCTGAGTTCTGTAAAACACATAATCCCGAAAGCAACTCCGCTATAGAGCCACAGCTATGGGCGAAACCCATCACCCGACACACATCCCTTTACCTCATCAGCTTCTATCATTCCGCTCACCACAAAACCTTTAAGAAATTTTACCTCGTCAGGCAGCAACATAAAATAGAGCTACAGGATGTCGCATGGGCCGATACAGACCATAGGGGAAGAATCCTTGCAGCCATCAAGGGTAAGCTCTATGCTTCCAAACGCTTCGAAGACGGCTCTGTGCAATTAGAAAACCTATTGCTGCTGCACGACCTGAATCCTCAGAAGCCACAATACATCAAGGCTCCGGACAATTATAACTATTGAAACAGCAACACACTTTACTATTCTGTATTTTTCAAAGCTATAACCGGGATACCATTCAATGGATCAGGGATGAGAATATCCCTGCAAACCATGCTGTGGATGTTGCCGGCGATTCTCAGGCCAGCGGCAGCAAAGCACTTTTTATCCAAAAAGACGGCAGTCCTGTGCTTGTAGCAACCAATAAAAAATAAACAACAGCCGTTGCGATACACCGCGACGGCTGTTTTGTTTTTAATTCAATATCTTTAAAACAGTTTTATGGAATGATATTCCCATTACGTCTTGTATTTAAACCTGTTTTAATGAGCCGCTGTCTTCATCCCTTCCGATCCCTGAGTCTTTTATTCTTGATTCTTTCAGGCTTTATAGCAAGCGCCCAGGAAAATACCTGCAAGCCTTCTCTGAAAGCCAACCGCCACAAGGTGCTTAAGCTGGGCGATGCTTCCATTGAAGGAACAGAATACAGAAGTGGCGATATCACCTACCTTTCCGATTACCTGACATCCAATCGCCGCAGAATCCAGGTAAAGTCCTCAAACCGGCTCATCTCCGAATTTTATATGGAAGGTGCCGAAATCTCCGGCAACGTATACCGGGAGTACGACCTTTCGGGAAAGATAAAGCTGACCGACAGCCTCGACCAGAAAAAAGGGAGGCATACCAAATCATACCTGGGCTATTTTTCAAGCAGCCATGTTGTGTCGAGCACACGCCATTACCCCAACGGAAACCCGGAAAGCAGCACCTATTACAACCTGAGAAAGGGCGAAGATTCCATTATCAAAACATGGTACAGCAACCGCTTTCCTAAAAGCTACCGGATCAAGAACTACTGGCAATCGGACTCTGTGGTGACGAAATGGGATAGCACGGGAATCTTACGGGAACGCAGAACCAGCGCAGGAACCGAGCTCTACTATCCCGATGGCGTGCTGATGCTGAAAGTACTGCCCTATAGCAAATGGAGCTATAGCCCTGATGGCATCCTGGAAGAGGTATCACGTGATACCCTTATCGCCGGAAAGGCATGCCGGCAGAAAAAAACATTTTACCCGGGCGGGATCCTTAAATCTGTGGAATACTATAGCAACGATGAGCCCTGCTATACCTGGACCTTTTATACATCCGAAGGCCTTTTTAAAAATTAGGTTAAAAAAGGAGCGCCAACAGCCCTGGAAATAGGTGTAGGAATGGTGGAGGCCGAATATGCCCCGGAGATCTTTGCGTATGTGGAGCAAAATCCTGAATACCCGGGTGGCGATCAGGCTTTCCGTAACGAAATGGAAAAACGGATGGTCGGTTTGCTATGCAAAAGCAAAACGGAATGGTCGGGAAGCTATAAGCTCCGGTATACCATCAACGAATCAGGAGAGGCTGTGTTTCAGGGCCTGCAAGGCATCAACGCCGATCTGCTGAGCGCTTCCTTTGCCGCACTTTTTACAGGCCTGCCCAAATGGAAGCCCGGTAAACAAAACGGCCGCGCGATGACCGTTCATTTTGTTGTGGAGGTGAGTGTAAAAGAAAACTAAATGTTACAAACTAAAAAAATCCCGCCACCTATACCGTGACGGGATTTTTTTGAATATTGAAAAACAGATCTTAGTATCTGTAAGCGTCGCTTTTAAAAGGACCTTCTACTTTTACACCGATATAATCCGCCTGCTCCTGGTTTAATACATCCAGTTCCACACCGATTTTACCTAAGTGTAAGCGTGCTACTTTCTCATCGAGGTGTTTTGGTAACACATATACTTTTTTCTCGTAAGCAGCTGTGTTAGTCCAAAGCTCTAACTGAGCCAGGGTCTGGTTCGTGAAAGAGTTACTCATCACGAAGCTTGGGTGACCGGTAGCGCAACCTAAGTTCACTAAACGGCCTTCTGCCAACACGATGATGCTTTTACCATTGATGGTATACTGATCTACCTGTGGTTTGATGGTATCTTTGGTATGACCGTAATTTTTGTTTAACCATGCCATATCGATCTCTGTATCGAAGTGACCGATATTACAAACGATCGCACCATGTTTCATGGTTTCGAAGTGACGGCCAACGATAATATCTTTATTACCGGTAGTCGTTACGAGGATATCGGCAATTTTAGCAGCGTTATCCATTTTCATCACCTGGTAACCGTCCATTGCAGCCTGTAACGCGCAGATAGGATCGATCTCCGTCACGATCACACGCACACCTTGTGAAGACAGGGATTGTGCAGAACCTTTACCTACATCGCCGTAACCGGCAACAACGGCAATTTTACCAGCCATCATGATGTCGGTAGCACGACGGATCGCATCTACCAATGACTCACGGCAGCCGTATTTGTTATCGAATTTGGATTTGGTAACGGAGTCGTTGATGTTGATCGCAGGCAGCAATAAGGTCCCTTTTGCCATGCGCTCATACAAACGGTGAACACCGGTGGTTGTTTCTTCGGATAAACCTTTGATGCCGGCTGCTAACTCAGGGAACTGGTCGAATACCATGTTCGTTAAGTCACCACCGTCGTCCAGGATCATATTCAGTGGCTTGCGCTCTTCGCCAAACCATAAGGTTTGCTCAATGCACCAGTCAAACTCTTCAGCGTTCATGCCCTTCCAGGCATACACCTGGATACCGGCAGCAGCGATAGCCGCAGCAGCGTGATCCTGGGTAGAGAAGATGTTGCAAGAGCTCCAGGTTACTTCAGCACCCAAAGCGGTCAAGGTTTCGATCAACACAGCCGTTTGAATGGTCATGTGCAGGCAGCCTGCAATACGGGCACCTTTCAGAGGCTGAGAAGGACCATACTCTTTACGAAGCGCCATTAAACCCGGCATTTCTTCTTCTGCTAATTTAATTTCTTTACGACCCCATTCTGCTAATGAGATGTCTTTTACTTTGTACGCGACGTACTTTCCTGTTGCTACTGCTGACATGTTTCTATTTGTTGATTAAAATTGTTTCTTTTTTTCGATTATGCGAAGATAAGACATAAGTTTGTAACGCTCAAACTATTGTAAAGTTTAAATTTCTACCACGTGATCGAGGTTTTTAACATAAAAAAAGGGCTGTTTTTCGGGATCCTCGACCTGGAGGCCTTTGCCCGTGAAAAGGGCCTGAGCGCCAAGCGGGAGATAGAAACCCAGGGCAAAAACTACCTGATGGCCAGGCTTCTGGACGATGAAACAGCCCAAATCATTTATGACGAAAAGGGAAAACCTTACCTGGCCAACGATCCAAGGCATATTTCCCTGTCGCACTCCCACGATAAGCTGGCGATTATTATCAATGAGCGGGAGCCTACCGGCATCGACATTGAGCTGATCAGGAACAAAGTGCTCCGGATCCGGCACAAGTTCCTCTCCCCTCCCGAGCTGGCCGAAACGGGCGAAGATGTTGAAAAATTACTGGTGTATTGGGCCGCCAAAGAAACCCTTTATAAGATCTACGGCCTCAAGGAAGTGGATTTTATCGCCCACTTGTTTGTGAAGCCATTTAATAAACATAATTTAGGGACGATTACCGGTGAAATCAATTTGCCGGCCTTTAAGAAACATTTTGAGCTCAATTACCAATCCATTGATGATTATATCCTGGTATACGCCCTGTCTGAAATAAGCCTTGCTGAATAAAACCTCCCATACGCAGCTCATCATCCTCATTGATCCGGACAAATATAACCCGGAGCTTGTGACCATGGCCAATAGCAGCCGGGTAGCCTATATTTTTTTCGGGGGCAGCTCCCTGAAAAAAAACAATTTCCAAAAAGTGCTGAAGGACATCAAAAGCCGGACATCCATCCCGGTCATTATTTTCCCGGGCGACGAAAAGCAGGTATCGGCGCTGGCCGACGGGATCCTGATGCTTTCCCTGCTTTCGGGCCGGAATGCCGAATACCTGATCGGCAAGCATGTGAATGCTGCTGCCAGCATCCGGGCGGCAAAGATTCCCGTGATCCCCACGGCCTATATCCTCGTGGATGGCGGCAAACCTTCCACCACCCAAAAGATCACCAAAACAACGCCCCTTAAATACAAAAAGGACATCATCAATACCGTGATGGCCGGTGAGCTGCTGGGGAAAAAGCTCATCTACCTGGAAGCCGGCAGCGGCGCCAAAAAAACCCTGGGGCATCAGCTCATCCAAAAGGTAAAAGAGCACAGCTCCCTCCCCCTCGTGATCGGAGGCGGCATCGACAGCCTGAAAAAAGCAGCTCTGCTCATCGCCGCAAAACCCGACTATATTGTGGTAGGTAATGCCCTTGAAAAAAATCCCGGATTTTTAACAGAGTTAAATGAGCTGTTAGAGCACTAAGCTATGAATTTTTAGTATTTTAGTATGCTGCGGCGAGAGAGCATAGCCCCCATCAATATATGAAAGTAGTCCTGATAACACCTTCCGGGAAAAGCGATAATGAGATCGCCGCCGTCATACAAATGTTTGAGGCAGGGCTGGACACGCTGCACGTCAGGAAAAACCGCTTCTCCACCAAAGAGCTGGACGAGTACATCAGCCAGATTCCCGCGCACTTTCATAACCGCCTCATCATTCACTCGCATCACCGCCTGGCACTGAAGTACGACCTCAAAGGCTTTCATTTTACCTCCACGCACCTGAAAAAGAAACTCAGCCTGTGGTTCAATACCAAATTCATCTACCTCAGAAAACCACGCCTGATCCGGACCATTTCATTTCGCAGGGCTACCGATCTGTACCTGCCCCAGGTGGTATCAACCAATTACTGCTTCCTGGGAACCATGTTCCATAATGTATCCGGCGAGCTGTACAGCGGCTTTTACCCCGAGGTGGTGGAAGCGGCCATCCAGAAATCCAATATGAAAATTATTGCCCGCGGCGGCATCAATGAAAAAAGTGTGGAACAGGCCTATAAGCTGGGTTTCTACGGGGTAGCGCTCTACGGCCATATCTGGAAAAGCAACTCTCCCTACACAAAGTACATCGAGTTCATCAAATTCTGTAAAGAGAAAAATATTCCTGTTGATTAATGGAATTCTGGGATGTAATTGCCTTGATTACAGGAGTGCTGGGTGTCCTGCTGACGGTTTTTGAAAGCATCTGGTGCTGGCCGATGGCCCTGATTTCCGTGATCATTTCCACCATCACCTTCTATCACAACCGACTGTACGGCGACATGAGCCTAAACGTCTTCTATTTCTTCAGTGGCCTCTATGGCTGGTATTACTGGAATGCCCACAGGCAGCAGGCATTCCGGGTATCTGCCCTTCCCCTAAAATACCTGCCCCACATCCTCCTTTCCATCGCCGTGCAGGCGGTGGCCTATTACTACCTATTAACCTATTTCAGGTCAGACCAGGTCCTCTTCGACTCTGTCCTCACAGCCTGCAGCTTCACCTGCACCTACCTGATGACGAGGAAGTGGGTGGAAAACTGGCTGCTTTGGGTGATGATCGATGCAGCTTATGTTTTTTTGTATATCATCAAAGAAATGCCTACCTATGCTATACTCTATTCCTTCTTCACCTTAATGGCCGCTTACGGATTCTATGCATGGAAAAAACAACTACATCGTCAGTAAAAAAAATTGCGATTCTTGGTGCGGAAAGCACAGGTAAAACAGAGCTGAGCATTCAGCTGGCCAAACATTACCATACCATATGTGTTCCTGAATATGCCCGCGAATATTTCGACGTACACGATATTAATCACTATACGATTGCCGATCTGGATGCCATTGCCCAAAAGCAACTGCAGCTGGAGAACGAGCTGCTTCCAAAAGCGGAGCGCCTGCTCATCTGCGATACCACACTGATCACCATCAAGATCTGGTCGGCTTACCAGTTCAATAAAATTTCGGAACTGATCTCCTCTTCCATCCGCTCGACCGATTACGACCTTTACCTGATCTGCAACAATGATGTGGCCTGGACCGAAGACCCGCAGCGCCGCAATCCCGAGCTGAGAGACCACCTTCTGAAATGGAACATGCACGAGCTCACCAAATTGAATGCCGACTATCACCTCGTTGAAGGTACCGGTGATGAAAAGCTGAAGAATGCAATCAACATTATCGATGCGCATTTTTCTACTTCTACTGCTTCGTAAGTGAAATACATCATGACGAACGAAACGCCGTGAAGTGAAGCAATCTCACAATCAAAACGATTGCTTCGCTACACCCGCGATGAAGGGTCACCAATCACCCAATAAATGCCATCACGCTGTTAAAGAATGCTTCCGGCTGCTCGGCATGCACCCAGTGGCCGCTGTTAGCAATGGTTTCTATTTTGAAATTACTGAAACGCACGGCAATGTCCTTTTCGTCTTCTTCCGTCACATAGTTTGATTTTTCCCCCTTCAGGAAAAGCGCCGGCGTATCACTGGAACCTTCAGGCACTTCCACGCCTATGTTGTTGTACTTTTGGGTAATGGTCTTTAAATTAAAGCGCCAGTCCATTTGCTTGGAAGCATCTTCTTTCCAGTAAATATTTTTCAGCAGGAACTGTTTGGTGCCGAAATCGGAAATGTAGTTTCCTAAAATCGCTTCGGCGTCTTTGCGCGTGTTGATCTCTGAAAAATCTACGGCATTCAATGCTGCCAGAACAGCGTCGTGGTGAGGCTCATAGGCCCTCGGGGCAATATCCGCTACGATGATCTTATCAGCTATCCGGGGATACAGCATCTCGAAGAACATCACCGTTTTGCCGCCCATGCTGTGACCCAGCAACACCGGCTTTTTCAGATCATGGAATTTGATGAACTCGTTCAGATCGGCCGCCATCGCGTGATAATCCCACTCCTCGCTGTGCGGCGAAAGCCCGTGGTTGCGCTGATCGATGGTAAAGACATGAAAGCCTTTTTCTGCGAAGCGCTTTGCCAGCGTATTCCAGTTATCGCTTTGTCCGAATAACCCGTGTAAGATGATGAGCGGCTGCCCTGCTCCGAATTCCCTGTATGCTAGTTCCATATTATTTCTGGTTTCAAGTTTCAGGCTAATTTTTCCGGATGAGGCCACTCAACCTGAAACCCGAAACAAGAAACATAAAACCTCTGATTATTGTTCTGATTCTCCTAATATTAATTTCCTCAGCATGTTCATGCCCGTCATAGCTGTCATGTGAATGTTACGTAAGCGGTTGTCACCGAAGATAAATTGCTTTGAAATAATTTGATCATTCAGCGCGACCGCAATCCAGGTCGTTCCCACAGGCTTATCGTCTGTAGCACCCGAAGGGCCTGCAATCCCCGACACGGCAATAGCAGCCGAGGCATTAAAGGTCACCATCACTTCCCGCACCATCGTTTCCACACAGGCCTGGCTGACTGCCCCTACCGTGTCAAATACCGGGGCGTCGACCCGCAGAAGCGCCTGCTTGAACTCGTTGTGGTAAGGCACCACACCGCCGTTATAATAAGCTGAGCTTCCGGCAATGCTGGTGATCAGGTGAGAGATGTAGCCACCGGTACAACTCTCGGCCAGGGCCAGCTTCAAGCCACGCTCCTTTAAAAGGTCTCCGAGGATGGCTTCCATCGTCGGCTGTTCCTTGCCATATTCTTCGTAGCCGTAAATGTATTTCCGGATCAGCGGCTCTACGTTCGCCAGCTCCTGCTCCACCCTGTTCCTCAGCTCGTCTTCGTTGCTGCCGCTGCTGCTCATTCGCAGACGTACCATGCCCGGTGAAGGCAGGTAGGCCAGGCCGATTTGTTTTTCTGCCAGGCCGTCCTCCCAATCACTGATGAGCTCCGCCAGCATACTCTCTCCGATGCCTTGGGTGAGAATGGTTTTATGATAAATAAAAGGCAGGGTATAGCGTTTTTTCAGCTCGGGTAAAATAGCATCCGTCACCATGGCTTTCATTTCGAAAGGCACACCGGGCATCGACACATAGATCGTCCCTTCTTTTTCCATCCACATCCCCGGGGCAGTACCATTCTTATTCCTGATTACATGGCTTCCTTCCGGTACTTCGGCCTGTTTACGGTTTACCTCCGTCAGCTCCCTTCCCCGTTTGGTAAAGAAACCTCTCACATCTTCCAGGACATCCTCATTCAGTACCAGCCGGGTATTAAAAAATTCACAGAAAGTGGCTTTTGTGATATCATCCTTCGTAGGACCTAATCCACCGGTAATTAATACCAGTTCAGCACGTTTTCCGGCTTCGGCAAAGGCATTCAGAATGGCATTTTTCTCATCGGATACCGAGCTCATATGCACCACCCGGATGCCTGCTTCATTGAGCTGCTGGGCCATCCATACTGCGTTCGTGTTGACGATCTGCCCGATCAGGATTTCGTCACCAATTGTTAAAAGTTCTGCCTTCATAATATGCCAGCTCTGTTATTATGGTTATATTTAATGCATAAAATTACATAACAATCTTACAAAAACCTTTATGAAAAAATATTTTATTTTGGCAGGAGCTCTTGGTATTGTTTTATCGGCGTGCGACCCGAAAACAACCGAGACGATTATCAAAACCGGTACCGAGATTTTAAATGCCAGCTCAGGCAACACAACAGGCACCGGCGCTTTAAGCAATGCTGAAGTGATCAAGGGTCTGAAAGAAGCGCTCACCGTGGGCACCAACAACTCAACGGCGCTGACCTCTCAGCTCGACGGCTTTAATAAAAACCCGCTGATCTTTATTCCATGGCCTGCCGAGGCACAACAAATGAAGGACAAATTGACCCAACTGGGCTTTCAGAAACAGATCACCGATTTTGAAACCTCGCTGAACCGCGCTGCTGAAGAGGCTTCCAAAGGTGCCGCCCCGGTATTTGTGAATGCGATTACCAGCATGTCGATCAGCGATGGCTTTGCGATCCTGAACGGAAACGATACAGCCGCCACACATTACCTGAGGGAAAAAACATCGGCGCCTTTGCGCGACGCATTCTCTCCGGTGGTGGGCGATGCGATTGATAAGGTAAAGGTAACCTCCTACTGGGCGCCACTGATCAGCACCTACAACCTGATCCCCGGCGTGAAGCAGCTGAACCCCGACCTGAAAGCTTATGTGACCCAGAAAGCGGTTGACGGCCTGATGACGATGATTGCCAAAGAAGAAGTAAAGATCCGCAAAGACCCGATGGCCCGCGTGACTGAGCTCCTGAAAAAAGTATTCGGCTCTAAAAAATAAGCCGGAAAAATTTCTGCACCATATTTGTAAGATCAGGAGTACATCATCCCCATATTCATAAACTGACAAGAACATGATCTCTAAATTATCCCTCGGTATCGCCTTAGCATTCGCCACAGCTACCGGAACCTCACAAACGCTTAATGATATGTGGAACAGCGTGAAGACCAATTCCACCAATGCCATCAACACGGCGACCAATACCATCACCGGGAATACCTCGGGCACCACCGGTTCCCTCACGAACGACGAAGTCATCAAAGGCCTGAAAGAGGCCCTGACCATCGGCACCAATAAGTCGGCTTCCAATGCCTCGAAAACCGATGGCTTCCTGAAGAATGCCCGCCTCTTTATTCCATGGCCGCCGGAAGCTAAGGAGATGAAAACGAAGCTGATCCAGCTGGGCTATCAGAAAAAAGTGGAAGAGTTTGAAACATCGCTGAACCGCGCCGCAGAAGAAGCCGCTAAAAGCGCCGCTCCTATTTTCGGAAATGCGGTAACCGGTATGAGCATCGGCGACGGCTTTGCTATCCTGAAAGGCAACGACACAGCGGCAACGCACTACCTGAGGGAGAAAACCTTCTCACCTCTTAAGGAAAAATTCAAGCCGGTGGTGAATGATGCCATCAGCCAGGTAAAGGTAACGAGCTACTGGGCGCCGCTGGTAACAATCTATAATAAGATCCCGGGCGTGAAGAAACAAAACCCGGACCTCAACGATTATGTGTGCAACAAAGCCATCAACGGGCTGATGCTCCTGATCGCCGATGAGGAAACCAAAATCAGGAAAGATCCTGCTGCCCGCGTGAGCGACCTTTTGAAAAAGGTATTCGGAAAAAAATAAGATTGTATGAATCACAAAAAAAGCGTCATGATAAGTCGTGTCGCTTTTTTTATCCCTTGTTGGTGATAACACCAACAAGGGCGAAGATGGCAACTGATCCTCATTTAAACCGGAGCTCAAAGCGAGCTCCGGTTTTTTATTTAAAAAAATGAGCTGGTATTAACATCTACTTTTTCAACGCTTTCAAAATACCAATCGCCAGGCCGTCGACAGTATTACCGCTATTGCTTAAAACGATGACACCACAGTTCTTTCCCTTGTAAAACCCCATAAAGCTTGAAAAGCCATAGGTGGCGCCGTTGTGCCAGATGAGCTCATCGCCCGACAAACTCTGCTGCTTATGCCAGGCCATCCCCAGGCTGTTGTATTTTCCGCTTTGAAAGGTCGTGGCATGCGATAGCTTCATGGCAGAATCTTTTTCTTCGAGATTGGCCTGCAAGTAAAGCATCATGTCTTCCGGTGTGGATCGCAATCCACCGCAGCCCGGAATATCGCCCAGATTCCAGTAGGGTGTTTCGTGCCCCTGCTCATCATAACCGGTGCAGAATTGCGGCTGCTCGGCGGCAGGCACTTCCTGATAGGTATGCGCCATGTGCAATGGCTCCGTGATTTTTTCTTTCACCAGGGCTTCGTAGCTCTTGCCGTATATGCCTTCCAGGATCACGCCCAGCAGGGCCATCCCGGTATTCGAATACTCACTCACCGTTCCGGGCACCGTCTTCAGCTTAAGCTTGCCCAGGTAGTTAAACAGCAGCTCTTTTGTGTAATGGTGGTAAGGATCTTTCTCATCAAAGTTTTTCTGACCGGTGAGGTTCTCCGGGAGACGCGGAATTCCGGAAGTATGGTTTGCCAGCTGCACCAGGGTTAGCGGGGTTTGTTTATAGCTCAGGTTTTGACAGCTCTCCGGAAGGTATTTGCGAATATCATCATCGGCTTTTACTTTTTGCTCTTCGATGGCTTTGGCCAGCAGAATACCGGTGAAGCTTTTGGAAACCGATCCTATCTCATAGATACTCCGGCCGGAAGGCAGGGTAGCGGTGCCTTTGCGGGTTTCTCCGTAATGGTAGAAAACGGTCTTCCCGTTTTTCAGGATGCCGATGCTCAGGCTGGCGTTCTCAGGCCTCGACAGGTAGGCGACCGCCAGCGAGTCCACTTCCAGGTCGAAAGCGCTTTGTTTCGGATTATCGGAGGTAATTCCTTTTTTCAAATCCGGCCTTTCTGCATATGGCTGAAACGACAATCCTTCGATCTCCTTCTTTTCATTACAGGCCAGCATCAGCTCCAGCTCGCCTTTTTCGAACACCGTTTGATAATGCCTGAACGGCGCCTGCTCTTTGCGGAAGGTGATGCTTTTCATGTTTCCGTACTGACCGTATACTTCCTGCAAAAAGCCACTGATCTCTTTTTCGCTTTGCTGGGCTTTGAAACCGGCAGACAACAGATCATAAAAACCTTTATATTTTTTACCGTTATAGGTTTTCATCATCTGGTCGGTAACTGTCGCGTAAGGATCATTCTGCGCGGATGCCGGCAGACATGAAAACAGGCCCGCGAGGCCGCTAAGGATAAGGGTGTTACGCAGCGTATGCCTGAGGCATTGTTTGAGTTCCTGAATTTTCGGGTTCATCGTTTTTTATAATGGTTTAATCTTCTTTTTCCAATTCGAAAATATCATGCACGCTGATCTTAAAGTAGCGGGCTATTTTTAAGGCCAGCACCGTAGAAGGGACGAACTTCCCGGTTTCGATGGCATTGATGGACTGCCTGGAAACATTGAGCTTTTGGGCCAGCTCTTCCTGGGTGATGTTCTTTTTGGCCCGTTCTACTTTAATCGTATTTTTCATT
>CALRIU020000042.1:0-21617 GCA_943362175.1 Hydrocarboniphaga daqingensis | reverse complement strand
AACGGTGATTAAAGCTTTCAGTGAATAACTCCTTCCTCTCACTTCGGCATCACGACGGTCCATATCGTGAGACGTTATGAACATTTCCGCTTAGGAGCGCTTTATAACCGGTGGTTGAGCGGAGTCGAAATCACCGGTTCCAAAAAATTACAGTAAACTTAAACCCTCGGTTTCCAGGGAGTTTCCGTGGCGTTCAGATCCATCGTCAGCTTGCGGGAGAGCACAAAGAGGTAATCCGACAGGCGGTTCAGGTATTTGTAGATGAGCTCGTTCAATGGCTGCTGCTCATTCAGCTTTAGCGTACAGCGCTCGGCCCTGCGGCACACGCAGCGGGCGATGTGGCAAAACGATACCGTGGTGTGTCCACCCGGCAAGACGAAGGATTTCATTTCGGGCAGGGTCTTATCCATGTTGTCCATTTCCTCCTCCAGCAGCTTGATATCGCCTTCTGCAATCTGCGGCAGCGTCATTTTGTTTTTCACCGGATCGGCCGCCAGCAGCGAGCCAATGGTAAACAGCCTGTCCTGTATTTCGATCAGGATCTCCCGCGCATGCGCGTCGATGGCCTGGTCGCGAATCAGCCCGATGTATGAGTTAAGCTCGTCCACCGTCCCATAGGCCTCGATACGGATATCGAACTTAGGGATGCGTGTACCCCCGATCAGGGACGTTTGCCCCTTATCACCTGTTTTGGTATAGACCTTAAACGCCATGATCTTAGAATTTAAAGCTGATGTTCACATTAGGCAGGATCGGCAGCTGGTTCACACGCTTGTTCTTGATCCTGTCGTAGTAAAAAATATTCTCCCGGTTGTAAGCATTGGTGGCACCCGCCGTTACTTCCAGCCTGGTATGCTCGCTGGTATTGTAGAGCCATTTGATGCTGATGTCGAGGCGGTGGTAATCCGGCAAGCGGCGTGAGTTGTAATCGCCCGGCACATAGCCCAGGTTAGCATTGGTCGTGGCATACGGCGCATTAAAGTTGTTGCCGAAATCCACCTGCGGGTAGTAGCCGGCTGTGGGCGTGAACGGGAAGCCCGAACCGAAGTTCCAGCGAACGCTCAGGTCGAGGTTACGCTTTTTGCCAAAAGTATAAGTACCTACGAGGTTCACATTATGTCTCCTGTCGTACAGCGGTGCATATTCAAAGACGTCGCCCGAAGCCGTATTACCGGTATAGCGCTTGTTGAAGGTAAGGGAATATACCGCCCAGAAGTAAAAACGTTTCCGTTCAAATTTTCCGGTAAAGTCGAGGCCGTTTACCACCCCCTGCTCCATGATGAAGTCCTTACGGTTAGCCTCCGGTTTCGATTGGTTCTCCGGCGTATCTTCAAACAGTTTGTCGCGGTTCACGCTGGCCATCTGTGTAAAGTACTTGCGGTAAGCTTCTACCTGGAACTCGAAGTATTTCAGGACGTCGATCTCGAAGCCGCCTACATAGTGCTGCGCTTTCTGGATCACGCCTTTGGTATCCACCGTTTTATTGTCTTTATCCTTATACGTGGCAGGCAGGTTCTCCGGTCCGTTGATGAAGCCATAGAAGAGGTTCACCACATCCCTGTCGGAGCTGGCGCTCATGAGGCTCTGGCTGTATAAGCCGGCGGCGAATTTGAAACGGAACTTGCGGGTGATGTTGATTTTACCCTGGATACGCGGCTCAGGCGATAAGTTATTGAAGGTAGCATAATACTGCAGGCGGAAGCTCGGCTCCAGCACCAGGTACTTGCGGCGGGTCAGGTAGCGGTATTTCACATGCCCTGCCAGCTCGATGGAGTTTTTCTGGTAAGACACTTCCTTGGTCAGCAAAGGCGTTTGAATGGAGTAATCTGTATTAGTTCCCACCAGCTCAAACCCATATTTCAATTCATCGCGGCCAAAGTATTTCAGGAAGTTGAAGCCTCCGTTGAAGCCGCCCACAGTGCTTGATTTGTTATCTTCGGGCACGGCGCCTTCGTAATTGATCTTGTATTGCGAATAGGCAAAGTTCCCCTCGATGAGCAAGGTCGAGCTTTGCGGAATCAGGATGAAGTTACTGCCGCCGCCAAAGGATGTCCAGTTGAATTTGGCCAGGTCTTTATACACCACCTTATCGTTGAAGTTATAACCGAAGAGGTTTACCTTACTGCCGTTGTTGGCATTGATGGATACCTTACCGTAGAGATCGGTATAGTAGAACGGCAGGCCGTCTTTATTGGCGTACGGATACAACACTTTGGAAGTTTGCGGCAGGTAAGAAGTCTTGCCGGAAAGCAGGAAAGATGCGCTTCCCTTACCGTCTTCCTTCAGCTTTTTGAGTGGCCCTTCCAGCGTGGCTTTTGCGCCAAAGGTAGAAGCCGACACTTTTCCGGAGAGGCGTTTTTTATTCCCGTCGCGGGTGGTAATGTCCATGATGGCGGAAGTACGTCCGCCGTATTCGGCGCCAAAGCCGGCGCTGTATACATCGGCGCTACGCATGATGTCGTTATCAAACACCGAGAACAAACCGATGGAGTGAAAGGGATTGTAGATCACCATCCCGTCGAGCAATACCTTGTTCTGGATCGGTAAGCCACCGCGGATGTAGAGCTGCCCACCCTGGTCGCCGGTAAACACAACACCCGGCAATACCTGCAGGTACTGGGCCAGATCGGGCTCACCTACGCTTGGCAGCTTGTTGATGGCCACCGGATCGATGGTCTGCACCGCCACGTTGGGGTTCTCGATCTTTTCGGTTTGCGCGGCCGTTACTTCCACGGTATTGAGGATCACACCGCCTTTGGTGGAAAAGAATTTCTTATTGAGGATCTGCTCCGCTTTGATGGTAATGGTTTCGGAGATGGTATCGAATTCAAGGTTGGTTACCAGCAAGGTATAGGTTCCGGGCTTCACCTTATTGATGGAGAAGAAACCGTTGGGATCCGAAGAGGCGCCGGTGGTGGTACCCTTGAGGTAGATATTGGAGAATGGAACCGGCTCACCGTTGGCTTTGTTATACACAAAACCACGGATGGTTCCGTATTGAGCAAATGCGCTGCCGAGGGTCAGCAGTAAACAAAAAGTAAGAATCGAACGAATCATGTTATTTTTTTGATAGGGAGCAAATTTAACCATTTATGCGAGTAAAAAAAGGTATTTTTTCGGGATAAACCGGGAAGGCTACTCCATTTAACAAGGGCATTTCCGGGGAGGAAAAAGGAGTGGCAGGAGAATCAAATATAGGGTTTTATTACAGGAAAACAAATGGGAGGTAATTATTCGATTTGGAAGGAATATGTACCTACCGGATCGCAACATTATTTCGAAACAAAAACGACTTTTACTTTATCGCTTTTATTGATCTGTTTAATAAAATTCAGCCACTCCGTATATCTGTCAGCGGGAAATTTTCCACTCCTGACTACCAGCTTACGACAGTATATCAGGTGGTGGTTGTTCTGATATATGACATCCGCCTTGTATTCTCCAAAATCATTTTTTATGTGAACCGGTTTTGGTAAAGATTCAATATTTAGGGCTTTTGCGAAATCATAAATAATGGTATCCGACTTTGAGTAATTGAAAGTATTCGGGTTGAGGTACACTGAGAACGCCCGCTGATCTCTCAACTCCGGAATATACAACCCATCGGGAAACAGATTTGGAGTGATTACAACATGATCGTTATTCTGCGGGAGCAGTTTAGCGGCAGTCCATCGTAGACTTTCAGAGATCTCACGAGGGCTCGCTTCTTTTTTATAAAATGAAAACGACTGTAATTCCAGCTCAGTGCCCCGGAACCTGTTCACGACAGCTTTTCTCTGCTCTTCTTTGGATAAATAATCATAGATATAGTCTATCGGTTCCTGCAAAATTCCTTTATAAACTGTATTGACGGAAATCTGCGCATCACCGTTTTCTTTTACCTGAACCATTGTTTTTCGTTGCTGTACGTTATCATTAACCGAGTAAGCACTTGTGTTTACCAGAACGCCTCCATCCTCCGTGACCATCAGGGCTTTCCGGTTCCCTGTAAAGCTTCCCAGATAGCCCATGGGTTTTTTCTGACTGGTGCATTCCAGCCATAAGCTATCCTTTATACCCGGCACACACACAATGCAGTGGTTAAATCTGAAAGAAGGGAAATCGTTCTGCTGATCAACCTCTTTTCCAGCAAGAATAAGAACTGGATAAGCTTTGATGTGCGCTTGCTTTAAGAGTGCAACCATGTAATTAGACAAGGCTTTGCAATCGCCATATCCTTTTTGCTCCACATCCATAGCTTTCATACTTTGCCACCCTCCTATGCCGAGTTGTATGCTTATATACCTTGTTTTGGACTGCATATAGCTGTATAGCGCCTGTATCTTCTTAAGAGTGTCTTTTTCCCGCCCTATGAGCTCCTCTATTTTGCTTATCAGCGATTCGGGCAATTGATCTCTGTCTTTATTCAGATCGGAATAGAATTTTCCAATGTTTTTCCAGCTGGATGCATTTCCTTCATAACCATCGACTTCAAATTGATCCGGAGCCGTATACACGACAGGCAGCTCAGCCCCTGACATATATTCCTCAAACTCAAAGGGAGGCTTATTTTCTATTAACCAGCTATAAACCGTTTCATGCTCTCCTGTTGTGATCTTTACTTTTTCGGGCAGGTTCAGTTCTTTGTACCTGAATGTGAGACCTGTCGGCGCTGTGATTGTAAATACAGACCGCTCTATCCCTACCTTCTCATAACAAACAGGCGCCCAGGCCGGGTAAAACATGCCTGTGTTTATTTCTTCGGCAGATGAAAATTCTATCGTGTACGGATACACATACTTTTTTCGGTCGAAGGATGCTATTTTTTGTCGTTGGTCTGTTACCTGGTAGGAAGGATCGAAGTTGCTGTAGTCCCTGATGTCGCTTTTTTTCAAGGTCCCGGCCTTTTTTCCGCTAGCATCATATACGGCTCCGTTAAAATCCTTTATTTTATGGAAGCGGTCGTAAGACACTGTAAAGGACGAAAACAAATCTTCTCCTTTTTCATTCAGCACAGTCACTACCAACCGCTCTTCTTTTAAAGCTCTTCCTTTCGTTTTTATATGGTAATCGATGCTATGCAGCCTGATTACAGCATTAGCTCCTGTTTGCAGGGTTGTTGGAATGGTGTTGCTGGCAAAGGGATTCTGCGAAAAGCCATTGATCCAAAAAAATAACAAACAGATAAAGCATATATCCTTCATAAACGGCTCTTTATAGCTTTCTAAGAATAACCTGTTCCGCTTCTTTTTGGATTATCATCTGATACAGCTCTCGTAGAGAACGGTACTGGGTGGCGGGATACCGGGAGTTTGCAATCACCGTACTGCTCTTGATCTTCAGAACATTATTTTCTGTTTCCACCACGTAAGTGTATTTTCCTCCTTTTTCGGGTAAAGAGACCGAAATGTTTTTTGGAAACTGCTCCAGAGTGAAATTTGCCGGCAACTTCAAATTTAAAATATAAAGAATCTCGTACGGTTTACCGAGGTCTACAGGATATAGGCGCTCTTTTTCGTTGAAGAGGTTTTGCTTGGTTTGTGAAAAGAATAAAGGATTGAAGAATAGCTTTTTCTCCATTAATATTAACGACTCCGAAAAATCAAAACTCATTTTTAGGGGTTTAAGCGGGTCCTCATAATTCTCTGTTTTCCATGAGCTTATTTCCCAATCGGGCGCCGTCTTTTCCATATTACTTCGAAGCGTCTTTTCATCAGTTGTTTTAATATAGTTCCTGTAACTAAGGGCATAGTGCTTGTCCATTGTTTCTGTATACCGTCCTTTCAGATTTCCCGCTGTATCCAGCTCCGCCTCTATCGAAACAAAAAAAGTAGTTTTTGCCGGTCTAAGCGAAATGGCAAGGGCGGTGTCACTTTGCAGCACATAGCCTTTGTTGCTCAGGCATCTTTCGGGAAGCAGGCCCGGAGAAAGGTTTGGGTCTGTAGCATCCATCAATATGGTTTTTCCTCCAAGCTCTGTTTTTACGATCATATAATCGAAGCGGTCAATCATCGGGTATTCTTCCTTTATTTCACCGTTTTGCCTCGTGCTCATAATCACCGGTTGGGCATTAAAGCCACAGGCCTTCAGAAGCTGCAACAGCAGCAGGTTTAATTCCGCCGAGCTTCCTTTTTTGTTCTTAAATACGGTTTTAAGATCATCGGTAATAAGTAAGCGCTCCTCTCCGTTCCATTGAAACTGTTTTGTCATGTAGCTGAAGATCGCATTCAGCCTTTCGAGAGAATCGCTGATTGTGTTAAAGCTTGCTAGCAGTTCCTTCGGATAGCCCGTTTTTTTGATGGCCTCCCCGAAGTGCTCATGCCTATTCAGAAGCCTGGCGACATCACCGAAGGAATGAGAAAATTTCTCCATCCTCATACTATTCGTATAATAATAGGACAAGATGCCGAATTCGATCCTTGAGATGTAATCTTTTCTGCAGGTGATGTACGGCTCATCTTTAAACGAAGGGGCGTCTTTTACCACAAATCTGTATTTAGTCACTTCCCCGGAGAGATCATATCCTTTTTCGGAGGTGTTGATATACAGGGGAAGGTAGCCGGTAAACAGCATGCGATAATGAATGTCGGATGGCAGAGATACGGTGAGCTCGCTCCATTTAAAAGGAATATTGCCCTGGAAAAACCATTCCCTCGGGGTGTTAGTTACCGAAAAAGGAGTTTTACGCTTATAACGGTATTCGATCACGGAGCCTTCCTTCACATTACTGAGCAGGATCTTTTTCCGAAAAGTCTTATCGGATACCTTTTCGTCGAATATGGAAGCTGTTGGCAACGCTGTCTTAATCACTTTGCCGTTTTCCATGTTATAGGTTATACCTTCGATATCATAGATCTTTTCTTTGTCGTCGTCGCTTGCCCAGTATACGAGCGAAATATTGCCTCTATCCGTTGCGGAAGCTTTAAGAATCTTTATCCGCGCATGGTATTCAGTACTGATGTAATAGCTGGAAACATAATTTACCTGCACATGCTGTTTCTCAAACAATAACACAGCTTCTGCCGTAGAGTCTGTCACATCGTATGCCATCTCAAGCTCTCCGTGGTTCAGGGTTCCATACACCATCAGGGGCGGCTGCTGAGCATATAACTGGCAGCCGGTCATCAGAAAACATAATAAAATAAGAAACTTCATCAGAAAATGCACTATTTTTTAGGCCCCAAAGATACTCGATGTATCGTGAAAATGCTTCTTCAAGATCAAAAATGATTCGGAATAAATCATGTTCATGCTTAAGCCCTGAGAATGGCTTTGAATACAATGAAATGACCGATGATTTAAACCGGATACAAGCATAAATAAAAAAACCTCTCACGCTATAGCGTGAGAGGTTTTTAAAATCAGGAAGAAAAATCTTATTGAATAATCAGCTTGCGTGTGCTCTTCTGATCCTTAAAATTCAGATTCACAAAATACACGCCACCTTTCAGGTTCAGGCCTGTAAAGGACAGGTCGTTGAAGCCATTGGTAATATCCAACTTCTCACTGTGTACTACTCGTCCGGTAATATCGGTGATGTACATATCAAACTTTTCGTTCACATTAGACTCGATCATCAGCTTGAAATCGCCTGTGGTAGGGTTCGGAGCCAATACGTATTCAAAGTTCTGAGGTGTGCTTTCGTTGATGCCAACCGATGAAGCCACATAGCAAGGAGTACCGATACCTGTTGTATAAGTAGGGCTTGCAATGTAAGTCATTTTTTTGAAGTCGATGTAGCAGGCGTAACGCACGCTGTCGATGAAAGGGTTACGGTTGCCCTGGATAGACTCCACAAAGTCATTACGGGAGCGCTCGTACGAATCAGGTGGATCCTGGAAATGCCATTTTTTCAAGACGTTCTGGTCTTGCCCGTATAAAATAAAGTTGGGACCTGTTTTATCGATCGTGTCTTTCAGTTTCCAGTTATTACCACTGATTCCGTTATAGCAGGTAGCCATGTAAAAGATCGCGCGGGCGGCATTTCCTTTGTGCTCGTTCCTTGGCTCAAATACTTGTTTTCCGGCAGCATTTGTACCGGCTTTGCAATTCATGAAAGAAGCCGTTTGTGTTACTACTTCACCCAAAGGGTAGTTGCTTCTCTGGGCATTTACATTGGTTTGTTTCACCGGATACAGGTGGTGCTGGTCATTGTACTCCGGTTTTTCCGGATTATCGGCCGGGTATGTCGGCATCCAGGAATGGCAATAGGTATGCTCGCGGCTCCAGTCAAGGCCTGTGTAATCGAACGGATCGTTATACGGGCGATTCAGACCGCTGTAAGAACAGGTTACTGCTTTGGTAAACAGTACGGGAGACGTGATGAGCGTATCACGCGTTTCGAACTGGTCGATCATTGTAGGTGTGTAGTTGCTGTAGAATGTAGAAGTGTGCGGGTTGATCAAAGCGCTCAGACTGGTTAAAAAGCTGGAAGAGCTGGTGCTGATGGTGCTGTACTCAGTCGGCGACTGCATGCTGAATGGTGTAGCCACCGTTTGAGACAAAGGAGCTGTTGTGTTATAGCTGGTGTAAGATCCGCTTCCGTTGTATGTAAAAATCGCAAATCCATAGGTCATGCTCGCCCTGATGTAAGACGGGGAAAAGCTGCCGGTAGATGTCGAGATCGGGCCGGCATATACGACCTGGCTTCCGCCGATGTATTGACCGCGCTGGTAGGTATTACCATTTACCGGCACATCCGTTACGGCTCCACCGTTCTTTCTCAGGATCAGGTAGCCACCCAGTGGATCAACCGCAGGACTTGCTGTATTAAATTGTCCTTTCAGGCTGAATGTTTTCACATTGGAATAAACCAAAGCCGTTGCCTGGGCCGTAGGAGCCGTTGCAAGGGTACCACCTACTCCATATAAGTTAACCGTGAAGGTTGTATTATTCGGATCGTTGGTGGTGTACACTAAAGCAGCGGTGCGTGTTCCGGCCGCTGTTGGCGTGAAGTTGATATTGAAGGCTGTGCTGCCACCGGTATTTACCGAAAACGGTGTGCTGGTAGAAGCAACGAATTCAGAAGCGTTAGCACCTGTAATAGACGCGGCCGTTACCGATAAGGTCGTGCTTGTTCCGATATTTTCAATCGTTAAAGGCACAGCGAGCGGTGTTCCTACAGGAGATCCCACCGGCATAGTCCAGCCACCGTTTGAGATCTGGTTGGTTCCCTGCTTTACACGGATTCCTACAGGAACATTTGGCATAGCGATGTTGATATCGTCAATCGCCACATTTCCTGAAACTTTATTCAGGTAAATAAAACGAATGTACCTTGATGCAGGATTGGCTGGCGTGGCAGTATAAGTAATACATACCGAGTTGCTTATAGCACCGGCTCCTGTGTGAGTGGTGATGTTAGTATAAGTTCCGGCAGCTCCGGTAATGGATTCCTGAATGGCGAATGTTCCATCCCAAAGAACAGATGATCCACTGGTAGCACCCTTGATGTTATAAGTAACAGGCCCCGGCTGAGAACTCACATTGATGACCAGGTTCTCTCCGTTTGTTGCGCCGGCAAAGTCGATCTTTAAAGAGTAAGCCGAGCCATTGCAGGAACTGGACGATGTGTAATACTGTGTTCCTGTACCGGCCGGATTAAGCGTCCAGCCCGTAGGATAGGTACCTCCGTTCTCAAAGTCGTACGACGTTGGAACCGGTGCCTGGGCAAAAGCGCCTATTGTAAGCGCCAGTGCTGAAATTAAGACATGAATTTTTCTCATGGGTTCTTTTTTATTTGTTATTTGGTTGCTCTGATGTATAATCCGGTGCTGTCCATCCGGGTCAGTGTAAAGGTATTGCTTGCCGAGTTGCTCAGCAAAAAGCGACGCCTTAAAAAGCCTATTGTATTTGGCGCAGCGCCGTTCACTCTTTTATTTTGTACCGAGGTAATTTCCAGCATCCGGTCTTTCAGCTGATACTCGAAGGTATCAATCACCGGTTTTTTGTTGGGGTCCGTGTACGTTACCGTATAAATCCCTTTCATAGAGCGGGTATAGGCATTTTTGTACTTTGAAAATTGAAAGGTCCGGGTTTCTGTAGAGAAATCGGTATAGAGACCATTCTTAAGCGCATACTCTTTAATCGTCCAGGTTCCTTCCAGGTTCCTGTTGATCTTGTTCTCCTTTTTGCAGCCCTGGATACAGAAAGCTGACAATATAATCACGATAGCTAGTTTGTTCATCCGTTTGTGCTGTTTAAAAAGTTGCTACCAGGGTCAGAAGCCATCTGCGGCCCATACCCACATTCACTGTAGCAGATGGTGCATTAAAGTTCTGTGTATTGAGGTTGTTATCCTGCGCATCGGAAATATAGAACTGGTTCAAGACGTTCATCACCGAGCCCCTGATGTCGAAGTTTACTTTTTTAACCGGGAAGCTGTAACCGGCGCTGAAATCCATCAGGAAATAATCCGGCATTCTCCAGGATTGACGCCCGATATTAGGACCATAGCCGGTTGCCGTATTGGTAATAACCAGCGCATCCGGGCTGAAGTTGGCATAGTTCTTTCCAAAATAATTGAATTGCGGCTTGATGTATAATTTTTTGATAGGCTCGTAGCGAAGGCTTAAACCTGCAGTGTTCTGCGCCGCATCACCTACCTTCACACCACGTGGGTCAAACTGCTGAACACCAATTTCTTTCCCCGTGTTATCTTTGATGACATTTCCATCGTTATCAAGGATTGTGGCAGTAGCAATAGATGTCCATTCCCAGTCGGCAATCGTTGCCATCAGCTCAAGGGCAAGCTTGCGACTGATCTTATAGATGCCGTCAAACTCAATACCCTGGTGCCTCGCGTTCATTCCGGTTGCCGTTGTGCTTACCGATTCTCCGTTGATAGTGAAGCCTGCTGTTGTAGGCCTGTTGTTCCATAAGGTATAGTAACCGTTGATATTGGCTGAGAAATATTTGGTACTGTAGCTGTAGCCAAGCTCAACCGATTTGATCTCCTCGTTATTTACCTTATCAAACTCCTTGTTATCCGTGCGGTATACGAAAGTAATAAAAGGAACCCTGTTCAGATAACCGACATTCACAAATACGTTCATGTGCTCAGTCAGGTTATAATTGGCGCCAGCTTTAGCGGTATAACCGTTCATTTGTTTCCAACCAGTTTGGTTGTACTGTAATTCAGGAGAGCTGTTATCATAGCTCTTACCATCATACTGAACGGTTGCACCGTAAGGTACATCAATCTTGTCGTCCCCCCTTACCAGCTGCTTAGGCAGGAAATAATTAATCTGTTTGTAAAGGCTTGTTGCATAGCTTAAATTCACAAAGCCCGACCATTTGTCTTTTTTATACTCGGCCATCGCAAAACCACCCAGCCAGCGTACGCGGCGTTCGAGGTTCTGCACATACTTGTCTCCTTCGTATTTATAACCGGGAGCTGCATTCTGGTCAGGGTTAAAGTTTTTCACCAAATCGCCACCCAGGAGGTCGCCAAATGTACTGTATACAAGGCCTTTGTAAAGCCTTCCATCCAGACCTCCGGAAAGGGTCCAGTTAGGTCTCAATTTATAGTTAGCCGTCACCAGTCCGCCATACCAATCATGATCATTATGATTAACCCTCACCCAGGATGAGGAAAAGTTCTCGCCTGTAGCAACCGTTTGTGTCGGTGATGTATTGGCATCATAAATGCCCTGCACATTTTGTTGGCCGGTTGTCGGGATCAGGTTATTGCCGGCGCTGCCACCGTCGAGCTGCGTGCCGTATCCACGGCCGAAAGACGCATAGGCAATTGTGGAAATCGTCAGCTTGTCGTTTACGACGATAAAATCCTTGAGGGAAATAACCGGCTTATGAAATTTATTAACGGATGTATTATAAACTTCAGCTGCGGCTTGCGGGTTATCTTTCGTGCGCGCCAGGTAATTCCAGCTTGGGTTATACCTCCAGCCGTACTCACGCTTCCCTACGGTATCAATTCCTAAGTTATAGGCGAATTCTTTATTATAGGCCGAAACGTTGTAGTTAACCCTGAAATCGCGCTGTGCTGACGTTTGCGGCGCACCAAATGCGGTAAAGCTGATCAGGTGGGCGCCAATCTTTTTTTCAACCTTGCCGTAGTAAAACCACATCCGGCTCGACATATTATCGAACCAACCGTCGTTACGCTTATACGATCCGGCAAAATTAAATGCCCAGCCGTTTTTCATCCTTCCCGACGAATAGCTCAGGCCCAGCCTGTAGTTATTATTATTACCGTACTCATTTTTAACGCTGATCGCTCTTTTTGAATCAATACCTGCCGTTAAGATATTAATGGTACCCCCAATCGACGGAATCGCCAGCTTTGTAGCACCTAATCCTCGCTGTACCTGCATGCCGCGGGACAGATTATCCAAACCAAACCAGTTGGTCCAGAATACGCGCCCGTTCACCATGTCGTTCATCGGAATGCCATCGAGCAATACCAGGACGTTCTGGGAGTTAAAGCCCCGGATGCTGACGCGTGCATCACCGTCGCCCCCACCCTGGCTCGTCGCATAGACGCCCGGCGTCGAGTTCAGAATCAGCGGAAGATCCCTGCTGCCAAGGTCTTCCTGGATCTTTTTGGTATCGATGTTGGAGAATGCCACCGGCGTTTCGCGCTGGATGGCAATATCGGTGGTCACTTCCACCTCGGCGAGCTCATTGGTCGATAAGGTGAAATCCACAAACACAGGCTTGCCCTTTGCGGTAATCTTTCTTTCCATCGCCTTATAGCCGATGTAAGAGGCTTTCACCAGGTAATTACCCGAATCCACACTGAAAGAAAAGGCCCCGTCAATATCCGTCGACGTATTTTTTCCTTCACCGTAAATGATGATAGCGCCCACAATAGGCTCATTGGTAATGGCATCTTTGATCACACCCTGCACCTTGGTTTTTTGGGAAAAACCAAGGCAGGCAATCATCATAAAAATAAAAGAAACAGTAAATCTCATATTTCCGGGCTGAATAAAAATCCCGCTAAAAAGCGGGATTTTATGATTTTAAATTTATTATTCGATGATCAGCTTCTTGATCGTTTGATTATTATGCTCGTCTAACAGACTGATAAAATAAACGCCTTTACCGAGGTCAGAGATATTGATCACTTCACCGGAGATCGTGTTGTTGGACTTGATGGTTTTTACAACCTGGCCTGTTACAGAATAAATCTCTGCCTTCGTGATGGCATTTACAGATTGTAACATCACAGTGTTTTTGGCCGGGTTAGGATATACGTTTACCGCAAATGATTTGTTGAGCTCTTTCACGCTTACCACCTCGCAGTCGCAGGTATGAGAACCTAAGCCTGTGTAAGTATTTACCATTAAAGAGTCCCACTGAACAGAAGGATTAAAAGAGTTGAATGCAGGATTTACCGATACACCGGTTTTCACGCCGGCTTTACGCCTCATGGTTTTGTCCTGTGTCCAGTATTGTTTGAAATAAGGTCCGTACTGAGCCGTTGTATAACCTGCAGGCATGCTCGCATAAGGAGCTAAGCTTGTCCAACCTGCTGTAGGGCTTGCTGTACCGGAAGAATTGGTCGGTTGCTCACCTCTGCAGGCAAAAATATCAACATCTACCCAGTTAGAGCCTACCTTTTTTTGCAAAGCCAGGGCGTCGTCGCCGTTAAAGCACATGACGCGGCTGTTTCCTGTGCCTGTAGCACAGCCAGGGCATAATAAGGTATCGGCAGCAGCCTGTAAAGCCGCATCGATCGGAGCAGTCTGGCCTGTTCCGTTAGGATCAGTCAGATTCAGGGCAATCACATAGGCTTTATAAGGAGCTAAGGTAATATTGGTTGGCAACTGCATCTCACCTTCAATCGGTGTAAAGGAGGTATTCCCATTGTCATGCCTTAAAATGCGGTAATTAGCCAGGCTGATAGGCGCAGAAGAGGCATTATAAATCTCAAGCGCTTTGTTATTTCCTGTTCCTTCTACATACTCGGAAATAATCAGGTCCGAACAATTTTGTGCATTACCCGCTAAGGACGCAGCAATAAATGATAAGCTAAGTAAAATTTTTTTCATGATGTTTGGGTTTAATTTTTTGTTGTCATTCGGCAAAAGCGGTTTAAGGCGGGTCCCAGAATAGTTCTCCTCTTATAGGGTGGTCACTTCTTGCGGTTACAAAGATATTACAAAAAGCCCTGATAACAAGCGCTTGTGAATAAATATGACATTTAGTTAAGAAAGATTTAACAATTCCTTTTTACGGATATCTTCCTTAAAATCAGGTAATTTATTAAATTCAGGCAGCTTCATCTTGTCTTTCCTATGAGCTGATGAGGACAGGCCTCTCGGGCATACATCATGATTATTTATACTACAGGCAATAGGTGCTCGTGCTGCTGCCATTGCTGTTCTGCACTTTTTTATAGATGCGGTCGTCGTGGTTATTGTAGTCGTAATACAGATCACTGTAGGCGGAGGCCGTGGTGTCGCGCTTCCCGTAAATGTGCTTCGGCAGGTTGCTCCGCATATAATCGCAGCTAGACTTGCTCTTGCCGATGCGCTGGTATACCTGGTTGCCGTTCATGTCGTAACTGTAGTGGCGTAAAATTTGGGCGTGTCCCTTTGGGCCGGGCTTTCGCCACTCGCTTTTTTGTAGCCGAAAAAGGCTACAAAAAGAGCTCAAACAATGGCTCAATCCCTCACGCAGGTTCATTTCCCAAAGAACGAACTGCTACTGATATATAATAAACAGAGCAATTTCCCAAACACGTTTATAAGCTCTTCCAAAAAAATAAAATACACCTAACAATCGTTTTACTTTGTCTTCGTACCTTCAGACCAAAAACTCCCAGATCAAGCTGAGAGCTTCTCTCTAAGGAAAATAGCTTTCTTTTTCTAAGTCTAATTGCAATAAGCATTTATTTCAGGCAACTTATCAAATAAATACTTTTTATTGACATATTGAAAATAAAAGCAAGCGCTGTCACGGTTATTCATATTCCAATATGACATACTTAAATAATGGTACCTGTAGAAATTTACTTTATCCGAACGTTTTAAAAGCTCTATATATCGGTTCTTCGCTTTTTTAAACAACTTTGCATTAAATTCCGCATCAGCCAGAAATGTGAGCACACTGTCCTTATTGTTAGCATATTCATAGGCTTTGTTAAAGCAATAATAACCTTTGGTCGTATCATTATTGTTAAAATTTAAACTACCGATCTTTAACCATGCCTCCACATTTATTGAATCTTTATTTAAGACATTTTGAAGATCTATCAGCATTCTTTTTTCATCATTTTCAAATTCAAAATACTTCCATCTTGCTTTGTAAACCTCTAAAGCAAAAGGCTTATATTGCAGAGCTTTATTATAATCAGCTAAGACTTTTTCTATAGAAGCTTTTTTTGTTACCCATCCTCTATATCTTGTTTGTGCTCTTAAAATATAATATTGATAATTTCCAGGCGATTTCCTAATGGCTTTATTTATGGCATAAAATGCCCGTTTGTGATGGCCAAATTTCTCAAGGCATTGAGCTCTTGCATAATGTTCTTCTGACGATTTACAGCCAACTATTAATAAAATAAATAGGAATAAGAAATACTTCATAAAAATCAAAAATTTAGAACCCCGTTATATTAGCTTTAATCCTAAACGAACCAGGTCCGGAATTATTAACACCATCGCTATCTGTAATTTTAATCTTTATTCTACTTCTATTTCCTGAAAAAGGTATCGGAATATTTGTATCTCCTACCGGATCATTGGGGTTGATAGGCACATTACTGTCGTAAAGTAAAGTTTTACCTTGAAATACCCTTACTCTATCTGCTCCATTATTATCCCAAATATTAGGAGTAAATGTAATATTTACTATACCATTTTGATATGTTTTTTTTGATGTTAGTGTTACAGCGGAAGTAATATTATTATTGTTGCTAGTAGATTCTCCCCCTCCACCTGCATATATAGATTCCGTTTTGGATATATTAAAACTCTGTTTTGGATAATAATCATTACTAGCAGGAGTATTACTAGATACTCGCTGATTATTTAAAGCTTGGTTATTGAAAACGGCTTGTCTAAGAGTTGTATTAGAATTGGAATTAATTCCGTAGTAATAATCCTATGTATATGTTTCTTGATGTTGTCTACCATTACGCATAACTATAGATGTTCTCTTATCAAACATCTGACGGATAATTTCTTGCCGAAAAGCGGCATCCCCTTTTGACTCTTGCCACAAATGATACCATGTTCGTAAGCTTGCATGAATCTTATCTCCCAATGGATCAATATTGGAAACAGGATTAGTATTCATTGAAATATATGGACTTAAATCCAGCTGTTCTTCCCTTTTCGGATCCACCCCTTTCCATCTTCCAATCTCCACATCCAGCCCTCTAAAGTGCGTGTAATAATCATGGTCTCCCAACTCTTTGTTCTTCTCGCTGCCCTGGTAGCCGTATTTATCTCCACCGAAGGTTCTCAGCGTTTTCCCAAAGGCATAATAATCGCTCGTGCTCCTGATCCGGTAAATGAAAGAACTGTAAAGCTACCGTTTAAAACCTGTTCACAACAACTCCAAAGAGTAAAGCACCATTAACAATCACTACACATTGGTTTTGTAATTTCAGGCCAAAACCTCACGCTAAAGCATGGGTATCCGCCCTAATCAACTTTTTCTAAATAAATATTATTATACATAGCTTTGTGATGAAAAATAACCTTTCCAGACCTTTTCTCTATAGGCAACTTAGTTGTTATCAAAACATCTTCGAAATCATCCTCTTCTTTTGTATGAATTTCATCTTCTTCGCTGTAAAAGTCATTAAATATTATGTAACCATCAGAATATTGCCATCGTCCAGTATTATTATAAATGAGTGACTTATCTGCTTTTCTATAAATTTTATTAACATAATTATCATCTTCATTTATCCAAACACTATCAATCGTATTTACATTATTATGAGACACATACAATCCTATTACGTCTTCTTTTGCAACTTTGCAACTTACTAGAGAAATTAGACTCAAGAAAATACATATAACTTTTTTCATGATTTATTTTTTTGGGATATCTAAAATAAGTAAATAAGTTTGATGAGTATTACTCTCAGGTATTATTTGTCCATTTACTCGAGGAATATTTCTTTCTTCACCTTTGTTAAATGGGTTCAATGATTCAGAAGAAATTGATTTGCTATCAATTATGATTGCAATTAACTTATCGCCCACCTGATAAAAATTGTAAACAGCTTTGCCAACAAACTGCATTGTCATATTATCTCCAGGAGTAAATGGATCAAAGTCAGAGTATGCACTTAAAAAATCAAGTGATCGAAAAATATCCTTACTCATAGGATGATTTTGATCCATTAAACTTTTTTCAGGCCCTAACCCAGTTTTATACTCAGTATAAAGATCAACCCAATCAACATCATTATCTCGTTTTGTATAACCTTTAATATTTTTTGAAGAATTCATCCACTGAGAATCTCCAGTTTTTTTATTTACAATTTCGGTTCGTCCATTTTTTTTACCACCAACATGATGATTAAAGTCAACCACATCGCCACCTAAATCACTTACTTTTGTTTTCTTACCTGTTTTCCCATCTACTTCATATTCGTGAGGATCATTCCCTAATACATCTGTATTTGTAATAGGATTATTCCCCATACTCACATAAGGACTTTCATGAGCATGATACACCGGATCCACCCCTTTCCATCTTCCAATCTCCACATCCAGCCCTCTAAAGTGTGTGTAATAATCATGGTCTCCCAACTCTTTGTTCTTCTCGCTGCCCTGGTAGCCGTATTTGTTGCCGTTAAAATTCCGAAAAGATCAAGAACACCTAACAATCGTTTTACTTTGCCTTCGTATCTTCAGACCAAAAACTCCCAGCTCAAGCAGAGAGCTTCTCTCTAAGCTTCTCTCTAAATAATTTTACTCCAAAATTATCTTTTTTTGATTATGGAATCGCTTATATAACAATCAAATCCTTTTCTTTTAAAATAAGTACTTACACTACTTATCATTACTATTCCAAGCTCTGGATGAAAATAGTATCTGGCATCATCTGTCGTAAATATTGTTTTTGGTTCGCGGCATAAAAATGAAAAAATAGAATCGTTATTAGAAACTAATACCGTGTCAGGAATTATCTGATCGCCTCGATAGTCTAATGCTACTTTGTGAATTTTCCTTAAGGAATTATCATAAAACAAATTCCATCCATTACCTGTCCATAAATACCAATTGGAATGACTTATGTAAAACTTCAATCGGCAACCATTAGCTGTATCCGTAGTACATAAAATAGAGTTATCAATAAAAGTCGAATCATTTATATAATTTCTGTTACTGGTAAATTCAAATTGCTTATAAAATTTGTCTTTTGTTTCATAGACAAAAGATGTATCTCTTTTACAAGCTACTATGTTTCTTTCATTTATTACATCTGTGCATTCCATAAGTAAAGATGCCATGAATAACGAAAATAAAAAGCTTATTAATTTCATATTAATTATTTATCTTTTAGTTTAATTTCAGAATCATTAAAAACTTTGTATACTCTATCAAAAAAATCATTTGTTTCTTTCTCTGTATTAGTTTCATTTAAAGTTGACATATTTTTAATGTATTCATCAAAAATTTTCCCTCCTGGACCTATATGAAATAAGGATAGCTCAACAACTCCAAAGAGTAAAACACCATTAACAATCACTACACATTGGTTTTGTAATTTCAGGCTAAAACCTCACGCTAAAGCATGGGTATCCGCCCTAAAAGCAGAGAGCTTGCCCCTTAACTTGTAGGCCAATCAAAAACTTCGTTCACATAAACATCATCACTATATTTTTTATCTAGTGTGACACCACAAAACGGACAATACTTTATTACCATTGTTTTAGGGCAATCTTTAATATGACCTGAATATCCTTCGGTGATATAGAATACCTTATTTGTTTTTAATAACCTTTGACTTCTTTTCATATAAGATTCGGATAACTTTATTACTCTTATATTTAGGCCCATTTGTTTCTCCGCATTTTGGAAAAACTCAAACTGATTACAACAATATTTTTTCATAATTTATTTTCCAATAGAGTTCAATGCGTTTACAATTTCCTTCCCTACAAACTTGTATTCTGTACTTGTTGCTCCTCCAATTAAATGCTTACCTGATAGCTTATTCAATTTTCCTGCTTGTTCTAACATAAACAAAGAAGACTGGCTCAAATCATAACTCACGACTTTACCGCCATTTTTCACATAAGTTGCGGCAGCTGTAGCATCATCAATTAAGAATAAAGTAGCGCTATTTGCTTCTGAGCCTGTTGTACCACGGTATAATGTCTTAATGGGATCAAACTCGTCAATCGGTTTGAGCAACTTTAAATAATCAATTTCTTCGGTCGCTGCCTTAGTGAAAAATTTTGAACCAAGATATTTGAATGCAGGTTTAAGTACATTTCCAACAACTATACTGCCAACTGCTCCACCATCAAATGTATAATCCTGATCTAACTTTCCGCTTGCCCAAAGATGAGTGTTGGTATGGTGTGTTGAATAATAATCCAATTGCGCCCTCCCAACTTCCGGTTCATCTTTTGTTTTTCCTAAATTCTTCCAGGTATCAGCACTTCCATATAAAGCTACTTCGTCGCCTTTTTTTCCTGAAACAGCTTTATCTTCTTTTACTTCTCCTGTTCTCAGATTTTTAAACCAATCTTCTACAGTATTGCCCAGCAAGTCATTAAACATCACCGGGTTATTCCCCATACTCACATAAGGGCTTTCATGAGCATGATACACAGGATCCACTCCTTTCCACCTCGCCACATCCACATCCAATCCTCTAAAGTGTGTGTAATAATCATTGTCTCCCAACTCTTTGTTCTTCTCGCTGCCCTGGTAGCCGTATTTGTTGCCGTTAAAATTCCGAAAAGATCAAGAACACCTAACAATCGTTTTACTTTGTGTTCGTACCTTCAGACCAAAAACTCCCAGCTCAAGCAGAGAGCTTCTCTCTAAGCTTCCCCTAAAATTTTCCTCTAAAGCCGATAAGTAATAGACGTTATCTTCGGATTTTTCAACTTATTCTCAAACTGAATGGAGAATCTATCAAATTGCATCCATTCCACATCAGAAGCCGGATAATATTGTTTCAAAAACTGCAGATCTGATTTTGTTGTATTTGCATCTATTTTAACTCCGTGAATATAAAAATCACCGGTAAATAATGATGCCGTATGAAATGGAACACTTTCGAAAACATAATTAAAATTAAAAAGTACCTCCCTGGGATAGGATGCTTTCGTACTACGCTTTTCTTTTTGGCTGACACTAATCCCATGTTTTTCATACCAAAAATCATAAAATCCAGTTGTATTATTTTTATACCTTTCAGGCTTTTCTTTAAATACCTTACTAAATGAATCGATTTTAAAGTAAAATCCATCGTCTTTAAAAACTAATTGGTTATTAATCGTCAGTTGTTGAGCTTCTATACGTATAGATACGGTATTTTCTTGGGAAAACAAATTACAGTTTCCCAAGAAAAAATAAATTACTAAAAAAATACTTTTCATTTCTTTATTTGTCTTTTATAATTATTCTATGATCTGGTAATGTTTCTGGAGTTGAACCTCCCCAGCCATTACGGGTTAAAGTTTGATTGAAATAAATTGGACTACCTATTTCAGTAAAAACAATATGAGCTCTACTGTAACCTTGCTGATCTCTTGCTCCAAACTGATCATAACTTTTAGATGCAGTTGCCCCTATTCTCCCTGAATAAGTAGTGTTTTTTGAATATGAATTTTTAATACTTCCCGAAGGTAGACTACCATAAGAGTCAGAATCATCAATTTTTGCTTCCCATCGTTTAAAAGTTGGAAGAGTAGCAGAAAGGTTAAATGAAAAATCTGTGTATTGTGTACCACTACTTGAAGATCCTTCTACCAAAACCCTCGATTGATTTGTCGGTATAATTCCAAACTGTCTATGATCAAGCGTTCCATCGTAATACAAGTAAGCATTATCAATTCCTTTTCCGTCACTATATCGTTCAAATTGTAATTCGCTATGCTTTAAATCATTTCTTCCAGCTACAATGTTTATAATAAGGTTATGATCTTTATCATTTTCATATTGTGCAGCATTATCATTCCACCATTTATCATAAGCAGCATCATGCTTTCGCAAATACTTAATATCACGTTTCTGTTTTCTCGATCCGTAATCGATATCATTCCCCAATACATCATTAAACATTACAGGATTATTTCCCATACTTACATAAGGGCTTTCATAAGCATGATATATCGGATCCACCCCCTTCCACCTCGCTATGTCCACATCCAGCCCTCTAAAGTGCGTATAATAGTCGTTATCTCCCAGCTCTTTGTTCTTTTCACTTCCCTGGTAGCCGTATTTATCACCACCGAAGGTTCTCAGCGTTTTCCCAAAGGCATAATAATCACTCATATTATCGAGCTTATAGATAACTGCTGAGCCCGAGCAGTCACTGGTCACGTCATACACAACCCGCACAGAGCCCAGGTGGTCGTAAGTGTAATAGACGATGCCACTGCTGCCTTCCAGCTCCGCCACACGGTCCCTGCCATAAGCGTAATAGATCCAGCTGTTGTTGATCATGTCCCACTCCGCCAGCTC
>CALRIU020000041.1:0-27938 GCA_943362175.1 Hydrocarboniphaga daqingensis | reverse complement strand
CCTTACACGAATTATTATACCGAAAACGACATCGAGGATTACCGCTATATGACCACCGGCGAATACGGCGGTATCGGGGCGCTCATCCAGGATGTGAACAATAAGATTACGGTCACGGAGCCCTACGAGGGTTTTTCAGCGTTTAAAGGGGGCCTGCGTGCCGGTGATGAGATCCTGGAAGTAAACGGAGTGGATGTGACGGGGAAAAGAACGGACGACATCACCAACATGCTGAAGGGCCAGGCCGGAACACCGATCAAATTAAAGATCAGGCACCTCGGGCAAACAACCACTCTCGACCTTAGCCTGATGCGCGAGGAGATCAAGATCAAAGCCGTACCTTACTCCGATATGCTCAACAGCGAAGTGGGTTACATCAAGCTGAACAGCTTCACCGACAACTGCTCGGGCGAGGTGAAGGATGCCTTCCTGAAATTAAAGGAAAAGAACTGCAAGTCGCTGATCCTCGACCTGAGGGGCAACCCCGGAGGCCTCCTGCACGAAGCGGTAAACATCGTGAACCTCTTTGTGAATAAAGGCAGCGACGTAGTGTTTACCAAAGGAAAGGTGAAAGACTGGGACAAAAATTACGTGGCCCTGTACAACGCCATCGACACACAGATTCCACTGGTGGTGCTGGTGGATAATAATTCCGCCTCCGCCTCCGAGATTGTTTCGGGCGCACTGCAGGACCTCGACAGGGCCGTGGTGCTGGGGCAGCGCTCCTATGGCAAAGGCCTTGTGCAGCAAACACGTGACCTGACGTATAATACCAAGCTGAAAGTCACGGTGGCCAAATACTACATCCCGAGCGGGCGTTGTATCCAGGCGCTCGACTATACGCACAAGGACGACGAAGGACGCGTGGAGAAAGTGCCGGATTCCCTCATCACGGCTTTCAAAACGAAGAACGGACGGATCGTGTATGATGGCGCCGGTGTGTTGCCCGATTATAAAACTGAGGATGTGAAATACAGCAATGTGCTCATCACCCTCATCAACAAGCATCACATCTTTAACTATGTGAATGCCTATATGCTCCAGCATCCGCAACTGCAGGTCAGATCAGCGGATTTCCAGCTGCCCGACGCCGACTACAATGAGTTTGTGGCATATATGAAGGATAAGGATTACAAATACATTACGCAGAGCGATTTTGCCATGGAGGAGCTGAAGGAGGATGCGATCAAGGATAAATGCTTTGAAAGCATCGAAGCCGAATACAATGCATTGCTCACAAAAATGAACTCCAACAAAAAAGACGACCTGAGCCGTTTTAAACCGGAGATCAAACAATTCATCGAGGAGGAAATCGCTTCCCGGTTCGAGTTCCAGAAAGGCAGGATCGTGATGGCTCTGAAATACGACCATGATGTGAGCGAGGCGAAAAAACTGCTGGCCGATCCTAAAAAAATAACGGCTATCCTCACTACCATTGAGAAGCCTGTCAAGCCTTTCAACGCGAATAAGCGTTTCTGAAGCGCATTTTTATTTGGAGATTTCATAAAATCCCTTACTTTTGGCAAACTAAATTAACAGCATTATGGGAAAAGGAGATCAAAGATCAAGACGAGGTAAAATTCATATCGGATCATTCGGAAGATTACGTCCTCGCAAAAAAAACACGGCAGCTGCTGTAACAGCAAAAGCCGCACCGAAAAAAGCCGCTAAAAAAGCTGCAAAATAATTAAGAAGACCGCCCCAAGGCGGTTTTTTTAGTTTATAAGGTTTGGTGGCCAGGCTTTCGATGCTTCACGCGTGGCATGATTTTGCCGGCATCGAGTGCAGTCGAAATGCCGGCAAAAAGGATTTCCACTTCTGTTCCTGCCCGGCTACGCGTCATTCAGGCTGATTTACCAGGTGTATGAGCTTAACTCAATGAGGAGAGTGTTCGGGCGCCAGGGATCGAGCGGCCTGTTTGAGCTCCTTTGTTTGTCCCGCAGGGCAAACAAAGAGCGAGTCGCGAGAGCCCGCCCGGGCGCCCAAAAGAAAACAGCCATTGATAAAACCATGTCACTGCACTGGTATGGAACCGGCTGCGTTTAACGTAAATTAGATTGCTGCTACATTTGAATAAATAGTTAACTTTGCCCGTGACTTATTTTCAACCTGACAAACTAAAGATTGGCGTACTTGGCGGCGGGCAGCTGGGGCGCATGATGATCCAGAGTGCTATCAATTACAACCTGTATGTGTGCTGCCTCGACCCTGATGCCAACGCCCCCTGCAAGGCCATTGCCAATGAATTTACCAAAGGAAGCCTCACCGATTATGATACCGTGTATAAATTCGGGAAGGACAAGGGCATCATTACCATTGAAATAGAAAACGTGAATGTGGAGGCCCTGAAAGCCTTGCAGAAGGACGGTAAAAAAGTATATCCCCAGCCGGAGGTCATCGAGATCATTAAGGATAAAGGCCTGCAGAAGATGTTCTACCAGAGGAACGACATTCCCAGCCCTGATTTCTTCCTGGTAGAGAATAAGGCACAGATTGAGAAGTACCGTGATTTTTTTCCGTTCTTTCAGAAGTTGCGCACCGGTGGCTATGATGGCAAAGGCGTGGTGAAGCTGGGCCATCCCAATAAAATTGAGCATGCCTTTGAAGCACCGAGCGTGCTGGAACGCCTGGTGGATTTCGATAAGGAGATTTCGGTGATCGTGACGCGCAACGAAAGCGGGGAGATCAAATGTTTTCCGGCGGTGGAATGCGAGTTTAACCCGGAGGCCAACCTCGTGGAGTTTTTATTCTCACCGGCCAATATTAAAAAAGCCATTGATAAGCAGGCTACCGACATTGCGGTGAAAGTGGCTGAAAAGCTTGGTATTGTAGGCATCCTGGCCGTAGAGATGTTTGTGACCAAAGATGGAAAAGTGCTGGTGAACGAAGTGGCACCACGACCGCATAACAGCGGGCATCATACCATCGAAGGAAATATCACCTCACAGTTCGAGCAGCACCTGCGTGCCATTCTGAACCTACCTTTGGGCGATACATCCATCGTGAAGCCGGCGGTGATGATTAACCTGCTGGGGGAAAAAAACCATGAAGGCCCTGCGAAATACGAGGGCCTGCACGATGCTATTAAGTACAAAGGCGTGTATGTACATTTGTACGGCAAAACCAATACCAAGCCTTTCCGCAAGATGGGTCACGTAACGGTGGTAGACGACGATCTGCTACAGGCCAAGAAAAAAGCAGTGGCGGTGAAAGACATTATAAAGATCATTTCTTAATGCAATCATGGACAAGTTTCAACTCAATAACCCTCTAATTCAAAAACTGGTATGGTAGGCATCATTATGGGCAGCAGCAGTGATCTGAAGATCATGAACGACGCGGCGGAATTTCTGAAAAAAATGAACATTGAGCATGAGGTCACGATTGTGTCGGCACACCGCACGCCGGAGCGGATGTTCGATTACGCGAAGAACGCTGCTTCCCGCGGTGTGAAAGTGATTATTGCCGGTGCCGGCGGGGCAGCGCATTTGCCGGGCATGGTAGCCTCTTTGACGGCTTTGCCCGTGATCGGTGTTCCGGTGAAGTCCAGCAATTCCATCGATGGTTGGGATTCTTTATTATCCATCGTGCAGATGCCTAACGGCGTGCCGGTGGCCACCGTAGCAGTCAATGCCGCTCAGAATGCCGGCATCCTTGCCGCGCAAATCCTGGGTTGCCAGGACAAGGCTATTTTCGATAAGCTGCTTGCCTTTAAGGAAGAGCTGAAAGAAAAGGTGATGAAAAGCCTGGATGAGATTAAACCTTAATAGGGTTTATAATCATTCAATGACTTTATCCGGGCTGATTTGACGTTTCAGAAGATCTGTCTGCCTTGCATAAAATGATCTCATAAACTTAATAGTTGCAACGCCTTTTTCCGTGCGGTAGCTTAGCTGGATGGCGCCGCGTCCCTGCGAACTGTTGTACACCCGTGGCGCATAATCGATCAGCTTAATCACATCATGGTAACTGAGGGTATCTTCAGGCTTTCCCAGCATGGATTTTATGTAAATACAGTCGTTGTCGTAGAAAACCTGCTTATAAGTGGAACTGACAAATACAATAATACCATAGCAGACGGTGCCCGTAATGCAGAATATTAAAAGCAGAGTTCCGATATACTCACCCTGAATCGCCATAACAACACATGGAACCGTAGAAATGATTAACATCAGTGCCGGGAAGATTAAGAGAATATATTGCAAACGGCTGTGAGCGCGTTGAAGCTCATATATCATAATGTCCTTAAACTTTCTCCTTTATAATCACATCCACCAGCGAGGGATCGAGCAGCGTGCTCGTATCGCCTAAGTTGGACGTATCTCCCTCTGCAATTTTCCGGAGAATGCGGCGCATGATTTTTCCTGAGCGTGTTTTCGGCAGGCCCGGCACAAACTGGATCTTGTCGGGTTTCGCGATCGGCCCGATCACCTTGCTGATCATCGCGTTGATCTCCTGGCGCATGGCATCATTTCCGGTTTTTCCTGCATCGCAGATCACATAAGCATAGATGCCCTGTCCTTTGATGTCGTGCGGATAGCCCACCACGGCGCTTTCGATGATGGCATCGTGCATGTTGATGGCATTCTCCACTTCGGCGGTGCCGATGCGGTGCCCGCTCACATTGAGCACATCATCCACGCGGCCCGTGATCTTATAGTTGCCCTCTTTGTCCCTCAGGCAGCCGTCGCCGGTGAAGTACATATTTTCGTATGTTGAAAAATACGTTTGCTTGCAGCGCTCATGGTCGCCATAGGTGGTGCGGATAATTCCCGGCCACGGAAACCGGATGCAGAGGTTTCCACTCACCTCATTACCTTCGATCACCTTTCCGCTCTCATCTACCAGGCAGGGCTGTACACCCGGCAGCGGCAGGGTTGCATACGATGGTTTCTGTGGCGTCACGCCTGCGAGGTTGGAGATCATGATGCCGCCCGTTTCCGTTTGCCACCAGGTATCCACCACCGGGCATTTCCCTTTCCCGATATTAGTATCGTACCAATGCCAGGCCTCTTCATTGATAGGCTCTCCCACCGAGCCGAGCACTTTCAGGGAATCCAGTTTTTTATCTTTCACGGGATCCAGGCCAAAGCCCATGAGGCTGCGAATGGCCGTTGGTGCGGTATACAGGATGTCGACCTGGTGCTTGTCCACAATTTCCCAGAAGCGGCCTGCATCGGGCCAGGTAGGAACCCCTTCAAATAAAAGAGACGTTGCCCCTGCGCTGAGCGGGCCATAAACGATGTAGCTGTGACCGGTGATCCAGCCGATGTCTGCCGTGCAGAAATGAAGCTGCCCCGGCTTGTATTGAAAAACATTGACGAAGGTGTAATTGGCCCACACCATGTAGCCGCCAATGGTATGCACCACGCCTTTCGGCTTTCCGGTAGAGCCCGATGTGTATAGGATAAACAAGGGATCTTCCGCATCCATCACTTCCGCTTTGCAATCTGTCATGCCCGAAGCCTCTACCTTTTTCAGCTCATCTTCCATCCACACATCGCGGCCCGCCTGCATGCTGACGTTGGTATTCGTGCGTTTGGCCACGATCACTTTTTTGACAAAGGGGCATTGCCTGAGCGCTTCATCCACCACGGCTTTCAGGGGAATATCTTTGGCGGCACGGTAGCTGCCATCGGCGGTGATGATGTATTCCGCGTTGGCATCCTGCAGGCGGTCGGCAATGGCCTGCGCCGAGAAGCCCCCGAAGATCACCGAATGAATGGCGCCGATGCGGGCGCAGGCCAGCGTGCTGATGGCGAGATCGGGTGTCATGCCCATGTAAATACACACGCGGTCGCCTTTTTTCACGCCATGGTTCTTCAAGACATTGGACAGGCGGCACACACGCTCGTATAATTCCCGGTACGTTAAGCGCACATTTTTTTCCTGCGGATCATTGGCTTCCCAGATCAGCGCGGGTGTGTTGCCGTTCGTTTCCAAATGCCTGTCGAGGCAGTTCTCCGTGATGTTCAGCTTGCCGCCGATGAACCACTTGCTGTCAGCGGTTTTAAAATCCCATTCCAATACTTTGTCCCAGGGCTTGTGCCAGATGAAATGCTGTGCGATATCTGCCCAGAATTGCTCGGGTTGCTCAACGCTTTGTTGATAGGCTTTTTGGTAGGCTTCGAAGGAAGTGATCTGATAAGGAAAATTCATAGTGAAAAAATGGATTGAAAGTAAATAGTGGTGCAAAGAAAAAACGCCATGTCAGTTCGGGTATTTTTTGCCTGCATCTTCGCAAAAATGTATCGGGAACCTCTACAGATAAACGATGTGGATTGGTGCCCGAGTTGACATACGGTTTTAATTTGATGATGACTTTAAAGAACGGTTTATTAGCACTTTGAAACAAACTAAAAATAGCTTAATATTGTTTAACCCGCAACGCTTTGAAGTTAAAAAAAATACTTTCCAATCTCGCCGTCCAGGTCTTAGCTGCCATCGTTGCCGGTGTGCTGCTCGGGCATTTTTATCCGGCCCTCGGTGTGAAGATGGAGATCATCGGGAAAAGCTTTATCAACATCATCAAGCTCTTCATCGGGCCCATCATCTTTCTGACCATTGTGCTTGGTATCACGGGGATAGACAGCCTCAAGAAGGTGGGAAGGGTAGGCGTGAGAGCGCTCATTTATTTTGAGATCGTATCCACCATCGCCCTTTCCATCGGTGTGTTGGTAGCATATATCGTTCAGCCGGGTAGCATTAATATGTCAGGCCTCACCGTCAAAGATGCCTCGCAATACACACAGCATGCCGCCGACCAATTCAGCTGGCTCGGTTTTTTTCTTTCCAACTTCACCCTCCAGGTATTGTTGGCCGGGATCATTGCCGGGATCATCATCAGTAACCTGAGAAACAAAGCGGCAATCATCAAGCCCCTGGAAAGCGTATCGCACTATGTGTTCTTAGCCTTGAAGTATGTGATGTACCTCGCACCACTCGGCGCTTTCGGGGGCATGGCCTTCGCTGTTGGCAAGTTCGGATTGCAAACCCTGCTGCCTTTGGGAAAGCTGATGCTCTGCGTCTACATGACGATGGCGCTCTTCGTGTTTGTGATCCTCGGAGCCATCATGCACTATTACAAGCTCAGTATCTGGAAATTTTTGAAATCCATCAAGGAAGAATTGCTCATCGTACTCGGCACATCCTCTTCGGAGCCTGCCATGCCATCGCTCATGAAAAAGCTGGAGAATATGGGCTGCAGCAAGTCGGTGGTTGGCCTCGTGGTGCCTACAGGCTATTCCTTCAACCTCGACGGTACCTCCATTTACCTCTCGATGTCAGTGATCTTCATCGCACAGCTTTACAATGTGCATTTATCGTTCGGGGAAATGCTGAGCATCATCGGCATCCTGATGATTACCTCCAAAGGAGCGGCCGGCGTGACGGGTAGCGGCTTTATTGTGCTGGCCTCCACACTCACGGCTCTTCATAAAATTCCGGTGGAAGGCCTCGCTTTTTTATTAGGTGTGGATAAGTTCATGAGCGAGGCGCGCGCCATCACCAACATCATCGGCAACGGGGTCGCCACCATGGTGATCTCCAAAGCCGAGAAAGAATACGTCGAGCCCGGGCTTCCGGCAGATCGGCCGCTGGAATAAGATTTGCATGCACCGTATTTAGGATTCCGACAGTCATTTATTTCTTCAAAATTAATGACCTCCTGTTGTTTTACCTTTGTCTATAATCATGAATGCAATGAAAAAATTAGTGTTGTTGAGCCTTCTGCTCGTCGCAACAGGTGTTGTGAGAGCGCAGTCCTCTGTCGGCTTGTCGGAATCTTCGGGAGTTTATCCTCATCCTTCGGCCGGCACGGCTTACCTGGATGTTTATTCGGATCACGACGATAAAGAGGCCAGGCTGAGTATAACAAATTTAGTAGGAGAGCAGATCTCCACAAAAAACGTTGAAATTACCAAAGGAAAAAACATTGTGTCTTTTGAACGGGAGCAATTGGCAACCGGAATTTATCTGGTCACGTTTTCTTCCGCAGGGGAGCAAATCACCAGGCGCTTTACGGTGAGCCGTTGATGCCAAAAACATTCAACCCTTTCAGGGTTGGAGAAAACGGAACGAAAAATGTTCTATGGATGTTGAAGCCCTTCAGGCTTCTTTGTTTCGATGCCTCTGATGGCTTGCTTTTTTCTGCTCTGTAGTGATTTGCGTTCCATCAGTATGTTGACTTCGACGCCGCTCAGTCAACGGCAGATGTTCCATTGATGCTGCGCATGTGACTTCCTGATTAGCGATGCTTTCTATCTTGCTCTAATCTGTAATTTATCTGCCTGATCCGCGTTATCTGCGAGATCTGCGGGAATATCCTACGCCGGCATGTTAATCAGCTCATTCGTTTTCATAATGAGGTCCATGAACAAAATTTTAGGATTGGCATTCCGCTCGATGTGGTAGAAAGCGGAGTTGAATTCGTCGAGTAGCCGCTCGTAGTTGCGGCGGTGTACGAAGCGGGAAAATTTTCCGACAAACTCTTTTTCTTCTCCCGAATGCCTTACCAGCTCCGGGCTTCCGAAGTTCATCATCAGGCAGTCGCGGAAAATTTCGAGGCCGTATTGCAGAAATTGTTTTTGTTTTTCACGGCCGGTACGCGCATTCTCATCGATCCAGGCCACCGCTTTCGGTGCATCGAATTTTAAGGCGATGAGCATAAAGGCCCTGAAGTTCTGAAGATAAGCGGTGCCTCCGTCGGTATGCTGCAACAGCAGTTGTGCTTCGCGGTAGCTGCCATCGCTGAGCAGGGCCGCTTGCCGGGCCGCAGCAGGGTCGCACTGGTATTGATGCACAAGTCCTTTGCTGATCTCCTCTACCGTAAGCTGGTAAAACAAAATTTGCTGCACCCTCGAAATAATGGTCGCCAGCAATTGCTCCGGGTGGTTGCACACCATCACGAACAGGGTTTTTTCGGGCGGCTCTTCCAGGATCTTCAGGAGCTTGTTGGCCGACTCCGTATTCATTTTTTCGGGCTGCCAGATCATCATCACCTTATAGCCGCCTTCGTAGCTGGTGTAAGATAATTTTTTGAGAATGTCGTTGGCTTCATCTGCCGGGATCAGCGGTTGCTTGTTCTCGGAGTTGAGGCTGTTGAACCAGTCGTTGAGCGTCATGTAAGGCATTTCCAGGAAGGTTTCCCTGAACTCTTTCACGAGGTCGTTGCTGGTGCGCACATGCTTGCTTTTGGAGATCGGAAACACAAGGTGCATATCGGGATGCACAAGCTTCGATGTTTTGAGGCAGGAAGGACATTGCCCGCAGGAATCTTGTGGCTGCTTATCGGTACAAAATACGTACTGGATGAAGGCAAAAGCGGCCGGCAGGTTTCCGCTGCCCTCAGGGCCCGAGAACAGCAGGGCGTGCGGAACCCGGTTGTCTTTGAACATGTGTAAAAGCCGTTCCTTTACCTCTGCCTGCCCTATGATATCTTTAAAAAACACTGCCTTAAAAATACCATTTTTTTCGGTTGATGCCGGTTTAATTTTTGAGCGCTGCCGGATTATTTTGCAGGAATATCCCATGAGGAACCGTTCGAAAAACTTACATTTGCGGTATGCGCATCGGTTTGTTTTTCGGCTCTTTCAATCCCGTACACATCGGGCACATGGCCCTGGCCAATTACATGGCCTCTTTTACCGACCTGCAGCAGGTGTGGTTTGTGGTGTCGCCGCATAATCCCTTAAAGAAGAAAGCCTCACTGCTCGATCAGAACCAGCGCCTGCACCTGGTAAACCTGGCCATCGGCGATCATCCGAAGATGAAAAGCAGCAACATCGAATTCGCACTTCCGCAGCCTTCCTATACCGTCAACACACTGGCGCACCTGGCTGAGAAATATCCGGAGCATCAGTTCTCCTTAATCATCGGTGAGGACAACCTCGAAACATTTCCGAAGTGGAAAAATTACGAGTACATCCTGCAGCATCACGACCTTTATGTGTATCCACGGCCCGGCTGCGTACAAACGGAGCTGCACCAGCATCCACGGGTAAAACTGACCCGGGCGCCATTCATGGATATTTCCTCAACGTTTATCCGCGATTCTTTGCGTTCGGGTAAAGATGTGACTTTTTTCATGCCTCTGAAAGCCTGGGAGTACCTGGATGAAATGAGTTTCTACAGAAAATAAACAGATTTAATGTTAATTGTTAAATTGTTTTAGGATTACTATAGTCTTTTTAATTATCACTAGGATTTGGCGGGCTCGTTCGCTAATATTGTATAACAAATTCGTAACGTTTATATAATATGAAAAAAATTTACTTCCTGGGATTTCTTGTTATCGCCGGACAAGCCTTAAGGGCACAGTCTGTATTGCAGGTGACGGATGTCAACAATGGTCAGGCCAATGTGACCAACAACAGCACAATTTATTATACGACGACCACCAACGAGCATATCACGACCGAGATCGATGCCAAGAATACATCTTCTACAACAAGGTATTATAAACTGAAACGTATGGATGATGTGTTAAATACCGGGGCAAGTGCTTATTTCTGTGTAGGCAGCGCCAACTGCTACCCTCCGCAGACAACGGTGTCGCCTATCACCATGACGTTAACGCCGAACCAGACGCTTTCTTCACAAAGCATTTCCCTGTTGCTTGACCTGGAAGAGGCACCAACGCCCGGCTACTCAGCTATCCGCTACCAGATTTATAATGTCAACGATGCCAGCGATGTATTTAACTTCACCCTGAAGTATAACGACGTGGGCGTTTCCGTAAAAGAGAACGCGTCGGCTTTCGCTTCTGTGTCCGGTGTATACCCGAACCCTTCTGCCGCCAAAGCATTCATTAACCTGAACTCAGCCTTTGAGGGTGGCAATGTCACCATCACCGTATCCAATACACTCGGTGCAATTGTTTATACGAAAACGGCGGCTCTTTCTACAGGTAAAAATACAGTGGCCCTGGACGTAGACAACCTCGTGTCCGGTGTTTATTTTGCTACCCTGACTTCCGGTAATACCATTATTACCAGGAAATTCACGATCAATAAATAGTAGATCAACAAATAAATTAACTAACCCAAAACCAATCCTATGAAAAAAACAACTACCCTCCTCTCCCTGTTGGCAGTAGGTACTGTAGCAATGGCACAGAGCCCGCGTATGTCTCTTTACGAAGAGTTCACCGGCGAAAACTGCGGACCTTGCGCTGCAACGAACCCCCAGCTGGACCCGATTTTAGCGGCTAATGCAAACAACACCATCGTTTTGAAATGGCAGGTCGCTATTCCAAGCGCTCCGTCGTTGGCAACGTCTCTTTACCAGCAAAACAAAACTGAGATCGACGCCAGGGATAACTACTATTCTATTTCTTCGGCTCCTAACGGAAGACAGGATGGTCAAAGCCAAACCGTTTTCGGTTCTACTTCCGATCACCCGGGATACATTACAGCAGCTCGCTTAAATGCATCTGCAGCAGTGACTTCTCCGTTCACCATTGTGATGAACAGGGCATGGAACGCTACGTTTGACGCTATTACCGTTACCGGTACAATTACCGCTTCAGGCTCTTACACAACAACCGGAACCAACCTGAAATTCAGGGTGGTAATGGCTGAGAAAGAAGTAAACTATGCTTCCGCTCCGGGCTCAAACGGTGAGACACAATTCCACCACGTTGCCCGTAAGTCTTTCCCTGACTTAGCGAATGGTACAGCTATGGCTAACACATGGGCTGCTGCTCAAACACAAACCTTCTCTATCGTATGTAACTTGCCTTCATACATCTGGGATAAAAGTGAAGTAGAGATGGTTGGTTTCATCCAGGATGATGCTAACAAAAAAGTATTGCAGTCTGTTTTAGCTGCTGCTGCTCCGTTAGCTAACGATGCTGCTGCAAAATCAGTGGCTCTGCCTGCTATTACCTGCTCTACATCCTTAGTGCCTCAGGTTGTTATCAAAAACAACGGTGCCAATGCCATCACCAGCATGACCATCAATCCGTATGTTAACGGTGTTGCCAACGGTGCTGCTATCAACTGGACAGGTAACTTAGCTGCAGGTGCTACAACAACGGTAGCCATGAATGCTGTTACAGGCTTAACCGCCGGTTCTAAAACCTTCTCTGTAAACATTGCTTCTTCTGTAAACGGTGCTACCGACTACAACTTAGGAAACAATGCGACAACGACGACATTCGCCGTAATCGGTGCTTATACAGCTAACACCACTGTAGAAAGCTTCTCCGTATCTACTTTCCCTCCAGCTAACTGGATCCTGGTTAACTCTGACGGAAATGCAGCAACATGGAGCCGTGTAACTTCTTCCGGCAGCCAGTCTACAACTCAGTCGGCAAGATACCCGGCTTACTCTGCACCGGAAGGCGATTCTGATGACCTGATCCTGCCTCCTACAAGCTTAACAGGCTTCACAGCAGTTAAATTAAACTTCGACGTGGCTTCTGCTCCATACTCTTCAGTAACTCCTGAAAACGACGAGCTGCAGGTAAATGTATCTACGGATTGCGGTGCAACCTGGACAAATGTTTACGATAAAACAGGTGCTGCTTTAAATACAGCTCCTTTCACAACAGGAAGCTTCGTGCCTAATGCAACTCAATGGAGATCTGAGTCTGTTGACCTGACAGCTTACGCTAACAAACCAAACGTGTTAGTGAAATTCACAGGGATCAGCGGATACGGAAACAACTTCTACGTTGACCAGGTAAACTTAACCGCTGGTTTCACAAGCGTGAAAAACATCGACGAGAACTTCAAATCAGTGGAGTTATTCCCTAACCCTGCCACTACAGAAACATCCGTAAGTGTAAACCTGAACAATGCATCAGAGGTTACATTAACCGTGGTAAACAATGTAGGACAGATCATTTACCAGACAGTATCTGCTCTGCAGGCTGGTTCTAACACCGTGAACATCGATACTAAAGCATACGCTGCCGGTATCTACAACGTTGTGGTAGCCACAGAAAACGGATCTGTTGTTAAAAAATTATCAGTTGTAAAATAATTTTTGTTTGTTTAGTAAAAGGCCGCCACGGAACCCCGTGGCGGCCTTTTTATTTGCAGCCCTTTTAACGTAAAATAGCATAATAAGCGCTGTTTTGCCTGTGCCCGAATCCTGAATTTGATTTAAAACCTTATTTTTGTGCTAAGATGCCTTTTAAGGGCGCTTTGTATATAATGATCATGAGACATATAATTTTACTGGCTGCCCTGCAGCTCAGTATCCCTTCTTTTTCACAGGTACTTTACAGCGAACGCTTCAACACCCTGAGCATGTATACGGCCACTTATACCTCGGGAAGTGCCATGCAAACCTATCTTTACCAGGACGTGCCTTCGGGCATGACGATGATCAACAACGGAAACCTGGTGGCAGACACGCTTTCCGGTAATTATCCTTTCCGGAAGCTCGGGCAGCAGCAAAAAGCCTGGCTGAGCTACAAGCACCAGAATACGGCCGATACCTTTGCCGTCTCTACTTCATGGCTGAAGCCTGCGGGCGCATCCGATGCCTGGCTCATAACGCCGGTGATCTCAAACATCTCCGCCAACAGCGTGCTTACCTGGGAGGCCATGGCGCCCGATATCAGCAATGCCGATGGCTACGAGGTCTTTGTCACCAATGTCATTTCCGCAATCCCTACAACATCGGATTTCCCTCCTGCCAGCAGGGTGTTTGTGACCGTTTCTGAAAACGGGAGCTGGACAGCACATGGTATTTCCCTCTCGGCTTTTGCCGGGCAGAATGTCCGCATCGCTTTCCGCAACAACTCGTCAAACAAATACCAGCTCTGGCTCGATGATATCGTAGTGAAGAATGTGCCCAATGCTTACGACGTAGCCATGTTATCCAATGATACCTACAAATACTCCGTCATCAATACCAACACCAGCATTTCCGGAAGCTTCCGGAACCTTGGCTCTACGCCCATCTCAAACATGGTGCTGAACTACCAGGTAGGAACCAACCCGGTGGTGTCGGAGACCAAAAGCTTTGCCGTTCCGCTCAATTACCTTGAGACCAGCGCTCACACCTTTTCGTTTCTCTACAGTTCGCCCGTTGCAGCCTATAATACCGTGAAGGTATGGGTGAGCTCTGTCAATGGCCAAACAGACCAGCAGCATGCCAATGATACGGTCAGCACGGGACTTACGCTCTCTACCACTATTCCTGTGAAAAAAGTATTGGTGGAGGAATTCACCAGTGTCAAATGCGCCGGTTGTCCTCAGAGCTATATCAGCTTAAGAGACCTGACGCTAGCCAAACCTGCTGTGATCGCCACGTCGATTCATAGCAATGATAACCTGGCGAATGCCACCGGAACCACACTCACCAATGATCTTGCGCAGGCAGGCTCCTCGGCCATGATCGACCGTTACTACTACCCCGGCGTCGGAAAAATCACCAGCACCAGGAGCCAGTGGGAAACATTTGTCACCCAGCGCCAGACCATGGTTGTTCCGGCAGACGTGAGCATTAGCGGCCTGAGCTACAACCAGGCTACGCGCCAGATCTCCGCCAATGTCTCCGCCAATTTTGTGGGAGATGTGAAAGGCGACTACCGCATCAACCTCTACATCAAAGAGAACAATGTCTATGGACCGATCATGGATATTTCCGATAATGGCTGGAACCAGTACAGCAACCTCTTCAACATCCAGGCGTCTCCGTATTACCAGGTGGGTTATTCTTTGAATGCAACGACCAATATCCTGGGTCCGAATCAATACAGCCATCAGTATGTGGTGAGCGAATTTCTGGATGGTCCCTACGGCGCTCCCGGGATTATTCCGGTAAACGGCAATACAGCCGGCCAGTCGTACAGCAAAGCGTATACCTATACGTTGCCGGTGGCTTCCGGTGGCGAATACCGCTATAACCCGGAGAACGTATACCTGGTAGCGGTCGTGTCTGAGAACAGCACCTTGGCCATTTTAAATTCAACAGAAGTGAAACTGCTGAGCGTACCGGAAAATCCTGTAGGCCTTCAGCAGCTTGTAAAAAGCGGAATAGAGGCTACTCTGTTTCCTAATCCTGCTTCCGACCGCTGTTATGTGAGCTATAACTCTTCGCAGCCACAGGATGTAAAAACAGAGATCTATAATACGCTGGGAGAGCTGGTATTTACCGGTTCGGAGTCTGTGGGCCAGGGCGAGGTCGTTCAGCAGATGGATTGCTCCATGCTTGCAGAAGGCAATTACCATGTTGTATTGAGCTTTAAAGACCAAAGGGTTTCAAAAAAATTAACCGTTATTAAATAAGATAAAAAGATGATTGTCATTACAGGTGCCGCCGGCTTTATCGCAAGTTGCCTGGTAGCGAAGCTGAACAAAGAAGGACATACCAACCTCGTGTTGGTGGATGATTTTTCGCGTGAGGAGAAACAAGCGAATTACCTTGGAAAACAATACCTCCAGCTGGTAGAGCGCAACGGCTTCCTGGAATGGTTTGAGCAGAATGCCCCGTCGGTGAATTTTATTTACCACATCGGTGCCCGCACCGATACTACGGAATTTAATACAGCCATCTTCGATGAGCTGAATGTGAACTATACCAAAGCTATCTGGAATACCTGTACTCAGCATTTCATTCCCATGGTATATGCCTCCTCTGCCGCTACCTACGGACTTGGAGAGTTCGGCTATTATGATGACGAGTCAAAGATCAGTTCGTTAAAGCCATTGAATCCTTACGGCGACAGCAAGAACGAGTTTGATAAATGGGCGCTGTCGCAGGGTCTGACGCCACCGAAATGGGTAGGCTTCAAATTCTTTAACGTATACGGGCCCAACGAGTTTCACAAAGGCCGTATGGCGAGCGTGATCTTTCATGCCTTCAACCAGATCAGGGAAAAAGGAAACGTCCGCTTATTCCGCTCCCACAACCCGGATTATGCCGATGGCGGCCAGCTCCGCGATTTTGTGTATGTGAAAGACGTCGTAGACGTGTTGTATTTTGCACATGAGACCGCTGTCAAAAGCGGGATCTATAACCTGGGAAGCGGTAAGGCCAGAACCTTCCTCGACCTGGCCAATGCTACCTTCAAAGCCCTCGGAAAAACACCGGAGATCGCCTTTATGGATACGCCTGCCGATATCCGTGATAAATACCAGTACTTCACGGAAGCCAATATGAGCAAGCTCATTGCGCAGGGCTATGCCAAACCCTTTACCAGCCTGGAGGAAGGCGTCGAGGATTATGTCACGAATTACCTTGTGCCGAACAGCTATTTATAGCAGGAAGACGAAGAGTAACAGGGCCTGTAACAAGAGCAGCCCGTCTACCCACAGGTAAAAGTAGAAGCGGTGCTTCTTTTCATCGGTGATAAACACGGTGAGGATGGTAGCCGCTATGAGCAGGGCTTCTGCCACAAAGGCGCCCGGCGTATGTTTGAACTGGTAGAAACTGGCCAGGGAAGCGAGCGCCAGCACACAGCATAGAACCTTCGTGCCCTTTTCGCCCATGGTATTGGAGTAGGTGGCAATGCCATTCAGGAAATCATCGGTGGTATCTTTCACATCAAACAAAATACTGAGTGCCGAAATAAAGCAGAACTGCGACAGCAGCAGCCACAGCACCGGTACATGAAACAGCTGGTTCTCGATGAGGGGAACGGCCGTGCAGCTCAGCATCCAGATCCCTGAAATGATAAAGGGCTTGAGGAAGCCGATCCGTCTCAGGTTCAGCGGCGGCATGTAGTAGGCCGTGGACACGATCTCGGCGCCAACCAGCACGGCAATAGAGGTATAGCTAAGCGTATTGCAGAGAAAAAGCAGGGTGATCAGCGCCGCCAGGGCCGTATAAATTAAAATCTTGCGGTGGCGCGTGATCCAGGCCGTGCTTTCGGTATAGAGGTTGATCTGCTGGATAAAATAGCCGCGCTGCACATTGTACTGCAGGTAGGTGGAGAGGAACACAAAGAGGATATAGGCATTGTTGTCCGGGTTCATCGGAATGCCGCACAGCATGTAGGTTACCAGCACCTGCGCGGCGGCGCAAACGGAGATGAATACATTGGCATATACCAGTATTTTAGCAAGGGGCGAGTGTATCAGCGGATTAGTTGCCAAAGATGTCCAGCGCGTTTTGTGAGGTCACGGAGGCTACTTCTTCCAGGGAGATTCCCTTGATGCTGGCAATTTTTTCGGCGATGAGCGGGATGTAAGCGCTTTCGTTGCGCTTGCCACGATGAGGAACCGGAGCCAGGTAAGGCGCGTCGGTTTCCAGCACCAGGTGTTCCAGGCCGATGTCTTCTACTACTTTATCCAGCCCCGAATTTTTAAAGGTCACCACACCGCCGATCCCTAATTTGAAATGGCCGAGGGCGATGATGAGATTTGCCTGCCCGGTAGTTCCGCTGAAGCAGTGAAAAATACTTTTGGGCAATTTCGGATACGACTTCAGGATCGCATAGATCTCATCGAAGGCGCTGCGGCAGTGTATGGAGATGGTGTAGCCAAATTCCAGCGCCCAGTCGATCTGCTGGCGGAAAGCGATTTCCTGCTCTTTGATAAATGTTTTGTCCCAGTACAGGTCGATGCCGATCTCGCCGATAGCAGCAAAGCGCCGCTTGTCGAGCCATTGCCTGACCAGCTCCAGCTCCCGCTGGTAGTCGGCATTTACCGAGCAGGGATGCAGGCCCATCATTGGCAGGCATTGCCCCGGGAACTGCTCTTCCAGCTGCAGCATCCCCTCTATGCTTTCATGGTCGATGTTGGGCAGGTAAAAAGTACGAACGCCCCGGGCGATCGCCGCTTCGATCATGGCGGTCCTGTCGGAGTTAAACTGTTCCGAGTACAGGTGAGTATGTGTGTCTGTAAATGTCATAAGGCAATGCCAAAGATAAGGCCCAGGCTCCTGTAATCATAACTTGCTTTTTTAAAAGTAACGCCCAGCAGATTGGAGGCGTCTGTCGGGTTATTGAAATCGGCGAATTGCTTTTGAGAGAGCAGCTGCCCGAAGCTGTAGGAGAGGCCGACAATGTAGTTTTTCTTGTTTTTCCGAACCACGCAGCCAAGGGTGGCATGGTACAGGTCGATGTAGGAAGTCACCAGGCTGTTGTTGTCCTGCGAGGTAAGCTTATTGGTTTGCGTATTGAAATCTGTTCTGAAGCTGCCCAGGATGCTTACCTTTTGAAACATGGCATATTCGAGGCCGATAGCGCCGTTCAGCACAGCCTGCGCCGAGTATTCTACCGAGAGGAGGTTGGAGGAGTTATATTCCACGCCTGATTTGTTGATATTCAGGGAGTCAGTAGGATTGATGATGTCGTACTTTTCCATCGGGGCGAAATACTCTGCCGACAGGTAGGTCTTCAGCTTCCCCAAACGCGCCCTGATACCCACGGCAACGGAGAAAGGCGTATCATACGTGGCATTCAGGCCTTTTTGCCGGTCGAACACCGTGTAGCTCTCGTAGTTGTTGGAGGCGAGGTTGGAAGAGTATACTTTCGTATATGTTTTTCCGAGGCCGAACAGGGTAAGCGAAGGCATGCTCATGCTGAGCCCCATGCTGAGCCGTTTGTTAGGCCTGTACATCACTCCGAACTTCGCCATGGTGCTCACCACATCGTAGCGCACATCCCGGCTGTAATCATACTGCGACGTAAAGCCTTTGAAAGTCGCAGTGTCCTCGCTGATGGCCGTGGCAGAGATGCGCTGAGAGAAACGCTGGAAGCGGTAATTGAAAAAATGAGTAAAGCCAACAGTGATCTTTGGGTTGAGCTTGAAAGACATGCAGAGGCCGAACCATTGCTCGTTAATCCGGTTGCGGTAATCAAAGTCGCCGATGTAGTTTCGTTTGAATACCGTATCGCCGGGATAAATGGCCTTAGAGGCAGAGTAGGATTGCTGGAAGGTGAGGTCCACATCGTTGTGCGTCAGCACCACGGCGCCTATGCCCACATGCTCCGAGAGTTTGCGCGATCCGCTGATGAGCTGGGGTGTCACATCGAAATTGTAGGACGTCAGGTTGATGCCATTGCCCAGGGCGTTCTTCACCCGCATGCGTTCTACCTTGTACAGGTTGGCCGATACGTTGATGTTCGTGCTGTCCTTAAAGTTCAAGCCCGCAGGGTTATAATACATTGTTCCATTATCGGCGTAAGCGCCTGTTACGGCACCGCCCAGCAGGGCCGATTTGGCGCCGAACTGCATGTTCCAATAGTTGTTGTCCTGGCTGTGGCACAACAGCTGAAGCATAAAAAGAATAAATACCGGAGCCTTACGCATGGAATATTTTTCTATTTTTGATGTGCATTGATTTGCGCTGACAAATTTACTAAACAATGAAACAATTCGCTGTAATTATTTTAGGACTGTGTGGAAGCCTGGTTCTGCTCGAAGGATGTAAAAAATATCCCGAAGGGCCTGCTCTCAGCCTGAGAAGCAAAAAGGAGCGCGTGGCCAACACCTGGAAGCTCGATGCCCTGATCAGCGGAGGCGTGGATTCCACGGCGTATTTCACCGGTTTTTTTAATGACTATACGGTATCCTTAACGAAATCCGGGAGCTACACTATTTCCTATAATTTCAGAGGCTTTTCTGCCACTGAAACCGGCGACTGGGCCTTTTCGTCCGATAAGGAAGATCTGCAGATCACGCCAAAAACAGTCAGCTATGGCTCTGTTCCTGCCCCTTCGGTATTTCAGATCATGAAGCTCTATGAAAAAGAATTGTGGCTTCGCTCATTTTATGGAAACGGTGTCTCCAAAGAATATCATTTTTCGCCTAAGTAATTAATTTTCCGCATTTGAAAGTTCTGATCGTCAGATTCAGCTCCATCGGGGATATTGTCCTTACCACGCCGGTGCTACGTTGTGTCAAGCAGCAGCTCAGCGGTGTGCAGGTGCATTTCCTCACCAAAGAAAAATTCGCTTCGGTCATCAGGCACAATCCATACATCGATAAGCTGTATACCATGGATGAGGAGCTGAGCGAGGTGATCCCGCAGCTGAAAGCGGAAAATTATGATTACATCATCGACCTTCATCACAATGCCAGGACCCTGCGCCTGAAAAAGGCCCTCGGGAAAACGAGCTACAGCTTTAACAAGCTCAACTGGGAAAAATTTCTCATCGTGTATTTTAAGATCAACCGCCTGCCGGCAAAGCACATTGTAGACCGTTATATGGAAACGGTGCTGCCGCTGGGGGTCCGGAACGATGGTAAGGGATTGGATTATTTTATTGAGGCAAAAGACGAGGTGGATATTTCACAAAAGCTGCCGGCAGGCTTTCAGCAGGGCTACGATGCCTTAGTGGTCGGCGGCTCTTATTTCACAAAACGCATTCCCCTGCACCAGCTGCTGGAGATCTGTAAGCATAACAGCAGGCCGCTGGTTCTGCTGGGCGGAAAGGAAGACACCGAAATTGCCAACCAGGTGGCCATTGCTTATGAGGAAAAGGTCATCAGCCTCTGCGGCTCCCTGAGCCTGAACCAATCGGCATCCGTGATCCGGCAGGCACAGAAAGTGATCAGCTCCGATACAGGCCTGATGCATATTGCAGCAGCCTATAAAAAAGAGATTGTTTCGGTGTGGGGCAATACCATTCCCGGATTCGGGATGGGACCTTACCTGCCCGGAGAGGGTTCAAAGATCCTTGAGGTGAAAGGTCTTTCCTGCAGGCCCTGCTCCAAGCTGGGCTACCGCAAATGTCCCAAAGGGCATTTTAAATGCATGAATGATATTGATATGAGCGATGTATAAATTGTCTTTACAACTGCTGTTTTTAGTCATGTGTTTCCAAACTTTTGGAAATAAGTCTGATAGTTCACGGTATTATTTTAAATTGAGTGGGAATGTGGGCTATGGAATAGAAAGTTTTAGATACAGCGGTTCACATGGTTATCAGCATTATGAACACGGTTACGCCTATCGCTATAGCGCCTCTGTAAAAGACAAGAAGCAGAACGCGGCTACCTATAGCGCCGATCTGAAATTCGATGTCGATTTGCCCCTGGGAATAAAAATTGTCAATGGCTTATCCTACAGTTCTTTGTCTTTTCATACGCCTCAGTATAATGGCTCCGGGAACGATGGTTCTGCCATTAAATACACATATACTGTTGACGAAACGATTAGCATGAATACGACACATGTTTTTTTTGGCCTGGGTTATGGCAGAAAAACAGGAAAAATGATTTTAGATGCTGATGTATGTTGTGATTTGTACAGGGCTTCCGATTTCGTTATGGAAAGAACAATCTCTATAAGCGGGAATACCGGAGGTGGAGGAACGCCTTCCAAAGGAGCAGCTTATCAGAAAGAGGACATAACAGGTGGCTTAGGAATCAGAGGCTCCGTTAATTTTTCTTATAAAGTTGCAGGGCCTTTGTACCTTCGCGCAGGCCTGGTGTACAGGTCTGACCTGTCATCTGTAAAAGCAACGGGCTACTCAGGTTATGAAGACATCAGTTCTAGCTTTACGCCTATGAGAGCTTACATGGCTAATCTGGGTTTTTCTCTTTCTGTTAAATAGTTTATCGGTGCAAAACTGCATAATGCTTGCGTCAGGGATTGAAGCGGAAATCCTCCGTCCTCTCTTTTGCGGAGATTACAGCGAAAAGCCCGCCAGGACGCCCAAAAAATAAATATCCAGGAACGGCTAAAGAAACTATTTTCAAGGAACACTTCTCGATACACTGGCCAGAAATACTCGAAGCGGCAAATAAAGGATAGCTCAGCGGTTATCAAACCAGGTTACATAAAACTAATCCTTCATAAACAACGCCTTCAGCTCCGTCGCATCATCGGGCTTCATCCGGCCGGCAAGAATTAAAGAGAGCTGCCTTCTGCGCAAAGCGCCTTCATAACGTTTTTTCTCGATCTCTGTTTCCGGGATCACCGGCGGTACCGGCAGGGGAGAGCCATGCTGATCGATCGCTACAAACGTAAAAATAGCCTCGTTGCATTTGGTTTTTTTGCCTGTAATACGGTCTTCCACAAACACATCGATGTACACTTCCATGCTGCTGGTAAACGCCCGCGATACCTTTGCCTCGAGCGTTACCACGCTGTTCTGCTTGATCGGCATGTCAAAAGACACGTGGTTGATGTTAGCCGTTACCACCACGCGGTTACAATGCCTTCCCGCAGCAATGGCCGAGGTAATGTCCATCCATTGCAGCAGCTTTCCTCCAAACAGGTTCCCGATATGGTTGGTGTCATTGGGCAGTACAACTTCCGTATTGGTGGTTAAGGAATGTATGGCAGGTTTGGCTTTTAATGCAGTCATAATTTAGGTTTGTGGCTCAAAAGTACTACCTTTACCGCAGCAAATAAAATAATATTTTGGAGTACAATTACATAAAAGCCCTTCACGTTATTTTCGTTGTTTGCTGGTTTGCAGGCCTGTTCTACATGGTAAGGCTGTTCATTTATACAGCAGAAGCCAACGGTAAAGAAGAGCCTGCCAAAAGCATCCTTACCCAACAGCTGTTGCTGATGCAGAAAAAGCTGTGGTACATCATTACCTGGCCTTCAGCCATTGGCACGGTCATCTTCGGTGGCTGGATGCTCATCAAAAATACCGCTTTGCTCTATCAGCCATGGATGTGGCTTAAGCTCATCTTCGTCACGATCCTCATTCTCTATCACCTGCAATGCCACGTTTTCTATAAGCAGCAGAGCGCCGGGATGTTCAAGACAGGTTCTTTCAAGCTCCGCCTGTTCAATGAGCTGGCAACAGTTTTGCTTGTAGCTATTGTATTTTTAGTCATCGTGAAATCGTCGAGCGGCCTGGTTTGGGGCATGCTCGGCCTGTTTGCTTTTGCGGGCCTGCTCATGGCAGGCGTCTATATCTATAAAAAGCAGCGCAAAGCAATCAACGAAACGAAACAAACGGAGAACAAAGAAGCGGATCAGAATACAGGCGTGCAGTAACAGGAAAAACACATTTGTATCTAATCAGCTTGTTTGTTCGATTATATAAAATGTGTTTATGAAACCTGAACGAAAAAAAGTAGTCCTGATAGGCGGCGGATTTGCCGGCCTGCACGTTGCCAAAGCCCTTAACAAATCAGAGTACGATGTACTGCTCATCGATAAGCAGAACCACCACCAGTTTCAGCCGCTCTACTACCAGGTAGCCAGCGCGCGGCTCGAACCTTCCAACATTTCCTTTCCCTTCCGCAAGATCTTTCAGAAATCGAAAAACACAGAGATCAGGCTCGCCGAGGTAACGGCCATTAAGCCTGAAAGCAACCAGGTAGAGACCAGCATCGGCACCTATGACTACGATTACCTGATCATTGCCAGCGGCTGCAAAACCAACTTTTTCGGCAATGCCGAGATCGAGAAACATGCCCTCTCGATGAAAACCACCGAGGAGTCTATCGAGATCCGGAATAAGATCCTGCTGAATTTCGAAAAGCTCATCACGGCAAAAGCCGAAGAGCGTGAATCGCTGCTCAACATTGTGCTGGTAGGGGCAGGCCCGACAGGCGTTGAGCTGGCAGGTGCTTTCTCGGAAATGAAACGCAACATTCTCCCCCGCGATTATCCAAGCATGGATTTTTCGGGCCTCAAGGTGTTTTTACTGGAAGGCAGCAAGAACACGCTGAACGCGATGAGCGATCAGGCCAAAGCGGCATCCCGCAAATACCTCGAAGAGCTGGGAGTGATCGTGAAAACAGAAACCTTCGTCACCAACTACGATGGAAAAACGGCGGTGCTGAACACCGGGGAGACCATCCCTTCGCAAAGCGTGATCTGGGCTGCCGGCGTTACCGGCAATGTGATCCCGGGATTGAATGCGGAGCAGATCATCCGGAACCGCTACAAGGTAGACCGTTACAACAAAGTGCTGGGCACCAGGAATATTTACGCCATCGGTGATATCGCCTACATGGAAACACCGAAGTATCCCAACGGACATCCGCAGCTGGCCAATGTGGCGATCAACCAGGGCAAGAACCTTGCGCATAATTTAATAAAAATGCTCAAGGGGAAAGCGCAGGTGGAATACGAGTACAAAGACCTGGGCTCGATGGCTACCGTAGGGAAACACAAGGCCGTGGTCGATCTGCCCTTCTGGAAATTTCATGGTTACCTGGCCTGGTTCTTCTGGATGTTTTTACACCTCATGCTGATTCTGAGTGTCCGCAATAAATTGCAGATCTTCTTCAACTGGGCCTGGAATTACCTGGCGAAGGATTCATCGCTGCGTTTGATCCTGATCAGGAAAAAGGAGTAGGCATTCTCCTGTAGTATTGGCTTTCCGTTTCTCGATACGCCCTTGATGCTGCGCGTACCAAGGCACTTGAAATGACATGGGTTGATAGATTCATCAGACCTGTTATTGTTTTATGGAATAAATAGCTTGTCAGTTCGAGTGATTTTTTGCTGTTCTTCTTGCAAAAAATTGTATCGAGAACCGGTAAGGCAGGTGTATGTGAATTTTAATAGGTACCGGCAATCGCATTCACGCAGTTTACCCCATCCATGGCGGCGCTCACAATGCCGCCCGCGTAGCCTGCGCCTTCCGCACAGGGGTACAGGTTTTTCAGTTGCAGATGCTGTAAGGTGGTCTTGTCTCTCGGGATGCGCACAGGCGTTGAGGTACGTGACTCCACCCCCACGATAATGGCCTCGTTGCTCACATAGCCGCGCATCTTATTTCCAAAAGCTTTGAAGCCCTGCTGCAGTTTGCCACCGATGTGTTTTCCCAGCACGTCGAGCATGTTTACGGATGCCGTACCCGGAACATAAGAGCAGTCGATGAGCCTGGAGCTTACCTTATTGTTAACGAAGTCCTGGAGGTTTTGCGCCGGGGCGGTTTGTGTTTTGCCGCCCATGATCCAGGCTTTGTGCTCCAGCTCTTTTTGGAGCCGGAGCCCCGCGAGGGCGCCGTGTTGTTTATAGGCCTCGAAATCCCGGAGCTCCAGGCCCACTACGATGCCGCTGTTGGCATAAGGATTATTCCGTTTCGAAGGGCTCCAGCCGTTGGTAACCACTTCATCCTGCGCCGTGGCGCAGGGCGCAATGATGCCGCCCGGGCACATGCAAAAGGAATAGACGCCATAACCCTGTACCTGTTGCACCAGGCTATAGGAGGCCGCAGGCAGCCAGGTTCTTTTGTCAGTCACCTCTTCGTGGCTGCGGCAGCTGTACTGGATCGCGTCGATGTATTCCTGCGGATGCTCCACGCGTACGCCGAGCGCAAAGGGTTTGGCCTCGATGAGGATCTGTTTCGCATCCAGCAATTCGTAAATGTCGCGGGCCGAATGGCCGGTGGCCAGGATCAGCTGTTCCGTGCGGTGTTCGTATACAGTGCCGCTGACAAGGTTTTTGATGAGGACGGACGTAATGGTATCGTTGGTATAATGCAGGTCCACGAGCTTCGATTCAAAATGGATCTCTCCGCCATGATTGCGGATGGTGTCGCGCATGTTGGAAATGATCTTCGGAAGCTTGTTGGTGCCGATGTGCGGATGGGCATCGACGAGGATGACTCCGTCGGCACCGTGGTATACAAAGGTTTTGAGGATCTGCTCGATGTCGCCGCGCTTGCTCGATCGCGTGTAGAGCTTGCCGTCGCTGTAGGTGCCGGCTCCGCCTTCCCCGAAGCAGTAATTGCTTTCCGGGTTCACGATGTGCTCTTTATTGATGGCGGCAAGGTCTCTGCGGCGCGCCTGCACATCTTTTCCGCGTTCGAATACAATAGGCTTAATGCCTAACTCCAGGCAGCGCAGGGCGGCGTATAAGCCCGCAGGACCGGCACCGATGATGGTAATGGAACGTTTTGCTTCCGAGACCTGTTTGTAGTCCATCACGATCTCCTCGTCGGGCAGGGCCTCGTTGATGGAGACCGCCAGCTTCAGGTTGATCTTGATGTTCCTGGAACGGGCGTCCACGCTGCGCCTCAGGATCTTCAGGGAAATGCTGTCGGAAGATTTCAGGGAGAGCTCGCGCGCTACTTCCTGTTTCAGTAATTGCTCGTCGTAAGCAACGGTTGGCGCTAAGGCCAGGTTGAGTTCTGTTTTCATCGGCTGGAAGATTTTTATTCTTCGGACACAAAAATAGGAAAAATAGCGCAAACCCGGATATAGCGCAAACGCCACAGCAAACATCATGGCTGTGGCGTTTCGTGGATTCAAGTGTCCTTTGTGCCAGGAGAGCTTAACACACCGATACGCTTTTGCCGTATCCGATATTGCTAACCACGCTGTTGACATTTCCTAAAAATGACTGCCAGGAGCCGTTACCTGCGCGTATCGTATGTTTGACATTGTTGTTGGTATTTTGCTCGTTCGATAGCGCGACAATGTGTAGTTCAGAATTGATAAACATGCATGACACATCATTGAAGCCAAAGGGAATAGTGTAAAGGGCGTTGAGATTGGTTTCTGAAGACGGGACATTTGATTCCCCTATATTTTTAAAATGCAGTAACTGTGCCGGGTTACCCGAATTTGGCGTGGCGGAAATAACATAATGAATTTCGTTATTGTATGTCGCAACGCTTACGAAATCAACCTTTGCTATTGATCCCTGGGTTTGATAATCGACTGCGGAAAAAGAAGGTGTAGTGCTAAAGTCAGAGGTCGCCCCGTTTGGCAGGATGAAATTGGCACGCGTCAGGAGGTTATCGTTCAGAAAAGCAATGCAAAGAAAGGAGTTAGCAGGATCCGCCAACACAAAGCAGTCAATGTCGTTAATGACGATATCCCAGTCATTAAGAGTTAATGATTCCGGATGGATAGGCCCGCGTCTCCAGTTGCCGTTCGTGTTTATGTAATGGCGTATTGTGTTATCCGACATCAGAACAATGAGATGTAGATCAATACCAATGAAAACACAACTGACACGTTTCATGGTAATATTGGTGGTTTGCCAATCCGCAAGTTCCTGAAAAACCGTACACAGGTCAACCGGGGCAGAGAGGATCCTGTTAGTTGTTGCACTCACGGTCATGTAGTTTAGCTGGTTTGTCCCTGTAATATATACCGTGTGGATATTCGCGTTTGCGGACTTTGCGTTTGTTACGTCTATGAGAACGCTGAATGGCCCCGCCAGGGAGCTGGTGAGCCGGTCGCGCCTGGGTCCGGAGGTTAATTGTAAGGCAGGATTTATCCAATTTCCTGTAGTTCCGTTTCGCTGGGTATGAAGCAGAATGTCCTGTGTGTTGGCAAGATGTAAATTCAACTCATTCATCGTATTTGTTTTTAGGGGTTATATTCAAAAGTAATGTGCGAGAGATCCGGCAAAAAAAGAACCTTGTGAAAGGTCTTGTTTACCTTGTGAAATGCATCAGCAAGCTGTTTCAGCAGATCTCCGGTGGGGGCACTATGTCAATAAAAGAAAGGCCAGTCCTCTTCAGGGCCAGGCCTTTCATGGACGAAGGCAGCGAATGCGAGAACCTGTTTATGATTTTATGAACTTCCTGACAGTGATGGCGTTTGCAGCTTCCACCACGATAAAATAGACGCCTCCTGTTAAACTGCCAATGTGTAACGTGCGGGAGTGTGAGCGCTCGGTGTCTTTTAATAACACCTCTCCTAAGGTGTTTATGACACGGATGCTGGCACCACTGAGTCCTGCTGCTTCAAGGGTAATGATATCATTGGCCGGGTTAGGGTATACCGATAGGATCATGCCGGTGTCATCCTGTTCATTGAGAGAGGTGCAGGCAGATACGGCGATTGTAATAGTGGCTGTATTGGCAAAGGGGCAATCCAGGTCGTCGCCCGAAAGGCTATAGGTGGTTGTCACAGTGGGGGTGATGGTTTTAGGATTGCCGGTCATGGTAGCACCGATACTGGATACCCACTGGTAATTGCCAAAGCCGGAGCCATTGTTGGAGGCCGTTAATTCCGTTGCAGAGCCCACACATACAAGAGTCGTTGTGGCGGCGACACTCACAGTCGCCAATGTATTTACGCTCACCGAAAACAGGATTGAATCATTGCTGTAGCTGTTGCCATAATGCAGGGTAAAGTTTCCCTGCTGCCCGG
>CALRIU020000040.1:0-34119 GCA_943362175.1 Hydrocarboniphaga daqingensis | reverse complement strand
CCATGCAGCATAATGTCCACGATGAGCACATCGGGATGGTGTGTATAGAACAGGCCCAGGCCTGTTTCTAAAGAGTCGGCGATACCGGCTACCTCATAGGAAAGCGATTTCAGCGTGTCTTCCAGGAATTTTGCTTCCTGTTGGTTATCTTCTACGATCAGGATGTTCAGTGGCTTCATGTGGTGTATGTGTGGTTTAATATAACGGTGATTTCGGTGCCGGGCTCTGTGTGCGGGGTGATGAAGATCCGGCCATTGTTTTTTTGCAGCAGGTACTGGATGAGCCAGAGGCCAAGCCCCGAGCCTTGTTCGTTCTGTGTGCCCTTCCGGATCTTTTCCCGGTCCATATTAAACAGCTTGCGGTGCAGCTCTGCCGGAATGCCGATGCCGTAGTCTCTGATGCGGATGGAAACGCCTGAGGCTTCCTCCCGGCAGGCGATGTCTATCCTTTGATTAAGGTAGGAAAATTTCACCGCGTTTTGCAGGAGATTCCTCAGAATAATTTTGAGGGAGTTGAGGTCGGTGCTAAGGATCAGCTGCTGCGGAATGTCAAGCTCGAAGCTGATTTGTTTTTCGCGGCTGGCAAAAGACAGCTCCTCTGTTACCTGTTCGATGCAGGCGCTGAGCAGGAGCGGTTGGGGCAGGAGGAACAGATTTCCCGTTTCGCTGAAGGACCAGTGCAGGAGGTTGTTCAGCAGCAGGCTGGTTTGCTCGGTATCTTTGCGGATGTGCCGGATCATTTCGCCGGTCATGGCCAGGTCGCCGCTTTCCATGGATTTCATGGCCTGTATATTTTTTTGTTGCAGCGCGTTTACAGGTGAGCGCAGGTCGTGGGCAATGATGGAAAACAAGCGGTCTTTGGTTTTGTTGAGTGTTTCCAGCTCGTTCCTTTGAGTCCGGATAATCCGGGAAGCCCGGTTCCTCTGAACAAGGAAGGCACTCACGATGCCCGCAATCAGCAGCAGGCCGAGGCTCGCCGCCATGAGGGCGTTGCGTTGTGTAGAGCGTGTTCTGAGTTCTAATTCTTTTTTCGTGTTGAGTGTTTCGAGCTCCGCAATTTGTAATTGTTTGGATTGAACGGCTAGTTTTTTTTCGATTTGGGATAATTTCCAGATACTTTCTTTCTTGTCGAGTTTAATACGTATGCTATCGGATTTCTTAAAGTTATTTAAGGCGTATTTATAATTTCCGAAGGTTTCGTATATCATTGACAGATTATAGTAAGCATTCTCCAGGGTCAGCTCTTCGTTTTGAGCAGTGGCGAGGTCTCGGCTCTTTAAAAAATAGCTAAGCGCTGTTTTGTCCTTCTGCTGCTGAAAATGGACATCCCCTAAGTTTAAGTAAGAGATCGCCAGGCCGGCTATGTCTTTATGTTTTTCTTTTAGGATAATACTTTTGTTCAGGTAAAAAACAGCGGAGTCGTACTGCTCTGTTTGTGAATAGCATAGGGCTTTATTATTGAACAACTCGCTTAAGGCATTGTCTGTGAAATTATGTTCACATGCAATCATATTATAATGCACGAGAGCCTTATCGTATTTTTCCATCTTATAATAAATGGCTCCTATACTATTGTATACCTCATTCTGTAAAGGAAAAGATGTATTCCTGGCAATTAGTGAAGATTCGATATATTCCCTGAGAGCGCTCTCCGGTAGTTGATTCCTATACAGGATGCCGCCTTTTAAAATATGTAAAAAAAAAGAAGAGTATCCTGTTGTTGCTGTCGAGCCAGCTCTATACCTTTCATGATATCAGCATACCTCTCTTTATCCTTTTGGTTGGAATGCAGCGCATGGGCCTTATGAAAGAGCAGGGCTAGCTCATTATTAAGTGATTTTTTCTGATGGCATATACGGCAGAAACGTTTCATGGTTTCGCTGGCATGGAGCATTCCAGGAGTTACTTGTGCGAATGTTTCGACACATAATCCGATAAAAAGTAAGGCAATATGGTATCTCATCTGTTCAGAACTATATCATCAGTGTAGAAGTTGGAAGTTAACCTTCGACAGATAGTTGAGCCATGGTTCGCGTCTTTTTTTTGCGGGGCCTCGTGGTTTCTATAGCTACCATAATATCCATGATCCGGGTGCTGTCATATAGATCCAATTCTGCTTTCAGTCTGATTCTCCAAAGTGTCTCTTCTCCCTTATGGTGCTTTTTCGGAGACAAGATTATTTTTCTCATAGTAATCAGATCACAACACATTTCAACAGCGCTCATTTCGACTTTTATCAACTCCCGCAAATCCTCTTCCTTTGAAATATCCAAGACACAAAGCAGGCTAATAGCCCATATATTCGATTTACCTTTTTCAATAGTTACAATGGCTTCTGCATGGAGATTGAAGTCACCTATATCAAAAGGTACGCATGGAACAATCGGGTTTGCCTCTGTTATAGAAATGGACATAAAGTAATGGTTTATAAGTTCGGTGGGCTATATGAATTAATTTACTCTAAATATAACCTACTAAACTAAAATTCATCCACGTAATTTTACGTGGATTCGCTTTCTTCTTTTCCCTCATACCTTTTTTTAGTTGCCTTATGCCTTTTATCAGGCGCCTTATGCCATTTGCCCGGAAAGCCCTGTGTTTGCGCTCTACTTTTGTATCACCAACGTTGGATAAATCAATAACAGTTAAACCAAAAAAACAAAAAACATGAGTGTAATAGCAGATCAGTTTAAAGGATTGCCGATGGAAGATTTGATCGGGGGCCCATTAAGCGCCGCAGTAAAAGCAAGTTTCAGCCTTGCAAAATCAACCGCCGATTTCGTAACCCAGGTAGGTTTCGAAGCAGAAGTAGACGCCAACGGTAACGCCAAACCGGGCAAGATCAGGAACGTGGATTTCGCCTTCGAAAAAACAGGCGAGGACGGAAAACTACAGACCGTACGCATGGCCGTACCAATGTTGACCATCGTGCCGATCCCTTCCTTACAGGTAGACCTGGTAGACATTACCTTCGACATGGAGGTGAAAAGCTCCACCAGCGAAACCGACAAGCTCAATGCTTCCGCTTCGGTAGAGGCAAGCGCTTCCGGTGGTTGGGGACCATTCAAAGCCGAGGTGAAGATCGCCGGCTCGGTATCTACCGCCAAGGAAAATACCCGTACGAGCGATACCTCCGCGAAATACCACGTACAGGTGAAAGCGGGAAGCCGCGACATTCCTGAGGGTCTGGCAAGGGTGCTCGACATCATGCACCAGGCCATCGCTCCGGCCAAAAACGAGGCTCCGAACCCTTAATCTTTAACCGAAAAAATGACGTTAATGCCATGGAAGATATCAGGTATGTACATAAAGTAACTGTAGGAAGCATCAATCCTAATGTTCAGCTCACGGAAGACAAACACCAAAGCCAGATCGATTTGCTAAACCGCTGCCTCAACGAATTTCCGAAGGGGCGCATCATCAGCAAGGACGTCGCATTCGGGTCTTACAAGCTGGGCGAACATCAGCTCACGATGCAACAGGTGACTTACCATATAGGATTTACCAAACATCCGCACTGGCTGAACAATAAATAATTTAAAACCAAACATAAAATGGCACAGCAAAATTTAGACGATTTATTGCAGGCAATCCACGATGCCGTTATCGAGGCCCAGACCATCACCGAGAAGCAGCACATCCGCCAGCTCCAGAAGTATTTCAACGAGGACGGAACCGCGCAGATGCTCACGCTCAAAGTGCCCAGCATGAAACCTGATGCTGCAGACGATGAGACCGAAACACTGCATGTCCCGATGATCACCCTGGTGCCTCCGTCGGCGATCAGGATCAAACAGATGAAGGTGGATTTCAAAGTGGCCCTTGGCTCGCTTGATACCAAAAACAATTGCAAGACCCTGAGGGTGGATATTGGTGGAAGCGGCGGGCTGTTCGGCAAAACGCAGAACACAGCAAATGTGGAAATCACCTTTATGGGTACCGACCCGCCTGAGTCTTTCCTGCGCATTAACGATCATTTGGTGAAAAGCATTCTTTAAAAAAAAGCTGCAAAACCCTGCGGGGATTATCAGAACAGTTCTCGCAGAGGCCCACAGATGAAGACGCAGAGGCCCGCAGATGAAAGCAACGCGTAGAATGCTGCGGGAGAAAAACATCATTTAAAATAACCTTTAAAAACTAAAAAACATGATCACTAATTTTAAATTAAGTCAGGCAAGATTCCTGCCTTCCAATAACAACGGCGTGTGTTTCGTAGCCTGTATCGACTGGTGCGGTAATAACCTGAGGGGTAATGCCCTGAACCTCGGCTACTACACCGATAAGAAAGTAGACACCTGGTTTCCTTACATCGAGCAGCAGGCCGAATACAGCAGGGACAGGAAAGCGCTGAACATCAGCAACTACAAATACCTTTCCGCTTTACTGAACGCGGTCGACAAAGACATCGTGGTAAGCGATGCCACCTCGCGCGGCCTCACACGTGCCATCGAAACCTTAGCGGTTGGGCATGCGCTGATTTTCGGGATCAACTTCACCCATAAGGGCCAGTCTTGCGGACATGCGGTTGCCTTTTACAACAGCGGTAACGGTGTGAACGGGAAGCTGTTCTTCGATCCGAACCAGGGACAGTTTTCCGGTGATAATGCCGGGCCGGTTGCCATCACCGTGGATGAAGTATTGCTGCGTAAGTATTATGGTGCTTACACGGTAAGCATGATCGCGGAGCTGAGCCTCAAAAAATAAATCAGGAAAAGGGATCGACTCCGGATCTGTTCGCAGAAGATCCCTTTTTTTAATCCGCTAAAACAATACACCTATGGCAACAATTTTCAAACAGGGCTGGGACGCTGAGAAAGGCAAATACGCCGATAAATACGGCAGTTACCAGGCCTACCTCGATTGCTTCGATAAAAACAGTATCCTCAAGGCATTGCATGATGGCATCGGTCATTTTGCCGGTCAGTGGGTCAGAAATTTCTTAAGCATTGCGACTGATCCTTATCACGATGATGATATCACCATCGAGCAGGGAACGCACCAGGTCGAGGATAACACGGGAGGTGGCTTCTGCCTTCATTTTACAGGCCGCGACAATTACGGTTATGCCTTCCACTTTTATGTGGTGCAGGATAACGGCGGCGCGCTGATCATTACTAAAATTACTTACTACGACGGAAATCTGAAAACCTTTCTCCGTTCTTAAAAACAAAAGACAATGAATTTCAATATGAATATTTCCCCACTGAAAGAAGTGGGAGGACAAGGTGGCGGCAAGTTCGATGCCTGCGCCAGGGGAACTGTACGTGGCTTACACATCCGCTCGGGAGCATGGATTGACGCCGTGCAGATCCTGTACAGCAATGAGCAGGGCCAGGAAGACAGCACCGACCGCTTTGGCGGCCAGGGCGGCGGATTGGGCGTTTTTATGCTGGAAGCAGGAGAGCGCATTATCCGCATTGGTTTTACGGCCGGTCAGTATGTCAACTCCATCAGCATCGAAACCGATAAGCTCAGGCGCATCACCTTCGGGCACGAAAACGGCGTAGCCGAATACTTCGACATTCCGGAGAACAGTGAGTTTGCAGGCTTCTACGGTAAATGCGGCGCTTATGTGGATTCCATCGGCGTGCTCCTCTGCAGCGGTTTAAATTTACCCCAAAACCCTCTGTCGGGATTCTAAGCATCCCGGCTGTTTAAGACCTATTTCCCGGAATGTAGTCCTGGCCGGGATCCTGGATTCGCGGCCTCGCTTGCCGGGAAATAGTCTTATCATCCATAAACCTTTTAAACCAAATCGAATGAAAACCTTAATGAGTTTTTTACTGGTGGCAGTAGCCTACCTGATGCCTGCACAACGCTTTCAGACCGATAACTGGATGGGCGATCTGAACGCAGAGATCCATGACAAAACCATCGGCAGCCTTGTAGTGCCGGGAGCCTACCGTTGCGGCTTGCATCGCATCACGCAATCAACGGGAAGCCCGGAGCGCTGTAATACGGTTTCGCAGAGTGAGGATGTTCAGGGCCTGCTCGACCGCGGTGCCCGCTACCTCGACTTGTCGGTGGTATGCTGGAGAAATGAATGGTACCTGGGAGCATTTAGCTATTCGCTCAGGGATGGCCTGCAGATAGCGGTAGGACAACCGCTCGGCCAAGCCCTCGATGAGATGGCAGAATTTCTCTCAGAGAAGGGGCACAGCAAGGAAGTCGTGATCCTGCATCTCAGCCGCTATGTGGACAGCAGGCTTACGCTGGAAAAAAAGGAAAAGCTGGAAGCGAAAAAAGACGCCTTTGCAGAAACGTCTTTCGGCCTGCTTGACTCTTTGAAAAAAGATGAGCTCCTGAAGCTCTGCTCCCGGAAACTTTCGGCTTTCCTGTATCAATCAGCCGATCCGCTCCACGCACGGGTAGACAGTATCCTGGCTTCCGTGCAGAAAGTCGGAAAACAAAAAACGGGTGCTGCCATTTTCCTGGTCAACGATACAGGTAAATCAGCAGCTTATCCTGGGATTACGGTCACCGCTCAGTGCCGGGCAAAAGATAAGAATACCGTAAACATCTGTTTCAGGAGAACGGATTCGCTTCTTGTGCTGAACAGGCAATGGAATGCCTGGCGGGTAGGTGAGGACGGCTGTTACCAGGTTCGTCGCTGGGTGCTCAGCTGGAGGTCGAATGACAGTAAATGCACGTCGCGGCTTGCAGAGATGGCGAATGAAAGCCTGGAGAAGCTGCTGGAAGACGAAACCACACAGCCCTTATCTGGTGTGTGTTGCGTGGCTTTCCTCGACCGCTCCCTGTCCAGGAAGATCATCCGCCTGAACACCGGAAAAACACGAATGCCTTAACAGGGCTAAGCGCGTTATGCAGGGTCTCCTGCCGATCTCCTGAAACATTTCTTTGCAACGTTTGACGGGCGATTCGTCATGCCCTGCCCGCAGAGGATTTCAGAGGCATGCCATGAACAGGAAATACCGGAGTGCAGGAGGCTCTTCATCGCGTTTACGCTTCAATGATTCTATTCACTTAACCTTTAAAACACATGACACGCATCACATCACCAATTAAAACCAAGATCCAACAGATCCTGAGTGTTGTAGAAACGGGCAGCATTGTTGCCAACTACAGCATCATCGCCATTTTCAGAGATGGCAGGAACAACACACGGCAAATCACTTACGGGAAGCACCAGGTCACCGAACAGGGAAATCTCCGGAAGCTCATCGAGCTTTATGTGGCCAGCGCCAATGCAAAATATGGAGAGAACTTTAAACCCTATATTTCAAAAATAGGAACCGTTCCCCTGGTGGAAGACCAGGTATTTATCACGCTGCTCCGCACAGCCGGCCAGGACAGGGTGATGCAGCGGGCACAGGACAGCTTCTTCGACGCGCAATACTGGCGGCCGGCTGAGAATTTTTTCAGGCAGAACGGATTCACCCTCCCACTTTCCATGCTGGTGATTTACGATAGCTACATTCACTCCGGCAGCATCTTAAGATTACTGCGCGCGCAGTTCGATGAAGTGGTACCATCTGTGGGAGGCGACGAGAAAAAATGGGTGGAGGCTTATCTCCGGGCCCGTAACCAATGGCTCGCCAATCACCAGAACGTGATTCTCCGCAGGACAGTATACCGAACAGGCGCCATGCTTAACGCCATTAAAGAGGACAATTGGCTGCTGGATAAAAATTATGCCGTAAACGGCCACAACGTCCGCTAGATCAGTGGCATCCAACTTCATAACCTTCATAAAACCGATGCACATGAAAACAACCCTATCCCTCCGTCTATGTTTGATGAGCCTGTTGTGCTGTGCCCTGTTACATGGGCAGAGCACAATGCAGGAGAAGATCATCGAAACAAAGTTCCTGCTGGGCAGTGATATCAATGAAAGCCAGAATAAGGAAAAGCTGCTCGAAAAACTGGATGAGATCAAAGCAAGTGTCGATGAGAAGTACCAACAGCTGCACCGGCTGGGCCATAGCAGGGAAAGGCTCCGGCAGTATAAGGAAAACCTGGAGGAGCTGAGCTTTGATATTCTGGAATTGTCATGTACACAGATTGGCGAAGCCATGAAGAAAGGCGACGCCGGCCGGCAATTGCTGGAAGAAAGCCGGCTGAAAGGGCGCCTGCTCCATTTTTTCAAGGGGCTTGAAATGGATGACAGCTTGTCTTTCCCTGAGGATAAGCCTTCCCGCGATCTGTATGCGAGCTTCCGGAGCTTATCGGAGAGCCTGCAAACACAGGAAATATTGGCGGCTTTTTTGAACACGGAATCTGAGGAATGTTTTTTCAAAGATTCCCTGCAGGTAGATTCTATGAAAGGCATTCTGAGCGGTGCAGTCATGAATTCGGCGCAGGAGGCCCTCCGGGATGCGATGCACAAAGAATATACGGAGATTCAGCAACAGCAGTCGGGCCTTGAGCAGGAGATCGGCTTTTTGAAAAACATCAAGCGGAAAATTCAGGACAGGATCCAGGAGGAAGCCAATGTTGACCTAGTCTCTATTTTCATGGGGCTGCCCTTGTTCTGCCTGACTATTGTGCTGCTATTCTTAGGACCCGGCTGGATTCAGTCGAAGTACGGAAGCGCGGCGCTGAATCCCCTGCTTGAAAAATCGCAATCCATTCAGCTCGACCTGAGCACGGTTTTGCTGCTCACCATGTCGGTGCTGATCCTTGGCCTGTCGGGCAATATCAATGGCGATGTCCTGGGAACACTGATCGGCGGCATTTCAGGCTATGTGCTTAATAAGGTCAAGTCCTGATAAGAAGCTTATTTCTTTTTTGTTTTCTTCTTGTTGTAGGTTACCGTTGCGCCGATGAAGGTAAGGTCGATCAAAGGGATCTTGACCCATTCGCTCATCACGCTCGACCGGAACAGGAGGTCGGTAGATCCGCCGAAGAGGGAGGCGGCAGCGCCGATCTGCATCGTGGTGTCGGAGGAATAAATGCATTCGAGCGCCACAATAAAATCATCGAACACCTCAATGTTCTGTTTGGAGACATCAATGGAATGCACTTCGGTTTTGCCGATGGCTTTCACGATAATGCCTTCTTTCAGGACGTTGTCGTTGTTCACCATTTTCACCATGCCAACAGGTGTCATAATGCGCTTTACCGTACTGCCTTCCACATATACATTGACCCTGTAAATGGCAGTGTCTTTAGGGCCTACGCAGGTCTTGAACGCGATCTTGTCGATAAAGGTCTGGTGCCCTTTGTTGATGCTGATCTTGTTGCCGATCTCAATCCCGATGGATTTCTCGCCAAGGCCTTTTTCTTTGGCAATGCGTTGAGCGGCGGTGTCTTTTACCGTGAATTTTTCAAGGGTGATACATTCCAGGTCATTCACGTTTTTAGCGCCGAGTGTTCTTACTTCAAACTCGTTGGGCCTTACGGTCGTAGTAGCCAGTGTGTACACCGCTTCCGTTAAGTGAATGGGCATGTTGGTCAGGCAGTGCATCCGGAATGTGGCAAAGCTCAGGTAAATGGTCTGGTAGCCGATGCAGGACACCTGGAGAGTATCCGTATCTTTTTCGCTGGTTTGCTTAAACCCGAAGTTTCCGTTTTCATCGGTGATAAATCCAAAGGCCCTGGCCGGAAAGCCAATGTTGACAAAGGGTACGGCTTTTTCGTTCTTGTCTTTCACGGAGCCCGCGAGGAGCTGCGCTTTAAGCGATGAGAGAGAAAGTATACAGCAAAGGATGCTTAAGGTGAAAAATTTCATAGAGGAAACAGTAAAGGATCTTTTTTAATAGATAAGCCTGAAATATTCTTTTGGCGCCCGGGCGGGCTGTCGCTACTCGCTCTTTGTTTGCCCTTCGGGACAAACAAAGGAGCTCAGACAAACCGCTCCATCCCTGGCGCAACATCAACTAATCCTTATTCTTCTTCCTGAAATAAAAGGACAACGGAACGCCGTGGAAATTAAAGTTCTCGCGGAACTTGTTTTCCAGGAAGCGCTTATAGGCATCCGTTAAGTATTGCGGCGAATTACAGAAGAAGACAAAGGCGCAGGTACCTTTGATCTGGGTGACGTAATTGATCTTCACGATCTTTCCTTTCTGGGCAGGCGGCGGGTAGTGCTCGATCAATGGCAGGAAATAATCATTGAGCTTGCTGGTAGGGATTTTGGTGGATTTGTTCTCATACACTTCCATCGCTACTTCAATCACTTTCATGATCCGTTGTTTTTCTATCACGGAAGTAAAGATGATCGGGTAGTCGCGGAAAGGAGCCGTACGCTCCCGGATGGCTTCCTCCATGTGTTTGGTAGTCATCGTATTTTTGTCCTCGATCAGGTCCCATTTATTCACAACTACTACAAAGCCTTTATGGTTCTTCCCGATCAGGTGAATGATGTTAAGGTCCTGTGATTCGATTCCCTGCGTCGCATCGATCATCAGCACGCATACATCCGAATGCTCAATGGCATTGATGGTACGCATCACGCTGTAGAATTCAATGTCTTCATGAACCTTGGCTTTCTTGCGCATACCGGCCGTATCGATCAGCAGGAAATCGTAACCGAATTTATTGTAGCGTGTATGGATCGTATCACGCGTGGTTCCGGCAATAGCCGTTACGATGTTCCGCTCTTCGCCCAGCAAGGCATTGGTGAGGGAAGATTTTCCCACATTCGGGCGTCCTACGATGGCAATTTTCGGTAAGCCCGAGTCCTCAATAGCGCCGGAATTTTCGGGAAAGGATTTGATCAGCGCATCCAATAGATCGCCGGTGCCGCTTCCGCTGTTGGAGGAAATCGGGTAGGGGTCGCCCAGGCCCAGGCTATAGAACTCGGCAGCATACGAATGACGTTCGCTGTTATCCACCTTGTTTACCGTCAGGAATACGGGCTTTTTGCTTTTACGCACAATGGCAGCCACATCCTTGTCAAATTGGGTGACACCATCTGTAATGTCGGTCATGAATATGATGGCGGTCGACTCATCTACCGCAATCTGTACCTGTTTGCGGATCTCTTCCTCAAAAATATCGTCGCTTCCCTTGATGTACCCGCCGGTATCCACCACCGAGAATTCCACGCCGTTCCAGCTTGATTTCCCGTAATGTCTGTCGCGCGTTACTCCCGCTTCATCATCCACAATGGCCTCGCGCGTTTCTGTTAATCTGTTGAATAAAGTCGATTTCCCTACATTCGGGCGACCTACAATGGCTACTAAATTTGGCATATTGCCGCAAAGGTAATAAAAATAAGGCGTATATCCGATTTTGCGAATAAGCGCTCCCAAACCGCCCATGTCGGGCCATTCAGGGCTTTGGCCTATACAAATTTCATTTTGGTGGCCAGCCTGATCAGCGAAGCCGTATTTTTGGCCTGGAATTTTGCCAGCAGGTGTTTCCGGTGGGTATCGATGGTGGTGGTGCTCACAAACAGCTTTTCCGACATTTCGGCATTGGTATAGCCCTCGGCAATGAGCTGCAGCACCTCTATTTCGCGGCGGGTAAGGGTAGGAGCGTCTTCCACCTCGTTCTTTTTCATCATTTCCGAAGCCTCCCGGCTCAGGTATTGCCTGCGCTTCATCACGACTTCTATCGCCGTCAGGATCTCCGTTTTGGGGGCATTTTTGAGCAGGTAGCCGGAAGCGCCGTTATCCAGCATCTTGGAAATAAAGCTGAGCTGGTTGAAGGTGCTCAGCCCGATCACTTTGACCGTCGGGTATTTCCGGATCACTTCCTTACACAGGTCGATGCCGCTCATGTCGGGCAGGTTAATATCCATCAGGATCACATCCGGAGCATGCAGCTGGAGGAATGAAAGGCAAGCGCCTGCCGCATTGGCGTAGCCCAGCCATTCGATGCCCGGCTCATCCTGGAGCATCGATTTGATTCCCTCTATCACCATGTAGTGATCGTCTACAATAAAGAGCTTTGTTTTCATAGCGTAAATTCAATATATACGGATGTGCCTTTGTCGGGCGAGGATTGAATATCGAGCCTGCCGTTATGGTAGTCGAGCCTCGAGGAGATATTCTTCCAGCCGATGCCCTTCGCCGTTTTCAAAATAGCTGGATCCATGCCCTTTCCGTCATCTTCCACCGTTACCATCAACTGCCGGCCTTCCAGAGCCACCTGTACAATCGCATTTTTTGCAGACGCATGCTTAATGCTGTTGTTGAGCAATTCCTGCACAATGCGGTACACGGTAATAGCCAGGGATTGCTCGATGTTTTTACCAGCGATCTCGATCGACTGGTAAGATACTTTTAAGATGCCGCTGGTGGTTACCTGCTGGCAGAAATCCCTTAAGGCCAGGTCCAATCCGAACTTCAGCAGCGACTCCGGCATCATGTTGTGTGCCACGCGCCGCATTTCCGAAATGGAGCTGTCGAGCATGATCAGGCTATGCTCAAAGGCATTCATGTTTTGTTCTGTCATGATCAGGTTTTCCTTAATGCTGCTCAGGGAGTGCTTGACCCCCGAAAGCATGCCGCCCAGCCCGTCGTGCAGGTCTTTGGCCAGGCGTGAGCGTTCCTGCTCTTCTCCCTTGATAATGGCTTCCGTGGCCGTTAATTTTTTCTCCGTTTCCAATTCGGTGATGCGTCGCTGCTGTAGTATTTTTTTGTTTCGGTAATTGCGGTACGACAGTGCCAGGATAATCAGCAGAGCCACGGTACTGCCGATCAGGATATAATTCAGCGTACTCTTTTGCTTTAATTGCGCACCCTGCAGCTGGATCTGAGCTTCCTTCTTTTCGGTTTCATATTTTACCCGGATCTCGGCATCTTTTCTGGCAAGGGATTCACTAAAAATAGCTTCCGATATTTTGATGGATTTTTCCTGGTAGTCATATCCCCTGTCAATGTCGTTAGCCGCAAAAGAGATGTTGGCGAGGCTTTTCAGGATCACGGCCTCTGATTCGATGAACTTGTTTTCCCGTGACAGTTCCAGCGCTTCCTCGGCATAGCGGGTGGCGATGTCGTATTTTTTCTCGAATAAGTAATAAATGGACAAGCCTTGTTTGGAGGCCATGATTCCAAAATGGTCTCCCAGTTTTTCAGCCAATGCCAGGCCTTTTTCGGCATACTCTTTTAATTTTCCGATCTTTTTCTGTTTGAGCGATAAGGCTGTCAGGCCCTGATAGGCCATTGCTTCCAGGCTTTGGTTGTTATCCTTCTGCGCCAGTGCGATGGCTTCTGTATAATAGTTTTCCGATGTCTGCATCTCGCCCAGTTCACCGTAGGCATTGGCAAGGTTGATGAGGGTTGTTGTAAGGCCCTGCTTCCCGGGAAGTTCCCGTTCGATCTGCTCTGCTTTTTTTCCGAATTCCACAGACCTGCTGTACTGCTTCAGGAACAGGTAATTGGCCTGAATACAGCCATAAAGCGCTGCCTCGATTCTTGGTCCGTATCCTTTTCCCTGCAGTAATTTCAGCCCTTTCAGGGAATATAACAGTCCTTTGGCATAATCGGAGTTAAAGCTGTGGCGCTCGCCGATATTCATCAGGCCAATTCCCATATTCAGGGTGTCGTGTGTTTCCCGGGCGTAGTCGTATAATTTCGTCGCATAAACGATCGCCGAGTCGTTCTCCGATAGGTAAGCATGTACACGGGTCATGTACTTGTAAAATTTAATGATCCCATTCGGAGAATTCAGGCGCTTGTTTAAATCCCCGGCCCTTTTAATGAAGTCCTTTGCTTTTGCCGGCTCTGAAGCTTTATACAGATCAGAAATCTCAAACAACAGGTTTAATTTAGTGGTGTCTTCTTTCGCAACCGCGAGGGCGCGGAGCAGACTGTCTGCCTTGCGATCGTTTTGTGCATACGCCGCAGAGGATACGATGAGAATGAATACTAAAAGTTTTTTCATATATGGTCGGGTTAGTTCTGTTGGGTTCACTACAAAGCAAGCATCTCTTTCATGGTTTATCACTCCCCTTTTTCAGGGATTTTTTGTTTTTTGAGTAGATGCGTTGTATATACAGGCCACAAGGCTAACTGTATAAAGTTACATTAAATAGGCGTTCGGCAGCAAGGCTTTCCCACATTTTCGCTTTCTTAAAATGCCCTGTTGTTTCCCCTGTAAAATGTAAAATCCTGTTTTTACGGGATAGGAAGGCCCGGGCTACTGCTGCAATTTTGCAGAAGGATTTTAAATCAGATTTCGACAGCCATAAATATTCACCCTTAAAAACACATACCTATGAAAAAAATAGTCAACACTTTACTGATCGCTACCGTCCTGATCACTGCCTGTAAGAAAAAGGATCCGGAACTAGCGCCGACGGTCAGCACATCTGCACCCGTCAAAATCAATGACACGACTTACACCTGCGGAGGTGATGTTACCGATGGAGGCAGTGCGCCTGTCACTGAGCGGGGCGTCGTAGTCAGTCTGAGCCCTGATCCGGCGGTAGATGATCCTGCCGATGTTAAAGTTACCGTAGGAAGCGGTACAGGCTCTTTTTCGTCGCCCCTGCAACCTTTTTACCTGGGCTACACCTACCACATCAGGGCTTATGCCACAAACTCGGTTGGCGTTTCTTACGGCGCTGATGTGACGGTTGTGCCCGGAACCGGCGGTGGTGGCGGCGGTGGCGGAACAGGCTCCGGCTGCTCTGTGGTCAATGTTTCCGGCAACATTACAACGCCTACTACCTGGAATGCAGGAAATGTATATGTGATTGATTCCTGGATTAACATAAATGCTCCATTGGTCATACAACCGGGTGTGATTGTTAAATTTAAAAATGCGAGTTGCGGTATAGAGGTTTATGCCAAAGTAACTGCAGATGCCACTGCCGCAAACCCGATTATTTTTACTTCTTATAAAGATGACAGCTCTTGCGGGGATAATAACGGTGATGGCGCGGCCAGCACTGCAAACAAAGGTGATTGGGGCTATATCAATATGCGGGGCGCCCAGCACGGTTCTGTGTTCAGGTATTGCAAGTTCCTTTATGGAGGCGGAGCCAGCGGAGGTAACGTGGTAAGGGCAGATGCCGGAACGGGAAATATTCACGATTTCACATTCGATCATTGCACCTTCGCTCATACCAATGGCGATAATCATGATTATAAAGCGGCTTTTGCCGGATCAAATATGAATGATCCTTCCGTAAGCGTGGTGACCAATAATATTTTCTATGATAATGCCATACCGATCTATATTTCTAGTTATTATGCAATAGACCCGAGTAATATCTATCATAATCCGGCTAACCCAAGTGAAACCAATAAATACAACGGGATTTATGTATGGTCATACGGACTGGCAGGAAAAACAGTCATGTATGCCGAAACAGAAGTACCCTATGTGTTGTCCCAGGGATTGGGCGCGGGTGGCTCCGGCCAGCTGTTTAGTGTGAGTGCTAATGTGACCATTAAAATTCCTGTTGGTGGTGGCTATGGTATTTCAGGATATGCAGCAAATTTTGCCATAGACCCTTCTGCTGTTTTTACATCCTTAAGAGATGATGCCCACGGCGGTGATACCAATGGCGATGGCAGCGCTTCCAGCCCGGCCACAGGAGATTGGAACGGCGTAAAAATTGACCAAAGCTGGTATCATACCAATGTGTTTTACAACTCCTATTAAATGAGTTGAGAGGGAAATCATAACAAAATTCTTAAAGAGCTTTTCTTTAAGAATTTTGTTGTTTCATCCTTAACCAACCCAATAAGCGCTCATGCCCGATCTTAAAGCCTTCAGCCGTAGAGTCCAGATCGAAGGTGACGCGGGAAGGAGCAAAAGGCCCCGGATTTTGTTGGATGATCTCGATCTCGCCGGCTTTCACAGCAGATACGATAGCCACGTGTCCGTATGGATTGCCGCCATGCCCGTCGAAAATAAGGAGGTCGCCCACTTGCGGTTTGTACCGGCTGGGGTTGGTAAATTGCAGGAGGTCGCGGCTTTTATTAATACGGCCGTCTTTGACGGAGCTGTCGAAAAAGTCTTTGGCATTGCCATAAGAATCGGGCATTTTATGGTGATAGTACTCGTAATAATAGCGCTTCACAAACTCTACGCACTGGTAGGTAATCCCGATGTTGTAACCGTCTGCCGCGGTGTTGCGTTTCCCGGTATGGCCCACGCCGCCGTTGTAGTATACTTTCACGCCGTTAAGGCTGTCGAGTACCTGGCCTATCTCGTACTGAGGATTGGGATTGACTTTTCTCAGTAACAGAAAAGACACAAAGGCCACAACCAGCAAAATGCCTGCAATGACGATGATCTTTGTTCTTTTAGGCATAGAGGAAAATTGCCAACGCCCCTCTGAGCGGTCCCGATAGCTTTCGGGACGAAGGGGCCGTTGGTGAAAACTACTTTTTCGCAGCCTTCATGTTGCTTACGAAATCATCAAAGAGGTAGCGGGAGTCGAAAGGGCCGGGGCAGGCTTCCGGGTGGTATTGCACCGAAAATGCCGGTTTGTCTTTCAGGCGGATTCCTTCAATCGTCGCATCGTTGAGGTTCACGTGCGTGATCTCGATGTTCGGATTTTTGCCGATGTCCTCCGCTTTTACTGTAAAGCCGTGGTTTTGAGAGGTGATCTCGCTTTTTCCGGTAATGAGGTTTTTCACCGGGTGGTTGATGCCACGGTGCCCGGCGTGCATTTTATAGGTTTTAATGCCTTGCGATTCAGCCAAGAGCTGGTGTCCCAGGCAAATACCGAAAACAGGCTTCCCGGTATCTACGAGCTGTTTCACCAAAGCAATCTCTTCCGTCATCACGCCCGGATCGCCGGGGCCATTGCTCAGCATAATGCCGTCCGGCTGAAAATCGAGGATCTCTTTCAAAGGTGTTTTCATGGGGAACACCCTTAAAAAGCAGCCTCTTTCGGCCAGGGAGCGTAAAATATTTTTCTTGGTGCCGAAATCGATGACCGCCACTTTAAAGGCTGCGCTGGCATCGCCGACCTCGTAAGGCGTTTTGGTAGCTACCTTCGAAGAAAGCTCAAGGCCTTCCATTTTAGGGACTTTCGCCAGGAGTTTCTTCAGGTCTTCGAGATCGGTGTTTTCGGAGGAAATGATGCAGTTCATCGCGCCTTTGTCGCGGATGTAGCGAACAATGGCCCTCGTGTCCACATCGCTGATGGCTACGATGCCGTCGTTTTTGAAATAATCTTCCAATGATTCGTTGGCACGTTTCCGGGAGTAGCCGTCGTTGAATTTCTTACAAATCATCCCCGAGATTTTGATGCTGTCGCTCTCGACCTCGTCTTTCTCGATGCCGTAGTTGCCTACATGCACGTTGTTCATCACCACAATCTGCCCGTAGTAAGAAGGGTCCGTGAAAATCTCCTGGTAGCCGGTCATCCCGGTATTGAAACAAATTTCTCCTGTGGTGGTTCCGATCTTTCCGGCAGCTTTGCCTTCGAACACTTTCCCGTCTTCCAGTAATAAGATGGCTTTGGGCTTAGACTTGTATTTTAATTGCATGTTTTTTTAGAAGTAGAATTCTAAAAGCCAAAGGTCGGAATAATTTAGCCAATAGAAAAGCCTTGTTAATAGGTTTTTGAAAGAATTATGAAGGATGGAGCACGGATGTGGAATAGAATGGAACACAGATGCAGGTATAATGGAACGCAGATGACGCGGATTAAGCAGATTAGAGGCAATGATTAGGACAGTTTAAACACATAGACACATAAGAATGGATAGGGAACAGAAAGTAACCATAGACAAAACCTCACCTATTAATTTAATCCTGTTTTAAATCTTACAGATCATAACCATCAGCGTTATCAGCGTTCCATCTGTCCTATCACCCTACAATTTCTCCTTTAGGTATTTTGCTGTATAACTCGCTTTGCTCTTCGCTACGTCCTCCGGGGTGCCTTCTGCCACCACGTTTCCACCGGCTTCGCCGCCTTCCGGCCCGATGTCGATGATCCAGTCGGCGCATTTGATCACGTCGATGTTGTGCTCGATCACGATGATGGAATGCCCGCGGTCGATCAGGGCGTTAAAGGATTTCAGGAGCTTGGCCACATCGTGGAAATGAAGCCCTGTCGTAGGCTCGTCAAAAATAAACAGGGTATTGGTGGTGGTGCTTCCGCCGATCAGGAAGGTGGCCAGCTTGATGCGCTGTGCTTCGCCACCGCTGAGCGTGCTCGAGGACTGCCCCAGCTGCACATAGCCCAGGCCCACTTCCTGTAGGGGTTTCAGACGCTCGGCGATCTTTTTGCAGATGCGGTTGCTCTCGTCCTGGTGGAAGAAAGCCACGGCATCGTCGATGGTCATTTCCAGCACGTCCGAAATGGACTTGCCTTTGTAGAGGATCTCCAGGGTTTCTGCCTTAAAGCGCTTGCCGTGGCAGGATTCACAGGCCAGCTGGATGTCGGCCATGAACTGCATCTCCACGGTAATGGTGCCTTCGCCCTCGCACACCTCGCAGCGTCCGCCGTCCACGTTGAAGGAAAAGTGGGAAGGCTTGTAGTTGCGGACTTTGGCCAGCGCTTGGTCGGCAAAGAGGTTGCGGATCTCGTCGTAAGCCTTGGTGTAGGTCACCGGGTTGCTGCGGGATGATTTCCCGATCGGGTTCTGATCGATGAATTCCACATTGTGAATGCTTTTCAGGCTTCCGGAGATCCGGTCGCTTTTCACCTTGTCGAAATAGCCGTCGAGGTGCTTGCGCACATTGGGGTACAGCACTTTTTTAATGAGGGTTGATTTCCCCGAGCCGCTCACGCCGGTCACGCAGCATAAGGTATTCAGCGGGAATTTCACCGTTACGTTTTTCAGGTTGTGGTCTGTGGCGTCTTTCACTTCAATGAATTCCTTCCACTTACGGCGTGTTTTGGGTACTTCGATCCGGAGCTTATTGGTCAGGTATTTGGCCGTAAAGCTTTTGCTGTCTTTGAGGAGAGCTTTGTGATCGCCCTGGAATACCAGGGTTCCGCCGTTGGTACCGGCTTCCGGTCCGATGTCGATGAGCTGGTCGGCTGCCAGCATGATGTCTTCGTCGTGCTCCACCACAATCACCGTATTGCCTTGCTGTTGCAGGGATTTCAACACGCCGATCAGGCGCTCCGTATCCCTCGAGTGCAGGCCGATGCTCGGCTCATCGAGGATGTAGAGGCTTCCCACGAGGCTGCTCCCCAAGGAGGTTGCCAGGTTGATGCGCTGGCTCTCGCCGCCGCTGAGGGTATTGGCCACGCGGTTCAGGCTCAGGTAGCTCAGGCCCACATCCACCAGGAACTGCAGGCGGGAATTGATCTCTACCAGCAGGCGTTTGGCAATGGAAGCATCATGCTCGCTGAGCTTCAGTTTTTTGAAAAAGTCACGCAGGTCGGAAATCGGCAATAATACCAGTTCTGAAATGCCCCGGTCGCCCACCTTCACATAATTGGCATCCTTGCGGAGGCGTGTCCCCTGGCAATCCGGGCATACCGTTTTTCCGCGGTAGCGCGCCAGCATTACCCGGTACTGGATTTTATAGCTTTCCTTTTCCAGCATTTTGAAAAAGCTGTTGATGCCCTCAAAATGGCTGTTCCCCTTCCAGAGCAGCTCATACTGCGCTTTCGTGAGTTGGGAAATGGGCTTATGCACCGGAAAGTCGAATTTATGGGCATTCTTGATCAGCTGGTTCTTGTAATAGCTCATGCTTTCCCCGTTCCAGCAGGCCACGGCATTGTCGTATACCGACACGCTTTTGTTGGGGATTACCAGGTCGGGATCGATGCCAATGATGCTGCCGAAGCCTTCGCAGGTTTTGCAGGCGCCAATCGGGTTATTAAAGCTGAAAAAGTTGAGGTCAGGCTCTTCGAAGCTAATGCCGTCCGCTTCAAACAAGTTGGAGAAATGATGCGTATCGTAGCTTTTATCTTCCCGCTCGATCATCAGGTCGCATTCGCCGTTGCCTTCATAAAAGGCAGTCTGCACACTGTCGGCCACGCGGTTCTGGAAATCCTCATCGCTGAGGTCTACCGAGATCCGGTCGATGAGCAGGAAAATCACATCCGTTTTTTTGGATTTTTTCGCATCAAACTCATTGATCTTCACAATGGCATGGTTTACCAGAATCCTTGCAAAGCCTTGCTGGTTGAGCAGTTCGAGGTGTTTTTCCAGGTTGCGGTCCTTCGGAACGATCAGCTTCGATACGATGAGGCACTTGGTTTCGTCGGCCAGCGTATTTACAAAATCCACCACGTCGCTCACACTGTGGCGCTTCACCTGCTTTCCCGAAACGGGGCTGTAGGTCTTGCCCACGCGGGCGTACAGCAGCTTTAAATAATCGTAGATTTCCGTGATGGTGCCTACCGTACTGCGCGGATTGCGGGAGATCACCTTTTGCTCGATGGCAATGGCCGGCGAGATGCCTTTGATGTAATCCACCTTTGGCTTTTCGAGACGGCCCATGAACTGGCGTGCATAGGCGGATAAACTCTCCACATAGCGACGTTGTCCTTCCGCGTAAAGCGTGTCGAAGGCCAGGGACGATTTGCCGGAGCCCGAAAGGCCGGTAATGACGATGAATTTATTGCGGGGCAGTGCTACATCAACCCCTTTGAGGTTGTGCATCCTGGCGCCTTTGATGATGATATATTCCTTAGGGTTTAAGGTCGTAATGTCCTGTTCCTGTGCCAATGTCTATAAAATTAAGAAGTATTAAAGGTAAAATTTTGTTGTATGCGCAACGCATCTAAGTATTAACAATCCATCGTCATGATGGTTTATTTTCATGACTACAAAAGTACGCTCTCCGGAAACGCGAAAGTGCTATATTTTGTAGCATTTGATACAGGGTAGGAGCAGTTGTGTAAATGCCCGCAGATTTCGCCGATTGCGCTAATCTGTTCCGCTGTTCTGAATCCCCGGCATCTGCGAAATCTGCGGGAAAATCAAATTACGACAAGCGCTTCGAAATGATCTTGGAAATATTCCCGAACACCTGTCCCGGCGAGAACTTACGCCATTCGAAGTCGTTGAGCTCTCCATCGGAAATAAAATAATAATCGAGGTTGGCGCGTTTGAATTCCTTAAGTACGTGGTCCCTGAAATTCACGAAAGCGATCCAGCCGTCGGCCCCCGCATCCTCGAACCATTCCTCGTAGTAAGAATCGTCGGAGTGATGAAAATTAAGGACATTTTCGCCGATGAGGATGTATTTATTGATGCCGTGGTAAGCCAGCTCGTCAATGATGTCGCGCTTCAGAAGCATGATGTCGTTATTGATGGCATCGTTCCATTCGCCGATCAGCTCAATGATGGCGAACATCTCCTCGTAATCCACGAACAGAATTTTGAGGTACAACGTTTCGCTGCCCATATCGTCCCATTGCGGGTGGATATAGTAGTTGTAAACCGTATTGGTAAAGGTAAACTCACTGTATTCCGCTCCATAAAACGGCGAATACTCATCTTCCGATGCGATGTACAGGTGCTGCCAGTTATAGAAAGGTTCGAGCTCGTGCATGATCTATGATACAAACGTAGGATTTTTGTGTTTTATTTTTTTGATTAGCTGTGCATATTCTTGCGTTTGTTTATAAGTATCGGAAACCATATCAAGGTAGCGGTGTTTAAAAGGTAATTTTTCTTTAACGATAGCTTGATCAACAATTTCCTGTAGCGCATCAAATTGTGTTTCTGATGATATTAAAAAATGCTCATGAACTACCAATTTTTCTGAAATAAAGAAGATGTTATTATTTATGCCCCGAAAATATTTTGGTCCCCAAGAGGATTTACCTGTTAGTTGCCGGTAAAAGGATTTTATGTCGATTTTAAAATCCTGCAGGCTACTGAATGGATGGAAATTATTTTGATAAGTTATTCCATCCTCTGTAATCGTTATGTCTTCGGTAAATTTTCCATAAAGTGGCTCTGTTTCAAAAAGTGGGCCTGTCGTTCCTATTAGAATCAATATAAGGACCAAAGCACCTAAAATCTTTGTAAGTGCTCCGGGTTCAAAGCCCATGAGCATCGGTATCATACCAAAAATGATACAAATCCACGAAAGAAAACAGGCTTTCTCAGTAAAAGAATAAGTCGCGAATTTTTTCGTGGAATGAACAACTATTTTGGTTGTTATTTTTAGCATCACTTCATACTCAGCCTGATCTGGGTAATGATCTTTTTGGTGTACAGCGGAAAATCGCCCTGCATCATCCAGCTGTAATAGGACGGCTCTTTCTCAAAAATCTCCCGCACGGGCTTATCCTTGTGCTTCCCGAAATTGAAGACTTCCTGCCCTTTGTCGTTGAAGACGATCCTTCCGGCCAGGTCGGCATTTTTGTTACGGGCGGTAAGCTCGCTCAGCACCGTCATATCGTTTTTCACCGGGATGCTTTTGTTGCCTTTGTCATCCACCTGCTCCAGTCCTTCATAGCGTGCCAGCTGGGCTTTGAAAATTTCGTAAGTCGCGATGGTGTCGGCTTCCGCAGAGTGTGCGTTCTCCAGGGTTTTGTCGCAGTAAAAGCGGTAAGCGGCGCTCAGGTTGCGCGGCTCCATCAGGTGGAAAATATTCTGAACGTCGATCAGCCGGCGGTTCTTCAGATCGAAGTCAATCTCTGCACGGAGAAATTCCTCTACCAGCACCGGCACGTCGAACTTATTGGAGTTGAAGCCTGCCAGGTCGCAGTTCGCTAAGAATTGTGCCAGCTGAGGCGCCAGTTGCTTAAAGGTGGGAGCATCGGCAATGTCTTTGTCATAAATGCCGTGAATTTTGGAAGAAGATTCGGGAATCGGAATCGTAGGATTGACGCGCCTGGTAAGAATATCCGTAGAATTATCAAGGTTAACACGCACAATGGAAATTTCCACGATCCGGTCGCTGCCTACATTAATGCCTGTCGTTTCGAGATCGAAGAAAGCCAGTGGTTTGGTTAAGTTTAATTGCATGCCTGTTCTTTTTGTATGGTATAAAAATGCAAGGGGCTTCCCGTTTCCGGTAAGGTGTCCTTGTAATGGTTCAGTATCTTTTTAGCGGAGCGGATAAACTGTGCCTGGGCAAAGGCATAGCGTTTAAACGGCTTTAAGCTCTTCAAAAATAGGTTATTATTATAAGAATTCCATGATTTTGAAGGCGCCAGATGCGGATTGATAAATCCCGGCAGCGCTGCGATCTTCAGGCCGTGTTTTGTCAGCAGCCCGCGCCATTCTTCCGCGGTGGCTTTCGTTTCGCCGAGCTGGCGGTTGAGCGCTTCCGTGGTGAAAAACTCCATTGCGATGAACAGGCCTTTTTCCGACAAATGCGCTGCCAACAGGGAAAGCGTTTGATCCAGCTCCGGCGCGCTGAAGGTCTGCAGCACCGTAACACTGAGCAGGAGGTCGAAGCGGCGATCAGCCAGCACCTCTTCCAGCCGGTCGGAAGCAACAACGGTAGGTTGAGGAAAGCGTTGTTTTACCTGCCGGATCATCACATCCGAAATGTCGTAAGCATAGGTTGTTTTGAAATGATGATTCAACAGGTCCGTGAAATCGCCACTGCCACAGCCGAAATCCAGTGCCTGTTCTTGGTTGATGTTTGCCTGCCGGATCAATGTTTCAACAGCCAGCAGCCTGGCCTGCTGGTCGAAGTAATAGTAGAAGGGCTCGGCATGGCCTGTATGGCCATACTTTTCCGCCCTTTCATTCCAGTAGCGTTTGTCAAACATTTAATTCAGTCGGCTTAAGGTTTCTTCCACCGGGCGGATGCCTTCGTAAAAGCTGTTGATTTTATGAATCACCCCCTCGATCACCGAATCGGGGCAGGAAGCGCCGCTGGTGAGGATGACGCGCAGCGGCTGCTTTTCCGGCAGATAGCCCGTGCTCATCAGATGTTTTTTGTTCGGGTAATCGAAATGATGGATCGTGTAGCGGTCTGTAATCTCTTTCTCCGAGGAGATAAAATAGGTCGGGAATTTGCGCTCGCACAATTCTACCAGGTGCGAGGTGTTGCTGCTGTTGTAGCCGCCTACCACGATGGCCAGGTCGGCTTCCGATGCCAGCAGGCCATAAGTAGCATCCTGGTTTTCATTAGTGGCATAGCAAAGCGTATCGCGTGTGTCGGCGAAATGTGCTGAAATCTGTTCCGCACCGTATTTATCTACCATCACCGACTTAAAGAAATCGGCGATCTCCTGGGTTTCTGTTGCCAGCATGGTGGTTTGGTTGATCACGCCCACGCGTTGAAGGTCTTTGCTGAGGTCGAGCGAGCTGGAATAGCGGCCTTTGAAATCGATGGCAAACTGTTCGGCAGGCTTTGTACCTTTGATGTATTCCGCCAGCAGCCTGGCTTCAGCCAGGTCGCGTACAATAATAGCGCGGCTGTGCTGGTCGCTGCGCGAAAAAGTCGAGCGCGTTTCCTCGTGGTTGTGCTTGCCGTGAATGATGATCGTGAAATCATCCTTGCCGATGGATTCCGATTTTTTCCAGACGCGCTCCACGAAAGGGCAGGTGGTGTTGTACGACGCCGTTTTGATGTTCTTTGCTTCGAGCAGGTCGATAACCTTGAGCGGTGCGCCAAAAGCGGGAATGATGACCACATCGTCGGAAGTCAAAGAATCGAAAGGGATCAGCTGCTCGCCGTGTGTGTCCTGCAAAAACTGAACGCCGCGCTCGGTGAGGTCGCGGTTCACATCCGGGTTGTGGATCATCTGGCTCAGCAGAAAAATGCGCTTGCCAGGATTTTCCTCCAGCGCTTTGAAGGAAATCTCGATGGCATTTTCCACACCGTAGCAAAACCCGAAATGGCGTGCAATGAGGTATTGCACCGGCCCGAAATCGAGCAGGGTAGGAGCGTTATCTTTCTTGCGCGGATCCTGTACCTTGCGGTATTCCTTTATTTTACTAATGATCGGGCTCCTGTAGAACTCCGGGACATTGAATGTTTTCATTCTTCTTCTTTATCTTAACCGCAGAGGACGCAGAGTAGGCGCCAGGCTCGCAGAGGTTATTGTTCTTATTGTTTTCCGCAAATCTCGCGGAATGTGTTTTATGTTCATGACTGCGGTGCCTTCGACTCCGCTCAGTCGCCGGGTTATCGGATTCTTAAATCTCACTTCTACTTCAACACCAATTCCCTGATCAGGCGCTTTCCCACAAAGGTATTCACTTTCCGTATGATCTCTTCCTTCATGTAAGCCGTTTCATTTCTCACCACCGGCGAATCTATAGACACAAACAAAATACCCGAGGCATAGTTGATCTGTGTGGTATGTTTCGCTACCAGCGTGCCCACAATACCTTCCCAGCCGTTGCGTATGGCAAAGATACTGTATTTTTCATCGAGCTTTTCCTCTTTGAAGAGCTGGGAAATCGCATCGCCCAGTTTGATGAGGTTGTGATTCTTAGCCATGTTCTTCCGGTTCTTCGTTAGTGACTTCTATCTCTCCGTTATTCACGATGTAGATCAGGTGTTCGGCCTGTTGCTGTTTAAACAATTCCCGGATCCGTGCCGGGTGTGTATCGGTGATAAACACCTGCCCGAAGGTATCGTTGCTCACCAGCTCGATCAGCTTCCGGAAGCGCGTTTCGTCCAGCTTATCATAAATATCATCCAGCAACAGCAAAGGCTTGGTGAGTTTCTTTTCTTTGATGAATTCGAATTGCGCCAGCTTCAGGGCCAGCAGGTAGGACTTTTGTTGTCCCTGCGAAGCGAATTTTTTCAGGCTGTTGCCCATCAGCTTAAAGTCGAGGTCGTCGCGGTGCGGGCCGGTGGTTGTATAATGCACGGCCCTGTCCCTGTCGAGGCTGCTAAGCAGCACGGTGCGGTACGGGCGGTCTTTCAGGGAGCTTTCATAAACCAGGGCTACCTCTTCCTTGCTACCGCTGATGAACTGGTAGTTCTTATTGAACAGGGGAATAAATTCTTCCAGGAACGCTTTGCGCGTATGGATGATGGCCTCCCCGTGCAGGATGAGCTGGTCGTCCCAGATCTCCAGGCTCATGCTGTCGAAGCTGCGGCTTTCGTGAAAGTGCTTGAGCAGGGCGTTACGCTGTTGCAGTACATGGTTACAGGCAATGAGCTTTTCGAGGTAAGCTTTGTCGTACTGCGAAATGATGCTGTCCATAAAGCGGCGGCGTACTTCGCTGCCATCCCAGATGAGCTCGATATCCGAAGGAGAGATCATCACCAAAGGGTAGAGGCCGATGTGCTCCGACAGGCGCTCGTATTCTTTTTTGTTGTGCTTGAACTGCTTCTTGTGGTTGCGTTTCACGCCGCAATAGATCTCGTGCGTTTCCCCGTTCTTATTGATCCAGCCCTGGATCGCAAAGAAAGGCTGGTTGTATTTGATATTCTGGCTATCCGATGCGTTGAAGAAACTTTTGCAAAAGGAAATGTAATGAATGGCATCCAGCAGGTTGGTTTTTCCCATACCATTATTGCCCACAAAGCAGTTGAATTTTGGGCAAAATTTCAACTGGGCCTCGTCGTAATTTTTGAAATTGATTAGGGATAAGCTTTCCAGGATCATCGAAGCTTAAAGGTACGAAGGAAAACAGCACCTTCTTCCGAAAGATTTCAGAATTTTTCTAAACGAGGTGGTGGCGGTAGAAGCTTCGGAGATTGAGGCTCCCGAAGTCTCCGAATTGGTGCTTGTTGCATAGTCATAGAAGCAATAGGGTAATCAGAACAACATAACGCTCCTCTGGAGCGTGTAGGTCTTTGGCGCCTGTTTTCTATAAACATATTGTTCCTCCGGAGCAAATAGGTGTATTATGTTTATAGAACTATCACCCACAATGTTTTGCTCCTCCGACCGCTTGAATGACAGAGTCGGGCAGGGGCAAGCTGTTTATCTTTCATGCCAGTGCCGGCTACTGAGCGCAGTCGAAGTACCGGAAAACACTCAAAACAAAAACGTCCTGCCGGTTGGGGCAGGACGTTTTCAGGATAGTTAAAAATTGATTAAGCTTTCGCCGGAGTAACCGATGGTTTTTCATCGCTCCTGGATTGGAAGTCAACCACGATAGGGGTTGAGATACATAAGGATGAATAAGTACCAATGATACGGCCGATCAATAAGGCGAAGATGAATCCGCGGATACTTTCCCCACCGAAGATGAAGATCACCAATAACACGAAGAATACGGTTAAGGAGGTCAGGATCGTACGGCTTAAGGTACTGTTCAGAGCATAGTTGATCAACACGTTACGCTCAGCGCCGGTAGCATCTGCTTTTCCGCTTTCTGCCAGTCGCTCACGGATCCTGTCGAACACTACCACCGTTTCCGTCATGGTGTAACCCATTACCGTTAAGATCGCCGCGATGAAATCCTGTCCGATCTCCAGGGAGAAAGGAACCACGCCATCGAGGATCGTGTAGAACGATAATACAACCAGCACGTCATGGAATAAAGCCACAACCGCACCCAGACCATATTGCCATTTTTTGAATCGCACCACGATGTAGATGAACATCACGATACAAGAGAAGAGGATCGCTCCGTAAGCACCGTATAAAATGTCGGTGGCAATGGTAGGACCTACTTTCTGCTGGCTCACGATCTCGTGTTTCACGTTCAGGGTATTCAGGCCCTCGTTCAGTGTTTGTTCCACTTCGCTGTCTACCGTCGTTGAATTGTCGGTTACCCTGTACGTCGTGGTAATTTTCATCTGGTTGGCACTTCCTACCGTTTTCACTTCGAGTGCCGCATCTTTAAACTTGGCGCTTAAAGCCTGTTTCACGTCTTCCGTGTTCATGTCTTTTTCAAAACGCACCTGGTAAGTACGTCCACCTTTGAAATCAACGCCTAAGTTGAAGCCACCGTTTTTGAAGTAGAAAACAACCCCTAATACAATGATCAGTGTAGAGATCATATAGTACACTTTCCTGCGGCCTACAAAGTCGAAAGCGACATTTTTGAAGGCATTCGCTGTTACGTTATTGTCGAATGGAATGCTTTGTTTGCGGTCCAGCATCCATTCGAAGATCACACGTGTAATCAAGATCGCAGAGAATAAAGACGCTCCGATACCGATCAGCAAGGTCGTAGCGAAACCGGCCACAGGGCCTGAACCGAACACCATGAGGATAATCGCGAGGATCGCCAGGGTAGCGTTGGAGTCAATGATAGAGCTCATCGCATGCCTGAAGCCTTCTTTGATCGCTGTTTGTGTGTTTTTGCCCAAAGCAAGTTCCTCACGAACACGCTCGAAGATGAGGATGTTCGCATCCACCGCCAAACCAATCGTGAGGACGATACCGGCAATGCCCGGCAAGGTTAATACCGCATTCATGGAGGCAAGAATACCCATGATAAAGAACATGTTGGCAATCAACGCGATGTTAGCCACCATACCTGCTTTGTTGTAGTACATGTACATGAACACGAGAATCACCAATAAGGCAATCACGAAAGACCATAAGCTGGAGTCGATGGCTTCCTGGCCCAGGGTAGGACCAACCACGCTTTCCTCAACGATCCTGGAAGGAGCAGGTAATTTACCGGCGCTCAATACAGCCGATAAGGCATTGGCTTCCTCTACGGTGAAGTCGCCGGTAATGCGGGAGCTTCCACCTTTGATCTCGCCGTTAACGGTTGGAGCAGAGTATACCATGTTATCCATGACCACAGCAATCGAATGGCCTTTCTGTCCACCCTGAGGCGAATTGTCTTTTGTTAATTTGGCCCACTGCGTGGCAGCATCACCGGTCATCGTCATGTTAATGAACGGGTGACCACCGCTTTCCGCATCGAAATCAGTACGTGCGCTGGAAATGATATCGCCGGACATCGCCGCTTTACCTTCCCTGTTGGTTACTTTAATGGCATATAATTCGAAATACTCACCAACCACATCGCCCGCTTCATTCTTGATTTCTTTTGGTTTGTAACCCCACATGAATTTCAGTTTGTTAGGGAAATAGCCTTTCAGCGCCGGGTTTCTGAGCATGGCGTTGGCTTTGGCAGTATCCTGTTTGTTGTAAGCAATTGCTACAACCGGTCCTTCCCTGAATTGCTCGGGCTGGCCTGTTTTCTGGTTCATGCTCACAGCCGCTTTCAATGGCTGAGGATAGCCACCTTCAAAATAAATTAAAGGAGCGCTGCGGATAAATGAATCGAGTTTGGTAAGAACCGCTGTGTTGGTAGGAGCCGCAGTAGCTGCAACCGTGGTCGCATCCGTTGCTTTTGTGGTGTCAGGAGCAGCTGCTACAGAAGCTGTGTTGGCAGCTTTCGATGAATCGGCTTTTGCTGTAGAAGCAGAATCCGGTTTGGCAACAGAGAAATCAGGATATAACGCTTTCGATAATTTCTCGTTGGCACCCATCAGGATGTTACCTATTTCGCCGTTCTCATAAGTTTCCCAGAACTCAAGGTTGGCAGTTCCCTGTAATAACTCACGAACACGCTCTTTGTCTTTTACACCCGGAAGCTCCACGAGGATACGGCCGGTGTTGCCCAGTTTCTGGATGTTTGGCTGTGCCACACCAAAACGGTCGATACGGGAACGGAATGTTTTCTCAGAGTTGGAGATCGATTCGTCTACCACTGAGCGCAGGAAGGTAATCACTTCTGCATTGGTAGCGTTGTAACTGATTTTTCCTTTTAATTCAGGAGTCTGGAACAGTGGTGCCAGCTTACCGTTTGGAGCGGTTTCTTTATATTTCTTTTCAAACAGGGTCAGGTAATCGTCATTATTGCCTTTACCCAGGTTATCAGTCGTTGCTTTGATCGCATCGTTGAAGGCTTTGTCGGGATTCTGGTTCGACAGGTTTTTCACGATATCAGCCACGGAAATCTCCAGGGTTACGTTCATACCACCACGTAAATCCAGACCGAGGTTGATCTCACGCTTTTTACACTCTTCGTAAGTGTAATCGGCAATGATGAGGTTATAAACCGGTTGTTTTTTAATAGAATCCAGGTACCTGTCGGTCAGGGCTATTTTCATAGAGTCGATGTAAGCTACATCTCCTTTGGCATTTTTCTTAGCTGCTGCCTGTACGGTGGCAGAGCTGGTAATGCTTTCGGCATACTCCTTCGCTTCGTTTTCTACACTGATTGTTTTCCATGTAAATGATAGATAGAAGATACATGCGAGCGCTAAAAGAATAGCAAAAATTTTAATGGCACCTTTGTTTTGCATAAAATTGGTATTATTTAACAAATAAAATTAAGGGTGCAAATATACGTGTATGGCGTATATGATGCAAATATTTTTATGCTTGAAAATTAGTCAGTTAGCTGGAAACTCCCGTTTTTATTCGTATTTTTGTCAAGATATGGGGCATTTGAAATTCATGATTATTTTAACTGCGCTGGGCCTTCGAGCCATGTCGCAGAATCCTGTTTACCGTGATACCATTCCTGTTTTTGAGAATGGGAGCAGGCTACTGAGCCCCTGGGCCGGTGGTCTCAATTTCAGTTCATTTACGTCAATCGATTTTAACCTCGACGGAAAAAAAGACATTGTGGCCTACGATAAGATCTGTGGGTCAGGGGGGAAGCTCCGGGCTTTCGTCAACGCCGGTACAGCCGGGAACTCTAAGTACAAGCACGATTATGCCGCCCAGGGCCGTTTTCCGGCGGTCAGCGACTGGGCCCTTTTCTTTGATTACAACAACGATGGTAAGGAAGACCTCTTTACCTATAACAACAACGGCGGGATCCGGGTGTTTAAGAATACGAGCACCCTGGTGACGGGCCTGACTTTTTCCCTGGTATCTTCCGAGCTTAGGAGCGATTACAATCCGCACGGCGCTCCCAATATGGCCAACATCTACTGTAATTCCATTGCCCTGCCCGGTATTGGTGATATCGACGGGGATGGAGATCTTGACATTCTGACCTATTCGGTATTCGGAATCAAAATGGAGTACCATAAGAACATGAGCAAGGAGTTTTACGGAACGGCCGATAGCCTCGTATTTGATATGGTGGATGATTGCTGGGGAGATGTGCAGGAAAACAACTGCGATGTGAACCTGAACCAATGCCCTTACCTCAGGCAATACCAGCAGGCGCTCCGGAATGACGGCTCCAAGCCCTTGCACGCCGGCTCCTGCCTGATGTGTTTCGATAGGGATGGTGATGGCGACCAGGACCTGATCATGGGGGATGTGTCCTGCAGCAATGTCTTTTATGTGGAGAACGGAGGCAGTACGACCAATGCACACATTACCGATACCACCAAGCTGTATCCCAATTATCCAAACAAAGCGAGTACCGATGTGATCAGGCTCAATGCCTTTCCATGTACCTATCACCTGGATGTAAACGGCGATGGAAATAAAGACCTCATTGCCAGTCCTAATGCTGTGGCCGGCTCGGAGAATTACCAGAGTGTGTGGTATTACCTGAATACCTCTACCACAGCTACAGTCAATTTCGTGCTTCAAAAAAAGAATTTTCTGCAGGAAGATATGATCGAGTTGGGCGAAGGCGCTTACCCTGTATTTTTTGATGCCGATGCCGATGGTAAAAAAGACATCATTGTGGGCAACCTCGGTTATTATACCAGCGGCGTCAACAAATCGAAAGTGGCTTATTACCGGAATACAGGAACAGTGGGGATTCCATCTTTTTCACTGGTTACCAGGGATTATCAGAACCTATCGGCATTCAACCTGTATGGCATGGCACCGACCTTTGGTGATCTTGACGGCGACGGTGATAAAGACCTGATCGTTGGGCAGGCCAACGGGCAGCTGGCCTATTTTCAGAATACCGCAGGAGCGGGAAATGCCGCTGTATTTGGCAGCCCGGTGAATAACTACCAGACCATCGACGTCGGAAATTTTGCTTACCCCCAGTTATATGACATTGATAAAAACGGCACGCTCGATTTGCTGATCGGCTCACAGAACGGTAAGCTGGCTTACTGGAAAAATACCGGCACCGTCACTGCTCCTAATTTTGTTTTGCAAACGGCCTCTTTTGGAAATGTGGATGTGAAAAGCTATGGTTTCTTAACCGGCTTTAGCACACCCTTTGCCTTCAGTGCAAGCGGTGTCACCAAGCTTATGGTAGGAAGCGAGGCCGGCAATATCTATTTATACGATCAGATTGATGGAAACCTCGGCGGAAGCTTCAACCGGGTGGATACCGCTTTGTATAAGATCAATGAAGGCACACGCTGCTCTTTCCATTGTGATGATGTTACCGGCGACGGCAAGCCCGATATGATCCTGGGCAACTATGCCGGGGGCATTGCTTTTTTTAATTCCACCAACGTCAATGGCGTAGGAGTAGAAGAGCAGGAATTGGCAGACAACATCATGGTTTTTCCGAACCCGGTGAGCGATCTTCTTACAATTGCCAGGAACGATCATAACGGCGAGGAAGTCATCTTCAGGCTATACGATATGTTCGGAAAAGAAGTGTATGCGGGTAGCAGCTTTAACACGACCATTCGCATCGATCTGTCTTCCTGCAGTAAAGGAGTTTATGTCTTAAGGCTGGAAAGCAGGGACGGGCAGAAGGCCCTCACTAAAAAAGTGATCGTCCAATAACATCATTCTTTTTATGGACACAGCACAGGCTTGTTTTATAGAGTTATGGGCTTGCCATGCAGCTCTACGGATAATCAGCCGATTCTGACACAAGTTCATTCAATCTGCGCGGATATACACTGAACGCTTTAATGTCGGCCCGAATATCTATTTTCGAGTGGATTTTTCAGATCGCCTGTATGTTAAATGCCTCAGGGTTTTTGTTATTTTCAATACATTTGGTCCCGGTTTCTAAAGAAATGTGTTTAAAGAACCAAATAAAGCAACGTACCAAGGCAATCTGAATCATTGTGTTAATGCTTAATATATAGAAAGCCCCGACCCCTTTTAATGTTTATACAATATGAAAAAACTCTTACTTTTCATTTCCTTACTCTCCGCTTATGTTGCCGGAGCACAATCCATTACCATTACGCAGCCCAATGGGGGCGAGGTATTGGCTGCCTGCCAGGTGTATCCGGTGAAGTGGACACAAACCGGAAGTCCTTCCAATTACTGGAACATTGATTATTCATTGGACGGCGGAACGATCTGGACTTCGGTAGCCAGTAACTTTTTGTCAACCAACGGACAATTTAACTGGACGGTGCCTAACGTACAGTCGAACACAGTATTGATGCGGGTGTATGATGCCCTGAATGCTTCCACCGTTGATCAGAGCAATGCATTCTTTACTATCAACATCCCGATCGTGTTGACTTCTCCTGACGGAGGTGAGGTATGGCAGGGCGCCACTGTTCATAATATTACCTGGAATGCCTTAGGTACTTCCAATACCTATAATATTGCGTACTCCACCGACGGAGGTTCTAGCTGGACAAACATCGTGACGAACCATGCCAATTCTACCGGTGTGTATGCCTGGACGGTTCCTAATATACCTTCCACGAACTGCCTGGTGCGCGTGCAGGATTATGTGCAGAATTGCATGCAGGACATCAGTGCCTCGACCTTCACCATCACCCCTGCACAGCCGATCCTGATAACACCAAACGGAGGAGAGACGCTTCAGCAGAGCTGCACCTATAACATTACGTGGAACACGGCCACATTCTTCTCGAACGTTCGTCTGGAATACTCATTGAACAACGGTTCGACCTGGACGACGATCGTAACCAACACGGGCAACAGCGGGAGCTATGGCTGGACAGTTCCTAATGTGTCGAGTACGACCTGTTTGGTGAGGGCGAGCAATACCTCTAGCCTGAGCGTGAGCGATGTGAGCAATACGACCTTTACGATCGCCCCTGCGATCACGGTAACGAGCGCCAACGGAGGCGAGACCTGGTATGGCTGCAGCACCTATAACATTACCTGGAACCGTACGAACTGCAACAGCCGCTACAACCTGGACTATAGCATCAACGGGGGGAGCACCTGGTTACCGATAGCCAACTATTACAATCCTGGTGGCGGCCTGACGGCCAGCTATGCGTGGCAGGTTCCCAACGGTATCAACAGCAACCAGTGCCGCATCCGGGTGAGCGATTACTACGGGACCCTTTTGGGGGATATGAGCGATGCGAACTTCACGATCGCTCCGAGCAACGACATTACCGTGACGTCTCCCAACGGAGGAGAGAGCATGGTAGGTCTGTCGACGTATACGATCAGCTGGACGAACCTTCCGAGCGCGAGCGGCCAGTATTACCTGCAATACTCTGTAGACAACGGATCGAGCTGGACGAACATCACCAGCAATATTACCGGCAATGCCTATGCGTGGTCTGTTCCGAACATCCCGAGCAACCAGTGCCTGATCAAAGTTCTGGACTATAACAACACCTGTAAGTTCGATGTGAGCGATGCAAC
>CALRIU020000039.1:0-36943 GCA_943362175.1 Hydrocarboniphaga daqingensis | reverse complement strand
CAAAGGGTGGCGGTGCTCCTTGACCGCAGCTTACAGTTACCGGGTGTGCTGCTGGGAATCCTTAAAGCGGGAGCGGTGTATGTGCCTATATCCACCGACTACCCGCAGGAAAGGGTCAGCTTTATCACCACGGATAGCAATGCCGGATTAACCATCAACCGGGAGGTGCTGCAGGATTTTTTACATCACGCCGACGCCTTACCTTCCGATACGCCGGCCCTGGCATGCCCGGCGGAATTGCCGGTTTATATTATGTATACCTCCGGATCAACCGGAACACCCAAAGGCGTGATCGTGACGAACAGGAATGTTGTCCGACTGGTTAAGTCGGATAACTATGTGCTGTTTTCAGGAGAGGAATCCATCTTGTCTACAGGCAATGTCTCCTTTGATTCAAGCACCTTTGACTATTGGGGCGCTTTGCTCAACGGAGGAAAATTAGTGATCTGTGAGCAGAACACCCTGCTGGACACAAAGCTCCTGGCCGCAGAAATCACAAGCCAGGGAGTGAATACCATGTTCTGCACGTCAGGGTGGTTCAACAAACTCGTCGATACGGATCCGGGAGTGTTCAAAGGCTTAAAGTCCTTGCTCACCGGCGGCGATAAGGTATCGGTTGTTCATGCCCATAAACTGGCGAAGCACTATCCGGAACTCAGAATCATCCACTGCTACGGCCCTACGGAAAACACCACCTTCTCGACCACCTATCTCATCAAAGGGGATGAAGCGGTCATCCCTATTGGAAAGCCGATCTCAAACACACAGGTTTATATCTTGGGGCCCGACAGATCTTTATTACCAATAGGCCTTACCGGTGAGATTTACCTCGGCGGCGATGGCGTGGCGCTGGGCTACCTGAACCGGGAGGAGCTAAGCCGGGAAAGATTCCTGGATAATCCATTCAGGCCGGGCGACCGCTTGTATAAAACGGGTGACCTGGGAAGATGGCTGGAAAGCGGGGACATTGAATTTATCGGTAGAAACGACAGCCAGGTAAAAATCAGGGGCTACAGAATAGAGCCTGATGAAATTAAGAATGCGCTTCTCAAACACAAAGCCGTGTTAAATGCAGCCGTGCTGGTGAAAGGCGAAACGTCCGACGATAAGGAGCTGGTGGCCTATATCACCACAAAAGAAAAAACAGACAGGCTGGCGGTACAGGAATTTCTCAGAAAATCACTGCCGGAATTTATGGTGCCTAACCAGGTATTGATCCTCGATGAGTTTCCCCTTAATGATAACGGAAAGCTCGATCTGAAAGCATTACAACACCTTTCTGAAACAAGCTCGGATACCGGCGCCGGTTATTTAAGTCCCAGGACGGAAACGGAAATTAAGCTTTCCAAGCTCTGGAAAAATCTGTTCTCCAGGAAGCAGGTAAGTCTTCACGATGACTTTTTTGACTTAGGCGGGAACAGCTTAAAAGTCATCAAATTAACCGCTGCCATCAATCATGAATTTAACGTAGATCTATCTATTAAAGACATCTTAACGGATTCAACGTTACAAACATTAGCTCATAAAATTGATTCGGTAAACTTTGCAGAAACGGTCTATTCAGTCATTACACCCGATGAGGCTGCAAAAGAAGAGCCTTTTCCAATGACCCAGGTTCAGCTGGCCTATTTGTGGGGCAGGGAAAATGAATTTGAGATGGGAGGAGGCTCTTCTCATGCTTATGTGGAAACGGATCTTGCGATAGACATAGAAAGACTGCAGGTGGTTGTCAACAAGCTGATTGCGAGGCATCCTATGCTAAGGACCATATTCAGTTTTAACGGAACCCAACAGGTCCTGCCCTATATTCCGGAATACGTGGTTGAACATGATGACATCTCTTCCCTTTCCCCTGAAGAGCAGGAGAAAGAAATACGCCGGATCCGTAACAGGATGTCTCATTTCGTTTTTCAGCCGGATCAATGGCCTTTGTTTGAAATTAAAGCATTAAAAATAAAACCCACTATCTATAAGCTGTTTTACGGGATAGATCCTTTGATCGTGGACATGACCAGCACCATGATCCTGAACTCCGAATTTGAACGCTTATATGCTGACGTGAATGCCGAATTGCCTGAACTAAAAATCACGTTCAGAGATTATATTCTTAAGCTCAAAGAGATTGAACAATTACCGGTATATGAACGTGACCGCAGCTACTGGCTGGACAAAATCCCGGATTTTCCCGAATCTCCAAAGCTAAGCTTAAAACAAAGCCCGGATAAGATTGCCACACCTTCCTTCAAGCGCTTATTCACCACCTTCGACCGGAATACCTGGAACACAATTCAGGACTTGTGCAGGCTACACAAAGTAACCACGACCGCACTTCTGTCGACCGTCTATATGGAAGTGCTGTCGTACTGGAGCAATCAGCCAAAACTGGCCATCAATTTAACGGTTGCCAACAGGCTTCCTCTTCATGAGGACATTGACAGCATCTTAGGTGATTTTACAACGATTATGATCTTAGGCACCGATCTTTCGGAGAACCACGATATCTGGAGCAGAACCAGGGCTGTTCAGTCTGAATTATGGGATGCGCTTCACCATAAACATTATGATGGCATTCATTTCATCCGCGAATTTTCAAAACACCATCACTTAGGCAAACAGACTGTTTTTCCTTATGTATTTACCAGCGCATTATCCATTACGGGGCAAAGCGATGAAAACACCATAGATGAGCTCGATTCAAATTATGAGCAAAGCATTACCCAGACATCCCAGGTATTTATTGATAATAAAGCCGTCTCGCTGAAAGATAAGCTGCTGGTGGAATGGGATTATGCCGAAGATTTATTTGAGCAGGAGCAGATCCAGCAGATGTTCAAACAATATGTTGACTTAATTCAACATATCGGAAACAACTTATACTCCGGCAGCTTACCCTCTGTTCCATCGCTTATTGAAAAAACGAAAATCTATAACGAAACCTGGTCTGATATTCCGGCAAGTAATTTAGTTGAACTGTTTGAAGCATCGTGTCTTGCTTTTCCGCAACAAATTGCCGTGAAGATGCATGATGAATCGATCAGCTACAAGGATCTCGACCTACAATCCAATGCGGTAGCAGATTATTTGATTGGCAAAGGAGTCAGATCCGGAGACTTTGTTGGTGTATACGGCGAACGTCATCCGGCAACGGTTATCTATTTATTAGGGATTCTAAAAACCGGCGCGGCCTATGTGCCTATCGACCCTGCTTACCCTGAAGACAGACGGGATTACATCATCCATAACAGTGACTGTAACGTCGTACTCTCATCAGGCGACCTGGCAGAGGCAATGAAATACAGCGATGGCAGAAAAAAGGTCAGCACGGCGATCCTTCCTGCTCAACCGGCCTATATTATTTATACCTCCGGCAGCACCGGGCGTCCCAAAGGCGTTTTAATTCAACATCAAGCCGTCTGCAATACCCTGCTTGATCTAAACCAGAGGTTTAAGGTAAACAAAAACGATAAGGTCATCGGCTTATCGTCTTTCAGCTTCGACCTTTCCGTGTATGATGTTTTTGGAACGCTATCGGCCGGGGCCACCCTTGTACTTATTGATGACCAAAGGGATGCAGAAGCCGTCTTAAATGTAATCCGTCAAGAGCATATTTCGATATGGAACAGCGTACCGGCTATTATGAAAAACACGCTTGAGCGGATAAGCGGCCTCTCAAACGACACTTTTCCGGATTTGAGATTAGTGATCTTAAGCGGCGACTGGATTCCCTTAGACCTTCCTCCTGCCATAAAACAAAGCTGCCCGAATGCAGCTCTGATAAGCATGGGAGGCGCTACCGAGGCCTCTATCTGGTCTATTTACTATCCTGTGAATGAGGTAAAAAAAGAATGGAGAAGCATTCCGTACGGTTACCCGCTGGCCAATCAGCAGTTTTACGTACTGGATTACAACCGGCGGATTTGTCCTGTTGATGTTGAAGGAGATTTGTATATCGGAGGCACAGGCCTGGCAGCTGAATATTATCATGCTCCTGAACTAACCAAAAATGCATTTATTCATACGCCCCCATTCGGAAGGCTTTACAAAACAGGTGACCGGGGCAGGTTTAAAAAAGAAAATTTCATAGAGTTTTCAGGCAGAAAAGATGACCAGGTAAAAATCAGGGGCTACAGGGTCGAATTAGGTGAAATTGAAGCGGGTTTAAGCCAGCTAAGCAAACTGGCGATGGTGAAGGTTATCGCTCCTTACGTAACAGGCTTTCAAAGAGAGCTTGTGGTTTTTTACCAATCCAATGAAGACATCGGGGATGAGGAGATGAAGGCCCATTTGAAAGGCCTGGTTCCAGGCTATATGGTGCCTTCCTACTATATAAAGCTGGAAAAGTTTCCTTTATCACAAAACGGAAAAGTTGATCACAAAGCATTATTGGGACTGGTCAACTTCACAAACGCTGCCAAACAGGACACGATCTTATGGGATACTGAGATTGAATTCCGGTTATCCGCGGTGTTCAAAGCATTATTAAAAACGGAAGCTGTAGATGTACAGACCTCTTTCTTTGATCTGGGCGCCAATTCACTGCTGCTTACCAAAGTCATAAACTTTATAGAAAAGGAGTTTGAAACAAAGGTGAATTTCAAGCAGATCTTAGAATTTGATACGATTGCTAAATTATCTGCACATCTCTTACCAACCTTACAAAGGGACAACAGCTATTTCAATAAGGCGAAACAGGACATTGAGCTATCGGCACATGCGTACCTGGAAAAAGATAAATTTTACATTCTCCACATCTCTAATCCGGATGCTGATGCCAAATTGCTTTCATTGAATGATCTGGAAAATGAGAGTGCGATCTATAAAAAGTTTTTACCGATTAGCAGAAACCGATTGGAGAAAGAGCTGTTACGAATAGAAGCAATGAGTGAGGAAGAAGTACTCCGGGAATTATCCCGGATTGGCGCGGATGACTAGTGGCTTAACGCTGAGCTTAAATGATATCCATTTTCTTCATTAAAAAGGTAGCGCTTTTGTTTTTACAAATGCCGTCCATCAGCTTATAGTCAAATGACAGCTCATCGTTAACGACATGCACTTCAAAACATTTATTGGTGAGGTACGTCGGATAATCGGCAGTTGTTTCACATATTTTCAGGTCATGGGTAGCAATGGCGCCGATCCCGCCTTTTAACATCACTTGCTTGACTATTTCTACAGTCCCTGTTCTTTTATCTTCAGAATTTGTTCCTTTCAGGATTTCATCAAGAATAACGAAACACACTTCCTCTTTCAATTTATCCAGTATTTCTTTTAAGCGCTTTATTTCAGCAAAAAAGTAAGACTCGTTTTCATGCAGCGAATCTGAAAGCCGCATCGACACCAATACGTGTAACGGATGGACCTCTGCGGAAGCTGCACAAACAGGCGATCCTGCTCCGGCTAACACCATATTAACGCCTAATGTCCTCAGGAAAGTGCTTTTGCCCGCCATGTTAGAACCTGTCAGGATGATAAATTTATGATTGACAAAACCCACATCATTACAAACCCGGTGCTTCTCAGGAATAAGCGGATGTCCCAGATCCTTAAACTTCAGTTTAAGATCGGCATTGAGCTCAGGATATGCAAATTCAGGGTTATTAAATGAAAAATTAGCATAAGAATTTAATTTCTCAAATTCGCCGATAACCTCAAGCCAGATAGCTATTTGAGAGGAATACTGCTTCTTCCATTTCATTAAGGAATTGAATAAGTGCAGATGGCATAAGTACAACCCATTTAAAACGATGGCGGCAATCCCATTGTTAATATGGTTTAGCTTATCCAATAAGCCCGATAAGTGCTTCAACTGGGCGCTGGCCTGAATACCCTTGTAGGAGAGCAATTCTTTTTGGTGATTCAGCTCGCTGCCCGAAAATGTTTCCTTCTCGATCTTCTCAATGATTAAACCATAATGCCTGAGCGCAAGATGGGCTTTTTCCAGGGTCCGGATCTCCTTTCTGATTTTATTATAATTTAAATACAGGATAAACAAATTGACCATAAAGGAAAGAGAAGCCAGGTGGTAGAAGAAATCATTTCCAATCACAACATACAAAACAATAGATGATAAGGTGATAAACGGAAATACATAGGATAAGATTACCATCCCCGGTGAACTCTCCTTCCCGGTATGTTCTCCCCATTGCAATAAAAAATCATGATCGCTTTTGCTATCGTTTGTAAATCCGGCAAGCACGGAGATGTCCTGCCTGAACTCAATCTTAGGTGTCAACTCTTTTATCGCTTCCTGGGTAGAGACGATGCGGGAATCGGGAAGCAGCTTCAGCAATGATTCCGCCAGGGCTTTTTTCCCGATATAGCTTTGTGTTCTGTTCAAAAAATGGAATAAGGAGTTTTTGCCGAAGATATCAAGATCAAATGAATAAGGATGCGATGCATCGGTATACTCCACACCATGCTCAAAAGGAATGTCTTTCCCCGAAAGAAAATCAATTTCCCTTTGGTTAATAGCGATTAGCTCCTTCTTTACCCTGACCTTCCAGAGCATTTTCCCATGTACCTTCACCAGGATAAAAAAGCAAATCAGAGTCAGGATGAAAACAATCATGAACAGATCGTTTTTTGTCTTAAAATAACCGATGAGGCCCAGCAATGAAATGATGATCATCAGTAAGCGTAAAGAACCAATGGCATTGCATCTTTTTAAAAGCGCCTCATAGGCAGTGGTATGTAATTCTTTAAGATCCGTATATACTTTCATTTCATCATATTTCAGGTAAAAATACAATTCTTTTCAGGCAATACCTGTCTTCATACGCTTATTACCAAAGCACCCTGCGCCTGCGCAACAGGGCGTGATATAAAAAAGATTAGCTCTGCTAAACCCTCCGATGCGAAAGTCAACATACAAAAGTCCCCTTGCTGCAACGGGCTTTCATACGCGGCATAAAAAACAAAAAGTCCAGCCATCCGGCTGAACTTTTTGTATGTATTGTGGACCCGGAGAGATTCGAACTCTCGTCCAAACAAGGAATTAATAAGCTTTCTACAAAGTTTAGAACATACTTGGTTGTCGGCTTAAGTCAGGCGTATATTCATACCAAACTTAAACGTAGATGCTAGTATTGCCTCAGATAACATCATCACTGAAACAAGTTGCTAATTTATGATGCAAAGTTCCCGTCGCTAAGCAACGGTGCTACGGGGTTTGCAAAGGTTGCTTGATCTTAGATTAAGCAGCCATAGCGTAAGAATTCTCTTCGCCGAATAAAAGTTTGAGAGTTGATTTTAAGGTGCCATAGTCACAACGCACCACCTGCTTACTTATCAACCGCGCTCGCTGTCAAAACCGGTCGGGCCCAAAATGTGAAAGAACTGTTTTTTGTTTTTCAGGTGTAAAGATACACTTTATTTCCTATTTGAACGAATTCCATAAATAGCCGTTTGGATACAACTCCATCTTTTGGGCGCCCGGGCGGGCCACTAATGACCGTTAGCTGAAATTCCAGCTAAATCTTCGTCCTCCTATTTTTTTGTAAAAATATACGGATCCATATCGATGAACTCACTCACCTTGATCTCGACCGTATTGTCTTTTACCTTGATCGCGTGCGAGCCCAGCGTAGGATCGTTGTATTCAATAAGAGCATCCACCTCATTAAGAAAGCGGATCGTACCGGTGTATTGCGGGTGAAACTCAAAACTCACCTCGGCCGATTTTTCTTTTCCCACCACCGTAATGTGGCCATATACTTTATTGGTATACACTCCTGAAAGCCTGGTATAGCTGTCTTTTGCAGGTTTATACTTTGCGGCCGAAGCCCTCAGCTCCCTGATCTTCTGCTGCTCCTCGGCGTGGTTCTTCTCAAAAAAAGCATAATACTGTTTGCTGTAATTATTGTAAGGCTTGCCCAGCAGATCGTCGGTGAGCTGCCTGCCAAGGGCTTCATAGAGGTATTGGGCGTCGCTGTTGGTCAGGATCACAAAACCAACGTTCTCCTCGGGGATCAGCACCGTCTTGCTTAAAAAGCCGTTCGCACCACCGTCGTGGGTCACCACTTTCTTCCCATAGGCATCTTTCAGGAACCAGCCGAGGCCGTAGGTATTGAAATTATTGCCTTTGCGGCTCACCGGCTCATCGATAAAAAACGATTCACGCGTTCGGGCGATCACCTCCGCCGGGATCACCTGCTTCCCGTTATACATTCCGTTCCCGAGCTGCATCATCACCCATTTACTGAGATCGCTCACACTGGAGCTGATGCCCGCCGCAGGTGCCAGGCTGTTCACGTTGGCAGGAACGATCTCCCCTACCTGCTCGTTGATGAGCGTATAGGCTTTGGAAGCCGCCGGTGTTCTGGACGCATTCATAAACTCTTCATAAGTTGTTACCGTTTGCTTCATTCCCAAAGGCAGCAGGTAGTGGTAGCGGATATAATCGTCCCAGCTGGTATCTGTCACCGCCGGAATGATCTCACCTGCCACCAGGTAGCCCATATTGCAATAGCCGTAGGTTTCGCGCAAGCCAAATTTGGGAGTCACATTCACCATGTTCTCGATCAGCTGTTTGCGTGTACGCGTGGTGGCCCAGTTGACCAGATCTGTCTGGAAGGTTTCGTAACCGATGCGGTGGGTCAGGACATCGGCAATGCTGATCTGGTCCGTCTTCCAGGTTTCCTGCATCTTAAAATACGGCAGGTAGGTTTTCACCTTATCGTTGAGCCCGAGCTTTTGGTAATGTTCCAATAAGGCCAGGGAAGTGCCTGTAAAGGCTTTGGAATTGGAGGCGATCTGGAAGACCGTTTCTTCGGTCACCGGCTTTTTGGTTTTGACGTCGGCATAGCCGTAGCCTTTCGCCAGGAGCACCTTCCCGTCTTTTACGATGGCAATAGCCATGCCCGGCAGGTTCCAGCGCTTCATTTCACGGTTGATATACGTATCGAGACTGTCTTTGATAAAATTTCCCTGGGCGCTGAGCGCTGAGCTCACTGACACGCATGCCAGGAGAAGGAGTGATTTCCGGATCATATTCTTTTTAATTAATCATGATAAAACTACTAAATAATTTATAGAACGCAGAGGGTGATTGAAAAAAGGAATGCGGATGACACAGAGTTTCAGCACATCCTTGTTGGTGAAGAACAGCAACCAAGGCCCAAAGGATGGAGCCTGTGACTGAGCGAAGTCGAAGTCAACCGACATGGGAACGCAGCTGACTGCTTTTGGCGGGCAGGCAACATGAGTTTCAGCACATCCTTGTTGGCGAAGAACAGCAACCAGGGACCAAAGGATGGAGCCGGTGACTGAGCGAAGTCGAAGTCAACCGACATGGGAACGCGGCTGACTGCTTTTGGCGGGCAGGCAACATGAGTTTAAGTACATCCTTGTTGGCGAAGAACAGCAACCAAGGCTCAAAGGATGGAGCCGGTGACTGAGCGAAGTCGAAGTCAACCGACATCCATGAGACAGCGCAGATAGGCAAATGAATGATATCATGCCCTGTCCTGACCCTTGTTCTGATCCGTTCCATCTGCGTCATCAGCGCTCTGTAGACTCTCCTCTACTTCACAATGATCACCGGCTTGGTAGCCATCCCCGAATCGGAGCTCAGGCTGATGTAATACACACCTGCCTGGTAAGCGCTCATATTCACCGGGTAGTTGAACTTGCCGCTGACCTGGATTTTTTCAGCATGCAGGAGCCTTCCGGAAAGGTCCCTGATCTCCACCAGCGATTCGCCCCCCGCTTTGGTATAGCCTGTAAGCTGGATCAGGTCGGCGGCCGGGTTAGGGATCACCGAAAAATAATGATCGGTATTGGCTGCCTGCGCCAGTCCCACATCGGTACTGATGGTGATACAGGTTGGATCTACCGCCTTGTCAATAGCTTCGTATTGTTTGTTGACGATCTCCACCACGCTGCTGATGCAGATATTGCCGGTAGGATTGGTATAATAGATGCGGCACACCGGCTGTGGCGTAGTGCTTTTGGCAATGGTTGAATCTTTGTAGGACAGGCAGATGACCTTATCGCCGCCAACTACAAACTCCGGTGTCTCCGGATAGTTGCTCAATGGCGCCAGGTTCACTACGTTCAGGATCGTCGCGCCGCTGATTGTAAATTCATACGCCAGCACGCGTGTCGTCGGGTTGGTCATATCCACCTCAAAATAATTTTGCGAGGTATTGAAAGCGCCGATGCTCAGTGTGGCCAGGTGGTTTGGGTTGACAGTTCCGCGCGGGAAATCGCAGAGGTTGTTAATGCTGTTGCCATTTTTGGCGCAATTCGCCATCAGGGCGGCATCCCACACCGTAATTTTCGAATCGTTGTTCAGGTCGTTGCAAGGTGTTGGTGTAATCGTATGGTTCAGGATCTTATTCACATAGAGCTGCGCATCTACCGACTGTTGCGTGCCGCTGCTATTCAGGTCGCCCATCTTCGCTGTACCGGCACACACCCCGTTGCAGTCTTTCACGGCATTTCCAAACTGCACACCGGCACAGTCGGTGTAAGACGGACAGGAAGTCGCCAGGTTAAAGTATTTCACATTGCCCGTTTGGTAAATATGGATGCAGGCCTGCGCCCAGTTATTATTGTAAGTACTTTCATAACGGCCCAGGGCATCCGGTGAGTGGTCCCAGTTTACCTTTGCCGCCAGTACATAATTGCCGGTATCCACGTCGGTAATGTCTACCCACTGGCAATCGAGGCCCGAATGGTAAATGTCGCCGCATTGCTTGGAGATGCCCATGTTGCTGCAGGTAAATTTGGCCGTTCCGCCATCCGGGCAACCGTCGTAATCCAGCACGCAGAAGCCGTTTTTAAAGCCAATCGGGATGATGGTTCCGTCTGATTTGTACAGTCTGTATTCCGCATAGCCTTCGTAGTGCGCATGGCCGTGGCAGTTATTGGTGGTGAATTGCCCCGGCTGGGAACCAGGACCACCGATATAGTAATCGAGGTTCCCGATATTTTTAATATACGTGTCGAAGTTGATGACCCGGCGTGTTCCATAACCGGTCAGGCAATTCTCCACCACGCGGCAATCGCCTGCCGAAGCGGTTTCATTACCGATGCTCAATGAGCTGAGGAATTGCGACTGCACAATCGTGAGATCGGGAGCCTGGCATAAGGGATTGGGAAAGTACATGCAGCTGCCGTCGTCGACGCTGGCCAGCGGGTTGTAGTTACAGGCGCTGTAGCTGGTACAACCGGTAATAGGCCCGTGGTAATTCAGGGAAAAGGTAATGGCAGCACAGCCCGACGTGTAGGCTCCTACGCGGATGATGTAGGTTTTTGTCGTATCCATCGCGCCGGACACCTGGGATAAGGTTCCGCAATAATCATCATTGTACATGATGGTGCCTGTGTTGTTAGTGGTGAAAGGACCGTTGCAGTTTTCATACACCCAGATCTTGGTATTGCAGGTGTTGGTAAGGCCGCAGGTTCCGATATCGTAAATACCCAGCTGCGTGGGCTTGAACTTATAAAAATATTCGGCACCGGGAGCCGTGTAAGTGCCCGTCCCTATCGCAATCGCGCTGTTACAGCTTTCGCCCGGCGCACAGTTGAAGGAATAATTGTAGGATCCCCCGAACTGCCCGTTGTGACTGAGCAGCAAGGCATTATTGACATAGATTTTAAAGTTACCCATTCCGTAGCTGCAACAAATGCCGTCGCTGGCGGCATCGGTAATGCTGAACTGAAGACAGGTGGTGGACGGAACGCATATAGTGGACGTATAGGTGGTATTATTCACCATCGTAGGATCGACCAGGAGCACGGTGCCGAATTTATCCTTTAGCTGCCAGTTGGTTTCATTGGCGTAGTTATCGGTTTTCAACACGATCTTAATTTCCGACTGCCCGGGCGGGCACTGAGCGTTTACAAAGGATAAACAGCTGATAAACAAAAGGGTAAAGATATATTTCATAGGCGTAGGGATTTAAGGTTTTTACAATGTTGTTTAGTCAATAGCTTGCCATTTTTTTTAGTATGTTTGCAATCGAAAAAAAAATGGGTATGCGCAGGGTATTCTTAAAAAAATTGGGGATACGCGGACATATCTAAATTAAACCGTTTTTTCTATAAAACAAAACTATTCACTCAATTGCAGGCTCATATGGCTAAATTTAAAATAGGTGTTCTCCGCGAAGAAAAATCTCCTCCCGATAAGCGTGTTCCTCTGACCCCACTCATCTGTAATGAATTACTCAGTAAGTATCCCGAACTGGAGATCGTCATTCAGCCCAGTAAGATCCGCTGCTACAGCGACGAGGAATACCTGGCCTTTGGGCTTACCCTCCAGGAAGACCTCAGCGACTGCGATGTGCTCATGGGCGTGAAAGAAGTGCCTAAAGACAAGCTGATCCCGGGTAAGAAATATTTTTTCTTTTCGCATACCATCAAAAAGCAGCCTCATAACGAGAAACTGATGAAAACGCTGATCGAGAAAAAGATCCAGATGATAGACTACGAAACCCTGACCGACAAGAACCACAACCGCATCATCGGTTTTGGCCGTTACGCGGGCATCGTAGGAGCTTACAATGGCATTTTGGGCTATGGCCGCAAATACGACCTGTTCCAAATCAAGCCCGCTAACCTTTGCAGGGACAGGGCCGAAATGGAAGAGGAGCTCAAGCGCGTAAAATTACCTAACATCAAGATCGCCCTTACCGGCGGCGGCCGTGTGGCCAACGGCGCCATCGAAACGCTGTCTGCCCTCCGCATCCGTAAAGTAACGCCCGAAGAGTTCCTGATGGCTTCTTTCCGCGAACCGGTTTATTGCCAGCTCAACCCACGCGATTATGTGGAAAGGCCCGATGACCACAACTTCGACCTGAATGATTTCTTCAAGCACCCGGAGCACTTCGTCTCTAAATTCCCGCCTTATACCAAAGCCACCGATATTTTCATTTCCGCACATTTCTGGGATCCGCGTTCTCCGAAAATGTTTACCACGCAGGACATGAAAGCCAGTGATTTTCACATGAGCGTGATTGCCGATATTACCTGCGACATCGACGGCTCGGTACCGACAACGGTGCGTGCCAGCTCTATCGACAAGCCTTTTTACGGCTACAATCCGAAAACAGATAAGGAAGATGTCCCTTTCAATAAGGAAACGATCTGCATCATGGCCGTTGACAACCTGCCCTGCGAGCTGCCACGCGATGCGAGCGATGATTTCGGTAAAGACCTGATGGAGCGTGTGCTGCCTTTCCTGTTTAAAGAAGATACAGATAAGATCATCGAAAGGGCCAGCATCTGCAAGGATGGAAAGCTGATGCCTGACTTCGACTATTTAAGTGATTACGCCTACTAATTAATACAGATTCAAGAGCTGTGATTACGAATAGACAGGAATATACGCATGGCTTCACTGGTACTTCATTCGTATATTCGTAGTTTAAGTCGTAATTCTGTTATTCGTAATAAGCTATATCAAATGAATACCTGCAAAAATTGTTCAACCGGCTTTGAGGCAAAATACTGTCCAAACTGTGGGGTTTCTGTTAATGTCAAACGCATTGACAGAAAATATGTCCTGCATGAGCTGGAGCATGGCGTTCTTCATTTTGAAAAAGGTTTTTTATACACCTCCAAAGAGCTTCTTTTAAGGCCGGGCCATGCAAACAAGGCTTTCCTGGAAGGCAACCGGCTCAAGCATTTCAAACCGATTGGTTATGTGATCATCTGTTCTGTTATCTACAGCTTTATCAATCATCATTTCGGTCCTAAGCTTGTATTAACGAAACCGGATAATTATGTGGCCCGGATCTTCATGTGGATCTTTGAACATTACAATTATTCCAATTTAATCGAAATTATATTCATCGCTCTGACCCTGACCTGGTTTTTCAAAAAGAAAGGCTACAACTACTTCGAATATTTTGTTATGCTGTCTTACCTCACAGGCTTCATGATGCTCTTCGGCGGGCTGTTCATCATACTTTCCAGGGCGACCGGCAGCGAGATCTTCAACAGCCTCTTTCCTTTAATAGCCTTCGTTTATATGACCTGGGGCATCGGCCAGTTTTTTGCCGACAAAAAAGTGTCGACCTATCTCAAGGCCTTCCTGGCTTATGTAAGCGGATTCTTCCTGTTCAGCATTTCGGCGATGGTCCTGGGCATGATATTAAACGCTGTCCTGAAATAGAGGTTTACAAAGCCTGCGCCTGGAAATACAAGATATCGGGTACCCCTTATTTCTGAATGAAGACGAAGACATCTTCATTGTCCTTTTTCATGAGGTATTTCTCGCGGGCAAAGGTTTCCAGGCTCTTCATGTTGTTTTGCAGCTCGTTGATCTCATTCTTATTCTTTTCGATCTCCGCAATGTAATAGTCCCGCTCTGTTTTTAGCTTATTGCATTTGCCGATCAGCTCCAGCTGCGTAAACACATCGTTCCTGTCGAAGTACAGCAGCCACACCACCAGGCCTGTTATGACCAGGAAGTATTTATTTTTGAGGACCTTGAGGAGGAACATGAAATAATGGTAATTTAGTTTTAAAATTAAAGAATAAATTCCTCACGCCGGTATGCGCCTCAAAAATGTTATAAAAAACGGACTGTTAGTTGTTTTACTCATTCCTGTTTTATCCCTGCAGACAAGCAGCTTTAAACAGGCCCAGATGAAATATGCCCGCGTAAAAGCGGCCTATGACGACAAATGGAGCATTTTGCAAACCGACCTGAAAGCTTCCGGCTTCGACGCCCGGGATTTCGATCTATACCTGCGTGTCTTTAAGAACGAAAAAGAATTGCAGGTATGGCTGAAAAAGAAATCGGAGAATACCTATAAATTATTCCGCAAGTATGAGGTATGCGCCTCGAGCGGCACTTTAGGTCCGAAACGGAAAGAAGGTGACGGCCAGGTACCTGAGGGCTTTTACAAGCTCGATCTCTTCAACCCGACGAGCAATTATTACCTGAGCCTGCGCGTGAGCTATCCCAATGCCAGCGATGTGATCCTGAAGGATGGAAAAAATGCCGGCGGCGCGATTATGGTGCATGGCAACTGTGTCACGATTGGCTGCCTGCCGATGACCGATGATAAGATCAAGGAGATCTATGTGCTTTGCGTGGAAGCCCAGAACCGGCAACGCCCTCTGAACATCGATATTTTTCCGGCAAAGCTCAGCGAAGCGAACCTGAAAATCCTGAGCTCTTCTTATCCGCAGCACACCGCTTTCTGGAACAAGCTGAAACCGCGCTATACCTGGTTTGAGCAGCACAAGAGCCTCGCGAAAGTGGTAATCGACAAAAAAGGGAATTACACGTATCCGGAGTTGTAAAGTAAAAGTGGAGTACTTCAGGTACTATGGTCAAAAACAAAATACATTAACTAATTTGGGCGTGTCCTGCGGACCAGGCTTTTCGTTCCTCCCGATAGATATCGGGACTTTTTTGCCGGCACTTCGCTGCCCCTTCGACTCTCCCGAAATAAATTCGGGACAGGCTGCTTAGGGTGACAGCTCAGTGACCGGTAAAAAGGATTTCCTCTCCTTCCGATAGCTATCGGAACCTTCACACGGGCTTAGCTCAGAGTTATACGTTTAACTCAATGGCAGCGAATGCCTGCGCCAGGGATGGAGTGATTTGTGTGAGCTCCTTTGTTTGTCCCGAAGGGCAAACAAAGAGCGAGTCACGACAGCCTGCCCGGGCGCCAAAAAAAAGAAACAAATCAGCTACACAAGACTGACCACAACAGAACCTGAATATCGGGAACGGTTCTCGATACATTCCGCATTACGCTACGCGCTCCATGCGGAACACTCGAACTGACTGCAAAAAAGCTCTTACTCATGAGATAACATTTTGTTTATAACTGCCGCTTTCGTTCATAATATCTGTTTTGGGCAATTGCTTTCCTTTTTATTTTTACTTCCTGAAATGAAGCCCCTGTTCATTCGACACTCTTAAACTTAAAACCATGAATTACATCTATGCTTACTGGTGGGTTATTATTCCTATCATCCTTCTCGCTTGTTATAAACTGATTTTCCGCCTGTTTGGAATCATCGTGATTCCGGAAGACAAGATCGGGCTCGTGACTAAAAAATTTGTGCTCTTCGGCTCCAACAAAGAATTGCCCGCGGGCCGCATCATTGCCATTGATGGCGAGGCCGGTTTCCAGGCGCAGCCGCTGGCACCGGGCATCTACTTCTGGAAATGGATCTGGCAGTATGAAATTACCCAACAGGCCTTTACGGTGATCCCGGAAGGAAAGATCGGCCTCATCGTGGCAAAAGACGGTAAGGAGCTCGAAACCGGCTTTATCCTCGCGCGCAAAGTAGCCTGCGATTCTTTCCAGGATGCGGAAGCATTTTTAAGGAACGGCGGGCGGAAAGGCCGCCAATCAGCCATCATTACGGCAGGTACTTACCGCATCAATACCTTTTTGTTTGAGGTGATGACCTACGACATGACGCATATCAACGAGAACATGGTGGGGATTGTGACCACGATGGACGGCATGCCCATCGAAGAAGGAAACATTGCCGGTAAGCAGGTGACAGGTCATAACAATTTCCAGGATTGCGATGCTTTCCTGGAAGCCGGCGGTAACAAAGGCTTGCAGCCTGAGATCATCCTGGCGGGTTCTTATTATTTAAACCCCTGGTTCATCCAGGTGGAGCAGATCAAGATGACGGAGATCCCGATCGGCTATGTGGGTGTGGTCATCTCCTACGTGGGTAAAGACGGGAAAGACCTGAGTGGCGAGGAATTCAAGCATGGCAATATTGTGAGCAAGGGTGAGAAAGGTGTTTGGGCTGAGCCATTGGGTCCAGGCAAATACCCTGTCAATACATTTATCATGCGCGTGGAGCTGGTGCCAACAACCAACCTCGTGTTAAACTGGGCCAATGCGCGCAGCGAAGCACATCAGCTCGATAAGCATTTATCCACGATTACGGTACGCTCCAAAGACGGCTTCCCTTTCAACCTCGATGTGTCGCAGATCATCCACATCCCAACCAACGAAGCGCCGAAGGTGATTGCGCGTTTCGGGAACATGGTGAACCTCGTGGGCCAGGTGCTGGAGCCTACCATTGGCAACTACTTCCGTAACTCGGCGCAGGACAGCGATGTGATCGCCTTCCTGAGCACGCGTAAGGAGCGCCAGGATGCGGCGAAATCGCGTATCAGCCAGGTGCTCGACCAATACAATGTAAATGGCGTGGATACGCTCATCGGCGACATCGTGCCGCCGGAAAGCTTAATGAAAACACTGACGGACCGGAAGATTGCGGAAGAGCAAAACACGACCTTCGAAACCCAGAAGCGCGCCGAGATCACGCGCCAGGCCCTGGAGAAAGAAACGGCAGTGGCGGATATGCAGAAAGAGATTGTGAAGGCCGACCAGGGCGTATTGATCTCCGAACGGATCGCCGATGCAGCCGTGAAGAAGGCTACCGGTGAGGCGCAGAGCGTGAAGATCTCCTCCAATGCCGAAGCCGACCGCTTGAAAGTGATCGCAGCGGCGGATGCGGAAAAAACCAAATTATCAGCCAATGCCGAAGCGGAAAAAGTAAAAATGCTGGCGAACGCGAATGCGGAAAAAATCTCGGTAACCGGTACTGCCGAAGCGCAGAGTATCCTGGCGGTTGGTAAATCCAATGCGGAGAGCTACCGCTTGGCGGTGGAGGCCATGGGCGGCGATAATTTCAGCCGGCTGAAAGTAACGGAAGCCATCGGTAAGGATAAGATCAAGGTGATTCCGGATGTGCTGATCACCGGGGGTGGCGACGGCGCCAATGGCCCTATCAGCGGCTTGCTTGGCCTGAAGCTCCTGGATGAAGTATCGAAGAACATCGGGAAGGACAGGCATGATGATACAAATCCGGAAGGAGAGAAGAAGTAGCGTTGGCTTCGACTGCGCTGAGTCTCCGGGTTTGCCTCACTCCAGGCGAAGGCTGAGGCCCTCGAAGCCAGAGCAGCCATTCAGCTCTCTATAAAAAGATCACATGAACGGAGACTTCGAGAGCCTCAGTCTCCGGCTAACAGATTATAAACACACACGCAGGCTTCGACTTCGCTCGGTCGGCACATGTACCAAACAATGAACTACCCTTTCCTCCTCGAAACCCCTCGCCTGCTCCTTCGCCACAAGGTGCCGGAAGACGCGCCCTTTTTCCTGGAATTGAACTCTGACCCGGAGGTAACCCGATATACCGGCGACACAGCCTTTAAGAACCTGGAGGAAGCGGAGAACATTGTGCGTTATGTGATCTCCCAGTACGAAAAAAACGGCTACGGCCGCTGGCTGGTAAGCCTGAAAGAAACAGGCGAGCCCATCGGCTGGTGCGGACTGAAATACCACGATGATAGCGGCGATACGGACCTTGGTTACCGCTTTCTGCAAAAGCACTGGGGAAAAGGCTATGCCACGGAAGCCGGCAGCGCCTGCCTGGATTACGGCTTCGGGCCACTGGGTCTGAAACGCATCATTGGTCGCGCAGACACCGCTAACCTGGCTTCCATACAGGTGTTGAAAAAATTGGGGATGACTTTTTTCAGGGAGGATTATTTGCATGAGTCGCCGGCGTATATTTATCATGTTGTCAAAGAATAGAACGTAAATGCGCATTACGCAGCGGCTCCAATTAATCAAACTCATCGTGCTCGCCGGCCTTCTCGTGTCGGTCCTGCTTAGCCTCAACCTGTGGGCGGGACAGCGCTGGTTTCCGAAAGTACCGGTGATCGAAGGGTTTTCGGGCCTTACCGCACCTTATGATTTCATCAGTGTGGCGGTTCTTTTTAGTTTACTGTTCGTGTGTTTCTTCAGCCGGAGCCGGAAACCGGTATGGTGCCTGCTCCTGTTCTGCCTCTACCTGTGCTTCGAAGACCAGAACCGCCTGCAGCCCTGGTTCTTCAATTACCTGTTCATCCTCTTCATCCTCCAGTTCTATAAGCAGCGGGTCGACGAATCCAATAATTTCATTTCCGTTTTTATGTGTTTGCAGATCCTGGTGGCGCTTATCTACATCTTTAGCGGCCTTCAGAAATTCAATGCTTTTTTTGCAACAGACACCTTTCCCTGGCTGATCGACCCGCTGAAAAGTATCCTGAATACAAAACAGCTGGCTCTGCTCTCCAAGGCCGGAAAGCTGGTACCCTGGATCGAACTGTTCACGGGCATTGGCCTGTTGATAAAGCCCCTGCGCTTCATTGCCCTGCCCCTGGTCATCATCATGCACGTGTTTATCCTGCTGATGCTCGGCCCGGCCGGGAGGTCCTTTAACTATGTGATCTGGCCCTGGAACATCGTGATGATCCTGCTCTGCCTCTTATTGTACAGTAATGTCAAACAGGAGCGCTTCTTCGATATCTCCTTTCTCTTCAAGCACATTTCCTTTTACCTCGTCATGCTGGTGATGCTGATTCTACCGGTCTTCAGCTTCAGCAACAAATACGACTCTTACCTGTCGAGTTCCCTGTATTCGGGCAATACACACGGCTGCAAGCTGATCCTGTCCGACAGGGCTTACAGCAAGCTGCCACTTTACATCCGCGCCTACGTCGTGAGAAACAGCGACTACAACCTGCTCTACATTAAACAATGGGCAATGGCCGAGCTCAACACGCCATGCGTGCCCGAATACCGCATCTTTGAAAAGGTACAGGAGCGTGTGATCCTGCTCTCCCGGAGCAGCCCCGAAGATGTCAAACTGGATTTTAAAGAAAGGCAAAAGCTCTTCGGTTTCTGATCGTTTTTTAAAACCACATAGAGCACAGTAGTGATACAGGGCGCAATTATAATTATCTTTCTTACGCTCTTACCATTCCCCGCCAGCTGCGGCATGGAACAACAGCCTGTCAGGTGTGTATCACCTTAATCTCCTTATTGGATTTTTTCACTTTCACGATCACGTATTGGTTCACCGCTGTTTTCTTTTTCAGGTCTTTGGGCGCCTCCGAGGTTTTCACATACACTTTGATGAAATGCTCGGTTTCTACCACCTGATCCACAAACAGCTTGCCGGAAGAGTTGCTCAGCGATTTAAACGCGATCACCGCCGTTTCCTGGTTGAAGTCAATAAAAGGAATTTTGGAGTCGAGCCCGAACTCGTTATTGCAGAAATCAATGAACTCAGGCTCCGAATAGAAAATATAATCGCCGATTTTCGTGCTGTAAGCCTGTGCGCTTTGTACCACCTGGAAAGGGTAATTTTCGTTCATGATCTTATCGTTGGCCAGGTCGTAGGTTTGAGTTTGCCCAGGCGCGATGATGGCTATAAGGCCTAACAAATATGTCAACAGGAGTTTCATGGGAAGTAGGTTTATACATCCACTGCATGAAATTTGATGCCTGAGTCAAAAAGGTTAAAATCCAGTCGGTTAAGCGTGTTTTTCATACCTTTACCTGAAATTGACATGACCCGAATGAAGTTCTTAACCCTCCTCTGTTCCCTGCTAGGCAGTGCCTGCTTTTCTCAAATCCCTCCCGGATACTATAACCCGGCGACGGGCCTCACCGGAAATGCCCTGAAAACCGCCTTACACAACATCATTAAAAATCACAACAGCATCTCTTATAACAGCTTATGGACGGCTTATAAGAAAACAGATATGACAACCAACGGCAAGGTATGGGATATCTACAGCGATGTGCCTGCCGGAATACCGCCCTACCAGTATAGCTTCGTAACCGATCAATGCGGAAATTATTCTACAGAGGGCGACTGCTATAACCGCGAGCATAGCTGGCCGCAAAGCTGGTTCAATTCGGTGAGCGGGCCTGTCTCCGACCTCTTTCATATTTACCCGACCGACGGTAAGGTGAATGGCGAACGGGGCAATTATCCTTATGGCCATGTGAGCACCGCCAGCTGGACAAGCCTCAACGGTGGCAAGCTGGGGCTCTGCTCCGACCCCGGCTACAGCCAGACGGCCTTTGAGCCGATTGATGCCTATAAGGGCGACCTTGCCAGGAGTTATTTTTACATGAGTACGCGCTACATGACGGAAGATGCGGGATGGACAAGCTCTGTCGCCACTAATAAATCTACCATTCTTCCCTGGGAGGTGAATGTACTCTTGCAGTGGCATCACCTGGATCCGGTAAGCACCAAAGAAATGGCCCGCAACGATTCTATTTATTATAAATTCCAGAACAACCGCAATCCTTATATCGACCACCCGGAATGGGCCGACAGCATCTGGAAGGTGACGGTGTTCCCCCCTACTTCCATCGAAGACCTGACGCAACAGCAAACCTTCTCCCTCTATCCGAATCCGGCGGAAGACCTGTTTCAATTGGCCAATCTTTCGGGCACAGCGCAGAACATCCGTTTGGTGGTGAGCTCGCTGAACGGCGCCATTGTGTACCGGGAGGAAAAAAGAGTTGAAAGCTCGCTGGAGATCGATTGCACTTCCTGGACCAGGGGAATTTATGTCATAAGTATCGTTTCGGAGAAGGGGGCTTATAATCTGAGGTTCATTAAGATTTAAACGCCAGGCACTTCGACAAGCTCAGTGATCAAGGCAAAGAAGGACGCTGAGATCGCGAAGAAATAAAACACGATATGGTGGCTGAGGCTATCGAAGCCACACACCCAATAAACGCCATTTCATACACGGCTCTTCTTTTCTCTGCAAAAAAACTCTGCGCTCTTTGCGGTTGACGTCGAGTGCCTGCGTCACCTCTCTCTGAATAATAAAAAAGCTGCTCCAGGTTTTGAAGCAGCTTTTAATTTATGTCTTGTTCTTATAAGTGAATCACCTCTCCGTAAGCAGCAGCAGCAGCTTCCATGATGGCTTCGCTCATGGTCGGATGCGGGTGAATGGTTTTGATCAGCTCATGCCCGGTGGTTTCCAGCTTGCGGATCGCCACGATCTCAGCAATCATCTCCGTCACGTTGGCACCGATCATGTGCGCTCCCAAAAGCTCGCCGTATTTCGCATCGAAGATCAGCTTGATAAAGCCATCGGCAGCGCCGGCAGCTTTCGCTTTTCCGGAAGCGCTAAACGGGAATTTACCGACTTTCAGGGTATAGCCTTTTTCTTTGGCTTGTTTCTCCGTGTAACCTACAGAAGCTACTTCCGGCTGGCAATAGGTACAGCCCGGGATGTTGTTGTAATCGATTGGCTCGGTATGTACGCCGGCAATTTTCTCCACGCAGGTAATCCCTTCCGCGCTTGCCACGTGGGCCAGCGCTTGTCCGCCCACGCAATCCCCAATGGCATAATAGCCCGGGATGTTGGTGGCATAGAATTTATCGGTTAAGATCTTGCCTTTGTCGGTAGCAATACCTACGGCTTCCAGTCCTAAATTTTCGATATTGGCCTGGATGCCTACCGCAGATAAAACGATCTCTGCATCAAGCGTGACGTTACCGGTTTTGGTTTTCACATTCACCTTGCACACATCGCCTTTGGTATCCACGCTTTCTACAGAAGCGTCGGTCATGATGTCGATGCCCGCTTTCTTGAAGGACTTTTCCAGTTGTTTGGATACCTCTTCGTCTTCTACCGGAACGATGTTCGGCAGGAATTCCACGATCGTTACTTTCGTACCCATCGTTGCATAGAAGTAGGCAAACTCCACACCGATGGCGCCTGAACCAACCACAACCAGTGATTTAGGCTGTTTCGGCAGGTTCATGGCTTCGCGGTAACCGATGATCTTTTTACCATCCTGCGGCAGGTTAGGCAGCTGGCGTGAGCGCGCACCGGTAGCGATGATGATATGTTTGGCTTCAACGGTGCTTGTTTTTCCGTCTTTATCCTTTACCTCCACTTTTTTTCCGGCTTTCACCGTAGCTGTACCCATGATCACATCGATCTTGTTCTTTTTCATCAGGAACTGGATACCTTTGCTCATGCCATCGGCTACATCGCGGCTGCGTTTTACCACGGCGCTGAAATCAGCTTTGATATTTTCGGCGCTGATGCCGTAATCTTTCGCATGGTTCAGGTATTCGAACACCTGTGCGCTCTTCAGTAAAGCTTTGGTGGGGATACAGCCCCAGTTGAGGCAAATGCCTCCGAGGTTCTCTTTTTCAATAATAGCTGTTTTCAGGCCCAGCTGGGAAGCACGAATGGCAGCTACATAGCCGCCAGGGCCGCTTCCTATCACAATAACGTCGTAATTCATAGTGTTTGTTTTTAGTGCCGCTAATATAACTGTTTTTTTTAGGATAAAACAGGGTTCATCCATAAGACATTGTCTATAGATTTTACAACATCATGCATCACACGACCAGCGTTTTGTTTTATGTTTGGGCGCCCGGGCGGGCTGCAACGGGCTCCACTTCGTTCCGGTTCTTTACCGCGCAAGGTACAGGCGCGGTAAAGGAACCAGGCCCTTTGCAGCCCTGGCGCGGGACTGCGTCAAAAATAGAATGTACTCCTCTAAAATAATCTTATCAGATTGAAAGCAGGCATAGAGGCATAATCTGCCAACTCACAGATTACCGCGTCAGCGATTGGAGCGAAAATCCTTTGCCGGTTGCTGAGCGTAGCCGAAGCACGGCAAAGATTGAAGCAGGACAGCAAGCCAGTGGCTTGATGGGCCAGCAGGAGCATGGAGCGCGCCCGGACGCCCCAAAAAGATAAGCGCAAAAAATTAAAGATCAGTTCCTGGAAATAATAGAGGTTGGCAGGATCACCTTTTCGAACTCCATGCCGCCGGCCGTGCGCTGCTCAATGAGCTTGAGCACCAGGTTGGCCGACTCCTCACCGATGCGCTCCAGCGGCTGCGATACCGAGATCACATTGGGCTTCACAAAATCGAAGAGGCTGATATCATCGAAGGAAGCGAAATAGATGCCTTCTTTTTTCATGTCGAGTGCCAGCTCATTGAAGACATTGAGGCAGGCCGTGGCAATGTGGTTATTGAGTGTATAAATGGCGTCAATCTTTCCGGGTTGTTTCAGGAGCTTGATCAGCTTTTCGCGCACATCCTGCTGGATGTTGTTAAAGGAAATCTCCACCAGGTTATCGGAGCCATAAGGCAGGTTGTATTTCTGCAAAGCATCCTTAAAGCCCCTCACCCGGTCTTTCAGCGAGCTGATGTGAGAGGGCGTAATGTTGAAAGCGACAATGTTCTTACAGCCTTTATGGATGAGCAGATCCGTGAGCTCAAAAGAGCCCTGGTAGTTATCGGCCACCACATAATTGGATTCTATATCCGGCAAATACCTGTCGATAAAGACAATCGGGAAATTGCGCAGCCGCTCTTTTTTGAAGAACTCACCCGAGGTATTGGTCGTGGCAATGATAAGCCCGTCGATGATCTGTTGCTCGCCAAAGAGCTGGATCAGTTTTTCCTCGCGCCCAATGTTCTCGTCGGTGCTGCAGATCATGAGGTTATAGCCTTTCTCGGCCAAAGCCCGCTCCACATACTTGGCAATATTGGAATAAAATGAGTTGGAAATATCCGCTACCAGCAAGCCGATCAGGTTACTTTTGCCTGTTCGCAAAGCACGGGCAAACATGTTGGGCGTGTATTGCAGCTCGCTTGCCTTGCTCAGTACTTTTTCCTGTGTTTTTTTACTGATTCCGTACGAATCGCCCTTGCCGTTGATAACCATCGACACCAGGGTCTTAGAGACATTCAACTCGCGGGCAATATCTTCAAGCAGGGTTTTTTTACTCGCCATAACGTTTTCGGGTGGTTAAGGGGTGAATAACAAATATACATTTTTCTAAATAAGTTTAGCCATTTCAGCTAAATTATTTAGACCCCATCGCGGATCACATCCAGGATGGCGAAATAGGTATTTTCATAAACCCGTTCTTGTATCTCAGCGGCGGTAAACCATTCCACCTTTTCAATCATCTCTTCGGTCTGCGGCACCAGCGGGCCTTTGTCGCTACTGGTCATCAGGTACCAAAAGGTTTTTTTAAGGGCATAACCATGTTTTTGATGTTCGTACATGTGGTAAGTCGGCTGAAGCTCACGGACGATATCAAGCCCCGTGATCCCGCACTCTTCCTCGCATTCACGGATTGCTGCGTCACGCGGGTCTTCCTCCTTTTCGAGCTTCCCCTTTGGAAGGTCCCAGGTGCCCATCCGGAAAATAAACAGGTAACGGTCATCCTGCCGGATCAATCCGCCTGCTGCATAAATATATTTAAAGGCTTTCCGGAAACGCTCGAGGCCAAGCTCTGCCGTTTCGGCTTCGAAGATCAGCTCACGCTCTGCCTCCCGGTTTATAAATTGATCAAATTCCCTGTAAATGTCTTCCGGGGAGAGTTCATCGATATTTTTAAATGATTGATTGTGTGAGTTTTGATCTTTGGAAAGAATAGTCACTTTTTTGGTGTTGTAGTATATGCTAATGTTCATAATTAAATCGGTATTAAAACTGAAATCCTCTTAATTTTGTGTTCTTGATTATGACGATGACACCTTTTGATGACGCGGCGCATAAAATTGCCGAATTTTTATTACAAATCAAAGCGATCAAATTACAGCCTGAGCAGCCTTTTACCTGGGCCTCGGGATGGAAATCGCCTATCTACTGCGACAACCGCAAAACTTTATCTTATCCACAGATCAGGACCTTTATCCGTCAGCAGTTTGTGAACGAGATCAATGCAAAATATGCCAGGCCCGATGTGATTGCGGGTGTAGCCACCGGCGGTATTGCCCAGGGTGCGCTCGTAGCACAGGAAATGGGGCTGCCATTCGTTTACGTCCGCAGCGAAGCCAAAAAACACGGCCTCACCAATATGGTGGAAGGCGAAGTGGAAAAAGGCCAGAATGTAGTGGTGATCGAAGACCTCATTTCGACAGGAGGCAGCAGCATCAAAGCCATTGAAGCCCTGAGAGAGAAAGGCTGCAATGTGAAAGGCATGGTGGCTATTTTCACCTACGGCTTTGATGAAGCGACAGAGAACTTCAAAAAAATAAACTGTCAGACCAGCACCCTCTGCGACTATTCGACCCTCATTGAGGTGGCGCTGAAACACAATTACATTACCGAGAACGACCTGGAGCCCCTGAAACAATGGAGGCTCAGCCCCTCTACCTGGAAACAATAATACTTAGCTGCACCTTTGGCCTACTTTAGTTTAATAAGCACAACACACCCAACGGCATCATCCACCGATTCCCTGTATGATTTCATGGGTGACTTCAACAATTTCAAGCACCTGCTGCCGGAAGATAAGATCGAAAATTTCCAGTGTACGGCCGAGCAATGCTCCTTCGGTATTAAAGGCCTGGTGCCCCTCACCATTAAGATCAGGGAGCGTGTTCCCAAAACGCGCATCACCTTCGAAACACTGGGCCTTGCCAAATTTGTATTCACCCTGCACATTCATTTCCTTCCCGATCAGAAAGCCCATGTACAGATGGAAGGCGATATGAATCCCTTTATTAAAGTGATGGCCGAAAAACCGTTGCTGGACCTGATCAACACCATGGCCTCGAAGCTGGCCGCCCTGACGATTTAAACTTATGGAGCATTTAAAGATAAACGTCGCGATTCAGTTGTTACCCACCAAATGCAGCGCCGATAAGATCGAACTGATCGATAAGGCCATTGCCTGTATCAAGGCATCAGGTTTGAAGCACCTGGTATGCCCCTTCGAAACGGTAGTGGAAGGAACTTACGCGGAGATTTTTCAATTGGTGGATGAGATTCGGACGACGACCTTAGCCAATGGCTGCGAGGAGCTGCTGATCAATCTAAAGATGCATGCCGGTACGAAGGATTTATTCTTTGATGATAAGCTGGTAAAGTATTCGGTTAAGAATTAAATACATTTACATTTATCATAAGAGTTTACCGATCGTTGACTTCGAGAGCCTCAGTCAACGAAGGTGGTTGAGGCTCTCGAAACCACTTTGCTGTAACACGTAATTAACAACTCAAAACCCAAATCCCATGAAACCAGTCACTGTCAACGCGATGAACGCCACCATTTTAATTATTTCGGGCCTTTACGGCTATTTTGGAGTCACCACGGCCAGCGGAGAACATGCGCCCACAGCCCTTATCCCGGCAGCCTTCGGACTGGTACTGATGATCCTGGGATTATTCTGGAGCAAAGCCCCCAAAGTAGTTTCGCATGTCGTTGTCGTGCTCACACTGGTGCTCTTCATTATGTGCGCCATGCGTTTGGCAAAGGTAGAAGCCTGGGGACCAAAAGCCACTATTTTCCTGGTCTGCACGCTCAGTAACTTAATTGCCCTCATCGTGTTCATCAAAAGTTTTATCGACGCGCGGAAAAACAGAACAGCTTAAATTTTTCCCATTAAAATAAAAGGAGCCACGATGTACCGTGGCTCCTTTTTTTCAGACAAGTATATTCACGTTATTTTGCATACCGTGTCAGCATTCCGGTTTTGGGTTCAGAAAAACGTCTTGATGAGCATAAAGAATCTGTTCTTTCATATCTGCCATCACATTCCATGCTTAGATTGTGCTGTAAAACATAAAAAAAGATCAAAGCAAAGCTTTGATCTTTTTCATTTAGTTTATTTATTCTGATGTTATTCAACGATCACTTTTTTGAACACAGGCTTCATTTGCCCCTTGTAAGTGATCTCTGCAACATAAAATCCTTTGGAAACATTGCTCAGTTCAACCCTGACGTTGCTGGTGTTCAGATCGGTCATTGTGTTTACAACACATCCAAGCGCATCTCTTACTATTACGCCTGAAATGATCCGGCCGGAATTCCCGATAGAAAAGCTTCCCTGCGAAGGGTTGGGATAGAGGAGCGTGGTGGCGGCAATGTGTTCGTTCACGATATCTTCATCGTTTAGTAGTACCATTGGCTCTGCACTGCGCGATTGCGCGAGGCATTCGCCTTTGACATGCGCATTTAAAAGTAAGCCCATAACAGATTGCGGGCCGTTTGCACCACCGCCATTCCACACTTCTACAAGCACGGTATTATCGCCTAGCGCATAATGGCTTTGGTTGGTAGCAATGGCACCAAGGTTATGCAGCGTGGTAAACTGGCTGTCAGGATATGTCCATGAGAGGTATTCCAGGTTATTGAAAGTGCCGCTAAGCGCCGAACTGTTCAGGTAAATAGCAATAGAATTATCCACTGCATATTCCACTTCCATACGCAGGTTGCTGTAAGAGACCGGCAGGTTAAACCGCGCTTCAAACCAGTAGTGATCATCCGCCCCCAATCGATTAACTGACTGGGAACAGGGTAATTCAACCGGATTGTATCCCGAATTAACGCCGTCGCTAGTGGTGATCCATTTGGCATTCGGACTTGTTACCCATGAATGTATCGGGTCGGAATAGGGATTTACAACTCTCATGGGGGTTGTAGAATTATAAGGCGTTGTAGCAATTACTCCGGGAACTCCTCTGTTTTTCCATGTATCCTCATAAAAGCCTGATGAAATAAAAGCGCCGCTTGTATTGTATACACCCGTAGAGAGGTTGATGTCCAGGTTGGACGGTACAACGGTTACCTGCACTACTGCAGAAGCTGTACAGCTGTTGAGCGTTCCGGTAACGGTATAATTGGTAGTGCCGACACCGGGCGTAACGTAGAGCGAATTGACCGTTTGATTGATCGGTGCTCCCCATGTATAAGAGCTTGCATTTCCGCTCACGGATAACAGCACCGATGATCCCTGGCAAACAGCCCCAGGTGCATTTACGAGCACGGTGGGCTTGCACTTGATGTAAATGATTTTCGAGAGCTCGTTCCAGGGCACGCAGGGATTGATCACCGCGAGCTTAACCCTGTAATATTTTCCGCATTGCGGCGTAAAGCCAAGGTTGGTCGTTGAAAAATTGATAGATGCGGGAGCGCCGGCAAATCCTGAATTCCATACCGCAGCCGGGTTGTTGTAATTACCTGCCGCATCGCATTCTGCAATTTCCCAGAAATGGCTTTGAATATACCCTGTAGAGCTGCTGGCGCTCCCGTTAAAAATGAGCGCCTCGCCCGGGCAAAAAGAAGAGGCGCCGCTGAATATCGGGTAAATGCCATTACCGTAATCAATAGTAAGGTTGCCGCATAGCATCATTCCTGTATACCCGTGGGCATTGTTCACCGTTACATCTACCACATTGAATCCGCTAACGATCTCAGATGCAAGGCTGGTGAGCGTTATATTAGCTAATGGGCTGTAAGTGGCGCTAATGGCATGTGCCGGAGAACCGTTCAGCTTGATAGAGGTGATGTTGTTATCGCCACCTGCTATTAATGACATGGACGCCGTTAAGGGGCAATTCCCGCCGTTATAAAATTGTAGGCGATAGGTGTAGTTGCCCACAACACTTGGAATATCGGGGATGTTACCAAAATTGGCCCCGGCAGTCATGATCGTATGCGGCGAGATCCATTTTCCGCAGGCATTGGTTGCCCATGAGTTCCGCTTGGTGCCCGTAGCTGTTTCCAGCAATGTGGCGTTGGAAGCATAAGCGTCTATAAACGTGGTTCCGCCGGGCAGCTTCACCATCCACGGACCAGTGGAGCCTACAGCTCCGGGACCCGTTGTGAGGTTCACGGTTTGTACAATGGCATCGCACGTTGTACTCATGAGCTGGGCTACGACTGTTGCCGCCAGTAAAATTATTTTTTTCATAGTGATTAGTTTTTTTGCTTACTCTTGGAACAGATTTTCAGCTACCCTCTGTATTGACCGGTAAATCCATTTGAACAGGGAAATGATATGCTCCCCTTGAAAAACAGGAGAAATGCGCTCAAACTGTTTTTTATGTTATAAGTTTTTTTTTAAAAAGTATCCTTCCCTGTTAAAAGCTTTTCGGATTCTGCTTTGGCAGGGTACCGGTCCCTGACCGGCTGTGACTGCTGCCTCATGTACAGGTTTAAGCAAACGTATTGATTTGAAAAATAGTTTTCCGGGATCTTTGAAATCCGCCCGAAAAATACCGATAAGTGCGGCAAGAAGATTTAAATCCGCCACCCACAGCAAATCATGCAAAGCTACATATCACGGATAATTCGGGGGGGATACAACAACCATTTCAAAAAAACAGCGGGGATATACATCCATTTCTGCTCTAAAATGCCCATAAAAAAGCGTCATCACGAATACTGTGATGACGCTTTAGTACAAACCCTTCTTAGACGAATGCACAAATAATTTTTAATAAACTATAGGGCATCAAAGTAGATTTCCACAAAACAATAAATTATGGCAGTATACCCATAAGGTTTCTATTGCTGCCGTAGGATTGCAAATTCTGCGGAGCGGGAGCACAGAAAAATATTATAAAGCATAGTCTTATTTTCTGTATCTTACTTCATATTCATTCTCCTTACCTTTAACTTTAACAGCTTTTGGATTATTTTTGATTAAATCTTCTTCAGATTCATGCCAATATGTTTTCGTTGTTGTTGAAGAATAGTTACCACTCGATTCTATAATGTAGTGAGTTATTTTATAATATTTTTCCGTAGCAGTCATTTCTTTAACTTTTTCTACAATTTCCCCTATCTTCTCACCTGTTTCCTTATTTCCTTTAAGCCATTCTAACCATTCTTTAGGACTTGCCTTGCTCATGTTTGTAGATCCTGGACTATATCCTTTAGAAATACTAGAACGTGACAAAATTGAAGACAAGTCATCCCAACTGATATCTCCGACTGCGTTTTTCGACCAGTCCTGACCAACTGCTGAATTGTCGGCTCCTGTATTACCTGTCATTGAAATACCAAATTCAACTTCCTTTCCGACATCTTTGTTGACTTTCCATTCAGAATGAGTATCATATTTCTTGTCTCCACCAAAGAGAACCCAGTCTTTGTCTTTCACTCCATGTTCCTTTATTATTTGAACATCTTTATAGATAGTTTTTTTGCCATTTTTATGAATGGTAGTCACAGTAATTCTAGCAAAGTCATAGTAATAATTCGACTTAAGTCCATCCCCTGTTGTATATTCTGCGTGCTTTTTTCCATCTGTCATTACATCATTTGACACTACTGTAATCTTGAATGTAACCTTACCCGTTTTCTCATTGATAGTCATATTAATTTGATATTCGGTTTCGCCATTTGGGTCTATAAAGACTAAAGGACTATTGAAGAATGCTTTATAAGGACTTTGAGATGGTTGTTTTCCAGCAAGTGGATCAATCGTTAACCAACGCCCTAATCTCGCATCATACATCCTGGCTCCAAAATCATAACTATTCCCCTCCCCTTTCACTTCATCATCTTTCTCCATCCCATTAAACCCATACCGATAGTTCTCACTCGTAAAATTCCTTCCAGGCATATTCATCCCAAAGGCGTAATAGTCACTGGCGCTGAGGACTTCCCCGATAAAATAATCGTTGGTCCCATCGCTATTTCCATCCACGGCTATTTTCCGGTCGCTCACTACCGCCATCACATTTCCCAAATGGTTGCCGAGCTCATAAGAGCGGGAGCCAAGCGTCCGGTTTAGGGATGCTGTATTGATCGGCGTATTGGTATAAGCGTTTAAATTCAGTACCTGGTTGTATAGCCCCAAACGACCGCTACCATAGATATGGCGCTCCTTTAAATTAAAGTTCGGATTCTTACTCGGGCCCTTGCTTTGCTCATAGGTAGCCATCACATGACCGGTCGCATCCAGCACATAATAGGTGGTAGTAGCGGTGTTCGTGACCGTAGCCCCCTCGTAAACCGTTTTGCTGATGCGATGACCCATCGCGTCGTACTTAAACAAGAGGTTGGGCTTACCATTATTAAAAGTGATGGCTTTCACCTTACCGTTTACCATCCAGTCAATATGGCTGATGCCCTCAGCCGCGTCCTTAACCAGGTTACCGCTGGCATCGTAATCGTAGTTGCCCGCACTTTGGGTACCAATATCGGAGCTGTAAGGGTCGCCCGAAACGTCATCCTTCACATACTCGAGCTTATTGCTTCCCGGAATGTAGTTGTAAGTGAGATCATCCATGGCCAGGCTTCCGGTCTGGTCACCGTTTCGTGTTACTTTCCGGATATTGCCATTCTGGTCGTAGCTGAAGGATTCGCTGTAAGTAGCCGCTGCAGCTGCTCCCCAGCTATTTGTGGCAGCGTTCAGGTTATCGTTGGCTGTCGCCGTTTTAATACGATTGAGTTGATCGTAGCTAAAATTCCGGAGCAATGCTTTCAGCCCGTAGCTTTTGGCCGGAGCGCTGGCATCCAGGTAAGAACCGGTCATTTGCCGGATGTTTCCATTATACAAATCAGGCGTTTGCAGAGCCGGCGCTGCGGCGACGAAATCGTTACCGCCGCCACTGAATCCGTTAATCCCTGTGTAATCTTTTTCGCTACTGTTGTTGAAATAGGTAAGCGAATAGCCATACACATCGCGCCCGTTGAATTTATTGACCAGGAAAGGAGCACCCGAGGTAGAAGCCGTCAGATTGCCGTTACCGTCCTTGCCGATGTCATTTGAGGCTTTCAGGATGTTGCTGTTCACCCCCTTAATCCAGCTCTGCAGGGTATAGGCATAATCCGTTCCCTGCACCTTATCATGCCCGGTTTCCACGCGGGCCAGCGGGCCGTGCAGGTAATAAAAGTACTTGGCATCCCGCTCCCAGAGCACATCATCCTTGCTGGTGTAGGCTGCCGTGATCCGGTTATCGGCATCGTACTCATAGCGGTGCAGGAACATATCCTCCAGGCCTTTCTGGTAAGCTACTTCGTTCACCTTGCCGCTCACCAGGTTGTAGCGATAGCTCAGCTTTTTCTGTTGCTGGTAGGCAAATAGCGTGATGTCTTTGTTCTCCTGGATCAGCTCCTGCACATTGCCATGCACGTCGTAGCTGTAGTGTGTGGCATGATTGTAAGTGGCGGCTACATTATCCGCCACATCCTCGAAAGTAACAGCTGCGATCCTCGTGCGCAGGTTCTCCTGGCTACCGGCGCTGAAGGCCGTTCCCGGAACCAACGGCGCAAAGGCCGGATCGTCGCCGTAGTGCGAGGTGATCACTTCCCTTCGCACTAAAGCCAGGTTATCCGGATAGTTGCTCACAGAGGTAATGGCTGCTACGGCGGTTGTGGTCATCGCCGCGAGATCCTGGCTGATCGTCATCTCACCCGTCTGTGCCACACGCCCTAAGTAGTCGTATCGGCTATAGCTGTAAACGTTATTTCCCGCAGAGCTTGCCGCCTGTTGCCGGGCATTTTGTGAGGCCACAATCCGCCCCAGCGCATCGTACCAGAACTGAGATGTACCGCCATCAGGCGTTGCCTCCTTCACCAGCTGGTTGAGCGAGTTGTGAGTGTAAGTGGTAGCCAGCGTATGGTTGGTGTAGACTGTTTTAGACGCATACGGTGTTTTGGCGGCGCGCTCGGCGCTGATGGCGGCAAGAGAAACACTGTTGGTAATCACCGAAACGCCCTGTGGAGGCACGGTGCGCACCAGGTTCCCCGCCTGATCGTAATAGTACAGGGTATAATGGTAATCGCCGCTGTTGTACTTCATGTAAAAGGTTTCTACCGCCGAGCCGATGCATTTTTTGATATAGGCTTGTATAAAGGCATTTTTCGCCGAGTCGAGGTAGGCATTGAACAACTCGTCGCCTTCATTTTGCGCGGCATCCAGGGCATACTGCACACAAGGATCTTCGTACTCCACTTCGGGGAAAGGAGTAAGCGTTGACGGACTGGTACTCACACAAGGCAAGCTTGGTGGCTCACATTGAAACTGTAAATGAATGTCATCCAAACCAAAATACCTTTGATAAGTACAAGCATCCTGGTTAAAGTAAGAGGTTTCAATATCAATTATATTGGGCGTAGATGGATTGTTGGTAAATGGCCCACAGGTATATTCTGCCCAACCCGGGCTGCTTGTCGCAATGGAATAAGTAGTCAATGAATTGATACCATTGACTTTTACACGAAAACTTAGAGGACCTGTACCAATAGTTGTAACAGGCCCGCCACCACCATAAACTGTACACGTGTTGCTTACTATTCCTGATGCTACAAACTTGACAAAAAACGTGTTGCAATTTGGGCAGGATGCCGTCAAGGTCTGGGAATATACTGTTCTGCCCGATCCGTAGCCGCTCCCTGTATTATTTACAAATAATGAAGACTCATGATACCCTGAATAATTTCCTATCCCTGTCACTGAAGCAGAGTCAGAAATACCATAATGAAAATAACCTATAAGCTCCGGGCTTGAACACGTTGTTGTGTTCGCTGTTAAGCTGGTCGCTGTACTTCCTGAATAGTTCGTTACTGTAAAGGCATTATTTCCCGAGCAGTTAAATTCGTTGGCCAATACATGGCATGGAAGTGCTGTGGATGAATCACCAGGAGGAGTTTCGCATTCTACCTCGCAGGATCTCAGGCCAAAACAGGCGGAACTTCCGTTCAACACAAAGGGTGTGCTACCGAATGTGGCTGTGACGCTGAAATCATGCACGCTGGCATTGATTAAAGGCCCGGAAGCCACAATAAAATTACTCAACACATAGGAGGAGCTGAGCAGGCTTTGCCCGGAAAGGCTGGAAGGATCGGCAAAGCTGAGGGAAAAGGTACAGGCGCCTGGCTGAAGCGTCGATGGCACCGTAGTAAGGGTTGACGCCACGAAGGCCCCGGTGAGCAACGTTGCTGTGCTTGCCGCATTCCGTTTCCAATAGAAGAACAGCGGATCGGTTGCCTGGGTGCTGCTGTTATAGGTCTGGTAACTGTCCGCCAGCTGATCCCGCAAATGAGAAGAGAAGCTTACGACAGGAGTCAGGCTGAAGGATGTTGCCTGAAGACGGGCACGCGTGTTAGGATCTGAAAGGAAAGCTTCCAGGTCTTTCTTCACCTGGTGCTCATTCGTGTTGCAGGCCGACAGGTCGAATCCACAGTTGCCCATCGTGAGTGGCACGCCGTTCAGATTCACAGTCCCCGTAACAACGGCAGTATTGGTGGAAATGACCGAGCCCGCTGTCGTGATGGTATTCAAAACGGCATTGAATTTATTGATAGCGCTGTTGCTTCCGTTGATATGGCTAAAGCTAAACTGGCTGCCGCCGGCGCAGGGAGAAGAAGCGAAGCTGATCGTCATGCTGTTCGTATTGACGATACTGCCGCTGGTATTCACGATCTTAAAGTTCGGAACGAAGCCATTGACCTGCCATTCCCAGGTACCGTTTCCTAAGAGGACACCGAACGAATTAACAAAGTAAGGCTGGATGTTAACGTCATTCATCGCTACGGAAGAAGAGCACATATTACCTGTGGCGGCAATAGCATTCATCAGCTTCTGGAGAGCAACGGCGTTTGGTGTGGGCTCACAGGGCGGCGTAAAACTGCAACCCGTCAGTGGAATGCAGGTGCTGCCACTCAGGGTCACCGTCGTAAAGGTTTGAGAAGATCCGCTGGCCTGGGCCACATCGGCTTTCAGCGTAAAGTTGTAGTTACCACCCGATACGGTTCCCGGCACCAGCTGGTACAATTTCAAAAAGACATAAGTCCCGCCATTGCCGGTGTTTGAAAAATCAAACGGGTAACCGCCCGGGAAGTTGAGGCTGAGGCCGCAGGCCGGATTAGTACCTATTTGTATCGCTGCTGTCAGAGCATTCGATGTGTTAGTGGCCGTCCAGTTGGCCGGCGTAAAGCTGGCAGGGATCACACCGCCTGCCACCACCTCGTACAGATCGGGATTAAACTCCGGGATGGTAGACAGGTTGAGCGTTGAAGCGGTCAGTTCATCGCCGGTAGCGAGCGTATTCAGGAAATTCTGAAAGTAGAAGGCATTCGGGCATAAGCCGGTGCTGGCATAAATGTTTGCTCCCGGATCGCCGTTCGGCATGCTGTTAGCCAGGCTTCTTGCGTCGTTGGCATTAGGGAAGCGCTTGATCTTATTGACATAAAGATTTTGGGTAAAGACTCCACAATACTGAGGATAGTTAGCCGGAGCAAAGGGATAATACCATTGCCTTAAAATGTCGATAAAAGAACCAAAGGGGTCAAACACCCTGTATTTGGTAAAAGGCACCGTTAGTGCATGAGGGTCGAAGTCTGGGCTTCCGATACCGTCGTTCACGCCCCTGTAATCTCCGTTCATGGCATAAGACTCTGCGGCTTCCATCTGCATTTCCTGTTTCATCGACAGGTACATCGTCTTAAACCTGTTCCAGTAGGCGTTTCTGAGATGTACCGGCAATCCTGCAACAATCACATCCGCTCCTGCACTGCTCACAGCGGAAGAGCTCATCGGCGGAGAGAGCATGGCGCCAAGGCATGCCAGCTGGCTGGACATAGGCTGGCCGTATTGGATGGCACAGCTGGTAGTGATCAGCGCAGCAAAGGCCGGCAAACCGGTTCCGGAACCCTGGTAATTGGCATAACGCTCATCGATGGAAGGAAAGTGTGTCTTCCATGGATAGCTCAGGGACGTATAGGTTGTTCCTGTTTTTTGCGGGCAGATAGTTCCTACTGCTGTAACAGGATAAGAATTGTTTGCGACATTGGCATAGTCGTAGTAAACTCCGTTGGCAGACCAGTAAGGATCGTTAGCGAGAGGAAGACACAAGCTATTCAGATCTCCACTTGATAATCCAAGCACATCATCTGTTTCCAGCAGCAAGGCGTCGTAATCGTCGCTGCAAGAAATAGTGCTGGTTGTGGCGGCGGTTCCTGTTCCGGTAGTCACGGCATAAGGTGTCACCGTATGCGTGCTGTTTTTCAGGCACCAGTCGTAATACGGATACTCGGGATGATAGAACACCAATGATTTTGCCCAGCTGTTTTGCCAGTTGGAGATAAAGTCCGCCACATTGGCCAGTTCTTGCGGCCTCACATAGTACTGTTCGCCCACACCGGTTGCGGTGCCTACAGCGGTAGGCGTCACGGCAGCTTTCACCGCAGGGAAGTACACATCGGGCCCACTGGCTATTTTAGTCACCATGACTTTCGATTCCTGCCCGTTGTCATCAAAATACTTCTCCGTAAAATCCGACAACGAATTACCTGCCTGCACACTGTTCCTGAAAAAAGGATTTTCCCAGGTCGAAAGGCGGGTGCCTATGGTGAAATTCTTGATCTTCGGTAATTTATTTGTGCTGTTGTATACCGACAGGGTGTAAAGCG
>CALRIU020000038.1:0-37676 GCA_943362175.1 Hydrocarboniphaga daqingensis | reverse complement strand
TCAAGGGAGAATGAGGGAATACTTCTTTCTTGATATTGCTTCTCTACTCCGGCTTTTTTCTTCGCTTTTGGAAGGACATGAAGATTACAACCAAATGTCTTTGCCTGGATGAAACGCCATTCTCCTTTTATGGGTTACTCCATCTAATCCTTGTACGTTCCACGTGAAACAAAAAAGCTCCTGTAAAACTACAGGAGCTTTTTATAACATAAATAGAGAAGATCAGGAGATTTGTGTCCACCAGTTTGTAAAGGACTGTCTGCTGTCATTTAGGAGAAGCTTCTCCCCGATCAAGGGAGTAACGATCGGGATTCCGGCTTCGGGAGCCAGGGCAGAAATCCGTTTCAGAGGTTCATCCCAATGATGGTTTGCCAGGGAAAATTTCCCGGAGTGTACCGGGAACAGACGTTTGGCTCCAAGATCTTTGGCGGCCATTAATACCTCTTCCGGTTTCATGTGGATGTACTTCCAGCTTTTATCATACTGTCCGTTCTCCAGAATGGCCAGGTCAAAAGGGCCGTGCTTCTTTCCTGTTTCCAGGAAATGAGTATCATAACCGCTGTCGCCACCCAGGAACAATCTGAGGCTGGGAGTCTGTAATACAAAAGAAAGCCACAAGGCCCTGTTTCGTTTAAATCCCCTTCCGGAGAAATGCCTGGAAGGAACCGTATGAACCTCGAAGCCATCGTCCAGGATCAGACGCTCTTTCCAATCAGCTTCTATGATCTTATCCGGATGAAAGCCCCAGTGCTCGAAGTGCTCTCCTGTACCAAGTCCGCAAATGATCTTGCCGATTTTAGGTTTGAGCTTCATAATGGTTTTGTAATCCAAATGGTCCCAGTGATCGTGGCTGATGAACAGGTAGTCAATTTCCGGAAACTCTTCGGGCGTATACACATCAGAGCCATCAAAGGCTCTTGTGGTAAATGCTACCGGTGAGGCCGCGCCGCTCAGGACCGGATCTACCAGGATCCGTTTTCCATCTACCTGCATGAAATAGGAAGAGTGGCCGAACCAGACGAGAACATTCTCCTCAGGCCCCAGCTTGCTGAGGTTTGTTTTTTGGGAGGGAATGCGTTCACTGGGTTTGGACCTGGATTTATCCTTCAGGAAAAATTCTTTCATCACGCCGGAATAGGTAACGCCTTCGGTGAGTGCCGGCGTATGGTTCAGGTTCTGGAAAGAGCCGTCGCGGTAATGTGGCGACTGCCGGATTCTCTCGAGGCGCCGGCCCGAAGGTTTCCTGCCGAACATAGGCAGCTTCATGTACAGGTAAACCGTGAGGATGAACAGTAAAATAAATATGAGGATGGCGAGTGTTGGTATCATCATTTCAATTTTTAGCGCATTAAACCTAAGAGTAATTTGTCAAACATCCGGTCCGGCAGAATGTTCTTAAGGAAGAGCATCGGCCTTGCCCCTGCTCCGGCCACATACCGTGTTTTGGGTTTCCGGGATGTGATTGCTTTCGCAATCGTTTTGGCAATCACGAGTGGTTCTGATCCCATCCGGCCATCTCCTTTCTCCAGGAAGCGTGCATGCTTTTCGGCAAGTTTCCCGTAGACTGTTTTTCCCGAAACCTTTATCAGGTTCTCCCGGGCAATTTTGTTCCATTCCGTTTTGATGGCTCCCGGTTGGATCACCACCACGTCAATTCCAAATTGCGTTAGCTCCATCCGCAGGCTATCACTTAAACCTTCAAGTGCAAACTTGGTAGCATGGTACCAGGCGCCGTGAGGCTCTCCGAATTTCCCACCCATCGAAGAGATGTTGATGATTTTTCCGGAGCCTTGTTTTCTCATGTAAGGCAAGATCAATTGAGTCAGTCGCGCCAGTCCAAAGATGTTCACTTCAAACTGATACCTGGCTTCTTCTAAGGGGACATCTTCAAGGGAGCCATAAGAGCCATAGCCGGCATTGTTCACCAGCACATCAATCCTTTGTTCCGCCGAAATGATCTCAGCGATCGCCTTTTGGATGGATACTTCATTGGTAATATCCAGTTCAATGAGCTTAACGCCTAAAGCCTGGAGATCAGACATCTTTTCGATTCTTCTGGCAGCGGCATACACGGTGTAGCCTTTGTTAATAAGCAGGCGGGCGCTTTCTTTTCCTATTCCGGAAGAGGCCCCGGTAATTAAAACAACTTGTTTCATGATGGTAATTTTCAGGTTAAAATGTATTTGTTAGAGTGACTAATCACTCTATAGTAGGTAAAATTTTTAAGTGAGCATGCGCCACAGCAAATCAAAAGAATCGTTGATGAGCTTTTTCTTTTGGGCAGCTCCGGCATGTATGCTGTGAATGTATTGGCTCATGCCGTAAATGTGGTTGTTGAGAAGAACGAATATAAGCTCAACCGGCAGGTTCCTGAAGATCTTCTGCGCGATGGCCGATTCCAGTAGCTCCAGATGCGGCCTGGCCTGCCTACTGATTTCCTCAGGGGCAATGAGTGATAAAAAGGGTGATGTATTGAACTGCTGCACGAAGTAGAATTCTTCCTTATGCTCTATGGCCCACTCCAGGGTATTGGCATAAATAATTTTCAGGTTTTCCTTAAAGCTGGCTTCGGGTTTGGTGCCGGTATGCATGCGCTCGCTGAGCCTGCTTTTGATACTGCTGTACAGGGCAACAATGAGTTCGTCTTTGGTTTTGTAGTAATGGAATAAGGTGCCGTTGGCTACCCCCGCCTCTTTCGCAATCCGGCTGGTGGGTGTGCCGTGAAAGCCCGCCTCAACAAATAAGCGGAGCGCTGCGTTTAATATGTCCTGTTGTTTATCCAAACTAATGATTGACTGATCACTCCACAAAAGTAAAGCTTATTTTCAAACGACAAAGGCTTGCTGATTTAAAAAGTGTTAAAGCCATTTCTCTTCAGCCGCGCTTATGGTACCGCAGCTGCTGTAATAATGGCTGAGAATAACCGCAGACGGATGAAAAATCGGCCGGTATAGTGGTAAAGCAAATACCTTCACGGTTGTTGTAGCCTGTCTGTTCAAAATTTTGGGATCTGTTTGATGGTATCATTTAGGCGGGCGTGCCCCTGCGGGCCGGGCTATCACTTCAATCTTTTTTTGCACACTTCGGCTGCGCTCAGTGGCCCGCAAAAAAGGATTTTCGTTCTATCCCTCACGCGGGGTTTACCCTACTTTCAGGGTCTGCTTTATGACGAAGGTTGTGTACGAAGGATTGGGTGGAGGCTTAGAAGGCAAACAAAGGACGAGTCGTCTTTCGGCATCACGGCGTTCGTGACTGGGTAAGCTTGCACCAAACAATAAATTATCCGGAACACGAATGAAAAATAGGTATTTGCTATAATATACCAGGAACAGTGTGAGGTGCTCCTGAAGAGATCTGAACGGTGATTAGAAAAGGCACTAGAAAAGTAAGATGATACACTTGCCAAACCGACATTTTTAGTAAATTCGGCACAGCAAAAAAACAACACACATGGAATTCAGAATAGAAACAGACACGATGGGCGAGGTACAAGTACCGGCTCATGTTTATTGGGGCGCACAAACCGAACGCTCGAGGAATAACTTCAAGATCGGACCTGAGGCCAGCATGCCGAAGGAGATCATTTATGCATTCGGATACCTGAAGAAAGCGGCTGCCCTGGCGAATTGTGAACTGGGTGTGTTATCCAAAGAAAAATGTGACCTCATTGCGAAAGCCTGCGATGAGATCCTGGCAAAAAAACTGGACGACCAGTTTCCCCTTGTGATCTGGCAAACAGGCTCCGGCACGCAAAGCAACATGAACGCCAACGAAGTGATCGCTTACCGCGCGCACGTGATCAACGGCGGGAAGCTGACCGATGAGCCAAAAGTATTGCACCCGAACGACGATGTCAACAAATCACAATCATCGAACGATACCTACCCTACTGCCATGCATATTGCAGCTTACAAGCAGGTGGTGGAAATTACCATTCCGGGAATGGAAAAGCTGCGCGATTCCCTGGATAAAAAAGCAAAGGCATTTGATAAGATCATCAAAACCGGCCGTACGCACTTTATGGATGCCACGCCTTTATCCTTAGGCCAGGAATTCAGCGGCTATGTGCAACAGATCAACATGAGCATCCGCGCGCTGAAAAACGCCCTGGAAGCGGTGAAAGAGCTGGCCCTCGGCGGAACGGCTGTAGGAACGGGACTCAACACCCCGAAGGGTTACGATGTATTGGTAGCTAAAAAAATCGCTGAGCTCACGGGCCTGCCTTTTGTAACGGCCCCCAATAAATTTGAAGCACTGGCGGCACACGATGCCATGGTGGAATTGAGCGGTGCGCTGAAACGCAGTGCTGTGGCTTTATTCAAAATAGCGAACGACATCCGCATGTTGTCTTCCGGTCCGCGCTGCGGCATCGGGGAAATCATCATTCCGGACAATGAGCCGGGCTCTTCCATTATGCCGGGAAAAGTAAACCCAACACAGCCGGAAGCCCTGACGATGGTATGTGCGCAGGTAATCGGCAACGATGTGGCAGCTACTGTTGGTGGAGCAATGGGGCATTTTGAGCTGAACGTGTTCAAGCCGCTCATCGCTTCTAACGTTCTGCAATCTGCCCGCCTGATCGGTGATGCCTGTGTGTCCTTTACAGAGAAATGCAGCGATGGCATCGAGCCGAATTTACCGGAGCTTAAAAAGCACCTGGAAAATTCCCTGATGCTGGTAACGGCGCTCAACACGCACATTGGCTACGAGAAAGCGGCCAAAATCGCTAAAACGGCACATAAAGGGAATAAAACCCTGCGCGAGGCAGCCATTGAGCTGGGCTATGTTACCAACGAGCAGTTCGATCAGTGGGTTCGCCCGGAAGATATGATCGGGAGCCTGAAATAAGAGCATCATCTGTTTACCTGACAAAGCCTGCCGAAAATTTTTTCGGCAGGCTTTGTTGTTTATACTGATTCTATTCAATTTTTATCGATCTGAAAATCAAAGTCAATTGTATTTACAACAACAAAACTGTATCCGTTTAGCCGGCTGATAAGGTTTATTTTTTGAGGAGCATAATTTGGCATTATGTTTGTTTTATCGACAGAAACGTTACCTTTGCCCAGCTTTTTAAATCATTAATGGATTTGGCAAAGCAACATTTAACCCTTAAAAAACAAAACAAAACCATGAACAAAAAAGTATTATTTGCAGCCGTTATGTTCTCTGCGGCATTGGCAAATGCACAGGACACATCTACGGATCCTACTTTAGTGAAGAACAGGAAAGGGCAGGAGGTATTACCAAAAGCGGGTGACATTGCTTTAGGATTCAATGCGGTTCCGGTAATCGATTTCCTGGTGCAGTCTGTAAAAGTAGGTGCGCAGGGTAACTTAGGTGCTACTGCCGGTACAACCTCCCAGTTTACACAAAATGCCGGGCAGCAAATCGTAGGAAAATATTTCCTGGACGCAAAAACAGCGGTGAGAGCCCGTTTCGGATTCAACTCGCTGGGAACAACTCAAACCAACCTGGTACAGGATTCAAAAGCGGTGTATGAGGCTTCTTTAAGCGGAACGCCGGAAGACATCCGTGCAGCAAGCATCCTCAATGTGGAAGACAAAAGGAGTTTTGTACAAAATAACCTCGTGCTGGCTGTCGGTATTGAGAAAAGAAGAGGCTACGGAAGACTGGTAGGTGTTTATGGCGCTGAGATCGGTGTTTCGAGAGCTGCTCAAAAAGACAACAGGTCATACGGAAATGCGTTTTCCGACCAGTATTCAACTGTATTTACCAACAACTTCGGAACAGGCGCTACAACGACACAGCTCCCTACTGGTACTGCTACCCGTACACTGGAAGAAAAAATCGATGCACAATGGGGTATCGGTGCCCGCGCTTTCATAGGCATTGAGTACTTTGTGTTTGCAAAAATCTCTATCGCTGCAGAGTACGGTTTCGGTTATTCATTCGCCAGGTCAAAAAACCTCACAAGAACACAGGAAACCTTCCTCGTTGGCCAAAACGGCGCTACCGTTGTTAAGGAAGAGGTTGATACCCGCTCTCCGAACACTTCCCGTGGTTTTGGTGTAGACAACGGCATCAACTCAACATTCAACAAAGCCGGTATCGGTGGAAGTACGGCATCTATCTCTTTATTATTCCATTTCTAAAACAAAACCTAAACGTATAACATTAAAATAACAACACATGAAAAATACATTTTTATTAATCGGATTAACAGCAGTATTATTTTCCTGCAAGAAAAAAGAAGACAACACCTTTGAAGCAACTGACATGACTGGCTCAACCGTTGTAGAAGGGACTGCTACCAGGCAAATCGGCGGTAACACCACTCCTATTTCAGGCGCTGTGGTTACTGTAAAAATCAAAAACAGCGGCACCGGCGGATTGTATCCGGGATCTTCTGCCGTTGGTTCTGAAGTATACAGCGGAACAACAGATGCGATGGGAAGATACGCCATCAATGTGAAAACAAACGGTACAGGGGTTAACTCTGAGATTACATTCAAAGGATTCTCTGCAAAAAACGATACAGCTGTAGCTGCTATCCTGTATGATTACCCGACAACAATGTATACGCCAACGTTATACAAAGGTGTGAACCTGACCCAAAACCACACTTACGTTGGAACGCCTTTGGTAACGCCTTCTAATCAGGGAATGGGTACGGCTATCGTGAGCGGGATGCTTTACAAACCAACCTGGGTACACGCTGCAGCCACAGGAGCTCCTACTTACAGCTTAACGTATCCTGCTGCTAACCGCATGGTATACCTGGAGTACGACAAAGATCCAATGACCTTAACTAAAAAGATCTACTCTACAACAACGGATGCTAACGGCCGTTACTCATTTACAGTAAATACTCCTAACATGGGTATTGCCGGTTTTGCTAACACAGCAAAAATTTACACAACAGATTGGGCTACTACCAATGATACTGTTAAGTTCACAGGTGGTGTTAATACTGGTAAACCAGGTGTATACCCGGGCGGAACCATGAACTCAACCGGTGTTTACTCTACGATCATTAAAAATGCTCAGAACTTCGGTTACATGACATTCATCAACGACTAATCCTCCGGATAAAGAACGGCAAAGAGCCTCTTACTAATGCAGTAGGAGGCTCTTTTGTTTTAGAGAAATTGTGAGCGTTCGTTTTAATTAATCCTGTATCTTTGCAGCCTCTCATGTGGTGGAACGGTAAATTTTGGAGCGAGCTGCAAAAAAAAGAGGTAAACCTTAACACCAATGTGTTTTTATCGGGTTTACGCGGGTCTTCTTTTGCCTTTTTGATCAATGACCTTTTCCAGAACACCTCTTCCAATTTTTTCATCGTTTGCAACGACAAGGAACGCGCCGCATACCTGCTCAACGACCTCCAGGCGCTGCTTCCCGAAAAACATGTGCTCTATTTCCCCGAAAGCTATAAACTGCCTTATAAGGAAGAGAAAACCAGCAATGCTTCGGTGCAGGAGCGAGCTGAGAGCCTGAGCAAGCTGGGCCGCGAGAACTATTCGGGGATTGTGGTGACCTATGCCGCGGCGCTTGCGGAAAAAGTGGCTTCTAAAACCAGCCTGAATAAAAATACGCTCATCATCAAAAAAGGAGAGAAGCTGAGCCTTGATTTTATCCGCGAATTTCTGGAGAGCTATGAGTTTGAGCTCTGCGATTTTGTGGTAGAGCCCGGCCAGTATGCCATTCGCGGGGGCATCATCGATGTGTATTCCTTTGCGCACGAATTGCCGTACCGCATTGAGCTGTTCGGCAATGATGTGGAGGCCATCAAAACCTTCGATCCGGCGTCACAGCTTTCTAACCACAGCTACGAGTTTATTACCATTATTCCGGACATCCGCTCAGACCAGGTGATGGAGGTGCGCCAGCCGGTGTTCGACTACCTGAGCCCGGATACCGTTCTGTGCTTCGACGATGTGCTCTATACACGCGAGCTCATCGATAAGATCTTTGAAAAAACCGAGAAGTCCTTTGAAGCCCTGACCGGCGAAGTGAAGCACATCCCGCCCGCAGAGCTGTATCTGCAGGGCGATGATTTCTTAAAACTCATCAAATCCTTCCGCCTGCTGGAATACGGCCTCAATGCGCATATAGCCTCGCAAAGCGCCGCCTTCAACCAGAGCGTGCAGCCGCAGTTCAGCAAGAACTTCGAAATGCTCATCAGCGACCTGAAAGCCAATAAAGCCAAAGGGTACAAGAATTACCTCACTACCGATAATACCAAGCAGGCGGAAAGGCTGCATACGATCTTCAACGACATTTTATCGAAAGAGCACCGCAACGCCGAGAGCCTGATAGAACACGTCAACATCAATATCCATGAGGGGTTCATTGACCATGACCTCAAAGTGGCCTGCTATACCGATCACCAGATCTTTGAGCGCTATCATCGTTTTCATCTGAAAGAAACGCGTTACAAAACGGCAGAATCCCTGACGCTGAAAGAGATCCTGTCGTTGAACCCCGGAGATTATGTGACACACATCGATCATGGCATTGGCCGCTTCGGAGGGCTGGTAAAGCTTAATGTGAACGGCAAGGAGCAGGAGGCGGTGAAGCTGGTATACAAGGACAACGATTTCCTGTATGTGAGCATTCACAGCTTGCACCGCATCAGCAAATATACCGGCAAGGAAGGCAATGTGCCGCGCATTGATAAGATCGGCTCCACAACCTGGAACACGCTGAAACAAAAGACGAAGCGCAATGTCAAGGAAGTGGCCTACGACCTCATTAAGCTGTATGCGAAGCGCAAATCGCAGCCGGGCCACCGCTACCCGGTGGATAATTACCTGCAACACGAGCTGGAGGCTTCTTTTATTTACGAAGATACGCCCGACCAGATCAAGGTGACGGCCGATGTGAAACGCGACATGGAAAAGCCTTACCCGATGGACCGCCTGGTGTGCGGCGATGTGGGCTTCGGTAAAACGGAGATCGCCATTCGTGCGGCCTTCAAGGCCGTGTGCGACAGCAAGCAGGTAGCCGTGCTCGTGCCTACCACCATCCTGGCCTACCAACACTATAAAACATTCAAGGAGCGCCTGAAAGACCTGCCCTGCACGGTAAGCTTCGTGAACCGCTTTAAGTCGGCGAAGGAAACCAAAGAGGTCATTAAGGGAATAGAAGAAGGGAAGATCGACATCCTCATTGGTACGCATAAGCTGGTGGGCAAGGACATGAAGTTTAAAAACCTCGGGCTGCTCATCATCGATGAGGAACAGAAATTCGGGGTAGGCGTGAAGGACAAGCTCAAAACCTTTAAAACCACAGTGGATACACTCACGCTCACGGCCACGCCGATCCCGCGAACGCTGCAGTTCAGCCTCATGGGCGCGCGCGACCTGTCGGTAATCAGCACACCGCCGCCAAACCGCTACCCGGTGCAAACGGAGCTGATCTCCTTCAGCGAGGAGGCCATCCGCGATGCTGTTGCCTACGAGCTCAGCCGCGGCGGGCAGGTGTATTTTGTACATAACAAAGTTCAGAGCATCCAGGAAGTCGCCGGGATTTTGCAGCGCCTGGTGCCCGAGGCCCGCATTGCGGTGGGGCATGGGCAGATGGAGGGTGATAAGCTCGAAGACATCATGCTGGGCTTCATTGAAGGGGAATACGATATCCTGGTGGCCACCACCATCATCGAGTCGGGCCTCGACATCAGCAATGCCAATACCATCATCATCAACGATTCTCAGAACTTCGGCCTGAGCGATCTGCACCAGATGCGGGGCAGGGTAGGGCGCAGCAACAAGAAAGCTTTTTGTTACCTGCTCACGCCGCCTTTTATCAACCTTACTACCGAAGCCAGGAAGCGCCTCAGGGCCATCGTGGAGTTCAGCGACCTGGGCAGCGGCTTCCAGATTGCCATGCGCGACCTTGATATCCGTGGTGCAGGAAACCTCCTGGGAGGCGAGCAGAGCGGCTTTATCAACGATATGGGCTTCGATACCTATATGAAGATTCTGAACGAAGCCATTGAAGAGCTGAAGCAGGAAAGCTGGTACAGGGAAACGGTGGAGGATGGTTCCTCGGAAACCGACAAATCGGTGTTCTCGCGGCAATTTGTACGGGAAACGACGGTGGATACGGACCTGCAGCTCCTCATCCCGGAAAGCTATGTGAGCAACCTCACGGAGCGCTTGCTGCTGTACCGCGAGCTCGATAACATTTCAAAATCAGAAGACCTCATTTTGTTTGAGGCGAAAATGAGGGATCGTTTCGGACCATTGCCGGTAGAAGCCATAGAGCTCATCAACGTGGTACGCATGCGCTGGAAGGCCATGAAGCTGGGCTTCGAGAAGATCACGCTCAAGAACAACAAGATGCTGGCGTATTTCTTAAGCAAGCAGGACAGCGATTACTATAACTCTCCCATGTTTAAAGTCGTGCTGCAATACGCACAGAAAACGCCGAAGCAAACAGCGCTTAAAGAGCAGAACAATAAGCTCTGGCTCACCATTGAGCAGGTGAAAAGCGTGGAGGAGGCGATTCAGCTGCTGGATAAGATCACAGCGCTGGTGCAGGTTCCTGCTTAAATTTGATATAAGCACCATAATCATGACCGTATCCCAATTTTTCGCCGCCTTTGATGCCGGCCAGCGGCACTTTACAGCCTTGGATTTTGAGTATGAAGAAGGTTTTTCCGGGAAAGATTTTTCCGGTGTGATTTTCGAAAACTGTTTTTTATACCTGGACTTCAGAAACAGCAATTTGTACGACGCACAGTTTATCGGTTGCAACATCAAGGAGATCGACCTGAGGGGAGCGAACCTCACCGGCGCTTTCATGACCCGTTGCCTGGTAGAATCCGCCATGTTCCGGGGCGCCTGCACGGCGGGTTTCCGCTTCGTTGAGAATTATTGCTATGGCGTTGTGCTTAACCAAACTGACTTCGATGAGAAGCTCGCGTACAGCGGAGAAGAACATGAGAACCCTAAGTAACTGAAATAAAAAAGCCCTCACGATTTGTCGTGAGGGCTTTTTGTATGGTATTCAGAAATGATAGCTTATTGAGCGATCATTTTTTTAGTGGTTACGTTACCGTCTACATTTAAAGAGTAGTAGTAAACACCAGCTGAATGGTTACCTAAAGTAATGGTGTGAGTTCCTTTAGAAGCGTCAGCTTTCTCAGTAGAGATCACACGACCCATCACGTCAGTTACAGTAAACACGGCAGAAGAAGCTTCTTTGTCGATGTTGTAAGTCACAGTAGATTGACCGTTGAATGGGTTAGGAACGTTTTGGCCTAAAGAGAATCCTTTGTTTTCCAGTTCTTTCATACCTACAGTAGAAGTTCCGTATACAGAGTAGATGATGATTGGAGCCTGAGTTAAGTCACCGTTTAATCGGTTGTTGTAAGCTGCAGAACCCATAGCATGTCTTGCTCTCTTGTCGTAGCTTGCACCCATGTTCCATGACGTAGCATCTACCTGGTGGTCAGCATAATCGCTTAACTGAGTCAGGGCAGGATTGTTTTGTCCCCAGATTACACCGCAGAAACCGTTGATGGTTTGAGGCTGAGGGCCACCCAGGTTGTAACCTATAGCGCCGTTAGCGTTGATAGCACCCGGTACGAAGGTATAGAAGCAGGAAACGATGTTGTTAGCAGGAACGTTTACGGCAGCGCTCAGTTTAATAGGAATTAAACGGATACGGCCAGCAGTTGTTACAGAGTCAGCAGGCTGCAATACGTATTTCATTAAGTATTTGTTGGTTGCAGGAGCAGCAGCAGAAACTTTGTTTCCGGCAGCACCTGTAGCACCTTGTACTTTAGGGCACATGATGTTTTTTCTCCATCCTGAGATAGGAGCAACCCATGCAGTAGCCGTCGTGATTTTTGAGAAAGCAGGAGATGTTGCTGTCGTATCACCCCATGTAAACCAGATGTATAAGGTATCGATAGCAGCTGTTTTTTTGATATAAGAGCTATAGATGTAAACGCTGTCAATTGAATATGGATCGCTTGGAGATACGATCGGCTGGAAATCGTCGCGCAGGTAAGTAGACTTAGGATCCAGGATGCTTCCCAGGAACATGTCGCTCATAGCACGGGTAGATTGAGAAGAAGAGAAAAACGCTGTTGAATCCTGGTTCAGACCTGTGATGAATAAGTCCTGGTTTGGGTTAGCAGACGTTAAATCAATCCCTTTTTGAGTCATGATGTCGCCGATTGGCTCAATTTGGTAACGGAACGGGCCACTGGCAGCAGTTTTTTGAAGAGGAGCATGAGTAGCCGCAGCTCTTTTTAAAGCATAAGGAGTTTCTCCCGGGGCCTGGGTTGCTTTGTGAAGGCTTTGTGCAGGCGCCTTGGTAGTTTGAGCAACTGCACCAACCGCTACTGCTAAAGCTGCAATTGATAAGTAAATCTTTTTCATGTTTAAGTGTGTTAGATAAAATTAAATGAATAATAACAAAGTTAATATTTTCATAATACAAAAACAATAGAGAAATAAAAAAAATAGTTAATTCCGGGAATCCCAAAAACACCTTGAGTGAATAGTTCTTACTTTTGGGCGAATGTTAAAACACACGATACAACAAGCGGTTAAGTTCAGTGAAGTCGATTCGCTGCGCGTGGTCTGGCACGGCCATTACGTGCGGTATTTCGAAGACGGGCGCGAAGCCTTCGGAAAAGAATATGGCCTTGGCTATCTTGATATATATCAACATAATCTTGCTGTTCCCCTGATCGACCTGAATGTTAGATTTAAAAAAGTGCTCGAATACGGCGATGAAGCCATCATCGAAACGACCTTCGTCAATTCTCCTGCCGCCAAGCTGATCTTCGACTATACGATTACCAGCGCGCGTCATGGACACGTGGTATGCACCGGGCGAAGCACCCAGGTATTTATGGAGCCCAAAAGCAAAGAGCTGTACATCACCATGCCGCCCTTTATGGAGCAATGGAAAAAAACCTGGAACATCGCCGGCGCTTAATCTTTCTTAACACGCAGCGCAGATGCCGAGTGTATTAAATACTTACTTTTGACCCATGTATAAATTTATTTTAGCGCTTCTGTTACCGCTCAGCGGCTTTTCACAGGCCTTTAAAACCGTCAGGGATACAAGCGCCCTCAAGCAAAAGATCGAGAGCATGAGCAAGGCCACCAGCTCTATCGAATCGGACTTCACGCAGGAAAAAAATCTGGCGATGCTATCGGAAAAGATTATCAGCAAGGGGCACTTCGCATTTAAAAAAGAGAACCTCCTGCGTTGGGAATACAGCACGCCTTCGAAATACCTGATCGTGATCAACAAAGACAAGGTGATGATTAAGGACGAAAAGAAGACCAGCAAGTACGATATGAACAGCAACAAGGTGTTCAAAGAAATCAACGACATTATGGTGTCGAGCGTACAGGGTACGATTTTCAAATCCCATAAATTCAAAACCAATTATTTTGAGAATGACAAGTTCTATAAGCTGGAGCTAATCCCGCAGGATAAGAACATGAAAGACACGTTCAAAAAAATTAATTTGTATTTTGATAAAAGCGTAACTTCGGTGGCCAAAATGGAAATGGTGGAAGCCAGCGAAGATGTAACGTTGCTCGATTTCTCCAACAAAAAACTCAATGCGCCCATCGCTGATAACCTGTTTAGTATTAAGTAGCATCCTGCTGCTTTCGGGCTGCGCCATCTCCAGATATAAGCACTTACCCTGCGATAAGATCGTGATGAATGAAAACGATCTGGCACCGGTAATCCCTTCTTCAGGCCTTGTAAAATACAAGACGAGCATTGATGTTTTGAAGAATCACCTCACCGGGCTTTTGATTGTCAAGAAAACCGATTCACTGACGACACGGATTGTTTTCGTAACGGAGCTGGGCATGAAAATGTTTGACTTTGAGGCGAAGGATAATCAGCTACACGCAGTCTATGTATTCGATCCCTTGAATAAGCCGGTGATGATCGAGGCGCTGAAACGGAATTTCAACAACCTGTTGCTGCTGAATGCCTACGGGCAGGAGACCGGAAAATGCAGTCAAGGAAACAGGCAGGTTTACCAGATCAAAGATGCGGTAAACAAACGTTATTTCACCGTAGAAGACACAAACACGCATGCGGCTTTATGGCAGGAAACATTCCATAAACGGAAACGCGAATCCCGGACAGACTATACCTACGATAAAGCGATGGGCCTCTACAGCCGCATCAACACAAAGCAATACGGCCTCGTTACATTTTATTTCGAACTCAACGCCATTCCACCATCCAATGACTGATACCTTTTTACTCAATGATTTTTATACGGTAAAGCACCGTGAAGACACGGCCGAAAACAAATTTCTGGCAACAGTGCTGCTCAACGCAGCACATCCGGTGTTCAAAGGCCATTTCGAGCAAATGCCTGTGGTGCCGGGGGTCTTCCAGACACAGCTCATCAGCGAATTGCTCCAGGAGCAGCTCCAAAAGAACCTGGTGCTTTCCAAGGGGGATAACATTAAATTTATGAGCATGATTGTGCCCGGCCAACACCCGGAAATCAGCATCGAAATCAGCTACCGGGAAGACGAAAATAAATACCTGGCGGAAGCCCGTATTTTTTGGGAAAACACTACTTTTACAAAGTTTAAAGGAACATTTACACTTCACTAAATCCAGCCCATGGGAACCTCATCACTCCTCAACAAGCAGAACGACAAAACCGTTTTTAAGATCGTGTTATTTGTCAGCATTTTAATTTGTCTGGTTGTTATTCTCCTCAACCAGAAAGTGATCCCGGTGCCACAGCACTTTCCTGATTTTATTTATAAGCTCCCTTTGGTCAACGCCATTCTGAACGGCACCTGCAGCGTATTGCTGATCTTCTCGCTCTGGGCCATTAAAAAACGGAATATCCTGTTGCACAAGCGCCTCAACCTCACGGCCTTCCTGCTTTCTGCATTGTTTATCATCTGCTATGTGACCGCACATTATTTTATTCCAGATACCATTTTTGGTGACACCGACCATTCGCATTTTCTTGATGATAACGAGCGTGCGGCGGTGTCCGGCATCAGGCCGGTATACCTTGTGATTCTGCTCACGCACATTTTCTTTGCCGTGATCGTGTTGCCCCTGGTACTGCTTTCATTCTACTATGGCCTGAAAGACGACCGCATCAAGCACAAAAAGCTCACACGTTTCAGCTATCCTATCTGGCTGTATGTAACGCTTACAGGCGTGGTAGTATATGCGCTCATCTCGCCGTATTATAATTACTGATTGATTAGGATAATGATCAGAATAAAAACGGAGTAGTGTATTACATGTATTCCGGTCGTTAGCCTGCGCCAGGGACCCGAAGGGGGGCGTTCTTTTTGGCGACGCCTCTTTTATCGCCAAAAAAACCGTAGCGAAGCCCGGAGTGGCCCGGCCGGCGCCCAAAAAGAATTCTGAGGTCTAATCGCCGGAATGAATTCCCAATCCTTACGTTACTAAAAATTCCGGGGCAAAAGTCATTTCCAACAAAAACTAAGCCAATTGTTAAATTACTGGCGGTTTTTGTATATTTGCCACCAACCGATGGCACTCAAACAAACACAGCAACTCAAGCTTTTGCAAAAACTGTCTCCTCAGCAGATCCAGCTGATGAAGCTGTTGCAGTTGCCTACCGTAGCCCTTGAACAACGCATTAAGGAAGAGCTGGAAATAAACCCGGCCCTCGAGGAAAGCGACATGGAGTTTGAGAATGAGCCCGACAACGAATACGATGAGGTAGACAGCTCCGCTTCCGATGAGGTAAACGATTACGAGGAAAAGGAAGTAGAAAAGATCGACGACGACTATGAGTTTGAGGACTACATGGATGCCGGCGAGCTCGACTCTTACAAGTACGAAGTCTCCAATCGCAGTGCCGACGACGAAACGTTCCAGGCAGTGGTGGTGGAAGGGCCCGATTTCCACTCGCAGCTCGAAGAACAGCTGGGGCTGCGCGATCTCAGCGATCACCAGTATAACATCGGTCTTTACCTGATAGGCTGCATCGATGAGGATGGCTACATTCGCCGCGACCTGGAGCTCATCACCGATGACCTCGCCTTTTCGCAAAACATTCACACCACGACCGAAGAGCTGGAAGCTGTTTTGAAAGTGATCCAGGAGTTTGATCCTTCCGGCGTAGGCGCCAGGAGCCTGCAGGAATGCCTGCTCATCCAGCTCGAAAAGAAACCCATCAAAGCCCGCGAAACGCAGCTCGCTATTGAGGTGGTGCGGACCATGATGGACGAGTTCTCTAAAAAACATTACGACAAAATCCTGCGTCGCCTCAACATCGGCGATGAAGATCTGAAAGATATTATTTCGGAGATCACGAGCCTGAACCCACGTCCCGGAAATTCGGAGGGTGATAACAAAAGCCAGATCTCGGAAGTGGTTCCCGATTTTAATATTACGGTGAACGACGGGGTTCCCGAGCTGAGCATCAACCAGCGCAACCTGCCCGAGCTGAAGATCAGCGACGACTACGCCGAGATGCTCAAGGAGTACTCGCGCAAAAAGGATAAGTCGGGGAAAGAAGCCACCACCTTCGTCAAAGGAAAAATAGAATCGGCCCAGTGGTTCATTGAAGCGCTGCAGCAACGCCATCAAACCATGCTTATCTGCATGCATACCATCATGCAATACCAGTCGGAATATTTTGCCAGCGGCGATGAGTCGAAGCTCAGGCCGATGATCCTGAAAGACATCGCCGAAAAAGTAGGCCTCGATATTTCCACGGTATCGCGCGTGGCCAACAGCAAATATGTGCAAACGCCTTACGGCACCTTTTTACTGAAAACCTTTTTCTCCGAATCGCTCAGCACCGAAAGCGGCGAAGAGGTGAGTACCAGGGAGGTGAAAAAAATCCTGCAGGACTGCATTGCCAATGAGGAAAAGCGGAAGCCGCTTACCGATGATGCCCTCTGCATTATCCTCAAAGAAAAAGGCTACAACATCGCCAGGCGCACCGTAGCCAAATACCGCGAGCAGCTCGATATTCCGGTAGCCCGCATGCGCAAGGAGATCTGATCTTTTTATAATGTTGGACTTCTGTCAAGCGGAGAGGTAAAATGTCGAAGTCAACGATAGTATCTCACTTCGGGCGCAGTCAAGAACTGCAAAACTACTTTTTCTTCAATCGTTTCAACATCGCCGCGGCCTCTTCATTGGTGGGTTCTATATCAAGGGCATGCTGATAGTATACGATCGCGTTTGCGGTATCGCCCATTTGCCAGTAGGTTTTTCCAAGCCCGTTATTTATTTCGAGTGTATTCACGCCGGCCTTGATGGCATTGGTATACAGTGCCACCGTTTTGTCGAACTGTTTGGCAGCCGCATAATCGTACGACAATAAATTGTAAGCGTTGGTGTAGCCGGCATCCAGCTCCAGGCATTTTTTCAGGTAGAACTCGGCGCTGTCGGCCTGCCTGGTTTCGCGCATGCAGATGGCCTTATAGAAATAAAGCTCTGTGTTTTTTTCAATCGACAAGGCTGTATCCACGTGTGGCAGCGCCGCTTTAAAATCGTTCAGCAGGTAGATATTGATATAGCAAAGGTAGGAGCGGCTCACCAGGTAGCCCGGATCGATGCTTACCGATTTCTCCACGAGAGTTCTCGCTTTCAGAAAAATGTCCCGTTGTTGTGCCACCGTTTCCACTTTGATTTTTTTCTGTTCGACGGCTTGCACCAGGCAGAGGCCCTCCCGGTAATTTAAAAAGACGCTGTTGGGATATTTCGGATAGTCGGCATGAATGAGCGTGTCGAGGCTTTTCCAATCCTGGTTACGTGAAATGATGCTTGTTCCGAATGCCACAGCCACAAGAGCGGCAACTATTTTGAGCTGCTTCGGGGCAGCAGAAGTGAGGCCGAAATAGCGATGAAGCAGCGCCACAATGGTAATGGCAACGCCGAGCGAGGAGAGGAAGGCAAAGCGGTCGGCCACGATGCCCACGGCGGGCCTTACCAGGTTGAGGTACATGGACACCGAGCCGCAGAAAATAAGCAGGCCCGAGAACAGGAGAAAATCTTTTTTAAGGTAAGAACGGATGAGGCCCCAGGCAATGAGCGGCGAGGCCAGGATGCCCAGCCAGCCTTGCCAGCTGAGGCGGAACACCGGAATGGTATCGTAGCCGTAATAACAGGATTGCTTAAAGGGAAACAGCTCCTGGTTAATGTAAAAGCCGAGAGAGTTAAACATGGCTGTGATCCTGTATTTCAGAACATAATCAAAAAACAGAGGGTTCTCAAACCAGGCGGACATGCGTTTGGCAGCCGTTTTCTCGAGGGCGCCGCGCTTGGTAAGGATATAAAGGAAATAGGTGCCAAACAATAACACACCGAAGAAGATGGCCTGCTTAACATGCAGGCGTGTTTTGACGTAAGCCAGGATAGGGATCACGGCCAGGAAAGGAAGGGCATCGAGCTTGGTAAGAAAGGCCAGGTAAAAGGCCAGCAGCGCGTAAAAGAAGGAAAGCCATTTTTTGAAGCCCGAGTCGAAGAACACCAGGAATTGTTTCAGGGCGATCATGCAAAAGATAAAACAAAGCAGCTCTTCGCGGTTCTTTAAGCTCGCCACCACTTCGGTATGGATGGGCATGATGGCAAACAACAGGGTGCAATAAAATGCAATGGCATCGTCGTAGGCCGAGAACAGTAGTTTGAGGGCGCTATAAAGAAGAAACAGCGCGATTGCATACAGCAGCAGGTTAATGAAATGAGAAACCACCACATTAACCCCGAAAAGCTCATGCTCCAGGGCAAAGGATATTTTGGCCAGCGGGCGGTATTCGAATTTCACATTTTTGGCGCGCTCGATGTAATAAGAGCGCAGCAGCTTGGGGATGGCCTTAATTCCTTTGGCTGTAATATTAGAAGGTTCGGTAACGATGCTGTCATCGAGAGAGTAACCGTTTTTAAGAACGTTACCATATAAAAGAGCAACAACAATTAGTAATAATAGACGTTGCTTATTGAAATAATTCTTAATTTTCATAAAAATTATAGTGGGGAGCTAAACCCAAGATAGCAAATTTTTTATAGAACTCTACCCCTTACCTCACGTGGCCTTAATCCCTGAGATCGTAAATACCGTTGTTGAGAGCACAAAGATGGTGTATCAATATACCGTTTACCAGCTCAAACACCCGGCGCTCAACAATATTTATTACTGTGTTCTGATAGCCTATCTAGCCTGTTTTGTTTTTGAGATCATCCTTCCGAAAAAGCGACAGCACGGTGTTTTAAGCCGAAAGGGATTCTGGCTCGACACTTTTTATGTCTTCTTTAACGATGTGGTCGTATACATCATCGGCCTCTTTGCCATCTGCGCCGTCACCGAACTGATATTTCTGAAAATACTGGGACTTTTTGGTGTTCATTCTCTCCGGGTCGTAGACATTACTAACTGGAACCCGGTTTTACAGGTCGCCATTATGTTTGTGATCCAGGATTTTTGCGAGTTTCTGGCGCATTACATCCTGCACCGCTCCGATTTTTTATGGGCCTTTCATAAGATCCACCACGCGCAGGAAACGCTGGGGGCAGGCTCTGCCAGGCATTTTCACTTCGTCGAGATGTTTATCTTTAAGCCCATTATCTATATTCCCTTTGCGATGATCGGTTATTCCGCCGCCGATTATTTCCTGTTCCAGATCACCGTGCAGAATGTGTGGGGATTCTTCACCCACATGAACATCAAACTGAAATGGGGCTTTATTAATTACATCGTCAATACTCCGGAAACACACTCCTGGCATCACGCTAAAAACATCCCGAGGCATTACGGCGTTAACTACGCCAGCATCCTGTCGGTGTGGGACCTGATGTTCGGCACCTTTTATTTACCAAAGCATGAAGAGCCGCAGATCGGTGTTCCCGATCAGAAAGACATGCCCGCTACCTTTACGAAGCAGCTCATCCATCCTTTCAGGCAGGTAGCTGCCGGCAAGCATAAAACAAGCCAGAACCTGCCGCCCAAAAAATAATCAGCGGCTCATTTTGAAAGTGTAGCTGCCCTTTGCGTCTGTTACCACCAACAGGTAGATCCCAGGCGCCAGGCCGGCCGTAGAGAGCAGGGAAGGATCATCGCTTTTTACAAGCTCATAAAGGTTCTTACCAAGCGCATCATACAAGGCAATGGTTCTAATGCCTGTGCCCTTTAAATAAATTACATCAGAGAAAGGATTTGGAAAAGCCGTGAAGGCTGACGTTTCGCGGTAGTGCGGAATGCCGGTGGTAACCAGGTTGCCCACATCCAGCTTCACGAGGAAGCCATCCACGCTGGCATTGAGCGTTTGCTGGTAAGGAGCGGCCGATACCGGAAAGTCCGCGCTGTTGGTGCTCCCCGCAAAAACCATGAAGCGGCCCTCGTAGCCTGCAAGGTCAATCGCCTCTTCATCTTGTGCGCCGCCATAATAGCTGCTCCACAAAGGCTCCAGGGTTCCTGTATTAAACTTGGCAAGGAGCACATCGTACCCGCCCGCGAGTGTGGCCTGGCTGCTGCTTCCCAGCATGCTCACATCGCTGCTTTCTGTTTTTCCGATGAGGGTAACTTCATAGGCGCCAGAAAGGATCATGCGGCCCAGGCGCTCGGTCAGGCTTCCGCCGAAGAGGGTGCTCTCAAGCAAAGTCCCGGTGGGCGACCATTTGGTAAGAAACAAGTCTGATAAGCCTTTATTGGCAGTTTGATAAGCGCCCGCAGTCGTATCAAAATCCGTGCTGCTGGTATGCCCTGCTATATAAATAAAGGATGCCGCGTCGCAGGCCACGCCGCGGATATCATCCACATCGTTTCCACCGATGTAGGTCGAGAAAATCCTGGCGCCGGCCGAGTCCAGCTTGATGATGTACCCATCGGAGCTACCTTCGTTCAGGTTCTGGTAGGCGCCGGCACTGGTGTTGAGGTTGGTGCTGAACGACTCGCCGGCGCCGATCACGTTACCGTGAAGGTCGGTGGTAACCACGTGAATGTCTTCCGAATTATTGCCGCCGTAATAGGTACACCACCTCAGCGCGCCCGTAGGAGAAAAGCGTGCAATGAAGGCATCGGTGTTCCCTTTGATATTTACCTGGAAGGATGTTCCCGCCACGGTGTATAGTCCGGAGCTGGTGGTCGTGCCGCCCACCATGATGTTATTGAATTTATCGACCGTAATGTCAAAGGCAAAATCCCCGCCCGCCTTACCGAATAAGGTACTCCAGAGGATGTGGCCTGTCGGATCGATCTTCGTGATAAAGGCGTCGTAGCTGCCATCGTGTATCGCCTGGAAGCAACCCGATGTCGTAAATGTATTCAGGCTGCTTGTATATCCGCAAATCACGACGTTTCCATCAGTCGTCATTGCCAGCCTCTCGGCGCTGTCGAAATTAGCACCGCCCATATACGTACTCCACAGCAAACCTCCGCAGCTGTCGAACTTGGCGATGAAGCCGTCGTAGCTTCCCGAATGAGCATCGTTGATGAGCCCCGGTGTCACAGGAAGATCGGTGCTGTAGGTGTTTACAAGAACATAGGCGTTCTTATCGTGATCCACGGCGATACTCTTCACCTCGTCGCTTTGTGTGCCCCCGAAATACGTGGAAAAAGAAAGGCAGTTCGTCTGAGCCTTACCTACCAAGCAAACTAAGACGAGCAGGGGAAATGTGCCGGTAAATAAGGCCTTCATTTTTATGACGTTGAGTGAAGTTCAAAATAAAATTAGTGAAATTTAATAGGATAATTAAATTATTATTCTAAATTTATCATGACCACACATTACACCCCAACCTTTTATGAAAAAATTTTTATTTCTTGCCACGCTTGTTATAGCCACTGTTCTATGCCCTCATAGAACGTATGCCACACACGGCCTGCCCATTGTAAACTTTTCTTACAGTATAGGAGCAACCGGCGTAACGGTTTCGGGTGGCTCCGATCCCGCGACCTGTGGATCCGGTCCGTATTGGATGCAGGTAGAGATTGGTTGTACGCCCGGCGCCTTATCCGGAGTACCGCCGGCAGCCATGCAGTCGACGTTACAAAACTGGCCATGTACCGGTGGAGGTACCACCTATAATCAGTTCCCCTGGTATAACTCCACGCTCAACATCCCCAATTTGTGCAGCGATGCCTGTGTGGCGGAAACCTATAATAATGTCTTTATTCCCTTCGCTAATTTATGTCCTGGTCAGACCTATTACTTTGCCGCCCGCGAGTGGGTGTCGGCTTCCAACAGCCCGGGACCTTTCACCGCTACTTATTCCTTTGTCGTGCCCGGCACCTTTACTCCCTTGAACTTTAATTTAACGGCATCACCAGCGACCTATTGTTCGCCGGGAAGCTCCATACTTAGTGCCTCCGGCGTCACGGGAGGATGCGGAACAGTCTCCTACCTCTGGAGTCCCGGTGGAGCCACAACCCCCAGTATAAGCGTCTCGCCCGGCAGCACCACCACCTATTCCTGTACGGTCCAGACGCCCTGTAATACCTTAACAAAGGCGGTCACGGTCACGGTCGTCTCGGCGTTGTCTGCGGCGTTCACGCCGCTCAATACCACGATATGCCAGGGCACCTCGCAGGTCTTTACCCATACGGGAACGGCTGGTGTCACCCATAACTGGGCGGTATCACCGGCCACAGGGGTTACGATTACCTCAGCGAATTCCGTCAATCCCTCGATTGCCTTTGCCACCGCCGGCACTTACGTCGTCACGCATACTGTTTCGGCGGGAGCCTGTACCAACGTGGTCAGTACGAACATAACGGTCAACAATGTTACTTCCACCTTTGCCATTCCTTCCGCCACGCAGTGCCTGGTGGGGAACAACTTCAGCTTCAACAATACGGGTACAGCCACCGGCACCCATTCCTATTCTTTCTCGCCCATATCCGGCGCGCCGACAGCAGGAAGCACCGTCAATTATTCGGGAAGCTTTACGGCACCCGGCAGCTACGTCGTAACACACAACGTGAACTCCGGCGGTTGTACGAGCACCTCCACAATGGGCGTCGTCGTGAATCCGAATCCGTCGGCCACACTCACCTTTACCAACCCAACCTGTGGCAATAATAACGGCATTATCCAGATCAGCAACACCTCGAGCGGAGGGCAAACGATCACCTCTTTTGCCAGCAGCTCCGGCATCGTAGCGGGCCAGACGGTGACAGGACTTGGCGCAGGAACGCATGTGATTACGCTCACGAATAATTTCGGATGTACATTTACCGTCTCCGCTACCTTATCCAACTCGCCGGGTGTTACCGACGTGGCCTTAACGCCGAACAATATTATATGCGGCACCGGCACCGGCAGCATTAGCATTGGCGCAGTCACCGGCGGTACGCCAACCTATTCCTATAATGTAAACGGTGGTGCCTTTTCAACAGCTCCTCCGGTAACGGGCCTTGCCTCCGGAACTTATTCCATTGGTGTGCGGGATGCCAACGGCTGTGTGTTCACAAAAACAGTAGCCATTACCGTCACACCGGGCCCCACTGCTATTGCAGGAACGGCAGCACCGGCAGGCTGTGGCATGAGCAATGGCTCCTATAATATTACCGGCGTTACAGGCGGTACCCCGGCTTATACATTCAGCATCAATGGAGTATCCACGCCGAGCTTATCCAGTGGGCTGGCTCCGGGCAACTATAGCATTACCGTAAGAGATGCCAACGGCTGTACCTTTACCAATCCTGTTACGGTTGGCGGCACTACGGGCCCAACTTCGGCAGTGATCACAACAACCAATGCCAGCTGTGGTATGGCCAACGGCTCGGCATCGGTAACGAGTGTGACGGGTGGAGCACCAACCTATAGCTTTTCATTTGACGGAGGCGCTTTTGGTGGCGCAGGTGTCAGCGGCTTAACGGCCGGCGCGCACAACGTCATTATCCGGGATGCCGGAACCTGTACCCTGTCGGTACCGTTTAACGTGGCTAATAACGGAAGCCCGAGCATCAGCTTAACGGCCAGCACCAACGTGCTCTGTAACGGCGCCAGCACCGGAAGCTTTACTGTAGCAACAACCGGTGGAAGCGGCTCACCGTTTACCTATACTTTAACAAGCCCTTACCAAACAAACGGCAACGGGCAGTTCACCAATCTTCCGGCCGGTGTGTATACCGTGAATTCTAAAGATGTGGCCGGCTGCCTTACCAGCATGACGGTGAGCATTACCCAGCCAACGCCACTGACGCTGAGCTTAACTTCCGTTCCGGTGAAGTGTTTCGGAACATCCACAGGAACCATTACCGCTACGGCTTCGGGTGGAGCGGGTTCTTACCAGTATCAGGTGAATGGCACCGGCTTCCAGGCTTCGGGGACATTCCCGACCATGCCGGCCAATACACACATTGTACAGGTACGGGATGCCAACGGATGCACGGCTACACAAACCGTTACAGTAACACAGCCGACAGCCCTGGCGATTGCGATGAGCACACAGAACGCGAACTGTACAGCGGCCAACGGGATTGCCTCATCTACCGTAACCGGTGGAACACCTCCTTACAGCTATGCCTGGACAGGCGGTGGCGGAACCAACCCGATTACCGGCGGCCTCATTTCCGGAACGTATAGCGTCACCGTAACCGATAATAAAACCTGCACACTGACCGCTGTTGCGGTCATCGGCAATACGCCGGGCGGAACGGCAGCTATTACCGGCTCAACGAACATTACCTGTAACGGTGCCAATAATGGCGTGCTGACCGCGAACATGGTAACAGGCGGGACAGCTCCTTTTACCTATTCCTGGACACCCGGCGGACAAACGAATGCAACAGCCACCAACCTTGCCCCCGGAACCTATACCTGCTATATCAGGGACTTCTACGGGTGTATTGCTCCGGCTGTAGGAACCTTAACGCAACCGGCTCCGCTCACAGCGATCATGAACTCCAACAACGTGAAATGTTTTGGAACATCCACAGGAACTGTTTCTGCATCCGGCACCGGCGGCACCTTACCTTACAGCTATTTGTGGCCGACACTGGCGAGCACGCTCACCACGGTAAACAACGTGGCAATCGGCACCTATACCTGCCAGATCACCGATGCGAATAACTGTGTGATCAACCCGACCATATCGGTAACCCAGCCAAGCGCTGTCGCCTTAACATCTTCTGTAACACCAGCCAACTGTAACCAGTCAAATGGTTCTGCAACCGTAACGCCAAGCGGTGGAACACCGGGTTATACCTATACCTGGAGCCCGGTGGCTTCCAATACCAATTCGGTTGCCAATGTGCCGGCCGGTACCTATACGGTTTTTGTGAAAGATGCGAATAACTGTACATATACACTCACTTCGACCGTTCCGAATCTTTCAGGCCCAAGCATTACAATAACGAGCTTTACCAATGTGAGCTGCTTTGGCGGCAACAACGGTGCCGCTACGGCACAGGCCACCGGCGGCACAGGCACCCTGATCTACAACTGGAACGGCGGGCAAAACACCCCGACAGCTACCAACCTGAATGCATCGGTGGTTACTGTGACGGTAACCGACCAGAGCGGTTGCATGGCCTCTACCAATGTGACGATTACACAACCTCCGGTCCTTACAGTAAGCATTACACCGACCAACCCGAAATGTTTTGGTGCCATCAACGGGTTTGGCTCTGCAACAGCATTTGGAGGAACTCCTACCTATACCTATAACTGGACCGGTGGCGGCGGCTCCAATGCGACGAGCTCGCCGATAGGAGCAGGAAGCTATGCGGTAAACGTTACCGATGCCAAAGGCTGTACGGCCACAGCGACGATGACCCTGGTAAATCCTCCGGCAATGTCTGCGTCGATTACATCGACCAATGTAACTTGCTTTGCAGCCTGCAATGGTTCAGCAGCAGCAACGGCCACCAATAATATCGGGATTGTGACTTACTACTGGATCGGCGGCCCGGGTCCTGTTACTGCGCAAAGCGTGAGCGGCCTCTGCGCCGGTGTGTATACGGTAACGGCTACGGATCAGAACAGCTGTACGGCAAGTGCCCAGGTTACCATTACCCAGCCAACGCAGGTAACAGCTAATATCGCCACAAGCAGCAGTGTGACCTGTAACGGTGGTAACAACGGCTCGGCACAGGTAACACCGGGTGGTGGTACAGGCGCCTATACGTATACCTGGACGGGCGCAGCGGCCGGCAGTAATGCCAATGCCAACAACCTTCCTGCGGGCAACTATTCTGTAACGGTAGGCGATGCCAACGGATGTACGGCAACCACACAGGTAAGCATTATACAACCGGCTCCACTGGCAACGACCTTAACAACGACCAACCCAACCTGTAATGGGTTGGCGAATGGTACAGCCACAGTGTCTTTCTCCGGTGGGGCAGGGCTTGTGAACTTCCTCTGGCAGCCGGGTCTCCAAAACGGAAATATCGTCAATAACCTTTCCGCAGGACCGCAATCGGTAACGATGACCTATAACGGAAGCTGTACAAGCAGCCTGACGTTTACGTTGACCCAGCCAACAGTTTTGACTGCGGTGGTGTCTGCTACCAATTCTAATTGCGGGCAAAGCAACGGGAATGCTATTGCGGTGGTCAGCGGCGGTACAGGCGGTTATACTTACTTATGGAGCAATGGGGCCATTACTTTGCCTAACCCGAATATCCTGGCAGGTTCTCATAGCTTTACCGTGACAGATGCCAATAATTGTAAAGCTTCTGCGATAGCCCTGGTGAATGACATTGCGGGACCTACGGTTGTGATTACAGGGACAACGGCCGTGAAATGCTTCGGTGGCAACGACGGCGGAGGTGTAGCCAGTATTACCGGTGGTGTGATGCCATACACGATCAGCTGGAACAACAACCCGGCAACGACAACCGTGGTAACAAACTTCACGGCGGGTCAGCACGCAATTACAGTAACGGATAATGCCGGTTGTGTAGGAACAGCCAGCCTGAGCTTATCACAACCAACACAGCTTGTGAGCGCCATCAGCAGCTTTTCGAACGTAACCTGCTTTGGATTAACCAATGGACAGGCTACCATGAGTGTGAATGGCGGCACACCGGGCTACACCTATAGCTGGACGCCTTCGGCACAAACCTCTTCGGTGATGGTAAACGTGGGTGCCAATACTTATACCTGCAACGTGAAAGATGCGAATAACTGTGCAACCTCCCAGGTAGTGAACATTACACAGCCTCAGGCTTTGGTGATGGCGGCTTCCAGCTTCAGCAACATTTCCTGCTTCGGTGGCAACAACGGACAGATCTCGACCACTGTACAAGGTGGTACGCCGGGCTATACTTATAACTGGACTCCGGCCCAACCTAACAGCGGTGTGCTGGGAGGCTTGTCGGCAGGCGGTTACAGCCTTACCGTCACAGATAGCAGGACCTGCTCGATCAATGCGAACTTCACGATCCTGGAGCCATCGGCCCTGACATCCAACTATACGTCTTCGCCTGCCAAATGCGGTCTTGCCAATGGTACAGCCACGGTGACGGCCGGTGGCGGTACACCAAGCTATACGCTGAACTGGAACATCGGAGCCCAGCAAGGCCCTACGGCTACAGGCATGGGCCCCGGCTCCAACTGGACCTGTGTGATCACCGACTCCAAAGGCTGTACACGAACCCAGACGGTCAGTGTGGCAGATGCGCCAAGTCCTGTGATTACCAACGTTACCACAACAGCGCCTACCTGCTTCGGCTCACAAAACGGATCTATCGTTGTGACCTACAGCCTCGGAACTCCCGGTTATACCGTTGCCTGGTCGAACCCGATCAACCCGGCCACCCAGGTAACGACAGGCTTAACGCAAACGGCAACAGGTGTGGGCTCCGGAACATACAGCGTAACGGTGACGGATAGCTATGGTTGCAGCGCGGGCAGCTTTGCGACAGTGGCCTCTCCGAATATCCTCCTGCTTAATGTGTCTCCAAACCAAACAATCTGCTATGGTCAAACTGCGCAGATCTTTGCGGCTGGCTCCGGTGGAACACCTGGTTACACGTATACCTGGTCACCGGCATTCAATAATACCGGTGGTCCGCATACGACACCAAGCCTGAGCACCACGACGCAATACAATGTGAACATGACGGATGCGAACGGCTGTACGACTGCTCCGAAAGTGATCACGGTGAATGTAACTCCGGCATTGAATATCATTGCCACGACCACAACGGTGTGCCATAACCAGCTGGTGGCCTTAACGCCGACCATGACACTTAACGGAAACGGCGGGCCATATACCTACAACTGGAGCACGGGAGGCAGCGCGGCGACAGAAACGGTTACGGCGGTCAATACGACGCCTGGTACACCGAAAACCTATACGTATAATGTGATCGCCAGCGATAACTGCTCTCCGACTTCTGCCGCGGTATTTACCGTGGTGGTAAATCCACTGCCGACGGTTTCCTTTACGGCAAGTCCTGCTTCGGGCTGTGCTCCATTGGTGGTAACACTTACAGGTACTTCCGATAGCCCGTCTAATACATTCCTTTGGAGCGACGCGGTTGCAGGTAGCGGTAACCCGACCTTCGTGACGCTGAAGGATTCCGGGAAATATTCCGTATCGCTGGTGGTGACCAACCCGGGCACCGGCTGTAAAAATATGATGACGCAAACGGATATCATTACGGTGTATCCGAAACCGAAAGCTTCTTTTATTGCCAATCCGCAAAGCACCAGCATCCTGGATCCTACAATCAACTTCACCAATACGAGCATCGGCGGAGCCAGCTACCTGTGGGATTTCGGCGATCCTGCTGCAACAGGCGGCATGAACAACGCGACAACGTTTAACGCCACCCACTCGTATGCCTATGTCAGTCCTTATAACGTGAACCTCGTGGTGACATCGAGCCACGGCTGTACGGATGTAGCATTGGTAGCGGTTGAGATCACGCCGGACTTTGCCTTGTACATTCCGAATACCTTTACGCCGGATGGAAATAATGTGAACGATTTCTTCCAGCCTCTGGGTGTGGGCATCAATGAGGATAACTACCGCATGGATGTATACGACCGTTGGGGCGAAGTGATTTTTACGAGCAATAACTTCCGTAAAGGCTGGGACGGCTCGGTGAAAGGCAGCGGAAAAATAGCGGAGCAGGGTGTCTACGTGTATAAGCTCATGGTATACGATCTGCAAGGCAACAAGCATCCGTTTGTAGGCCACGTGACCGTATTGATCGGAAACTCAGACTAATTTTACTTCATTTTCAAATCCATAAAAAAGGGCTTCCCCGTCGGGAGGCCCTTTTTTATGCCACAATCTTCAAAAAGCACAAATATGTAAACGCAATAACGTATCTTTGCAGACTTATTGATTTATAGATGAAGAACATACGTAATTTTTGCATTATTGCGCATATTGATCACGGAAAGTCCACGTTGGCTGACAGGTTGTTGGAGTATACAAATACCATTTCGAAGCGGGAAATGCAGGCCCAGGTACTGGATGATATGGACCTGGAAAAAGAGAGGGGAATTACCATCAAAAGCCACGCGATCCAGATGGATTACAGCTATAAGGGCGAAAAATATATTCTGAACCTGATTGACACGCCGGGTCACGTTGACTTTAGCTATGAGGTATCACGCTCCATTGCGGCCTGCGAAGGCGCCCTGCTGATTGTTGATGCCGCACAGGGCATCCAGGCACAAACCATTTCCAACCTGTACCTGGCCCTGGAACACGACCTGACCATTATTCCTATTTTAAATAAAATCGATCTGCCGAGTGCGGACCCTGAGGTGGTAAAAGACCAGATCGTGGACCTTTTGGGCTGCGACCGCGAAGAGATCATGGCGGCATCAGGCAAAACGGGGATGGGTGTGCATGAGATCCTCGAAGAGATCGTGAACCGCATTCCTCCGCCGAAGGGTGAGGAGAATGCGCCCTTGCAGGCATTGATCTTCGACTCGGTGTTCAACTCGTTCCGGGGCATCATTGCTTATTTCCGTATCTACAACGGAAGCATCAAAAAAGGAGAGAAAGTGAAATTCGTCAATACGGGCATGGAGTACAATGCCGATGAGATTGGCGTGTTGAGGTTGAAACAGGAACCGCGCGATGTCGTGCGGACCGGTGATGTAGGCTATATCATTTCAGGGATTAAAGAAGCGAAAGAAGTAAAGGTAGGAGACACGCTGACCTCTGTGGCAAATCCGTGTGAAGCGGCGATCCAGGGCTTCGAAGAGGTGAAGCCGATGGTATTTGCGGGTATCTACCCGGTGGATACCGAAGATTTTGAAGAGCTGCGCTACAGCATGGAAAAGCTGCAGCTCAACGATGCTTCCCTGACCTGGGAGCCGGAATCCTCGCTGGCACTCGGCTTTGGCTTCCGCTGCGGCTTCCTCGGGATGCTGCACATGGAGATTGTACAGGAGCGCCTGGAGCGTGAGTTCAACATGACCGTGATCACCACGGTGCCCAACGTATCTTACATCGCCTACCAAACCAACGGAGAGGTCGTAACGGTGAATAACCCAAGCGACCTGCCTGATCCGGCACGGATCGATTATATCGAAGAGCCCTACATCAAAGCGAATATCATTACCAAGTCCGAGTTCATCGGCCCGGTGATGAGCCTGTGTATTGAAAAGCGCGGGGTGATCGTGACCCAGAATTATCTGACGGCCGACAGGGTAGAGCTGGTGTTTGAGATGCCACTGGGAGAGGTCGTCTTCGATTTCTTCGACCGTTTGAAATCCATTTCCAAAGGCTATGCCTCTTTCGATTACCACCCGATAGGCATGAAACAATCGGACCTCGTGAAACTGGATATCCTCCTGAAAGGTGAGCCCGTGGATGCCTTGTCCTGCCTGATCCACAGAAGCAACTCCTATAACTTCGGGAAAAAGATCTGCGAAAAGCTGAAAGAGCTGATCCCGAAACAACAATTTGAAATTCCGATCCAGGCGGCTATCGGCGCCAAGATTATTGCCCGTGAAACCATCAGTGCCATTCGTAAAGACGTAACTGCCAAGTGTTATGGTGGTGACATCAGCCGGAAGCGTAAATTACTTGAAAAGCAAAAAGAAGGTAAGAAGCGGATGAAAGCGGTGGGTAACGTAGAGATCCCGCAGAGCGCCTTCATGGCGGTGCTGAAGCTCAATGATTAAGCTTCCTGAAGGTTTCAAAATAGTCTGATATTATTTCCAGGACCCCGAAGGTTTATAAACCTCCGGGGTCTTTCATTTTCTTTGCCGTAGCCAGCCAAAGGAACAAGGCATGAAAAAAGATGAAGAAGGTAACGCCCGATTGGGTTTCGAGCGTGTCTTCGGTAAGGAAGGAAAGCAGGGCGATGAGGAAGAATGGCCAGTACAGTGTATGGATGCTCCGCCGCAGGCGAATGGCCGGCAGGAATAAATACACCAGGAAGAATACGAGCCCGCATATACCGAAGGCTACGCCCACCGCCAGGTATTGGTTATGGCAACGCAGGCGCCATTCCGGATCCAGCCGGGAGTCCAGCGACACATAGGCGTCATTAAAGGAAGCCTGGATATCGCCGGTACCCACGCCAAACCAGGGATGCAGGCGGATGATGTAGCAAGCCGTTTTCCAGAACTCCAGCCTCATCATCAGCGTATGCCCCGAAGGGTTTTCGCCGCGCCTGTATTTGTTGTATTCCCAGATGAGCTCGTGCCAGCGGGTCACGAGCCCGGTTTGGCTGGCATAGTGAACGTTGGAAACACCCCGTTCAATATTATGGATATCGGTTTCGCTCAGGCTGTTGAGGGCCACGGAGTCTTTGTTGAGGCCTTTGCTGGCCAGGTAGCGGATGATGGTGAAGCGAAGCTGGTTGCCTTTCCTGTCTTTACCCTGGTAGGGCAGGGGGCTTTTTTGTTCCCATTCTTTTTTCAGCTCTTCGTCGTTGATGTTGACGGTGATGAGGTTTCCGTTCTCGGCCAGACCAAACAGCGTATCCTGCAGGTAGAGCCGGCCGTTGGCAGTAGCATGCTGCAGCTGATTGGCCGGCCTGTTGGCTACCGGTTCGTACATGTGCAGGCTGTTAGCGGCGTAATAGACGGTTACCGAACAAACACCGGCCAATACACCAGCTATTGCCAGCGATACGGCTTTGCGAAAGCGGCGCAGGCTATACACCAACAGGAGCAGGGACAAGACGATGAGGAGGCAGATAAAGCCGGTGGCCATCTCGAGGGTGTACATGAAGAAGAAGAGCCAGGCACAGCCAAGGGCAAAGAGCAGGCGAAGGGCCCGCGATGTGTCGCGGTAAAGGAAGTACAGCATGCCGGTGATGGCAAAGGCAATGAACAGGGAGAAACGGATGTGCGACATGAATATGGAAGCCTGCCTCACATCGAGCACAACTTTTTTGGTGTAGCCGGCATATACGGCAAAGCAGCAGAACGAACTGACAAGCACGGCAGCGAAAAAGAACAGGAACAGGGCCCGGAATTCCTTTGGAGACAGGGGTTTTGTAGAAAAAAACAATAAGGGGAGAATGAGCAGTGGCAATTTGTTTCGCAGATCGTCGAGCCCGCTTTGAAGCTGGGAGGTATAGGCCATGCCCAGGAGGTGCAGCCCATACAACGAAACCAGCAGCCAGAAAATCGTATTGGACCGGATGCGCTCCCATTTGGGTTTAAAATCGCCCTCCAGCAGCCAGTTGGCAGCCATCATGATCTGCGGGATGCTGGTGGGCACCGTTCCGAACATCATCCCCGCTGCCAGGCCCACCAAAGCGGTCAGGAAAATATAGCGATGCCAGGTAGGAGGAAGCACGATAATTCAGTAAAGGGTTTCTGCGTTTAAACGGGCTTAAGTAAGCGATTTGTCCGCGTAAAAACAACGTTTAAAACCCGGAATTATTGCTAAAGAGCGAAATAGGAAATGCGATCATCGTGTAATATTAATGATACATTAGTTCCTTTAAACAGATAAAAAACCTTTCCTTTTTTTATTTGATCGTGTAATAAATTACAAAATGACCTTGTTCGGCGCAGGAAGCTTTTCCATCTTTGTGAAGGAGATTCAAAACAAACCATTAAAATTTATAACATGAAAACAAACCTTATTAAAAAACTGGCGACACTGGCACTCAGTGTGTTTGCCATCGGGAGTTTTGCACAGTGCCCGACCATGACCGGGATTTACGTGCAGCCCGGAACAGGTACCGCCACGGTTGCGGCCATGATGACGCCATCCACCAGCGTGGGCAGCGGCTCTTTCTACTGGACGGTAAGCCCTTCGGCTTACATGGTTCCTATCTCAGGATCGAATAATTCCATGCAGGCGCTCTCTTTTACGTCTACCGGAATTTTCACTGTATGTGCGTATTATACAGATTCCACCACCATGTGCTCGGCTTCTACTTGTACCACGATCAACGTAACATCTACTGTCAGCACAGGCTGCAATGCCGCCTATTCCTATTACACGGATTCCACCAATTGCTGGACCTATTTTACAAACGCTTCTACCGGCACCAACCTGACTTACAAATGGTACCAGATGCCGGGCATGATCCTGCTGAGCACATCGGCCAACCCGGCCTTTACCCTTGGAAACGGTAGCCGCACCATTGCCCTGTATACCTATTCCAGTGGTGTATTCTGCGATTCAACTTCACACACCGTGAGTGTAAACTGTAATACGGGAGGAAACTGTAATGCCGCCTTTACAGCGCTTACAGACAGTAACAGTTGCCTGACTTATTTTACTAATACTTCTACCGGATCAGCCAGCCGTACTTACAAGTGGTATTCGATTCCGGGCATGACCCTGCTGAGCACCTTGCCAAATCCGGTACTGAACCTGGGGAACGGAAGCCACACCATCGCCCTGTATGCATACATCGGCGGGCAGTTCTGCGACTCAACCTTATCGGTCGTGAATGTAAACTGTAATCCTTCTTCAGGCGGAAGCTGCAACGCTTCGTTTACGCATTCCGTATTACCAAACTGCGGCGCGTATTTCTACAGCACCTCTACCGGCACAAATCTAACTTACCAATGGCGCAATGTGGGATACCCTGGCATTTTGAGCACTCAAAATACCTTTACAACAACCTTACCTTCGGGCAATAACCATATCGTCCTTTATGTATTCTCCAATGGAAACTTCTGCGACTCTACAGGCGTAACGGTTAGCTGCAACGTTCCATGCCAGGCCAACTCACAGTTCACCGTGTTTGCCGATTCAGTAAATGCCGGAAACTACTTTGCGTATAACCAATCTACCGGATCATCGGCACTCTCTTACCTGTGGGATTTCGGTGATGGCAATACCTCTACACAAGCCTATCCTTTCCACCAGTATGCTACTCCGGGCCATTACATCATTTGCCTGACGGTAACGGCAACGAGCGGCTCGGTATCGTGCTCCGACATCAGCTGCGATTCATCCAGCGTGCAGCGTATCGCCTCAGGCTATTTGATGAACAGAATCCAGGTAGTGCAAAGCCCAACGGCTGTAAAGGAAAACACCCTCCTGAAAAACATGAGCGTATATCCTAACCCTGTTGAAAATGAACTGACAGTTGAAGTGGAACTGGCCAGGGAAGAAAAAATTTATTATGTGATTACGGATGCTTTAGGAAAAGTAGTCGCTAAAAACGAGCTCACCTCTTCTAAAACAACCATTAACACCGCAACGTTGGACAGAGGAATGTATTTCTTGTCCCTTACTTCAAACGACCAGGTTCTTAAAACAACCAAGTTGATGAAATAATTCCAAGCTCAAACGTTCAACATAAAAGTCTGTCCCTGGGTTAGTGGGGCAGACTTTTATAATTTAATACACATGCGAAAACACTTATACATAACCGGTCTTACTTTTGCCAGCGCCATTCTGCCCAAGAAGCTTTATGTGCAGCTGTTTGTGGCGGTCATGAAAAAGATCCGGCCGCGCGATCTAGATCTTGGCACCTAGCCACTCGCTGTAATTGATAATGGTTTGCGGCTGCTCCTTTTCGGGGAACTTCCGGAGAAAGGCATTGATCTTCTCTTTCATCGGCCGCCAGGAAGAAAAGTCGCTCCTGATATAATGCTGGATCAGTTGAAGCACCGCGATCTCGATGGCCAGTGTTTCCTTATTCTTCAGCTCCGGCAATTTTTTGGAGATAGAGGCGGCCAGCTTTTCGGCGAGCTCTATTTCATGGCTCTCCATTTTATTGCACAGCTCAAATACTGAAATTTTCACCTGGAAGGCCTCATCGTAATTTTTGAAGGCGTCGCTCACATAGAGCTGTACCAGGTATTTCCCGGCCGTTTTGTATTTCTGAATATCAAAATGCGTGATGGCCAGGTTTAAGAGCACAAAGCCGATATAGTTCGGTGTATCCCTGATCACAGGCTGTTTCCTGGCCTCCTCGAGCGTTTCGATCGCTTTTTCCGGGTTGGTTTTGCTGTAGTTATTTACCAGGATGTTGTAATAGTAAAACACATACTTTTCGTACCACAGCCTGTTGTATTCCTGTAGGGCCTGTTGCAGGCGGCCGGCGTATTGCAGGGCCTGCTGGTATTTTTTGAGTACATAGGAGGCGTTGCACATATACACATACAGCTGAATTTTGATCTCATGTGTTCCTTCATGGAACAGCTTGTCCTTTTCAAAATCGGCATCCGATTGCACGAGGTAACTTTCCAGGGCCTTGTAATCCTGAGAAAGCAAGAGGAGCCGGCAGATGTTCTGAAATACCTTGAATCGCAGGGTAGCGCTGTTCTTCACGTATTCCATGCGCTGCGTTTTTTCGAGCGTGGAATGCAGCCAGGCTTTGAACGACTTGGTAATGGCGAGGTTTTGTGTGGTCTTCAGCTTGTAGGAAAGCAGCGAAAAATTATTTTCGAGCTCGCGGAGCAGTGCCAGACGGTTGGAGTTCTCTTCCCGTTTGCTGATGTAAGCTTCCGGCGATTCCTTAATGTGCTGGAGGCTTAGCTGGATGAACAGCTCGTAAATGCTTTCGAGGGTGGTGAAATCTTCCTGGGCGATGGCTTTTTTCTCGCTCAGCTTCAGGTAGTGCTGGGCCAGCTGCAGCTTGTTCTTTTTATAGAAGATCTTGGCAATGATGAGCAGGTGAAGCGCTTCAATATCTTTTTCGTTGCGGTTGAGGTTGGAAAGAACCACGCCGATGTCGTCACTGATCTTGTTTTTGAGCCTGTAATATCTGCTATCCGATTTTCCGGTTTTGTAGATCAGCTTGAAATGCCGGGCATCATCCCATTCCGGATTTTGCTTGATGCTGTCGAAAAGCTCAATATCAATGCGGTTATCAAAGTTATGGGTTCGCCTGGAATAAAGCTTATAGCTTTTGATTTCTTCTTTCTCAAGGGAAGCGATAATATTTTGTAAAATATCCATATTTTTGAATATGTAATGAAATTTAAATTTACTAATTTTATATCTAAAAAAAGAACTAACTTGGAATTGAAAATCCGAATTCAATGAAAACACTGATTTATATCCTGGCGTTATTAATTTCTGCATGTGGTCTGGCACAGCCACAGCTGGGCATGGCTGTGAATTATACAATTGCGCCGTCCTCCGCTCTTTCTGTAACACCGGGCATCGCTTATTCCAATACCATCAGCGTTACCTGCAGGGTCATCAACAGGGGTACCACCACATTCAGTACCGGCGGCTTGTCCTTACTCAGGGTTGTAAAAACAGGAAGTACGACGAGCACTCCCAGAACGATTTATTCCACGACAACCACGCCTGTCATTCCACCGGGGGATTCGCTGACCGTTGTGGGAATAGACAGCATCACCACGGCTGCCTATAAAGTGAACGGCAACGGTAATACCATTGTGGTATGGCCGATCTCTACTTCTGCAACAACGAAAGACAGCCTGTCTGCAGGACCTATCTATGCAAACGATCCATCGGGTATCGAGGAGCTCGACAGAAACAAATTGTTTATCTACCCGAATCCGACCAGCCAGATGCTGTTTATCCAGCCAGAAACGGGCAGGCGCTACAAAGAGCTTATTATTTACGACATGCAGCTTAAAACCCTTGTACGCAAGCCTTTCCAGGAAAGTACGGACATCAGCGTCCTGCCTCCGGGAACCTACATCATCTCGGTATCCGACGAGGAAGGCAGGATCTACAGCTCGCGGTTTGTGAGGAACCTTTAGAATCACTGCCTCAGCGGCATAATTTCCGGCGAATAGTTCGTATCATTGCCCTGAATAAAAGGGCTGTGAAGGCCGTACGACTATGCGCATCGAAGAACCATCGGCTCAGCAATTCAGCGAAATTACCCGCCTCATCGGGCAGTTTGAGCTGGATGAGCGGGGCCTGCAATCCACCCAGTTTTTAGCCGCCCTATCGGAAGACACGCTTCTGGGCTTCGGGCGTATCCGTAACTATGACGGTTGTAGTGAGCTCTGTTCGCTGGGCGTGGTGGAGCCGCAGCGGCACAAAGGCATCGGAAGCCAGCTTGTGCAGAAGCTCATTCAAAAAGCACAGCTGCCTTTATACCTCGTTTGCATCATCCCGGAATTCTTTGAGCCGCTCGGATTTAAGCACACCGCGGAGTATCCCCGGGAGCTTGGCGAAAAGCTCGACTATTGCCGGGAAGCGCTCAGCGTGCCCGAGGAATATGTGGTGATGAAATATGAACAGGGCACAGCGAAACGGTTTTAATTTTTAATTTTGCGCGTTACATTTGCATTATGAGCTATATCATTTCAGGAATACAACAATTAGGCGTAGGGAACACAGATGTGAAGGAAACCTTCAAATGGTACCGCAAAGCCTTCGGTACGGACATTAAGATCTTTGAAGAAGCGGCGATG
>CALRIU020000037.1:0-40431 GCA_943362175.1 Hydrocarboniphaga daqingensis | reverse complement strand
TTATTCATAATCCAGGAATGTCTGTTCAGGGTCTAGCATGTATTTTATCGTTAAATCAAATCACTTATCATTAACATTCAGATGTACACTCCTTATTTCAGAGTTATCTGCTACATTTTTTTGGTTTCAATTTTTTCAAAGAACTTCACCTCACTTATTCATTACTCTCGTAACTCATAAGCTCAGCGCTTATTATCGTCTTTTAATCTTTCAAGCCCTAAAGCTCTCAAACTAAATTTTCAATCTCTTAATGAACTTCCGCTCTCTCATTTGCGGGCTGCAAAAGTACTAACTCTTTTTCTAACCACCAAATTTATTTTTAAAAAATTTAATTCTTTTCCTAAAAATAAACTCCCCCAACTTCCTCTCTCTGTACTTCGCTTGTCAAATAACGGGCTGCAAATTTACACATCTTTTTTAACTCTCAAAGAAAAATTTTAAATTTTTTTTCTCCTCTTGCTCTCCAGGTAAATCGCCTCTCAAATAACGGGCTGCAAATGTAATTCAAATTCTTTTATCTGCAAAGAAAAAAGTAAAAATATAAGACCTATTAACGGATTTTATAGATATAGGTCGTTTGGTTATCGTTTACCGGGTTCAGGAAAAACATGGTCTTATCAATAAAGCTCGGCTCTATCGTGGCCTCATAATACAAAGTCGGGAAGCGCTTCCGCATCGAATCCACCCGCGCCGTGATGTGCTCGGCCTGCATAAACACCACGTAATTGGGCCTTTCAGCCAAAGGTGTCTTATTATAAAAAGCCAGAACGCTATCCGGCGTGTAAATTCCGGTTACACCAATGGTAGAGCTCCAGTTGCCCAGGTAATACTGCGGCGGCATGGTGAAATCGTCCCAACGGTTGGAATCTTCAATGATTAAGCGCACACAATCTTTTTTCTTAGCAATATAGCACATCGCCTCTACCCTATTACGCTTGGAATAGGATACCGTAAGCACTGGCAACAGGAAGAAGTTAAGGCAAAGGCACACGATCAGCGTCACCCTGAACCATTTTTTTGTTTCCCAGCCTTTGCTCTGCACGATCTGCCAGGCCCCAATGATGCCAAGGATAATGATGAAAGGCATGACCGGCAGGATAAAGCGTTCTTGTTTATTTGGAAAATAGGTATGAAAGGCAAAAAACAAAAAGGTGGGCCAAAACAGCAAAGGCTCTTTTTTCCAGTTCTTAAAATACCCGCAAAAAATCAGGATACTCAGGGGCGGAATGAGCAGGCCAAGGATCAGGGAGAGGTACATGTGGTATACATTGACCCCATATACCGTGGCATTATCGATGTTATACTGCACATACGCGATGAATTCCACAAAAGGTTTCCGCCAGACATAGATGTCCAGCAAGCCCTGTGTAATGCCCGCCACCACCAGGAACCCGAGGATCACGAGCATAATATTTCTGAAAGACACGCGAAGAATCAGCAAGGCCAGGCCAAAGCCTGCCGTGAAGATCACCGACTGAAAACGCACAGAGAACGCTACTGCCAGCCAGGCCCCGATCACAAACGCCGTTTTCCCCGAAAACTTAAAATCATCCCTGTAAGCCAGCCAGGTTGCCATCATCATCGGTGGAATGCAAACGATCTCTACCAGGTTACGCACACTTAAAAACGGGAAAAACCAATACAACGACAAGGCTAAGCCTACCCAGCTCGCTACTTTTAAATTGGAAAGCTTGCAGGCAATCTTAAACCCGTAATAAATAGTGAGCATCGACCAGAGCGCATGCAGCAAGCGGATGATGTAAAGCTTGCCCTGCGGATCGGTGAGGCCACAACCGGTCAGAAATTTTAAAATCACATAATGAATGCCAACATAGAAAAAGGAATGCCCGCCCGGCTCCCTACCCGGATCGTCGGCCGACGGAAGCCAGTTGTTGTAATCGGTACCGTCAACCCAGGATTGGGCCGCTTCCAGCACTAAAAAATGATCGTCGAAAAAGCCGAAACCCTTTGAAAAAATAACGGAGATCAGTCTGAACAGCAGGCCCAGGAATAAAACGGAGCGTAAGGGATGCAGGTTAAAGTAATGTTTCAGCGAGGCTATCATTTAGGTGTCGATTTTAGTCCGCCTAAATTAAGGATTTTATTGCTGCGCCCGTTTGTAAAGAAAAAAAGCAACAAAAGAGAACACTATATTAGGAATCCAGACGGCGATCATGGGCTGGGAAAGAAACCCGTTGCCGGTGCCCGCCGTGGCAAAGGTGGTGGAAACGTGCATAAACAAAATGTAAACGCAGCTCAATACAAGGCCCAGGGCAATGTGAAGCCCCACGCCACCGCGGATCTTACGGGAGGAGATGGAAACGCCGATAATGGTAAGGATAAAGGTGGCAAAGGGAAAAGCCGTACGCTTATACATTTCCACCTCAAAAAACTCGATCCTGCTGGAGCCTTTCTGCTTCTCCTTGATAATGTAATTCTTCAGCTCGAAATACGGAAGCACCTCGATCTTGCTTTCGAAACGCGCCATATCCTTAGGTGTAAAATCGATCTTGATTTTTTTGGAAGGCGTGAGCTTGTGCTTTTCCTTAAAGCCGATGCGCGTTTTTTTAGGATCCAGGGAATCCTTAACATCCGAGTAAATAAGCTCCCGCTCAAAGACATTGCTGATAGACCACATGCCGGTAAGGCTGTCCCACTTCATATTATCCGCCTTCATCATATACACCTGCCGGTTATTGGCCACTTTTTCAATGGACATCTTCGTGGCGATATTGGTATGATTATTATAATCGGCGAGGTAAAGGATGGTTCCGGGCGCTATTTGCCTGTAAATACTGGTTTCCTCCGTATTATAGCCATCGTTGATATACTTATCCTCGAAGCCAATACGCACCTTGTTTGATTTTGGAATGATAAAGTGATTTAAGACTAACGACATGGCGGTAATCAAGCCCGCCCCGATCATATAAGGCCTTAAAATCCTCCGGAAGCTGGTCCCGCTCGACAGGATGGCCACAAACTCGGTCTTATAGGCCATCTTGGAAGTAAACAAAATTACCGCAATGAAGGTAAACAGCGGGCTGAAGAGGTTGCCGTAGTATGGGATGAAATTCAGGTAGTGCTCAAAGATGATCTCATTCACCGGAATATGGCTCGCTACAAAGTCCTGCAATTTCTCGGAAAGATCAAAGACAATAAAAATACTCAACATCAGGGCGATAGAAAAAAAGAACGTTCCAATGAAACGCTTCAGGATATATCTATCAAGTATTTTGAGCATTCTGTTTTTCTAAGTTCAATTTGTTTGATGCAAGTTCTGATTACGAATTTGCACGAATATACCGATCAAAATGCATTAGTACAGATTCGTATATTCGTATGGATTCGTAATTTTTTTAAAGTCGTGTTGCTAATTGTTTCACCATTTTATTTTTCCAGTCGTAGAAAGTACCGTCGATGATCCGCTTCCTGGCTTCGGTTACCAGCCATAAGTAAAAGGCCAGGTTGTGGATGCTGGCAATCTGTGCCGCCAGGAACTCTCCGCAAACCAGCAAATGCCTCAGATAGGCTTTACTGTACTGGTGATCCACGTAGCTTGTTCCGTTCTCATCCAGCACCGAGAAATCATTTTTCCACTTTTCGTTCTTAATGTTAATGATCCCGTTTTGGGTAAATAACAAGCCATGACGGGCGTTGCGTGTCGGCATCACACAATCGAACATGTCCACGCCCAGCGCAATGCTTTCCAGGATGTTCACCGGTGTTCCCACTCCCATCAGGTACCTGGGCTTGTCGGCCGGTAAAATATCGCATACCACTTCCGTCATTGCATACATATCTTCCGCCGGCTCTCCAACGGATAAACCACCAATGGCATTGCCTTCGGCTCCTTTGGAAGCAATGTATTCGGCCGATTCGATACGCAGGTCTTTATACACCGAGCCCTGCACAATAGGAAACAAGGCCTGGGAATAACCATACTTCGGATCCGTTTCGGAAAAACGCCTGATACAGCGGTCGAGCCAACGGTGCGTGAGGCCCAGGGAATTTTTGGCATATTTGTAATCGCAGGGATAAGGTGTACACTCATCAAAAGCCATCATGATATCGGCTCCGATGGTTCGCTCAATATCCATCACACCTTCCGGCGTAAAAATATGCTTGCTTCCGTCGATGTGTGATTTAAAGATCGCCCCCTCTTCGGTGAGCTTACGGGAATTGGCCAATGAAAACACCTGGTAGCCGCCGCTATCCGTCAGAATAGGCCTGTCCCAACCATTGAACTTGTGCAGGCCTCCCGCATTTTCCAATACTTCCAGACCCGGGCGCAGGTATAAATGGTAGGTATTACCAAGTATGATCTGTGCTTTGATATCTTCCCTGAGTTCGCGCTGGTGAACCGCCTTTACCGTGGCTGCTGTGCCAACCGGCATAAAAATAGGGGTTTCGATGGTGCCGTGATCGGTTTCTACAAGGCCGGCCCTGGCTTTGGAATGCGGGTCTTTATGGAGCAGCGAGAATTTCAAATGTTTGGTTTTTGTTTCGGGCAAAGATACATTTTTAAGTCAGAGAATGATGAGGGTCGGGAATCGGCGAATGGTAAAAAATCCAAAATCCTATGGATGGTATCACAAACTACCGCAATAAGCTATCCTTTTTAACCACTTATAGACCAAAACCGACCAGATACCAAACCGGCTTGTAAAGTTCTGTTAAAACGCACGCTTTGGCACAGGCATTGGATTATGATTATAAAAAAAGTAACATGAAAACTTCTACTAAAACTTTGTTAGCTGTGTTTACAGTCATCGGTTTAAGCCTCAGCGCCCAACCCCGTAACGGAGGTAACGATCCGCGCCAGGGAAACAGCCAGAACCAGAATTCCGGCCCCAACAATACCTGGGCTTCCGGTAATACCAACAGCGACACCAAAAGAGGTGGTCATGTCAACATTAATATCAATGGTGGCGGCTACTATGGCGGTGGTTATTATGGTGGCGGCTACTATTACGGAAACGGCTATTCTAATTATAACAACTACACTAACTATTACGGATACAATAGTGGCTATAACATGAAGAGAGCCGCCCGCAACTCGATTCACCAATCGGCCGGCTTCATAGGGCAGGCCCTACAGTTCACCGGGTGGAACGATCTCTACTCTCCGTGGTTGGCCAAAGCCATCAGGCATCAGCAATATGCGAGGGATTTATATTTCTGGGGTGATTATGCCGGCGCCCTGAACCATGCAGAACGAGCGGGCTTCCTGGCCTGGAACACCTTAACCTATTTCAACGGTGGTTATGGCTATGGCAACAACTACGGTGGTGGTTCTTATCCTAACCCTTACGGCGACCCGAACAATCCGTATTACAGGCAAAACAACTCCGGCAGCCAACCTTCTATGGAAAACACGCCTTCCGATAACGATTACGGTTATTCCGAACGGAAAAGCAGCAGCCAGAATCCAGGCGATAACGGCACTTACCAGGAGCAAAACACGGGGATGAAATCGGCCCAGAAAATGGAAGCGACTAAAATCGATGAAACGTTGCCTCTGAATAAAGCAAGCGACAGGGAATTATTGAAAATGAGCGCGAAAGACCTGGATATCGAGTAAAGAGCAACTTAAATTCTGATTAAAACAAAAGTCCGTTTGCTGGTGATGCAGACGGACTTTTGTTTATCTTTAAACCCGTGTTACGACGACTTCCTAATTTAGTATTGGTGTTGCTCAGCGGATTGCTGTTAAGCGCATCCTGGTTCAGCCCCTTTACCTTTCTTATCTTTTTTGCCTGGGTTCCTTTACTGCTCGTGGAAGATAAGATTTCGGCCCTGCCTTCGGGCGGCCGCAACAGGCTTAAGCTGACGGGCCTAAGCTACCTCACTTTTTTTACCTGGAATGTTTGCGTCACCTGGTGGGTCTATTATGCTTCCTTTGGTGGTGCGGCCCTGGCTTTTATCTGTAATTCCCTGCTGATGTGCACGGTGTTTATGATCTGGCACAACCTCAAGCGCCGGGTCAACAAACCCTGGGCCGTATGGCTGCTCATTCCGTTGTGGCTGGGATTTGAATACGGGCATACGCTCTGGAGCCTCACCTGGACCTGGATGACGCTTGGCAATGCCTTTGCAGAGATCCCGAACTGGGTACAATGGTACGAGCTTACAGGGACTTCCGGCGGCGGACTTTGGGTGCTGGCCGTCAATATTTCATTTTTCCAGGCCATGAAAACCGGGACTGTAAAAGCCGCCCGCTTCCTGAAACCTGTTTTCTTTATGTTCATTCCGATCATCTGTTCCTATGCCATCCTTTTTGTGCGCACGCCTGCTTTTGAAGAAACAGCGGCTACTACCGAGGGCTATAAGACCTTAATTGTACAGCCCAACGTCGATCCGTATAACGATAAGTTTTATACCAAGCCCGAAAAGCAGCTGGAGCTATTATTACAACAGATTAAGGGAAAGCTTGATTCTACGGTTGATTTCCTGGTGCTGCCCGAAACCTTCCTGACCGAAAATGTCTATGAAGGTGAAGAGTGGCAATCCTTTTCTTTTCATTTCCTGAAAGACAGCCTCCTGGATCACTATCCGGGCTTAACTATTATCAGTGGTGCCAATACCATGTACAGGTATAAGCCAGGCGAAAAACGCGCCGCCACAGCCCGCAAATACAGCGATGCCGATGAGTATTACGAATCGTATAATACGGGCATGCAAATGGATCAGAAGTCCATCGTGTTTTATCATAAGTCGAAACTGGTACCGGGCGTCGAGCAAATGCCTTTCCCGGCCTTCTTTAAATATTTCGAAAACTTCGCCATCGATATGGGTGGAACGACCGGAAGCTTAGGCATGCAGGACGACCGGACAGTCTTCTTCAGCCACAACCGTAAGGTGGGCATTGCCCCGGTGATCTGCTATGAGAGTGTGTATTCCGACTATGTGGCTCAGTATGTAAGGAACGGTGCCAACCTGATCTTCATCATCACCAACGACGGCTGGTGGGAAAATACGCCGGGCCACCGGCAGCATTTAGCCTATGCCAGGCTCAGGGCCATCGAAACCCGGAAAGAAATTGCACGCTGTGCCAATACGGGCATCTCCTGTTTCATTACGCCGTTAGGTACTGTTGAGCAGGCCACTCCTTACTGGGAGGAAGCCGTGATTACCAAAAACATGAAACCAAACAATACGACAACCTTGTTTGTTCGTTTTGGTGATCTGCTGTCGTATGCCTCTTCGGTATTGGCTATTTTACTGCTGATCTGGAGCCAGGTATTACGTTTCAAAAAGTCTTAAAAAGTGCTAACTTCGTGCCTTGATATTTCTAAAAAAGATAACCAAACCTAATCCTATATATTATGGAAAAATTTGACGTGACCGTGATCGGTTCAGGCCCCGGAGGCTATATCGCTGCTATCCGCTGTGCGCAGCTAGGCATGAAAACCGCTATTATCGAAAAATACCCTGTCCTGGGCGGAACCTGCTTAAACGTTGGCTGTATCCCCTCCAAAGCCTTACTGGACTCTTCGGAGCATTACCACAATGCGGTGCATACGTTTGAGCAGCATGGTATCGAAATCAAATCGCCGAAAGTCAACTTCAAACAAATGATTGAGCGCAAGCGCGGCGTGATCAAAAACAACAATGCAGGCGTCGCCTTTCTGATGAAGAAGAACAAGATCACCGTGTACACCGGTGTTGGCAGCTTCGAATCAAACACCATCATCAACATTACCAAGGAAGACGGAAAAACAGAGCAGATCGAATCGGCGAAAACCATTATCGCTACCGGCTCCAAGCCTTCTTCTTTACCGGGGATCGAGATCGATAAAAAACGCATCATTACCTCTACCGAAGCGCTTGAGCTGAGCGAAATCCCCAAGCACCTGATCATCATCGGCGGCGGTGTGATTGGCCTTGAGCTGGGCAGCGTCTATGCTCGCCTGGGCTCCAAAGTGTCTGTGGTAGAGTACATGGACCGGCTCATCTATTCGATGGATGCTGCACTGGGCAAGGAATTGCAACGCGTGATGAAGAAAAACCTGGGTATTGAATTTTACCTGAAACATAAAGTGGAAGGTGTGAGCAGCAAAGCCAAGGAAGCGACGGTGACGGCTACCAACGACAAAGGTGAAAAAGTAGAATTAAAAGGCGATTATGTGCTGATGGCTGTAGGCCGCAGGCCATATACCGAAGGCCTGAACGCCGAAAAGGCAGGTGTGAAGCTGGATGAGCGCGGCCGCGTGGCGGTTGACGCGCATCTGAAAACCAGCGCTGACAATATTTATGCCATCGGCGATGTGGTTGTTGGCGCGATGCTGGCACACAAAGCAGAGGAGGAAGGCGTGTATGTCGCCGAATTAATGGCCGGACAGAAACCGCATGTGAACTATAATTTAATTCCGGGGGTGGTGTATACCTGGCCGGAAGTAGCGGCTGTAGGCCTCACCGAAGAGCAGCTCAAGGAAAAAGGCGTGAAATACAAAACGGGTTCTTTCCCGTTCAAAGCCAGTGGCAGGGCGCAGGCCAGCATGGATACCGATGGCTTCATCAAGGTATTGGCCGATGAGGCAACTGATGAGATCCTGGGCGTACACATGATCGGGCCGCGTGTCGCGGATGTAATTGCCGAAGCGGTGGTAGCGATGGAATACCGCGCGAGCGCAGAAGATATCGGCCGTATCAGCCATGCCCACCCGACCTTTACAGAGGCATTCAAAGAAGCATCGTTGAACGCCACCGGAAACAGGGCTCTGAACATTTAAGCGAAGATTAAAGATAAACAGACACACGATAAAAGACAGGTTAATTTTAATCTGTCTTTTTCCATTTTAAACCCAAAACTTATGAGTGAAGCCTTAGATCCCAAAACCTATCCTATCGGGAAGGTAAACCAGCAGGAATTTACCAAAGAGGTATTATACCGCTCCATCATCATGGTAGAAGCTGCACCGGTGCGCCTGCGGAAGATCCTGGAAAGCATTTCCGAAAAAGACCTCGCCCTGTCGTACCGGGAGGGTGGCTGGAGTGTCAGGCAGATTGTGCATCACGTGGCTGATTCGCACATGAACATGCTTGTGCGCTTTAAGCTGGCGCTCACGGAAGAAAACCCGGTGATTAAGCCCTACAAGCAGGATCTGTGGGCGGAGCTACCCGATTATAACTATCCCGTGGAAAGCTCCCTCGTCTTATTTGAGAGTATCCAGCAGCGGTTCTCGGAGCTGCTGAAAGTGATGAGCGAAAGCGATTTCGGAAGGGCGTATGTACACCCGGAGTATAAGCAAACGTACCTTCTGTCGGAAGCCACCCAGCTTTATGCCTGGCATGGCATGCACCATACGGCGCAGATCGAAGGGATCTTTAAATAAGCGCACCATTAATCCATAAAAAAAGGAGCCACGATACATCGTGGCTCCTTTTTTAGTTTATGAAACACTCCCAAATTATTGTTTGGTCATGATTTCCTGGAAAGTTCCACCGCCGCTGGCAGTAACTTCAGTGTAAGTTAATGTTAACACATTACCGCTTTTGTTTCCTGTACCAGAGAACGTTCTGTTAGCAGCAGGTTGACCAACCATGATCGCAGTCTGGCTAGGCATATCGATGCTTGAACCACCGGTGATGTCAGCGTAGATGCTTGTGTTTCCTTGGTAATCACCGAATTTACCGAAAATGATACGGTTGTTTCTTGTCGTAGAAGCCGTGATGTTTTGAGTATATGAATAAGTTCCGGAACCACCTGCAGTTTGAGTACCAGCTACAGCGTAGCTACCGTTTAAACCATCTGCATCGTTTACAACATTTACACGACGTGTTACAGAAGCAGAGTTACCTGCAGCATCCGTCGCTGTGTAAGTAATTTCGTAAACACCTTTCAGGTTAGTGTTAACGCTTCCTGTTGTAGTAGGAGAAATTGCACCGTCTTTGTTATCGTCTGCGGTAGCACCCGGATCGGTGAAAGTACCTTGTAACGATACTGTCATCTCGCTATTTCCGTTCAGTGTCACTACAGGATCAGTGATATCGTCTTTTTTACAGCTAGTAAAAATTACAGTTCCTGCTAATAAGAATGCTGTTACAGCTAAAATGTTTCTTTTCATGAGGTTTTATTATTTGTTATTTATTAAGGCAAATGTATTCAAATTAATGTATCAGGCAGTAAGAAACTAAAAATTTTAACAAAAAAATTACGCGAAAAAGTTTCATTCAAATTATATACCAGGCCGGAGTGGCATCAGACAGGGCTAAACCGGGATTTCAATTCAAAAAAGAGGGTTTATTTGCCATTTTCAGCAATTATTTTCCATTAAAACCCGGTTTATATAAAATAAAATTTATTTTTGCATAAAATTTTAATATTAAAAAACAAAAAAATGAAAAAACTATTCTCTATCATCGCTGTGGCTGCTTTATCAGCTACATTCGTAGCTTGCGGCCCATCTAAGGAAGAAATCGCAGCTCGTGAAAAAGCAAAAGCTGATTCTATCGCTGCTGTTGAAGCTACTGCTGCTGCAGAAGCTGAAGCTGCTGCTAAAGCTGCTGAAGCTGAGGCTGAAGCTGCTAAGGCTAAAATGACTGCTGATTCTATCGCTGCTGCAACTGCTGCTGCTGAAGCTGCTAAACCAGCTGCTAAAGGTGGTACTAAAAAACCAACCACTCCTAAAGCAACGACTCCTAAAGAAACTCCTGCAAACGAAGTAAAACCAGGACAAGGAAGAGGATAAGATCCATTTCAAGTATAATAAAAAAGGAACGATACAAGATCGTTCCTTTTTTTTATGTGCCTAAGTGGCGTTTATGATTTTTAAATAGTTGCCGGAATCCGTTTCAATGTTTCCAGCAAAAAGCCCCAGTACTTTTGTACCGAGCTGATCTGTACTTTTTCATCGGGTGAGTGTGCGCCGGTAATGTTGGGCCCAAAGGAAATCATTTGCATCTCCGGGTAATTGGTGCCCAGGATTCCGCATTCCAGGCCCGCATGGCAGGCGCTGACACTGGCCTTTTCGTGGTAACGCTCTTCATAGAGATCGCTCATCAACTTCACAATGGCCGACGATGGCCTTGGCGTCCAGCCCGGGTAAGAGCCGGCAGTTGTTACTTTGGCCCCGGCCAGCTCAAAGGTAGCGATGATGGCATCCTGCAGATCTGTCTTTTCGGAATCAACGGAGCTTCGCGTCAGGCACTGCACCTGGTAGCTTCCGTCTTTCACCAGCACACGGGCTATGTTATTGGAGCTTTGCACCAGGCCTGCAATATCAGGGCTCATGCGGTAAATACCATTGGGGCAGGCATACAGCACGCGTAGAAAGCTATTCTGAAAATCCTTATTCCATACCTGCGCAGGCGTTGTTGCCGCCTCCAGCGTCACAGCCAGATGAGGATCGGTTGTCTGGTATTCTGCTTTGATGATTGTCGCCAACTCTGCTACTTTTTTCTTCAGCGGCTCTTCCTGAGCAGAAGCAATGGCAAATTCACATACCGATTCCCGGGGAATGGCATTTCTAAGGCTTCCGCCATCGAGCGAGGCAATTTCCAGATCAAAGGCTTTATGCAAATGGATCAGGAGACGGTTCATCAGCTTATTGGCATTGCCGCGGCCTTTATGGATATCCATCCCCGAGTGGCCGCCGGTCAATCCCTTCACCGTGAGCTTCAGGGCGCTATCGTGTGACGGCGTTTTTGTTTCGTAGTTGCCGGTGGCTGTTACATCCACACCTCCGGCACAGCCAATCGTCAATTCATGATCGTCTTCGGTATCCAGGTTCAGCATGATCTTCGCCTCCAGCAGGCCGCCTTTCAGCGATAGGGCGCCGGTCATTCCTGTTTCTTCATCGATGGTGAACAGGGCTTCCAGGGCCGGGTGGGGAATATCTTTCGATTCCAGCAAGGCCATGATGGAGGCCACACCGATGCCGTTATCTGCGCCCAGGGTTGTTCCGTTGGCTTTTACCCAATCGCCGTCGACGAGCATGTCGATCCCCTGCGTATTAAAATCAAACCGGGTGGCCGCATTTTTCTGATGCACCATATCGAGGTGGCTTTGCAGCACAACCGTCACGCGGTCTTCCATTCCTTTGGTGGCCGGCTTTTTAATGATCACATTACCGGCTTCATCCACCATGGCAGGCAGGCCCAGCTTCTCCCCGAATTGCCTAATGAATTGAATGACTTTTTCTTCTTTTTTGGAAGGACGCGGAACAGCGTTCAGGTCGGCAAAATGATTCCACATCGCAATGGGTTCCAGTTTTCGGATAGCTTCGTTCATAGGGTTAGTAGTTTTGTGAATAGTCGTTCTCAGGCTCTAAATATAAAATTTCTTTTTGTGGCGTGCGTTTGTTTTGGAAATATACTAAAAAAGAAACATCCTGATAAGCCTTACGACAAACTCCCTTTTCAGCCGGGCCTGTTATTCCATGCTTTCCATGATCACTATTTCCTTAACGGTTTTCTGTACAGCAACAAAGATGCACCGGTATGACATGTCACAGGTCCGTATTCCTTTTGGTGTAATCACTTTTGCATAAATGATCACTTCGCTCTCAGTTTCCTCTACTCTGTCTACTTTAAAGCCATAGCTTCCGGAAGTAAACTCGCGGCTTAACACGACACCTGATTCATTTGGATAAAAAAAGGCCTTGCTTGTTATGAGCTTTGTATCATCTTTGTTTATATAATTCAAATAATCAAAGTCGTTTTTGAAAATGTAATTACCTACAGGAAATTCCTCTGTAGAGGAAACGATTCTGTAGGAATATTTCTGACCCGGTTTCTGCTCCTGCGCAGAGAGCATGCCGGAACAAAAAATGATGAGCACAACAGCGAGAACATGTTTCATATATAAGGCGTTTATGAAACTAATTTACAAAACGGTTTTTTGCCCGGGCTTATAAATAACGTTAATTGGTGTTTGTTGTTTTCTGCCCCGCATAGCTAAGAGTAATCCTCAAAATAAGAATATTTAAACAGAAAAATACCCAACAGCACTTAGTATAAATATAAAAAAAATACCCAATTTTGCTACAGACTAAATTATAAGCCTTTATCATGAAAAAATTGTGTATGCTCATAGCCCTGGTAGGAATTACTCTTTTTGCCAATGCTCAAACAACCGCCAGCGAATGGTTTACCTCGGCAGATACTAAATATAAAGCCAAGGACTATGCCGGTGCTATTAAGGATTATGACAAATGCATCAGCCTGCGCCCCGATGACGCCGATGCGTATTTTAACCGCGGCTTGGCCAAGTACGGCCAAAAGGACGACGACGGTGCGATAGCGGACTACAACAAATCCATTGAGCTGAAAGCGGGAATGTACGATGTGTATTATTCCAGGGGGCTTGCCAAGTTCATGAAGAAACGCTACGATGATGCGATTGTGGATTTCAATGTGGCTCTCAGCATCAAGCCTGATCATGCCGAAAGCTATATTTACCGCGGTGCATCGCGCTATCACCAGGCCAAAGACGATCAGGCTATTACCGACCTCGACATGGCCATTAAGCTCAACCAAACTGTTGCCGTGGCGTATTATTACCGCGCCCTCGCGAGGTACCAGAAGCTGGATGACAAGGGCGTGATCGAAGACCTCGACAAGGCCATCGCCCTGAAACAAAACTACGAATACTACTATACCCGCGGCCTTTCCAAATATGCCCTGAAAGATTACAATGGCGCCCTGGCCGATCATTCGATGTGTATTGGCCTGAATGCCGACTATGCCGAAGCTTATACCGAGCGCGGACTTTGTTACTTTGCCCAGGCCAACGACAAAAATGCCATTGCGGATTTTACCAAAGCGCTGTCCTTAAAGCCGGATCAGCCTAAGGCTTATCACTTCCGCGGCTTGTCAAAAAGCTACAGCGGCGACAAAACAGGCGCCTGCACCGACCTAAAAATGTCGGACAAGCTTGGCTATGCGGCCTCAAAAGAGCAACTGACGAAGGTGGGTTGTAATTAAGATTTTTATACCAAGAAGAAAATCCCTCACGACAAGTCGTGAGGGATTTTTTATTTTAAGATTTTAATTGAAGGCCCCAAACTGGTGTCTCCAATTACAAATTCAACTTCTCAGTAAAACGTTCTATACTAGGCTTGATCTGCCTCTTCAATACCAAAGCATAAGGTTTTGACAAATTGATAGAAAAAAATATTACTTCTTCTTTTTCAAATAGGCTTGCAGCTTATTGAGGTATTCCGTGTTTTGCGCGATATTCTTTTTACTATCGTCGATGGATGCCTGCATCTTACTGAATATGCCGGTATATTCAGGCGTATAAGCCTTTGTGGTATTGAGAACCAGCTGCGCTTTATGGTAATATACGCTGGCGCTGTCCAGGTTGGCCCTCGCCTTTTTACATTCGGCCAGTGTTGGTTTCTGCGAGAGCTTTTTGGTGGCCTGGTCGATAAAATCGGAGTGGTAAATGGTTGCCGTGTTCAGGTAATCTGCCAGTATGTTATTGTTTGCCACATCCAGGTTATGCGCATGGTTTCTGTTGGCAGGATCGGCCCGGTAATAATGGAGAAAATCCAAACGCTTCTGCTCTTTTTCGGAATAGCTCCGGTATAGCCTGATGGAATCCGGGAAATTGAAGGAAGGTGCCGTGGACGTATGTAAACTATCAAGCTCGAAGTCGCGTTTGGTAAAGGGGTTCTTCAACAGTTGCCACATGGGGTCGAGTGGAAAATGGTCTTTGATAAAGACTTTGGGGCGAGGTAAAAAATACTGGTTGGAAAAACGTTTTACAAATTGATTGGTTGGATTCACATAGCCGCTCGACCAGGTGACATCGAGCATGTGCCAGGCGGAATCGAGCCGTAGCACATTCCAGGCATGCAGGATCTGTGGGATTTCTCCGTCGGGGCTTTTGGTGTAGCCGCACACGGTGAAACAGGGAATCTGCGAAGCCCTGCACAGATCAGTCATCACATTGGCATAGCCTTCGCACACCGCTTTTTTATTTTTTAAAACGTCGGCTGTTTTTTGCCCTGAGCTGGTCACTGTACTGATGTTAAAGATCTGAATAAGGTTGATCTCGTTCATGTGCTCCACATCATACGTGATGTTGAGGGCTGTCCAGGTATAATAGGCCCTGGCTTTGTCTTCCTGGCTGGCGAAGTTGTTATTGACAAAGCTTACAATGGTATCAAAGGGCGCAGTGGGCTTTTGCTTGGAAAAGCTGTACACTTTGTTGTCGATGGTATTGTAGTAATCTGCCCGGGTGAGCTGGGCCTGGCTTGTAAAATAGACTATAGAAAGGAATAGTCCTAAATGAAATTTGATCATGCTTTTGAAAAGGAATTACGCGGCAAAGGTATCATATTAATTAAACGACTGGCTCGAGTGGCGGTTCTGCATCAGGCGTAACGACTGGTTCCTGTTCAATCGAAGGCTCGGGAAGCTCCTTCAAAAGGGTTTCCATTTTGGAATAATCTCTCACCAGCTTTATAGCCATCAAACCCAAAGGAATTAAAATAAGGGAGAGAAGGATTTGATTTTTCGTGTAGCTTATAATTTCATCGAGTGTGTCGGCTTTTAACTTGTAAAATATTCTTCCTAATATGGAACTGATAATCCAAAAGGTCCACCAAAAACCCAAAAGCATCCTGTTGGTTCTTTCCGTATAGCCTTCTGATCGCCTCATCAGTATTGCATCGGTTTCTACATATAATTCTCTCATGATCTGGAAAGGGCGGACCAGATTAAGGAAAGGCACAAACCATGCACCTGCAGCCCAACCTTCCTCATATCGAAGATAGTCCGTCATTAAATGCAGGTTATAATAAGCCCTGCGAAACCAGCAAATAAAAAGTATCCCGCAGGGAATGTAAGCTAATGTATACAAGATCGAAATAAATCGCTCCCTCATGTCATTCAAAGAAGCCTCTTCTTCGGTAACCAAACCACCACTCAACGCCGACTGTAACAAATTATACTGCATGCATTCCGAAATCAGAGATATAATATTCAGACTGAATACGATCCATAAAAAAATCAGAGCGGTTTTAGCGCGTTGGGTGTTGGGTCTTAATGCTTCCATTGATTTAGGGCAGTTTATTTACGATAAATATAGCTGCATTTGTTATAACCGACATCCCTACAAATGATGATTTCGACGAACGGGGAAATTGGCTTCCCCGTTGCAGGGCATCAGATGGTTTTGCAATAGGTTACATCGGCTTTGGTGTAAAGGCCGTAGTTCAGCTCCCCGATATCGATGGAAAGGTATTTTTCAAATATATTGATGTTGGCCTTCGTATCGTGCGAAATTCTGAAGATGCTATCGTTGGAAGCAGGCTCCCCGGCTTGCGCAGCACCTATAGAGGCATAAGTTCCCGGCAGGGCAGACTGAACGGTTATATCCAGTGTTTCTGCCATCTTTGCGGCATAGGTATTCAGGTACTTAGACGCCAGGGCTTTTTTTACATTGCCCATGGTGATCTTTATTTTTCCCGTGGCATTATCAACAGATGTGATGAAGGCACTATACTCAGTCGATACTTTGACGCCTCCAAATGTGGCGTCGTTGATCGTGAGCTCTGTGGCATCGGCTGTGGTACCATCCGATTTATACAGTGGCGAACTGATGACTTTTTTCACGAAATAGTTCAGAAGCGAATTTGCATTACAGCCCCATACTTTAAAGACGCCGTCGCTGGCGAAAGCAGCTTTGAATTTGGCAGCATTAAGCCCGGCAGCGTCGCTCTTGCGGCAGTCGATATCCGCATAGTTAGGATCGGCTGCCAGATAGGTTGCGTATTGGCTAAAGCTGGCGTCATAGGTATTTACCAGGATCGGGCCGTCGTAATAGGCATGCGAAAAAATACCGGCTTCTTTTAACTGCCCCGGGTTGCTGGTACCTATATCCGTGATCAGGTTGTAGATTGTATTCCGGGTAATATAACCGGTGGTCTGGTTGAAATAAAAATCATGAGTCCCCGCAGGATAGTTGGCAGAGCCAATCGCCGTAAAGAATTTCTGAGCCACTTTCGTACCGTTTTTGTAATAGGTAATATTCCCGATGAAATCGACAATGATAAATACATTCACCTCAGGGTCAACGGCCACCGGTATTTTTTTGCGGTACTTGGTGGTATATTGTGAAAATGAATACTTATCGGTATAATAATTGAATGCTGCTACGAGGATGTAAACATGCTCGCCCGGCTGGATCGCGTAGGTATCCGGAAGAGGCGTGGGAGTTCCTTCCCCTATTTTATTAATGCGCCTGATCAGGCATTCTGCCAGGTCCTCATTGCCATCCTTCACACGCTCCACAAAATCGGTAAAGTTAGACGTTTCGATTCTCCCGGTTGCCACATCATAGTAGGCGACTTCCGCATTTTCTTTGGCGGCATCACTGATGCCACTTACGACCACGGCATGCTGCCTGCGCCGATTCGAAGGGTCGGCATCCAGCGTTACCCAAAAAGGCCCATGATTCTCAAGAATGGAGATCAGGTCTGATGGTGCTACATCGTTTTTAGAAAAAGCATCATCAAAGGTGATATCGTTGGGAAGGCTTTCCACCAATTCGCGTTTTTGTTCGGAAGTAAGCCCTTTATTGGTTTGATATAATTCTAAAAAATTGGTCATCGTTTCATGTTTTATGATTACACTTAATAACAGACGGGCTTTAGTTTCCCTGATTATTTGCCATTTCCAGGATCTTCTCCATGATGGTGGCATTCGAGTTCCCTACCTCATCCCAGTTGTAATCCGGGTAGAGCATGGTGGCTAAGGCATAAGCCCAGCACGTATTATCATGATCCTCATCCTGCACCAGGTCCGCGGCTTTGGCATATTTCATCAGCTCATCCGAATGATCGATCACCCACTGCAGGGGCTTCTCTTCCAGCTCAACGCCTTTGGTGCTGATCTCCGTGCCATCCGGGCCTTTTACCTTGATCTCTTCGGCGCTGCCTTTCAGGGAAGAGGTTACTTTTTCAAAAGTATCCGCTACATCCGGGTTTCCTTTTGCTATTTCTTTACCGATCTGGTCAATGGTTTTTTTGTAAGCGTCCATCATGCCATTTCCTCCTTCTCCCGACAGACCATCTTTCGCAAATTTCTCTGCCATCTCCTGCTTGACATCCGGCGGCAGGTTCGATTTCATGAGCTTATCAAAATTCGCGGCCTTCTGCTGATCCTTGGCCAGATCGTAGGCTGCCGCAGAGTTCATCGCGCTCACGGCATTGCTCATGGCGGCTTTCAGGGTATCGGCCGTCACATCCAATCCTTTGGCAGCGAGGTTCTGTGTTCCTTCAAGGCCTGTCAGATCCCTGAATACATTCGATTTCCCGAGCAGGTCGAGCGAAGCGCCCAGGCCAGTAGGCTGTGGCCCCTGAGGGATATTCTGAATACTGATGTTAGAGGTTGGGAACTCCGTCGGCTTGGTATCAAGCGGCTGCTGGTAGCGCGACTCGAGGCTCACCGGGTTGATCTCGGAAGGTGTAATCGGAATCGGATGCTCCTCCCATTTCCAGAACCTGGAATCGTCGATCTTCTCACAGCTATTGCAGGCGCCCATAATGGTTTCCATAAAATAGCCACCTGTTGGGAACGAGAGCTGGTAAGGCTCTACGGGTGTCAGGGGCTGATACATCTCCAGGAAATCTTCCACCGGAATCTGCCCTGCCTTGAGGATTGCCTCCCTTTCTTTTTCAGGATCGTCGGCATCCATATTCACCTGCCGGAATACCGGATCGGCATTGATGCCATCTGTAATCCTGAATACGAGGGAGTTCCCCACAACGCCAAGCGATTTGGCATCTACGATAGAGGCTACCGATTTACCCACAATATTGGAAGGCACGGCTTTGCCGTTGACATGCGTCGGAATTTTAATGCCATCCAGCAGGAAAAATATTTTCTGCTCGCTCATCGACCGCCAGATGCTGGCATGCAGGGTTTCGAGGTTTTCGTTACACACGCGCACCAGGTTTTCCAGGGCTTTGCGATCTTCCTTCCGCGGGCTTTTCAGCTCTTCGGTGGTGCAGGGTGTATAAATAAATACCGGATCATTAATTCCCAGATCGTTTTCGATGGTTGCAGAGTTGAAGAGTGTGCCGGTGCTGAACTTCGTACGGTAATTCAGCTTCCCGCGCTTGAAGGTCATCTTCGCACCGATGTCCGACAAGGGGATCACGACGTTGTTGATCTTAAATTCACCCACATCTATTTTGATCGTGTTAATGCCCTGGCGTTTCAGATTCGTGAAGGCTGCTCCTTCCGAGCGCACATAGATCTTTACTTTTTTGTCAGGCGTATACCCTGTCGCCAGCGTAAAATCAAGCGGCAGCTCGCGGGTACCGTTTGCATACACTTTCAGATTTTTCAATAAGGTAGCCGCTACTTTCGGGGCATAATCTTTATTGAATAGTCCGGTCTTCGCTGCCAGCGTGGCGTTTTCGAGTTTGGCACGGATGGCGCTGAAGCCGCCGCCACCCAGCAAGCCACCGAGTTTGATCAGGTTTACCCATTTCGCTTCTACCATCGTATACTTATTGCCGGTGGCATTCGGATTGTATTCATCCACAGGCATGGATACCTGCAGGTCGAGCTCAAATTCACCCCAGATCTCCTGGATCTCTTCTTCGGCATAAGAGCCTGCCGGGAAATTGCTGTAGCCGTCCTCGATCACCACACCACTGTCGTTTTTCAAAACATATTTGCTCCGCTCCAGGGCCTCGAAGCCGATCCCGAGCTTTCTTCGCAATACGGGATTGGCCAGCATCACTGATTTCAAATGCTCTTTCCAACGGTAAATTTTATCGGTGGTGAACTCTGTCATCAACAACGGAACGAAGATACATTCGCTCACTGCCGTTACTTCCTGCTTGATGGCGACATGCCTCAGCACTTCAAAGAACACATTGGTGATGGCATGGCAGTGGTTGTAGTTAGCCAGCACCTCTACCCTCGCCCCTACACTTTCGCTCTGCGTATCAGTGGTGATAACGGTCGCCCTCTGGTTGCGGACATTTTTGGCGGCCTGCTTCGTTTTATCCGCCAGCTGGCTGTTCATGCGTGCCGATGTATTACGGCTATTGTTCTGATTCGCCGAAGAGCTGGCGGAACTATTGCTATGCGACACGCCACCCGCAATACCAAAAATACCACCCGGGAATACACCGCCCAGAGCACCACCGATGGCAGCGGCTGTTGAGCTTACTTTCGAAGAGGAATTGGCCGACATGCTTTCATTGAGCATCGCCGATTGCAACTCTTCGAAATCCTGCGTGTGGTCGGTTGATGCTTCCAGCTCTTCCTGGAAGGTCATACTTTCCGTCCTGCTTGAGCTCTGCGAGCGCCTCCAGTCGAGCACCGCTATTTTCTTTACCTGCCCGGGCGCCAGGCCTTCGCTATGTAAAATATTTCCTAAGGAATAGCCATTGGAATAAAATTTCTGGCGGTACTCGATCAGGTGGCCAAAGGCCAGGGAAGCTGCCTGGTAAAAGGTCGGGGTTTCATCCCAGTCCACAAAATTGGTGCGGGATAATTCCATGCGGTCTTTCAGCTTAATCGTATTCGGCTGATAGAGTACTCTTTTTTTAGCAAACAATCCCATCGCTCCCTGGTAGTAATGTTCGATGCCGGTGTTGGCTTTGTTACTTTCCAGTTGCTTCAGGTAATCGTCTACCATCATCAGGTCGAGCCCTACGATCTCCGGCTCCGTGGTACGAACCACCGAATAAAAGACCGATTCGCTCAGGGTGCGGTTTGGCTTCGTAAAATTCACGCAGGAGCCGCCGATGTCCTGTGTATACTGGTCGTCGTTGATCAGGTCAGCATACTCTGCCAGGCGGTCGACATTGCTGCCTGCCTTGTGGCAGCCGCAGTCGTCGCTATCATCGCCCGAATGCACATCGTCCAACAGGTTATCCAGAACAATAAATACAAATTCAGGAATGCGGTATACGGTTTTTGACTTTGAGTCAGTAGAAGCGGGATAGGGCTCCAGGCCGATGTACACTTTTTTATCCGGGCGCTCCGATACAATGGCATACACTTTTTCGGATGCCCCGAAATTGATCGCAGGATAAGGGGCTGAAAAATCGCCGCTAAGATTTGTTTTGGTCAGCACAATGGCCTTATCCGTATCGTTTGCCTTTTCGATAAACAGGAGCACCTGGGCATTGGCGATTTTTTTACTGGCAGCTACATCAATGACTTTTCCGCGTAAGCGCGCCGGAAATTTTTTCAGGGGATCTACAGGCACAGATACCACAGGAGCCACCAGTACCTCGATCTCATTCAGGCCGTTAAATTTGATCACGGATTTATCCACACTTTTGCCATCCTTAACAGCTGTGCCGTTCATCGTTTTGACCGGGTAATCCGTATCGAGCAGGTCGCTGATGCCTATCAGCACCGGATTGCTCAACTGCCGGTCCAACGGCAGGTTCACGGTTGCCTCGCCATGTGCATTGAAGAGCACCTTTGCCGGTTCATACACCGTGACGCCTTTGTAACTAAACTCGTACCCAAGCGTCAGGGTTATTTTTTTCGGATACAAATCCTGGTTCTTCAGCCTGAAGGCAACCGGCCTAAATTCCATTTCCGATTCTTCGGCAGCTGTTTCGTAAGTATTCAGTTTTAAGGCCAGCGGCGTTTTTTTGCTGATGGCCGTATTTACCTGCGTGGTAGAATACGTTTGTGTCTGAAAAGGTTCTTTGCCAATACTGATCTTTACTTGCAGCCCGACAGTATCTGTCTGTGGTCTACTTGTCCCCGCTGCTTGCGGGAGACTGATGTCGAAGGTGATGATGGTATTTTTAAATGAAAGCGGGTTGAACTCTTTCTGCGAAGATGTTTTGCCGCTGATCACCGTCATAGTGATAATACCTGCTTCAAATACCTTCGGAACTTCGATCACAAATCCAATGCTTTGGGTTTTTCCAATTGTTGTTGCCATAAATTATTGTTTAATGATGTCGTTAACTAACCATGAGCTCAAGGCTCGCACTCAAAACGGAACGGTAAAAAAGAAAATGGCGTTACGAAAATTCAGGAACGGGGACAGCACCACCTTCTGATGCGGCTAATGTATAAGATTGGCATCACATAAAAAGGGCGGTAAACCGCCCTTTTGAATAATTCTTCCATTAAGGCGCAGAAAGCTGTAAGATAGGGCCGGTGAAAGCGTCTGCTGTTCACTTTTCGTGATGCCCGCCAGGCGCCGTGTTTCTTTCATCTTACCTATAGCCGTCTCTTGTAAACAAACTCTTACGTCAACATTATATTTAGCTACAGCCCGGGAAGTACCGCCTGCATCAGGGCTTTATCGGACAGGCATCGTTTACCTTTGCGCCTACAGAATTGCTAAACTATTTCAGATGAAAAACACGATTATCATTTTATTACTGCTTACTTCAGCCGTTCAGCTAAAGGGGCAAAGCATTTCCCTGGCAAGGGCAGCCGCTATAGGAAGCACAGTGTCCGTGAGAGGGAAAGTCACCAACGGATCAGAGCTAGGCGTTATCCGCTATTTGCAGGACAATGTTTCCGGCATTGCCATCTATGGCAGCAATGTGGCCTCTATTAACCGTGGAGATTCGATTGTAGCGACGGGGACCTTAACGAGCTATAATAATTTACTGGAAATCACACCGGTGACTTACACTGTCATCACACCTGCCGGGAATATGCCGGCTCCCATCGTCATTACGCCCAACGCATTTAATGAAACTTATGAAGGGCGCCTGGTCCGCATTGATAACTGCACTATTTCCAACCCGGGAACCAATTTTGCAGGCAACACCAATTACACCATCACGGCAGCTACTCAAACTACTGTGCTCAGAATTTCTGTTACCAGCAACCTGGTGGGCACGGTTATTCCTTCGGGAACGGTTAGCGTGATCGGGATCGGCTCCCAGTTCTGCTCATCGCCTGCCAGCGGCTGCACATCCGGCTATCAGCTGCTCCCGAGAGATCAAAACGACATCATCAATAACTCCAGCATTTTTTTAACCAGCCAGCCTGCATCAAGTGTTATCTCCACTTCCGGCTTTGATATTAAGTGGACCACAAATATTGCCGGAACGTATTATATTAAATACGGCTTAACGCCTAACCTGGAGCTGGGAGTACTCAATGGCTCCGGCTCTTCCGCCTCCCCTTCCGTTGCAGTGACGGGTGCCTCACCCGCCACCATCTATTACGCCAAAGTATTTTCGGTAAACGGCGCCGATAAAGATTCGTCCAACGTTAAAGTGTTTTGCACAAAATCCTTGTCCTCGGGATCTATTAAGGTATACTTTAACCGGACGGTAGATCACTCCGTTTCCAGCGGGACAAATGCTTTCTATAATCCGGCTATTGGAGATTCTTTAGCCGCTTATATCAACAGGGCAAAAAGCACCGTAGACCTGACGATTTATAACTGGGACGATTCTGCCGGCGGTGATAAAATTACGACGGCCCTGAATGCAGCCTACACCAGGGGTATCAAGATCCGGCTCATTTATGACGGTACCGTTAGCTCACCTCCGGCCGGTATCATTTTCCTCAATCCTGCCATTAAAAAGGTGGCTAGTCCGCAGGGGTCCGGTTACACCATTATGCACAATAAATTTGTGATCATTGATGCCAACCGCTCAAATCCGAATGATGCCGTTGTATGGACCGGTTCAACTAACTGGACCAAGAATCAATTGGGGCTGGATCCTAACAATGTGATTATTTTCCAGGACCAGAGCATGGCCAGAGGCTACAAATTAGAGTTTGATGAGATGTGGGGAGATAGCAGCATAACCTCCTCTTCAAATACGGCATTGGCAAAATACGGCCAATACAAAAAAGACAATACACCGCATGAGTATAATGTAAACGGCAAACGCGTCGAAAGTTATTTCAGCCCTTCTGACGGCACCAACGCTCATATCCTGTCTACGATTGCTACCGCCAATTCGGATCTGTATTTTGCACAGTTGCTGATTACCCGCAACGACCTGGCAAACAAAATAGCAAGCCAGATCACGGCCAATTCACTTACAGCCAAAGGCATCTTAAATGATACGGCCGGCGCCGGTGCTACGCCTTACTTCATCATGAGGACGCCAATGACGTCTGCCAACTTAAAAATCAACAGATTCAATAATATCTTTCACCATAAGTATTTAATTGTGGATCAGTCGAACACCGCCTCCGATCCTCTGTTACTAACGGGTTCGCATAACTGGTCGAACGGAGCCGATCAGAAAAATGACGAGAACACCGTGATCGTTCATGATGCAACCATCGCCAACATCTATTTCCAGGAATTCACTCAGCGATTCAAAGACGAAATTACCGGTATCGAAACCTACGAGGCGCATGGCACAGCGCTGGTGTACCCGAACCCGGCGAAAGATGAATTCTCTGTGAAAATTGACAGCAAGGAAACAACTGCTGCGGTAATCCTGACAGATGTGCTAGGAAAACAAGCTGTCTCCATTCCTCAGACCAGCGTGATTAATGGCGTTATTACAATTTCTGCCCTGGACCTACCGACGGGGGTTTATATTGTAAACGTGAAAGCGGGTGAAACGGCCTATACGTCCAGGATCGTTATCCATCAATAAGCGATTAAGATTACTAAAATAAAAAAGCCTATTATCTATTGGATAAGAGGCTTTATACTAAGTAGAATTAAAAAATAATCCTCTCTAAAAATCTTTCAGAGAGGATTATTACTTTATTTTTTCAATACTAGAGTGACTGCCACCCCTATCGCAATTGCAAGTATAACGCCTAATAATATTTTAGCGTAATCTCCTTCTGCTTTTAAGCAAAGGTCTGCTTTACAGATTTGTACATTTCCTTTCATGATTATCTTAATTTAGAATAATAATTTTTTTTGATTTCTTTACTAATTAAACTATTTAAGCCCTTTCCTCTTAAAGCTAAAGCTTTCATTTGTTGGACATAACTTGCCCCAGGCTTAATACCGTTGTATAAATACATTCCGCCATCATTAAACTGAACAGTTATGCTGCTCATATCTATCGAATAAGAATGAACACCTGAGTTTCCATTAAGATTACTATATTTTGTCATTGTTTTTCTTTTTTTAAATTGTTCGAGGTGTACCCATTTCAGGGTACTAGGATATATCTCATGTATATCGTAGACTAATTCCACAAAAACATGCGTAATATGCCTTATATCCGTCATTTTGACAGATACTCGCCGATGGATGTTGATTATTTCCCAGGAATTTGGCTCAGAGATGTTGCCTATAACAAATAAATTTTATTTATTTGTTTAATAATAATTCGGGATTGCTGTCCCATTATTATTTTAGTAAAAAAAACCTTCCACAGTTTTTTTAAAGAGCCAGAGAATTCTCTGGTTTTTTTATTAGCTGGTATTTCTGATTTGGTTTAATTTTTTCATTAAGCTACTTTTTTAAGTAAATAATTTTCTATAAAATATTTTTCAGGGATCAAAGACATAATATCTCTATCCTTGCTAAATGTGTGTATATGCGCAAAAGAAATAATTTTTCTATGAGCTAATGCTCCTATTATTATTGAAGGATGTATGTCAAATTTCTCTGCACAAGAATAAATATCACCTTCTGTTAAATAGTTTAATGAATCTTCTAAATACTCCAAAATTTTATCGTGAAGGAGGGCATCATTTGCCATTCTATTAGCATCCTCTTCTTTTATATTTGTATCTTGATCTTTTGAATGAAGATCATCAATAAGAATATTTCCATCATTTTTAACGTGGCCAAGCAATAAGTGCGCAATTTCATGGGCTATAGTGAACCAGAAGTTATCATATCGCTTATATCGACCTGTGTATACAATCGCTGGAATATCATTAGTCATAAATGTTGCACCATCAATGTAAGTTTTTTGCAAATGAGGTAATAGCATAAAAACAACACCAGCATCATTTAATGCTTTCAAGAAATCTTCGACCCCATCTTTTCTACTGGTATAGGAATGAATAGTTGAATAGAGTTTGCTCAACTTATTCACATCATATTTTTTTGATTTAAAAAAAGAAACAGAGTTTTTAGCCATTTGACACCAAACTATCGCAGCGTTATTATCGAATTGATCATGTGCTGATGATTTCCTATAATTAAAGGCTAAACTAGTTCCTTCAAGAAAAGAAAGATCTGTTGTATTAATACCCCAAAATTCCTTGATTTGCTTTTCTAAGTTATCAATTACCTTTGTTTTCTTAAGCCAACCTTTTTTAAATAGCTCGCTAATTGGCATGTATCTATACAAATCTGATTTAGCTTTAATAGGTGATGTTTTTTTCGTCTCTATTAACGAAAGTCTGTAGTTAGTATCTAAATTGATCCAAAACTGCGGAGAATTATCGAATATATCTGCTAATGCTTTTGCTGTATCTAAAGTAATAGATTGTTTATTTTGAATAATTTTATTTACTGTCTTTAAAGACATATCCATAATATCGGATAAGTCTTCTTGTGTCCACCCTCTTATTTCTAATCTTTCTTTGATTACCGGACCAGGACCGCTTAATTGATATGGCTTTGATTTTTCAGTAGTCATATTTTCATTTCTTAGTCTGTGTAATCTCTTTTATTTTTATATAGTCAATTTTATTTGGCGCATTATCAAAAACCAAATCAGCTTCTATTCTCCAACCCTCTATTAACCGAAGGGAAATTTTGTTCTTCCCCCTATTTCTCCTAAAATCCATTGCTTCATCATTCTCTATATCATTTAATTCACATGCAGCTAAAATACATTCCAATCTGAGGAAAAATTTATCGATTACTTTCTTAGGCAACGCAAGCAATCGACTTTTCCCTGTCTCGTACAATCTACTTAACTCTTTATTTTCAATATTAAACTTCAAAATCACAAAACGACATACAAAGATATGCACTTTTAGGTTAAATTAAAAATTACAATTTAACCTTTTAGGTTAAATCACCAATTACAATGAGTGAATCTAAATCAGTGTCTAGTTTAATACAGTATTTACTTATTGAATATTTACCTAAGAAAAACCCTCTCCAAAAATCTTTTAGAGAGGGCTTTTCTTAGGGTTAAACTTTATTTTTTATTTCTCTTTGTCTCTTCTCGACTGCGCCCGAACTGACAGTTCCCTGAGCGAAGCCGAAGGGACATTTACTTATTAACTACGATCCGCAAGCTTCGCATCCTTCAGGGTTATCCAAAGAACATGATAGCTGCGCCTGTTGCTCTTCGAAGCTCAGCAGTTGGGTTTGTCCGCGCTCTACTAACAGAGCGTCTTCGTTACCCAATACCGGCACGGATAAAGCAGCCTGGTCAACGGTGAACTTGATCGCATCGGCAGCCGCTTTGGTACGCAGGTAGTACATGCCTGTTTTCAGGCCTTTTTTCCAGGCGTAGAAGTGTGCTGAAGATAATTTCGCGAAGTTCGCATCCTGGATAAACAGGTTCAGTGATTGCGACTGGCAGATAAAGGCGCCACGGTCGGCAGCCATATCGATGATGGTACGCTGTTTAATTTCCCACACCGTTTTGTAAATGTCCTTGATGTTTTGAGGAATCTCCGGAATGTGTTGTACAGAGCCGTTGGAAGCGATGATCTTGTTTTTCAGGGCATCGTTCCACATGCCTAACTTCACCAGGTCGCGCAATAAGTGCTTGTTCACTACGGCAAACTCACCGGATAATACCCGACGGCTGTAAATGTTAGAGGTATAAGGCTCGAAGCATTCGTTGTTTCCTAAGATCTGAGAGGTAGAAGCCGTTGGCATTGGCGCTAACAGTAAGGAGTTACGCACACCGTATTTAGCGACTTCTTCTTTCAGGACATCCCACTCCCAACGCGGGCTTGGTGTTACGCCCCACATATCGAACTGCATGATGCCTTTTGATAAAGGAGAGCCAGGGAAAGACTCGTAAGCGCCGTCTTTGATGGCGAGGTCTTTACTGGCAGTCATTGCTGCGTAGTAAATGGTTTCGAAGATCTCTGCGTTCAGTTTTTTAGCCTCTTCGCTTTCGAAAGGGAAGCGCATTAAGATGAAGGCATCAGCCAGACCTTGCACACCTAAGCCGATAGGGCGGTGACGCATGTTGGAGTTGCGCGCCTCAGGGATCGGGTAAAAGTTACGGTCGATTACTTTGTTTAAGTTCTTGGTGATGATGTAAGTGACATCAAATAGCTTCTGGTGATCGAAGGTTCCTGCTTTCTCATCCACGAAGCGAGGCAGGGCAATAGAAGCCAGGTTACATACCGCCACTTCATCAGGGCTGGTATATTCCACGATCTCAGTACATAAGTTGGAAGACTGGATGGTGCCTAAATGCGATTGATTGGACTTGAGGTTGCAGGAATCTTTGAACAACATGTAAGGATTGCCTGTTTCGATTTGTGAATCGATGATGGCAGCCCACAGCTCACGTGCCTTGATCACTTTGCGGTATTTTCCTTCTGCTTCGTATTTGGTATACAAGGCTTCGAACTCTGCGCCGTGTGAGGTATATAAGCCCGGGCATTCGTTAGGGCACATTAAAGACCAATCGCCTTCTGCTTCCACACGTTTCATGAACAGGTCCGGAATCCACAGGGCTGTGAAGAGGTCACGCGCACGTAATTCTTCTTTACCGTGGTTTTTGCGGATGTCGAGGAACTCATAAATATCAGCATGCCATGGCTCGAGGTATACCGCGATGGAGCCTTTGCGCTTTCCTCCGCCCTGATCCACGTACCGTGCTGTTTCGTTGAATACTTTCAGCATCGGGATGATGCCATTGGAAGTGCCGTTGGTACCTTTGATATAAGAACCTGTAGCGCGTACTTTGTGAATGGCTAAACCGATCCCGCCGGCACTCTGAGAGATGCGGGCACATTGCTTCAGGGTATCGTAAATACCGTCGATGCTGTCGTCTTTGGCTTGTAATAAAAAGCAGGAGCTCATCTGTGGTTTTGGCGTACCGGCATTGAACAAGGTTGGGGTGGCATGCGTAAACCAACGCTCGCTCATCAAATTATACGTTTCGATGGCGGCTGTAATATCTTCTTTGTGAATGCCTACCGCGACACGCATCAGCATGTGCTGAGGGCGCTCGGTGATCTTACCGTGTGTTTTCAGCAGGTAAGAGCGCTCCAATGTTTTAAACCCGAAATAATCGTAACCAAAATCCCTGTCGTAAATAATAGAAGAATCCAGCAGCTGTGCGTTTTTCATCACAATCTCATACACGTCATCGGCAATTAACGACGCTTTCTGATTGGTCTTTGGATCGATATAGTGGTACAGAATCTCAATCGTCTTTGAGAAAGACTTGATCGTATTTTTGTGCAGGTTGCTCACCGCAATACGCGAAGCCAGCTGCGCGTAGTCGGGGTGCTTGGTCGTTAATGACGCCGCCGTTTCTGCCGCCAGGTTATCAAGCTCGCTGGTGGTAACGCCATCATACACACCGTCGATTACTTTTTTAGCTACCTGAACAGGATCTACGTGTTGCGCATCGAGCCCGTAGCTGAGTTTTTGAACACGTGCTGTGATCTTGTCGAATTTCACAGTCTCTTGAGTGCCGTCTCTTTTAATTACAAACATTGCCAGTGGTTTTTTAAGGGTTTTTACTAGTTTTTGAGATTCGTTGTCGCTATTACCGAAGTTATAACTATAATTAAAATCTATTTGTCGCGTTACAATTTGATATGAACTGCCGACGGTTAATTATTTCTTTTTTCCTTTTAAATCGGGCCTTCCGGACCTTTCATCAAAAATTTAACATTTACTGAACGTTTCGTGTCAGAGGCTAGTATTCCCTTACAAGATTTACACCTTGTTCAATGATTTTCAGGGAAATACGAATCCGTCGCTTTTATCGACGAATGGGCAGCTCTCTAAAAATCCTCGTCCAGATTAAACACATTATTTTCTTCTTTGTTGTTCATGACGCCCGATTTTTGATACTCGGCCACACGTTTTTCGAAGAAATTGGTCTTACCCTGCAACGAGATCATTTCCATAAAATCGAAAGGATTCGCAGCATTGTAGAATTTCTGGCATCCAAGGGCCAGCAACAGGCGATCGGCGCAAAACTCGATGTATTGGCACATCAGGTCGGCATTCATCCCGATCAGTTTTACCGGAATAGCATCCGATACAAATTCTTTTTCAATCGTAACCGCATCTACAATGATTTTGGTTACCTGTTCTTTTGGTAATTGGTTCTTCACGTGGTTGGTATATAACATACACGCGAAATCGCAATGTAACCCTTCGTCACGGGAGATGAGCTCGTTGCTGAAGCTCAGGCCTGGCATCAGGCCACGTTTTTTGAGCCAGAAAATAGAGCAGAAAGAGCCGGAGAAGAAAATCCCCTCTACCGCTGCAAAAGCAATTAAACGCTCTGCAAAGGTTCCGTTCCCGATCCAGCGTAAAGCCCAGTCGGCTTTTTTACCTACGCAAGGCACCGTATCAACGGCATGCAGAAGCTTATCTTTTTCTACAGGATCTTTAATGTACGTGTCGATCAATAACGAATAGGTTTCAGAGTGGATGTTCTCCATCATGATCTGGAACCCGTAGAAGCAACGTGCCTCAGGATACTGAACCTCGTTGAGAAAGTTGATCGCCAGGTTCTCATTCACAATACCATCACTAGCGGCAAAAAACGCTAAAACGTGCTTTACAAAATGACGCTCGTTATCATTCAGCTTATTATTCCAGTCAGCTAAATCCTGCGATAGGTCAATCTCTTCAGCCGTCCAGAAACTGGCCTCCGATTTTTTATAAAACTCCCAGATATCATTGTACTTGATCGGGAATAACACAAAGCGGTCTTTGTTCTCTGCTAATATTGGTTCTGTCATAATTCTGTAATATCTAATTGATCTTCCTCGTTTCTCTATCTGATAGTAAAAATCCGAAAGAATTGTTTTCCCAAAAATAGGTTCTACAAAGCTGAAAAAAATTGAGAGTTATTTCAGAAAATGAAATTAACATTGGGAATGTGTTTTTGAACAATGAAAAAATGTCATTGATCGATACCTGATCCGGAAATGCCTGATTGATAAGGCTTTTAAGCTGACATAAAAAAAAATGAAAAAAAACAGGACTTAACAGTACGATGTGTAATTTTTTTTATTAAGTGAATATAGCGTTTCAGGGCATCCGCCAAAAACAAGGTGCTTTGTAAAGCAGAACGCAACCGACTTTCAGCCATTTTATCCCTGATGATTTTTTTCCTGTAGAGGGCGGTTATTTCTTCCCGGCTCCGTTTTTCCATCCGGAGGCTTCTCATGATGATCGACCTGATGATTTAATCACACCCTAAACACGACAAGTTGAGGTATTCGCATGCACTCATTTTTTTTAATCAACCCGCCGAATAAACCCCTCACTGAGTCCATCCGTCAGCTATATCCTATCACGAGAAAGCCTTCGCCTTTCCGGATGAGTTAAGAAGCGATAAGCCTGCCTTTACCTGGCGTATCAACGAACCGAAGAAGGTATTTGCCCATGATATTCCGGGCGATGGCGAATGCTTCAAAGAAACAGGTGCCCGGCAAATAGGCCTGCTCAATACAACCTACGGGGTTTGTGGTGGGTCAGCGAAAATCATCTGAAAAAGCCTGTATCAATCAGCGCTTCGCTTCGGCTTTATCCTGGTGAGAAAAAGATACCGCCCCGATTCGAAAAACTTTCGGTTGATAAATGTGTATGGTCAACAAGTGTTCCCTGCTCCGATATCCGGCTAATAATCAAGGCTTTATTTATTGCAAAAAACCATGATTATATACAAAATAGTGCTATTTTTGTTATCTAAAATTTTTTGAAAACATACCATGATCGATTTAACAGGAATTATTGCCATTAGCGGACAATCCGGCCTATACAAGGTTGTTGCCCAGGCAAAAAACGGAATTATTGTAGAGAGCTTAACGGATAAAAAACGGACCTCTATCAGTTCAACTGCCAAGGTGAGCTCCCTGGAAGATATCAGCATGTTTACCACAGGAGATGACAAACCGGTTTCTGAGATCATGAAATCTATTTTTGATAAAGAAAAAGGTGGTCCGGCTATCGATGCGAAAGCAGATGATAAAGCGGTAGCGGCTTATTTTGAGTCTATCTTACCTGAATATGACAAAGAGCGCGTTTATACCAGCAACATGCGTAAATTATTTACCTGGTATAACGGTTTGCAATCTACCGGAAACTTAAAGGAAAAAGAAGCTGAAAAAACAGAAGAAGCGGCTCCTGAGAAAAAAGTAAAAGCGGCTGCTGAGAAAAAAGCGCCCGCTAAAAAAGCAGTGGCCAAAGATACAGCGAAAGCTAAAACCAGCGCCGGCGTTAAGAAAACAGCAGGTGTTAGAAAAACCGGTTCTGCTTAATCTCTGAACTAATTTTAAAAGAAAAGGTTGCCGAAAGGCAGCCTTTTTTTGTTTTGATACATGCTTATTCAGGACGTAGACCAGCGCCAGGGATTGACGCGAAAATCCTTTTGCCACTGAGCTGTCACACTGAGTGGAGCCGAAGGGGAAGTCGAAGGGCGGCAAAAGATTGCAGCAGGACAGCAAGCCAGTGGCTTGATGGGCCAGCATAAGGTGGAACCCGCCCGGGCGCCCTAAAATTTATTCATGCCGTTTAATCTATTACTATTTCTTTTAAAACGGTACCATTCAAAGAGATTCCGTCATATAGCGGGATGGCTTCGGTCGACGGTTTTTTGCAACGGCCAGGGCCTTCCAAACCCGGGCCTCACTAAATATTAACAAAAACAGGAGTACCATAAAAAACAAAGATGCCTTTATGCTGTTTTGCTTATAAATGCTAAATTCAACCTATCATTTAAACTCACCTTTTTTATGCAGCGTCATTATCTCTCGTCCGATTTTAAAATTACCAACTGGGATCAGCTAAAACCTATTTTTGAAGAGCTCAAACACCGCGCGCTCCACTCTGTTTCCGATCTCAGGCAATGGATGAAAGATTACAGCGAAGTGGAAGCCGTGATCAGTGAAGACGGTGCCTGGCGCTACATTAAGATGACCTGCAATACGCAGGACGAAAAATTACAAAACGATTTTAACTTCTTTGTGACGGAGATCGAGCCGCACATCTCTCCCTACAGCAATGAGCTGAACAAAAAACTGATCGACTGTCCCTATGTGGATCAGCTCGAAAAAGACACTTACTTCGTGCATGTGCGCGGTGTAAAGAAAAGCATTGAACTGTACCGCGAAGAAAACATCGCCCTCAATACGGAGCTCCGCCAGAAGGAGCAGGAGTTCGGCACCATTTCGGCCGCCCAGAGCATTACACACAACGGCGAGGAAATGACCATCCAGAAAGCCTCCACCTTCTTTAAAAATAACGACCGCAGCCTCCGTGAGAAGATCTATCACCAGATCCAGGAACGCAAGGGCAAAGACGAGAGCACCCTCAACGACCTTTACACGGAGCTCATCAGGCTTCGCCACCAGGTAGCCCTCAACACGGGTTTCAGCAACTACAGGGATTACAAGCACGAGGAGCTGGGGCGCTTTGATTATAAGGTGCAGGACTGCTACGATTTCCAGGATGCCATTCAGAAACACATCGTGCCTTTGGTGAAACAAAACGAGCAGGCCCGCAAGGATGCCCTGAACCTCGACAGCTACAGGCCCTGGGACAAGGAAGTGGACGTCGACGGCAAAACACCCCTGAAGCCTTTTACCACAGGTGCCGATCTGACGGCTAAAACAATCAGCTGCTTCAGCGAGGTGGATCCTTACTTCGCCGATTGCATTAGCACCATGCGCGACATGAAGCGCCTCGACCTGGAATCGCGCATTGGCAAGGCGCCCGGGGGCTACAACTACCCGCTGATGGAAACCGACGTGCCCTTTATCTTCATGAATGCCGTGGGCCTGCACCGCGACATGGTGACGATGGTACATGAGGGCGGGCATGCTGTACACGCTTTCCTGGCGGCTGGTTTAGAGCTTACGGAATTTAAAAGCACCCCGAGCGAAGTGGCCGAGCTGGCGAGCATGAGCATGGAGCTCATCAGCATGGAACACTGGGATGCATTTTTCGGTGATAAAGAAGAGCTGAAACGTGCCAAAAAAGAGCAGCTCGACAGCGTGCTGAAAGGCCTTCCCTGGATTGCCTCCATCGATAAATTTCAGCACTGGATCTATACACATCCCCAACATACCATCGAAGAGCGTTATGCCACCTGGATGCAGATCTGCAAAGACTTTGGGACAGGGGTCGTGGATTACAGCGGACTGGAAAGCAATTTAAAACGCTCCTGGCAGAGCCAGCTGCATTTATATGAAGTGCCGTTCTATTACATCGAATATGGCATGGCGCAATTGGGTGCTATTGCGATGTGGCGTAACTACAAACAACATCCGAAGCAGGCGCTTGAGAATTACAAAAGCGCGCTGGCGTTGGGCTACACCAAAACCATTCCGGAGATTTACAAAACCGCTGGTATTAAATTCGACTTCTCACCGGATTATGTGAAGGAGCTCGCCGATTTCGTGAAAGCGGAGTACGAGGCGTTGTAGATCTACGAGCGTCATGCAATAGATTTGAAGAAACCTTTTAAGTTATGTTGAGATCAGACATTGCCGATTGAACAATTCTTTTATGGAGAAGCAACATATAAAAGTATTCCTACAATTAATTACACGAACTCCTATGATGGTATTGGGTCCTGATCCTGATAACGTCGTCGACTACATTCATGGTTATGAAGAAGGAACACAGCACAGCTGCAATTTTACTGCCTTATCAAGAAAGTTACTTACTGAAAAATACAAGATCAATTACAGCAATGATAGTTGGTCCGGACAGATAAAACGGCTGGCCGAAAAGAGCTCCAAACCGTGGAATCGCATGTTTAAAGAAGTTGCTATTGAAATAATTGCAAATGAATGCAATGGTCAGTTAACCGATGACTTAAAAGAAATTATAACCTCCCGGAGCAGAAGCTTAATCAATCAAATTGAAGGTGTATTGTATGAAGGTTGGGAAGAAAGATGGCTGGAGCTAAGCCCTGCAACAGATTATTTCCAAGATCAATTATGGTCTTCGAAAGAGCAAAAGATCATTCAAACCATTACTGAAGCAATACACTCCGGAACTGTTTTCGCTGATCCTAAAAAAAGAATTCCCTCTCCGGTACTACGGGCATTACTCGTTCAATTTAACGACATATCAACGTAGTGTGATATCATAATTTCCCTTACTAAAAATCCTCCTCCTCTTTTTTCTTAGGCTGCAGGCCGTTAGGTTTTTTCGGTTTTTCGTCCCCAAACTGGATCTGAAAGTTCTGGTTGGCTTTTTCTTCCTGCCTTAATTTGACCGTGTCTTTTTTGAAGATACCCAGCTCTTCTTTCAGGATTTGCCGGATGGTTTGTTTCTCGTTTTTAATATCCTCCCTGATCTTCTCCTTCGCACCCTTGCGGTCGTAGCTGATCTTCGGGTTATCGACAGGGCCGACCATTTTAATGAAGACGCTGCGGCGGTTCTCCGGATCATTTTCTACTAACGACAATTCATCATCGAGGTTTTTATTGGCCCTTGGCTTTTTCGCCAGCAGCTCGCTGATGAGTAATTGGATATGATAGTCCACCATGTTATCAAAGCTGTGCTTGCCCCACAATTCGAGGTTGATGGCGTTCGACTTGATGGATGTTTTCGGGATCGTGATCATCCGGTCCCTGATATCAAGGTTGCTTTGCAGGCTCGAAAATTTAATGTGCTTCAGCTCGTTGATATCGATGTACTTCGCCAGGCTTTCGAGAGGCTTAAAGCCGATCAGCTCTCCCCGCTCTATGGTAATGGTGCTGTTGGCGCGGATGCTGTTGGTATTCACTTCCAGCTTCTCGTTCCAGTTGGCCATAAAGCTTACGTGGGCTGTCACAAAGCCTTTCAGATGTTTGTCCTCCAGGGTCGTTTGCCCGAAATTGTTCAGCTCTGAAAATAATTTCCGGATGTTCAATTGTTCCAGGTCGCAGTCACCCGATACTTTCAGCTCCTTCCCACTTGCGTCGGCAAAGGCATTCATACGAATGGTGCCATCCGTGGCCTCGAGGCTCAGGTCTTTCAGCGCTACTTTCCGGTCCTTCAGCAAGAGGCTTCCTTTGATATTCCCTGCGCTGAATTTCCCGAAGGATAATTTCCGGACAGACACCTCCACATTCAGCTCCAGTTTATCGGAAACAGAGAAGGACGACGAGCCCGAAGATGAAGAACCGGACGAAAATACAAAATCTTCCAGCTCGATCTTTTCACTTGCGACATTGGCATGGATGGCCAGGGCCGTATTCGGATCGAAAAGGTAACCCAGGAAATTCGGCATCTCGCCGTTCAGCGTGACATCGGATGCACCCTTCAGAATTTTCAGGCCCGACACACTGAGCCGGCGGTCGGTCAGGGTGAGCTCACCTCCCGGAATGTTCAGGTCTTTGTTGGACTGCTTAAAAGCGGCTTTCAGGTCTTTGAGTGTGGCTGTACCATTGGCCCTGATATCGGGACTGAAGGTATTATTCCTCATGTCATTCACCGATCCTTCGATGTTTGCCGTGATGTCGATGCTACCGCTGATCTCGCGGATCGTATCCACCGGGTAAAAGGTCATCAGCTCCGCCAGGTTGGTTTTGGCGGCAATATTCAGCTTCAGGTAAGGGTCGTTGAAATCGCTGATCTCTACATTGCCTTTAAAGGTATTGGCATTGAGGTTGGCAGAGATATTTTCCAGCTTCAGGACGCTCCGCCGCTTCGACAGGTTCAGGCTTCCCTGAAGGTTGACGTTGGAGAGCGTCGTGTTTTGTGGCTTGTAGGTAATCGATGCCTGACTGATCCCGAACTCCGAAACGATCGACAGCGGCCTGGAATAATGGTAATGGCATTCGCCTTTGGCATAGAACTCGCCGTCGCTTTTGTAGTCGGAGATCTGGTTCTGGAATTTTTCAGGCAGGAGTGAGAGCGTTGACGAAATATCCAGGTTCTTGCCGTTGAAGTTAATATCGAGTGAAATCAGGCTATCCTGCAACACGAAATTACCACTGCTCTCCATCTTCGCCGAATTGAAATCCGTTTCGGCATGACGGATGGTATACGTGTTTTGGTTGACATCCAGCGCCACATCGAAATGCAGGTTCTTATTGTTGATGTACTCCGTTTTATCCACCAGGAACAGCGATACAAAGGCTTTGCCATCAGCCTTCAGTACATAATTGCTGCTCGTAAACGCTCCTTTGAAGTTAATCTGCTTAATGCTGCTTTCTATTTTCACGCGCGCGCGGCTGTTCTTATAGTTAAGCACGAAATTGGTCAGCGTGATCTTCTCGAGGGCAAAAGCCAGGCTGTCATTACTTTTGGCAGTGCTATCGGTTTTCCAGACAATGTAATTGGCATTTCCTTTTTTATCGACCTTCAGATCGGCCCTGCCCTTTTCCAGGGCAATCTTTTTGATATGGTAGTGTTTGCTGAACAGGTCTTTGATGTTGAACCCCAACGACAGGGACTCTGTGTAAAGCAGCGTATCCTTGTCTTTGATATTCGCCGACTCCATGATGGTCAGTTGCTTAAACTCCAGGGCGCAATCGGGAAACGATTTGATAATGGTAAGATCGATGTTCTTCGGATCGATGCGCACTTCCGCATTCAGGTGCTTATTCAGCTCTTTGATCACGATGGCTTTCACATCATCTTCATAGATCACCACCAGCGTGAGGCCAATGATGAGCAGGGACAATACAGAGATCACGACTGTCAGAAACAATCGCTTGATAAACCTCCAGGCACTGAACGTTTTTTTGGGTTCCGGTATCGGTGTGAAATCTTCCAGCAGTATAAATATCTGTTTAATCAGGCTCGTTTTTTAACCGGGCAGCGGCTTTATTTAAACAACGGCTTATTAATAAATTACCGATATAACGCCATAACGGCCAAATAAGTACAGTAATTTTAAAGAATGGCTTTCGATTACTTTAGCTGGATCATTTTACCCATACTTATCTTTATTTCCCGCCTCGGGGATGTAACGATGGCAACGCTGCGCCATATCTTTATTTCCAAAGGCTTTCGCAAGATTGTGCCTATCCTTGGCTTTTTCGAAGTGCTGATCTGGCTCGTCGCCATGCGGCAGGTCTTCAGCCACCTCAACAACGCTGCCTGCTTTATCGCCTGGGCAGCGGGTTTCAGTGCCGGCACTTACCTCGGGATGTTCATCGAAGAGCGCCTGGCTATCGGCACACAGATCATCCGCGTGATCACCGCAGAGAACATCACCGAGCTGGCGGAAGCCATGAAGCAGCATCACCAGGGCATTACGATCGTCGACGGGCATGGCGCCAAAGGACCGGTGAAATTGATTTTTATGATCGTGAGACGGGCCAACAAAAAACAAGTACTGGATATTATCCACCAACACACGCCCCATGCCTTTTATTCCATCGAAGATGTGAAAAGCTTCAAGCATGGCGTGTTCACCGAAACCGGGAATTCCTCGCCGGTAGGCAGGCTGCTCAGCATCCGCAAAGGGAAATAATTTCCGGACAGATTACCAAGCCTTCCCAAAGTTTGAAACTTTGGGAAGGCTTATTTAATAGCCCGTCACCAATAATCTTCTTGCCGCCTTCTCTCCGCATTTCTGGTATTGGGCATAAGCCTTGGCTGCCCGCGTACGGATTTCTTCTGCCGTTTCCCCATTCACATAGCCGCTGAGCGCATCATGCAGCGTATAGGCTTCCGGGCACATGAGGCCGGTGGTCCACACCAGCGGATTGGCTTTGGTTTGTTTCAGGTGCGGCGCGAAATACGATTTGCTGATGCAGGCCAGGATGATGCAATCGCGGGTGTTACCATCGGTGTTGCTGAAATTTTCATTCAACTCAAAGTCCATGAGGCCGTCGTGCCCGATGTAAGCCAGCAGAGCGGATTTACCGTACAGTCCCACCTTCATGTAATTCACCTGGATAGAATCTCTTTTCTGCCCGGAGCAGGACTTTAAAAAATCCTGAGTACATTCTTTAATGTTCTTTCCGTTATAGGCATCCGCCACCAGGTAATAGTTCCAGCTGTTGTGCTTAAAAATGGTCCGCTCCATGATCGTCGAATCGATGCTTTCGGATTTCACGAAGGTCCACTCTTTGCTCTTTTTGAAAAAGCTGCGTACCCCATAGCCGCAGCCCCAATACAGATTGGCATTGGGATTTTGCCCGTTGCCGATCTTTGCTGGCACAGGCACAATGCCCTGGTATTTGTTATCGCAAAGTGCTACCAGCACATGAATGGTTTTGGGTGGAGCGATCCTTTTCACAGCGACAACCTTCTTGTCTTTTGAGCTTGTTACTTTTTCTGTAGCGGCGCCCAAACAGCTTATAGCCACTAAGGCAAACAGGATATAGTTTCTCATGTCTTAAAATAAAAAGAGGGGATGTTTTCTTTAAATCGAATTTACACTTTTAAAAGCGAAGTCCAAAACCAAAGGTATGCAGGCGATAGAACAGTTTGTAAGGTTGATCAATACCCAGGTTGCTATTTGGCGCAACTTCCACGTGCCTCTGCCTTAAACAACTCTCGATGTGAACGAACAAACGAAGTTTCTTTTCATCCATTGGTTTATATTCATATTCAAAGCCGATGCGCCAATCCGCAAAGGTATCATCGTTCGTACTGATCTTAAGCTTATCCTTCTCTTCCAGTTTTCTCAGGTTTAGTTTTTCACCGAAAGGCGTTGCACCCATTCCAAAAAGATTGAAGGAACTCATCAGGAGAAAGCTGAAGGTTTGCTGTGGTGTGATCCTGAAGCCCAGGGCGAACTGCCGCTTCGCCGACATATAATCCATGGCATAGGTACCTGCCAGCTTTTTCCCGGCATACGAAAAGGTCATATTATCGCGCTGAAAGCCAAAGCGGGAGCTAAAGGCAAACACAAAATTGGCCGTTTCCCGTTTGATGCCCACACCGAAGAACGGCATGATAGAAAAGGCCGTTTTGCCTTTTAAAGCTTGCTCATTGCCAAACTCAGCGAAGGAATTTTCCAAAGAATACTGATGAAAAAAATGGAGTCCGTTGACGTTCACTTTTTTCTCTTCCTCTTCCTGCGCTATGGCGGAGAGGGGAAACAGAAATAGGATAAGGATATATCTTAGCTGAAACACACGTTGCATCCTGCCTCTAACGGCAATTCATGAACAAAATTGTTTTGCAATACCGGTTAAGTAAACTCGCGATCCCTGTTCCCGGGTAATTATAGTTTATGTTTGGGCGCCCGGGCGGGCTCTTTGCTTCAATCTTTTTGGGCGCCGGGTCACGACAAGTCGTGATCAGCCACCAAAAAGGATTTCCGCGTCGATCCCTGGCGCCGGCATTCACGACTTATTGAGTTAAACTCATAACTATGAGCCAGGCCTGCGTGAAGGATAGAGCGGAAATCCTTTTACGGACACTGAGCTCTCACCCTGAGCGGAGCCGAAGGGGAGTCGAAGGGGGAGTAAAAGATTGAAGTGATAGCCTGACCCGCCAGGGGC
>CALRIU020000036.1:0-41827 GCA_943362175.1 Hydrocarboniphaga daqingensis | reverse complement strand
CAGGTGGTCGTAAGTGTAATAGACGATGCCACTGCTGCCTTCCAGCTCCGCCACACGGTCCCTGCCATAAGCGTAATAGATCCAGCTGTTGTTGATCATGTCCCACTCCGCCAGCTCCTTGCCCGAGGCATCGCGCAGGTAATAGGTGCCGGCGCTGCTGCCATTGCTGTTCTGCACTTTTTTATAGATGCGGTCGTCGTGGTTGTTGTAGTCGTAATACAGATCACTGTAGTCAGACTGCCTCAATCCCTCACGAAGGTAATCTCAAAGAACGGGCTATAATTGCAACTACAATCATTCTACAAATGTTTATAAGCTCTTCCAAAGAATAAAATACACCTAACAATCGTTTTACTTTGCCTTCGTACCTTCAGACCAAAAACTCCCAGCTCAAGCAGAGAGCTTCTCTCTTAGCAGAGAGCTTGTCCCTAAGCTTCTCTCTAAAGCTTATCATAGCTATAGACAAATTTTTTAAGGCCTTTCTCCTGGTACACTTTTAATAAATCCAACATCTCTATATTATTAAGAATAGTTTCCTTCAGAATGTAGATTTTTTCAAAATACCCTTTTCTAAATGCTGAAGATCTCACATAAGTAAATAGAGTATCATTTTCAAATTTATATAAAAAATAATCAGGGGCTTTGTAAAGCATTTCTTTCGAAGTGTCATTAACAGCTTTTGAAAATCCCACATATAGTATTTTACTATCTCCTGTTAAGCCCCAGGTTACTTCTTTTAAGTAAATGGGACCTTTTGAAGTTTTCACTTCATTTATCTCAATTGTTTCATTAGTATATTCTCCGCAAGAGAACAAACAAAGCATTGATAATGAAATTAAATATTTTTTCATATTATTTTTTATCTAAACTATTCCATCCATCCAATATGGCGCGTCCTGAATAAGGCTCTTCTCCGTAATAAGGTGCCGGCCACCAGTTTTTTGGTGATAATTTCTCATCAACAATCGAAGCGGCTATTGTTTTTGTAAATATCTTTTGCTGTAACGCACCTGCAAGCATCATATATTTGGTTTGGCTTACATGAGCGCCAAACAATGTCCCTGTTCTTCCGTTCAATCCTGCTAAATAATTCCCCGCAGTACGAAGTGTCGCATATTTACCTTCTAATAATCGTCCGGTATAAACACCTGCATCTCCTGTCATAAGTTTTTTATTTGATTTAATATCAAATACTCTATTGTTTTTAGACAAAGTGGCAATATCCATTAAATCAAACTTCACTGCTTCTTTATTTAAAGTGCTTATAAGTCCATCCCAACTTGTACCAAAGTCAATTGCGCCAGAAGGGGTGCCATCGCTGGGTCTTTTAAACTCATCCCAATATTTGGTTTCTCCCATTTTCTTAACACCTTCACCAGTTCTTAGTAATGTACTTTTCTGATCCCAATTACTTAAATCATCGTGTTTATAAACCCCTTTATCACCGTCGTTATAGACAGCTACTACTCTTCCGTTTTTATCAGTATGAGTGCTTTCGGTAGAATTCCCTAGTTGATCCACATTCATCACCGGATTATTATCCATTGAACTATAAGGCGTTTGCCATGGAAATTGATCTGCTAACGGATCCACCCCTTTCCACCTTGCTACTTCCACATCCAGCCCTCTAAAGTGCGTGTAATAATCATGGTCTCCCAGCTCTTTGTTCTTCTCGCTGCCCTGGTAACCGTATTTATCTCCGCCGAAGGTTCTCAGCGTTTTCCCAAAGGCATAATAATCACTCATGTTATCGAGCTTATAGATAACTGCTGAGCCCAAGCAGTCGCTGGTCACGTCATACACGACCCGCACAGAGCCCAGGTGGTCATACGTGTAATAGACGATGCCACTGCTGCCTTCCAGCTCCGCCACACGGTCCCTGCCATAAGCATAATAGATCCAGCTGTTGTTGATCATGTCCCACTCCGCCAGCTCTTTGCCCGAGGCATCGCGCAGGTAATAGGTGCTGGCGCTGCTGCCATTGCTGTTCTGCACTTTTTTATAGATGCGGTCGTCGTGGTTATTGTACTCGTAATACAGATCACTATAGGCGGAGGCCGTGGTGTCGCGCTTCCCGTAAATGTGCTTCGGCAGGTTGCTGCGCATATAATCGCAGCTAGCCTTGCTCTTGCCGATGCGTTGGTATACCTGGTTGCCGTTCATGTCGTAACTGTAGTTGCGTAAATTTACGGAATTCATCACACTTATGGAATCGATCTGGCTCAGGCGGTTGCTGTTCCCTTCATAGCCATAATTCCAATGCTGGCCCGATACACTGGAGCTGCCATATTTGTAGAGCCCCCGTTGCAGGGTACTGATATTGCCATTGTTGCTGTATTGCAGCTGCTCGTCGCCCACCGCCAGCTTCGGCCCATACACGGCGGAGCCTGCGTTATAGTTCAGCACATTCAGCACCGAGGCATCGGCCAGGCTGAGGCGGTTGGCACCGTCATAGTGATAGCCATACACCGTGCTGCTGTCCATAATACCCGCCGTACCGGCATAGTTGCTGACCAGCTGTGCCCGGAAGCTATGCGCCAGCCCGTTGATGTTGCCATTGAAATTGGATGTGCTCCCCACCGCAAAGGCGGCCTGTGCCGTTTGCGGGCCATTCAGGTCATAGTAGAGTTTCTCGTTGTATAACACCGAATTAAGCTCTGTAAGGCGGTTGCGCGCATCGTAGTGGTGTGTCACTGTATCCACCGGCGGTGCACAGCTTTGTCTCGGGTCATAGTACAGCGTTTGCTTCAGCAGGCCCAGGGCATCATCATAGGTATAGGCTGCCAGCTTTGTGGTGGCGCCGCTCCCGGACCCTATCTTTACTTCCCGCAGGCGGTTCCAGCCGTCGTAGGTATAGTTGTAGTGCCGCTCATCGGTACCGTCGGCATCCACATCCAGGTACTGGCTGGTGAGGCTGTTTCTTAAATTGTAGCCTGCGTAGCGGATCAGCGAGGTCTGGTAGCCCCCGCCCGGCTTGTTGAACTGCACCGTTTCTGCGGCCATCAGCCCGGCGCCGTTATAGCTGTATACATTGAGGTTGCTGATGGCACCGGCATGCGTGTAGCTTTTGGCCATGCTCAGCCGGCCTTTCAGGCCCTGCTGCAGCGGGCTGCTTTGTAAATCCGCATCGCCTGCCGCCGCAAAGTGATAGCTCCAGGCCTTTTCATGCCCGGCCAGCGTGAGGCTGTCGTAAGGGTTCATGTACAGGTAGGTGCATCCATCATCCTCATTGCTGAGGGGTGGCTGAATAGGAGGCCACTGCGGATTCACCGGCCCGCTGGGATTGGTCGGCACTGGCCGGTACACATACAGGCATTTCTCGTACATCCAGCCCGTCACGTAGTCGAGCGAAGAGGCATGCGTAAAGCTGTAAAACACCTTGCCGCTGTCGGCTGTGCCGGCCGGGCTGTAGCGCAGCGGGTTATGGGCGGGGCTGAACAGCATGCGGTCCTGCTTCACCAGGCGGTTGAACTTATCGTAGGTATATTTTCTCAGGTAAGGATGGGTGGCTGTTTCATCCACGCCATGCGCGCCGTTGGCATCTTCCTCCAGCACCACATTGCCGCTCACATCATAGAGGTACCTGGCCGTATCGGCATCGCCGCTCACCTTGCGGAACAGGTTGCCGCAGAGGTTGTATTCCCAGGTGCTGCTTTGCAGGCGCGGGTCCACCACCTTTGTCAGGTTCCCGGGTGAGTCGTACACAAAGGCCGTCACCAGCTCGTCGTTGGCCGATGCATAGCTCTTAGAAGCCACCTTCTGCCCCATCGCATTGGTATAGCTCACGGTTTTCTTACCGTCCTCGTCCATCACGGCCGTTTTCAGGTAGCGCTGCTGGGCCAGCTGAGCCTGCGTGGTGGTACCGGTGATCTCGTTGAGGAACACAAAATAGTAAGGCCCCAGCTCCTGCGGCAGGGCCGTTCCCTGGATGATCTGGTAGCTGCTGTTCACGGTATGGCCCAGCGCCAGGCTTTCTCCGAATTTGGCGGCTCTTAGCACATTGCCCCGCTGGTTGGGCTCATACTGCTGCTCGGTATACAAAGCACCGGGGCCATTGAAGCGCGGCGCAAAGCCCACGGGGCTGCCACCGTTCACATACTTAAAGGGCTTGTACTGCCTCAGCGGGCGGTCCCAGTTATCAAAGGTCGTGAGGCCGCTGTGTACCATCAGGCTGTCGTGGGCCGAAGCATTGGTATAGTCGGGCGTCACCTGCGTCTGCACATCGTATTTGCGGCCCAGCGGGTCCACATAAGCCCGGCTGTGCTCGGCTACCGTCGAGCCCTTCTCCAGCAGCAGCAGCGACTCCACATAATTCTGGGCGGCGCGCTGCTCAAAGCTCAGGGCCGTATCATTAAGCCACTGGCTGTACGTATTGAAGCTCAGGGTGTCGTCATTGCGACGCACCAGCTCCAGGCGCGAGAACGCATCGTAGCCGTAGCTCATTACCAGGTTATTGGGATCAAGGATGCTGTCGATCGTAAAATCGGGATTGTACTTATAATGCGTGGTCAGGGAATCCGGCTCTCCGGCACCTACCGTAATGGATTCGGGCACGCCCTGGTTGGTAAAATCAAAAGCGCCTCCGTTGTTGCAGGGATTGGCTACATCCAGGAACATGGTGCTGTACATCGTATGGTAATGGTAGCGCGTTTTCAGGAGGCGCTCGTTCATATCGAGGCGCACAAAGCCCATTGGTGTATGCTCCAGGGTGCGGTAGCTGGTCCTCGCCGCATAGTTATGCCGCCAGTTATAATCAAAGCCCAGAATGGCATTCGGATTTACAGGATCAGCTACCGTATATTCGTAGAAGCGAAGCACGGGGTAATAGCGGGTGGCTACAGCCAGGTCGGTGCGCACGGTATCCACCTGCTCATCCACACGCCTCAGCAGGAGCTTGGTATGCAGGTCGGAAGGCAGCACAAAGGGCCTGTTGCTCCCACCCGGGTTCGAAATAGGGTCCGGGCAATACATCCAGGAATTGGGACCAACCTGCGTAAGCGTGTAGCCCGCAGGCGGCGGCGTATAGGGATGCGGGATCTCAATGCAGCCAATCGTGGAAAGATCCACGACACCGCCACCCCCGCCGGATGGCGGATTAACCGGCGGCGGACAGGTATTAGGGCCATTGATGTAAAGCGTATCATTTACAAACACGGTATCCGTTTTGGTACGGGTATCGTACCAGAAATACGTGGAGCGGCTCACTTCGGGTTGCGACACAGCTTTGCTGATGAAGCGTTTCTGGTAAGGCACGTTGCGGATGCCATACTTATGCGAATAATAGAGGGCATCGAATTTTTCGGGGTGCGGATAGTCCGGATTATTCGGATGAATGTCCTGCTTCAGATCGTAATAATAGTAATGCTCGGTATTCTTGTAAGCTCCGGCCAGCTCCGGCGAATAGCTTTTGGTGCGGAACAGCTCCCAGGACGGCTCGAACAACAGGCGGTGCTTGTTGGTCGTAGAGTCGTCGGTATTCAACAACCTCCTGAATCCATCCGAAGCCGTAAGGCCTGTAGAATCGGCATCCCAGTATTCGTATTCGGTAACATCCGACATCTGCCAGGATCTACCGAAATAAGCGGGGTTAAGTTGTGGTGCCGGCATCTGGCTGATGGCGGCCCTGATGGAGTTGAGCCCGGAGAAAAGCTCCAGGGGCTTATCCATAACTCTTCTTGCTGCCTGGTTTCCGCTTTGAGGAGCCGCTACATTGGCCAGGGCGCCAAGCCCGATGCCGGGCGCATGGGTCAGGAGGCCATGATCGAAGTCGCGGAGCGGAGCAGTTTCATACTTTGCCATGCTGTAATCATAGTCGGTACTGATTTCTTTGACCAGCCGTACAAAATAGCAGTGTGTATAATGTCCGTAGCCCAAAGGCTTAAATAAGGGAAAGAGGCTCAGCTCGGCAAAAGGCGTCAGCTCGTAGTCGGTGTTCAGGCTCAGCTCGTATTTTTTTGATTCAGCCACACTTCCCAGCTGCCCCGCATTTAAAGGGTATATGAACCGCGACCGGTAACTGTATTCATCCGTGAAGTTGGTATAACCGGATACATAATACTGGTTGTCCACCATTGCAAAGTTCGGAAAGGCCATGCTTTTGTTGTACAGGTATTCCTTTTTATGAAGGATCTTTCCCTGCCCGTCAAATTTCTCGACCGTCTTCAATTTGCCAAAGATCATTCCCGACTGCTCATTTGTATAATGCGTATACACATCGTAAGGCGTAGCGCTGGTGGCACTGAGCGGCGGATAGCTCACCGTTGTTTTGCGGAAGCCGAAATCGAAGCTCAGGTCATGAAACTTGTATTTGGCAAAGGCCGTAGTATTGGGAGGCAGGCCGTACAGATTCACCGGGAGCCCGATCTCGCAGGTGCCGTTGGGCAGTCCATCCGAATAGCTATAGCGCCAGGTTTTGGCCGGTAATGCCGACGCCGTGGTGTTGTAGTAGCGTTTGCTTTTCACGGCCACCTGCAGCTTATACACATCAGGGCCCGGCAGGTTGTAGCGGAACCGGTAATCCATGCCGCTTCCGTTGAGAGCATACTCCTTGTAAAGATCCATCCAGCGGGTGTACCTGGTATCGTGCAACGAATAATACTCGTATTCCATCACGCCACCCAGCTGGTCGGTGATGCTCCGCACCGTGTACAGGTTTCCGGTGAAGTCGTATTTACCCGTATAACGCGCCAGGCTGTCGGCATAAAGCTTTTGGTAACGGAAGTGTGTAGTTGGCATATCGGCCTCGGTAAAGCTATGCGCCGCATTGCCCTTTGCTCCGTTCACCGGGATCTGCGTGAGGCGGCCCAGGAGATAGGTGTTCTGGAAGCCTACAAACTCCCTGCCTTTAAAGGTCCTGATATTGGGAATAACCGTACCCGGAACCGGGGCATAATAGGTAATGCAACCAATAAGCGTGTCATGATTGATCGTGAGGTTATCGTAGGCATACAGGTTGGTGAAAAGGCTGTCCACCTTCACCTCATAGCTGAGGTTAAGCTGGCTCACCAGGTATTTATTCTTCATCACCGTATCGTTGGCAGCATAGCCGTTGTATTTGTACTTTCTCACGGATACCAGCATCCAGGGATTTTTGGAGTAGCGCACCAGCTCCAGCGCCGACAGGCTCACCTGATCGTTGGCCGCAGTAGGCTGGTTGGAAAATGCCTGAACACCAGCATCGTATGCGGATCCATCGTTCCCGTCTTTCCACCAGAACCGGTAATTGTTATTCCGGTCATCAGAATAAGCCGAGCCTGCAACATTGGAATACAAGCTGTTGAGCATGTACCAGGGCATGCCGATGCCGAAAGCGGCAGAAGGCTTATGATGGGGATTTGGAAGAATTTCATTGGCATAGTGCTGGCCGCTGGTCGCATCTTCCTGTACCTTTTTGTAAGCGAAATAGGCAGAACGCAGGTAAGTGCCGGTGCTTCCGTATAAGTAGCCCGCGTACGAAAACGCCTGCCTCTGGTCGAGGGCATAATCGATATCCGCATTGGCCGGCCCCACCTGGATGTTGATCCCTTTGTATTTTTTTGGCAGGGTGGGCATCATGAAAAAATTCGATGTATTGGTTACTCCCACCATATCCGAAGGAATCCCCGCATTATCAGCGCCCCGGGTATTGGCATAGCTCGTCCACTTGAGCGGATTGCCAAAAGTGTTGAAGATGTTCACACCGCGAATACCCGATTCATAATCACTTTGATTGACGGTATGCACACCATCGCCGGTTTCAATAAAACCCTGCGAGGAATATTGCAGGGGATAACCGCTGACAATGTTTATATCGAAGTTGCAGGCCCTCACCTTATTGCCGGTATCGGAGACATTGTAATTTCGGATAACGGAACGTACTTCGTAGATATCGCCCGGGATCATGTCCTCCTCTATCCGTGGAGATTCCAGGAAGGCATGGTCAAAAGGCAGGTCGTTCGTAGCGGAATTGGTAGCTGCCGCATCGTATTTATAATAAGGGTCAGCGGCATTGCTACCGTTGGCAAACAAAAAGGGGTTTGATGTGGAAGCAAAGGCCGGGTGATGTTGGGTGATTCCCGACGAAGGCTGTATGGGCCTTCCTCCTTTAGCTGTAGCAGCATCACTCATCACATGCAGGTAGCGGCGCCAGCTTCCAAAGCCCGCATTAATAACATTAGCACCTGCATTAAAGCTCAGGCCGCGCTGGGTATGTCGGTAAGCATTACTGCCAAGGATGGCGGAATCACTCAGGGTATTCACGCCCTGCGAATACACGATGCGGTAATTGTAGAGCGAGTCGAGCCGCTGCACACTGGGCTCGGTAAGCAGCAGCATGTTCTTAGGCGTAACCCCCGAACCGGGATTCACCGTTTGATGTATAAGCTCTATTTCTTCGATCATACCACGGTCCTGGTAGTAGGAAGCGACCCTTTGCAGCACCACATCGCGGGTGAATTTAAAGGCGGGAATACTCCCCTGGCTGTTAATATGGTAATCATAGGAGAGCTGTTGGTTCAGAAATTTTTGGTTAAAGTTTCCGTAGTAATCAAACGTACCGTAACCATAATAATGAAAGCTGATCTGCTGCCCCATTGGCGCATTCTTGTTATAGATGTAATTGCAATACCAGGTATTGATCTCCTGTTTGGGCAGGAGGTTGTCCTGCATGGCGAAAGAGCCTGTGTGGTACACCCGGTATTGGATGACCAGTTTACCGGTGGAGGATGTATCCCGGTCCACAACTTTCGCATTCAGGTGGGCCGATGTTCCCCTCAGGCTGGCCTCGATGACACCGGTCGATTGGCTGGTACCCCAGCTTACCGAATCGGTATAAGCGGTAAAAGAAGGCGGAGTCCTCATGGAATCTTCGGTAAAATTGAGATGCTCTGCTTCCCGGTAGCTGCTGCTATAATAGGTAAAGCTGTAGACATCGCCGTTATGATCGGTCACCTTCCAGTAGCTGCCGTATTTCATACGCGCTTCCACATAATGCTCCATTTTATTGGGAACAAATACGGCTTCATCCGTCACAGGATCAAAAGCCTTGAAAATAAAACGCTCACTTACCACACCGGGAATACTGATAACCGGCGCATACCACGACAGATCGCCTTCCTTACTGAATTCGCTTATCGAATAATCGGCATATTGCTGCGGGCTGTTGAATGGATTCAACGAGTTGGCAACCTGCTGATCGCTGTACTTGTGATAAGCCATGTTGGAAATGGTGATGGTGGGCACATTGAGGTTCCATCCTTCGCCATAGGGAATCCCGGCTACCACCAACGGGGTGCCTCCGACAGATTTCACGGAAGAATGCGTGAGCTGCAAGTTGTAACGGAGGCCCGAAGGCGTGGATACCGTTCCCAGATCATAGCTGGTAGCCATCGTGCCATTAAACAGGTTAACATCCGATGTATAGGCTCCCTTCGACAGGTCGGAAGCTTTGACCTCCTTAGGAGCAGCCTGTCCGCTGAAATTGCCACCTGCCATTTGTGCCACAGAAGGCGTGGCTATCAGCAGAGCCCCGGAAAGAAAATAAGTAAAGCAAAAAGATTTCATAATGTATGATTCTGATGATTCAATTAATTGGTATTGCCATAAGCGGAAACCCTGATGGCATTTGTTCTGCTGCCCGATTTATAAAGCGTTTGCTCTACAATAAGCTTTGCGGGGGAAAACAGCTTACTGATATAGATCAGCGTGTAATCCGACCAGCGATTCGGTCTTCTGTAGTATTCAATGCCGCTTTTAGTAAGACGGATTCTAAACCCTGCCTGAATGGTAGCACGGGCAATCTCAAATTTATTGAAAAAGCCGTCGTTATCCGTTTCCACTACAGTAACCATCCCCTTCTCCACATAAAGCTTATAGTTTGTAATTTGCAAAGCTGAATCGCTGAGTATCAAGAGAGAATCGCTGATCCGGGTCCGGAATCCCAGCATGAATACCGAAGCGGTATCCGGTGTTTCAAAGCTTAACCAGAAGGCGGTATCTGAGAACAGGAAAGGCTCGTCGGTCGTTAACACAGCATTGGTCCAGGAACTGTCGGAAGCTGTTTTCAGGATATCGCCATGAGCATTTACAGAAACACCACTGTAGGGTGTCAGCCATTTAGGGCAGTTTACAATGTCCACCAGCTTGCGGATTCCGGTACCCTCCCCATCCTGCACGTCCACGGTATAGGTGCCGGCAGCAAGGTTGGTAAATGTGTTGACAGAAGAAAAGCCACCGTTATTAAACGCATAGGTATAGGGTGGAACACCGCCGGAAGCCGTGACTGTAAAACTTCCATTGGTGCCTGAAATACAATTCACATCCTGTTGTACCACATAGGCGCTGTAAGGGACAAAGCTGCAACCGACGTTAACCAGCCTGGTATCAGCCCAGCCATGAACAATTCCTTTGATGTTCCAGGGCTTTCGGGCATCTACGGTATCTACGGTCCGGCTCAGCAAAACACCATTCATGTTTAACAGGATTGTATCCGAAACGCGTTCAACCCGCAGGATGCTTCCGGCGACACCTTGCCCGAAAAGACTGAAAGCCCCTTTGGTAATTGTATACAATGCACCGGACATACCGTCGTAATAATATCCGTAGTCGATGTCATAAATATCCTGCGGATCAGCCGACAGGCTATCCAGAAAACCAACCAGCTTAATCTTATCCATGTCTTTCAACACATATTCAAACCAGCCATCCGTATTGGCACCAAGCTTATTCTTACTCACAGCCCTTCCCCATGAATAGGCCGAAGTGGTTTCAAGCGTATCAGGTTTCGCCAGCGCACCGTATACCGAATCCCATACGGTTTTATACCCGACCTGGTAAGTCATTTTACTTGTATGGATCAGTGGGTCCCTCACAGTCACAGCATAGGAGCCGGCATTGAGGTAATCCACCTGATTGGCAACAACCGATCCGGGTTGCCAGGTATACTGATAATTGCCTGACTGCATTCCCTGTATCCGGATGGAACCATCATCCCTGCCAATCCCTGAGCTATGCACAATTGTCGGCACCAGGCGGGTGTAATCCGGAAATTCCGTATTGCCCTGCTGATAGAAACTGCATCCTACATTGACGAGCGATGAGTTATTATAAGCCAGTACATTGCCCTTGATCTTCCAGGCTTTTTGTGCCGCTACAGGATCGATGACCATACCAAGGCCAACACCGTTTACAAAATACCGGATCGTATCCCCTTTTCGCTCTATCCGAAGCAGATGCGGACCGCTTGCCTCCATATAGTCAATAGGATAATAACTTCCGTTTAAAATCGTATACAGGTAATGGTTATAAGCATAATAAAACCCGTAATCGATATCCAGCACATTTTGTAAATCCGGCGACAGGCTGTCCGTAAAGCCAATCGCCTTGATCTGGTCCAGGTCCTTCAAGACGTATTCAAACCAACCGTCTGTTCCTCCTGCCAGCGTATTTTTCGATATCGCCTGGCCCCAGTTATATAAGCCTTTGGTAACCAAAGAGTCCCCTCTCTGCTCACAATCGTACATCGAGGCCCAGTTGACTTTATAACCAATGCGATAATTCATGCTGCTTTTGTGATTCTGAACATCCTCAACGGTAACTTTATAAACGCCGGCCGGCTTTGAGCTTATCATAGAATCTACCACAGAACCTGGCTGCCAGGTATAAGTATAAGCTCCGCTCTGGGCAGGTCTTACTTTGATAGAACCGTTGGCGACAGGAAGTCCGCTTACAGAGTCAATACTGTTATGAATAATTTCCGGTACCAGGCGGGTGTAATTCGGAAATTCTGCATTTCCCTGCTGATAGAAACTGCATCCTACATTGACGAGCGATGAGTTATTGTAAGCCAGTACATTGCCCTTGATCTTCCAGGCTTTTTGTGTCGCTACAGGATCGATGACCGTACCCTGGTCAATACCGTTTACAAAATACCGGATCGTATCTCCTTTTCGCTCTATCCTCAGCACATGAGGCTCGCTCGCATCCATATAGCCAACGGTATAATAATTTTCGTTTAAAATCGTATACAGGTAATGGTTATCCGCATAATAAAACCCGTAATCAATATCAAGAACATGCTGTAAATCCGACGACAGACTGTCCGTAAAACCAATCGCCTTGATCTGGTCCAGGTCCTTCAAGACGTATTCAAACCAACCGTCTGTTCCTCCTGCCAGCGTATTTTTCGATATCGCCTGGCCCCAGTTATATAAGCCTTTGGTAACCAAAGTGTCCCCTCTCTGCTCACAATCGTACATCGAGGCCCAGTTGACTTTATAACCAATGTGATAAGTATAGTTTACAGTATCGGCATTGCTGTCTGTTACTTGCACCGAATAAGTACCAAAAGGCTTAGCCGAAATGTCCTGCGTGGTAAAGGCCCCTGAATTCCAGGAATAGGCATAAGGTGTAAGGCCCCCGCTTACACTCAGCCTGATGCCTCCCGAATAAGGCGGAGAGGGCGAGGCTGCGTGACTCACGGTAGGGATAACAGAAATTTGAGACTGCAAACCCGTTGTGCAAACGAGCCACAGCACAGCTGCTTTAAAAAATCTCATAAACTTTATTGGATGATGGTGTAAATACTGCTTTTACGCCCCGTTGGATCTTCTGTATATAGCTCATATACATACGGCTTTAAATTGACAACAGATGGATTTGTGATGGAAATGACATTACCTTCTTGTTTACATAACATGAGCCCTTGGCCGGAAACATCGGAAGCATTGACAGCATAGTTAACCTCATAGATTAACATCTGATTTTGCTTATCTTTAATCCTGAGATATATTCTTGCGACATCCGTGACACTTCTCAGGCTTATATGCGTTGTCCCGTTGACGCTGATATTCGGAGAAGCCGGACCCGAACCCTGACCCGGATCAGGAAGGGATTTCACCGGCTTATATATCACTTGTACTTTTTCTATGACGGGATGATTCAGACTTTGGGCAACAGCTGTATACGCTGACAGCCATGCTGCTGTAGCAATGGTTAAAATTAATTTCATTGAAAATTTGATTTTTTGGGGGCCTGTGTATTATTTCACATTACAAATGTAAAACAAAAAAATAGCGCGTATTTTTACGTGTTAATTACTTTTAAAAACTTAGGCTTCGTAAGTCATTTCCATTTACATTCCCCTCAATGGCTGAAACCCGCCGTTCCTACATTCAGCTTTGAAATTTTCATTTTTTAACGTTGAACTCAGGCAATAAAAAGTATATTTGTTTTGTTAAAATACACTGCAATTATGACTAAATTCCTCCAGATTGCCCTTGTGGGCCTGTCCTTTTCAGGTTTCGCACAAAAAGCGGTGAACTTTACCGTGAGCGGCACGCTCAAAAAGGTAACAGGCAGCTATGCCTATATTCACCACAAATGGGACAATAAAGATATTACCGACAGTGTGAAAGTAAAAAACGGTGCCTTCAGCTTTGCCGGTAAAACCAATGAGCCCAACATGTACTGGATTACCAGAGGCCGCAACATCAACGAGCAGCCAAACCTGGTCTTCTTTGTCGATGGTGGGAAAACCACCATCAACGCCTCTGTCGACAGCCTTCCTTATGGAAACATCCAGGGCGGCCCTACTCAGAAAGACTACCAGGCCTACAATGCCATGATGATGGGCTTTGGCATGAAGCAACAGGACATGGTGAACCGCTACAATGAGGCGCGCAACAAAGGTGATGCTACCACCATGAATGCTGTGCAGATGGAATACCAGAACATGGAGAAAGAGGTTAAATCCTCTTTGGATAATTTCATCAAGGAACATTCGAAATCAGCGGTAAGCGGTTATGCGATCTATTATAATTACCAGAATGCTCCCAACGTGCAGCCGGAAGAGCTGGAGCGTGTAGTAGGCCTGCTCGACAAATCCATCCTCGATACCAAATACGGCAAACTGGCCCAGGAAAAACTGAAACAGCTCAGAGGCACCATGATCGGTTACCCGGCTGCAAATTTTGCACAGGCCGATCCGAATGGAAAAATGGTAAACCTGACCGACCTGAAAGGCAAATATGTGCTCGTTGATTTCTGGGCAAGCTGGTGCGGGCCATGCAGGGCCGAAAACCCGAACGTGGTCAATGCTTTTAATAAGTATAAAGACAAAGGCTTTACGGTACTGGGCGTGTCCTTCGACCAGAACCGCGACAAATGGCTGCAGGCCATCCAGGCCGACAAGCTCACCTGGACACAGGTAAGCGACCTCAAAGGCTGGGGCAACGAAGCCGGGAAGCTCTACGGCATCAGCAGCATTCCACAAAACCTCCTGCTCGACAAAGAGGGAAAGATCATTGCTAAAAACCTGCGCGGCCCTGAGCTGGACTCCAAGCTGGAAGAAGTGATCAAATAAGCCAGCGGCCTATCGGTTAACCGGGCTTGTACCAGCATTCGTCTGCCTGAGCTGAAAAATGAAAAACTATTAAAACAAATGATAAATTTGCTCTCCAACAAAACACTCACTTTATGAAGAAACGTACTTTAGGACTCCTATCCCTTTCGGCTATTAGCCTGGCCACTTTTGCCCAAACAGCTTCCTCCGATCCCGTAATTATGACCATAAACGGTAAGCCTGTCTACAAAAGCGAATTCGAAAATGTATACAAAAAAAACAGCGGCAAGGAAGTCAGTAAAGAACCTAAATCGGTGAAAGAATATGTTGACCTGTTCTCCACCTTTAAAATGAAAGTATTTGAAGCAGAAGCAAACGGCCTCGATACCAATATTACCTTCAAAACCGAGCTGGCCGGCTACCGCAGGCAGCTGGCTTCACCTTACCTTACCGATAAAAACGTCAATGAGGCGTTATTGCATGAAGCGTATGAGCGGATGAAGACAGAAGTAAAAGCCTCGCACATCCTGGTGCGCGTAGAGGAAGATGCCCTGCCGAAAGATACCATCGAAGCCTATACTCGCATCATGATCATCCGTGATGCAAGCTTAGGCAAAGCGCCGGGCGCCGCGAAGCTTGCTGAGTACGAAGCGATCCTGAAAAAAAGCTCGGCGGGCCTCACCAAAAACTCTTCGCACGCCGACAGCCTCCAGTTTAAGCAAAGGCTGGATGCCGTGAAAAGCCTGGCACAAGTAGCAAATGCCGCCGGCGATAAGTTTGACGCTGTAGCCAGAAAAGCATCGGAAGATCCTTCTGCGAAAGATAATGGTGGCGATTTAGGCTATTTCACTTCGCTGCAAATGGTATATCCTTTCGAGAATGCGGCTTTCCAAACCAAAGTAGGCGAAGAAGGCATGCCGATCAGAACGCGTTTCGGATACCATGTGCTGAAAGTATATGATAAACGCCCTAGCCAGGGCGAGATCCTGACGGCGCACATCATGGTGAAGTTCCCGAAAGACGCCGGTGAGAAAGAAAAAGCGGAATTAAAAGCCAAGATCGATGAGATCTACACAAAGCTGCAGGCAGGCTCTAAATTTGAAGACCTCGCCAGACAGTATTCCGATGATAAGCCCAGCGCTGAAAAAGGCGGGCAATTGCAATGGTTCGGCAGCAGCCGCATGCCGATCGAATTTGAGAAAGCGGCCTTTGCCCTGAAAAACAATGGCGACTACAGCCAGCCTTTCGAAACCAAATACGGATGGCACATCGTGAAACGCCTCGACAAAAAAGGCCTGATGAGCTATGATGAAATGAAAGGCGACCTGAAACAACGCATCAACAAAGACAGCAGAACACAGGCCGGGCAGGCTTCCCTGATCGAAAAACTGAAAAAAGAATACAACTTCAAAGAGAATCCCTCTACCCGCAAAGAGCTGCTGAAAACGCTCGACAGCACAGTTTACCAGGGCAAATGGGAGGCCAAAAAAGCCGAGAAAGTAGGCAGAAAGGAATTGTTCCGCCTGACATATATGCCGGATGATAAAAGCCGCACCAAACAGGTGATCTACGGTACCGACGACCTGGCACGCTACATTGAGCTGCACCAAACCGCCAGGCAGCCCATGGACAACAACATGTTCTTACAGCAATCGTACAAAGAGATGGTAAATGCAGCGATCATTGCGTTTGAGGATTCCCTGCTCGAGCAAAAATATCCTGATTTTAAAAGCCTTCTGAAAGAATACCGTGACGGCATTTTATTGTTTGACCTTACCGACCAGAAAGTATGGAGCAAGGCTGTGAAAGACACCGCCGGCCTCAGGGATTTTTACAACAAAAATAAAAACAACTACCTGTGGGATGAGCGCGCAGAGGTAACCATCTACAATTGTGCCGATGAGAAAGTAGCGAAAGAGGTCCGCGCCATGCTCAGGAAAAAGAAAGACGAGAAAGAGATCACCGAGGTGATTAATAAGACATCGAAGCTGAATGTTTCTGTAGAAAACATTACTTACCTGAAAGGTGAGAATAAGGACGTGGACGCCAACTGGAAAGAAGGCGTGGTTGCTACAGACATGAAGAAAGACAACAACGTACAGGTATTGGTGGTGAACAAGGTATTAGGTAAAACCCCGAAAACCATTCCGGAAGCCAAAGGCATGATTACGGCCGACTACCAGAACTACCTGGAAAAAGAATGGCTGACTTACCTGAAAAACAAATATTCGGTAAAAGTAAACGACGACGTTTTAAACACAGTAAAATAAGAGTTGATGCAGGAAAAGAGGCTGTAACAATCACATGGTACAGCCTCTTCCTTTTATAACCACAACATGCACGGCGGCCCCCTATATTCTTTTTGTTGCCTGATCTCCGGAGTCTTGCTGATGCTGTCGGCCTGTAGCGGCAAGCCTCAAACGGTGAACGCTCCTGAAGGGAAAGTGATTGCCAAAGTAAACACCGCCACCCTCACGGATCAGGAAACGGAGCACCTGGTGCCGGAAGGCATCAGTGGCAACGACAGCCTTGCTTTTCTCAGGAACTACGTGAACAAATGGGCTTATGATGAGGCCTTCTACCAACAGGCCCTGAACTACCTGAGCGAAGAGGAGCTGGATATCAACAAAGAGCTTGATGACTTCAAAAAAGAGCTCCTCAGCTACCGCTTCGAAAAAAAGCTGATCAACGATAAGCTGGATACAACCGTCACGGATGCGGAAATAGAAAGCTACTATAATGCCAATGCCGAAAATTTCTTATTGAAGAGCAACATCGTGAAGGTCTTGTATATTAAAACGCCGGTATCGATCCCGAACCTCGATAAATTCAAAAAACTCTGCTATTCCAGCAATCCGAAGGATGCCGAGCAGCTGAAGAACCTGTGCATCCAGTATGCCAACAATTACTACATGAACGACGACACCTGGCTGATGTTCGACGATCTGAAAAAGGAGATGTCGCAGCTCAACGATGTGCCCGAGTATACGGTAGAGAAAGGCAAAACCTTTGAATTTACGGATGTGGCCAGCTTCTACTTTTTGAAGATCCTGGATGTGAAGTCCAAGAACACCCTCTCCCCGCTTAATTTCGAAAAGAACAATATCCGGAACATGCTTATCAACCAGAGAAAGCAAAAGCTCATCAACAGCATTAAAAAGGACTTTTTCGATAAGGCGAAAAGTAACAAGGAATTGGAAATTTATAACTAACTTCGTGTGGCCCTAAAACCCGCATAAACAAACGCATACAGTAATATACCGCTCATGAAATGACCCTATTTGCGTCAGGTATAAACCCGAATGATACTAAAAAAACACTAATATCTACACATGAAATTTAAACTCATTGCCCTGCTCAGTATCGTCTTTTCCATCGGCAAAGCGCAGCCGCAGATCCTCGACAAGGTGATTGCCGTGATCGGAAAAAACCCGCTCCTGCTTTCGGAAGTGGAAACCAACCTCCTGCAGGAAAAAGAGAAAAGCAGCGGGGCAACAGAAAATGCACGCTGCAAAGTATTCGAAGACCTGCTCTTTCAAAAGCTCCTGTTATCGCAGGCCGACAGGGACAGTATTACCATAGCCGATGCCGAGCTGGATGCCGAGCTGAGCAAGCGGATCAACTACTATGTGGGCATGCTGGGCAGCGAAGAAAAATTTGAAGCTTTCTATGGCAAGCGCATCAGCGTGTTTAAGGAGGAGCTCAGGGACGACGTGCGGAACCAGATGATGGCGCAGAAGATGCAGCAAAAAGTAACCGGCGACGTGAAACTGACGCCGAGCGAGGTGCGCACTTATTTCAACACCCTGAATGTAGACAGCTTCCCGTTAATCAACTCGGAGCTGGAAATTGCACACATCGTCAAAAAACCACCGGTATCTGATGAGGCAAAATCCGAAGTGCGCTCGCAGCTTGAAAAATACAGGCAGCGTGTGATTAACGGAGAAAGCATGAGCGTGATCGCCGCGTTGTACAGCGAAGATCCGGGATCGGCCAGGAACGGCGGCCGCTACGAAGCCGTAATGCGCGGCGCCATGGTACCGGAGTTTGAGGCCGTTGCTTTCCGCCTAAAACCGGGTGAGGTATCCGAGATCTTCCAGACCTCCTTTGGCCTGCATTTCATTCAGCTGATTTCCCGTAAAGGCGAAGTACTCGATCTGAGGCATATCCTCATGTCGCCGAAAATTTCACAGACCGATATCTTCAAAGCCAAGCAACAGCTCGATAGCATCCGCAACATCATCGTGGAAGGACAGATCAGCTTTTCGGAGGCGGCCTTCAAATACAGCGATGATCCCGATACGCGCCAGAACGGCGGCACCCTGGTAAATCCGGGCACGGCGAGCACCCGTTGGCAGCTTGAAGAGCTCGGGCAGATGGATCAGAACCTGGTATTTATGTTTGAGAACCAGATGAAAGTGGGCGATGTCAGCCCGGTAATCCAGTACGTGGGCCCGGATGCCAAGCAGGGCTGGCGCATCATGTACCTGAAATCGCGCTCAGAGCCCCATAAGATCAATTTTAAAGACGATTACACCAAGCTGCTCAGTATGGCCACCTACGACAGGCAAAAGAACCTGATCACCGCCTGGATCGGGAAAAAATCAAAAACAACCTACATAAAGATCGATGATGAGTTCAACAGCTGCAAGCTGGAGTACAACTGGACGATTACACCGTAGAGGCATGAAAGGAGTTGTCAGGCTGAGCGGAGTCGAAGCCCTGAAAAAACTTCAAGCAAAATCCTTCGGCTCCGCTTAGGGCGACAAGCCCAAACTAACAAATCTATTAAACACGATATTGCTATATGAACTATAAAAATGATGTGGAAGCCATAGACGCCTTTGTGGTAAAGTACAAAGAGCTGAACAAAGAAATCGGAAAAGTGATCGTGGGACAGCAGGATACGGTGAAGAATGTGCTGATCTCTATTTTCTGCAAAGGGCATTGCCTGCTGGTAGGCGTTCCGGGCCTGGCGAAAACCTTACTGGTCAATACCATTTCCGATGTACTGGGCCTGGAGTTTAACCGGATCCAGTTTACACCCGATCTGATGCCGAGCGACATCGTAGGCTCCGAGATCCTGGATGAGCACCGCAATTTTAAATTCATCAAAGGCCCTTTGTTTGCCAACATCGTGCTGGCCGATGAGATCAACCGGACGCCGCCCAAAACACAGGCTGCCCTGCTGGAAGCCATGCAGGAGAGAACGGTAACGGCGGCTGGTAAAAAATATGAGCTGGGAAATCCGTTTTTCGTACTGGCTACCCAGAACCCGATTGAGCAGGAAGGCACCTATCCCCTGCCCGAGGCCCAGCTCGACCGTTTCATGTTCAACGTATGGCTCGATTACCCGAGCTTTCTGGAAGAGCTGGATGTGGTAAAAAATACAACGACCGACAAAAAACCGGAGCTTAACAAAATTATTTCCGCCGACGAGATCATTTATTTTCAAAACCTGATCCGCAAAATTCCGGTAGCCGACAATGTGCTGGAGTACGCCGTAAAGCTGGTAAATAAAACACGCCTCAACTCCGAGTTCAGCGCTGAGATCACTAAAAAATACCTGGCCTGGGGAGCAGGTCCGCGTGCCTCCCAATACCTCGTCTTAGGCGCCAAATGCCACGCCGCCATCAACGGCAAATACAGCCCGGATATTGAAGATGTGAAGGCGGTGGCCAATCCTATCCTGAGGCACCGCATCATCCGCAACTACAAAGCGGAAGCCGATGGGGTAAGCATTGAAAGCATTATTGAACAATTGAAATAAAACATGAACCGAAGCCTATCTCCCTTGGAGGGGCAGGAATTAAAAACCACATTTATTTTCATCAACTGATTATATGAGCAAACTGATCCTCGCCAACGATGGCATCGACGCTGTAGGAAAAAGCCTCCTGGAAAAAGCAGGCTTTACAGTGATCACCGAAAAAGTAGCCCAGGAAAGCCTGGCCAATGAAATTAACGACAAAGGCTACGTAGCCCTGACCGTGCGCAGCGCTACCAAAGTGAGAAAAGAGGTGATCGATGCCTGCCCGGGTCTGAAAGTGATTGGCCGCGGAGGCGTGGGCATGGATAACATCGATGTGGACTATGCCCGCTCCAAAGGCATCCAGGTGATCAACACGCCGGCTGCTTCCAGTAATTCGGTAGCTGAGCTGGTATTTGCGCATTTGTTCAATGCCGTGCGCTTTGTATACGACAGCAACCGCCGGATGCCGGACAGCGGCCATACCAGATTTGAAGAGCTGAAAAAAAATTATTCCAAAGGCATGGAGCTGCGCGATAAAACGATGGGCATCATCGGCTTTGGGCGCATCGGGCAATACACCGCCAAAATTGCTTTGGGCTGCGGCATGAAGGTACTGGCTTACGACCCTTTTGTAAAAGAAGCGGCCCTGCACCTGGATATTCAGGGTACAAGCGGTGTGGACGTCAACATTCATACCGTGAGCATGGAAGAGCTGCTCGCCAAATCGGATGTAATCTCGATGCATGTGCCGGGTGGTAAGATGATCGGCGCCAAAGAGATCGCACAGATGAAACAGGGCGTGATCCTTGTGAATGCTGCGCGTGGTGGCGTAATCGACGAAGCGGATCTGCTCGAAGGACTGAACTCCGGAAAAATTGCCCATGCCTGCCTCGACGTGTTTGAGAACGAGCCCACACCAAACGAGGCTTTACTGAAACATGCGAAGATCTCCTTAACGCCGCACATCGGCGCTGCTACCAACGAAGCGCAGGAGCGCATCGGCGTGGAGCTGGCTGAGAAGCTGATTGAAGCGCTGAAGTAATAAGAGATAAAAGCGGGCGTTTAGTGGACTAAAGACATGATCATACTGAAACCTCTGACGCTTAAGGATGCCCATCACTTTTATGTCTTGTACCAGGATCCCGGCGTCAATCATCATAACGAGCCTTTTCTTCCGGGAGAAAGTCCGCTTAATTTCACGAAGCGCATCATCGCGGCCTGTGTAGAGATCTACACGATCCGGCTGGCGGAAGAAGCGGAAACGATCATCGGCGATTGCGCCCTGCACGATCCCGACTATAGCCGCCATGAACTGGAAATCGGCGGCTCCCTCCTGCCCGCTTTTCAAGGAAAAGGCTATATGCGGGACGCTTTCCGTTTACTGGAACAAAGAGCAAGAGGACACCATCACATGCAGTACCTTATAACCAAAACAGAGCACAACAACAAGAGCGCTGCCAGACTTATGGAAAAGCTGGGTTACATTAAGCGCTCAGAGGAAAAAGGCATCATCACTTTCTCCAAATCATTAGATATATCATTTTAATAAAAGCTAAAGACCATGAAAAGCGAAGACACGATCCAGTGGAGCGACTTTACGAAAGTAGAGATGCGCACAGGAACCATCATTGGCGCCGAAGTATTTAAAGAAGCCAAAAAGCCGGCGTATAAGCTTACGGTTGATTTTGGTGACTACGGCACCAAACGCTCTTCTGCCCAGATCACCAAACTCTACCGGCCTGAAGAGCTCATCGGCAAACAGGTTATTGCCGTGATTAACTTCCCCACCAAGCAAATTGCCACGCTACAAAGCGAATGCCTGATCATGGGAGCGGTCGACGGCGAGGAGGTGACACTTCTCAGCACAGATAAGCCTGTGAAAAACGGTCTGAGGATCGGGTAGCTTCGACTCCGCTCAGCTACCGGTAGAGAGAAAAACCACCCCAACGCTGACTGAGCGTAGCAAGAGAAAACCACCCCAACGATGGCTGAGCGTAGCAAGAGAAACCACATCAACGGTGACTGAGCGGAGTCGAAGTCACGTACAAGGCAAACCACCCCAACGATGACTGAGCGGAGTCGAAGTCACGTACAAGGCAAAACCCAACAACGGCGACTAAGCGTAGCAAGAGAAAACCACACTAACGGTGACTGAGCGGAGTCGAAGTCACGCACAAGACAAAACCCAACAACGGCGACTAAGCGTAGCAAGAGAAAACCACACTAACGGTGGCTGAGCGGAGTCGAAGTCATCGTACAAGAGAAAACCACACCAACGGTGGCTGAGCGGAGCCGAAGCCACCTGCGAAACATATTGACAATCCCCTGCTCATTTCTCCCCAACATTCTTTAACAATAATGCATCCTCATTCCCGTTAAATCTATTATCTTTGTAAACCTTGAAAAAATCTGCGATCTATATCCTGCTGTTTGCCGCCTTATGCTTTGCGGGCTGCGATGGCTACAACAAGCTCCTGAAAAGCAAGAACTATGAGCTGAAGCTCGAGAGGGCCAACGACTATTACACCAAAGGAAATTATGTAAAAGCCAGCGCGCTTTACGAAGAGCTGATCCCTGTGTACAAGGGCGAAGCGAAAGCCGAGGAGATCTATTATTATTTTGCGTATTGCACCTATTACCAGGGCGATTATGCGCTGGCTCAATACCACTTCAAAAATTATTACCGCAGCTTTCCGGCCGGCAAACATGCCGAAGAAGCGCTCTTTATGAACGCCTATTGCTATTACCTGAACTCACCGATCTATAAGCTCGACCAAACGGACACCAAAAATGCGATGGCCGAGCTGCAAAATTTTGTAGATCAGTTTCCGGAAAGCGCCAGGATCGATTCCTGCAACAAAATCTCGGATCTGCTCAGAGGCAAGCTGGAACATAAGGAATACGATATTACCAAGCAATATTTCAACATCACGGATTATAAAGCGGCCATTGTATCAGCCAAAAACTTCGTGAAGGATTTCCCGGAGTCGCGCAATATTGATGAAATGTTGTACCTGACAGTTAACTCTTATTACCTTCTGGCCGTTAACAGTCTGGAAACCAAAAAATTAGAAAGATTGGATTTAGCTATGGAAACTTATTTAAAAATGTTAGATTTGTACCCTAAAAGTAGCTATTTGCAAAGGGCAGAAAGTATCTATGAAAGCTGCCAGAGAATGAAAAGTAACATAAACAAACTATAAACGATGGATTTCAAAAAAACAAACGCAGAATCAAGCACAGTGACACGTGATATCAGGAGATTTGACGGACCTACCGGCAATATTTATGAGGCGGTAGCAATCATCTCCAAACGTGCCAACCAGATCAGCTCTGAAATGAAAGAAGAGCTTTCTTCTAAATTAGCTGAGTTTGCAAGCCATTCTGATAACCTGGAAGAAATTTTCGAGAACAGGGAGCAAATTGAAATCTCTAAATTCTACGAAAAATTACCAAAGCCGTCTTTGATTGCTGTTCAGGAATATTTAGAAGACAAAACCTATTACAGAAATCCTAATAAGGAATAATCCTGCATGACTGATTATAAAACCCAAATACCCTTGTATTTGGGTTTTTGTGTTTATGAGTGAAGCCTTTTACCATCCGGCAAAGCGATGATTGAACTCACGGCAGCTTTGGTGGGATTTTAGCCCTGTTATGATGACCTTAAAACATAAACATATTTTATTGGGAATTACCGGCGGCATCGCAGCCTATAAATGCGCCGCCCTGGTGCGCTTATTCGTGAAGGAAGGCGCGCTGGTGAAAGTGGTGATGACCAAAGCAGCCGAAGATTTTGTGACGGCGCGCACGCTTTCCGTGTTGAGCAAAGCCGAAGTGGTGACGGATTTTTTTGACAGTAACCATAACTGGAATAACCACGTAGCCCTTGCCGAATGGGCAGATGCCATGATCATTGCGCCGCTCACAGCCAATTCGCTGGCAAAGCTGACAACCGGGCTTTGCGATAACATCGTTATGGCCTGCTACCTTTCGGCACGCAGCAAGGTATTTGTGGCCCCGGCGATGGACCTGGATATGTACCAGCATCCTACTACCAAAATCAACCTGGAAACCCTCCACAGGAACGGCACCCTGGTGATTCCGGCCGAAAGCGGAGAGCTGGCCAGCGGGCTTAGCGGCGAAGGACGCATGGCGGAACCGGAGCATATCCTGGAATTTGTGAGGCTGTCATTGGCGCAACACCTCCCCCTCAGCGGAAAAAAAGTGCTGGTCAATGCAGGCCCTACTTACGAAGCCATCGACCCGGTGCGATTCATCGGCAACCGCTCCTCGGGCAAAATGGGCGTGGCCCTTGCCGACGCCTTTGCCAAAGCCGGCGCTGATGTGACCCTGGTGCTGGGGCCTTCGCACGAACGCCCGAAGGAAAGAAACGTCACGCTTGTGACGATTGAAAGCGCAGAAGACATGTACCAGGCCTGTAGCCGCCTGTTCCCGGAAGTAGCCATTGCTGTATTATCGGCTGCCGTTGCGGATTACAAGCCCGGCAAAGTCGCTGAATCCAAAATAAAGAAACAGGATGCCGGTTTTTCATTAGACCTGGTGAAAACCACCGACGTGCTCGAAACACTCGGCAAACAGAAAACACACCAGATCCTGGCGGGCTTTGCCCTGGAAACCAATAACCTCCTCGACTACGCGATGGCCAAGATCCAAAAGAAAAACCTGGACTTTATCGTGGCGAATTCGGCGGTGGAAAAAGGCGCCGGCTTTGGCACGGATACCAATAAAGTAACGATTATTGATAAACACAATAAAATCACTAATTTTGAGTTAAAAAGTAAGCAGGAGGTGGCGAAGGATATCGCTGATTTTGCGATCAAATTATTACAGACCCATGCGTAAATACAGTCTTTTCGTTATTGTCCTTTTCCTGACCCGCCTGGTTTCCGGCCAGGAGCTCAATTGCCAGGTTACCATCACCAACCAGATCCAGGGAACGCAGGAAAAAGTGATCCTGGACCAGTTGCAGAAAGCCATTTTTGAGTTCATGAACAATACCAAATGGACGAGAGATAGCTATACTACCAATGAGCGCATTGATTGCTCCATTCTCATTAACGTGACCAGCAAGATCGGAACGGATGACTACAAGGCCACCATCCAGATCCAAAGCAGGAGACCCACTTACAGAAGCTCTTACAATACACCGGTATTTAATTACTTCGATGAGAACTTCGTATTCAGGTACGGGCAATTCCAACAGCTGGAATTCAACATCAATACCTTCGCCAACAACCTCACATCGGTGCTGGCATACTATGCCTACATCATCATCGCCAACGATTATGATACCTACTCCAACCTTGGAGGAACCGAGTACTACCAAAAAGCGCAGACCATTGTATCCAATGCCCAAGGAGCCAGCGAATTCGGATGGAAATCATCTGAAAGTAACAAAAACAGGTACTGGATCGTGGAGAACGCACTACAGCCGGTGTTTCAGCCACTCAGAGAATGCCTGTACCTCTATCACCGCACAGGCCTCGACATTATGAACGATAAGCCGGATGATGGCAGAAAAGCGATCCTGAACTCAACCGACCTCCTGGTGAAAGTATACAATGACCGTCCCGCTTCTTTTATCCTGGAATTATTCTTCAATGCCAAGGCCGACGAGCTCGTCAATATCTTTTCGAAAGGCCTGCCTGAAGAGAAAAACAAAGCCCTCGAAAACCTGACGAAGGTTAACCCTACCAACTCTAACAAGTATTCCAAAATACAGGGAAACTGATCTTCGCATTCATTTTTTAATGAATAGAAAAATAAGCCGCGCCCTGTTTTTTGTGTTATCACAACAATGATGACTGTACCATTTCAAAGTGCCGATGAACGTTAAGTTTTGAACGGGCAATAAGTAAATTTACCTGAATGTGCCTCTGCTGGCGCGTTACAAAGTGTATTCTTTTTTTGGTGTAAAGATTGTTTTGCATAGCTTTGTGCAAAAAAATCTACATGATGAAGAAAGTTTTAGTACTGCTGGCAGGTATGATGGTCGCCAGAGCCCCTTTATTTTCGCAGGATATCAGAAAAGATGAAGCTGCCAAGATGCAACTTGAAGCTGAAAAGCTGAAAGGAATTTCAGCGGACAGCATCAAAAGCTGGAAATTCGGTGGTGTGATCTCTCTCAACGGACAACAAGTATCCCTTACCAACTGGGCAGCCGGTGGGAGCAACTCAATTTCATTCGGAGGTATTATTTCAGGTTTTGCCCGTTATAAAAAAGGCAAGGACACCTGGGACAACCAGGTCGATCTTGGCTACGGTATCATTAAGCAGGGAACCAATAAACAATGGTGGAAAACGGATGACAAGATCCAGATAACCTCCAAATACGGAAGGCAGGCCTTCAAGAAATGGTACTATACGGCCCTGGGTGACTTCAAAACTCAATTCACGGAAGGTTACAACTACCCTAACGATTCCGTTTACATTTCACGTTTTATGGCTCCGGGCTACCTGGTAGCGGCACTCGGTCTTGACTACAAACCGAATGATCATTTTTCTTTATTCATCGCTCCTGTTACAGGCAAATTTACCTTCGTAAACGACGATAGCCTCGCCCGTTATGGCGCCTATGGCGTACAGAAAGAAATCAGGGATCCGGATAACGGCGGAACAATCACACAGAATTACAAGACTCACCGTGAGGAGTTCGGTGCTTACTTAAAAATGCAGTACCAGACAAAAATCATGGAGAACATTACATTTCAGACCATGTTGGAGCTCTTCTCCAACTATCTGCATCACCCGGAGAATGTGGATGTAAACTGGACAACCTTAACTACACTGAAAGTGAATAAATACATCTCGGCAACCCTCACCACACAGTTGATCTATGACGACGACATCGACCTGATGCGTACCAGCGGTGATAAAAAAGGAACCATGGGCCCCGACGTACAATTTAAACAGGTATTGGGCGTAGGCTTTAACTACAAGTTCTAAACTTCCGCATACCCATAACAAAAATCCCTCATCCACGACCGTGGATGAGGGATTTTTTAATTATTACGTAACGAAGTCATCCCTGAACTTGTTTCAGGATCTCACCAATCTGCGGCCAAATCTATAAAGCCTGGATTAAGCTCCTTTATCAGGTTTAGCTTCTATTCTCTATGCCATCTTTTCAATTGTTTTTCCCGTTGTATTGCGGTGGAGATATCTGATATAACTTCATAATAAACCAAACAAGTTAAATTATATCTTGATGTAAATCCGGATCCCTCTCCTGATTTGTGCTCTGCTACACGCCTTTCCAGATTATTAGTAACACCAATATAAAACGTAGTCCTGTTTTTGTTAGACATGATATAAACAAATGCATTGCTTAGTTTCATGTCTAAATTTACAAAAAATGAGATCCTGAAACAAGTTCAGGATGACTCTCAAGAGGTTTACTTCGCGCTCAGCGTAATATAAGGAATGATCATTTCCTCGAGGCTCACACCGCCGTGCTGGAACGTATTCTTGTAATAGTTTACATAGTGGTTGTAGTTATTCGGATAGGCAAAGAACTTATCTTCTCTGGCAAAAATATAGCGGGTGCTCACATTCTGTTTCGGTAAGAATGCATCTGCCGGATTTTTGATCTCAAACACTTCTTTCGGATTATAATCGAGCGCCTTGCCTTGCTTGTAGCGCAGATTGGTATTCACATTCTTATCGCCCACTACTTTGCTTGGCTCTTTCACATGCACAGTACCGTGGTCGGTGGTAATAACCAGCTTCGCATTTTTGGAGGCGATGAACTTGATCATGTCCAGCAAAGGCGAATGCTCGAACCAGGATACTGTTAAGCTCCGGTAGGCAGGCTCATCGTCGGCCAGCTCGCGGATCATTTCCAGCTCCGTACGGGCATGGCTCAGCATGTCCACAAAGTTATACACGATCACATTCAGCTTATTCTGCATCAGGTTCGACATGTTCTCCGACAGTTTTTTACCGGCCGCAAAATTGGTGATCTTGTTGTAGCTCATCTTCACATCCTTGCCTAAGCGCTTCAGCTGCGCACCCAGGAAATCTTCCTCGTGCATGTTCTTGCCACCTTCATCTTCATCGTTCTTCCACCAATCGGGGTGGCGCTTTTCCATTTCGCTTGGCAGAAGGCCTGAGAACAAGGCATTGCGGGCATACTGTGTGGCAGAAGGAAGGATGCTGAAAAACAGCTCCTCGTTGTCCACTTTAAAATAATCCTGGATAATGGGCTGGATCATTTTCCACTGGTCATAACGCAGGTTATCGATCACTACCAGGAAGGTACAGGCATTGCTATCCAGGTTGGCAAAGAATTTATTTTTGAGCAGTGTATGGCTCATGGTCGGAATATTCTTGTCGGAGCCGTTGAGCCAGCCGATGTATTTCTTCTCGATGAATTTAAAGAACTGCAGGTTGGCATCGGCTTTCTGCATACGCAGCACATCGAGCATCCCTTTATCCTGTGCCTGGTCCATTTCCAGCTCCCAGTACACGATTTTTTTAAATACTTCCTGCCACTCCTGCCAGCTGAGGTTGTCGGACAGGGTCATGCCGATCTGCCCGAACTCCTTGCGGTATTCCGTATTTGTTTTTTCAGACACCAGGCGTTTGTTGTCGAGCGCTTTTTTCAGCGACAGCAGGATCTGGTTCGGGTTCACGGGCTTGATGAGGTAATCGGCGATCTTGCTGCCGATTGCATCTTCCATGATGTATTCCTCTTCGCTTTTGGTGATCATGATCACCGGCAGCTCCGATTTGATCTGCTTGATCTTGGTAAGCGCCTCGAGGCCGCTGATGCCGGGCATATTCTCATCGAGCAGCACCGCCGAGATGCTGTTGTTTTCTTTTACGGTATCGATGGCCTCATCGCCGCTGAGGGCGGTAATGATCTCGTAACCTTTCTGGTTTAAAAATAAAATGTGGGGTTTGAGTAATTCTATTTCGTCGTCGGCCCAGAGAATGGTTATCTTTTCCATAGTGTGTTTTTAGTTTATACGCTATAACCCGAAGGATATTGCATGGTTACAAAGTAAATTATTCAGGCGGTAATATCTCCTGTTGCCGCTGACAAAAAAAGTTAAGAGTTGAGCACGGCCAAAGCCGCACAGGCGTATAGGCCGGCTGTTTCCGTGCGCAGGCGCGTATCTCCCAGGCTCACCGGCTGATAGCCTGCCTCCAGGGCCAGTTTAATCTCATCGTGCGTGAAATCGCCCTCAGGCCCTATCAGCACACAATACGACCTGCCCGGAGCAATGGAGTCTTTGATATTCTTCTTTTCATCTTTTTCGCAGTGGGCAATCAGCTTCACATCGGCGGTCGTATTCCGGATAAACTCCCTGAACTCCATCAGGGGATCAACCACAGGCAACCAGGCCTGCTGGCTTTGCTTGACGGCACTTTCGGCTACTTTACGCAGGCGCTCTTCTTTCACCACCGTGCGCTCCGAGTTCTTGCATTTGATGCTGGTGATGCGGTCGATGCCCATTTCCACCGCTTTCTCCACAAACCATTCGATGCGTTCGATGTTTTTGGTGGGAGCAATGGCAATCTGCAATTCATAGTTCCTGGTTTTCTCTACGGTTTCCTTATTGCTGAGCGATACGGCGCATTGCTTGGCGTGGGCTGCCTCGATCTTCCCGATGGCGCGGGTTCCCTTTCCATCAATCACCTGGATGATATCCCCTACCTTATGCCTGAGCACTTTGACACAATGCAGGGATTCCTCCTCATTCAGGATCGCTGCGTTGTTTTGGATGATGCCAAAAAATGTATTCATAGTTGCTACGAATATACGCATCTGTTCCGGAAAGACCCGCAAGGTTTTCGCGAGAGTTTCAAGGTTTATAAAACCTTCCTGGTCTGATGCCGGATGCAAACAGATGCGTATATTCGTAGGGTATGAATTACCTCGCGCATAGTGTATTATCTTTCGGCAACAATGAGCTCATTGTCGGAAATTTCATGGCCGACTCTATGCATGGCAACAACTTCAGCGGCTTGCCGGCCGGCATCGTCAAGGGTATCAGGCTGCACCGCAAGATCGATTCCTTTACCGATGCGCATCCGGTGTACCTCTCGAGCAAACACCGTTTCCGGAAAGACTTCGATAAATACAGCGGGGTGCTGATGGATATCATCTACGATCATTTCCTGGCGAAGAATTTTGACCGTTATTCCTCGGTTCCTTTACAGGACTACGCTACCGGCATCTATAAGGTGCTGCAGGACCATTTTGATTTTTTGCCGGAGAATGCCAAACGCTTTTACGGCTACATGACGGAGCGGAACATCCTCTTCCACTACTCCACGCTAAAAGGAATAGAAACCGTGCTCACACACCTGAGCCACCGCATCCGGCACCGCTATGAGCTCCAGCTGGCCATCCCGATCCTGGAGCGGGAATATGAGGAGATCGAAACGGAATTCGCGGTGTTTTTCGAAGAGCTGAGTGCTTTTTGCAAGGGCCAGCCGGAAGTGGAGGTTTAAAATCAAACGATCTACCATGTTGTAACCTGATTGCTTTATTTTTGGGCGCTCCCGCCAGCCGGCGGGCCGGGCCATCGTGGCTCGCTCTTTGTTTGCCCTGCGCGACAAACAAAGGAGCTCAGACATCCCGATCGCTATCGGGACGCTCTGTCCCCAGCGCAACCTGCTCCAGATGGTGAGTAAGCCTGAAAACTCAGGAAAATACTGCGCCAGCGATTGCAGTGAAAATCCTTTTGCCTGTTCTTTGCAAAAGATTGCAACGGAAAGCGCGCCGGGCGCCCAAAAACGCATAAATTCAATCTGAAACCATTAAGATTTCTCTGTTTTCAACAGTTCTTCGCCTAAAAACGGTAGAAGGAATTCTGCGTATTATTGCGTGTAAATGTGTAAATTTGCCGAAATTTTCTCGAATTCATGATTACAACTGATTTAGCGATTATTGGAGCCGGCCCCGTGGGCTTATTTGCCATTTTTGAAGCAGGTTTATTAAAAATGCGTTGTCATTTGATTGACTATTTACCACAAGCGGGCGGCCAGCTATCTGAAATATATCCCAAAAAACCGATTTACGACATTCCGGGCTATCCTACCGTACTGGCACAGGAGCTCATCGATAATTTACTGAAGCAGGCCGAGCCTTTTCATCCCGGCTATACCTTCGGGGAGCGCATCGAAACGCTGGAGAAGCGCGGAGAAGCGGACTTTTTGCTGGTAACGAATATGGGCACCGAGATCCAGGCGAAGGTGGTGGTGATTGCCGGCGGCCTGGGCTGCTTTGAGCCACGCAAGCCGGAAGTGGAAGGCCTGGCGAAGTTTGAAAACGGCAAAGGAATCAATTACATGATCCTCGATCCGGAGAAATACCGCGGGCAGCGTATGGTGATTGCCGGCGGCGGCGACAGCGCACTCGACTGGGCAATCTTCTTAAGCGATATCTGCTCTGAGCTGACCCTGGTACACCGCAGCGAATCTTTCAGGGGCGCTCCCGACAGCGTGAACAAGGTGATGAAGCTGGCGGAAGAAGGACGTATCAAATTATTGCTCAATACCAATTTAACCTCGGTTGACGGAAATGAGAGGCTCGAATCAGTCGCCATGATCAACTCCAAAACCCAGGAGAAATCAGCCATTGCCACCGATCACCTGATTCCTTTGTTCGGCTTAAGCCCTAAGCTGGGACCAATCGAGAAATGGAACCTGAACATCGATAAGAATGCCATCGAGGTGAACACTGATGATTATTCAACGAATATTCCGGGCGTGTACGCCATTGGTGACATCAATACCTATAAAAATAAGCTGAAGCTGATCCTCTGCGGTTTCCACGAGGCGGCCCTGATGAGCCACAGTGCTTATAAATACATGAACCCGGGCGTGAAGTATACCATGAAGTATACGACCGTGAACGGCATCAACGAATTTTAAACCAATCGAAAACGCGTTCAGCCATTCATCCGGTTTTAATCTTTTTACGACAGACAATAGATCCGTCGTCTTCCTGGAAAGCCGGCCTGGCCTGATCTTCAGGGAACCGGATGATGCGGAGCGTTCTGAAACAAAAGGTAAAAAGGGGTTTGTAACAGCCCTTTGTCAGCAGGCTTAATGTAAGATCGTATCCGGGGCGTTGATATCAGAACGACTGCCTGTCTTTCATTTCCACGTGTTTGTACGGGGATATAAGTATCTGATCTTACAGTTAGATGTATCCGATTTTCATAAAGCCGCAAGCGGGGTGATTAAAAATGATTTACGTTTGTCGGACAAATCAATTAAAACCCAACATTATGGAAAGCAAGAAAAAAATCGAGAACATCGTTGACCTGCGCAACGAACTGAAAAGCATCCCCCGTGTAAGGCTTGAATTTGCCAAAGCTATGACCGATCTGCTGAACAAGCACAACATCAGCATCAGCGGCGATTTGTTAGGCAAGCTAAACATCGCGCACTGCGAGGAGCTGGAAAAGTTAGGAACCGGTGAAGATTCATTTGCAGCGACGTGGACAAACTAGAGCAACATATCGTTACTGGGATGTTACAGGACGGCTTCTTTAACGAAGTCGTCCCTGCTGTGTACGAGGCCGACCTCTTGTCGGAGAAATGCTGTGAAGAAATCCTGGAGGAATTTAAAGGCTCCCAACCCTGGAAGCAGGCTAAGATTGCGATCCCTCAAAAAAACAGCTCGGGTATCAACGACATCGTCGGGATCATCGACACGAAGCAGCGCCATGCCTTCCGTATGCGTTTCAGAGAGCTGGATATGAGCGATAAGCCTGCGACCCTTGAATGCCTGAACCATGTTCAGTCCAAAGTAAGCGCTTTCGCAACAGCAGAGTTCGGTATGGATTTCAAAGAGTTCGGGGGAGAGGAAATTGTGCAATATCCCGAAGGCGGTATGTTCCTCCCTCATACGGATACACACAAAGGAAACTCCCAACGTGCATTCACCGTTATTATTTACCTCAATGATAACTATAAAGACGGAGAAACGCATTTTCCGGATTTAAATTACAAATGCACGCCTAAGACCGGACGCGTCCTGGTATTCCTGTCCACTCAACTGCATAGCGGATTGCCGGTAGTATCCGGAGAGAAGAACATCATTGTTTTCTGGGGCTTTTTCCCCGGAAGTGTAGATAAGGACAGGATCAGCCGCTTTTTTAAGGGTTGATCCGGTAACCCGCCAATTGACTATTGTTTTTTCCGTTCGTCCAAGCAGGCAACCTGCATGGACGAGCGAATTATTTAAACGAATTGCAGCACATAACCAAGTATGGATACAAACAACGTCGCTTCCAATGTTCAGTCAAAACAGCTGAGCGCGGCTCCTGCAGGTCAAATGATCAGAGCCATGAAAAAGCCGCTGGTCTTGTGGCTGGGCGAAAATACGATCGGGAGCTGGCTGAGCTGCACCGACGGCCTGCCTGCGTGCAGCGGCCTATTTTTAGAAATGATCGCAGATCCTTCCGGGAACAGGTGCGATATCATTACGCGTATCATCGCCTCCGACGGCACCTTGTCCGGCATCCATAACAGTCCTTTGGTAAGCACAACAGCTCTGTGGCGAAAAACGGCTGCCATGATGAAGAAGTGGAAACAAAACCTGGATGGCCAGGATGGTTTCCTGCGCACACATTGTTTTGCAATGTGGCTGGAATTCGATATTCATCCGCAAAGCCAAAGTCCCGGCGATCCTTCGGTATTTATAGCGCTTACTCCTCAGGGCCTGGTTGACGAATTGTCAGAAGAGCTAGGCGATTACCCGGAGCTTCAGCAGGCCATCGTGCAAAATCATGCTTTGCTCGAACAGGTAAGAGGTAGCGATGCCTTGGTCCTGGGCCATATAGGCTACATGGCTGCAAGGCAGGCAGATGATAAGATCCTTCCTTTGCGAAGCTGCTGGCGTTGCAACGATATGCCGCACATGTACCGCTTACTGGAACTTGCGGGTATTCCTTACGATCGTGCGGTCCTGCGGGAAGAGCTCCGGTGCCTGGATAATATTTCCGGGTACATTAATTCCCTGATGCTCGACCTCGATACGGACATGGGATTTATGCCGGGCTTTTCACTGGAGCTGAATGTTTATAAACCTTTTGCCAATTCCAATCGGCGGGAAGAGGCCCTGCTTCAGGAATTTACCGACCTGGGATTTATGTCTGATGAGCAGAAACGAAGCCTAATGGAGCTTAGTAATTCCTATGTCCTCGACAACGGCCAGACATTTGTGTGTTCCCTGCATCACATTAAGCTTAAATTCTCCGGATCCAGGATCCGGGAGATCAAGTGTTACTGGCAGGCAGCCCTGAAACCGCGTAGCTGGTGATGCCTGGTTAAATGCCGTTTTTACGTATTTCGAAAAGAATCCCGGCAGAGGTAAAGGGATTCTTTTTATTTTTGTGGTCCTATGATAGATATTAAAGTAAACGTACAGAACAGCGATAACACTGTTACCACTCACGAAGCACCAACCGATATGGGCCTGAGCCTGATGGAATTCCTGAAAGGCTGTGATTATGACATCCTCGCTACCTGCGGCGGCATGGCGTTGTGCGCTACCTGCCACGTGAGCGTGATCAATGGCTTTGAGCAGCTCCCGGAAATCACCGACGACGAATATGCCATGCTGGATACCTTACCGAATATAACAGATACCTCGCGCCTGGCCTGCCAGCTGAAATTAAATCCGGAGATGGATAACATCACTGTGAAGATCATGGGTGACGGAAACTAGAACAGATATCCCACAGATAGCGCAGATCCCGGAGATTTTCATCGAGAGTGGAACGCTGTATAAACATCACATGAAAGCCTTTATCACGATCATTGTGATAAAGGCTTTTCATATTTTCAGAATACGGTGACTCCGGTATCGCATAGTCACCGGTTCATTTGTTAGCCGCATTTTTAGTACAAATACCCTTCGTTATAGCGGCGGCGCTTGTTGAATGCTGTCGAATCGCCACCATAGGACCTCTCTCTGCCGGAATAATCCCTTAGGTTACGGTACCGGTCTTCATCCCGGTAGTATCCGCGTTCCTCATAACGGTCATGGTCTCTCCATTCGTTGCGGTTATCGTAGCGATCTTCATCACGCCCATCATCCTGCCGGTAATTAGCGTTATCATGATTCCTGTTGTAGCGGGCCGAATCTTCAGACCCGTAAAGGCTGTAGTAAGGATCGCTTCCGTAGCGGTTCTCGTCCCCACTCCGGTAAGAGGTAAAATATTCCCGGTCGCTGTTGCCACGCCGCCTGCCTCTGCTGAAAACATCGCTGAGCGATTGGCCGCGCGCTTCATCGGAGCGGTTATTTTGCGGACCGTTGCTATAATAATAGTTGTCCTTATCGTTGTAGCGTGTACTAAAATCCACACGGTTCCGGGGATTGTTGTCGTAAATATTACTGAAAGGGCCGTAATCATCTTCCTGGCGCCTGTAGTTGGAAGCGCGGTACCGGTCGTCCTCATAGCGGCCGGTCTCATCACGCCAGGAGCCTGGATAAAGGTCTCTTCCCCGGTTGTTATCATCTGATGCGTATCCGTCGCGGCCGTTATAACGGCCGTAGCGGTTAGTGTTGCGTTGCTTATACATGGCTTTAGAATTAAAGGGTTAGTAATTGGTATTGGTTTACAAAAAACAATTCCCAAACCTGATGCCATGACGGTTCCGTTTTTAAAAGCCTGTCAGCCCGGATTTTGTGGAAAATCCACTTCACTTTTCCGGATAACCTGTTTTAATACAGAAGACCCGGCAATTGCTTGCCGGGCCTTACTATTCACTCATCACACACACTGCGTACAATGTGCGCCTTCATTACAACGAATGGAATCCCTGTAATTTATCAGCGCAACATTAAAGTAGTTTCTGGGCTTTGCCGCTGTAATTGCCCTGGGGCAAAATACTGAGGTAATGCCCGGCCCACCTGGCCTTATCGTTTTCTTTTTTCATCAGTTTTTCGCAGGCCTCCCAGATGTTATCATCTGCCATGCCCTTGTCGAATCCGTTTTTAAAAGAGCTGGCGTAAGATTCAATGGCCTTTTCGTAATCTCCCAGGAAGAAATGGCATACGCCGATCTGGTTATCGCAGGTTCCTTTTTGATCCGTATCGTTTGTATTAGCCTTCACCTGTTCAAACATGATGAGGGCTTCGGCGTACTTTCCTTTGGGAACCAAACGGCAGGCCTGATTGAAAGTATTGTTGTAATCTTCCGGCGCCATTTTATCTTCCAGCGAGTTTTGAATCTGCTCCATTTCCTGCATGGAAAGGTTGTTGGTATGCGCTAATACATTGTCTTTCTTTTTTCCAAAAAATGCATCAAATAATCCCATAATTTCTGTTTTAATTATTTTGCAACTGCTGTTTTAGCCGCTTCATACATTACTTTGATATCATCATTGCTATAGTCTGTAAACTGGTCAGGAGAAATATCATAAGGCATACCTTCAGAGATAATCACGGTTTTTTCACCTGCCTGCACAAACTGCCTGAAAGATACTTTTCCGTCTTTATCGGCTTTCAGAAAGCCATTCGCGTCTTCCGCTTCAATTTTACCAAAGCTTGGGTTCAGCTCCTTGTCAACGATCATTCCTTTGATCATTTCCATATTGTCGGCAAGGGTGCCATCCATTTGTGAAAAAGTCATTTTAAAGAATTTTCCGCCATATACGCAAACATCACCGTTGGTTTTGTACACCATGACTTTGGAGTCTTTTGGTGCTTTTACCGTTACCGGAATACCATTGGACGTAAGATCGAGGTCAACCAGGTCGCTTACTTTAAAATGGGTTTCATTGATAGCCGGCTCCGAAGATGCTTCTGTAGTGGCAGCAGCGCCATCAGTTGCCGTTTTGTCTCCTGAACCGCCGCAGCTTGTAAGAACAAGGGTAAGGACGATACAGCCTGTTAAGATTGTTTTAGCCGGAGCGAAAGCAATGGCTTGTTTGGTTGGGTTGAGTTTCATAGAGTTTTAGGTTAGTAATTAAAATCCGGGCAAAACTAAAGCATGAAAAACGACTTTTTTCAGCAAATAGCTATCCGCTCCTTTTGAATGTATATTCGACAGGGTCCGCTGAGCATCCGCTGACCCTATGGTGCGGTTTTAATTAATTTGCTTGTCCAGTAGCCATGATCGTTGATAACCGTCACAACATACACACCGGGAGCCTTATCCTGCAAATCCATCGTTTGCTCACCTGCTTCCAGCATGTTGTCAGATACGATCTCTCCGAGGCTGTTTGTCAGGATGACCTTTGCCTTCTGAACCATCCTGATCGTAAATAGACCATTGCCCGGGTTCGGATAAATGCTCATGTCTTCCATAACTATAGACTCCGCTATTCCGGTGCATAAGCTCACGCTTTGGGTCACCGATGCCATCGTGGTGCAGCCCTGGGCATTTGTTCCGTTAACCGTATACGTCGTTGTTACCGTAGGAGACACAACGATGCCCGGGGAATTGGAATTTGTACTCCAGGTATACGTCGCAGCGCTGCCTGTGGCGGTTAACGTTACCGTCTGACCGCTACAGATCACACTGTTGCTGCTGCCGGCCGTAATCGTCGGCCTGGCATAAACCGTGACAGAGCTGACGGCTGTATTCGCGCTGAGGCAGCCCTGCGCGCTTGTTCCGGTAACGCTATACGTTGTGCTGGAGGATGGCGTCACCACGCTGGAACCGCCGCTATAAGTATAAGTCGCTGCACCACCGGGAACGATGGTAAACGATTGGCCGGAACATACCGAACCGCTGCCGGCCGTAATCGTCGGCCTGGCATAAACCGTGACAGAGCTGACGGCTGTATTCGCGCTGAGGCAGCCCTGCACGCTTGTTCCGGTAATGCTATCCGATGTGCCGGAGGATGGCGTCACCACGCTCGAACCGCCGCTATAAGTATAAGTCGCTGCACCACCGGGAACGATGGTAAACGATTGGCCGGAGCATACCGAACCGCTGTTGGCTGTTAGGATTGGAGTGGCATGAACCGTGACAGAGCTGATGGCCGCATTCGCACTGAGGCAGCCCTGCGCGCTTGTTCCGGTAACGCTATACGTTGTGCCGGAGGATGGCGTCACCACGTTGGAACCGCCGCTATAAGTATAGGTCGCCGCACCACCGGGAACGATGGTAAACGATTGGCCGGAACATACCGAACCGCTGTTGGCTGTTAGGGTTGGCGCTGGGTTCACGGTAAAGGATACAGCCGTTCTGACAGCACTCACGGTGCAGGTCGCTGCCTCCGCATAATAGGTATACGTGCCGGCAGTTAAGGTATTGGAGCTCACAACCGTACTGCCTGTCGTGATGGCTGTTCCGCCGGAAGCGGCGTTAAACCAGCTTATTGTGCCTGTAGCTGTGGCTGTCAACGTGGTTGTATTACCGGCACATACGGCGGCATTGGCCGCACCCGTTGCGTTGACAGGAGCTGAAGGTGCCGAGCAGGAAGTGATCTTCCTGATTTTGTTATCATCCCTCACGGTTATAAAAACACTTCCCGAAGCATCCGTGCATACACCGTATATAGTCGCGAATTCCGCGACAGCCACTGCTCCGTCCGTATCGCCGACAACCCCTGTTCCCGCAAGGGTACTGACGACTCCGGCCGGAGTGATTTTCCTGATTTTATTGTTGTCCTTATCCACCACATAAATGTTTCCGGAGGCATCGCACCACAGGCCATGAGGCATCTTAAAGGATGCGGCGGTACCGGTACCGTCTACTGCGCCCGCGGCTCCTGAGCCGGCAAAGGTGGTCACCACACCGGCCGGTGTGATTTTCCTGATCTTGTGATTATAGGTATCCCCCACATAAATATTACCGGAAGCATCCGCACAAATACCGTACGGGTAATAAAAGCTGGCAGCAGTGCCTGTGGCATCTGTAGCCCCTGTGGCACCTGAGCCGGCAAAGGTGGTTACAACCCCGGCAGGAGTGATTTTCCGGATCTTGCTATTATCTGTATCCGCCACATATAAATTTCCGGCCGCATCGGAACAGATCTGGTTGGGATAATTGAAACTGGCTGCGGTGCCTGTACCGTCTGTTGCTACACCCGGGCCTCCGCCGGCGAGCGTACTCACAACGCCCGATGAGATCTTCCTGATCTTCTGGTTGCTTCTGTCCGACACATACATATTTCCGGAAGGGTCGAAGCACAGGCCGGTAGGATAATAAAAGCTGGCGGTAGCTACAGGGCCATCTGCTGAGCCGGAGCCCGCAATGCCTGCAAAGGTGCTTACGACGCCGGCAGGTGTGATCTTCCGGATCTTATTGTTGCTGACATCGGCAACGTATACGTTTCCCGCAGCATCCGGGCAAATGCTTTCGGGCTGCGAAAAGCTGGCGTTATTTCCGGCAAAGTCTTCCGCGCCATAACCGCCGCCGCCGACAAAACCGCTGACAGTGCCGGCGGGAGAGATTTTCCGGATACTGGTTTCAGACACCACATACACATCGCCGGATGCATGGGCACATAGCCCGGATAAATTATTAAAGCTGGCGCTTGCTGCAGGACCAAAGGCGACGCCTCTCATGCCTGAGCCCGAAAAGGTGCTTACCACTGCGGAAGGCGTAATTTTCCGGACTTTGTAATTGGAACGGTCAGAGACATAAAGATCTCCTGCCGCATCGATGCAGATGGCATAAGGCCCGTTAAAGCTGGCAGCTGTTCCTGTCGCATTCACAGCGCCTGTACTTCCTGTGCCCGCAAAGGTGGTCACCACGCCGGCAGGTGTTATTTTCCGGATCTTCTGGTTTCCGAAATCCGACACGTAAATCGTTCCGGCAGCATCCGCACATACGCCCGTCGGACTTTGAAAGCTGGCCGCCGTTCCTGTGGCATCCGTTGCACCGGCACTGCCGGAGCCTGCGAGCGTTGTCACGACACCAGCCTGCGTTACCTTACGGATCCTGTTGCCGACACTCTCCGATACGTAAAGATCTCCTGCTGCATCAATGCAGATGCCATGCGGGTAATTAAAGCTGGCCGCTGATCCTGTACCGTTCGCGGAGCCGGGAACACCTGAGCCCGCCAGTGTAGTAACAACACCGGCCGGCGTAATTTTCCGGATCTTATGATTGGAAGCATCCGCCACATAGATATTGCCGGAAGCATCCGAGCAAAGGCCTCGTGGGTAATTGAAGCTGGCTGCTGTTCCTGTTCCGTCGGCAGAGCCTGTTGAGCCCGTACCGGCAAAGGTGGTCACCACTCCCGAAGGCGTTACTTTCTTTATTTTAACGGTGCCTTCATCTGCGACATACATATTTCCTGCAGGGTCAAAGCAGATCCCATGCGGCACTTCAAACCTGGCAGCTATGCCCGTACCATCTTTATCACCCCGCATTCCCAAAGGACCGGCAAGAGTACTCACCACCTGTGAAAACAGGCTATTCAGACATACCAGGCAGAAAATAACCGCCAACATCACTTTATTTTTCATCATTCAAATGGAGTTTAGATGAGGCAATATTAGTGAATAAAGCAGGTGCCCGTCTATTGCAGGATGCTGTTTTTTTGGCGAATCTCTATTCGCACGCAACGAGTGTGTATCTGATAAGGTTTGTTGAGTATTTGTATTCCGCTTTGGCTAGATGCTGTTCATCAGCGCCATAAATTCCTCGCGCTTGCGGCTTGCTAATGGGATCCTCGCCTCATTTTTCATGACGATAAGGCCTCCATCGGCTTTCACAAAGTGATCGAAGTAGGCCATATTGATAAGGTGGGATTGATGCGGCCTGAAAAAGCCCATCGGTGCCAGCATGGTTTCGTATTCCTTTAAAGTTGTAGATACGATAAGCTTAGGGGCATTCACAAAATGAAAGGTGGTGTAGTTCCTTTCTGATTCGCAATGCACGATGTCCTGGATATTAACGGAAAAGAGCTTTTCCGCCGTTTTAAGAACCATTTTTTGTAAGTTCTTCGGCCGTTCGATGTTGGAAAACAAGGTACCGAGCTTCACCTCCAGGCTTTCTTTACTCAAAGCGTCCTCCGCTTTTCCAACAGCCGCTACCAGCTCTTCGGGATCGACCGGCTTCAGCAGATAATCAATGGCGCTGAAACGAAAGGCCCTGATGGCAAAATCCTGGAAACCGGTAATAAAAATCACTTTAAAATGAATGGGCTTGAGTTGCTGCAAAAGATCGAAGCCTGTGCCATCAGGCATTTCCACGTCCAGGAATACCAGGTCGGGCAAAAACCTGCGGATCACCTCTACCCCCGACTTCACATCTACAGCTTCGGCCATAATAGTCACCTGAGGACAATGTTCCCTGATCAGATCCATGTTCTTACTCCTCACATGATCCATATCGTCGATAATAACAGCTCTTAACATAAGCAGGACATTAATTATCGTAAATATAAGGTATTTCGAAGCTTGTCCGTGCTCCCATCACCTCATTATTTTCCATCACGTTCTTCACATTGACCGTAATCTCTTTTTTGGAGGGATTATTGTTCAGGCGCTCATTCACGATGTTCAGCGACATGGACTTGTGTGCATCCGACGGATCTTTTGTTTCAATACCGGAGCCATTGTCGGTGACTTCAAAGAAAAGCGCTTCCCCTTTTTTGTAAAAGCGGATATCTACAAAGCCTCCGCTATCACGGCGTTTCAGCCCATGCTTAATGGCGTTCTCAATAAATGGCTGCGTGAGCATAGGCGGAATCAGGATCGCTTCCGGGTCAAGGGCTTCATCTACCTCTATCCTGTAATTAAATTTGTTGTTGTACAACAGCTGCTGAATGCCGAGGTAATTTTCCGTCATGGCCAGCTCTTC
>CALRIU020000035.1:0-42939 GCA_943362175.1 Hydrocarboniphaga daqingensis | reverse complement strand
TAAGGCATCCACGCCTAAGCCCCAGTGTTGCCCCGGTGCGTAGATGGCCGAAACACCGGCATCCCACGAAGGACAAAAAATGTAATTCTTGTAAGGCATCATAAAGGAATGCCCGAATCCGCCCTTTAAGCCAATAGAGAATTTGGATTGCTCAATAGGAGTGGGAGGATCGATCCTGGCGTTGTTATCCTGTGAATGAGCCGTCAGGGCGGAAGCGACAAGTACTATCGTTGTAAGCAGGTGTTTCATAATGTGTGGTGTTTAGGGTTGTTGTTTGGTTTATTGTGATGATAACCAAAACTTAATACCAGAATAAGGGATTTTGATTCTGTTATTTTTTTGAATTTAATGGAGAGTCTCTGAAAAGTCTTGTCAACAAAGAGTTCCGGGTAATGCTACGCGTCCGGTACAGCGGAATTAAATGTAGATTACTTTCCCCATAGGCTTTTACGGTTTGAGGACCTGTGTAAAATAAGGGGACGGAAAGCCCCGAAAACACAAGCACTCCAAGCTCAGGGGTTTTTCTGCGCATGGTCTTTGATAGGATAGCGGCAAAAAACATCCTTATGAAAAACGTCATGAATCACACTTGTTTCGTAGCGGCCGCTTTAGGCGTTGCGATGTTGGCCTCCTGTTCATCGCATAAACTGTGCGGCGATCCGGGAGCAAAGCCCGTTCAGAAATACAGCTCCAAGCGTTACCGTAAAGCCTTAATGGAACGCGACTCCTTATGCAACCTTACCAAAGAACAGAAAGCAGAGATCGGCAGGCTCAACGCCAGCTATTCCGACCTGGATGCGAAGTACAACCAGTTGCAGGCGGCATCCGGCTCCCAGCTCGATAAGCTTAGCACCGACCTGGGTAATAAGCAGGCAGCGCTCAACCAGAAAGACGCCCGCCTGAGACAGCTCGAAGCGATTCTCATGCGTCAGGATTCGGTGCTCAATATCCTGAACAACTCCGTTAAAAATGCCTTGCTGGGCTTTAATCCCGATGAGCTCAGCGTGGAAATGAAAAACGGAAAAGTCTACGTGTCCTTATCCGATAAGCTCCTCTTTAAATCGGGCGATGCCAATGTGGAAGTAAAAGGAAAAGAAGCCCTTAAAAAACTGGCGGAGGTCTTAACTAAAAATCCGGACGTAAGCATTGCCATCGAAGGGCATACGGATAATGTACCGATTAAAACCGCTTTGTATAAAGATAACTGGGATTTGAGCACGGCCAGGGCTACCAATGTGGTGCGCTTGTTATCCAATGAATATGGGATGGACGCTCACCGCCTCACGGCTGCCGGTAAAGGCGAGTTTTTCCCGGTTGCCGATAACTCCACGCCTGAAGGAAAAGCCAGGAACAGGAGAACGGAGATTGTGCTGTCGCCGAAACTCGATATCCTGATGAAGCTCATCAGCGCGAAGTAATATGATACAAAAAGATCTTGTTGAAAGAGGAAGTGATGAGCTTCCTCTTTTTTGTTTTCAGGCCATGTTGATAAGATGAAAGGCTCTCCGGGTATGACGTGATATATTCTGTCTATAAATAATTTGAGCGCAGGACCTGCCTGACGATACGCAGGCTCGCTCCCACATGCCGACCCACACACCCGCTCAACAACACACTGCCCTTTTTCAATCCCGGGCACCTATCACGGTTGCTTCCGATACGCCGTCACGATGGGTCGTGACGGCACTCGAAGTACCACGTCACTTTTCTGTCAGTTCGTGGGTCGTTCCGGTTCCTTTTGGGGCGATGTACCGGGAACGACAGGGAGAGGTATTCTCTAAGATACTTCTCGATACCAGGTCCCGATAAAGGACAGGCGGAACATCACCCGGAGTGACGCTCACAAAAAAAGCCGCCCTGCGGCAGCTTCCTTTTTCAAAGTTAAATCAGATAAGCTTACCACAAGGGTTTTTTACCGGCAATGGGATTTTTGCCCAGCTTGTGGTTGTTGGCGTGCTTTACAGAAAGATCATTCAGGATGTCTTTTTTGTTGTTCATGCCTACAGTCGCAATATCGGCCGGGGTCACCGGTTTTTCAAACAAGGGATGATCCGGATGTTTCTCATCGTAGGGTACACCTTCCGTTTTCACGGCCTGCGCGGTGATATGGCCCGGTTCAATGTTTTCGGCATGTTGTGTAAAGACCGGTGTGACGGGCTCGTTGGATGGAACCTTGTTCTCCGTCAGAGGCATTTCCTCCGGTTTCGTTACCGGTTTAGCGGTTGGTGCTTTTACAATCTTTTTAGGAGAGCTTGTTTGTGCTTTAACTGTTGGCTTGGCTGATGGTTTTGCCATTGGTTTCGAAGCCTTAGCTTTTGCTGCAGGACGTGCGCTACTGTTAGCAATTGCTTTTTTGGCAGCCGCTTTTTTAGCCGGTGCTTTTGCCACTGCTTTTTTTAGGGTGTTCACGGTTTTTTTCGCTGCTTTCACAGCTTTCTTCACCACAGGGCGCGATTTGATAACCGCTTTTTTTACGGTTTTCTTAACAGAGTTCACGGTCTTTTTAACCGCTTTCACTGCGTTCTTCACCGGTGCTTTGGCAGCCACTTTCTTGACGGTTTTTTTCACAGCATTGGCTGCTTTTCTAGCCGGTGCTTTGGCAGCTGCTTTTTTTACTGGTTTCGTGGCTTTTTTTACGGGTGCCTTAGCCGCTATTTTCTTCACCGCTTTTTCAGGAGCAGCCTTTTTCGTAGCTTTTTTTGCCGTCCCACCGGCTGCCTTCTTAGCTTTAGCCGGGGACTTTTTTGATTTCATTGCCATAAGAATAGTTTTTAGTTTTTTAATTAAAAAGCAACAACTATACCCTGTATTGATAGTGAAGGACTTACATAGGCCATGGTCTTGCAGCCCTCTGCTGGAAAGCATTTCGGTGCATAGTCTTATTAAAGGCCGATCTGGTTGAAAAAGAAGGGATTAAACAGAATGTAGAACTTAATCTACAATTGAATTACCGGAAGATAGCGCATGGCAGGCGCCGGAAATGGTGTAAACCAATCCGTGTGAATAGAGAACCCAAAGAAAATTAAAACTTGATCAGCTCTTCGTAAAGCTCCTTCACCGGTAAGCCCATCACATTGTAAAAACTGCCCTCGATCTTATCGATGCCGATATAACCGATCCAGTCCTGCACGCCGTATCCGCCTGCTTTGTCGTATGGGCTGTAGTTGGTGAGGTAGTATTCGATCTCTTCGGATTTCAGCTTTTTGAAATACACTTTGGTTACGTCGAAGAAGGTAGTTTGCTTGTTGCCGCTTTTCAGGCACACGGCGGTATACACTTCGTGCATTTTGCCGCTCAGAGTTTCCAGCATTTTTTTGCCTTCCACAAAATTAGCAGGCTTGTTAAACGCTTTGCCATCGCACCACACGATGGTATCTGCTGTAATCAGGATTTCCTCCTCTTTCAGATCGTCGGGGTAGGCATCCGCTTTCTTTTCGGCAAGGAATAACGGAATGTCCTCAGCCAGTAAGTCGATGGGGTAGCTTTCCTCTACATTAATGGGTTTATTTAAAAAATCGAATCCGAGGCTTTTTAAAAGTTCCTGCCTGCGGGGGGAGTTGGAGCCAAGAATTAACTGGTAAGGAAATTCTTTGATCGTCTGTTCGATGCTAGTCATAAAGGTTTTTTATAATGAGGGTAAAAGCAATACCAAATAACATGATAAATTTAAGCAATAAACTTGCCATTTTAAAATCCCTGGAGGTTTTGGCCCGCATCACGAGGAACAGCAACACCGTGAGTGGCAGCAGCAGCAGGCCAATGATGTAATAGAGCGCCAGGGCCTGTTGCAAATAGTAAAACTTGATCCCTGCAAGGAGCAGCATGCCTATCGTGATAAGGATCACAAAAAACGTCACCACCTTGCTGGTGATGATCCCCCAAACGATCGGCATGGTTTTGCAGCCCGTCTGGATATCGCCCTTGTAATCCTCCATGTCTTTCACCACTTCGCGGGCAAAAGAGGTCAGAAAGGCAAAGCCCGCATAGCCGAAGGTGATAATCACCAGGGGTTTCAGGGCTGTTGAGGTGATGGAGCCGATGAGGGGGGCTGTTCCCGCAGAAAGGTAAAAGTCATACACCATCGGCATCACGGGAATGGTAGCCGTGAGCAGCGATACCACGATGTTACCTACCAGCAATTGCTTTTTGAAATTTGTGGAATAGAACCAGAGCAGCAGGATGCTCAGGATCTGAAAGGTCACGAGCTTGAGGTTGTGGCATTTCAACGCGAGGAAAATACCCAGGAGCAAACCCGTAGCGCTGAAGAGGATGTGCATGATCATAGCCCAGCGGCGCTTGATGCTCACGTCCACCACCACGGTTTCCGGGCGGTTGATCTTATCGGTCTTCACATCAAAATAATCGTTGATCATATAGCCCGCTGCCGCAATCAGCAAGGTGCTCAACAGGGAAATGGAAAAGAGGGCCGGCGTAAAATCCGAATAGGCATTCACGGGAGCAAACACGAGGTACTTGATGCAGACCTGCGTGATCGCAATGATGAAGAGGTTCTCTACACGGATCAGTTTTAAAAACGCTATGAAGGGGTTTCTCAGCAAAGTATAGTAAGAGAACGAATTTAGGAAATAAAACCATATTTTTATCAATAAAAAGAGATGGAAGAATTAAACGCACGGTACTGGGATGAGCGTTACCTGAATGACGATTTTGGATGGGACATCGGCTCTGTGTCGCCGCCCCTGAAAGCCTATATCGATCAGCTCATGGATAAAAACCTGAGGATCCTGATCCCCGGCGCCGGCAATGCCCATGAAGCCGAATACCTGCATGCACAGGGCTTTGGTAACGTGTATGTGCTCGATATCGCTACGGTCATCTTCGATAATATCCGGGAGCGGGTGCCTTCCTTTCCAGGCAATCACCTGATACAGGAGGATTTCTTTGCGCATCGCGGACAGTATGACCTGATCCTTGAGCAGACATTTTTCTGTGCCCTTGATCCTGCGTTAAGAAAAAGTTACGTCTCGAAAATGCATACCATTTTAAAACCCGGAGGGAAGCTTGCCGGTGTTTTATTCGGTGATCCTATGCATGCAGATAAGCCGCCCTTTGGAGGTAGCATAGAGGAATACGAAAACCTGTTCTTTCCGGCTTTTCAAAAGCAGGTGTTTGAGCCCTGCTATAATTCCATTGAGCGGCGCGCAGGCCTGGAGCTGTTTATGATCCTGGAGAAAACAGGCGGGTAAGGGAAGTGGCACCGGTGTTTTGGTAAAAACAATTGTTCGCTTTTTCAGCGAACAAAACCGCATCCGCCCTTATTAGTGTTTTCACCAACAAGGGCCGGAGAGTCATGAGCGAAGCCAATGGCGCCTGAGAGAAATTTTCCGTACCTTTATCTGAGCGTCTGCATGCAGGAGTCCAAAATCATATTCGAAGAAAAGCAATACATGGGGCACAACCGGCTCAGCATGATCTGGCGTACCCTCATCGCCTTGTTTTGCTTCATTGGTTATTACTGGAGCCAGAACCCCTATCCGGTGAAGGTGGCCATCTTTCGCATCGGTCATTACCCGGCGCTCGACATTCCTAATTCGGGGCAGATCTTTTTTCTCCTGGGCTTGCTGGTGACACTGTTTTCACTGATGCTTACCTATATCCTGCACTCGCATACCAAGGTGCATGCCGAATACCTGATCATCGACGGCTTCTGGACCGCCCGCCGTGTCAAGATCAACCTCGATACCATCACCGGCATCCGGAAAAGCAAATACAAAAAGCACATTTTTCGCAGGGCTGTTTATAACCTGCACAGCCGCGGGGTCATCCGCTTTTATACCAGCGGCAACGAGTTTGTGGAGCTTAAGGATAATTCGGGCTTTACATACAGGATCGGTAGCCAGAAAGCCCCGGAGCTTTACCAGGTACTCAAAAAGCAGTTGAACATCATCAACGCTACTAAATAAATTTTCTATAAATTATCGTACCACTGCCTTTGCCGTGGGATCTTCACATCACTCAGCATACTCGTTTTGAGGTTGATGGTGAGGCTGTAGCTCTTGCGGAAACCGAAAGGCACCCAGTCGATCCTGGCCTCCCAGCAACGCAGGTCGCGGTAGATGTTGATGCTCGTGTAGCTGAGGTTCTTGGCTGTGAAGTCATAACCGCTGGTCACGCCCACTTTCCAGTTTTTGGTAAGGGCAATGTCGCCCGAAAAGCTCAGCGTTTGAATGGTACGCACTTTCACGGTGTCTTTCGTGAAACCTACATTGTAGTACATGTTCAGGTTCCAGGGAAGCTGCTCCTGCGATTGCACGGTATTGGTAGGCGTTGCGCCTTTTTCCGCGCCATTGGTGAGGTCGGGCTTCTTAGGCTTCATGGCCTGTATGGTATTGGAGCTGAACGAGGCATTGATGGCCGCGTTACCGTTCGTAAACCGTGCAAGCTTGCCCGACTTGCTGATGCTGTATTCGTCGACCCTCATCCGTTTGATGGGATCGTAGTAATAAGGATCGAAATTGGAGTTGACCAAGAGGTCGAAGAATTTCCAGACCTTGGTCCTGGCCGAGATGCTGATGAGGCTCATCTTGAAATTCTGCGCAGCAAAATTATAATTGCCGTTGAGGGTGAGGTTCTGCAGCAGCTGCACTTTGTTGTAGGTGTAGCCGGTATCGGTGTTTTGCCTGATCTTGGCGTCGATGGTATTGTTCAGGTTGAGCCCGATGTTGTTTTGCTCTCCGTCCGGCGGCCCCGGGAACATGGCATTTTCAAAAATGGAATACCGGGCTTCGTAGCTGGATAGCCTGCTGTTTCGCACCTGCTTATAAAAGCCGAACTGATCGGCACCATAATCGGGCCGGTACAGGTAGTTGACCGTAGGGATGAGGAGATGCCTGATTTGCTTGACACGCTTGCTTTTGAAGAGGTAATCCATGAATACCTTCGTCGTTAAAGCCGTATTGAAATTGGCATCATAGCCTGTTTTAAATTCCTTGATCGTATTCGTATATACTTTATTGCTGTCCGGGATGAAATATTTTTCCGTGGTTTTGGTGGTCATCGTCGCGTTGAGGTTCAGCGCCGGGGTCAGCGTGAAATATTTCAGTACGGTAATGTTCGTTGAGATCGGAATGCTGTGCCTCACGCCATATTTCAGCTTGTCGCCGATGTCGCCCTTAAAGATCGCCGAGTCGTAATCCGTTAAGGTGTTGCGTGCTTCGAACAGGTAACTGATGCCCAGCTTATCCAGCGGATTTTGCTTGGTGCGGCCCTCTTTCTTGAACGGAAAAAAGCGGTTCACGTTAAAGGTAAGCTCCGGAAAGCTCAGGTTCATGATCTTGGTCTGCGTATTCTGATCGTGTCGGGCGCCTATGCTCAGCGAGGAAAGCTTGAAGGATTTCGTGTAGTTGATGCTGGAATAAAAGGTGTTGGCGAGGTACTGCCCTGTGTTGAGCGCGTTATATTTGTTGTACTTCGACGTTTTAATGTTCACATTGCTGCTGAAGCGCACCGAAGGATTGTTCTTCTGGTCCTGGGTGTGCGTCCAGGTTACCGAGAAATCCTTTTGCTTCCCGAAGGCAGTGGCAAGGCCCGTGGATTGCGGGATCTCCCGCTCTCCGGACCGGAACTCGGAATAGCCGAGCGAGAGAGAACCCGTGTATTTGTAGTTGATGTTATAATTGTTCAGGGTACGCAGGGCCCAGCTACCGTTTGTATAAATATCGCCGCGGATGGTCATATCCGTCTGGTCGCTGATGCCCCAGTAAAAGCCACCGTCCTTAAGGTTATAGCCCAATACCTCGCTGCTGTTGAAGGTTGGGATCAGAATACCCGAATGCCGTTTCTTGGTATTGGGGAAGTACCCGAAAGGCAGGCCGAGTGGAGTAGGTACGCCTCCGATCTCAAGGTACATCGGGCCGGTGACGATCTTATCATCCGGGATGATCTTGGCTTTTTTGGCCCTGAAAATGGTACGCGAATCCTCAAACTGGCAGGGAATACATTTCAGGTCTTTCATGTACACCACATCGTTGCTGTCCTTTTTAACCTCGCTGCCCAGCAGGATCAGCTCCCCTTCTTTGGTTTTGATGCCGTAGATCTTCCCCTTTTTCGTCTTCACATTATAAATCATGCTGTCATTCGTCGATCCCTGCCCGTCGATCATTAAGGAAGGAGCCCCGATGTATTTGCCCAGCGAATCTTTTTTGCCCGTTGCTTTGATGAGGTTCCTTTCGTTATCCACCATAATGTATTCTGCTTTGATACTCATCGTCTCATATTCGATAAAGGCATCACCGAATAAATACACTTTCTGGCCTTTGGTTTCGTATCTTATCGAATCCCGTGCGTTATAAGTTACCTTCTTGTCCAAAGCCTGGTCGTCGTCCCCGTCGTCCGTATCCAGGGTATCGAGGTCTACGGTCTTTACGTCTTTGGGCGGAAGAGCCGCTTGTTCCTTGTTGCGCGAGCTGGTATCCGGGGAGGCTGTTTTGGGAGGATTGACCGTTTTGGTATTATTGCCTTTCAGGTCGGATTGAGCAAGCAGGGAAGGCTTACTTATTAACACTAATAAGAGTATAAAAAATATTTGTTTCAAGCTGATAATAAATCCTTCGGGCTAAATTTACCTAAACCTGCAAAGCTAACAATTAACGGGCTCATAGGCTATCAAATAACGAATTTTAAAGATAAAAATTACCCAAAAAAATATAACAGGATCCACCCAATTCAGTGTCCGAAAACGAAAGTGTTATGAAGTTCGAGAACAGATGTAAGATGCCGGGAACAGTACTGGCAGTAGGTCTCCTCCTTACAGGTTTTGCATTGCTGAGTAGTTTTTACATTCCCCGTGGCCACAAGGCCCCGCCCAAAGACCGTAAGGTAAAAGTGATTGTGATTGATGCCGGGCACGGCGGTAAAGACCCGGGATGTAACGGCGTGACCCACAAGGAAAAAGAGGTAGCCCTGGCGGTAGCGCTCAAGCTGGGGAAGCTCATCGAGGAATATGTGAAAGATGTGAAAGTGATCTATACCCGCAAAACGGATGTGTTCGTCGAGCTGGAGGACCGCGCCAAAATTGCCAATGATAACAATGCCGACCTGTTTATCTCTATTCACTGCAACGCCGCCGGAAAGCCGGTGATGGTCAAGGATAAGAAAACCGGGAAAATGCGCCCCAAAACCTTCAAGAATTCGAAAGGAAAAACGATTGTGGTGGAAACGGCCAACCCGGTGCCCTATGGCTCCGAGACCTATGTGATGGGCTTAAAGAACGAAGAAGGGAAGATGAAAGTGGCCCAGCGTGAGAACTCCGTGATCCTGATGGAGGATAACTACGAAAGCAAGTACCAGGGCTTTGACCCCAACAGCGAGGAGAGCTACATCATTATGAGCAATTATACCTCGGGCTATGTGATCCAGAGTGCAGGCCTGGCACTGAAGATCCAGGAGGAATATGCCAAACGGGCAGGGCGCGTGGATAAAGGCGTACACCGGCAGAGCATCTGGGTGCTTTGGCGCACCTCGATGCCAAGCGTGCTCACCGAGATCGGCTACCTGACCAATCCGCAGGAGGAAAAGTTCCTGGGTTCCGAAAAAGGACAGGAGTACATGGCTTCCTGTTTGTTCCGCGCTTTCCGGAAGTACAAGGACGAGCAGGAGGGGATCAAAAAGGATTATGATGATGCTATTGAGAATCAGAAAAACCTCGAGAAGGAAGTGCATGTGCCGATCAAGGAAACAGACACGGTGGAAACCGAGGAGGATGAGAAAAAAGACACCTCGGCAAGCCCGGTTAAAGTAGAGCATGCCGAAAATGAAAAGGCTTACGGCGAATTCATTGCCCTGGCGGATGTGTCCTTTAAGAACAGGAATTATGACGATGCGAAACTGCTTTATGAAAAAGCCCTGAAAGCGCGCAATGGAAAGGATGAGTATGCCGATAAGAAGCTGAGGGAAATAAGTGATGCGCAGGCCCGCGCCAAAAAGGAGGAAGAGGAGAAGCAGAAAAAAGAGGAGGAGGAGGAAAAAAGCAAAGTGGTCGACAAGAACGACATCATCAAAAGCTACAAGGAGAAAGTAAAGAAAGACACTTCGGCAAGCTCAGTGACCGTGGCCAAAACGGAGACCACTAAAGTTGAACCGAAAACAGACGTGAAGCCGGTGCTAAAAGCCGGAGCCATTGAGTTCAAAGTGCAGTTTGCCAGTGCGGATAAAGAAGTGGATGCCAAAAGCAAATTTCCGAATGTGAAGGAGGTATGGTTCTATAAGGCCGGTGCCGTTTACAAATACACGTCAGGAACCTTTTCTTCGTTTGAGGAGGCTACCAAGCACCAGGCAAAGCTCAGGGAGCTGGGCTATAAGGATTGCTTTGTGGCAGCCTTTAAGAACGGGCAGCGCATGGAGATCAACGACGCCAAAAAACAGGCGGAAGTAAAGAAGTAAAGTAATCTGCCCGTCAGTGTTCTTTCTTAACTACCATAGGGTACGCAGAGAACAGAAAGAAACCATAGATTTCTCACACATCAGCTTGTTCTGATTCTTCCCGGTGGAAGCTTTTCCTGGCTTGATTCGTGCGGTGGCCGAAGCTCCGAAGCCACAGTAATCCGTATTAATTTACTATTCTGATCGTGTATCTGCATTTTACAAAAGCACCTTATTCCGCAAGCGTATCCGGGATGCTGTTCATCACGCCCGATTGCAGGGGCGTCCACACACCCATCGTAATATTGGCTTTGTGAAGCGTGTTCCCTGTCCAGGTATTGCAGGTTTTAAAGAGGCTATAGCGTCCTTTGGCTTCGAAGTAATTATCGTGTGTGCCATAGGCCGGATGGGGGATCAGCTTCGGCGTTCCGTCCTGCAGGTCGAAACTCCGGGTAATCTCGGCAATGAGGTTCTGGTAATCGGGAGCGCTGATGTGGATGGCTTTGGTAGATTCCCCATCCGCTTCCATGTGGCGGTAATAGGTCACATGCATCGCCGTGCTGCCAAGCCCGAAGGCGGCTCTAAAAGCGGTAGAAACTTTCAGGTCCTTCCACTCGGGAGTATTGAGGTAAAAACCTTTGTCGCCCCAGCCTACAGCCACATATTTGTAAGTAGAATCCACATCCTTAAACAGCGAGTCATTCACAAGATTGCTCCAGTTGAAGCTCACCACCGAATTAGGAAGGTTCATGTTCCGGGGCATCACGATATCGGTATGCGCGCCATTGGTCCTTACATAAATGGTAACCTCCTTCGCATCCTTTCGGTCTTCCGCCTCCAGCTTTATTTTTGGAAGCAGGAGCGCGCAGGCCAGCCATATACCACCGAATGCGGCCACGTACAGCAGCAGCTTAAAACATACCTTAAGAAATTTCATGAACCACTATTTAGAAGCAAGTGCCGGCGGGAATTTTATTTCTCTTTACTTAACATGATCTGCTTGTCGAGGCTGAACGTATCGCCCGTTCCTAATTTCAGATCTATTTTTTCCTCACCCGTTTTGTAGCCTTTTTTAGAAGCTTTGATGGTATACGACGTATTGCCTTTCAGGGTCATAAAATATTCCCCGTTGTCGTTGGTAACCGTGCTCATCACCACAGCGCCGTTGGCATCGGTAATGGTCACATCAGCCATGGCGATGCCCGAGCCTTCAAAGCCGTCGCGGATCACCCCTTTCAGGATGCTCAGGCCGTTGTTGACTTTTTTCTTATTGTCTTTTTCCAGGATGGCATAATTGGAAAGGTCGGCTTTGTAAATATCGCTTTCCCCCAGGCCACCTGTGCGCTCGCTGGCAAAGTAAGCCGTTTGTGCATCGGCGCTCACAACCAGCGGCCCGTCTTTGAATACGGTATTGATAGGATAGCCTAAATTCACAGGTTTGCTCCATTTGCCGCCTTCCAGCACAGATTTAAAAATATCATAAGAGCCCATCGAGTTCATGCCATTGGAAGAGAAGAACAGGGTTTTGCCATCCGGTGCCAGGAACACGCCTACTTCGTCATAAGCTGTATTGATCTCCGGGCCTATGTTTACCGGTTTTCCCCATTCCGTTTTGTTGATGCGTGTCACCGCATAAATGTCGGAATGGCCATAGCCGCCCGGACGCTCGCTGGTAAAATATAAGGTCTTTCCGTCAGGGGAAATGCAGCCACCACCTTCCCAATAGGTCGTGTTAACCGGTTTCCCGATCGCTTCCGGCGTTTTCCATTTGTTATTCACCACTTTGGAAACAAAGATGTCTCCGCCCCTGGATTCATTGTCCTTTACGTCGTTCTTATAAATAAAGATCTGCTTGCCATCCGGAGAAATGCTGGTGCAGGCATCATGCGCATCGGTATTCACATTGCCCGGCACATCTTCGGCCTGGTTCCATTTTTTATTGATGGTGTCCCAGGTTGAGATAAAAATATCCTGGAAGAATTTGCCGTCACCCTCCACATCCCTTGGAGAGTCGGTCGTTTCAGGACGGCGGGTGTTGAACACCAGCTTGCGTCCGTCGGCGCTCACCGCAGGCGACTGATCGTCGTATTTGGAGTTGATCGCAGGTCCCAGGTTTTCCACTTTCGCGTCTACCGGCTCAGCCATGTATTTTTTGGCGTTATTGCAGTGGGCCACATACACGTCCACCTCTTCATATTCCGACTCTTTGGACTTTGCCGTGGTTTTATAGGTATTGAATTCCGTCAGCGCATCATCGATCTTCACATCGTGCAGGTAAATCTTGCCCAGGAGCAGGTGGGTTTCGGGTTTTACGTCCTTATTGGTAGCAATCGCTTTTTTGAAGCTTTCTTCGGCCTCATTGTACTTTTGCAGCTGAAACTGGCAAAAGCCTACGTAGTGGAGCACTTTGGCATCGTCCGGATTTTTCTGGAGCACTTCCTTATAGATGTTGAGAGCACCGATGTACTGGCCGGCATAGAGTTTTTGTTTGGCCAGTTCCATTTTTACAATATCACCGGCATCCAGGGCCTTTACACTTGATACAAGGGCTAAAAAGCAAATCGAGGTAAAAAATATCTTCATAGGTCAGAAAATTTCTTGTTTATAAATATAATTAAAAGGAATGAAAATGGCGGGTAATTGTGTAAAAAAATATGAATTATCTGTATTTTTACCAGCATGAGCGCTATCGGTTTTTACGTGATATTACCATTTCTTTATCTTATTGCACTGCTGCCCTTCCCACTGTTCTACCTGTTTTCCGACTTCGTGTATTTCCTGCTCTACAGGGTCATCGGCTACCGGAAGAAGGTCGTTTTCGAAAACCTGAAAAACTCTTTTCCCGAAAAGTCGCAGCAGGAGCTGAAAGAGATCGAGCGCAAATTTTACCATTACCTCTGCGACCTCTTCCTCGAAACCCTGAAAACCCTGACCATTTCCAAAGAGCAGGCCATCCGCCGCTGCGAGATGAATGCCAATACCAAACGGATCTTTAAAGAATTGTACGATCAGAAAAAATCCTGCATCCTGGTGATGGGCCATTACGGCAACTGGGAGTGGGCGGGAAGCTCCTTCAGCCTGGTGAATCCCCAGCAGCTATATGTGATCTATCATCCGCTCAGTAATAAGAGCTTCGATAAACTCATGTATAACATGCGCACCCGCTTCGGGACAAAGCTTTATGCCATGAAAGATACCATGCGGGAAATGATCCGCAACAGGAACGAGATCAATGCCACGGCCTTCATTGCCGATCAGACCCCTTCGCCGGATAATGCCTATTGGACCACGTTCTTAAACCAGGAGACGCCCGTATTCTGGGGAACGGAAAAGATCGCGCAGAAGCTGAATTTCCCGGTTGTGTATGTGACCGTGAACCGGGTAAAGCGTGGCTATTATGTAGTGAATACCGAATATCTGGTGATGGATCCGAAGAATACGGCCGAAGGCGAGATCTCCGAGCTGCATACCCGCAAGCTCGAAAAAGACATCATCGCCCAGCCCGAGATCTGGCTGTGGAGCCACCGCCGCTGGAAACATAAAAAGAAGTAGCCTGCCGACGTTACACCTACAGGCAGCAGAGTCTTAAGATTTTCCTTTTTCAGATCCGGATAACGTAAGGCTGAGCCACACAAGCATGAGTAGGCACAGGGGAGGCATGACGGTATCATACAGTTCGCTTGCATTGGCAGAAGCCTTGTTCTCTTCTGTAAACCGCTTGGCACCGGCCTCCACGGAGCCAGCCGTGTTCTTAGCTTTGAGGTGAGGGCCCTGTGACGTAATTCCGATCCCTTTTTCCACCGGGCTACAGGAGCCAGCCCTGGCATCGGAAGTGCCCTGAAGCCCCGCTAAGATGGCCAGGACTATGATGAGCAGACGGAGCGGGGCAAGTGTTTGAGTGCTTAATGAATTTTTTATAAACCGGGCCGTTTTCACTGTTTTATTTATGACATAAAATTAGTGCAGGAAAAGCCCATAAAAATTCTAAACCGATAAGTGCCGGCATTCATTAAATAAATGTGGTTGACTGAGACAGAACTGAATTTAAAAGCCCGGACCTATAGCAGATCCGGGCTTTTTATATGGATTGTTTTTTTGCTGAGAACAAACAGCTTATTGTTTGATGAATTTCTTAACGCTGCTTTTGCCATCGGCGCTTAGTTTTACAAAATAAATACCTGAAGCCAGAGCGTTGATATCCAGATGTATGGTTTCGCGGTCCTCGTTGTGGGCGCTTAATAATACCTTTCCGTACACATTGCTTACCGTTGCGGTCATTCCTGCTGTCAAGGCTTTATCAAACGTAAGTGTTAGCTGTGAGCTTGCCGGATTAGGATACAGTGCGAAGGCAAGGGCATCGTTTTGTTCCTGTATGCCTGTAGCCATGCAGCTGACGGATGCCCCGGACTGATAAAATGTTTTCACTGTATTCACATCCTGATCGAGTTTGGCTAGGGAATTGCCGGAAGGATCAAAGGAGGTTACGTGTGCGTATGTCAGCCGGATAACCTCTCCCGGCTGGAAAGTAGCCTGTTTGGTACTCATTGCATAGCGCCTGTTGCCGGGAGCCATCGTTTCCGACCAGCCAGCCGTGCCACAGGGGGAATTGGTATAGCTTGTTCCCGGAAAGAGGTAAGGTGTGGCCACTGTGCCGCCATAGCCATCGGGGCTGTCGCAGGTAAAAGGGGTGCCATCTTTCCAGGTGCTGTGCATGTAGCTGTAATATTCACTTGCAACAGATGGCAGCTGTACGGCTGCTGGCACACCGGCCAGGGGAACAAAAAAATAAGAGAAATTGGTCATGCCCATTTGTTCTCCCGCCTCATCAATCACACCGTCAGCATCGTTATCGATGCCGTCTGAAGAGCTTTCGGGAGATCTGAGCATCGCAAAGGCTGTTGCCGGAGGATTCGCTCCGTAACCAATAGCGCCACCGCCTGTTTCGTCGTTGGCATCTGCATTGTACACATAAGCATAATTATCCTTTACGTCACAGCCAATGTAATCGTCGATGTATTGCCCGAGAGCGGCTTCCGAATGCAGGCCGATGTGAAAATCGGTATAGGTGTTTGTACTTCTGTTAATGACCTCGTAGTCATAAAACGTGGTGTAATCCAGTACAGGATTGGCGATTACCACGCTGCAGGTGCTATAGGCGTAAGCCATGCCATGGACTTCCAGCCCGAGGCTCGCTCCACCGCTGCCATGTGGCAAGGCCGTCACATCGTTGTAAATAAAGTACAAGGCCTGGTCGCCTTTGATGAGCGGGTAATCGCCATCCATAGGCGTATATCGGGCATCTCCGTTGACATCCATAAAAGGAGCCAGTAGGCCGCTCTGGTTTTTGGTGATATCTCCGTTTCCGGGCCACGACATGAGATCGGGAACAGGAATGTAGCTCCCGTTCTGCACATTCCCGTTGGCATAGTTGCTGATGAAGTCATTGATGTCTGTCTGGTTAAGCTTCCATACCTTCATGTATTTGGCGCTGTCTGTTACGAGGCAGGTTCCGCTAACCGTGAGAGGTCCCGAATTAAAATCCAGGTCTTGCGGGCTTATGGCATAGAACTGCGCTGACAAGTGCAACTGATTGTTATGCATGCCGCCAAACCACAGATTGGTGAGGGCGGTCGCGTGTTTTCCGCTGCCTTTAGGTACTTCGTACTCCGGGCGAAATGCCACGGGGGAATCATGCAGGTTGCCATTGCTGTTGATGCCTGCCTTTACCTGGTTAATGTCGAGGTATCCGAAATTGTTCTGGGCTTGTGTAGTGACGCCCAAATAGAGAAGAGAAAGTAGAGTCAGCTGTTTCATAGTAGTCCGTTTTATAGGTTGAACTATAAAGCTACAGCACATACAGGCAACAAAAAGCCCAAACCTACAAGTGCAGGGTTTGGGCGCATAAGTGGTCGGATTCTTTTGAGAAGTGACGTTATTCCTTTTCAGCGTCCAGCTCAGGATTTTTTCCTAAAGCTTTACGCTCTTCGTTCTTTTTAAACGTTTTGTTGAGGTAGTACAGGTTTTTCTCTTCATGGCCTACACGCTTGATCATGTCGATGAGGTCGGTCACATCTTTTTCGGATTGCTGTTGCTCAAGCACAAACGCTTCGAGGAATTTAAAGGTCGCGAAATCGTTCTCTTCGTAGGCCAGTTTTGCCAGCTTATTGATGGCAACGGTTACTTCATGCTCCAGGTCGAATACATAATGAAAAACCTCCAGGATGTTTTTTAGCTTCACAGATGTTTCCTTCAGTGGTTTCAGGTGAGCGCCGCTGCCGTACGTGTTGAGGTATTTATAGATCTCCAGCATGTGCTGCCTTTCATCTTCGGCAGCTGCATAAAAATAAGCCGCTACGCCATCAAGGGCCTTTTCCTCGCTCCAGGTAGCCAGTGTGAGGTAAGAATTGGAAGCAAAGGCTTCTTTCTGAATCTGCTCGTTGAGAGCTGCTTTGATTTTATTGGATAGCATTGTATGAGTTTTTAATGTTTCGGATTGACGCAGGAAAGTTACTAATATTTTTTTCGTGGCTCGGGATAAATTTACAATTTTGCAAAGCGCCCGGTATTTAGAATTAAAATAAATTACCCGCAGCACTTATGGAATGTATTTCCGGGAGCGTCTTTTTAGTAAAAGAAATCATGAATACCATGACTACCTACCTGCTGGCTCTGCTGCTTACTGTAGCGGCGGTATCGAAAGGCCAGGGCCAGATGACGATTTACGGCAGGGTAACAGACGATAGCACGCATGCGCCGCTCCGGCACGTCCTTGTGCAGGTGCAAAATTCGACCTATTATGCCACGACCGATAAGCAGGGGTATTACCGCCTGCTGATTCCCGCCAAAAAACATGTTTCTCTTGTTTATAAATTATTAAGCCATGTCACCCGCGTCAAAGAGGCTGATCTCGGCGATATCTCCGATTCGGTGAATATTTCCGTATCCCTGAAGCCGGTAGCCACAGAGCTCAGCATGGTGCCCATCTATGCCAAAGCAAGGCCCGACACTATCCTCGGTTCGCCGGCATACAGCGTGTATGATTTCGATTTTTACGAAGATAAGTTTATCCTGCTCACGGCGGTGAAATCCCTGAGAGAAGCCGTGTTGAAGCTTACGGACCTTAACGGGAAGGTCATCACCAGCTTTACAGTACCCAAAGAAGGTGGCCTGGCCAAAGAATTTTATCATGATTATATGGGATATACGAACCTGGTTTGCGAAAATTACATCTACCGCATCAATATGTACCACGACCGCTTTGTGCTCATTCCCCTGGCGGTGGAAGATGTAAATTCCTTTATTAAGCCTATCCTTGATACCATCAACGGCAAGATCATCTACACCGATTACTGGAAGGATTATCCTTTGTTTAATTATTTTGCCTTCAACGAAAAAGACAGTACACGGAGCAAGCTTATTTCGATCGAGGACAAAGAGCTGATGCATGCCTACAACTTTGAGTATTACTCCATGAAACCCAATGAAAAGCTGCAGGCCAGGCGCATGGCGATGGACCTGAATGTAGATAAGCACATTGTGGCTTCGCTGATGAGCGGTTTTACCAAAAGCATGTTCTACGAGCCCCTGTATGCGCCCCTGTATGTGGTAAAAGACACAATCTCTATTTTCGATCACTATAAGAACCTGCTGTTTCATGTCGATCGTAAGGGGCAGAAGATCGATTCCATCAGCATTAGCTACAACCATCCCAAAAACTGGAAAGAATGGAAGAATGTGATGCTGAAAGACGATATCGAAAACACGATCTATGCGGTATATGAGAAGAACGGGCATAAGTACATCAAGCAGATCAGCCTGCAAAACGGCCAGGAGCAAGGCAGGTACTCGCTCCAGTTTCACAGCGCCGATAAGCTGAAAATTCATGATGGCTATGCCTATTACATTTACCGGCCTTTTGAAAGCACGCAGGAGAAGTATTTTTACAGGGAGTTGATAACCTTGAGTAAATAGAAGAGAGATTGTCCACTGTGCTTTTGTCCCTCTCTCCTTTTTGGTCTTTTCTGTCCCTTCCTTCCATAATTTTACAAAAAAATAACCCGGGCGGTTTTTGAAAGCGGTTTTTTCTTTGCACATTCGTTGTTGATATGCACACGATGAATAAGTTAAAGATTCCTGCCCTTACCCTTGTCCTTAGCCTGATCTCTGCGATCCTGCAAACGCTGTTGGTAAGCATCATTGCTTATAAAGTTACCGGAGAAGCCAATTTCTCCATCATGCTGCTCTATTTCTTTATTTCGTTTATCATCAGTTTTTTTGTGATCTATATCCTCTACAACAATGTTATTTTTGATAAGATCGATAAGCTGTACTTAAAAGTGAAGGCTCTGCAGCCGAAGGAAATCCCCAATACCGAGTTTCAGCTCGACGAAGTGGATTCCCTGGAAAGGCTGGAGGATGAGATCAACAAGCTGGCGGAGGAGCGAAACAAGGAAGTGGAGCAGCATCGCAACCTCGACAGCTACCGCAAGGAATTTCTTGGCAACGTGTCGCATGAGCTCAAAACCCCTATCTTCAATATCCAGGGCTATGTGTCGACGCTCATCGATGGCGGCGTGGATGATCCTACTATCAATATTGAATACCTCAAGCGGGCTGATAAGAGCGTGGACCGCATGATCCAGATCATCGACGACCTGGAGACCATCTCGCAGCTCGAAGTAGGAACGCTGGAGCTCGAACGGGAGAAATACGACATCGCGCAACAGATCAAGGAAATTATTGAAGCGCTGGAATTCCAGGCCAGCCGGAAAAACATCCGCCTGCAGCTGGCGAAGAAATACGATAAGCCCATCATTGTTCATGCCGATAAGTTCCGGATCCGCCAGGTGATTGTGAACCTGATGACCAATAGCATCAAGTATGGCAAGGAGAACGGCAAGACACTCATCACCATCAATTTATTCGATGAGCAGGTGATCGTCGAGATCAAAGACGACGGCATTGGTATTGCGGAGAAACACCTCTCGCGCTTATTCGAGCGTTTCTACCGGGTTGACAAAGGCCGCAGCCGTGAGCAGGGCGGTACAGGCCTTGGGCTCGCCATCGTGAAGCATATTGTGGAAGCGCATAACGAAACCATTGATGTAGATAGTAAAGTGAATGAAGGCACCACCTTTACCTTTACCATCAAGCGCGGCGAGTGATTTTCTTTAGTCAAAGCAGGCGGTCTGTTGCCGGATTGCTTAATCAAAAATTGTGTTTTGAAATCCTTTCATGTGCGTTCAGCGGTAAATTATGCATACCCTTAAGTTAGCGCCATGAGTTGGTACCTGCCGGACCTGACCGGGACGCGTAATTTTACGTGCCCGCGTGGTCGTCATTTTTTTTACGGTATTGTATATTCATGGAGATTCCATTAATTTGTTTTTTACGGTAGCGGTTGTGCCTCCATATTCTGAATGAAACGATTATTGAATAAATGTGCTTCGCTAGCATCCTACTTGCTTCTTTTATATGTCGTCCTCCCGTTTTTTAGCCAGGCGCAAATCACCGGGTTTAAGAATTACACGCAGGAAGATGGATTGAACAGCTCATTCGGCTATCTTATAAACCAGGACCGTAAGGGGTTTATATGGATCGGCGGTGACAATGGGCTTTTTCGGTTCGACGGTGTCGAGTTTAAGCAGTACAACGAAAAATCAGGATTTAAAAATATTGAGATCATGGGATGTGAGCCCATGGCAAACGATGAAATTTTTGTGATTCCCTATCTGAATAATTACGGATTCCTCAAAAATAATAAACTCTTTACGGCAGAAAATAATGCGGAGATAAAAAAACTCAAACTGAGCAATTTTTCACCTCTTTTTTTTTGTAACAGGAGTATGGATCAACTATGCATCAGCGAGTGGTATAATCCTCCATCTGTTTATATCTACAAAAATGAAAAAATGTCAGAGTTTCCCGTGTCGCCAGACCTATCCGATAGCCCATTTCATTTTCTGCTGTATGATTTTAATACGCACCATGTCTATTTTCGGGATGACAGCTCCAGGATAATGGCCTATGATATCCTGACAAAACAGAAAAGGATTTGTAATATCCGTATAAAAAGTAAAAAACTTTTACAGAAAAGGGAGCGTTTTGTGATTGCCGAGCAAAAGAATACGATTCATGTCTATGAATTGATAAGCCCTTTCGTTTTTAAAAAGATCAACTCATTTACCATCCCCGGAGATATTTATATTACATTCATCGATGCTACTAATAAGCTTTGGGTGTGTTTGCAAAATGGTGGCGTCTTATATTTTGATCAGTCTCTCAGGGACACCGTCGCCGCGCCTAAGCCGGTAAAATTTCTGCAGGAGTATGTGATCAATGGCTTATTGAGAGACCGCGACGGCAATGTGTGGTTTAATACGAAAAACAATGGGTTGTTTTTTGTTTCCGCGAAAGCGTTTAAGGCGTATGTTAACTTGCCGGTTAAGCACAATACCTCTCACTATACAGCTATTGCAGCTAACAAAACCGCTGTATTTCTGGGCGATAACACGTCCGGGGCAGGCATTTATCATTCGGAAGAATTGCGGAAATTAACGCTGGATAAAAATAAAAGGTTTGAATGCCGGGCTATTTTTGCCAACGAGAAAATCGCTGTTTTTGGACTGGCCAGAAGTGCTTTTTTATTAAACCTTTCTAATCATAAGGTAGAATGTATTTCTGACATCACCATAGTAAAAAATGTGCTGCCATACACTTCCAACAAGGTATTGATCTGTGCCGACTGGCTCCTGTACGAGTATAATTTTATTACCCGTAAATCAGACACATTGCTCAGGGAAAGGATATACACCGCCTTGATGTATGATCCCGACAGCTTGTTTGTGGGGTCTTTTAACGACCTCTATAAGTTTAATATAAAAACGAAACGAAAAACCTTGTTCTTAAAAGATTGCTATTGTAACGACCTGAAGAAAATCAATCCCCAGTTATATGCTGCTGCAACGATGGTTAACGGGATCATTCTCTTTGATCATGGCAGAGTCCTGCGGAAAATTACGGAGCGCGATGGCCTGGCAAGTAACCGGATCAAGAAGATTGCGGTGGAGAATGAGCACACGTTCTGGGCCAGCACCAGCATGGGATTATCGCGAATAAGCCTTAAGGATGGCGCAACGCTTATTAAGAATTTTACAACAATAGATGGCTTGCCATCCGACAGGGTTTCAGATTGCGTGATTAAAAACGACACCATTTATGTGGCCACGTCCAAAGGTCTTGGGATTTTTTCTATGAAGGACCTGCTGAACCAGGATATCGCCATTAATAAAGAAGTGATCATTAACTCCGTCAGTTTTGGCGGGAAAGAGCTCTATAACCCGGATCAGCTTATTACAACAACTTATCCCGACAATACAGTGATTTTTAACCTGAGTTTTTTGGATTATACCTCACAGGGAAAGATCAGTTACCGCTATAAAACCGAAGGTCTGAATGAGGACTGGCAAACCAGCACCTCTTCAAAAATAATTCTTAATTCCCTCCCGCCGGGAGACTATACCTTTAAAGTGTACGGGCTGGGGCATAATGGCAAACAATCCAATCATTACACGGCCTTTTCTTTTGAAATAAAGCCCTTATTCTGGCAAAGCCGATGGTTTTATGCCTTTGTGGTGGTGACGCTGGCGGCTGCCATGATTTTTCTGATCACTTATGTTATTAAAAAGAGAAGGGATAAGAAACTGAGGGCCCTGTTGTACGAAAAAAAAATTGCCGAACTGGAGTTGCAGGCTATCAAGGCCCAGATCAACCCTCATTTTATTTACAACTGCTTAAACTCGATCCAGTTTCTGCTCTATAAAAAAGAATATGAAGAAACGGAAAATTACCTGGACATCTTTTCCAGGATGATCCGCAAAACGCTCCTCTATTCCGAAAAAACCTTTATGCCCATCCAGGAAGAAATTGACTATCTGACCTTGTACCTCGATATGGAAAAGCTCCGCTTCAAAGGGCATTTCAATTATGCCATACATGTGGCTGCCAATGTCAATAAGAGCTGGAGGATTCCTTCCCTGTTGATTCAGCCTTTTGTTGAGAATGCGCTCAAGCATGGAATCAGCCGGCTCCCTGACAGTGAAGGGATGATCGAAGTCCGTTTTGAATACCATAACCACCGGTTAACCATTGTCATCAGGGATAATGGAGCGGGAATCAGGGACAAATCCCTGCTTTCAAAAAAGTCAGATGCTTTTGGCATAAAGTTGTCCAGAAAAAGGATGGAAGCCTTCCGGCAGCTTTTTGATACAGAGATTACATTTGAAATAAATGATCTGTCGGAAAACGGAAAGCCCGGCACCGAAATTAAATTGCACTTAAACGTATCAGCATGAACCCTAAAATTCAGGTATTTATTATTGACGACGAACAGGACGGCAGAGATTATGTCGCCTTGCTGCTGGCCAACGAATTTCCGGATCTGGAGGTTGCCTTCCAGGCATCAACGATTGAGGATGCCTATATGCAGCTGGTGAAAAAACAGCCGGGCATCCTGTTCCTGGACATAGAGCTTGCAGATGGCAATGCCTTTGAACTGCTGGATAAGATTCAGAAAATCTCTTCCCAGGTCATTTTTATCACCGCCTATGAGCATTATGCGATCCGGGCATTAAGGAAGGGGGCCATCGACTATTTATTGAAACCGATAAAACGGTCGGACTTTGTGATGGCGGTTCACAAAGCTCTTGAAACAATCAGGGGCAGCAGGCCGCTTACCCATAAGGAACAGTTGCCGGCAAACATCATTTTGCCTACCCAGCATGGTTTCAAACGCATTTTGATTTCGGATATTATCCGGTGTGAAGCAGACTCTAATTATACCTTCTTTTATTTGTCTGACAGCAGCAGGATCATGGTGTCCAAAACCATGCAGCAATTCGAAGACACACTCCTGGAACATGATTTTTTCCGGGCCCATCATAAACACCTCATTAATCTGCGGCATTTCAAAGAATACATCAAAGGAAAAGGCGGGCAGGTCATCCTGTCCGACAATTCGGTGATCGATCTGTCGGTACGCAGGAAGAATGAATTCATGAAACGGATTCAAAATCCGGAGTAATACAAAACACTTACTCGAAAAACGGTTACAGGTACTCATTCGGGCTTTTTTCAGGTAATCGTTACAGTAGTTTTGTTTTCATCTCTGATTACTAACTACTAACTAAAAACGAAATGTCATGAAAACAATTAAAACTATGCTGCAGACAGTCTTCTCGTTTGTATTTGCCCTGGCTTTATATGGGAGCCCCATTAAGGGATTATCCCAGAACAGCAACTATTTGTACCTGATACCACTTTCTGAAGACGCTGAACCAGAGGGTAACAAGGCAAAAAATAATAAAACCCTGAACGCATTGTTTGAAACCTATGGAGTGATCAGCTACCGCCAGTCTTTTCCGGGCGCCAAAAGCGAACGCCTGGCGCGTGCTTGTGAGATCCATGCGACAGGCAATATCACGGCTTTGCATAAAGCGCTTCAGGAGTCCGGATCATTTACCGGGATCGAAATGCAGAATTATTGCAGGGTAGCCTGTAATAACCCTGTATCATACAATGATCCTTTGATGTATTCGTACCAGGGGAACTCTTACACCTGGCAACTCGATCTCATGGATGCAAAGTGCGCCTGGAGCATCACCCAGGGCAATCCCAATGTGTTGATCGGGATCTGTGATACCGAATTCAGGACCGATCACGAGGATTTTACCAATAAATTTGCCTATGTATGGAACCCAACCAACTGGGTTCCTAACTGTATGCATGGCACGGCGGTGAGTTCTGCGGCTGCCGCCAATGTGAACAATAATAAAGGCGTTGCCGGTGTTGGTAATAAATGCCGGATTGCCGGTTATGTAGTGCCTACGCCGAGTCCTTGCAGTGGTGATCCATGGTCTTTGGCATGGCAAGCCTACCAGGATGGCGTTAAAATCATTAACATCAGTTGGGGAACCTCTGGGTTCCCAACCGGATACATAAATGACATGTTAAAGGAAATTACGGAAAACGGTAGCACTGTGCTTGTTGCCGCAGGTAATACCAACGAGAATTTTCATCAATACCACGCCGATATTCCCGGGGTGATTAACGTGAGCACGGTCAATTGGGAGGATAAGCTCGGGCCAACCGGCATGGCGCGTAACGAATGGGTTGACATCTGTACTCCCGGAGGCGGCGGGCTTGTGGCGCGTGGGGATGCTGTGAATGCTTATTCGCCGTCAAACAGCACTTCCGCATCGGTGCCTATTGCTTCCGGCGTCATTGGTTTAATGTTGTCCGTTAATCCCTGTATGTCACCGTCGCAAATCGAATCTATTATTAAAGCGACAGCAGATCCGATAGCGGATGCAAATCTCTATCCCGGCTTATATGGCGGAGGCAGGATCAATGCATACGAGGCCGTAAAGACGGCTTCGTCGATCAAAAAAAACACCTACGATCTATTTATACAGGATACCGATTATGATTTTGGCGAAGAGCCCAGTAACAACTCTTATCCATCCTGGAAAAGTAAAGCAATCTGGCTTCGTAACGACGACGATAACGGAGAGGTTCATGAAGAGATAGACCCTTTTGCAGGTGCGGCCTATGTGTATGTGAAAGTCAGAAACATTGGTTGCCAGCCATCGCCCGGTACAGACGTGCTACACGTGAGTTGGGCAAAAGCTGCCGTTAACCTCGGATGGCCATGGCCATGGAACGGGTCAAATCCACCGCCAACAGGCCCTGATTTAGGTGGTATGGTTGGCATTGCATCAATTCCTGTGATACCGGCAGGCGGAGAAGCCGTTGTTAAAGTAACATGGAACAATGTTCCCGATCCGGCAAACTATCCCAGCACGTTCCCAGGTCCTTTTTATGCGAAAGGCCACTTCTGTATACTTGCAAGGGTGTTATCGGCTGCCGACCCCATGTACTATGAAGCAACGACAGGAAATAACGTAGCAGAAGGAAATGTCATCAGGAACAATAATATTGCACAGAAGAACATCAGCATCATGGAAGACGGTGGTAAAGGCCTGGGCTTTATTCAGGTTGGTCCGCACCTTTTACCATCAAAAACCAGGCTCAACATCGGCAATATTTTTGGTGAAGCCGATCGTGTCTTTAAATTATCGCTGAAAGTACCGGATACCGAGGTCGGTAATGCGATAACAGCAGACGCAGAAGTGCGATTAACGCTGGATCAGATCACCTGGCAAAAATGGGCAGCGGGAGGATTCGTAGGAACCGGAATCCGTTCAATCGATATACCCAACCAGGAAATATTAATTGGCTCGCCTGATGCCAGCATCTCTAATTTGGCTTATGCTTCCGACGAATACAGTGAAGTCGCGCTGGGAATTAATTTCCCTTCAAAAGCTCCGGGGAAAGAGCATTATAATTACGATTTAATCTGGACGGAGGATGCCACCGGTGCCACTGTCGGTGGAGAGCGCTTTGAAATTACACGGCCGGCATCGGGCACAACCTCCAAGCCTACAGCTATGGCAAATGCATCCGCAAAAACGATTCAACCGGCCCTGAGCCCAAATCCTACCACCGGTGTGTTGACGGTTCAATACCCTCACCTGCAGGGAAATTCAAGCATCTCCCTCTATGATAACATGGGCCGGAAAGTACAGAGCAATAGCCTGAACCAGGAAACCAGCACGATTGATATATCTTCCTTGCCAACAGGAATTTATTTCTATCAGATAACAACCGGAAGAGAAGTCTTCAACGGTAAGGTTATTAAAAATTGATTGCCCCTTTGCAGATTAACAGTTGCGGTATTGCCCGGATCTGTTTATGAATTTTACCTGGAGATAAAGTCCCGTGCAGAACCTTGCACGGGACTTTTATGCTTTGCTCCGGAAATTATCAGAACCTGTTGAGGCAGGTTTACCTTATTATGAAAAATGTGCCGCTATACTTACGCCCTCTCCAGCTCAATCACCGTGATCTCCGGCCAGATGCCGAGACGGCCCGGATAGCCCAGGAAGCCCAGCCCGCGGTTTACATAAAGGTATTGGTTATCCTGCCTGTACAGGCCTGCCCAGTGCTTGTAAATGTATTTCACCGGGCTCCATTTGATAAAGCCAGGAATTTCGATCCCGAACTGCATGCCGTGTGTATGGCCGCTTAAGGTGAGGTCGATGTCTTTGTATTTCCGTTCCTGGCTTACCTGGATGTCCCAGTGCGAAGGATCGTGCGATAACAAAATTTTGAAAGGATAACCTTCCGTTCCCGCATAGGCGTTTTCAAGTTTACCATAGCGCGGGAAGTTTAAGTTTCCGCCCCAGTTCTCAATGCCGAGCAAGGCAATTTTCTGCCCGTCTTTTTCAATAGGCACATGCTCGTTCATCAGCAGGCGCCATCCCGATCTGGCATGCACGTCTTTCAGCGCTTCCAGGTTTGCTGCTTTGGCGCCCGGCTCCCAGTCATGTTTATAATCGCCATAATCATGGTTGCCGAGAGAGGAATAAACACCGTAGGGCGCTTTCAGCAGCTTATAGCTTTCCAGGTGAGGCTCGGTTTCTTTAGCTTCATTGTTGACGAGGTCACCGGTAAAGAGGATCATGTCCGGCTTCTGTTCCATCACAATACCAAAGGCTTTCACCAAAGGATCAGTGCTCATAAAACTTCCTGAGTGAATATCGGAAAGCTGTACGATTTTAAAGCCGTTGAACGCTTCCGGGAGATTCGGCGATTTCACTTTCACCTTGTGGACCCTGTACTTATAAGCGCCCTTCACCATCCCATAGATAAAGGAAATGGCAGGAACGACCGTAAAGGTAAGGCCTACATAGCTCATGAATTTCAGGCGGCTGATGTGGTGTGTTACTTCGGTTGCATCGGCCGGTGCTTTTTGAAAATAGGTAGCGATCCAGCGAAAGACCCTGATCAGATCATCGATGATGAGGAATAACACCCCGAATACTTTACAGATTAAAAGAATAAAAGCGATGGAGTAGAGTGTTCTTAAAAAGACAGGCCATTCGTTGGGCGGATAAAAAAGCGCTACCGCGCTAAAGAGGATATTGAATGCCGCAAGGCCATAGGCAATATAATAAACCAGCTTTCTTTTGCCCGGAGTAAAATCGATGGTAATGGTTTTAATGATCTGGAAAAAATAGAGTTCGATCACCACAACGAGGGCAAAGACGATGAGAAAACGAATAAACATAGGATACAATTTAATTGGGCCTAAAGGTATTCATTGAAACCAGGTTTGACATGCATTTACAAGTTATATTTTACTAAAATCGGTGGCTTTTAGGCTAATGTTAGCCTGTTGTCGGTCAGTGTTACCTGCTGGTAGCCGGGCTGAACGTTAACCCGTTTTATCTGTTAGTTCCGCAAAAGAAAGCTAATAAAGCCTTAATTGTTAACTAAATAGGAAAATGTTCATGTTTTTTAGATGAACGGATCATCAAACTTGAATTCCAATGCTATATTTGGCGCGTTAAATTTAAATTCAGACTATGAACAAAGAAGTATATATCGTATCAGCTGTAAGAACACCGATGGGTTCTTTTGGCGGAACACTGGCAGGGATCCCTGCTACTAAGCTCGGAGCAATCGCGATTAAAGGTGCTCTTGATAAAATAAAACTGGACCCGAAACAGGTGAACGAAGTGTTCATGGGGTCGGTATTACAAGCCAACCTGGGACAGGCTCCTGCCCGCCAGGCAGCAAAATTTGCAGGCTTGCCGGACAATGTGAATTGCACAACCGTTAATAAAGTATGTGCCAGCGGTATGAAATCCATCTCCCTGGCCGCACAGGCTATTATGCTGGGCGATGCCGACGTGGTCGTGGCCGGTGGCATGGAGAGCATGAGCTCTGTGCCGTTTTACCTGGAGAACAACCGTTGGGGCGCGAAGTACGGAAACGGAACCGTGATCGACGGCCTGGCGAAAGACGGCCTGACCGATGTGTATGGCAACGTGCCAATGGGTAATTGCGCAGAGCTCTGCGCCAAGGAATACAACTTCTCCCGCGAAGAGCAGGATGCCTTTGCGATCGAATCTTATAAGCGCTCGGCGGCGGCCTGGGCCGCAGGAAAATTCAGTGAAGAGATCGTTCCGGTGGAAGTAAAAACCAAAAAAGGAGACATTCTGTTTGCAGAAGATGAGGAATACAAAGCGGTAAATTTCGAAAAGATCCCGGGATTAAAACCGGTGTTCCAGAAAGACGGAACCGTAACAGCTGCCAACGCTTCTACGATGAACGATGGTGCAGCGGCTTTGGTATTGATGAGCAAAGAAAAAGCAGAAGCCCTGGGCTTAAAACCTCTGGCAAAAATTAAAGGCTATGCCGATGCCGAGCAGGCGCCGGAGTGGTTTACGACCACGCCTTCAGTAGCGGTACCTAAAGCCGTTGAAAAAGCAGGCCTCAAAATGGACGATATCAATTATTTCGAATTGAACGAAGCATTTGCAGTGGTTGGCCTGGCCAACATCAAGCTGATGAACCTCGATGCCTCTAAAGTGAACGTGAACGGTGGAGCTGTTTCCTTAGGCCATCCTCTGGGAGCTTCCGGAGCCCGTGTGATCGTCACCCTGATCAATGTGTTGAAACAAAATAACGCTAAATACGGCGCGGCAGGCATCTGCAACGGCGGCGGCGGCGCGACAGCCCTCGTGATCGAGAATATGTAATCAGCACTACCTGATTTTAAAAAAGCTATCTCCGGATGGCTTTTTTTGTTTAGGTCTGCCGGGGGGCTGAGCGGAGCCGAAGCCCGCAGGGACTATCCGCTGTCCAATTTTCGTTTTGGCTTTATCATTAATTCCGTTGACTGAATGGGGTCGAAGCCACATCCAGATGCCGTCCGTTAGCTTAACATCTTCTGCTTTTGTATATTTACCTGCCTGTACAGAAACCATGTGCCGTTACGCCTGCAAAACCTATAAATCGCATTACGTTTGTTTTGAATGCCGGAAAACATTCAAGCAGGAGCATGTAAGCGATATTCTGCTGAGGATCAAAAAAGACAAGCTTTACCATGAGCTCAATGGGAAATCGATCCGGAAAATAGGGCAGGTATTCACTAAAGGCGAACGCAAAAAACTGAAGGAGCTTACATCAGAGCTCACCCAGCGTAAGGTCAAATGCCCACAATGCGCCGCTATTATGGCCGACCTGGGACGTGATTTTAAAGCGCCTAAGAAAACCGCTCTCAAAGAATGGAAGATTGTGGAAAGCTTATGGACGATCGGAAAAAACTTTTACAGCTGTGGATGTGATGGCATCGGTTACATCCCTAAAAGCCCACGTGATTATGAACTTTACCTGAACAAGGTCCTGGCGGATTATGATGGCCACCTGAAATGGAACCAGGCCCGGACACCGCAAGATTGCGGCGATAAAAATGTTGTCCTGGCATACTGGACCGCTAAAATAAACACTGTCAGCAAAGAGATTGCCAGGCAAAAATTAAGGTCATGAAAATACTCTGGTGTTGGCGATGTCAAATGGAAGTGCCTATGCTCGATGAAGAAGAGTATGCCATTGCCTGTAAACTTTATTCGGAAGAGATGCAGAATGGCCGGACCGCTAAAAGACTGCCGGATTTTCAGTCTTTGCTGAACTATTATAATGCCCTTACCGGATTCAATGAAACCGTTCACAACGCTATTATGCATCACCGTATTGCAGAGCAGGGGCCGCTTTGCGAGAGTTGTGGCAAGCCTTACCGGACACCTTTGGCATCTCTTTGTGCGGCTTGCGGGAACCCAAGAGATCTCTCACAATTCAAGCTCAAAGAAATGTTTTATGTCCTGTTAGGAAGGTATCCGGCCCATTACAAAGAAGCTGCCTTTTTATGGAAAGAAATTGAAACCTCTTATTCAGGTCCCGGCAGGCATTACCACACCTTAGCGCATCTTGAATACATGCTCTCTGAGCTCGTGGCAGTAAAAGATCAGATCAATGATTGGGATGCGGTATTATTTGCACTCTATTATCATGATGTGGTATACAAAGCTCTGAAATCCGATAATGAGGACACATCTGCAAGCCTTGCGATAAAACGCATGCGCGGTTTGCACGTTGCTCCGGAAAGAATAAACCGATGCCAGGTAATGATCCTGGCTACTAAGCGCCATTCATTACATGCGGATCAGGATGTCAATTACCTGACTGATGCGGATCTTTCCATACTGGGGCATGACTGGGGCATATATGCTGAATATATGGGAAACGTGCGAAAGGAATACCATCGCGTTCCCGGTTTTTTATACAGGATGAACCGGAAAAACGTACTCAGGCATTTTTTAGCGATGGAACGGATCTTTAAAACAGAGCACTTTTACCGCAAGTATGAAGAGCAGGCCAGGAAAAATATCCAACAGGAATTAAAAGAACTTTGAATAAAAGCTTTGGATAAAAAAGCCCTCCTTTATTCATAAGGATAGGGCCGGGCTTTATCTCGCGCCTTATGGCACCTTATTGTGTGGAATCACTTCTACAGCGGCATGTAAATTGAATCTTATAAATAGAATCAGGCCTTTTTGTGTGCTGTAATAATTAACGTCTTGTGAGAATGGTCTCCGAAATCGTAAAGCAATATCACCTTAAATTTTCCGGCGGGGAACATGGAACTGCTGAGTAAGACATATTCGGTAGAACGTTATTTTCTGTACGATGATGGCATTTTTCCTAATAACCGGGAACTGCCGGTGCTGATCTATCACAACGTGCTCAGGCTTCCTGAATTTTTTCCCGCCCTCTTTGTGCGTAATCTTTTTGCAGCGAATCATTGGCACAACAGCTGGAAAGATGGCATTTTCACGGAACATCATTACCACAGCACCACCCATGAGGTACTGGGCTTTTACGCCGGCAAAACCCGTTTGCAGATTGGCGGCGATTCGGGAATGATACTACGGGTAAAAAAAGGAGATGTGATGATTATACCTGCGGGTGTAGCACATAAAAACCTGGGGCGGAAACACGATATCGGTTGTGTGGGGGCTTACCCCGATGGGCGGGATTATGATATGAATTATGGCTTGCCCGGTGAGCGGCCGGATACGGATTATACCATTAAAAAAGTACCGCTGCCGTATTGGCATCCTTTATTTGGCGTCAGGCTGGTCAATGGATTCCGGAAAGCGGTCTTTTGAATCTGTTTGTATATTTTTCTACAGTTTTTTTGGTTCGTCTTATAAATTCCACACGGAGCCTGAAATTTTCATGGATTTCCTCAATCTCAGATTAAAACATGATGGTAAGAGAATTGCGACTGATTGTTGGCTGACAATTAAAAACCATTCACTAATCTAAACCATAAAGATCATGACAAGCTTCAACAACAAAACCAAGTCTGAAAATCCGGCTTCTAAAACGGATTCCACGAATCCAACGGCAAAATCCACGGCAGAAACATCCACTACAGGTACCACGACGAATGCCGACGCAAAATCCTCTGATGGTGCCGAAACCAAATCGAAAACCAAAAGCGAAACCGGGTTAACAACAGACCGGGAACGCAACGATGGCAGCTCTTCCTACAGCACAGAGCATTCAAAAGATTATGATAATCAGAACTGGGATGAAAAGATCCGGGAAAAGCCATCGGTAAAGGGAAACCAGGAGGAGGCTCAAAGCTATGGAAATAGTAGCCAGTATGGCTCCAGCCGAGGCTACGAGCACCAATACGATCAGGAAAATCAAAAATACAGCCATTCAAACCAGACCCCCAATGATAACAACCGTTACGGGAATCAAAATTATGGCAACCAACAGAATTACGGAAATTCCAACCAGGGTTATGGCTACTCCAACCAGGGCCAGAACCGTTATAACCCATACAATCAGAACCCAGAGAACCGGAATTACGGAAATGAAGAATTAGGGCAGGAGCCTGACAACCGTAACAGCCAGGGCAGCAACTACCACCAATACGGTTCGCAGGGTAGCTACGGAGGACACCAGGACCAGTTCGTTGCAGGACAATACTATGGTCAAAACCGTAATTACACTCACCAGAATGAGAATGACCAATACAGCTCACGCGGAAGCTATGGCACTACCCGGTATGGATCTAACCGCGGTTACGGGAACCATCATCAGGGCAACCAAAACCAATACAACCAGCAAGGTCAGTATGGTCAGCAAAACCGCAACGACTATGGCTCCAACCAGGGCTATGGCAACCAATACGGTTCCAACTCAGGAAACTATGGCGAAAGCCGTCACTATGGTTCCAACGAAGGCTATGGCAACACGCGTCATGGCTACGGAAACCAGTATGGCTCCAACCAGGGTTATGAAAACCGTTATGACGATGAGCAGCCTTATCGTAAATCGAACCAGCAAAACCGCAGGGGCCAGGACTGGTATAGCGAAACGGGGCATAACAGCGGCTACGGAACAGGTTCTATGAACAGCGAATACCGTGGTGGCCTGCAAGGGCACAGGGGTTACGAAAATTACAACTATTACGGTAACGAACAGCCTTCGCGCAACCGCGGCTACGAAGTAGGGTATAATTACGGAAATACCCGCTATGGACGTCAGGGAGGCGATTACAAGGCCAATAACGACTACGACAATTATAGCGGATACGAAAACGAAAGAGGCCGCTACGAGTTTGATGAGGAACAAGCCCGTTACGACGACCGCTACAGCAACGACAACAGGGGTTCCCGCAACCGCAGCTCAAATTGGTAGTAAATCAATTACAAAAGAAAAGTCCCCACGGCATAGGTGGGGACTTTCTGTTTATAGAGGAGGCCGCTCTGACCTGAGCAGCTGACGGATTAGTTATTGTTGTAATTCCTGATTAATAAAACTTCTACAACTTTCGTTGCAAGATCGTCAGGAATAGACAAGGCATCTTTTAAATGGCCGATGATTGATTTTTCTCCGGCAGAGATGATGCCATCAATAAGCACTAAATCCGTACACACTGCAAATACCATGTTCGCATTTTCTTTGGTGATTTTAGGAGCGCAATCATTCACGGCATCTGCCAAAGACGGATACGCTTTAATGTTTTTCTTGCATTCTTCTATGAGTGCCCAGATATCAACAGAGTTGAACATCTTTTTCTCGAACAAGGTATCATAAATCGTGTCCCATTCGCTTGATTCGATATCTCCGTCTGCAGATCCGCAGGCAGCTAAAATGGTTAAAAATGCTTCTTGTTCGCTTGTAATTGATGGTTTTGCCAGAGTCTCGGCAGCTTCAAATAATTTGTCAAAAAATCCCATGGTTTCTTAGGTTAGTTAAATTAAGGCCTACTCTGTTTAAGGATTTTCGGCGAGCTCCTGTTTTTAACGTGTTTAAAAATACATGATGTCAGTTTCTTTAATGTTACCAAATGAACATTTGATTGTGTTCTATGAATATTAGCAGGTGTTTAAAGTATATCTGCTTTAAAATACCGCGCGAAAACCGGGCACGCTATGGAACCCGAAGCCGGTAATCTACTGAAGTAAAACGAAGAGCAATTTTTTATTTCCAATGGATAGAGAGCGGAATCTTAATCCTCACGCACACTTTCCTGCCATTCCTCATGCCCGGAGTCCAGCCCTCTGAATTCCGGATCAGCTCTATGAGCTGTTTCTCTACAGGGTCGTAGTAATCGTAGGAGGTAATGCAGCATACCTCCTGTGCTTTGCCCAGGGTATCGATCACACAGGTAACATAGAAGGTGGAACGGATAGGGGAGGATGCCTGATTACTCTCCGGATATATGAGGTTTTTCAAAATATAATTCATGAAATCCGAATTACCGGTCGGGAATACCGGCATTTGTTCCGCTGTGGTGTATACAGGTTGCCCCCTATAGATATCCGGTGAAGGGATGCACCTTTTAATGGCTGAAGAATCTCTTTGAGCCATGCTGACAAACGCAAAAAAGAGGAGGGCAATTATCAGGAATGGATAACGCATCACATGAAGGATGATAGGATACCTTAACTACCGGAACTCTACAACCTCCTTGAATGTACTATCCGTATAAAACTGGATCGGTAATTCCTGTTTGGCAATCAGGTCCATGACCTGAATAGCATTTTCATGAGGCTCCTGTTCACGGTCGTCGCGCGAATAGAAAATAACACAGCCTTTTTGCCTGCACTGTTTTAATTCCTCATCCAGGCCCTTAAGGTCTGTGAGCACCTGGTTCAGGTAAATGCGGCCGTCTTTCTTTACATAAACGGTGGCGTGCAGTGTGGATTTTGCCGGAGGGATCTCCGCAGGCCTTGAAGAAACAGGTGTTTCCTGCTCCTGGTGATTACCGGAAGACGTGCAGGCCGTTAGCAAACCCAAGGCCAGAATGCTGGTAAAGATAAAATTCATAAGATCAGTTAATTTATTGTGTTTGTCTATAGCCCAGGTTAAAGACGGATCCTACCAGGGAAATGAAGATCACTTTTCCCGGGGCTTTATTTTTAAAGGGGAGCAGATCGAAGCTGAGCTTGGTTTTCAGGACATCTTTACACGGATCAGTGGCAGCCGTCATGTATTTCAACAAAAAATTCATCTTGTACGATTGGGTTGTCAGCAGCTCCTCATTGGTCACAAATTCCATTTCGGCTTTGCAGCCGCCGTACATAATGCTCAGCTCGAGGCAGTCGCCAACAATTTCTGCGTGGTAAATCCCTACCCATTTTCCCTGCATGGTATCCATCCGGCCATGTACTGTACGGATAGGCATACAGCTGTTGTCTGCCGCAATGCTGTTCACCGTAATCACCGGATTTTGGGAAAATCCCGTAGAGGCAAATATCAGGAGTAGAAAGGCGTAAATCAGTTTTGTCATAAAGGAAGTTTGTTATCAGGTCTTCAAACGCTGACCGGGGTGATTTTATTTTAAAGATATTTAAAATACCGCTAACAAAAAACCTCCTGCATTGCTGCGGAGGTTTTTTTAGAATGGTATTGGTGATTAAGCATTCACATAGTCCCAGGTTTCCATGAATTTGGTGGTATAGTTACCGGCTTTAAAATCTTCGTTCTGCATGAGCTTTAAATGGAAGGGGATGGTGGTTTTCACACCTTCGATCACATACTCGCTTAGTGCGCGGTGCATCTTGGCAATGGCTTCCTCGCGGGTTTGCGCTACGGTGATCAGCTTCCCAACCATACTGTCGTAGTTTGGCGGGATCCTGTAGCCGCTGTACACGTGGGAGTCCACACGGATCCCGTGTCCGCCCGGAGTATGCAGCGTGGTAATCACGCCCGGAGAAGGGGTGAAGTTTTTGAACGGATCTTCCGCGTTGATACGGCACTCGATGGCGTGCAATTGCGGGTAGTAGTTTTTACCGGAGATAGGAACACCGGCAGCTACCAGGATTTGCTCACGGATCAGGTCATAATTAATAACCTCCTCTGTGATCGGGTGCTCTACCTGGATCCTGGTGTTCATTTCCATGAAGTAGAAATTGCGGTGCTTGTCCACGAGAAACTCGATGGTGCCAACGCCTTCGTAAGCAATCGCTAAAGCTGCTTTCACGGCGGCGTCGCCCATCGCTTCACGCAGCTCAGGCGTCATGAACGGAGATGGCGTTTCCTCCACCAGCTTCTGGTGGCGGCGTTGTACCGAGCAATCCCTTTCGCTCAGGTGGCAGGCCTTTCCGTACTGGTCGCCCACGATCTGGATCTCGATATGGCGGGGCTCCTCAATGTATTTTTCCATGTACATGGCACCGTTGCCGAAAGCAGCAGTCGCTTCATGCACGGCGCTGTCCCAGGCATTCTGGAAATCTTCTTCTTTCCAGATGATGCGCATCCCTTTGCCACCGCCACCGGCCGTAGCTTTGATGATCACCGGGTATTTAATTTCTTTTGCCAGCCTCATCCCTTCCTCGGCGCTCGGCAACAAGCCATCGGAGCCTGGAACGCATGGCACACCGTTTTTGATCATGGTGGCCTTTGCATTGCTCTTATCGCCCATCTGGTTGATCATTTCGGGGGAAGCGCCGATGAATTTGATCTTGTTTTGCCTGCAGATCTCGGAAAACTTGGCATTTTCACTCAAAAAGCCATAGCCCGGGTGAATCGCGTCGGCATTGGTAATTTCAGCAGCAGCAATGATGCTCGACATGCTCAGGTAGCTATCCTTGCTTGGCGGCGGGCCGATACAAACGGCTTCATCGGCAAATTTTACGTGAAGAGAATCCTTGTCGGCAGTAGAGTATACCGCTACCGTCTTAATTCCCATTTCCTTACATGTTCTGATAACACGCAGGGCAATCTCGCCACGGTTGGCTATTAATATCTTTTTAAACATGTGTCTTGGTTTAGGAGGCCTCATGTCCCCGGTCTGATGTTCGGAACCATGGACATGAAACGTGAAACATTAAACAATTAAGCCGGGTCAACCAGGAATAATGGCTGGTCGTACTCTACAGGAGTAGCGTCGTTTACCAGAACTTTCACGATCTTGCCTTTCACTTCGCTTTCAATTTCATTGAAAAGTTTCATGGCTTCGATGATGCAAACCGGTTTGCCCACTTCGATGTCATCGCCTACGTTTACAAAAGGAGGTTTTTCCGGGGAAGACGAGCGATAGAATGTGCCGATCATCGGTGATTTGATGGTCACATATTTCGATTCGTCGCTGGCAGCAGTATTAGTGGCAGGAGGAGTCGCTGTTTGCTGCGACGGAGCTGCTGTTACAGCCGGTTGTGCTGTTACCTGGGCCGGTGCAGTGGTAATTTGCGGAGCTGCCTGGTAAACAACGGCAGGAGCAACCTGTTGCTTGCCTGTTCTGATCACTATTTTAACTTCTTTTGTCTCCAGTTCCACCTCGTTGACGCCGCTCTTGGAAACAAATTTAATTAAGTCTTGAATTTCAGTTAATTTCATTGTGTGTGAATTTTAGTTAGTGGGAACAAAAGTATCAATTTTTTATAAAACCGACCCGAAATGAGGCGATTTTCTGCAAAAAACCGCTTTTTCAGTGAAAAAATCCTATTTATCAGGGAGATAAATAATTGAACGGGTAAATGTGAATAAAATCTCCCGCTTAACGGATCCGGTCCGCACTTCTGACCAGTTGCTCATCTTTTTTTATAAAATGCCCTGCCAGGAAAGCAAGAATGCCACCTATCAGAGGAAGGCATGCCCCAAATGAATAGGACACCGAGGCAAGAGATTCTTTACCGGCATAATCAAGTAAGAAAAATAAAGCTAAAAGAACAATGTTAAGCAATGCCAGAATATTTGCCAGTTTATATTGAAAAACTCTATTCTTATACTGAAAAATAGTAATCAGACTTAAAATGATGATGATGAGATTTAGAACCATGACGGCATATTTATTAGACTCCCCTAATCCATCAGGAAATAATCTTACAGGGAAATTCAAAAGTCCGCTTTGGAAAGTTTGAAAGGGGATAAAAATCAATAAAATAGCAATAACGGTAACTGCCAATAAAAAAAGGGTCTGTTTACGTTGGATCATGGCTGCAAAAGTAAGGGTTTTGTGAAAAACACCTTTAACATATTTGTCAAAGTTTTAAACTATCGGGATAATTTATGTTGTTGTTCTATTGGGCGCCCGGGCGGGCCTTCGCGACTCGCTCTTTATGTGCCCCTGGCGCGACAGCGCCGGGGCACATAAAGGAGCTCAGACAGATCGCTCTGTCCCTGGCGCGGGATTCTGCTCCTCTGAGCGGAAAAGCTTATATAAAGAAGTATAGCAACCTTTTGCCCTAAAAAACCGAAGCGTAGCACAAAAGCCCACCGGGCTTTTGTGCGAGGTGGTGCGTAAGACGGAATAGCCCGCCCGGGCGCCCCAAAGCATGATATATGATCTGCCGCCAGGCCATGCGGTTTGGCCGGATACAGGTTGGCAGCGATTTTGTAAAGGAAACCTTAATAAACCGTCATTTTAAACTTAAAATCCAAATAACTTACATTTGCCCTTTGTGGTATGATGTAGGTAACTTACATTTGCTTCATGGAAAATAAATACCAAAATCTGATCGAACAAACCTTCGACTTCCCGCAGGAATCGTTTGAAGTGGTGGATGATGAACTGTATTTCAATGATATTCCGTTAATGGATATCATTAAACAATACGGTACGCCATTGAAGATCACGTATTTACCTAAAATTACCTCCCAGATCCAAAAAGCCAAGCGCATGTTCAATGTGGCCATGGCCAAAGCCGATTATAAAGGGAAATATGTCTATTGCTATTGCACCAAAAGCTCCCATTTCTCCTTTGTATTGGATGAAGTACTCAAGAACGATGTGCATATCGAGACCTCTTCGGCCTACGATATCCAGATCATTAAGGAGCAATACAAGAAGAAGAAGATCAGCAAAGATACCTATATCATCTGCAACGGGTACAAGAAAACCAACTACAAGCAGTACATCTCGGAGCTCATCAACGATGGCTTTAATGTGATTCCCGTGCTGGACCACCTGGATGAGTTTGAATACTATAGGAAGAATGTGAAAGTAGCCAAGTGCAAGCTGGGCATCCGGATCAGCACGGAGGAAGAGCCTTCTTTCGCTTTTTACTCCTCAAGGCTGGGCGTCCGTTACAATGAGATCATTGACCTCTACAGGCAAAAGATCCAGAACAATCCCAAGTTTGAGCTTAAGCTGCTGCATTTCTTCATTAATAACGGGATCAAGGATACCATCTATTACTGGACAGAGCTCAATAAATGTCTCAACATCTATAAGGAGCTCAAGAAGATCTGCCCGACGCTCGACTCCTTGAACATTGGCGGCGGTATGCCCATCCGCACCTCGCTGAGCTTCGATTACAACTATGAATACATGGTGGAGGAGATCGTGTCACAGGTAAAAACCTTTTGTGTGCAGCATGAGATCGATGAGCCTAACATCTTTACCGAGTTCGGATCCTTTACCGTGGCTGAAAGCGGAGCGACCCTGTATTCCATCATTGACCAGAAACAGCAGAACGACCGTGAGCAATGGTATATGATCGACAGCTCTTTCATTACGACATTGCCCGATACCTGGGGCATCAATCAGCGCTTCATCCTGCTGGCGGTAAACAACTGGGATAAGCCCTATGTGCCGGTAAATCTTGGCGGGCTTACCTGCGATAGCATGGATTACTACAACAGCGAGGCTCATACCAACCAGGTATTCCTGCCGAAAATAGAGAAAACAGATAAGCAGCCTTTATATATCGGGTTTTTCCACACGGGAGCCTACCAGGAGGCCCTGAGCGGATATGGCGGAACACAGCACTGCCTTGTTCCTGCACCCAAGCATGTGCTCATTGACCGGGATGAGGATGGAAAGCTCACCACCAAGCTTTTTGCCAAAGAGCAGAGCTATAAGTCGATGCTGAAAATTTTGGGGTATTAAATTTGTTGGATTAAACCAAATGCTTATCTTTCGATTTCTTTAAACGTCCCCCTAATTGAAATCACTAAAAATCATATTTTCGGTTTTATCGGCTAGCTCATTATTTTTACTAGGTTCCTGTGGGAGCGGAAAAAAAACCGAGAACGCTTTAACCGAAGGTGTTATCGAATATAACGCTTCCGTTGTGGATGAAAGCCACCCCATGGCAGGTCTGGCTCCCAGCACGGCTACCGTGAAATTCAAAGACAACAAGTTTGAGCTCGAAATGAGCACGATGGGCATTTTCAATACCATGTTCGTGAGCGATCCATCCAAAAAAACGCTTACCCAGATGGTAAAATTCATGGATATCAAAAATGCCTGTATCCAGAAAGAATCCGACCTTACGGCAGAAAATAAAGATTACGAGCTTAGCTTTAAGGAAACAAAGGACACCAAAAAAATAGCCGGCTATAAATGTAAAAAAGTAAAGGCTACGATGGTGCATAATCCGGCGGTGTCTTTCGATATTTATTATACCGATGAGCTGGGCTCCGACAGCATCAACCACCTTTCGCCCTACAAAGCCATTAAAGGCATGCTGATGCAATACCGCCTGAAGAAGCTGGGCCTGGAAATGTGCTTTACCGCAACATCTGTCAAAAAAGAAGACGTGAAAGATGAGACCTTTGAGGTGCCATCTTATTACAAGATCGTCAACCGCGCCGAAATGGAGAAGCTGTTTGCCGATATCCAGAAGTAATTCCATGACGATGCAGGTCCCGCTCCTGTATGATTTCCGCTTTTATTTAATTATTGCCATTTAGCATTTTTTTAGCGCATCCTATGCTTAAATTCTTTATTTTGGCATACTAAATGAATCCTAACAGAAACGATCAAATCACTCCAAAAAACAAGAACATGAAAATCAAATTTTTATCCCTGGCTGTAGCCCTTATGTCTGTTGTATCGCTCAACGCGCAAATTAAAGAAGGCTCTGTTTTATACGATATGAAAATAGAAGGCTTGCCACCTGAGCAGGCTGCCATGATGGGAGATATGGAAACCAAAGTAACCTTTAAGAACGGGAAATCGCTGACAGAGGTTAACTCCATGATGTTTACACAGCAAATGTCGGCCGACGAGAACGGCATGGTGATGCTGATGGAACAAATGGGAAATAAAATTGCCGTGAAGCAAACCAAAGCCGAAATGGAAAAGGAAGAGGCTAAATCGAAGGACAAGCCGGCAGATCCTAAAGTAGAATACTTTGATGATGTAAAAACCATTGCCGGTTACGAATGTAAAAAAGCCATCGTTACCGTAGTGGACAAAGACAAAAAAGAAAACAAAGTAGAGCTCTGGTATTCCGACAAGTTTGAGAACCCTAACAAGGAAGGCAAAGGAAAAGGACAAAACGTGATGAAAGGTATCAAAGGCATGCCTTTTGAATACTCAACAACGATGGGGCCGATGAAAATCAAAATGGTAGCGAAAGAAGTATCGACTGATCCGGTTCCGGATTCCAAATTCGTGTTATCGACCGACGGTTACAAAATGATGACCACGGAAGAATTGAAAGCGATGTCAGGAGGGAAGTAATTTTTTCTGTATACATAAAAAATCCCGCCACGGTAAGTGGCGGGATTTTTTGCTTTTGGCCCTCACGTTGTTGCATGATCCACAGGAGCACTTGCGCCCCTGTTGGTGTTTTCACCAACAGGCACACAAACAAGCTCATCCTCTTCAATGGTTCCAGAGGTCGTGCTCGAATTTGGCAATGTCGAGGTGGATGTTTTCTGCCTCTACCAGCGCGTCGATGCCCTTCTGGTAGTGCTCGATGCTCCGGTCGGCCACGTTGGACTCTTTGATGATGCGGCTTGAGAATTGCCGTTTCCAGAACACATCGTCGAGGCTGCGCCGCTCCGAATCGTTCTTGTCATTGTAGACATCCGAGGCCGCAAAGTAGGAGCGGCAGGCCGGAAAATACACCCAGAACAATTCCCGGAAGTAATCGCGCTCCTCGTTATACTCTATGGCGGCAATGCCTACGATGCGCACATCCAGTGTCGATTTTTGCCGGTCGAAGAACCAGTCTTCCTTAAGCACATATTTCAGCACGCGCCCGTAGATGCTCGTAGAGTCGGCTACCAGGACCATTTTCGGCGAAAGCTCATTGCCGTATATGTCGTAATCGATCTGTGCCACCGAATCCATCTTCACCAGGCGGCTTCTGATCTCGCTGAGCGAGTAGGGCACCATGAACTGCTCATCCTTAAAGGCAATGATCTCCTCATTTAAAATATGCTTGCTAAGCGCCTGGATCAGCGAGCTGCGGCAGGCATTGAGCTCGATCGGGTAATACAAAGGCTGGTTCTGCTTTTCGCGCAGGTCGATCTCGCGCCACACACGCTTTTGCCACATCACATCGCCTTCCCGCAAATACGTGTAAGGCACCTGCCGCCTACCGCCGATGTTTTCCTTGTTGAAAGGATTGCAGGGATGATCGGGCATGATGGCTTTCTTCCGGAGGGTATCCTCACCAAAGACCAGGCTGCTTTGGAGAACAAGCGCAAAGAGGTAGTAGTGAATTTTCATGGTGGTGTGGTGTTTCATTACACCTTATAACCCCAGCCTGTAGTTTAAGATACAGATTTTTTATTCCTGGGCCTGGTCCTCCTGTTACTGAATGATCTGAAGACGGTCGAAAAGCCCGCTGCGAAAGGTTTTGCTGACAGGGATGATCTTTTGGTTGCTCATCTCCACTTCCATGTATGCCGTATCGATGCGTTTTATTTTTGAGGTGTTGATGATGTAATTGCGGTGGATGCGGCAGAATGATGCCGGGAGCTCTGTTTCCAGGTCTTTGAGCGAGCGCTGGATGAGGAACCGGCTTTCGGCAGTGTTCACGCTACAGTATTTTCCATCCACATCAATGCTGTCGATATCGGCCAGCGGCACTTTACACAGGTAGTTTCCTTTTTTGACATAAATGTCATGCCTTACGAGTGCCGAGCTTTCGCTGCTCGTGGTGAAGAGCCCCGGTGCCTGGATGCTTCGCTCCACGGCCAGCTCGATGGAGAATTCCAGCTCGCGGGGATTGAAAGGCTTCAGCAGGTAATGGAAGGGATTGGTTTTCTTTGCCAGCTCAAACGTTTCCTGGTCCATGAGGTGCGTGAGAAAAATAACAGGCTTGCGAACCGAAGGCGTTTCATTGATCTTCTCCGCGATGTTGATCCCGTCCTTTTTTCCATGCA
>CALRIU020000034.1:0-44491 GCA_943362175.1 Hydrocarboniphaga daqingensis | reverse complement strand
GCGGGGGCAAATATATCATTATTTGTTTAAACAGGATGAAAATAAAAACAGGCATTCATGTGTTGTTTAGTTTATAAGGTTACGCGCTCCGGATGCAAAGGCTATGCCTGCCCTGCCGGCATTTGGCTTTAATCTGGCTCCCATCCCATCAACCCAAAAGCCAAGGCAATGAAGGCCTGGGGTAAAAACAAGAGGAATTAACAAAAGGACATCCTCCTCCGAAAATCGTTACATTAAGCCTCTATAGACAAGCGCATGGCGCGCTCATCCGGGATAGACGGCTGACGCTGATGGGTATTCCTGAAACAGTAATGCTGCGTTATAGCTGCGAGCCGGTGGAAGTGCCGGAAGCTTTGGCAAATTATGAAACTTACCGGATGGTACCCGGGAAAATACCGTAAACCGTAAAGGTTCTGCAGATGTTTAAAAAAAACACCTGCAAAACCCCGGCAAACAACAAATTAATAAAAAATTAACAAAAACTCTTTGCAAACATACTACTAAATGTAGTATCTTAGTGCTACAAATCATAGCATTTAAATATCATGAGTAAAGTATTCAGCAATCTAAAATACCTGCGCCTGCAAAAAGGCCTGTCGCAGGAGCAATTGGCCGAAAGCCTGGGAATTACACGTTCCCGCCTCGGCGCTTACGAAGAGAACCGCAATGAGCCATCCATCGATCTGCTCATCGCTATTTCCGATTTTTTCCATGTGGCCGTAGACGCGCTGGTGCGTGGCGACCTTAGCAAAACGAGCCTCGACGGCCTGATGAAGATCGGCAAGAACCGGATGCTGTTCCCGGTACTGATCGACGACGAAGGAAAGGATGTGGTAGAGCTTGTACCGCTGAAAGCCAGCGCCGGCTACCTGAAAGGCTACGCCGATCCGGAATACATGGAACGCTTGCCCCGCATGAAGCTGCCTTTCCTGCCTACCGGCAAGCACCGTGCCTTCCCGATCAAAGGCGACAGTATGCCCCCGGTAAGGGAGGGCTCTTTTGTGGTAGCCAAATACCTCGACCGCGTGGAAGATGTGAAGAATGGTCATACCTACATTGTGGTAACCAAAGACGACGGCTTGTCTTACAAGCGGATCTTCAACCTCAACACCAAAAAAGGCTTTATGGAATGCCATTCGGACAATAAGATGTACCAGCCTTACAAAGTAAACCTGAAAGACGTGCTGGAGCTCTGGGAATATACCTGCTGCATCAACATGACGGATTATAAGGAAGAGGAGCTCAATGTGGGCAGCATCATGAACATGCTCCGCAACCTGCAGGTGGAAATGGAATCGATCAAAAAACAAGGCGCCCGGAAAGCGAATTGATCTTTTTTGAGAATTGACTTAGAACAGATGTTGGTGATCCGGCATCTGTTTTTTATTTTTTACCACGGAGGAACAGAGAGGCCATTTAAACCACACTTCGGCATCTCGATAACAACTCGTCATGATGACAGCAGAGGTATTAGTCATAGAAGATCGTATAAGGGAGGCATTTAGAGGCAAATAAGGCGGGAGTATGCAGAAATTTTTGCGCAATCTCTTAGCGCCTTCTGCGGCTAAACATGCGGGGATTACTGCACAACGATATAGCCCTGCTCGGAATTGGAAGAATGGTAATTGCAGTAAAAGCTGTAGGTGCCCGGCTTATCGAAGGTATAGGACCAGGAGTTTTCGCTGGTGATCTTGCCGCTGTCGAACAGCCCGTTGATATTGGTGGCCGTGTGATTGGCATTGTCTTTATTGGTAAAGGTAACCGTAGTGCCGGCTTTCACTACCAGCTGCTGCGGCACAAATAATTTATATTCGAGCCATACTTCATTTTCTCCGCGTGTGCCTTTCGGCTTTTTGTTGCAGCCATTCATTAGAATCCCGGCACACAGCACTAAAAAAAGGACCTGTAATTTCATGAGACAATCGTTTTGATACGGCTAAAGGTACTAATAATCGTATACAAACTCAAAAGCCCCGGACAGCTACGAACCGGGGCTTTTCCCATCCACCACAAAACTACGTTACAATTACCAGCCTGCCCTGCCACAAAATTAGATGGCATGCTCCGGAAACGGATACCCTGCGTTGGGTATTTAGAGAGGGTATTAAACACAGGCTGTTAGTTAAAAAAGAAAAAACAGGCCCATCGTAGCGGGATAGATTCTATTTTAGAGAAAATTACTGACATGAAACGACTTGTCCCCTTATGCAGCCTGCTGAGCTTCGGCAGCCTGCTGAATGCACAAAACGGCACAGCTCCCGAAAAAGACATCATTGAAGTAACCGGTAAGGCCGAAAAAGAGATCACGCCGGATGAGATCTATGTGCGGATCCTGCTCCAGGAAAAAAACGAATCGCGCGAAAAAATCACCATCGAGCAGCAGGAAGAGAAATTAAGAACGGCTGTCACCAATGCGGGAATCGACATCAAAAACCTTACGGTGAGTGATGTCAACGCCGATTACATGAAGGTGCGCTGGAAAACCAAAGAGGTGATGACCCAGAAAGCCTACATCCTGAAAACATCCACACCTCAGCAACTCCGGAAGCTCTTCACCGAGCTCAATAAAATAGAGGTAAAAGATGCCGGCATCGATCATGTGTCTCATTCCAAAATGGACAGCCTAAGCAAAACGGTCAGGATCATGGCCATCAAAGCGGCAAAGAACAAAGCGGCTTACCTGCTGGCTGCTATCAATGAGCAATTGGGAAGCTGCCTGGTGGTAAGGGAAGAACCTGCTTCTATTTATATCCATGAGGCCAATATCAGCAATAACAGTTACGGCGGTTACATCCCGGGGCGATTGGCATCCTTTGAATCCACACCAGACGACATTAGCTTTCAAAATATTAAAATAGACTATTCTATTTATTGTAAATTTGAGATCAAACATTAAGGACCTCTTATAATTCATCCGTTATGAAAAAATTCCTCTCCTCGAAGCTGTTCCGCTTTATCTGGTCGCTGGGCCTGGCGGCATTCCTGTTTTATGTATGCCCGCCCTGCTTTAGTAAAACGACGATTGCCATTGTGCTCGGGATCCTGGTGCTGTTGGTAAACGGCTCGGGTTTCATCGGAAAATTCCCGATCATTACCCACCTGGCAAGGATCATCGTGGGCGGTTTGTTTATTTTTTCAGGCTTTATCAAGGCCAATGACCCGGTGGGCTTCAGCTACAAGCTGGAAGAATATTTTGAGGTATTCAAAGCCGATTCGGGATGGGGCATCTTCGAAAGCTTTGCGCACATTGCCCTGCCGCTGGCCATCGTGTTATGCGTGAGCGAAATGGCCCTGGGCTTTATGCTGCTGGTAGGCTATAAAGCAAAGCTTACACTCGGCCTGCTTTTTGCGCAGATCGCTTTCTTCACCTTTCTTACCTTTTATTCGGCCTGCTACAATAAGGTGACCACCTGCGGCTGCTTCGGCGACTTCCTTGTGCTGAAACCCTGGACGAGCTTCTGGAAAGATGTGGTGCTGCTTATGCTCATCACGCTCCTGATTTCAGGCAAGGACAATATCAATGAGTTGTTCTCCCCGATGATCACGGTTTCCCTGACATTGATTGCCATTGTGCTTTCCTTTGCCTTCCCGATCTACGCCTACCGTAACCTGCCACCGCTGGATTTCAGGGCTTACAAGATCGGTGATAACATCAAAAAGAACATGGAAACCCCCGCGGGATACAAGCCGGCGGAATATGAATCGGGCTTTATTTATGAGAACCTGAAAACCGGGGAGCAAAAACATTTCAACATGCAGAACTACCCATGGCAGGATACACTGAACTGGAAATGGGTGGCGACGGATAATGTCCTGATTCACGATGCCATCAATGCACCGAAAATCGTTGATTTCTCGATCCTCTCGCTCGACGGCCGCGACATCCGCGACAGCGTGCTGAACGTGAAGGATTATATGTTCCTGCTGGTATGCTATGACCTGGATAAGACCGATGACGATGCTACCCTGCATGCCAAGATCAATGACCTCTACAAGCTGGCCGCAGCCGATAAGATCGGGATGCTGGCGCTCACCGCCAACGATGCCAAACGCGTGGATACTTACAAGCATGCGCACCAGGCACTCTATGATTTTGCGAATGCCGACGGCATTGTCCTGAAAACCATGATCCGCTCAAACCCGGGCCTGATCCTGATCAAAGACGGTACCATTATCATGAACTGGCATCATAACAACTTCCCGACCTACAGCGAGGTGAAGCAGAAGTTTATGAAGTAAAGAAAACGAATCAGACATAAAAAAGGTAGACCGTAAACGTCTACCTTTTTTATTTTTTTGGCCTGCCCCGCAAAGAGAAAGCGGAGTTGTGCTCCATGCTCATCCCGGCCCATCAATCCACCCGCTTGCTGTCCTGATACAATCTTTTGCCGCACTTCGACTTCGTTCGGCAAAAGGATTTTTGCTGCCATCACTCACGCAGTTCTTGCTGATGAGGGCCTTATTTATTGCCTCTCAGTTTTTCATACTCCCGTTCTACGGAGTCTTTGCTGGTAAACACATAAGCATTAAGAAAGCTGAACAGGATGCCAATGCCCCAGCCCAGCATCGGGAAGATCGGCCAGGGCACACCGGCAGATTCATTATTACGATCGGTAAAGTACCAGAGCAACCACAGGAAGCTGTTGATGACAATGTACGTGGCCAAATGCCTTTTGAAGCTCACGCGTTTTTTGGCGAGCTTCCAGAGCTCTTTTTCTCTTTCTGTTTCCATGAATTATGATTGAGTTGATGATTTATTGAATTGAAGAATAGATTATCTGATCTTCGGTTCTTTCGGTGTTAAATACTCTTTCAGGCTTTCCACATACTCGCCGAACGCCTCGATGCCTTTCGGGGTTATTTTGCAGGTGGTTTGCGGGTAATTATGTTTAAACGATTTTTCAATCTCGATGTAGCCGGCCTCTTTCAGCTTTTGCAATTGCACGCTCAGGTTACCCGCTGTAGAGCCGGTCTCTTCTTTGAGGTAAGAAAAATCGGCCTCCCTCAGTCCCGCCAGAAGCGACACCACAGCCAGCCGCAGCTGCGAATGCAACAAGGGATTAAGGTCCTTTAACGCCATTAAGATTTGAACTTTGCCCGGAGCAGGTGCCCCGGAATAATATAAGAAACCAGGATGGCCAATGCCACGATGAGAAACTGGTATTCTCCATGATTAAAGGTAAAATAGCCGCAAAGTAAAAAAAGCGGGAAGCAGAGGGCGCCGCCGATCATCATCGGCACAAAGCGGATGATGCGCCCGGTGCAGAAGATGCCGATGCCATACAGTAAAATAAAGGTGGGCATGATCTCCAGGTTCACACCCATAAAAATAGAAATGACCACCGTGACGATGGCCAGGCCCAGGGTGAGCCACACCTGGCTGACATGGCTTTCGAGGTGGGTTTTGGCCTTTTGACTTTTCGACTGCTTTCTTCCGTACAGGTAAGACATAATTCCGCCCAGGGGCATCAGCAGCCACACCAGCCCTGTGTTTTCTTTCAGCACGGGCAGCAGGAAAAAGCTCAGCATGGCGGCCGCAAAGGTCAGCCAGCCCCACATGATGTAATAAAAACTATCGATGCTGTAATTCTTCTGCGCCCTGGAGATCATATCCTGTATGATGCTCAGGCTTTCTGCCGGGTTGATGCTTCTTTCTTCCATATTATGATTTAGTGAGTTTATCGTTAATGGTCTTCAGCTCCTTCTCCACTTCGTCTTTCCCCCACAGCGGGGAAAATTCCGTTTCAGGTTTAAAGGCTTTGAATTTTTCCAGCGAGGTCTCAAACACAGGCTTTGCCTTTTTGGTCCCGCCGCCGAATGTTTCTGGCGTATATAAGAGCGCGCGGCCTTTCAGGAGGTAGGCCCGCGGATTGGCGCTGTTGATCTTAATGGCGGCGTTGGCATGCTTCATGACCTGGCCACCGTATTTCTGCCCGCGCTTTTTTTCATCCACCAGGATGCGGGCAGCGGCCAGCATGGCTTTCAGAACGGACACCTCCGAGTTTTGCGGGCTCAGCGAATCGGCCGCCTTTGCCAGCTTGTCGCCTTTGCTACACAGAGCATCAATGTCTGTTTTGGCGGCCGAAAAAGCGCCAAGCGCCTCACACAGGCCTGCATAATAATAAGGCATCCATTCTGTTTTTTCGGAAAGAGCCAGCGTTTCGAAACTGCCCGCTGCTTTGAGAAATTCCGTTTTGCTGTTGGCACTCTGAAATTGCGCCAGGCATTTCTTCATCCCGGCTTTGTAAGAGGGGCTTTGCCCAAAAGCCGCGATGGATAAGCAAATCCATGCAGCCGTGATATAAGGTTTTATATAAGAACTCCTGAGCATGATGCAAATATAAACTAGTTTACATTATAAACCAAACTTATTTTTACCTGTTTCCCAGTACGGAATTCCCCGCAAATAATACTAGGTTTGTTTTCCAGACGTTAATGCCATTCATGTACCGCCTTTTAACCTTATTGTACCTCTTCCTCTCCGCCATTGCCCATGCCTCTTATCCTGTGGAAGGGAAAGTGATCGACCGGGCAACGAAGGAGCCCCTGGCCTTTGTGAGCATTGTGATCAAAGGCACACAAACGGTGGCCTATACCAACATTGAAGGCAAATTCAGGATCAGCTCCGAAATGCCCGGTGCAACGCTTGTCTTTTCGTATGTAGGCTATCGCCGGATGGAATTAACCGCGGACGGTGGCAGTCCGATGCTGGTAATGATGGAGGCGGTGGATCACCAGCTCAACGAAGTCAGTGTGGTGGCAGGCGAAAATCCGGCACACCGCATTATCCGGCGGGCCTCGCAAAACCGGAAATTCCACAATCCCGAACAGATCAACGCCTATACCTGCACCATCTACAGCAAAACCAGCTACGACCTGGTAAAGCATCGCACCGAAAAAGATTCCCTGAAAGCGGATAGCCTGAACGCGAGCAACGCCTCATCCAAAAGGGATACAAGCACCACACAGGATAGTACCGTTTTTTTTCTGGATCGCCTGATCAGCCAATCCCATGTGTTTATGCTCGAGTCGGTGTACGAGCGCAACTACCTCGCCCCCGGCCGCCTCAACGAAACGGTCATTGCGACCAAAGCCTCCGGATTGAAGAATCCTTCTTTTTCAACCTCTGCCACCGACCTGCAGCCTTTCAGCTTTTACGACGACCTGTTTCACATGCTGGACAAGGACTACCTCAACCCGATTGCCGCAGGCAGCACCTCGAAGTATTTTTTCCAGCTGGAGGATACCCTGTACCAGGACCGGGATTCCGTATACATCATCAGCTTCCGGCCATTGAAAGGCAGGAACTTCAACGGCCTGCAAGGCCTGTTGTATATCAACACCAACGGCTATGCCATCCAGAACGTGATTGCTTCTCCTTATGATAAAGGCCTGCTGGAGCTGAAAATCCAGCAGCAATACCAGTTCGCAGACAACAGGCAGTGGTTTCCGCAGCAGCTCAATTACGAATTGTATTTCCGGAATTATCCATCCAGAGACATGGGCATGAAGCTGACTGGAAAAAGCTTTATCAAAGAGGTAAAGCTGAACCCGGCTCTCAGAAAGCGCGACTTTGGCTTTGCCACTGTTACCATGGAGCCGGAAGCCGCTTTCCATGATTCGGCTTACTGGAAGGCCAACCGGCAGGATACCCTGGATGCCAAAGAACAACTGACCTACCACCTGCTCGACAGCCTGGGAACCGAGTTGCATTTCGACCGGAAACTGAAAACCCTGGAAGCCCTCACGACAGCACAGTTACCGGTATCTGTGTTCAACATCGACCTTAACCGCATTCTCCGTTTCAACGATTATGAAACGGTACGGCTTGGTTTTGGCGCCCACACCAACGACCGCCTGTCGCGCTGGTTTTCGGTGGGAGGCTATGCGGGGTATGGCTTCCGCGACAAGGTGATCAAATTCGGCGGCGATGCGAAAGTGAATTTCAAAAAGAACAGCAAGGATTATTTCCTGCAATACAACTATTCCGACGACATTGACGAACCCGGCAGCTCACGCTACTTCTACACGACCCTGAACCTCACGCGCAACCTCCTTGCCTACCGCATGGACCATGTGATCAGGCAGGAAGTGTGTTTTAATGTCAGGGTGCTGAACTACCTGACCATGAATGTGGCCCTCAGCCGGAACCAGCGTACCCCCCATTATTCCTATACCTTTTATGAGGATGTGCTTTCCTTAGCTCAGGCGACGGTGTTCCATTCCACAGAGCTCCGGATCAAAGGGCGTTATGCCTACCAGGAAAAGCTGGTACAGTCTTTCGGGCAAATGATTTCCTCGGGGTCAAAATTTCCGATTCTGTATTTCGCGTATACGAATGGCTTCAAAACCCCGGGCCTCGGTGATTACCGCTTCAACAAACTCTCTGTGGGAATCGAAAAGACAGTTACGCTGAAAAATTTCGGAAAGACAAACCTGCTTCTTGAGGGCGGAAAGCTGGAAGGCATTGTTCCTTATCCGTATTTATTCCAGGGCAACGGAAGCTTCACCAAAGACGGCTATTTATTTGTGCGGCACACCTTCCAGACGATGGGGCTGTATGAGTTTCTTTCCGATGAGTATATGAATGTGTTTTTGTCGCACAACTTCGGAAGCTTATTATTCAAAACCGAAAAATTCCGCCCGGAGATCCTGGTCTTTACCAATGTGGGCTACGGCGCTTTGCGAGACTCCTCGCGCCACCGGGATCTTGATTTCAAAACGATGGAGAAAGGCTATTACGAAAGCGGCCTGATGATCAACAATATCATCCGCGCCAATTATTTCAACGTGTGCTACCTGGGCCTGGGCGGTGGCGCCTTCATGCGCTACGGCGCTTATGCTTATCCGAAGTGGGAAGATAACATGGCATATAAGCTTTCGCTGACGGTGACGTTTTAAGACAGGAACCTTATTCGTAATACTATCATAAAACATTGGTAATATTGGTCTGCAGACCTTACTGTATTTTTGCGCCCGTATTATTTTACTTCATGTTTTCGTTTCTTCTCAGTAATTATATTTCCCTTTTATCGTTGATTAATCCTTTGGGCGGCATTCCGGTGTTTCTATCGCTCACGGCTCAGCACCCGGCCAATTGGGTAAAGAAGCAGATCTTCAAAACAAGCTTAAACGTGTTTGTCATCTGCATCGTATCTTTTCTGATCGGAAATTATGTCCTGGAATTCTTCGGCATCTCTATCAACGCTCTGAAAATTGCGGGAGGCATTATTATTGCCCGCTCGGGCTTTCAGCTATTAAACGCGACGCACAAAAAGGACATCGGCCGGAAGATACAGGAAGAGTCCCTGCACAAGGAGGACATCTCCTTTACGCCGCTAGCCATGCCTTTACTCTCGGGCCCAGGCTCCATTTCGTTTTTGATTAACCTGTCGATCCAGACCGATCATCATCTCAGCCATTCGGCGTATGTCATTCTTTCAATTTTGCTGGTGAGCCTCAGCATCCTGGTGATCTTCCTGCTCGCTCCGAAAATACTGCAATACATGGGCCAGGCGGGCTTAAAGGCCATGTCGAAGATCATGGGATTTATTGTCCTGTCTATTGGGATTCAGCTTATCATCAGCAGCGTGATCTCTATTACACAATCGCTGAAACTCTAAACGTTTTTTTATAAAGCACCAAAAAAGTCGGAACAGGCCTTCATCAGCTTCATCCTCTGTTTCTCCTGGTACTGTTCCCTGTTCTTCTGATCGAAGAAGTGCTGCATGTTGCTTTCATGCAGGGCAAGACTGTCACTTTTTTCATTTTTGCGGCAGATCTTATACTCTTCCGAGTTTTCAAATTTCTTACAGGCCTGCTTACCTTCCTCCGTCATGCTGCAGGTGCTGCATTCCCGGAAGCTGGTGACAGTCACCAGTTTTTTACGCTCCAGAAAAGCAATGGCCTCAAAGACCACACTACTCTGAATATGTTCTCCGAATTCGTCTTCCCAATCATTGGCTTTATATACCGTGAAGTTTTTAAGACTGCGAAGCTGCTCGTTATAGATTTTCTGAAGCAGTAAATATGCCGGGTAATAGATGGTCATAAGGAATTCATTAAATGTACAAAAACGCCGGTACAGCTACGGCTAGACTCTCTCAAATTTCTTTTCCCAGGCAGTTCCTTTGCCCGGGGCGGGATTGCGTTCGCCAAAGACGAGTTCAAACTCATCGGCATAGGTCACATAATAAATTGATTTTTCGAGAAACAACAATTGATCCTTCTCCCACCTGGACGCTGTAGAAATCTCATCGATGGAAGTCAATCCTTTTTTTGTTCTGGTGATCAGGAGTTTCCGGTTGTTGATTTTAATGGATATGTTCATTCCATCGCTTTTCAACATCCATTCGCCAAACATCATTTCAACGATCTTATTCCTTGTGTAATTGTCCCCGTCCTTCATTTTAGACCGCTTTTATGATTCCTGACGGTATTTAAAGCTACGCTTAATTTCCCAATTAGGAGGCTTTTAAATTAACCGATGTGAGGCGATGGTCCTGAACCCCTTGAAAACACAGCACTCTTCATAAGCCGGACTGAAACGGCAATTGTTCAAAACCATCAAATTCTGTTAATAATTTGTTATTAACGAAAATAGTCGTATCTTTGCGCCGCAATAGATTTAATATTTGCATCCAATCACATTGTAATCGCGCCTACGTCGGGCTATCAAATGGTTACAGCTACTGCGGAAATTAAATCTCATTTAGCAGCTAGTATAAACAATTTAATTCAAACAAATGACATTTCAAGACTTAGGCTTGGAGCCCATGCTCCTTAAAGCCGTAACTGAAATGGGCTTCGAAAATCCTACGCCCATTCAAGAACAAACTATTCCTCAGTTGCAGGACAAATCTACCGACATGGTAGCATTGGCACAAACAGGAACAGGAAAAACAGCAGCATTTGGCCTGCCTTTATTACAAAAATTAGACTTAACCTCTAAATTCACACAGTCTTTAATTTTAGCACCAACGCGTGAGCTGTGTGTGCAAATCAGCAAAGATTTAATCAATTATTCAAAATACATCAGCGGCTTAAGAGTAACTGCCGTATACGGTGGTGCGCCTATCATGGGCCAGATCCGCGATGTCAAAGCAGGTTCCCAGGTAATCGTAGCAACTCCGGGCCGCCTGATCGATATGATCGAACGAAAAGCCATCGACTTATCTCATGTAGACATCGTTGTGCTGGATGAAGCGGATGAAATGCTGAACATGGGCTTTAAGGATGACCTCGATGAAATTCTGAGCAACACGCCTCCTACCAAAAACACCTGGTTATTCTCAGCGACCATGCCACGTGAGGTTGAGCGTATTGCCAGCAAATACATGGAGAATCCTTTGTCGATCTCTGTAGGTAAGAAAAACTCCGGTAACGAAAACATCGAGCACATCTATTACCAGGTACAGCAACGCGACCGTTATGCGGCCCTGAAGCGTATTGCCGATTTTTACCCGGATATTTTCGGTATCGTGTTCTGCCGTACCAAAGCGGAAACACAGGATGTAGCCGATCAATTAATTAAAGACGGCTATAATGCCGATGCTTTACACGGTGACCTTTCACAGGCACAGCGTGATTTAGTGATGAAGCGTTTCCGTAGCCGTACTTTACAGATGCTGGTAGCTACCGACGTAGCGGCCCGCGGTATCGACGTGAATAACGTGACACACGTGATCAACTACAACCTGCCTGAAGATGCTGAGAACTACACGCACCGTAGCGGACGTACTGCCCGTGCCGGTAAATCGGGTATTGCCATTGCGATCGTTACTCCTAAGGAGAGCTTCAAAATTAAAGAGATCGAGCGCATCATCCAAAGTAAATTCACCAAAGCGGATGTGCCTACAGGCGTTGATGTGTGTGAGAAACAACTCTTCCATTTAGTGCATAAGTTACATAACGTGGAAGTGAAGGATGACGAGATCGAAAAATACCTTCCGAAAATTTATGAGGAGCTGAAAGACCTGGATAAGGAAGAGCTGATCAAGCGCTTTGTTTCCGAGGAATTCAACCGCTTCTATACGTACTACCAGAATTCACAGGATCTTAACTCCGGTGGCGACGGTGCTCCGAACGGAAAAACTACCCGTTTCTTTGTGAACATGGGCCAGCTCGACGGATTTAACCGCAACTCGATTAAAGATTTCTTAACTGAAATTTCCAGCGTACACCCACGCATGATCTTCAACATCGATGTGAAAAACAGCTTCTCCTTCTTTGAAACGGAGAACAAGCACATGGATGATTTCTTAAAGCTGAATCAGGCAGGAATCGAATTCAACGCACGCCCGGTATCTTTTGAGGTATCGAAAGCTAAAAGCGGCGGATACGGCGAGAAACGCTCTTTCGGTGGCGGATCGCGTGAAGACGGCCAGCGTAAAGCGTTTGGCGGTGGCGAGCGCAGGTCTTTCGGCGGAAGCCGTGACGGAGACCGCAAATCGTCTTTCGGCGGCGAGCGCAAATCATATGGCGAGCGCAAAACTTACGGCGGAAACCGTGAAGGTGGCGAGCGTAAAACGTATGGCGGAACGCGGGAAGGCGGGGAACGTAAAAGCCGTTTTTCCAAATAAATAAGATCGTTTTCGAAACAGGTTTTTGCACTAATATTGCAAAAACCTGTTTTCTTTTAAGCGTTACAGATATTATTTAAGAAAAAAGGGCAGGATTTTTTGTAGGTTTAAAAAAAGATAGTATATTTGCGTCCCTTTTTGAGGGGAAACACATTTTAAGAAATAAATAACATGTCACGTATTTGTCAATTAACAGGAAAAAAAGCGATGAAAGGAAACCACGTTTCTTTCTCTAACAGGAAAACTCGTCGCCAGTTCAAAGTAAACTTGAAAACTAAAAAGTTTTTCGTTCCTGAAACAGGAGAATGGGTGGTACTTCGCGTATCAACTTCTGCAATTAAAAACATTAACAAAAAAGGAATTTTTGCTTGCTTAAAAGATGCTGTAGAAGGCGGAATTTTAGCTTAATTCCATTAAAATCATAGAAAATGGCAAAGAAAGGTAATAGAATTCAGGTAATTTTAGAGTGTACAGAGCACAAAGACAGCGGTAAACCGGGAACTTCCCGTTACATTACGACTAAAAACAAGAAAAATACGCCTGACCGTATTGTATTGAAAAAATACAACCCGATTTTGAAAAAAATGACGGAGCATAAAGAAATTAAATAATCCTTTAAAACGACAATACAATGGCAAAGAAGGTAGTTGCAACACTCAAAACCGGTAAAGGAAACAGCTTTACCAAAGTGATCAAAGTGATCAAATCCCCTAAAACAGGAGCTTACGCTTTCAGGGAAGAGATTGTGCAAAACGAATTAGTAGCAGATTTTCTGAAAAAATAATTTCAGCACAGATAAATACGTCTTAAAAAGCTTCCTCAACCCGAGGGAGCTTTTTTTGTTTTTGATAGGCATAGGCCTGAGGGCTATCGCACTGATGACGCTGATTTTCAGGCTTTGTAAGATGTTTATTGAACCTGCCAGGCTTAATCGTTGTACGATCATCGTCATCGGCGTCCCCTAAAAAACAAAATCAGTGTTCCATAATATTTTAATACATTTGTAGGCACTAAACAGGACGTTATTCACACTTATGGGATTTTTCAGTAAATTATTCGGAAAAGAAGAGAAGGAAAGCTTAAATGAAGGCTTATCGAAAACGAAAGAGAGCTTTTTCGGAAAACTGGCCAAAGCGGTAGCCGGAAAATCGACGGTAGACGCCGATGTGCTCGACAACCTGGAGGAAGTGCTGATCTCGGGCGATGTGGGCGTCAATACCACCCTAAAGATCATTAAACGCATTGAGGAGCGCGTGGCCCGCGATAAATATGTTAGCACCACCGAACTCAACACGGTACTGAAAGAAGAAGTGGCGGGCCTCCTTACCGAAAATAATTCGGTAGATGCTGCCGGCTTTGAATTGCCGGCCGATAAAAAGCCTTACGTGATTATGGTTGTGGGCGTCAACGGTGTTGGCAAAACCACCACCATCGGCAAGCTGGCCCACCAGTTCAAAAAAGCAGGCTATAGCGTGATGCTGGGCGCTGCCGATACCTTCCGCGCGGCTGCCGTAGAGCAGCTCACCATCTGGAGCCAGCGTGTGGGCGTGGACATTGTTTCGCAGGGCATGAATGCCGACCCGGCCAGCGTGGCCTTTGATACGCTGAGCAGTGCCAAAGCCAAAGGCGCCGATGTGGTGATCATTGATACCGCCGGCCGCTTGCATAACAAGATCAACCTGATGAACGAGCTTACCAAGATCCGCAATGTGATGAAGAAGGTGATTCCTGACGCGCCGCATGACGTGCTTCTGGTGCTTGATGCCAGCACCGGGCAAAACGCCGTGGAGCAATGCAGGCAGTTTACAGCCGCAACCGATGTGAGCGCACTGGCCCTGACCAAACTCGACGGAACGGCCAAAGGCGGCGTGGTGATTGGCATTTCCGATGAATTTAAGATCCCCGTAAAATACATTGGTGTGGGCGAAAAAATGGAAGACCTGCAGGTATTCAACCGCACAGAGTTTGTGGATAGCCTTTTCAGTAAGAGTTAAATTCGACGTAAGCCCCGCGCTGTTCGCGAAATAATAGCTAAATTGATGCGGAATTTAGTTCCGCGAGTATTGATTTTGAAATCCTCCTTTATGACATTTTTTTTGAAACCTAAATGCCTGGGTATTTCCCTGGTGTGTTTTTTATTTCTAAGCACCTCTCTCGTTTCCCAGAAAAAATACCCAAGCCTCTTATGGGAAATTACGGGTAACGGGCTGAGCAAGCCTTCTTACCTGTATGGCACCATGCATGTGAGCAGCAAGCTGGCCTTCCATTTATCGGATTCTTTTTTTGTAGCGGTAAACAGCGTGAATACAGTAGGCCTCGAATCGAACCCCGACCAGTGGCTGAAGAACATGAAACAGTCGGGCCTGCTTGAGAAGCTCAGCAATGTGAACCTGGGCTTCCATTCCGATTTTTATGGCGACGCGTTCAAACCGCAGCTCCCGACCAACAGGCAGTACGGCGAGATGCTCAACAACGACCCGGACATCATCAATAACCTCCTGTACCGCAACAGCGAAAGGAGCAGCGAGCATGAGGAGGATACTTATGTGGATCTGTTCATTTACAAAGCGGGTTCCCGGCTGGGCAAAAAGATTGTGAGCCTGGAAGACTTCAATAACTCCCTCATTATGGCATCCAAAGCCAGCGCGGCCGATGTCAACTATACCTACAATCCATCACGCTCCAAGGTCGACTATTTCAAAGTACAGAACGAGATCAAGGAGTCTTACAAAAGCGGCGACCTCGATGCCCTGGACAGCCTCACACAGCTGACCTACAAGTACCAGAACACCAAAAAATACCTCATCGATGACCGCAACATCATCATGGCGCATAACATTGATTCGATCTGTAAAACGGGCAGCCTCTTTTCGGGCATTGGTGCCGCGCACTTACCGGGCAAAACGGGAGTGATTGAACTGCTCCGCGCCATGGGATACAAGCTGAGGCCGGTGGCTAACACGATTACCAAAAAAGGCGCTAAACAAAAAGAAGCCATTGAAGAGATCCAGAAGAAAAATCCATTCTCCTTGCAGTACTCCAAAGATTCTTTGTTCAGCTACGAGCTGTTTGAAGCACCTGTAAACCTTGCGACCATCGGCGGCCTCTCTTTCGACCTGGCTACCGATATGACAAACGGCTCTTATTACGTGATCTCGCGCCAGCTGACCTATGCCTCCCTCTACAATGGCAATGAGGCTACCATGATGGCCAAGATCGACAGCCTGTTGTATGAATACATTCCGGGCAAAATCATTTCCAAAAAAGAAATCACATCGAACACGGGCGTGAAAGGCCTGGATATTATGAACCGTACCAAGCGCGGCGACTACCAGCGCGCCATGATCTTTTTCCCGGAGAATGAAGTGCTCGTCATTAAAATGAGCGGCAAAGGCGATTATGTGAAGGGCAGCGAAGGCAACCGCTTTTTCAGCTCCATTAAATTCATTCCTAAAAAACAGTCGGAGAAATACACCTACTCTCCGCCAACGGCAGGATTCTCGGTAAACGCCAACCAGTCCTCTAAATACCTTTACTCCAAACGCTCCGGTGTACAGGGCCTGGCGGAAACCTGGTTCTCCTATGATAAAAAAGAGCAGACCACCAACGGTGTGACGCACTATTACTATAACGACTTCGATTACCTGGAGGAGGATACCTTCGAGCTGAATATGCTGAGCAAGAACGCGCTCAAAAATTTCAATTTCAGCACCAATACCAAACAGGAGCTGACACGTGAGCAGAATTATTCCTGCATTCGCTTTTCGGGTGAGAATACGGCTATCGGCAAAACGTTTTATGGCAAGATCTTCATCAAAGGCGTGCATTATTACCTGGTGTATGCCATTGCCAACAGTACTGCCGCCTACCCCGCCGGTTTCTTCTCTTCGTTCAAGCTCACGGATTTCAAATACCTCAACGAGATCAAAGTGATTACCGATAAGGACTATGCCTTTAGCGTCAGGGACGAGCTCACACCGGAAGATAAAAACTACCTGGAGGAAGCAATGACTGTTTTCTATGAAGAGCAACAAAAAGAGCGTGACAAGAAAAACCACAGCACCGACTTTGATTACAATTCCAAATCGAAAAGCTATTATTCGCCTTCCTCGGGTGAGCGTGTTCGTGTGGAGTATGAGAAGTTCAACGACTACGATTACCGCAACCCGGCTGAGTTCTGGGGCGATGTGAAGAAGAATGTGACACGCGGCTTCATCGTGAGCAAAACAACGCTGGGAAAAGAAAATTCCTGCGAAACCATGGAGCTGATCCTGAAAGACACGGCCTGCTCCTCCATGATCCGCCAAAAATTTTACCTCAAAGACGGCTTGCTCTACAACATTTCGGCGGTAGGTGATACCATCAACGGCCTGACCGGCTGGGCAGCCGGATTTTTTGAAACCTTCAGGCCAAGCGACAGCGCCTTTACAAAATCCATTTACATCAATAAAACGGCACTCATGCTGAAGAACCTGAGCTCTGCCGACAGCTCCGTCAAATATGCAGCGACACAATCGCTTTACAACAATTACATGGATCCTGTGGCGGCTAAAGATGTGATTGCCTACCTGGGAAGTCCCGAATTTTTAAAAATCAGCGAAGAGTCAAGAGCTGTGCTGCTGATCAACGCCGGAACCTTCAAAAATGAAAGTGTGATCCCCGTGTACAAAACGCTGTACGATCATTATGAAGACAGCAGCTACATGCAGGTATGCATCATCAAAGGCCTGGCTTATCTGAAAACAAAGAACAGCTACGCTACGCTCTTCGACCTTTTGAAAAATAAGACGCCGCTTACCGGCGATCAAAGCACAGTAAGCGATGTGCTCGCTCCGCTCTACGATTCGCTGGAGCTCTGCACGGGCTTTTTCCCCGACCTGCTTTCGCTCTCTACGTTCGAAGAGTACCGCAACCCGGTGTTCACGCTGTTTTCGGATATGGTAATCCGGGACCTGATCCCATCGGCTAAATACACGACGAAGCTGCCGGTGTTGCTGACAGACGCTTCCAATGAGCTCAAACGCTACAACACCTCTTCTTCCAAATCGGGCAAAGCTTCTTATGGCGACGACGATGAAGCCGCAGCCATGCAGATGGCCGAAGAGCTTGCCGCCATGTATGCCGATAAAGACGGCGCTAACAGCACCGTGAGTACAAAGTCCACTAAAAAAACATACCCGAGCTATAGCACCATGATCGAGAATTATGCCGTGGTACTGGCTCCCTACTATGCCTCCAATCCCGGTGTGAAAGCCTGGTTCGATAAATTGTTCCGGATCAAGAACGAGCGAAATCTGCTCAACATCACGGTAATCGCTACCAGGAATAAAATCCCTGTAAACGATACGCTCTGGAAATTTTTCAGTAACAATCCGAAAACCAGGCTGAAAGCCTATAATGAGTTGAGCACGCTGAAAATGGCCGACAAATTTGATAAGAGCAACCTGTCGCAGGAAGCTTTCTGTAAAACAAAAGTCGAAGCGGAAATCGAGTTGTATGATTACAGCTACTCTGATAATAACACGTCGCTGAAGGAGAAAACGAAGCCGGACAGTGTCGTGTTCGTGAGGAAGGAGGCCGTGAAGAACAAAAGCGAAAAAGGCGAGATCTATTTCTTTGAGCGGATCAACCAGGAAAGCAAACAAAAAACGCTGGCCTGTGCCTTTGTGCCGGCCTCTCCCTCCATCACCACCAAGATTGATGTCCTGGAAAGTAATTACGTTCCTGAGATTGGAAAAAGCACCGATGAAAGCATCAAGGCGATCTGTACAGAGTTCTACTACAGGGGCCGCTTAAGGTATAAGGCCGCTAAGAGCACCGATCTTTCCTTTTTGAACAATTATAATTTGGAAGATTAATCATTTAACCGCAAAGAGCCCGAAGTAATATACAAAGGACGCAGAATTTTTAATAGGTTCAGAGTCGGGAAGAATACATGCTGACGAAACCCGGAAATGAGAGTATAATTTTTAAGTCAGTTCGTTACGACACAGGCGGATCTTGCAAAATCCCGATAACTATCGGGAGTAATCGAGAACACTTCTCGATACGCCGCCCGAAAAGGAACAGTCGGCCGGCACTCGAAGGGACAACTCGGGACAAGAATAACACATAAAAAAAGAGCAGCGTTGTGCTGCTCTCTTTGTTTAAAACCTATTCCGTTTCTTAGAAATGGAATGTTACGCGTAAAGACGCGTTAGGACCGAATACACCGTTTCTTGAATCGGTATCAAATCCGAAGCCTGATGATTTTCCGCCTTCGATTTTTGTTTCACCAACTGTTGTATTGGTAGCACCGTTAGGCAGACCTACTGATTCATAAGTTGATTTTGCTTTTCCGGTTAATGAAAGGCCTACACCCCAACCGAATTCGCCGCCGATAGACATTTTAGGAATAATAAAATATTCCGCGCCGATGAATGCCCTTACACCAAACGAGAAGGTAGAGCCTGATTTTGCTTCTAAAGCACGGGCAGCGCCTGCCTGGCCTGTCGATAAGCTTGTAGTTGTTGTGTTGCTGTTACCTAAAGCACCACCGAAATCATCTGCAGCAACAACGTTTACAGCTGTTGCAGGATTTGCGTTTCCTACCAGGTCGTTTCCGTAAGTATATTTATCTTTCACAGAGCTGAAAAAGATCCCTGCATCTGCTCCGTAGAACCCTTGTAAGCGGGTTTTACCACGACGCTTTTCGATACCTGCCGTTACACCCAGGTTAGTCCTGGTTTGCTTACGTGTATTTTCTACAGTAGCATCGGCCTCAGGATAAGAGTTAACCGTAGAAGTAGGCAATGCTGCCACCATCCGGCGGTCTTTACCCGATGCAAAGCCCAGGCGCAGGCCCAGCCTGTAAGCAGTATTCGCATCTACGAAATACTTACCGGTGATGGTATTGTTCCCGTTCAGGAAATTCCAGGTTGGAGCCGGGTTTCCGGTAGTGATCAAACCATTGTTGTTTGTGAAATTAGATTTTCCGAAAAAATTTCCGGCATAATACAGGAATGGAGTCGCATCGATGCTCACGGCGTAATCTCCTGCTTCAGGCAAATAAGGTTCTCCTTTTTTTGAAGTCAGATCCTGGGCTGAGGCACTGGTAATCCCTAATGCCAAAGCAATCATTGTAGCTGTTTTTTTCATTTGATAATAGTTTTTATTACCCCAAAAGTACCGCACATGAAAAAACAAATGGCGCTTTGTAAATACAGGTTGTAAACAGGCTGCGGTTAATTTTTTCCACGTTATTTCAGGTAATATTACCCGCTAAAACGAGTTAATGAACTCAGAGTTAATCCCTTACTAAACCCGTTTAAACTGAAGGCGCTGCCCTTTGGCACTTTCGTCAAAAGCCCCGTTGTCGTATACCAGGTGCCCGCTCACAATCGTTTTACTGATGCTGGAAGAAAACGTTGTGCCTTCAAAGGGGCTCCAGCCGCATTTGTATAGGAGCGATTCTTTGGTAACCGGTGTGGGTTTGTTGAGGTCTACCAGCACAAGATCGGCAAAATAACCCTCGCGGATGTAGCCGCGTTTCTCCACCTGAAAAATGTCGGCCACGTTATGCGACATCATGCGCACAATCTTCTCAAGACTGATCTTGCCCTGCTTATAAAACTCGAGCATGGCCAGCACCGAATGCTGCACCAAAGGCCCGCCGCTTGGGGCTTTCAGGTACGGCAATTGTTTTTCCTCGAGGGTATGCGGAGCGTGGTCTGTAGCGATCACATCGATCCTGCCATCCAGCACCGCTTCAAAAATATGAGCGCGGTCATATTCCGTTTTCACGGCCGGGTTCCATTTAATGAAATTGCCTTTCTTAGTGTAATCGTCATCATTGAACCACAAATGGTGAATGCAGGCTTCGGCGGTGATGCGTTTTTTCTTCAGTGGGATCTTATTCGTAAAAAGGTCCAGCTCTTTAGCCGTAGAAATATGCAGGATGTGCAGGCGCGTATCGTATTTTTTAGCAAGATTGACGGCAAAGGAAGAGGAGCGGAAACAGGCTTCTTCGCTGCGGATCACCGGGTGAAAATAGGCCGGCAGGTCTTCACCGTATTCTGCCACGATCCTGGCCTGCGTTTCTTTGATCATCGGGTCATACTCGCAGTGCGTGGCAATGAGCGTATTGGCTTTGGAGAAAAATCCCTCCAGCGTTTTCTCATTATCCACCAGCATATCGCCGGTGCTGGAGCCCATAAATAATTTGAGGCCGCACACATTCCGGTAATCTACTTTCAGCGTCTCTTCCAGGTTCACATTGGTGCCTCCCATATAAAAGGAATAATTGGCCAGCGAACAGGCTTTGGCGCGATCATACTTCTTTTCAAGCTCGGTCAGCGTCACCGTCTGTGGGTTGGTATTGGGCATTTCCATATAGGAAGTGACCCCTCCGGCCACAGCAGCTTTCGCCTCAGTATAGATCTCACCTTTATGCGTGAGGCCCGGTTCCCTGAAATGCACCTGGTCGTCGATAGCTCCGGGAATGAGTAATAACCCTTCGGCATCTATCACCCTCGCGCTAGCGTGCGTGATGTCCCTGTCTATTTGGGTAATGAGATCGCCTTCGATCAGGACATCCGATACAAAGGATTCGTCTTCGTTGATCAGCGTAGCATTTTTTATAAGAAGTGTTGGCATAGCAATACGTTAAGCCTGTTCGATGAGGTACAGGTATTTTTACGCTGCAAATTACTAATTATTTCAATAAAATCATGATAGAGCAAGGCCGGGAGCCCCCGGTGAAATGCTGACAGTCCTATAGCTGAGGAACGTGATGCGATTCTCCTTATTTTTTGGCGGTGTCTTTATTAACGATCTTCCTATCTGCACTGTCGAGCACCGTTATTTCAACCCTGGCCAGGCCGGCCTTCATAAAATTGAGCTGTTTGGCTGCCCTCTGGGTAAGATCAATGCTTCGCCTCGAAGACTTCGGCAAGCGGTCGTTGATCCTCACCACAACCGTAGAGTCGTTTTTAAGGTTCTTTACCTGCACATAGGTCCCTAATTTCAGGCTTTTATGGGCGGCTGTCAGGCTATCATTGCTGAACTTTTGCCCGGAGCAGGTTTTACGGCCGTTGAACTTAGAGGCGTAAAAGCTGGCAACGCCTGTTGTTTTTACAGGCTTCGGAATCGTATCCTGGCTATAGCCTGCCAAACTGAGCAGGATAAAAGCGATGGCGGTTAAAACTTTCATACGCAGGTATTTATTGTTTTTTAATAGTTCTAAATTTGTCACGATGCGTCGTGATGGTATAGCCGCTGAAATAGCTATTTCATAACCAAAACTAATTTATTTCGACAGCACGACAGGTAAAAACCATGCCAAATAAACTTAGGGCTTAACCTAAATTAACAGGAAGAGGAAAATAATCCCCAGATACCGGCGCTTTTCATAAACCACATTAATTATATTATATTTACACTTTGAGATTTATGGGCAAGAACCTGGTTATAATTCCTACTTACAACGAGATTGAAAACATTGAAAAAATGATCCACACGGTGTTTTCATTGCCACGTGAATTTGAGCTTCTCATTGTGGATGACGGATCGCCCGACGGAACTGCCGCCAAAGTAAAAGAACTGCAAAACACATACACTGCCAAGCTTCACATCGAAGAGCGCAAAGGCAAGCTGGGCCTGGGAACCGCTTACATTCACGGTTTCAAATGGGCACTCGCCAGGAATTATGATTACATCTTCGAAATGGATTGCGATTTCAGCCACAATCCTGCCGACCTGCCGCGCCTGCTGGAGGCCTGTGAAAAAGGCGCCGATGTGGCTGTAGGCTCTCGTTACGTGAAAGGCGGCAATGTGAGCAACTGGGATATGAAACGCATCCTCTTATCTTATTTCGCTTCCATCTACGTGCGGATGATCCTCTGGATTCCCGTAAAAGATACAACGGCGGGCTTCAAATGCTACAAACGCAAAGTATTGGAAAGCATCGAGCTCGATAAGATCAGGTTTATGGGTTACGCCTTCCAGATCGAAATGAAGTACCGCGCTGTCAAAAAAGGATTTAAGATCGTGGAGGTACCGATCATGTTTACCGACCGCGTGCTTGGCGTCAGCAAAATGAGCACCAAAATCTTTAAGGAAGCCTTTATCGGCGTGATCCAGATGCGATTCAATAAATCCTGAGGCTTTATTGGGCCTCGTGATAGCTGACAACCTTATCCCCTACTCTTTCCATGAAACCTATTCTGAGCCTTTGTCTTTTCTTTGTTTGTTTACAGGCACTCTCCCAAACCACGCAGGAGCCGCCCCACATCAGTGTTACAGGTGAAGCGGTTGTAAAAGTGATCCCCGATTATGTAATCCTGGGTATCCGGATCAAAAAGCAGCTGAACGGCGGCGACAACAAACCGGCATTCGAGATCTTTAAGGAAGAGGATACCAAAATCAGGCTCTTCGATTTCAACGAAGCCGATATGTCAAAGACATTCATACAGCTGGATAGCGCTGCCTATTACAAGGAAGTGTTCGTCACGATCACGGATCTCAAAAAGCTCGACAAATATTTGCTGGAGCTCTATACACTCGGTTACAGATACTATGTCTATATCGACTACCGAACATCCTTCTACGACAAATATAAAACACAGGCAAGGGAAGAAGCTGTGGCGGATGCGAAGAAAAAAGCCAGACAACTCAGCACAGGGCTTTTCCTGGCATTAGGGAAAGCTTATGCCGTTGAAGATCTGAATACGGAAGATTATAACTGGTATAGCCTGAAAGATAAAAAAAATGCCGGCAGGCTTACTTATAAAATGGGAGGCGACAACTACCTCATCGAGCCGGGTTACCTCACCATCACGGCAAAGGTGCGTGTGAGCTTTAATGCTCAGTAGGCTGTATACGTCTATTAACTTATATTTAGTTGGACGCCCTGGAGCTGTTGCCATCACACATTCCGGCTCAGACAACATCACTCCAACCCGGCGCTGGTTCACTGCTGATGCAATCACACTCATTACTTCGGGTAAACCCATCCGAGTGATTTCGTAACTGCTGCAACGTAAGTTAAACTATTATTTTATCAGCGCACCATTGGTCCTCAGCAATTCCGTTTCGGCAAGCTTGATGGCATAGAGCGCATTGATGTAACGCACCTGGGCATCTTCCAGGTTCTTCTGCGTTTCGATGGTTTCCAGCAGGTTGGCTTTCCCGATCTTGTAACGTTCGAGCGATACCACCTGCACGTCTTTGGAATCGCTGAGGTTCTGCGATTCCAGCTCTACAATCTGCTTATTCATCTGGAAAGCCTTGAAATTGACAAACACCGTTCCATCGACCAGCTGCTCTGTTTGCTGTGTGATATAGCGCTGGTTCAAGGCCAGGAGATTGGCCTCTTTTACCAACTTCTGATTACGCATGCCGTTAAACAATAACCAGCTGGCGGTAATGCCGCCATTGAGGCCCGTTTGCCGGTTCAGGAACACAATCCCCGCCTGGCTCTGGCTTCTCAAAAACGTATACGAGGCATTGAGCTGAATGAAGGGCAAATTAGCGGAGCGGTATTCCTTCACACGCTGCTGCGTGATGAGCTCACTTTTTCTTGAGATCTGGATAGCGGAGTTGGTAGACAGAGCGCTTTTTTTCAGGTCCTCATAGGTCGGATTGTAATTCACCATGATGGAATCCGTGGTTTTGAAATCCGTATCCACCGGCTGGTTGATGAGCGTGTTCAATTGCGTTTTGGCATTCAGCAAATCCAGCTCCAGCTGCATGATCGCTGTCTTGGCCTTATTATAATCCGATTGCGAAAGAAGCACCTCCACTTTGGAATCGGAGCCGATCTCTAGTCTCAGCTTTGCTATTTTCAAACGCTCATCATAGATCTCGAGGTTCTGTTTAGCCGCTTTAATCAGCTCATTGATCCTCACAATATTGTAATAGGCTGACACAATATCGTAGACCGTATTTTCCATTTGCTGTTTTAAATAAATAGCCGATAATTGCTCATTGGCATCGAGGCGTTTTTTTATCGCAAACATTTTCAAGCCGTCAAACACCGTCCAGTAAGCATTCAGGGAGGCACCTGTTGTATTGGCCTGTGCGCCGTTTCTGTCCTGCACCACACCCGTATTGAATTCCTGGTGCGAGTTCAGGGAAGAAAGGTTGAGGTTCCCGTTTACGGTCACCGAAGGCGACATGCCCGCTGCCCCGAAATTATTCTGTACTTTGGCGATCTCCTGGTTATTTTTGGCGATCATCACATTGTAATTTTTTTCCAGGCCGGTCTTAATGGCATCTTCTACAGTAAGCGTAGTCTGGGCTACAGCGGCATGACCCAAAACGAGGATCAGGATATATAAGGTATAAAAAGGCTTTCTCATGATTATTTTTCTTCTTTTACAGATAAGCTGTCGTTGTGTCCGTGCTCACCGGTCACCACAGGATGCAGATCTTTCCCCTCACCGTCCTTCTTTTTCGTATCCCTTACCAGGAAGGAATAAATAGCGGGAATCACGAACAGTGTTAACACCATGGAGAACAGCAATCCTCCTACGATCACGATCCCCATTCCCATCCGGCTTTTGGAGCCTGCTCCCAATGCCATCGCAATCGGCAAGGCACCAAGAATGGTGGCAAGGCTTGTCATCAGGATCGGCCTCAACCGTGCGGTAGATGCTTCGATCAACGCTTCCCGGACGTTCATGCCACGCTCCCGCAGCTGGTTGGTGAATTCGATGATCAGGATCCCGTTCTTGGTCACGAGCCCGATGAGCATGATCATCCCGATCTGGCTGAAGATGTTCAGCGTCTGATCGAAATACCAGAGCGAGAATACCGCGCCGGAAAGGGCCATCGGCACCGTGAACATGATGATGATCGGCTCCACAAAGCTTTCGAATTGCGCCGCCAGCAATAAATAAATAAGCAGCAAGGCCAGGCCGAAAGCGAAAATAATATTGGAAGAGCTTTCCGCAAAATCCCTCGAAGCACCTGTGAGGGCGGTCGTGAAATTGTCATCCAGCACTTCGGAAGCAATCTTGTTCATCGCATCAATGCCATCGCCGATGGTTTTACCCGGAGCCAGGCCGGCCTGCACAGTGGCCGACTGGTAGCGGTTATAGTGGTATAACTGCGGCGGGCTGCTTCTTTCCACAACCGTAATGATATTATCCAGCTGGATCATGGCCCCGAGGTTGTTCCTTACATACAAACGGCTGATGTCCTCCGGATCGTCGCGGTTCTCGCGGTTTACCTGCCCGATCACCTGGTACTGCTTGTCTTTTGAGATGTAATAACCGAAACGCTGCCCGCTCAGGGCAAGCTGGATGGTCTGCGCCACATCTGCAATCGATACTCCTAATGTCCTTGCCTTATCGCGGTTGATCTCGATGATCAGCTCGGGCTTATTGAATTTCAAATTCACATCCACTCCCTGGAAGGTTGGATTTTTATTGGCTGCCTCGAGAAACTTCGGTAGCTTCTCGCGCAGCTTATTAAAATCATTCGTTTGTAATACAAACTGCACCGGCAAGGCTCCCCGCGGCCCTCCACCCGAAGAGATCGACTGCTCCTGGATCACAAACACCTTTCCTTCCGGGAACTGTGCCAGGTTCTTGCTGATGTAAGCGGCAATGTCCTGCTGCGAGCGTTCGCGCTTATCCGATTCCGTAAGCGCCAGGCGCACAAAGCCGGTGTTCACTGCACCCGAGCCTGCAAAGCCCGGAGCTGTCACGGTGAGACAAACGGCCTTTTCGGGAACCGAATCGGCGATAAAGCCGGAAACACGGTCGATCAAAGCATCCGTCGCTTCAAAGGAAGTCCCCTCGGGAGCGGTCACTGACAAGCGCAGCCAGTTACGGTCTTCCAGCGGCGATAACTCTGATTTTAACTGTGAGCCAAAGAGGAAAATAGCACCAAAGGAAACCGCCAGGATCACCAAAGCCCACCATCTTTTTTCGAGAAAGCGCGTCACCGTTTTTTTGAACCAGTTATCGAGGCCTGTAAAGAAAGGCTCTGTCCATACATAGAACTTACTTTTCTTATGCGGGTCTTTCTTTACCAGTTTGGCATTGAGCATGGGTGTTAAGGTGAGCGACACAAAAGCAGAGATCAATACCGCTCCGGCAATCACCACGCCGAACTCGCGGAACAGGCGGCCTACAAAGCCTTCGAGGAAGATCACCGGCATGAATACGGCTGCAAGCGTCAGGGAAGTGGAAATAACCGCCATATAAATTTCGCGGGTTCCTTCAATGGCAGCCTCTTCAGGCTTCATGCCTTTTTCTATTTTCTTAAAGATGTTTTCCGTGACCACGATACCGTCATCCACCACCAGGCCCGTCGCCAGTACAATGGCAAGCAGGGTCAGAACGTTGATGGAATAATCCATCAGGTACATGATGAAGAACGCACCAATGAGCGATACCGGAATATCAATAAGCGGACGAAAGGCAATGAGCCAGTCGCGGAAAAACAAATAAATGATGAGGATCACAAGCACCAATGCAATGATGAGCGTTTCCTCCACCTCGACAATGGATTTTTTGATGAAGCGTGTATTATCGAGTGCGATGTTAATGGTGTAATCTTTCGGAAGGTCGCGTTTCAGCTGCTCATAGCGCTTGTAGAACTCATCGGAGATATCAATGTAATTGGCTCCCGGCTGCGGCACCAGCGCCAGACCCACCATCGGCGTACCCGATTCTTTCAGGATGGTTTCTTCGTTCTCCGCTCCCAGCTCTACCTTGGCCACATCCCTCAGGCGGACAATATTCCCCGCCTCTTCTTTCAGGATCATGCCTTCAAATTCAGGTATCGTGGACAAGCGGCCAATCGTGTTTACCGTGAGCTCGGTCATATTCCCTTCGATCTTACCCGAGGGCAGATCTACATTCTCCTTGTCGAGCGCTGTTCTCACATCGAGTGGCGTCAGGTTATAGCTGGCCAGCTTTTCAGGCATCAGGCGGATACGCATCGAGTAGCGGCGCTGACCCCAGATCTGCACGGCACTCACTCCCGAAATGGTTTGCAGGTTTTGCGCAAGCACGTTCTCGGCATAGTCGCTCACTTCCAGCAGCGAGCGCGTATCGCTCACCAGCGTCATGGAAATGATCGGATCGGAGTTCGCATCCGCTTTCGATACTACCGGCGGTGCATCAATGTCCTGGGGCAATTGCCTCAGGCCCTGCGATACCTTGTCGCGCACATCATTGGCAGCGGCCTCCAGGTTAGCGCTGAGGTTAAACTCGACGGTGATCACACTCGAGCCCTGGTTGGAAGAAGAGGAGATCGTGCGGATCCCGTCGATCCCGTTGATCACTTTTTCAAGAGGCTCGGTAATCTGCGACTGGATCACATCGGCGTTGGCACCGGTGTAGCTGGTCCTCACCGTAATGACCGGCGGATCTACCGAAGGAAATTCCCGGATGCCCAGGTATTTGTAACCGATGGCACCGAACAGCACAATGATGATCGACATAACACAGGCCAGTACAGGGCGCTTGACGCTAAGTGAGGCTAAATCCATTACCGGCTTTGTTTTAAAAGTTTGAGTTTAGCATCTTTTTTTACGGAAAGTAAGCCGGTGGTGACGATGGTATCTCCGGGCTGCAGCCCTTCCAGGATCTGGATCTTCGTATCCGTTCTGACTCCAATGGTAACAGGCACTTCCGTCGCCGTATTATGTTTTACGACAAATACTTTTTGGCCTTTCAGGGTCGGGATCACACATTGTGTCGGCACCATCAGCGCGTTTTTCACTTGCCCCAGCTCGGCGTATACTTTGACAAAGCTTCCTGGGTAAAAGGCGTGGCTGCCATCGTACATGGCCCTGGCACGAATGGTTTTGGTATTCTCGTCCACCATCGGCTCAATGGCATAGATCCTGGCTTTCTCCGTTTTATCAGTTACCTGGTTATCGTTCGAAAATTTCACCTCGATCCCCTTCGTAAACAGGGCGCTGTATTTTTCAGGTACTGAAAATTCCACATACAAAGGCTTTACCTGCACCAGCGTAGCAATAGGTGTTTGTGAAGAAACGAAAGAACCTTCGCTGATATTTTTAAGACCCACCACACCGGTAAAAGGCGCCACAATGCTGGTCTTGGCAATCTGTGCTGAAATGTAAGCCAGGTCTGCCTTATAGGAGCTCAGCTCATTTTGTTGCGCATCGAGCTCCTCCTGGCTGATGCCATTGATGGCGATCAGCTTTTGCAGCCTTCCCAGTTTCAGCTCCGATAATTCCATCTGTGTTTTGGCCTTGAGCAATTGCGCCTGCAGGTCGGCATCGTTCAGCTTCACCATGAGGCTCCCCTTATTGACCGTTTCGCCTTCCTTAAACTGGATAGAAGTAACCTTGCCGCTTACTTCGGGCAGGATCTCGATCTGGTTGAAGGCACCGATCTTACCCGTAGCAAACACATCGTTATTAAATGTATCCGTCTGCAACACATAGTAGTTAACAGCTACAGGCGCATTGCCTTTTCCCTTGGCTGCTGCGGCCGGGTCTTCTTTCTTATTAAAGAATAAAAATTTGGAACCGATCAACAATCCGAGGATCACGAGAACGATAAGCCAATTCGGTATTTTTTTCATATCAAAGATGTATTGCGGTTAACTATTTAACCTGTGAGGTTGAGATCTGTTTTCGTTTTTTTCTGCCTGTCTTTTTATAATTGAAGAACAGGTCGGTAGAAGGCATTTGCTTCAGGTGAACCGTCAGATGGTTCAGCACCCTCTCAAAGGTTTCACGATCAGCGTGGGTAATGCCTTCAAAAATGTCTTCATCAAGGGCTTTAAATGAATTCACGATCTCCTCGGTTTGTTTCAGGCCTTTTTTGGTCAACACAATAAAATGCTCCCTCCTGTCTTCCGGGTTCACGTTCCTGTCTACAAAACCGGCTTTGATGAGGTAATCAATGACTTTCACCATAGCGGTTTTATCGATGGCCAGGTTGTTGCAAATGTATTGCTGGTTACAGCCATTGTTATCATACAGGAAGTTGAGAATGGAATAATAGCGTTCTACATCCAGATTTTCCAGGTTCTTACTCAGTACACTGTAATACAGCTTGGACAGAATAAGAGCTCGGGTACCAACCGGAATGCTGGTTTCTTCATTTAATTTCATATCATCTGTCATTAAAGATGTTTCGGTTTTATACATCGGATCTGGGTCTTTGGTGAGGCAATCTCTGGAGAACGCATTTTACTTCTCCTTATTGTCAATAAGTACAAACACAACTGTTTACAAAGACAATAGTTTGCGAATGTAACTATTATTTTAATCGCCGAAACTGAGGTTTAACGCTTTTTAACGTGTGCCCTGAAACTTGTTTTGCGGGCATCTTCAAATGTGGAACAGAAATTATTTGTACCTTAGAGCTTCCCACAGGGCCTGCGTATGAAACACTATTCCACCTATGCCATCGAACAGCTGTGTAGCCACATCCAGGGCGATGTAGCGGCTTTCAACTGGCTCGTCAACAATGATTATAAGGAATTGCTCGCCGTGCTTGATGCCATCCGCGACGATAAGAAAGCCTTTAAATTCCTGATTGAAAGCAAGCAGTTTGTATTGGCGGCTTTTGTCAATGCGATCTGGGATGATGCCAAGGCCTTTAAGTTCCTGATCGATGCCAAAGCCTTTGACTGGGCGGCCTGCGCCAACATCGTCAACGGCGATGATAAAGCGGAAGAAGCCCTGGCCAGGGCAGGCAAACATCATTTTATCGCTCTTGCCAAAGCCATCCTGGGCCGCATCCATGAAGACGGCGACCGGGCCACCACACCAATGGGCGTGCTGAAAAACCTGTTGAACTTTAAAAAAGCCTTTGAAAAAGAGTAATTCCGTTTATGCGCATCATTGATTCTATTCCCCATCCTTCCATGACCATCTCTATTTTCCAGATGAATGATAAATTCATCCTGAAATTTGAAGCCGGTCCTATGGAGCAGGCCTTTAAGTTTTATGTAGAAGATGTGAGATCCGTTGAGGGCCTGAAAGCCCTGGTGGATGAGGCTTTCATAGAAACCGTCAGGCAGCGCTTCAACGATATGTTTATGCAGATGAAAGCCACCAAAGCCTGATTTGCTCTGGCAATACCCGGAAGGTTTTAAAAACGCCTCCGCGTATTACTCAACTAACTATAACATGACAACAGTTCCCAAAAAAATTCTGGCCATTTGCGGCAGCACACGACAGGTATCAGCCAATCTACAGATCATTAAATCCCTGGAAGCAATGGCCGGCACTGCCTGGGAACTGACACTCTACACAGGCTTAGCCGAGCTCCCCTACTTCAACCAGGACGTCACGGAGGAGCAAATACCACCTTCTGTGAGGGAGTTCAGGAAAGCCATTGACTCTGCGGATGCTGTTCTGATCTGCACACCCGAGTATGTATTCAGCCTGCCGGGCATCTTAAAAAATGCCCTGGAGTGGACGGTATCCACCACTGTATTTTCCGATAAGCCTGTGGCATTAATTACAGCTTCCAGCTCGGGAGAGAAAGCACATGAATCCTTGCTGTTGGTAATGAAAACACTGGGCGTGAAAACCACGGATGAGACCTGCTTATGGATTCCCGGCGTGAAATCAAAACTGGATGCGGAAGGCCGTGTGATCCATGAAACGCTCACGACGCCACTAAAAAAACTGGTTGAAGCCCTGAGTCGTTTGTGCGCGTCTTATAACGCACCGGCGTAATACCTCAGGAACAGGAAGTAGAGCAGGAAAAGAATAATCAGAATGAACACCGGGTGCATGGTGGTTCCGCCTTTGTTGCTTAAATAACCCAGTACTTCTTCCTTATTCGCCGACTGGCTTTTGGCGAATTCCACTTCGGTAATGGCTTTACGCATATACAGGTAATTTCCAAAAACGCCGTAAGACAGATTCAAGAGTATGGTCACCACAAAACCAATCGTCTGTTGATGTGAGGCAATAGAAGGCATCCGGAACAAATAGGTCTGCATCAAGCCCAACAGGGCAGAGATCGCAAAGAACATCAGGGCTTCGCGGTACATTTTCCGGAAAAGAAACCACATCAGCCCAAGCAGCAAGGCATAAGGATTAAAGACGAATTGCTGCCCGTTTCTGAACCTCTCCAATACATCGAGGTAATAATCGGCGCTACGCCCAAAATAAGCGGCATATAAGTCTTTGTCGTCTTCCATGCCGTAAAGGTAAGGTTATTTGAAAGATAAGGAAAGCATTTATTGACACAGGAGCTGACAGGTTCAGCGGATCTTACAGGAGGTTTCATTGAAGACGACGCTGCCGTAATTCTGGTTATAGTAATCCTCACATTTCTGCTCTGCGCGCTTCCTGGTGTCTTTGGTACGGAAAGCGGTGAGCGTGCCACCGGGATTGCTACACTCGCACACGTATTCTTTTTTGCAGGAAGCGAATAAAGTGCCTGCTATGAAAATGGATAAGATAAGGGAAGATTTCATGGCTGCAGCTTTTAGATAATTAGCTTATGTATTCTCTTCAAAATTGCTGCCAGTCCACTCCGGAATTGAAAATTACCTTCCATTTTTTAAACCACATAGAGACATAGAAAATATAAGGAACAGATTATACCATATATAAGACCCGAGAGATCATAGGGAACTAAGCATCATAGAGAAATACTCTCGCAAAGGCGCGGAGGCGCGAAGCTGTTCCGATTCCCCTCCTTTATAGATTATTCTGATTCGTGGCATCCGCCACACCCGCTAAAATCTGTGTTCCATTGTTCTCATCATATTGATCATAACAATCCGCGTCATCTGCGTTCCATTAAACCAAAAACCCCTCTAGTTTCCTAGAAGGGCTTCGGCTCTCAAAAACTAAAAACCATGGCGTGATTTTTAGTAGTTCTCATTAGGCAACCCGTGCCAGATGATTGTCTTTTAAATCAGGTGACTTTGACTATGCTCAGTCACCTGATTTGTTTGGCTGGATTATTTACCTTCCATTTTATCTTTCAGTGCAGATAAAGCAGAGATATCACCTAAGGTGGTTTTCTCCTGGTTATCTTTCACTTTTTTCACTGCTTTTTTGGTTTCTTCAGAATCCGCAGCTTTAGTTGCTTTGTCCGCTTTTCTTGCTTCTTCTTTCACTTCCTCGTGCAGACGGGCGTGAGAAACAACAATACGTTTTGCTTCTTTGCTGAATTCGATCACTTTGAAATCAAGTACTTCATCCATTTTAGCGGTAGTACCATCAGCTTTCACCAGGTGACGTGCAGGGCAGAAGCCTTCCACACCGTAAGTTAAGCTTACTGTAGCGCCTTTATCATTTACGGAAGTAATGGTTCCCTGGTGGATTGAATCAATGGTGAACACTGTTTCGAAAACATCCCAAGGATTATCTTCTAGCTGTTTGTGGCCTAAAGACAGACGACGGTTTTCGCCATCGATTTCCAATACAACCACATCCATTTTGTCGCCTACTTTGCAGAACTCAGAAGGATGCTTGATTTTTTTGCTCCATGATAAATCGGAGATGTGTACTAAGCCGTCAACACCTTCTTCCAGCTCAACAAATACACCGAAGTTGGTGAAGTTGCGAACAGTTCCTGTATGTTTAGAACCTTTAGCATATTTATCAATGATGACATTCCAAGGATCAGGAGTTAATTGTTTAACGCCTAAGCTCATTTTACGCTCTTCGCGGTCTAAGGTCAACACCTGTGCTTCCACTTCGTCGCCTACTTTCAGGAACTCCTGAGCTGAGCGTAAGTGCTGTGACCATGACATTTCTGAGACGTGGATCAGGCCTTCCACACCCGGCGCGATCTCTACGAATGCACCATAGTCAGCCAATACAACGACTTTACCTTTTACTTTATCACCCACTTTGATGTCGGTGCTTAACGCTTCCCAAGGGTGAGCAGATAATTGTTTCAGACCTAAAGCGATGCGTTTTTTGTCGTCATCGAAGTCTAAAATTACCACCTGGATTTTCTCGTCTAATTTAACGATCTCTTCAGGGTGGTTAATACGGCCCCATGATAAGTCTGTAATGTGGATCAACCCGTCAACACCACCTAAATCGATGAACACACCATAAGAAGTAATGTTTTTCACAACACCTTCCAATACTTGTCCTTTTTCCAGTTTAGAGATGATATCACGTTTTTGAGTTTCGATCTCAGCTTCAATTAACGCTTTGTGAGAAACTACCACGTTTTTGAATTCGTTGTTGATTTTTACCACTTTGAACTCCATCGTTTTTCCAACGTAGATATCGTAATCGCGGATAGGTTTCACATCGATCTGAGAACCCGGTAAGAATGCTTCGATACCGAATACGTCTACGATTAATCCACCTTTGGTACGGCATTTCACAAAGCCTTTGATGATCTCGTCATTAGTAAGCGCTTCGTTCACGCGATCCCATGATTTACCTGCACGTGCTTTTTTGTGAGATAAAATCAGCTGACCGTTTGTATCTTCTGCTTTTTCAATAAACACTTCGATAGAATCGCCTACTTTCAGATCAGGATTGTAGCGGAATTCTGATAAAGCTACCACACCGTCTGATTTGTAACCGATGTTTACTACTACTTCGCGGTTGTTTTTAGCAACCACAGTACCTTGCATGGTTTGAGAGTCCGTAATGGAGCTCAACGATTTCCCATACATTTCATCTAATTTGTTGCGCTCGTCAGATGAATAATTGTCGTTCTTTTTTCCAATAGAGTTCCAGTCAAAATCCGGATTTCCAACTTGGGCATTTTTGTCTGCCATTTTTGTTTTGTTAATTGTATCCGGTAAATTAAGGTTACCGAAGAGGTTAGTTTATGGTTTTGGTACCGACTTTTACCTTAATTAAAAATCGGGCTACAAATATACGCCTTTTCAGGGGATATTCTGACCGGAAATAAAATAATTTTTATTTTTAAATAATTGATTAACAGCCGTTTAATTTCGTTAAAACTGTTGTGAATGTATCAGATAAAGCCTATATTATTATTAATTTTAGAGTACCAAGCAGTATTTTCTGATCGCAGCAAATGGCATACAGTTATTTTCCATTACAGAGCTTTGTAAGCAAGTATAAAAAGACCAGGGTCCTGAATAAAGCGGTTCCTGGAAGCACGCATGCCTACCTGGAAAGCTTAAATAAGGATTATGCCGGCTTTATTCATGATGAGGGAGGATTTTGCAGTTACGCGGGCAGCCTGTTCTCTACCGTTGATCCCTTTGACTATGTAGATCTGCTCGACCTGCCAGGAATTACGGAAACCAATGCCGCCCGGAAACGCATGGAAAACGGGTGGTCGGTCCCTCTGATCAAAACAGGCTTCGGCGATTTTTTGTTCTGCGACCTGAAGATTGATGCGGGCAACGATATTTACCACTCCTTTTACAATGAACGCTACAATATGGGAAGCGGGATCGGCTATCTGTTTACAATGAGGCTCACAGATGCCGGTTTTTTAAACAAAAGCCTCAAAAAGCGATTATTTACCCTGGCAGTGAAAAAGTACGGTGAGCCGAAAGCGGATGAAAATTTCGGTTTCCCGATGGACTTTCCCCGGGCCAAAGAAAAAGACCTTGAAAAGATTGACCATGTGCTACTTTATAAAACAGCGGATTACTACCATCTGCTGTCGGAAAAACACAAGAGCTGATTTAAAACCTTATTAAAAATGATGAACTGTATTACCAACGGCATAGAGATTTCTGTAAAAACCAGCTATTACGCTCCGCAATCGGACCCGAAAGCGAATTATTACTTTTTTGTATATGAGATTACCATTACCAATAAAAGCGACTATACGGTGAAGCTCATGAAACGGCATTGGGACATTACCGATGCCTTGGGCGAAAAGCGCGAAGTGGAAGGTGAAGGTGTGGTAGGAGAAACGCCAACCCTCGAGCCCAACGAAAGCTTTACCTACAACAGCGGCTGTAATTTTTCGACGGAGATCGGCAAGATGAGCGGCCACTACACGATGCAAAAGCTGATCGACCGCTCCTCGTTCGAGGTGGCTATCCCGGAATTCGTCATGGTGCTTCCGGCGAAGCTAAACTGAGTTTTGAGATACTAAGCGCTGGCTTCGGTTACGCTCAGCCAGCAGTAGGGAGTCTGTTTTCTCTACCGAGGCTCCTTCACTCTTTTTTATTTCTTTTGTCCTATTATTCTTTTATCCTGCCTCTGTTCCTCTTCCTGTTAAACTTTTAAAACTCTGCATCTTGCTCCATTGCTTATCTCAAAATAAATAAGATATTTGAAGTTCATTAAAACTTCTATCACCGAATGAAACCTTTATTTTATGCCCTGGCTGTTTCAGCCGTGTTATATTCCTGCAACGATTCCAAAAATTCTTCCGGTTTCGAGCTGAAAGGAACCCTCCAGAACTCAAAAGGCGAAAGCGTGTACCTCGAAAAATTATCCCAGTCGGGAACCATGGTTGTGGATAGTGCAACCATCGACGATAAAGGCGATTTCCTGTTGAACAATTATTCTCCATCCGTGGGTTTTTACAGGCTCAGGATCAGCAATGCCAACTTTGCCATGCTGGTATTGGATTCGGCACAGAAGGTTGTGGTCAAAGGCGATGCGCGTGACCTCGGAAACACGTTCAACGCCGAAGGCTCGCCCGATACCAAACTCTTCCTCGAATACAATGTGATGGGGCAACATCAGAAACGCCGCACCGATTCCCTGGAAAATATTTTCAGAACGGCGCTCATTACCCAAAAAATGGATTCACTGACTGCCGACTCTTTATCCAAAGAGCTGCAAAAACCCTATGAGACCATGATTGCTCAATACAGCGACAAGGTGGCCCAAAAAATCAGGGAGAACACCGGCTCTTTTGCATCTATTATGGCCATCCAGCAACTCAGGCCCGAAAATTATATGGACGTGTACAAGGCCCTGGATCAGGGGCTGCAACAGAAATACCCAAACAGCGATGAGGTCAAATCCTTTCATGCCATGGTACAGCAAACGCAGATGATGGTGGCGCGTGCCGAAGCTACCAAAGTGGGCAACGAAGCACCCGAACTGATCCTTCCTACACCTGATAACAAGGAGCTGGCCTTATCTTCCCTTCGTGGCAAAGTGGTGCTGATCGACTTCTGGGCGAGCTGGTGCGGTCCGTGCCGCAAGGAAATGCCTAACGTAAAACTGGTCTATCAAAAATACAAGGACAAAGGTTTTGAGATTTATGGCGTATCGTTGGACAAAGACCGCAACGCCTGGCTGGAAGCGATTGAGAAAGACGGACTGAAATGGCCGCAGGTCAGCGATCTGAAATTCTGGCAAAGCGAAGCGGCTCAGACCTACGCCGTGCAATCCATCCCGCATACTGTGCTTATTGGTAAAGATGGAAAGATCCTGGCTTCAGGACTCAGGGGCGCCGAGCTGGAAAGTAAGCTGGCAGAGGTATTGAAATAAGCACGGATCCGGCGAATAGACGAATCCCGGTAATAGTCTTAATCTAAAGAACATTCGTATATTCGTAGCTCATTCGTAATCGTTAATCAAGGGAAACAATGCCAGGATTCAACTATTCTTTATTCTTTATTTGTCTCTCTTTACAACTCTTTTCTCAACAAAATTATTTCCAGCAGGAAGTTAATTATAAGATCGATGTGTCGCTTCATGATGAGACGCATGAGCTCAGCGCTTTTGAGAAGATCGAATACATCAATAATTCGAACACGGCCCTTACTTACATTTATTTCCACCTCTGGCCCAATGCTTATAAGAATAACGGGACTGCACTGGCCAAGCAACTGCTGAGCCTTGGTGAAACCACCATGTATTTTGCCAAACCCGAGGACCTGGGCTACATTGATAGTCTGAACTTTATGATCGACGGGAAGCCTGCGAGGTGGGAATATGACAAGGAGCACATCGACATTTGCAAACTGTACCTGGACGAACCGCTCAACCCCTGGGATACGCTCACTATTACCACACCTTTTCATGTGAAGCTCCCGAGCGCTGCCATCTCCCGCCTGGGGCATATCGGGCAGGCCTATGCCATCACGCAGTGGTACCCGAAGCCGGCGGTGTTCGACAAATATGGCTGGCACCAGATCCCCTACCTGAATCAAGGTGAGTTTTACAGTGAGTTCGGCTCATTCGATGTAAGCATCACGCTGCCCGGGAATTACCTGCTGGCGGCTACAGGCGACCGGATCGACGAACCCGAAGAAGAGGCATGGCTTGCATCTAAAGTGGCGGAAACAGAAAAGATGATTGCGGATAAAGCCTATTCCAACGATAATTCGTTTCCTCCTTCAAGTGCAACATTTAAAACAATCCGCTTCAGACAATACCGTGTACATGATTTTGCCTGGTTTGCCGATAAGCGTTTTCATGTGCTCAAAGGAAAGGTGTACCTTCCCTATTCGGGCAATACGGTTGATTCATGGGCCTTTTTTACCAATAACGAGCCTAAGCTGTGGAGCAATGCCCTGGAATACATCAATGATGCCACGGCTTTTTATTCGGAGCTCAACGGCGATTATCCCTATAACCATGTGACGGCTATAGACGGCACCATCAGTGCCGGCGGTGGCATGGAGTACCCCAACATCACCATCATCGGCGAAAGCAACGATGCCTTTACCCTCGAAACAACCATCATGCACGAGGTGGGACACAACTGGTATTATGGGATCCTGGGCAGCAATGAGCGGGAGTTTGCGTTTATGGATGAGGGACTTAATTCATTTTACGAGATGCGTTACATCCGTACCAAATACCCGGAGAAAACGCTGGCCAGCATTATAGGAAGAGACAGCACATTCAAATTCTTCGGTCTGAATACATTCAAGCACAAAGCACAGTACGAGTTTTCGTACCTGCTGGCTGCCAGGAGAAATAGCGACCAGCCGATCATGACACCGGCCCAGTATTTCACCAATTATAACTACGGGGCGATCGTGTACAGCAAATCGGCCATTACCTTCGATTACCTGATGAACTACGTAGGCCGGGAAAAATTTGACGAGGCTATGAAATTCTATAATGAGCAATGGAAGTTCAAGCACCCTTATCCTGAAGACCTTATTAAAACCCTGCAATATTATTTCAATGCCGACCTGAACTGGTTTGTGGCCGACCTGCTGGTGACCAAAAAGAAAATAGACTACAAAATCTTAAAGCACAAGCAGTTTGAAGACCGCAGCCATGCCATCCTGATCAAAAATGTGAAGAAAGTATCGGCGCCTGTATCCGTTTCAGGCCTCAAAGACGGAAAGCTGGTGGGAACGGTGTGGTATAACGGCATCCCGGATAAGACCAAGCGTGTTATTGAATTCCCACCATCGGAAATTGATGAGTTCAGAATCGATTATGGGGAATTTATCCCGGAGATCAACCGGAAAAATAATTCCATGCGTACACGTGGATTATTTAAAAAAGCAGAACCGCTGAAATTAAGCTTTGCCGGAAGCGTCGACAATCCACGTTACAATCAGCTGAACTACCTACCCATTGCCGGTTACAATACACACAACAGTTTCATGCTGGGCTGTGCATTCTATAATTACAGCTTTCTGCAAAAAAAAGTAGAATTTACCCTCGCGCCGATGTATGCCTTTGGTACCAGGTCGCCGGTAGGCTTCGCCGAAATTGCCTGGAATATCCTGCCACGCAAAACATGGATCCGGCAAATCACCCTCAGCTCCAAAGCCAAAACCTTTGCCTACCAGCGCTATGATGCTTCCTACCTCAATGATGCTTATGGCACGCATTTCAATTCGCAGGATCTGAACTATTACAAGCTTGCAGGCACGGTGGATGTAGAGCTAAAAAGAAAAGACCCGCTCAGTAAGATCAACCAGCACATCGGCTATACCACCAATGTGTTAATGACTGATAACATCAGCACAGAAGTGAAACCCTCATCGATTGTCCTGACCAATGCCCTAAACACAACGGTGATCAACAACCTGTACTATACGCTCGAAAACAAACGCGTTATCAATCCCTTTTATGCGATCATCGGCGTGCAGCACAACGACCGTTTTGTGAAGCTGAGCGGAGAGATCAATTATGCGCTCACGTTTGCCAAAAACAACAGCCTCGATATCCGGCTGTTTGCAGGCGCCTTTGCCTATAAGGCCGGCGACTTCTATGAAGATTACCGCTTCCGGATGAGCGGCTACAGCGGCTCGCAGGATTACCTCTACGATTACAATTACATTGGCCGTAACGAGATCAACGGCCTGCCCTTTGCTCAATTCGTAGAAGGGGACGGCGCTTTCAAAACCTTCACCTACCTCGGCCAATCATCGAAATGGCTGCTGGCGCTTAACCTCAAATCGCCAACGGTGAAAAAGATCCCATTGAGGTTGTTTGTGGATATCGGTGCCAGCGAGTTCAACGAAGGCATGCTGAACCAACGTGTACTGTACGATGCCGGGATCAATATTTGCCTCTGGAAAAATATTTTCGAGATGTATATTCCGGTTCTCTACAGCAGCGATATCAAAACCAACCTGAAAGCGATTGGCAAGGATAATTTTTTTGATACCATACGATTTACGTTAAATTTGCACTCTATAAAACCGCATCAGTTTATTTCCGGTTTTCTACAATGATACCTGGTAAAAAAATATATTTCGCCTCCGATTTCCATTTGGGTGTTCCGACACTTGAGCTGAGCCTCGCGCGTGAAAAAAAAGTAGTGCGCTGGCTCGACTCGATTAAGGCAAGTGCTGAGGAAATTTACCTGGTAGGCGACATCTTCGATTTCTGGTGGGAATACAAATACACCATTCCCAAAGGGCAGACGCGCCTGCTGGGCAAGATCGCCGAAATTACCGACAGCGGGATTCCTGTCCATTTCTTTACAGGCAACCACGATTTGTGGATGCGCGACTACTTTGGCCAGGAGCTGAATGTACAGGTGCATCACCAGCCGGTTGAAAAAATCTATAACAACCACGTATTCTTTATCGGGCATGGCGATGGCCTTGGTCCCGGAGATAAATGGTACAAGTTCCTGAAAAAATGCTTTACGAATCCTTTCCTGATCTGGTGCTTCGACAGGCTTCACCCTAACCTGGGCTTCTGGATCGCCCGCCGCTCCAGCCGCCGCAGCCGCATCACCACCGGCGATTCCGATAAGCATTTCCTTGGTGAAGAGAACGAATGGCTATTCAGCTTCAGCAAGGAAGAGATCAAAAAACGCCATGTCGATTATTTTATCTTCGGGCACCGGCACCTGCCGCTCGACCTGAAGGTATCTGAAAACTCCCGCTATATTAACCTGGGCGAATGGTTCAACTACTGCACCTACGCCGAGTTCGATGGGAAGAAGCTTGAGCTGAAAACCTTTGAGGGGTAATTTTCAGAACGTTATTTCTAAGAACACATTTGTTACGAAACCGTCACCCTGAATTTGTTTCAGGGTCTCACCAATGCATGAGATTGCTTCACCCCGAAAAGCGGTTCGCCATGACACATGATCTATAAATAGTCTTAATAAGATCCCGCCATTCGGCGGGATTAGTTCGACTTATGATTTTTGATGCAGCTATCACCTTCCAAAAATCAAGTCTCACTAATAAAAATCCTGGGTATCGATCAGATCCTGCACATCGGAAGGCTTGACGTTTTTCACTTTTTTATACCTGGCAGGAATTTGAGAATTGCCGTTGCTGATGTTATCCGCATCCTTGTTGTTGAGGTCCTGCGCATCATAGAGGTTGTAATTATTATAAATGGATTTCGCCCTGCCGAATTTAAAGACCAATCCAAAATTCACATACATGGTATTACTGATCCTTTCCTTGTAAAAAGGATCCAGGCTGCCTTTATTCCTGCGGTTAAATGTTTCGGAGTAAAAGCCGATGTAATTCTGCGTGGTAAAGCCGGCGCTGAGATAGAAATTAAAAAAATTCAAAGGCAGCACATCTACCCTGAGTCCTCCGATAAATTCGTAGCGCCCGAAATTGATGCTTTGGTCATTGTTGAGGTAATACAGCGAATCCACATTGGCAAAGGAATACAGACCACCCAACGGCTTGGTGTATACGCTTGTTTTTACATATTTACCTACCGGCACATTAAAGGTAATGCTTCGCGGGAACTGCACGCTGAAATTCACACCATCCATTTTTCCCACCCTGATGCCGATGTAAGGCAGGCGGTTCCTGTTCCCGAAAATAAAGGAGCGCGTAAAGCCCAGGCGGAAACTGAAATAGGGATTTACCGTACAGTTATACAATACCGTGGTGGCAAAACGGTATTTCTGGGTGTAGCGGTAGCCGTTGTCGAGCGTTGTGAAAGGAGTGAGCTCCACATAAAAAATACTTTTGCGGCCCGTATTATAAATCGCCCTGAGCCCGATCGATGTTTTACTTAAGCGATGCTTGGTTTTAATTCCTTCGAACTCAGGCGCAACCGCGGCATAGCTCCCCGTAAGCAGGAAATGAAGATTGGAAATGCGCGTGCTATCCTTCCGGTAAAAATCCTGGGTAAAAACCGGCGCATTGAAGCCCAGCGTGAACTGGTTGTTGCGGTAAGTTTTCAGCTTGTCCGACACAAAAGTTTTCCCGGAAAGGTCACGGTTTCCTGTTCCGTAAAAATCCGTGTAAATCGTCGTTTTGAAATAATGCCTGGCAGGCTTTGCTGTCTTCAGGCTATCGCGCTGAAACGCCAAAAGATTTGTATGAAAACCTACCAATCCACTTAGCAAACATCCTATCAACAGAGCGCGGCTCATTGTTCCGTAGCATTTGCTTTGATGTTCCTGATCAGTTCTTTCCGAAACTCTTCTTCCGCTCTTCGAAGTAAGGCGACTTTCTTGACCGGCAGTACCTTTTTGAACTTCTCAAAGTATTCTTTATACAGCTCATATTCTTTTTGCTTGAGGTTGAGCTCGGCATTCAGATACGCTTCCGCATCCTTATCGGAAAGCGTTGTAAAGTCAATATTCTTCACACATTGCTGCCTGAAAGATTTGCGTGCCTGGTCAATCTTGTCGTTATACTCATTATAGAGCGGCCAGAAAGCCTGGCTCTCTGCTGCCGTAAAATTCACTTTCTCATTGATAAAAGTGACACGCAGGGCATCGATCTTGTCGCGCTTGCTCACAGGCTGGGCCATGACCGATAAGCCCGTCAGGCAGGAAAGCACAATCAGTAGATATGTAAAGCTTCTTTTCATTTATAAAGCATCCAGTAATTCATCCGTATCTGTATCCTGTAGTATCACCTCTTTAACGCTCAGCGAATCTTTTTTGACGATGTCCAGGTTTAGCTGTTTGCCAAGTGAGTTCACGTCGACCAGGTCCATCAATTGCTCCTCATCAAAATTGTTGAGCGCCTTGTTGTTCAGTATCTCATGCCTTTCGAGGCAAGCCAGTGTTTTGCAATCACCGGTTTCCGTCATGAGTTCTGTTTTCTGGTTAAAGTAAAATGCCAGACCGATGATGAGCGCCAAGCCGAATGCCCAGGCCGTTCTTCCTCCGAATACAATATTCCACACCCTGTCCCATACAGAAATCCGCTCAGCATTCTCCGAATAGATCCGCTCTTTCACACGCCCGGCAAGCGAATCAAAATAGGCATCGGGCACAATGAAGACGTTCATTTTATCAAGACCATAAAGTGTTGGATAGGACTTCAGCTCATCCACCAGGCCTGTTCTATAGCTCAGCGATTCGATCAGTTGTGTTTGATACTCTTCTTCGAGGCCTAACGGTACCGGCTTGGCCAGGCTCTCCAACGCAGGGTAAGCAGCCAGCTCGGCGTTATATTCCAGTGTTTTTTCTGCATCGCTGAAATAATGTTCAGGTACGGCAAACACCCGCTCCTTTTGAATGGAAGACAGGACAGGAAACGCATTCAATTCATGTTCCGCCTCCAGCTTATTTTTCAGCTTTTCCTCAAACGATGAAAAATAATCCGACGGCAAACCAAACGGACGCTTTTCCCCTTTGTTGAAGGAGAAGTTCGGCTCTTCTGGTAAGTTATCGTCGTGGTGTTTCATCGCTAGTTGGATGCTTGTTCAGTTTTAAAGTTTAACGCGATATTAAAAATTCTTCGACCTTTTTGGCCGCAATATGATAAGATGCCTTCAGGGCTCCTACAGAGGTCTCCAGTACCTCCGACATTTGCTCATAGGGCATTTCGTCGTAATAGCGCATGTTGAATACAATGCGTTGTTTTTCGGGCAGTGTCAGGATTGCTTTCTGCAGCTTCAGCTGGATCTCATCTCCTGTAAAATACGTATCACTTTCCAGTGATTTCGACAATTGGTATTCGATCGGGTTGATAGAGGTTGTATTGGCCCTGGCCTTTTGTTTCAGGAAGGTGAGCGATTCGTTGGTCGCAATGCGGTAAAGCCAGGTAAACAGCTGGGATTCCTCTTTAAATCCTGCCAGGCCTTTCCACACCTTGATGAAGGTATTCTGCAGCACATCATCGGTATCGTCGTGACTGATCACGATCTTACGGATATGCCAGTATAATTTTTGTTGGTATTTCTGAATAAGGTAGTGCAAAGCCATATTCTGTGAGGATTCATCGCGGTAGAAAGCCAGTATTTCCTGATCAGAATAGTGCTGCATATAACAAATTTACCTAATTAAGCGTAGCTATTCGACGCTGCAAACTAAAAAAGGTTTAATCTTCAGAAAAGATTTTGTGGACATATTCCCTATGGTTGTATAATCTGCTGGTCTTTATTTTTTTGTTTCCTGAAGGGCATTGTGGTTTGTTTAGGGGATGTTATAAAGCACACAACCCTCCGTATTTGCATACGGAGGGTTTATGTCGACATATCAAAGGTATTAAAAACAAAAAAGCCTTGTTAAGTAAATAACAAGGCTTGATTGAAAATTGGCATCGACATACTCTCCCGGGCTTTAGACCAAGTACCATCTGCGCTGGTGGGCTTAACTTCTCTGTTCGGAATGGGAAGAGGTGATCCCCACCGCTATAGACGCCATAAAGGGATTACATATTTGAGGTTTCATGTTTCG
>CALRIU020000033.1:0-44787 GCA_943362175.1 Hydrocarboniphaga daqingensis | reverse complement strand
CTTGAGCAAACGCAGGAAGAGCTGAACGACATTGTTGGCTACGACCTCATCGTGAACAATGTGAAGCAGATGCAGAATGCCATTTTCAGCTGGCTCGATATGATCGACGTGAATGCGGTGATCATCATCACGCTGATGGTGCTGGTGGCTGCCATTAATATGATCTCTGCGCTGCTCATCCTCATCCTGGAGCGCACCAACATGGTGGGCATCCTCAAAGCGATGGGCCTGGCCAACGGCAAGGTGCGGAGCGTGTTCTTTCATGTATCGCTGCAATTGCTGGGCAAAGGCCTCCTCTTTGGCAACATTGTCGGGATTGGGCTTTGCTGGGCGCAGATCCAGTTCAAATTTGCCACGCTCAACTCCGCCACCTATTACCTCGATTATGTGCCCATCAACCTCTCCGCCCTGCATGTGATCCTCATCAACCTGGGAACCATTGTGGTGTGCCTGCTGATGATGTTCCTGCCTACCCTGATTCTTAACCGCATCACACCGGTGAAGGCCATTAGGTTCAGCTAAATGATAGCCAGGCAAAAGAAGTCCCTTTGACCGTACTGTTTGCCTTACACGCTATTAAAGCAGTGACCTGCTGCGATCGCTGGGAGAAAATGTATCATCGAATGCTTGCTATTCTATCAGGAGCTTCTTGATCACTACCCTACCCGATCCTGTGTGATGATAATTTAGATAATAGATGCCTGGACTCAGCAGGTTTACATACAGTGTTTTATTCTGAATGATCTGTACTACCTGCCCCTGCGCATTCAGCAACTCCACATTCCTGTAAATAAGCTCGTCGTATTTTAAAGAGATGTTATGATACACCGGGTTTTCGATCTTTAGCAGGTCTTGTTCGAAGGCTGCAAGATCTTCTATTCCGGCAGGCATCTGAACATACAAGGTTGTTTTGGCGGAATCACTGGTGCTGACATTGCTCATCACCGGCCATACAACGACGGTTGTCCCGTTCCCGTCTACCCGGTATTGGTTAGCCCCCGAAGCAACATCGGTAATTACAAAAGTATGGGTAGAACTGGTTGTAAAAGAACTTACCGTATAAGTGGCTGAGTTCCGGATGACATATACGGGCGTGGAGTTAGTGCTGGTGTTAATGGCCAGATTAACGGTAACGCTGCCTGCGAGCGTCAGCGCACCCGTGTTTACAAAAGAACCCTGGGCGGAAATAGTAGATGTATTGATGACCGTTCCGGAGGGCAAAATCGAAAGGCCTGTAATACCCAGGCTGCCCTGGCAATATGCCGTCAGGGAAATAACAAACGCGCAAAGCGTCAGCAGGACCGTTCTGAAATAGAATCTCATGACAATAGTTTAGATAAAAATAACTTTAATAATTACCAATTAAAAAATTACTTTTATATAAATATAACGCAGACAAATACATGGACATTTTAAGAAATACAATCAATCAGCTCAGTAAGGAAGAGATTATTAACTATAAGCTGTATGCTAATCGTACGCAGTCAAATGATAAACGAAAAGACATTCTGCTGTTCGATCTGCTCAAAAAACAGGCGGCATCCGACACCGATGATACAAAAATAGTACAAAAATTGTACCCGGGGCCGGAGCATAAAAACAACTATTACCGGCTAAAGAACCGCCTGCTGAACGAGATCAACAACAGCCTTGTGCAATTTTACTGCTACGACAGCGACAGCCATGACATTTACGGGGAACTGAGCTTATACAAAGTGTTTCTTAAAAAAAATCACTGGGAGCTGGCCAATTACCATTTGCTGAAAGCAGAAAAAAAAGCAATGCTCATCCAGGACTTCTCCATGCTGGATGTGATCTATACCGAGCACATCAATTTATCAATCCGCTTCGGGGAAACATCACCGGAAGTGTTTATCAAAAAGAGGAAGGAGAATCACAAAAAGCTGAATGATATCCGTACCCTCGACGATTCCCTGGCCGGCATTATCTTTCAGCTGAAGCGCAGCCAGAATTTCCGAAAAACGGGTAACAGAACTTTCGCAATTCTGAACCATGCTATTTTGAAGCTGAATGCCAGGAAGGAGTTCCGGAACAACCTGATGTTTAAAACCAAGTTATACAATGCCATCAGCCGCCTTCTGCTTTCGCAGCAGGATTACCAATCACTGGAAACCTATACACTTGGAACTTACCGCGAATTTTTGAAGCAGGGATTTTTCTCTAAAGTAAACCATGAGGTGAAGCTTCAGATGCTGGCCTATCTTTGCAATACCTTATTCGTTAATAAAAAGCACGAACAGTCGCTGGAATATTTAAAACTCCTGAATGAGGCCATGAAAGAATACAAAGCGGCTCTGTACGACAATTACGTATTCTTTTACTACAATTCGCTGGTGAACAATTACACGGTGCTCGATCCGAAGAAAGCCATCGACGTACTCAATGAAGCGAAAGAGAATAAGGTTATTAAAAATCACCCGACGCACCTGGGCTATATTTACCTGAACCTGGCCGGCGCTTATTTCGACCTGAAGCAACATAAGACCGCGCTCAAGAATATTATCAAGCTATACAACCATAAGTTATTCGACAGCATCGATCACAGCTTTAAAGTGAAAATACGCATTACAGAGGTCATCCTGCGTATTGAAACAGGTGATTTTGAATATGCGCTCAAGCTGATCGAAAGCCTGCTGAAAGCAAATGCGTCTTTGCTCCTCAACAAAGACTACAGGCAGGATGCCGACTTTCTGAAGCTGCTGATCCAGCTCATCAGGAAACACGGCTTCACTAAGAACTCCAACAGCAAGGCCCTGATCCAGGCATTCTTCCGCAAAACCTATACAGCCAACAGCCTAAGCATTGTCAATTACACGATCTGGCTTTCCGAAAAATTAAATTTGTCTGCGTAAGATATTTAACCATAAAAACCCTTATAAATTATATAAAATCCTACTAAATAAGTTTTTGTTTTGGTTATGAATCATAGAATTTGCTTTTCAGAGGCGAAGCCTTCTTTCTATTTTTGAAGCATAAAATCATAAACCATGAAAACAACTTTCTTCAAATCACTATTTAAAAGCTGCCTGGGGCTTTTAATCACGGCGACAGCCTCGGCCCAGTGTACGGCCGTTATTTACCCGGTACAAACCAACACCTGCTCTACAATTACCTTTTCTGCCGGTAACTTCAACGGACTATATGTCTGGGATTTTGGCGATGGTTCTACGGCCACCTACACGAGCAATGCTCCGGTACACCATTACTATTATCCAACAAGCGGCAGTTACTACAATGTTACGCTCAGTCTCTACTCCGGCACGAATACAGTAACTCCCTGCTCGACGGTGTCGCAAACCGTAGCGGTGAACTGCGCGCTTACAAACACCTGCCAACCGGCATTTAATGCTGTTACTACAGCCAATTGCTACCAGATCAAATTCAACAACCATTCTTCCTTACCAGGCTCAACAGCCTATTATCTCTGGGATTTCGGTGACGGCACAACGGCGACGGCTTTCTCCAATAACTCACTGAACCACACCTACACCGCTATCGGCTCATACGTAGCTTCCCTGAGCATTTACACGTCTACCGCAAGCACAACGCCATGCAGCGTTTCCACGCAAACCATATCCGTCAATTGCGGCACAGGCTGCGCAGCAGCGTTCTCGGCGCTCAATAATTACATGACCTCCTGCCAAACGTACACCTTCGCGAATACTTCTACTGCTGCGGGGCCTGGCGCATTTTACAAATGGCAATTCGGAGACGGCAGTGTGGCGAATACCGGCTCTACAGCCAATGTGTATCATACCTATGCTGCAAACGGCATTTACACGGCCACCCTGAGCGCATACACCTCTACTGCGAGCACAACGCCTTGTAGCACAGCTTATCAGACCTTAACGGTAAGTTGCAGCACTGCCAGCTGCCTGGCGGCTTTTACCGCAGCAAGTAATTTTACAACATCCTCCTGCAGTAATTATGTCTTCACCAACACATCCACTGCTGCGGGGCCTGGCGCGTTTTACAAATGGCAATTCGGAGACGGTGGTGTAACCAATACCATCTCTATGGCCAACGTGTACCACACCTATGCTGCAAATGGTGTTTACACGGCTACCCTGAGCGCATATACCTCTACCGCCAGTACGACTCCCTGCAGCACAGCTTATCAGACCTTAACGGTAAGTTGTGGTTCGGCTACCTGCCAGGCCAATTCACAGTTTACCTTATTTCCCGACACAGCCCACCCCGGAAATTATTTCGCTTATAACACCTCTACGGGAAGTGGCGCCTTGTCTTACCTCTGGAACTTTGGTGACGGAAATACTTCCACACAACAGTATCCTTTCCACCAGTATGCAACGCCGGGCCATTACGTGGTTTGCCTGCAAATAACCTCTACTACCGGCACAACTTCCTGCACCGATACCTATTGCGATTCGTCGAGTGTTCACCGCATCGCTTCAGGATACAGCATGACATCGATTACCGGTGTTTCTCAGGCGCCCACAAATATAAAAGAATCAACGTTCATCCCTTCGCTATCGGCTTACCCAAACCCGTTGAGTGATGTGTTGACGATAGAGCTCGACCTTAATGCGCCGGCCAATGCCATGAGCTATGAGCTCGTTAATGCCCTGGGAGAGGTTGTTTCAAAAGATGTAATAACAGGCTCTAAAACAACAGTCGGCACCAGTAGTCTGGCTCACGGCTTCTATTTCCTGTCCCTGAAAGATGAGAACGGAAACACCATGAGATCTCTTAAGCTGGTAAAATAATTGAATTCCTCCTGCTATGTAAAGCGTCCCGATACACCGGGACGCTTTTTCATTTCTTAAAATAGCCTGTCAGGTTCCGAGCTTTGCCGCAATAAATGCTGTGCTCCAGGCATTCTGAAAATTAAAGCCCCCGGTAATGCCGTCGATGTTCAGCACCTCGCCACAGAAGAATAAGCCGGGAACAACCTTGCTTTCCATGGTCTTAAAATTCACCTCTTTCAGGTTGATGCCACCGGCGGTGACGAATTCCTCCTTAAAAGTGGTCTTGCCCTGCATCTCATAGCTGTCCTGGATCAGGGTCTGTATGAGTTTATTTTCCTGCTTTTTGCCGAGCTCCACCCAGGGCTTTCCTGCCGGCAATTCCGCTTTCGCCACCAGGTATTCCCACAAACGTTTCGGGATGTCAAACAAAGGCGTATTCACGATCAGGGCCTTCGAGGACAGGTAACGTTGAAGCTCTTCTTTCGCTTCCTCTTCTTTCATAGTACCCGTCCAGTTGACAGAAATACCGGCATGGTAGTTCAGCTTAAAAAAATCCATCGCCGCAAAGGCCGAGAGCTTCAGCACTGCCGGGCCGCTCAGTCCCCAATGCGTAATCAACACAGGGCCGGTATACTGGTGCTTGGTACCGTTTACTTTTACCGTGCCGCTTTTCACACTCAGGCCCATCAGCTCTTTGATCCTGCTTTGCGGAAGATTCAAGGTAAACAGGCTGGGAATCAGCTCATCGATACGGTGCCCGCAATTTTTCAGGAACTCATAGGTTCTCTGCTGGTGATGCCCGCCAATGCTGCAAATCACCGCATCCGCCGGATAAGTTTGCTTCCCCGTTTTCACAATCAGCTTTCCCTGATCAGCTTTAATGGAAGTGACTTCTTCATTCAGCTGAATGGCGATGTTGCGCTTCCTCGCCTCCTCCATAAAACAGTGGATAATGGTTTCGCTGCTGTTGCTCTCCGGGAACATGCGTCCGTCGGCTTCCGTTTTCAGCTTCACGCCCCGTTGGGCAAACCAGGCAATGGTGTCGGTTACCGAAAACCGTGCGAAGACCTGTCTCAGCTCTTTCTCGCCGCGCGGGTAATTTTTGATGAGCTCATTGGTTTCAAAACAATGGTGCGTCACGTTGCACCTTCCTCCACCCGACACACGCACCTTGGAGAGGAGCTTGCCTGTTTTTTCGAGGATGGTGATCTTCGCGTCAGGGTGATTGATCGCTGCGTTGATCGCCGCAAAAAAACCCGAAGCGCCGCCGCCGATGACGAGGATATGTTTAGGTGCCGACAAGCTACAAAGATAGGAGATTCGCCGGATCTGCAGATAGGAAAAAAATAGTCCCTTTCAATTGGCAAATGTGGGCGCCCCCTTCGGGCCGGGCTGTTGCGACTCGCTCTTTCCTTGCTCATGCCGGCCCATCAAGCCAGTGGCTTGATGACCTGCTATCGCTGCGTAAAGGAGCTCAGACAAATCGCAACATCCCTGGCGCAGCAATCCACCGCGAAGCGACACACTCAAAAAACAGGAGCCAGGCCCGCGTGAAGGATAGAACGGAAATCCTTTTTGCCGTCTCTTTACAAAAAAGATTGCAGTGATAGCCTGACCCGCAGGGGCACGCCCTGCCCCCATAAAGTCACGGCATTTAGCAACTTGTAAACCAGCCGTTAATTTTATAAAAAATTGAAAAGCTTTGTGTCCATCCTTTTAAAAATACTTACATTAGTATAAACTTTTTAAAACCGACAACCATGGGATTATGGGATAAAATCAGGGGTGAATTTATTGATATCATCGACTGGACAGACAGTAGCAACGATACCATCATTTATAAATTTCCCCGTCATCAGAACGAAATTAAAATGGGAGCCCAGCTTACCGTGCGCGAGAGCCAGGTAGCCGTCTTCATGAACGAAGGCAAGATTGCCGATGTGTTCCAGCCGGGCATGTATACGCTCAGCACACAGAACATGCCCATCCTCTCCACGCTCAAAGGCTGGAAATTCGGCTTCAACAGCCCTTTCAAGGCGGATGTGTTCTTTGTGAGCACCAAGCAGTTCACCAACCAGAAATGGGGCACCAAAAACCCGATCATGCTGCGCGATGCGGAATTCGGGCCGGTGCGCCTGAGGGCATTCGGCTCCTATGCTTTCCGCGTAAGCGATGCGGCGTTGTTCTTAAAGGAAATTGCCGGCACCGACAGCGAGTTTACCGTGGAGGAGATCAACGAGCAGCTGCGCAACATTGCCGTATCACGCGGGATGGACGCTGTGGCAGAAAGCAAGATCCCGGTATTGGACCTGGCCTCCAACTACGATGAAGTTTCCAAATTCATTACCGATAAGATCAAGCCTGAGTTCAACGAAATGGGCCTGAACCTCACCAAATTTTTGATTGAGAACGTGTCTCTTCCTCCCGAGGTGGAAACGGCGCTCGACAAGCGCAGCAGCATGGGCATCATCGGCAACCTGGGCGCTTACACGCAGTTCCAGGCCGCCAACGCCATGGAGGATGCCGCCAACAATCCCAGCGGTGGCATGATGGGCGCAGGCCTCGGTGCTGGCATGGGCATGGGCATGATGGGCCAGATGGGCAATGCTTTCCAGAATAACCAGTTTAACGGCAACACCGGCAACAATGTGCCTCCTCCTCCACCGATCGTACAGTACTACATTGCCGTGAACGGCGCGCAGACAGGGCCCTTCAACATGCAACAACTGCAGGGCATGGCTGCTTCCGGCCAGCTCAATAAACAGAGCCTGGTATGGAAACAAGGCATGAGCGGCTGGCTGGCTGCGGAAACGCAGGCCGAGCTCCAGGCCTTGTTCAGTGCGGTGCCACCACCGCCGCCAATCGGTTAATCCTTTTAACGGGTAAGAAAAATCCTCTTAGCATCAATAAGAGGATTTTTTTTTTTATGTTTGCCTTTCTTCAAAAAAATACCGCATGCTCTGGCATATTCTAAAATTTTATATGGGTTTTGTGATCGCTGTGTTCTTCAGGCGCCACAAGCTTAAAAATGCGCATTACGTCAGGGTGAAAGGTCCGGTAATCCTGGCCATGAACCATCCCAACTCCTTTATGGACCCCATTGCCTTTACCACCTTTGCCTATCCGCCACGGGTATTTTACCTGGCCAGGGGCGATGCATTTAAAAAAGGCCTTGTGAGCACCCTGCTCGAAAGCATTGGCATTATCCCTATTTTCAGGATCCAGGACGGCGGTAAGGAAGGACTGAAAAAGAACGATGAAACCTATGAGCGCGTGAATACGCTCCTGAACCGGAATAAAAAGATCATTATTTTTGCGGAAGGGCTTTGCATCATGGAGCGCCGCCTCAGGCCTTTGAAAAAAGGCGTACCGCGCATGGTGTTCGGCGCCATGGAAGAGCATAACCTGGAAGACCTGACCGTGGTTCCTGTAGGTGTCAATTACTCAAATCCTTCGCAGTTCAGGGGCAAAATCTTCTGTAACGTCGGCGCTCCGATGAAAGTGAGGGATTACATGGAGGCGTACAAAGCAGCGCCGGCCAAAACCATGAACCAGTTCCTGGCCGACCTCACACCACGCATGAAGGAGCTCATCGTACACATCGACCACAAGCATACGGAAGCGGTGATTGCGCACATCGAGGAAATATACAGGCATGAGTACTTCCTGCAGAAAAACCTGAACCTGAACGATGTGGAGCATGATTTCATCTTCTCTACCGACGTGGTGAGCGTCATCAACCAAGCGGAAACACGCCATCCTGAAAAGGTAGCGGCCCTGGCGGAGAAAACGAATGCCTATATGAGCGCGCTGAAAAACTACCGGATCAGGGATTGGCTCATCAACCCCGCAAAACGGTCATCGGTGACGTACGGCATGCTGGGCCTGAGGCTGCTGCTGCTCGTGTTGAGCCTGCCTCTCTATATCCGCGGGCTTTTGGGTAGCTATGTGCCCTATAGGCTCACGGGCATGATCACTGCTAAAAAAGTAAAGGTCATTGAGTTCAAGGCTTCCTTCGATATGGGCATTGGCGCGGTGCTGTTCCTGCTATGGGGATTGCTGCAATTTTTCATCGCCAAGGCACTGGCCCCTAATTACTGGTGGGCTCTTGGGGTATTGCTGGTAACCGTGCTCACGGGCTGGTTTTGCCTGTACCTCTCGCCTTTCCGGAAAAAGACCCGGGGCATTTACCGCACGCTGAAACTCAAAAAAGAGAACCCTGTCCTGCTCGAAAGCCTTCGCACACAACGTGCCGAAATTATCCGGGAGTTTAAGGAGCTGATCTGAGTTAACGATAGCCCGCAGATCCCGCTGATGGCGCCGATTAGATCAAGGACTTAACAGGTTGGTGATTTTAACCCTTATATGTCTTTATATGGCTTCCTGTCCCCTGTGATTTCTATGTGGCTATGTGGTTCCATTTTGTCTCACAAAACACAATGCTACTTTCTGTAGCAAAGGCCTATTGCTTTTTGTAGTAATATTACCGGGTGAATCCCGAGAGAAATAAACTGGCGCCCCGCTCCACACCGCGTGTCCTGTTCATCGACATGAACAGCTTTTTTGCGAGCTGTGAGCAGCAGGATAATTTCTGGCTCCGGAACCGGCCCGTGGGCGTATGTGTGTATACCGGGAAAACCGGCTGCATCATTTCTCCGTCCATCGAAGCGAAACGGAAAGGCGTAAAAACCGGTATGAGGCTGCATGAGGCCATCCAGCTCTGCCCGGAGCTCGTGCCGGTGCAAACCAATCCCGACCGCTACCGGGGCTATCACATCAGGATCATGACGGTGTTGAAAGTATACAGCAGCGATGTCTATCCCAAAAGCATTGACGAAGCGGTAGTAGACCTCAACGGCTATGAGCTCATTCACCCGGATGTGGTGGCTGTGGCTAAAAAGATCAAAGCCGACATCCAACAGAAAGTGGGCGACTGGCTGAAATGCTCCATTGGCGTGGCTCCCAATGCTTTCCTGGCCAAGCTGGCTTCCGACCTTCAAAAACCGGATGGCCTCTCCATCATCAATCCGAATAACATCGACAGCATTTTATCGCGCTTAAAGCTCACCGACCTGCCCGGGATTGCGACCAACAGCGCCGAGCGGCTCAAAAAAGGCGGTGTAAAAACGCCTTTGGAAATGCGCCATGCTTCGGCGGAAAATCTGAAGGCCATTTTTAAAAGCGTGCTTGGCTTTTACTGGCATTGCCGCCTCAATTTCATCGAGGTGGACCTGAGCAACCTCAACGATTACAAGAGCATGCAGGCCATGCGGCAATTGTCGAAAGAGCAGCGGCAAAGCGAAGCGTCGGTCAACGAAATTCTGATCTACCTTTGCCTGACGCTTGAGCGCCGCCTGGTAAAACGGAAAAACTTTGCCGGTACGCTGGGCTGTAATTTCCGCTACATCAACGGCGACCACTGGGACGACTACCTCCACCTCAGCAACCCCATCCAGGATGCCGCTGAGATCTACCGCGCCATCAAAGAGCGCATGGAGGCTTATGAAAACGACTACCGGGAAGCGCCTTTGCTGAACACCGGCCTTGTCAGCATCAGCCTTTTTGTAGGGAGCTTTACCGATGAAACGATGGTGCAGTACAACCTGTTTGAAGACAATTATAAAAAAGACAAATTGCGCAAAACAGTTTACGATTTAAAGCATAAATTCGGGAAACAAAAAGTGTTGCGCGCCGTAGAGCTGAAAGAAGGGGAAGTGATGCAGGACGTGATCGGCTTCGGCTCGGTGAAAGATCTTTATGACGACAACCTCACAGAGTTTTTAATGTAAATGGAATTCGGAAAATTAGAAAGCGTTGACCAGGTTGATTTCAGCCTGCCGCCGGAACATGCCGGAACGCTGAAAGTACTGGGGCAACAAAAAGCGACGCATTGTAAAATCCACATCGGCTGCCCGATCTGGGCCGAGGAAGGTTTTGTGGGAAAGATCTTTCCACCGAAGACCAAGCGCAAGGATTTTTTAAAGCAGTACTCCAAACAGTTCAACTGCATTGAGCTCAATGTGTCGCATTATAAAGCGCTGGACGTGGAGACCATCCAGCACTGGCTGGATGTGACGGAGAGCAATTTTGTGTTCTGCCCGAAGGTAAACCAGATGATCAGCCACACGCCCCTGCTGATGTACAATGTGGGAATGTTCAAAGAGCTGCTGGAGCTTTACAAACACTTTAAGGAAAAGCTGGGCATGCCCTTTTTCCAGCTGCCCAATTCGTATGACAGCAGCAAGATCAACGACCTGCTCGATTTCCTGGACCAGTCGGCGGTGAGCAACTTTGCCGTGGAGCTGAGGCATGAGAACTGGTTCAGCAACGAGGCCGTGATGAGGCAGGTCTGCAATTATTTTTACAAGAACAAGATCACTTTACTCATGACCGATGTGGCCGGGCGCCGCGACGTGATGCACGGCAGGCTCACGACGAAAACAGCCATGATCCGCTTTATTGCCAACGACATGCACCCGACGGATTTTCCACGTATGGATGCCTGGGCGGAGCGCCTGAAAGTATGGATCGACAATGGCCTGGAGGAAATCTATTTCTTTATGCACACGCCTACGCACACACTCCTGCCCGAACTGGTGACTTACATCATCAACCGCCTGGAGCGGAGTACCGGCATCAGCGTGAAGCCACCGAAGATTATTGTGAAAGAACCGGATACCTTGTTCTGATTAAGCATTCACACCCTTGCTGTTGGTAATAACACCAACAGCCGCAGGGGAACGGACAACGGGCATCCCGGTGAAGCCATCGAAGAATTATTGTGAAAGAGCCGGATACCTTGTTTAACAGACTCCTTATGATTTTGTGGACAGGTATTGACAGACCAAGCTGATTTCAGAGACATTAATTCGCAAAAAATTTCAGCAATGTTACTTTTTAGCAAAAGAGGAATTATACTTGTGTAAAATAACACGCTTGTAAATATGACTGTTTCTTGCAGAATGTATAGATCTGACTCGCGACTGAATAAATCAAACGACCACAATGAAAAATCCAATTCTCATAATTTTCACTCTTTTTTTCTCTAATTATCTATCAGGACAATTTAAGCCAGACACTTTTACTGTTAATAATTCACTCTACGAGAACAGCTCTAAACCTTTAAAAGATGGTTACTATTGGCTTACGGAAGATAAAATACTTATTAAAAAAGGTTTTATAAAAAATGGTTATCCCGATGGAATTTGGTATTATTATTATCCGACCGGCAAATTACAGGCTGAAATTGAGTACAAACAAATCGAGGAAAGATGTATCGTCGGAGGTATCTGCAACTACTATTATCCAAACGGAATTATCGAATCGACAGAACAATACTCCATATTTACAGGAGATAGCATAGCCTGCCAAGATTGTTTCGAGTTTGACACGATTTCTGATTTATTTGTACCCATTCCGTGGGTAAAATATACAGGAAGCATTCCTATTGGTATCGGTAGACAGTATTATGAAAATGGCAACTTGAAGCGTGAAATATATTATGTACCGATTCTGTATTTTGATTTTCTCATACTTGATTCAAAATATAAAAAAATAAACAACAAATGGATTATTGATTATCCAAGAAACTTCATGGCATCAAAAACTAATTTCTATAACGAACAAGGAATTTTCATTTTCAGCCGATAAAATGAAAATCGTATTGCCTAATGAAAAATAGAATTGATGTCCTGGTCTTTGCTCAGGCCCAGCTTCTGACGGATCGTAGAGGCCAGGATATTAATGGCCACCATATTTTCGCCGCCCAGCGGAACGATGATATCCGCAAAACGCTTGGTGGGCTCTATAAACTGCTCGTGCATGGGGCGCACCGTTTCTGTATAACGTTCAATCGTTTGCTCCACGCTTCTTCCGCGCTCGATGATGTCGCGCTTCATCACACGCAGGAGGCGCTCATCCGGAGCGGCATCCACAAACACCTTAACGTTACAAATATCCCTGATCCGCTCATCGGAAAACAACAGAATACCTTCTATGAGGATCACGTCTCTGCTTTTAACAGGAATGGTTTGGGAATCGCGGGTACAGCTGATGTAGGAATAAATAGGTTTTTCGATCTTCTGGCCGTTCTTCAAAAGATTGAGATGCTCCAGGAGCAAATCGAATTCAATGGAATCGGGATGATCGAAATTAATGAATTTCCGTTGGTCTGCGGGGACGTGTGCATTATCCTTATAGTACGAATCCTGTGAAAGGATCACGACGTGGTCGGAAGGAAGGATCTCCAGTATTTTATTAACCACAGTTGTCTTTCCTGATCCCGTTCCTCCGCATATCCCAATAATTAACATCGTATATTCCTGTAAATGATCATGCGAAAATAGTATTTTTTTAGTTCACGGCAAGGGGACCGGAGAGGCTTCTATTTTTGTTCGCGCTTATAGGTCTTCCGAAACAGGCGGCCTATATCCAATCACAATTAACTTTCCAGGCCTCACTGAAAAGATCCTCCTTTAAGTCATCCAGCAGCCCGGGCAACTGCTGCGGGGTCGCGCCGATGATTCTGTACCAGCCATTATCATTGGCATTCTGCAAGGTAAGAGGCCCGAATTTATTTTCACGTATAATGATATTGATAATGCCTTCAAATTCGACATGTCCAGGCCTTAAGGTCCAATACGTTTCTTTGGCGTATGTTAACTCTTTCTTTTTCGTTAGCTCTGACTGATTGAGGATCCGCCATTTCCTGATAATTTCTTCAATGGCGCTTTCCAGGCTTTCGTCTTCCATATCAGGATCCATTAAGAGAAAGTCTTTCTAGTAGTAATACACATCCTTCATGCGCCTGTAGAGCGGCAAGGTCCAGGCTACGCGGAAGCCGATCATGATATCGAGGCGCTGCTTCGTATCGGCCAGGCCGGTATCGTAATTGTAGCCGCGCAGGCTTTGGGTAAAGCCTTCATAGAACTCAAAGCCCACATTGAAGTTGGCCAGGCGGTTGTTGCTCAGGTACTGGTAGCCGATGTATTGCGATAAAGCAAAGCCACCGCTGAGCCGGTCGTAGCCTTTTTTGAGGTCGCCATAGACAGCGGCCACTTTTTTATTGGGATCGTAGAATTTGATCTTATGCTGCATCCAGCCGGCTCCCACCGTCACCATCAGCCCCGAGTTGGGGTTATGCCCCAGCTTTGAGAAAAGGTAGCCGGTATTGGCATAAATGTTCCAGCCACGCTCAGTCAGGCGCAAATCGGCCGGGTAACCTTCATTGTCTGTCAGCTGTCCTGTTTCCGACACCCGCAGGCTTGCGAGCGGATCCTCTTTCAGATTTCTTCCGAAAAAATAGCTGACCTCCGCCCCGAACAACACGTTCTTTTTGGTTTTCCAGGTATAGGTGCCGCCGGCAGACAGGTTTGCACCATAGCGCTTGGCCATATCGCCCTGTGGGATCTGCCCGCTGAAATGCACGCTCACCATCATGATGCGGAAAGCAGAGTCCTTGACCGAGCCCTGGGCCTTCAGCAAAACGGCAGATGCAAAAAAGAGAAGGAAAAGTAGATTTTTTTTCATGTAGACTTGTAACGGTAAAAACGGGTGGTTTATTGCGCCGTTTCTCCGCTTCAAATATACTAATCTGTGATGACTATTTTTTGTTTTACGACTCCCCCTGTTGTTTGCCCCGACAAGAAGTAAATTCCGGGCACTAATTCTTTAAAACAAGCCTGGTAAGGTTTATCTGCTTTTACGTCCACTATCTGCAAAATCTGCCCGAGATTGTCGGTTAAGCTTAAAGCAAGATCTACCGTAGAGGTGATTGTAAAACTACCATTATTAGGATTAGGGTAAATCCTGGCTAAGTTTTTATTTGAAGACAGGCCGGTTATTCCCACCGTACCGTCCCCTAATTTCAAGACAAAGGCATCTTCTGCTGAATTCGATAAAGACGTCAGGGTAGAAACCCCGGTGCCGGGATCGAAGTCAACAGTGCCTGTATAACATCCCGTAATATACAGGTTATCATTAACATCGGTTATGATTGAATTCCCACGGTCGGAAGAAGTTGAACCAAAACCTTCGGCCCATACAAAATCGCCGTTTGCATCCAGCTTTGAAATAAAAACATCACTGGCTCCGGCGCATGTAAGCTGATAGGATAAAGGCCCCGGGTCAAAATCACCTGTTCCCAGGTAAGCTCCCGTCGTATAAACATTACCAACTGCATCCAGGGCAATCGACAAGCCATATTCCACGTTCCCTCCTCCCATCCGCTTTGCCCATTTGCAGACTCCCAAAGCATCAAACTTAGCAACAAAAACATCAAGAATGCCTGCCGATGTGAGAGTCAGGGATGTTGCCTGATCAAAAACAACAGATTGAGAAAAATCACCGGTTATGTATGCATTGCCGACAGCATCCAATGCTACTGCCAGGCCTTCGTCGTTGGCGGCATCAGTGCCTATGTTTTTGGCCCATAGCGTATTGCCTGCCCCATCCATCCTACACAAAAATATGTCTGCATTCCCTAAGACTCCTGTATTATCCGACGACAAAAGCAAGACACCTGGTCCCGTATCAAAATCAGCATCCCCTTGTAAGCTTCCTGTGAGATAAATCATATTCGCATGATCTACAGCTATCCCATTAGCTTTTACAGGTCCATCACTGCTCCTGTTATCAATACTTTTCGCCCATACGAAATCGCCTGAGCTATTTAATTTTAAGATGAAAACGTTCTGGTATACTAATGATGTGGGATTCAATAACTGAGTTCCCGCACCAGGATCAAAATCAGGGTTACCTGAATAAACACCCGTTACATAACAGTTATCTGCTGCATCGAGAACGAGGGAGGAGCCCTCTGCCAAATAATCGCCAATGATTTTTGCCCAAAGATAATTACCATCCTTATCCAGTTTCAATACAAATGCATTACGATCGGCACCGGGAGCCGGGCTCATCGTCGCTACACCTACTCCCGGATCGAAATCCACTGTTCCTGTAAAAAACCCGGTTGCGTATATATTCCCGGTTTGATCTACAACCAAATCATAAATACTCTCTGTGGAGGCGCTGCCTATGACACGCGCCCAAACAAAATTACCCTGGTTGTCGAGTTTCGAAATCCCCATATCAACCCCGCCCTGTGTGGTGAACGAATAGGTTGCCGGCCCCGGATCAAAATCTATTTTATTTGTAAAATACACACCGGTAATAACATTACCCGAATTATCTACTCCGATACAGTTTCCCTTTTCCGTACCAACACCTCCCAGGCCTTTTACCCACGCAAAACTCTGAGCTGTGAGTCCAACATTCATCATTCCAAACATTAAGAGCAGCCGTACTTTTTTCATAAGAAGGTTATAATAACAATCTAAAAGTACGTGAAAATACCAAGCCGCCTGAATTCAAACAGCAAAATACCTATTTGTGAGTACAAGATACCACGTGAAATTCTGGCACAAAAAAAGGCCGAAACGAATTCCGGCCTCTTATTTATTTAAACTATATAATTAAGCAGTTACTTTTTTAAGCACCTCAGCCATGGTTTTGCCGATAGCAGCAGGGCTGTCTACCACATGCAGACCACACTCGCGCATGATTTCCATTTTTGCCTGAGCCGTATCGTCATGCCCGCCAACGATAGCGCCCGCGTGGCCCATGGTACGGCCTTTAGGAGCTGTTTGCCCGGCAATGAAACCAACCACCGGTTTTTTATTACCGTTTGCTTTGATCCAGCGCGCCGCATCTGCTTCGTAGCTTCCGCCGATCTCGCCGATCATCACAATCGCATCCGTTTCAGGATCGTTCATCAATAACTCTACCGCATCGCGTGTAGGCGTTCCGATGATCGGGTCGCCACCGATACCAATCGCTGTAGAAACGCCTAAGCCGGCTTTCGCTACCTGGTCGGCCGCTTCATAGGTTAAAGTACCTGATTTGGAAACGATGCCAATGCGGCCTTTTTTGAACACGAAGCCCGGCATGATGCCTACTTTCGCTTCGCCGGCTGTGATCACACCCGGGCAGTTTGGCCCGATCAGGCGGCAGGCTTTTCCTTTTAAATATTCTTTTACCGGGATCATATCCTTCACCGGAATGCCTTCGGTAATGCAGATAATCACTTTAATTCCGGCTTCGGCAGCTTCCATAATAGCATCGGCAGCAAAGGCAGCAGGCACAAAAATAATGGAAGTATCCGCTCCGGCTTTGTCTACCGCTTCTTTCACGGTGTTGAATACCGGACGGTCGAGGTGCGTTGTTCCGCCTTTACCCGGCGTTACGCCACCAACCACGTTGGTTCCGTATTCGATCATTTGAGTCGCGTGGAAAGTTCCTTCTCCTCCGGTGAAACCCTGAACTATTACTTTTGAATTTTTGCCTACTAAAACGCCCATAGTGCTTAGATATTGAATTTGGTTTATTGGTTTATTGTTTCGAACACTCCTTTTTTATAAGCCGGCCAAAGCCCTGGCCTGCCATAAAATTGATGCGCTAATTTAAGAAAAAACGTTTAGATGCAGCAAATATTTCTAAATTTGTTTGAGATAAGCTCTATGGCACATTACACGCTGAACAAAGATACCATTGCCGCCCTGTCCACTCCTCCGGGAGCCGGTTCGATCGCGGTAATCCGCCTGAGTGGTGAAAAAGCCATTTCCATCGTCGAAACGATCGCTTACACCAAAAGCCTGAAACCCAAAGCACTGGCAAAGCACTCCAGCCATACAGCTCATTTTGCCCTGCTGGCCGAAAACGAAGTGATCATCGACGAGGTGGTGATCACCCTGTTTAAAGCGCCCAACAGCTATACCGGCGAGGAGATCGTCGAGATCGCCTGCCACGGCTCCGTCTTTATCCAGCAGCAGATCCTGCAGCTCTTATTCAGGCATGGCGCACGACCGGCCCAGCCGGGAGAGTTTACCCTCCGCGCTTTCCTCAACGGAAAAATGGACCTTTCGCAGGCCGAAGCCGTGGCCGACCTCATTGCCAGCAACTCCTCCACCTCACACCAGGTGGCCATGCAGCACATGCGCGGGGGCTTCAGCAATAAAATAGAAGTGTTACGCGAAAACCTCGTGAACTTTGCCTCCCTCATTGAGCTCGAGCTCGATTTCAGCGAGGAAGATGTGGAGTTTGCGGACCGCAGCGATCTCAAAAAACTCATCCATACCATACAAAGCATCATCGAGAAGCTGATTGCCAGCTTCGAAGTGGGAAATGTCATCAAGAACGGCATCCCCGTTGCTATTGTGGGCAAGCCCAATGCCGGGAAGTCCACCCTGCTGAATGTGCTGCTCGAAGACGACCGTGCCATTGTGAGCGAGATCCCGGGCACCACACGCGATACCATCGAAGATGAGCTGATCATCGAAGGGGTGCTCTTCCGCTTCATCGACACGGCAGGCATCCGCACCACCACGGATGTCATCGAGCAGATCGGCGTCAACAAAGCCTTTGAGGTCATGAAAAAATCGGCCATCATCATTTACCTCTTCGATACGCATGAGCTTAGCCGTGGCGACCTGGAGCTGGAAATGAACCTCGTCAAAGAGCACATCGGCACTTCGCAGCTGATCGTGGTGGGCAACAAAATAGATTTTGAAGACCTCGAAGAGCTGAAACAGGAATTTGCCGACGTGCCTTCCCTCCTCTTCATTTCTGCCAAAGAGCAAAAAAATATAGAAGCACTGAAAAAAACGCTGGTCAATTTATTCGACACGCGCACGCTCAACACTACCGATACGATCGTGACCAATTCGCGCCACGTCAATTCCCTGAATAAGGCTCATGCCGCTCTTATCAAAGTCAACGATGGCCTGACGACCAATATCCAGAGCGATTTCCTGGCCCTTGACATCCGCTATGCCCTCGAAGCCCTCGGAGAAATCACCGGGCAGGTAACCAATGAAGACCTGCTGGATAATATTTTCTCTAAGTTCTGTATCGGAAAGTAAGATTATTTTCCGTCTGCTCCACAAGCCTTGCAAGCCTGCGCTAATGCTAAGGCGCGATCTCTTTGAAAAAACTGACTAAAATGTTCTGATCAAAAAAATGACAAATTTTGTAAATAAATTACAAAATCCGTAAATAAATACGTATATTTATGAAAATTATTGATGTAAAAAACAGTACCAAAAAGAAGATCATCATCGAGTTGATAGATGAGCGGGATTACCGGAAGCTCACCAAAAGCAGGTACTGGTTCGATTGGAGAACAGAGAGAGATTACCTGGTGTATAAGCTGAGATTAGAAGGTAGCAGCGACATCTTAGGCATCATGTCTTTGATACACCATGAAGAGGAAAAACGCTTTGCGATTAATTTGCTGGCGGTATCCAAAGAGAACCGGGGAAAACAGAAAACCTATGAGAACATCGCCGGAAACCTGATCTCCTACGCCTGCCGGGAAGCCGTCAGATTATACGCCCTGGAAGGCTGCGTTTCTTTAGTTCCAAAAACAGAATTAAAGGAGCATTACATCAAAAAATATGGCATGCTGGATGCCGGATGGCAATTATTTTTGGAAGGCCGGCCTTTATTGAACCTATTAAAAACATACGACGTATGAAAACAGAAAAACTAAATAAGAAATACACCGCCAAAGAATTAGCCGGTTCTTTTGTATTCAGAAATACCTTAACGGCCCAACAAACCGAAGATGCCGGAAAGCAGCTGAAAGAAGCCCGGAAGAAATTACAAAAGGGGCATACACCACAGGATCTGTTATATGCCGGTGTCCTGCAGCTGCGTTACCAGATCGAAGAGTACACCGCATCAACCCAGTACAACGCACACCTATCCTTTGCCTATTTTTTAAGGGCTTATATCAAATTAAGCTATAAGAACAATAAAGAGTTCGCAAAGGACATCCACCTTGATGAAACCGAGCTGAGCCAGATTCTCAACGGGCACCGTGATCCAAGCGAGAAAACCCTGATCCGCATCGAGCTGCATTCCGGAAACATGCTTCCGGCTTTGTACTGGTTCAAACTGCTGGAAAAAGAAAAGGAATATGAGCTGGAAACAGATCATACCCTGAGAGAGCGGGAAGAAAAATACGTCAAAAACCGTTTGACATTTAAACCCCCTAAGAAAAAATCCTGAAGGCACTCTGCTGTTCATATACTTTAATCTGTCGTTGGCACCATTTATTTTTTTGAATTTCAGATATGGGCCATCTTTGCGACTGGAACTTAAACATATGACATTCGTAGACTCCTCCCTGAACTACCTGCCGGTTAAATTAAAACGAGCCATTTCTCATGTCGATTGTGATACGATCAAATGGTTTAAAACCGATGGCAATTACACCACAATTTATCTGAACGACAGCAGCAGCCTCGTATCGCGGGTATCTCTCAAAGATCTTGAAGATATGCTGCCTTCCAGGCAATTTGTGAGGATCCACAAGTCCTTCATCGTCAACCGCAACTACATTACCAAACGCAGGGCCACAAAAGTTACCCTTGGAGATACTGCCCTCACCATTGGCCGCGCGCACCAGAAGCAGGTCTACGCCTTTTTCGACCGGCTGCAATCCGAATCGAAAGACGCAGGATCTTAAACACATCTACAGATTTACGGTCTTTTAAAAATGCCTTTGGCAAGAGCCTGCTCATAATAAAAGGCAGCTGCCTTGTCGGATTTTTTAAACTGGTACCTGCCGATCACGGTACCATATACTTTTTGAGGATCTTCCCCAAATCGCAATTGCTCAAAGGTAAAGCGTGTGGAGGTAGCCATATCGCCGGCATCAAAATAAATGTTTCCCAGGGCATCATAGATCAATCCCGACTCTCCGAACTTTTGCCTGGCTTGCTCTATGGTACTTACCGCCTTAGCGGTAGCGCCGTCTTTGGAATAAGCCAGTGCTAAAAAGTAATAGGTGCTCAGGATGGCCGGCGCCAGCTCCCGGGATTTATAGAGATACACGACTGCCTCTTTATAGCGCCCCGTATGAAACAATGCTTCCCCCAGGTAGAAATTAGGATCGGCCTGCTCCGGAAATAAGCTCACCAGCTTTTCCAGAACAGCAATGCCCGCCGCATAGTTTTTGACACTGCAATAGTAGCGGCCCAGGCCCAGACGGGCGTAATAGGCTTCTCCGGTGATCTCAAAGCTCCTGGTGTAATGGGCAATCATGGAGGCTTCTGTAGACGCATTGTAGGAAACGCTCAGCTTGTCCCTCAGGATATCGGCATAATACTGGTGTGCCCTCGAGCAGTTTTCCAGGTAAGGCATATCATGAGTCATCAGCGTTTCATTGTTCTTCCAATCCGCATTGCGGCTCAGCGTTTTGATACCCAGCAACACGAGCAGCACGAGTGTACCATACTTCAGCCCATTGGTCTGCCGGTTTCTGGAAGATAGCCATTCGGGAAGCGCTGCTGTTGTAAAATCCACTTTGAAAAGTAGCTGTAGCAAAAATACCGTGACAATGGCAAGACCCAGCGAAGGTGTAAACAAAAAGCGGTCGGCCATGGTATCAGCCAATGCCCGGAGTAAATGCGTGTAGATGAAAATAGAAATAAAATAGAACAGGATGCCATAGCTGATCTCCCTATATTTTTTAAACTTCAGGATGGCAAAACCTAAAGCCGCTACATGCGCTACAGCAGAACATAAAACAAGAACATCGTTCCAATGCGCTACCGGAATCTGGTTATACCCGTAGTAATAGAGCTGCCGCAGCGGTACAAAAAAGTTCTTCGCATACAGGGCCAGCACGCAGAAGGCATTGGCCAGCTTTTCGCCCCAGTTGCCCGAATACAAAAAGCTATTGCCCAGGATGCCGCTCTCGTGGTAGATACCCGCACCTTCCGAAAACGATTTCCCGAGCTTGCTACCGGTATAGAGGTTCACAATCAGAATGCTGATCATGCCCAGGAAGACAATCGCCGCTAAGGGGGGCAGCAGCTTTTTATACGGAACGTTTTCGTCCATATAATACAGCGTAAGGGGGATAATGCCTAAAAAGGCAATGGCACTTTCCTTGGATAAAAAGGCCATCAAAAAAAGCGCTGAGCCATACAGCAGGAATTTCCATTTTTTTTGCTGCATATACCGGATAAACTGGTTTAAAGCCAGTAACCCGAAGAGTAAAGCGAAGATCTCGTCGCGGCTTTTGATGTTCGCCACTACTTCGGTATGCACCGGGTGAACGATGAACAGAAGCGTGATTAAAAAAGGTGCCAGGTTCGAATAGCGGTAAAAAATTTTTCTCGACATCCTGTACAGCACAACGCAAAGCAAAGAAAAATAAAGTAGCTGCATGAGATGCCCGCCCCAGGCCTTAAACCCAAAGATGCTGATATCTAAGGCGAAAGATGTGAGCGTAATGGGCCGGTAACCGTACTTATCCGATTTGTATTCCGAATTGTATTTTACAAACAGGTCCGCCACATTGGTAATGCCTTTCTGCACCCGTGCATTTTCAGTAATCACAATACTATCGTCCCAGGTATAGCCGTGCTGCAGCGTATTGGCATAAAGCAGAAAAGCAAGGAAGAAGAGGAAGACACTGATCCTGTTATCCGGGTTTTTTAAAATCATGATGCAAGATCGGTTTTTTTCACACACAAAAACGATACTTTAAATTAAGTAAAATTACGTGTGCGAAGAAAATTATTTTCGCAGCGTCTCACGTTGTTTGTCCCCAAAACAGGGCAATTTAAAATGCTTACAGCGACCGTTAATTAGCAAATTATTCCTATTTTCGCATGAACTGAACCCATCAACCGAATGTCCGGCAACGCCTTAGATACTTTTCTGAATTTTCTTCGCCAGCTCTTTAAGGAGGAAAGCCGCGACGCCATAACTGTGGAAACCGACCTCAGCTCTCTGAAAGAATGGTCTTCCCTGCAAACGATGATCATCGTGAATGAGATCGACAAGGAATACCAGGTGGTACTGGATGTCGATGATCTCAAAAAGGCTTCTTCTGTTCGTGAGCTGTTCGAAATTGTACAACTAAAAAAGCGTTAGCATGGCTTTTTTTTCCATCGCCCATGTCAGCCTCAAAGGTATCTCGGCCGCTGTTCCCCGGCAACGCGTTTCCAATTTTGATTTAGAGCATACCGATAAAGAAGAGCTTCAAAAGCTGATCTCAACTTTAGGGATCGAAGAGCGAAGGGTTTCTGCTCCTGCACAATGTGCCTCCGATCTCTGTGTCGCTGCCGCCGAAAAATTATTATCCGAGCTAAGCTGGGATAAGTCGGAAATCGATGCGGTATTTTTTGTGACGCAAACTCCCGATTACCAGCTTCCCGGCACGAGCCTGCACATCCAGGAGCGGCTGGGCCTGCCAAAGTCCTGTGCGACCTTCGATATCAACCAGGGCTGCGCGGGTTATGTGTATGGCCTCTCCCTGGCTTCCGCATTCTTAAGTTCCTCGGGATTAAAAAAAGCACTGCTGCTGGTGGGCGATACCATCACCAAGCTCATCTCTCCTTTCGACCAGAGTCTCCTGCCCCTGTTCTCGGATTGCGGCACGGCAAGCGCGCTGGAGTTTGAGGCAGAGGCTGCTCCTCTTTATTTCAATATTACTTCCGAAGGAGAAAATTTTGACAAGATCATCGTGAGCGATGGTGGCGCCAGGAATGGCTTCAGCGAGGCCTCCCTTCTTTATAAAGAATACCATCCTACGGTGAAACGCATGGGTATTCACCTGGCCATGAAAGGACTGGATGTGTTCAATTTCAGTCTCAAAAAAGTAGCTCCTAATGTGGAGGAGCTCTTAGAAAAGGCCAAGCGGGAACGCTCCGCCATCGACTACTTTGTGTTTCACCAGGCCAACCAGATGATCCTTGATTCCATTGCCAAGAAGCTGGGCATTGATCCTGCTAAGGTTCCGAGCTCGTTGAAAGCCTTTGGCAACACGAGCAGCACCACCGTTCCGCTGACCATCGTCGCCAATTTAAACACAGGAAACAAGGTTGCCGATTCCTCCATGCTGTTATCAGGTTTCGGCGTCGGGCTCTCGCTGGCCTCGGCCCTGGTAAATTTCAAAGGGGTGGTTTGCCCTGAAATCATTGAGCTTTCATAACGCTATGACTCCAGGCTATTCATTCATCATACCCGTCTACAAGAGCGTCAACAGCCTCGAGCCTTTGTATAAGGGCATTGCGGAGCTCATGGACAGCCTGAATGAAAGCTATGAAGTGATATTTGTGGAAGACCACGGCTCGGCCGAAAGCTGGCACAAATTGCTCGAATTAAAAAAACAACATCCCACGCCGATCAAACTCATCCGCCTCACGAAAAACTTCGGGCAGAACGGCGCAACGCTTTGCGGGATCGACGAAGCCCGCGGAAATATCCTGCTCACAATCGACGACGATTTGCAGGTACATCCTTCGGAATTAAGGAAACTGATCGACTACCAAACCAAACATCAATCGGATGTGGTTTACGGCGTGTATAAGGAAAAGAGCGCAGCACCCCTCCGGAATACAGGCTCCAGGATGATCAAGATTATCTTCTCCCGCACGGAAAGCGGCTCCAACATCGGCTCATCCATCCGCCTGATCACGGCACACATTGCCTCGCATTTGCGCAGCCACTCACAGGATCATTTATTCATCAACCAGGTGATTTCCTGGTACACCTTTGATGCCGGCTTTGTGGAGATCCAGCGCCACAAGCGCTTCGACGGGGAATCGGGTTATTCTTTCCTGCAATTGTTCCGGATCGCGTTTCGCCTCTTATTTTTATATACGTCCCTGCCATTGAAGCTTATGATCGCCCTCTGCGTGACCGGCTCCCTGGGTTCGTTCCTGCTGGCGGCTTATTATAGCTACCAGCATTTTGTTCTGGGGCAAGGGGCCGGCCTCCCCGCATTGATCGTGATCGCCATTTCACTCATCCTGGCAAGCATCAGCATCATGGGCATTTACATCAACCGGATCTATTCGTCGCGGGTTAAAAAACCGCATTATGCCATCAAACAAAAATTATAAATGCAGGTAGCGGCATACGGCATCAGGCTAGAACCTATCAAGGAAGCAGACCTCGAAACAGTCCGCAGGTGGCGCAATGCAGAGCACGTGAAGATACACATGCAGTACCGCGAATACATTACGGAAGCTATGCAGCAAAGCTGGTTCAGGTCGCTTGACAAAAGCTGTAACCTCTATTTTATGATCCGGAAAGATTCGGAAAAGATCGGTGTGGTAAACCTGAAAGACGTTGACTGGCACCTCAAAACAGCAGAAGCCGGTATCTTTATCGGTGATGAACATTACCTCAACACACTGGTGCCTGTGCTCGCAACGGTCTCTATCATGGAATATGCGTTTGAAACCCTGCAGCTCAAAAGCCTGAAAGCAAAGATTGCCTCTGCCAACCTGAAAGCAGTCCTGTTCAATGAAAGCATCGGTTATCAAAAGCTTGAAGGGCCGGCAAGCGAAGGCTTCAATTATTATAGCACCACCGAGCCTGCTTTCAGGGAAGCTACCAAAACCATCCGCCATACACTGGACAAATTAAAATAGTATCCGGGAACGATTCAGTCCCTATGAAAGCGTTTTTTCAAGCTCTGCCATTCCAGCTTCATCACCAGGCGAATGGGAATGCAGGGATGCAGACCCCAACGGATGATACGCACAGGCCAGATGTTATGGGCATAGGGAAATTTTTTCAGATCCATATCCGCTGACAAGTAAGGTACTAAATTCCAGAATTGGGTTTGGTTATAGCGAACATATTCTTCCGGGGCACGCCTCTTAAAAATTTCCATCCCGATGTGAAAGGTGAGGTGCTCATGTTCGATCAAGGTAAAGCGTTTCGCCAAGGCAAACAGGTTTTGTGAAAACGCGATCTCGATAAAGGGCACGCCGATACAGATTCCTTCCAGCTTGAACTGGGGAAACAGGTTGCGGTGAAAGACAAAACAATCGAAGCCGGGATGGCTTTTTCCTTCATCGCGATAAATGGCCGATAGCTGTGATGACTCCGTATAGCTGGCTTCCAGGCGCCGCCGGTTAATGATAAAGGCATCGTAACCTTCATTGATCAATTCATTGACGCGGATATAAAAACCGGGATACAGGCCGATATCCACATTGGAATAGATCAGGTAGGTGGCGTCGCTCTCTTCATAAAGTCTTTGCAGGATATCACTGAGCAAAGGCAGCCTGACAGGCTTTTGAAAGGCATGCCGGGAAAGCACCGAACGCTCTAATGCTTTGGTGCTTTTAAATCCGGAAGGTGCCACAGAGGCATCTTCTTCGAAATGTGCCGACAGCAATTCCACATCTATGATGCCCCTGCCGTTCTGCTTTGCCTGCAGCATACTCTCAAACGTAAGAGGCTGCGCGGTGTACAGGTCAGAAGAAGGATCTGCCACGAAGGGGTTGATGATATGTGCCACGCTGTTCACGGATCACCCGAAGGTATTGAAAATAAGCCGGAAAAAACAGGAGAAATACACTCATCGACCGTGCAGAAATAAAAGCGTCTTGCCTGATTCTCCGATAAAACCTGTATTTTTGTTTAAGCCTCGAACATGCCAAGCTTTCCCAAAATATCCATCGTTACGGTCAATTACAATGGCGCGCAGTTCCTGGAAGAAACCATCCTCTCCGTTTTAAATCAGAACTACCCTCATCTGGAATATATCATCATCGATGGCGGAAGCACCGACGGGAGTGTGGAGATCATCAAAAAATATGAAGACAGGCTGGCCTATTGGGTCAGTGAAAAAGATGATGGACAATACCATGCTGTTCAGAAAGGATTTGAAAAAAGTACCGGTGAGATCATGGCCTGGATCAATTCCGACGACCTCTACGTGCCGAATGCTTTTTTTGCCGTTGTGGATATTTTCAACACATTTCCCAAAGTAGACTGGCTCATGGGTATTCCGCGCGAGTATACCAAACAGGGCTCTATGATGAGCCGGATCTCCCTGCCCTGGGGCCGCTGGTCGAAACACCGCTATTACTGCTTCGACTTTCAGTTCATCCAGCAGGAATCAAGCTTCTGGAAACGCAGCCTCTGGGAAAAGGCCGGGAGCAGGATGAACCCCGATTACCGGTATGCAGGCGACATGGAATTGTGGTCGCGCTTCTTCAGGCATGCCAGGCTTTACACCACCGTCGCCACCTTTGCAGGCTTTCGTTACAACGGAACGCATCAACGCTCCATCCAATTCAGAAAGGCCTACCTGGAAGAATGCGTCAGGGTGATTCAATCGGAGCTCCGGACATTTTCGCCGCTCAAGCGCTTATCCTACATGATCCTGAGAGGACTTGGATTGCTTACAGGTATTTTCTTCTTCTACGATGTACCGCTGTTCAACCTCGCTTTTCCGCTCCTGTTCCGTCTCCCCGCGCCCATCCATTACGATTTCAGAACCGGGACCTATAAGCAAAAAAATCTCCTGGTAAAACTACCTCCCCTGTTTTTGTGGAACAGGCAACTGCACCAGGGAATGTTCCGAAAAGAAAACTAAAAAGCAGGTAAAGTTACGCACACGTATTCGTAACAGGTACTTAAAACATATCACAAATTTTCTTATCGGGGTAGCAATAAGCCGAAAAACAATTCGTTTTTTTCTTAGTTTTGGCATACATATTGGAATACAACTGTGAACAAAATCACTTATCTTGTTTTAAGCTAAGTGAGGTGCTTTGAAAGCCGGCTGTAAGAGAAGTTGATAAGGAGCCCGTTCAGGATTTAATATATTAATGAACATAATCTTATTTATTGATTTTTTACTATGAAAAACGCGATTACATTACTGGTTGTTGAAGATCATACAGCTGTCAGACAAGCTTTGGTTACTATTTTAAAAGAAGTTGATTTTCCAACCGTGTACGAAGCTTCCAACGGAAAAGAAGCTGTAGATTCTTTGAAAGACATTCAGCCGGATGTGATTATCATGGATCTCGATATGCCGGTGATGAACGGCTTTGAAGCCCTTAGCATCGTTAAGCAAAACTACCCGGCCATCAAAGTTATTATTCTTTCGGGGCATTCCGATAAAGGCTATATCAGCCAAACCCTGCAAATGGGTGCAGACGCTTTTTTACCGAAACAGTGCAGTATCGAAGTACTGGTAGAGGTGATTGAGAATGTATACAACGACAAGCCATTTGTATATGAAGAAGCGATGGGCTCTGTGTTACCGACCTATGATAAAAATCCCGGATTAGAGTTAATTAAAGACCAGCGTGCCCTTACTTCAAAAGAGATCGAAGTGCTGACTGCGATCTGTGAAGGAAAAAGCCGCAAGGATATTGCCGAAGAGCTGGACATCACAACACGGACAGTGACGTTTCATACAGAAAATATCTATAAAAAGACATTGCTGACCAATAAGATCGCGCTTTTGAAATATGCCTTAAAGAACGGTTACGTGTCCTTGTCGGAAAATCCCACAAACCACTAATTGGAGCGTGACGGCAGGTTTCCTGCATTGCTTTTTAATAGCTCAATCACGGACAGATTGTAATTGTCCTTCACCTGCATATAAGCCACATTTTTGAGGATTTTAGCGCCCAGCTTTCTCTTTTCAAGCGAAGCCGTCAATCCCAGGTAGATCCTGTGGCTTTTAATCTCAATGGCCCGCATCACAGCCTGAAACAACAATTGCTTATAGATTTTATACTGTGGCAGGTAGTCATAATCAAGCCCTAAAATAACCGGTGAGTAATTCCTGTTTTTATAGGCAAATCCAACAGCGATGGTTTTCCCTGTTTCCTTTAATTTGATTTCAATTATATCCCAAAGCTCCGAAGTTCGGATCTTATGAAACAGTTTTTTGGGGAGCTCAAAGTCATTAATGGCGAGGTTCCTTTGCTTGACGTTTTCGTATAATGTATACCAGGCATCTATATCCGCATCCGTTGGCTCCGTTACAATTTCCGTCACAAAAAGATCTTCATATTTCAACACATCATTATTTAAATGAATGCGCTTTTTCGATTCCAGAGAGGCGATAAAGGTCTGGCGGCTGGGAATATCGCTTAAGTCGATCACATGACTGTCTTCCATCGCGATCTTCACAAATCCCTGGTCCATTAAAAAATCCCTGATATCGGTATTTGACTCCGGGAAATCACGCAACAGCAAGGCGCCGGCCGCATCCTTGTCCTGGTCTTCCCACACATGCTTCAATAGCAAGTGTAAAGCCTCTTTCCAGTTTTCATTTTTTGTTTCCAGGAATAAATGTTCGCCCTCCGTTAAGAGCGTTCCCATCATCATCGTTTTCGACGTTAAATAATATTTGTCGTTTTTTCTTTTTTGCTCGATCACCTTGGATACCTGGCTACTGGCCAGCATATCGTCTTTCGTGACCGTGGTGGTAAAGACGGTTGCCAGGACTATTTTCTTCTCTTTGTTCCTGACCATGTAATAGGTAAACTGCCAGTTTTCTTCGGGATGTGCGTTCCCCTGAAACACCTCTTCCAATAACGTAAGGGCCTTCCAATCAAATGATCCCCTGTTATCAAAGCAGGCATCCCATTCTTCCGGGGCTATTTCCTGAATAGAGTTGAAACGATGGAAGCTGTAGTCTGAGGGCTGATCCTGGCGCTCGCCGGCATGCATGCTCTGCTCATAGTTTGCTTTTTGCTCCTTCATGCCGGGCATGGAGCGGAACGCATTGTAAATATCCAGCATCGATCTTTGCTCTTCCTGCAAGACAAGAGGTAAGTGGTAGCTGATACGCTCGGCCAGCTTTTCGATGTCCTCTTTTGTATGATGCAGGGTCAGCGCAAACCTAAGCCCTGTGCAGGTTTCAGGTACTGCCGGATAAATTCCTAAGTTCACGTAGATGCCGTCATTCATCAGGCGGGCATTCATATTATAGGCCACTTTGGGAGTGCCTAAGCCAATAAAGAATATAGGTGACGACGATTCGGAAATTACCGGGAGGTTCAGCTCCGACATGATCCGATTGCAATAATTAATGCGCTCTGCGAGTGCATCCTGCCGTTGATAGATCTCGTCCGTGAGGTGAATTTTGGCAGAGGCGATGGAGGCTCCGATCACCGCGGGTTGCTGTGGCCCGGAATAGGTCAAAGGCCCGCCCCAGTTTTTAATCCGTAAATACTGATCATAATCAGAAAAGACAAACACTCCACCGGCCGATGCAAAGCCTTTGGCGAGTGAGCTGCAAAGCACCATGCGGTTGCTCAGCTCCATCTGGCTCAGGATATATCCTGTTCCGTTTTTTCCTGCCCAGCTCATGCCGTGGGCATCGTCCACGTACAGGTGCAGGTTTTTGTATTTTTTCAGCAATGCCTGCAGCCCCTGAACAGGCGCCAGGTCGCCATACATCGAATAGATCCCATCCAGAAAATACCATATTCTTTCGTGCTTAGAGGTTAAGGCCTGGAGCTTGGTTTCCAGCTCGTCCAGGCGGTTATGCCTCAACAGGCTGATGGGAACGCCCCGCAGGCTCAGGTCCTTGCCTGCATCCTGCATGGAAATATGGGCCTGGTGATCAAATATGACGGCATCGTTATCATCGATGAGGATGGGCATCACCGAGCGGTGCCCTAAGGTAGAGGAGGTCGACAGGATAACATGGGCGCCGAACATCTGGTTTAAAAGCTCTTCCAGCTCCTTGTATAAAGTAAACGACGTGTAAGTGCGGGAAGAGGAAAACTGGGAGCCATACCTCCTGATGGCATCAATCGCGGCTTCTTTGATCCGCCCGTCGGTTTCAAGGCCCAGGTAGCTGCACGAGCCGAAATTGATCATCTTTTTGCCGTTTAAGCTGATGCTTCTGCCATCAAATTCCTCGTCTTCTGTAAACTGGTGGACAATGCCTTTGGAGCGTCCTATGGTGATAAATTCGTTAACGATATCTATAAAACCGGAGTATTTATTTGTTTTGCTATTTGCCATTTCATACGTATTTTTACGGTAGAGAAAGGTATTAATTTAAACTCTTCGATGGCAGGTCATGTTCAAAATAATCCCATGCGGGAAAATTATATAAAAAACGACTTTATGGAAATGTGGATTGAGAACGGTATCATACACGGTGTGTATTTACCCAACACAGTCGTGACCCTGGAAGTCGCCAAAAAGTGTGTGGAAGATCGCCTGAAGATAGCCAATGGCAGGTATTATCCTTCCCTGGTGAATCTGAAAAACGTGGCCGGTGAAGAAAAAGCAGCAAGGGATTATTACAGTTCCGGCGAAGGAATCCGGTACGTGATTGCCGGTGCCTTTATTGTAGATTCATATCTACCTGCCTTATTGGCGAACATTTATTTAAAAATCAACAAGCCAAAAGTACCTGCCCGCTTATTCAATTATGAAGAAAGCGCTCTGAAATGGTTAGAGCCTTTCAAAAATCAGATGAACTAAGCGGCAATCAGCCCTACCCGGTGTAATACCCTTATTTCTTATGTTCCCGGGATACATACCTGCTGTACCACACTTCCAGGTCGAGCCACTTTTGGGTGCCGGGATCAAATTCTTTTTCTAAAACCGCCCGGAGCTTTTTGTTGTAATAGCCACGCCTGAAAACAGAGGCATCATTCAGATAGGATTTGTAGGCTTTGTGATGGGTATTCGGCACGCGGTGTTTGGGTTCTATTCCCGTTTCCATTTTGGGCAACACACTGTCTTCCCTTGTGGTTAAGGGCGAATTGGAAGGAATGCCTGTAAATGCTTTATCCACGTGCTTAAACACCTCGTTATAAAAACGGTAGTGTTTCAGTTCCTCAACGGGCACCCGTAGCAGGAGCTGCAACAGGCGGCTGTCCCAGAAGGGTGAGTAACCATGATTTACGAGTTGGAAAGGCTGTTCCCAGTGACCGCGCGTGCCGCCATAAATGGCGGTAAAAAAACTGCGGGTCATTTGATGAATCATAAACAAAAGTTCATGACCTTTTAATCTTTCAAGCTCTTTTTGGTAGGAGGCATAAGGATGCGTTCTTTGCCGGAGCCGGAACCACCAGCTGAACAGCGAGCGGTACTGCGTATCCACGGCCTGATAATCCAGTGGCTGACGGATGGGAGCCGAATGAAAACAAAAGCCTCCCAACAACTCACCGCCATGCCAGCCTCCATAAACCTGCTCGCCGCGCCATGAGCGCGCTGTTTCAAAATAGCTGTCGTCAAATGAATTTTCATGAAAGGAAATTTTTTCGATCCGGTGCTTCAAGTTAAATTTTGAGGTGATGGCTGATGCGCCTACCACATCTTTATCCTCCAGGGGATCGAGGAAGGACAGGTTGCTGGTGTAGAACGTGGCTCCTTGTAATTGTTCTTCTGTCATGGCAGATACGATCAGGCGGGAGTCGGCGCCGGCCGTGAGCAGGCACACACCGGCATGCTTCGCCTCCTGGTATTCCCGGTTCACTTTGGTGAAGAGCGTATGCATCTCTTTAGCCAGGCTTTGGGTATCGGCATTTTTCTCCGGACTCAGGTCCGGTTCCCAATAGAGGCGTTGCTCTGTGATACCAGATGATACGCGCATGAAAGAAGCGGGCTCCAGGTTTTTAATCCGGCGGAAAAAGGTTTTGCTGCCCAGCGTGACACCAAGCGTCAGAAATTCGGCTATGGCAGACGTATCCATTTCGCCTGTATATTTCGCCAATGGCTGGTATTCGTTGCAAAGCATCACATAGTTGCGGTCTTCATAAACAAACAGCGGTGCGATCCCGAATTTATCATTGGCATACCTCAACACATGTTCTTTCTGGTCATAATGAATAGCCGCAAACATCCCTTCCAGCTCAGCAAGACTTGGGCTCTCCTTCCGGCTGATAACTTCATTCCATGTTTTGCTTGCAGATGAAACAGCGGGGTTATTTAATTTTTCAAAAGAAATATGCCCTGCAACAAAACTAATCGATGCTTCATTTTCATACAGGTTTTCTGCAAAACGCTCCCCGGTATAAAACACAATGCCTTTGCGTTCTTTTTTCACAAGCCTTCTCGTGTCGTTCATCCCAAAACCAGAAATCACAGGCAGCACATCTGCTCCTATTGATCCCGATTTGCTATATATGACAAGGAATGCGTGCATGTTACCTCTGAAAGAAATCCCCGTAATAATACTAATAATTACTCCGCTTCTTTAGTTTTCGCTTAAAAAAGAATAACTTTACTTCATGCTGTTTCAAGACAACATACGCCAGGCTGAACTCGAGAAAAACGGATTTATCATCATTCCTTTTTTATCGGAGAAAGAAGTTGCTGAGCTGAATACGATTTACACAAGCATTCACAAAGGCGGGGAGCCCGGCCAGTTTTTCGATAAGATCCACATGACTACCTGGTGCAAGGATCCGGACTACAAAAAAGACGTTTCCCAAAAGCTCGCTTCACTTTTCAAACAACCCGGCGAATCTTTTTTCAAAGAGTACAGGCGGCTCAACCATGTGTTCATTGTCAAAAAAAGCGGCCACGATACCACATTCAAAGTCCACCAGGACTGGAACGTGGTAGACGAAACAAAATACCAGTCGGTGAATGTCTGGGTTCCTTTGCACGATGTGGATGAAGCCTCGGGGGCTTTATGGATCCTGAAAGGCAGCCATCGCATCAACCGGAACATCCGCGGAGCGGGTTACCTCTTTCCCGATTATTCAAAGTTCACCGGCGAGCTGGAAAAAGCCGCCATTTCGGTAAAGCTGAAAGCCGGAGAAGCGATCGTATTCTATCATTCGGTAATTCATGGCTCCCCTCCCAACCTGTCGGCACGCGACCGTGTAGCCGCTTGTTTTTCGGTAATTCCTAAGGAGGCGCCTTTGTGTATTTATTTTCAGCCGACAGCCAACGATGAGCTGAAGCAGCATGAGCCCGAAGATGATTTCGTGTTTCAATACGACAACCTGAGAACGGAAGGCCCCCTGCGACCTCCCTCTCCCAAAGCTGTGGCCAGCTACCCGACTTACATTAATAAAACTGTAGAGTTGCAGGAGCTGTTGCCATTGATCAAACCAAAAAAAACGCTTTTCAATTTCTGGAAAGCATAAACCCCGTATATCATGAATTTTTTCAAAAACCTTTTCGCGAAAAAAGCGCCGGAACCTGAAACAGGGTCAAGCCCGGCATCCCCCGCGCCATCTTATGTTCAGGAGTATTCAAAAGAGCCTTACAATTTTGAGACGATTGCACTGGACGATTTACTGAAACGGGATACTTGCTTGTGGGACCTCTATACCAATGCAGCGGATGGCTTCCTTATCAAAAATTTTTTGAGCGAAGCGGAAGTGGATACGATCATGTCCAACTTTGATAAGGTACTAAACGACGATCCGGCCCATACAGCGGTAGGTTTTACCTACCCGGCCGTGTTTGCGGAGTTCTCCAACCGGCTTAAGCAGGAAAGCGAGGATAAGAAAGCGGAAGCCATGCAATCGTATTTTAAGAAAACCACGGCTTTCAATGAGGGCTTTCATAGAGAATTCGGTGTGGACCTGAAAACGCGCTTTGAAAATCTGTTCCGGGCTATTTCGGGTAACAGAACCATTGAAGTGGCTGAAGGTATGGGCGGACCGGGCAAATATCCTTTTGCCACCGTACGCCTGCTCACACCGGATAAAGGCCTGATGAGCGTGCATTGCGGCAACTACTTCGGTAAAACCTTTGAGAATTTTTATACCGACCTCACCAAAAAAGTCGCGGTGGAAAACCAGATGAGCTTTTTTGTGATGCTCCAGGAGCCGGAAGCTGGCGGCGAATTGTCGCTGTTCAACTTCCGCTGGAAAACCGGCCAAACCAAAGTCAATCCGAGCGAAGACAACGAGATCATTCAACCGGACGGTTCTAAGATGTACGTAGAAGAAGATAAAAACATCATCAAGGATAAAATCGTTCCGAAAAAAGGCGACATGATCCTCTTCCAGGGTGGCAATATCTGGCACCGCGTAGAAACCGTGAGAGGCAGCATTCCACGCATTACCTTTGGCGGCTTCATCGGCATTTCGATTGATAAACAAACGTTTTATTACTGGTCTTAAGAAGCTTTTTAATCCCGTTAAAGAGCAAGGCTGTACCACAAACAGAACGGTGTTGTGTTGGGACCGCCTAAAGGTTTGGCTCCTACGGAGCCATGCTGCACCCTATCCTTCATTAATAATATTAAGCCTTATGGGGCAAAAGACAATGTCAAATGCTCCAGAGGAGCGACATGTTGCTCTCTGGACAAATGTCTTAATAGAATAATCAAAGCGTGGTTGTTTTCCACCGGCAGAGCGGCCTGAACGGATAGACCTCCTGGCTGCTGTTCCAGTTTTTCTCCTTTTCCCATTCGGGGAGCAGCACCTTGAAATCACAAGCCATTGTCTCTTCTATAAAAACTTCCGTTTCGCTTCCTATCATCACATCTACCAGGTAATGACCGGCATAAAACAGGTTGGCAGGAATTTCACATTGCACCTCATAGTCTCCCGGCTTGAGCTTACTGAACTGCAGGGCTTCGGGACTGAACGCATTGGAAGCACTTAAGACAAATGCGTGGTAACTTCTCACCCGAATAAAGAACCGGAAGTCGTTCTCTTTTTTCACGCTGAATCGGATATGGATGATCGCCGGCTCTGCCATGTCAATATTCTCCTTCTCCATGCGGATGGAGTGGATCTCACACTGCGCATGACTTGATATTTTTGCCGGTGTGTTCAGGTTACTATAAAATGTATGGTAATATTCTTCGACAACATCTTTCGATTTTCCCTGCAGCAGGATCTCTCCTTTATCCATGAGCAGGCATTCATCGCAGAGGTCTATTACCGAGCCCAGGTCGTGGGAGATCATGATACAGGCTTTGCGGGAACCTGCCTGTGAGCGGATACGCTGCATGGCTTTATGCCGGAACTCCACATCACCCACGGCGATCACCTCGTCGAGCAATAAGATCTCATTGTCTGTAAACAAGGCAATGGAAAGCGCCAGTCTCAGGTACATGCCGTTCGAATAGGTTTTCACCGGCTGGTGAATGGCCTCGCGGATGCCGCTGAAATCAATGATCTCATCCACTTTTTCCATCACCTTCTTTTTCTTCATTCCCAGCAGCGAGGCATTCAGAAAAATATTTTCATAGCCCGACAGGTCGGGATGAAAGCCTGTGCCGATATCCAAAATAGAAAGAATGGATCCGGCATATTCCACTTCGCCTTCCGTGGGCGGAATGACCTCTGAAAGGATTTTCAGCAAGGTGCTTTTGCCGGCGCCGTTGCGGCCGATGATGCCAAGGATCTGTCCCTGCTTTAAATCGAAGTTGATATTTTTTAAAGCCCAGAGCCCGGAACCCCCGTCTTTCTTTTTAAACAAAGCCTGGCTGCCTTTCGTAAACTGCTTCGAAATATTCCGTGCCGATAAGACAATGCCTTCCTGTAACATGGCTCTAAGTTATAAATCTTTTTCGGGCCAGTTCTGGATTTGCATAAAATACATGTTCTGCAGGAAATAACGGCTGTTGCCGGAGGCCAGGTCGATAGTGGGCTTGATGAGCTTCAGTTCAAAAAAATCGACCGGGAATACATACTCTCTCAGGTTCTCAATTTTATTGATGCCCGTGAGCTCCTGGAAATCATTGGAGATCGTCAGATTCTCAAATTCTTCCAAAGGAATATCAATCGTCTTTAAGGAAGAAAGGATATAGCCTTTTTTCCGCACATGGTCCAGGATGCGGTTCAGGTCGGGAACGTTGTAATGATAGGCCGAATTGATGTTCTGAATTTCTTTTTCAATGCCCGGTGCCATGCCTTTCAGCGCTGCCTTTTTAATGAAGAGGTCTTTGATGTAAATCACACCGCCGGGCTTCAGCACCTTCCAGGCCGAGTCCAGGACCTGCTCATGGCTTTTTGCATGACCAAAAGATTCCAGGAAATAAATGGCATCGAAACTATTTTCCGGGTAATACGTCTCTAAGGCATGGTAATCGCCTTCGCGCACGGAGACCCTGTCCTCTGCCCCATTCCGGGCGATGTGCTCTTTTGCTTTTTCGACCTGCACGCCTGAGATCGTAATGGCCTCAATATCGCACCCTGCCTGCTGCGCAAAGTAAACCGCCGGGCCACACACACCGCAACCTGCATCCAGGGCCCTCATCCCCGATTTTAAGCCGATGGTGCCGATCTGGTAATCCAATAAGGTGTTTACATTTTTGGTACGGAACGCCTGGATGACTTTGCCATACACTTTCAGGAAATTATCCGTTTGCTCATTGTAAAATTTAGCCACATCCACTTCAGGGGATTTTGCCGGTGCCGGCATTTCGACGCTGGTGGCATTTAACGTTACCCGTGAATATTTCAAGGAAGCGATCATGATGATAAACACCAGATTCAGTACAAGGGAAATCGCGACAAGTGCTACTAACCAGGTCATTTGAATAGATTTAAGAGTTTTTGAAATAGAGTGTGCTTCACCGGCTCCGGGAAAAACAAGCGGTTAAACTCTTCCATGCTGAGGGGCTGGGCATTGGGCGAAGAGGTATTTAATTTCCTGAGCTGATGAACATCTTTGGCAGGATCTTTTTCCAGGAAAAACGATCCATCGCATTGGAAGGTCTCTATTTTTCCATCTTGCAAAGCGTGGATCTGCATAGCAGCATCTTTAGGAATGACGCCGCAAACAACCCCGATGCGAACCCGGTCGCTGGTATTGGCGGGCGAGCCATGTAACAGGGCATGATCGTAGAACAATGCCTCACCGGCCTTCATCGGCAGGGGCTCCAGCTTTTGCCAGATGTGCTGCTCTACTTCCTTAAATGCGGAAGGTATTCCCGGACCACGGTATGTATTCAGCCTGGCATGGCTTCCCGCTAGTACAAACACAGCGCCATTCCTGAGATCCACATCCACTAAGGGAATCCATAAATTGTAGGACCTGCTTTTGCGTTCATCCACCAGGTTCCAATCCTGGTGTGGCTGAAGAATACCTTTGCCATGCGCAGGCTTTACCACATAGGCGCCACCCAATAATTTATAATCCTTCAAGACATTTGATACCAGGGGGCTCAGGACCGCATGGATGAAATCGCTGGTCTTTTTCCGGAAAGCCATATCCGCCGAATGCGTGGAGGAATAAAAATGCGAAGGTTCTTCTTTTTGAAACTCCAGGTAATAGGACGCCAGTTGCTCAATAGCATCGGCCTTTAAGAAAGGAAATACCGCATAGCCCTTCTCTGCCAAAGCCTTGTTACGGGCTTCGTCTTTTAAAATAGACGGATAATGAAATGCTATGCCCTGATCCATCTTTTGAGTTTTTGTGCAAAGCTCAGGCGCGCCTGCTCTGCCGGGCCAGCAACTTTATTATTAAGCTGGTCCATTTCTTCCGCGGTTGCTGTTTTTAGCTGAAACGCTTTTGTTCCCATGCTTTCGCCGGTAACGGGGCGCTGAAATATGGCCTGGTGAAAATCCGTAAAGCGTAACAGGAAATCATCTTCCTGTTTGAACTGCTCTATCTCATCAGGCTTCTCTTTATTCCAATAATGGAACAACATCGGCGCTCCTTCTGATTTGATACCGGTTGTGAGGGCAAGCCTGATCTCGTTGGTTTTATTGGGCTTCGAATAATGGATCACCGCCTGGTTCAGCACAACGGCTTCCGTGGCTTTTACAGGAATACAGGTGAGGTGATCTTTCAACCCCTGTTGAAATCCATTGTAGTAAAAAGGTAAGGTCGGGGCGCGTAACTCCGAGTGCCAGCGGTGGCTTCCCCTGATCACTTCCAGAGTGCCGTTCTCTTCGTTGGTATCCTGGAGCGGTGTCCAGATATTAAGCGCCACAAATTGCGTTTCATCTACAATCGTCCAGTCCTGGTGCATGGGCATTTCGCTACGCGCGCCATTTCCTTTCGAAAGGAAGGCTGAACCAAACCAGGAGTAACCGGTAAACACTTTTTCCAGGCGTGGCAACAGGATGTTTCCAATGGCCTCGCTGATCTCTTTTTTCCGCGGATAATCATTCTCATAGCTCGATGAAAAAAAATCGGCAGAGGGATTCGGGAAATACTGTGCAAACAATGTTTTGAGCGCTTCGGTGTCGTCGTGGGTCAGCAAAGAAATCTTCACGAAACCATCGTCTTCAAACTGTTTCTGCAGGGCATCGTCTTTGAATATAGCGTTTACCATCGTTGTGTTTTGTTTTACCTGGAAAATAAGCGTGAAAAAAAATGTTTTTTGGTGCCGCTTGCCGGTTTTTCTTCCGGCTTCTCTACCGTCTTTTCTTCCGCCAGTTGGTATTCCTGCCTGAGCAGGCCTGCCGTAATCTTCGGAAAATCAAAAGGCACCAGGCCAATGGACCGGCCGATCTTCGGACGGCTGAAAATATCGTGACCGAAATTCTGAAAGTTCACCATAAAGTCAGGATCCTGCTCAAAGAGCTCTATTTCGCCGGGCGTTGTTTTATCCCAGTAGCAAATCCGGATGCCTGCGTCTTTGTGGGTAATAAAGGTATTGATGACAGGGCGTACCTTTTCTGAACGGTTGGCCGGTGAGTAATGGATGATGCTCTGATCGAAAATCACGGCCTGCCCTTTTTTCAGATACAGCGGTGTCATCGCCTTGTGTACACTTGCTTCGATGCCATCGTAGATATCCGGCAAACTCGCGCCGCGGTAGGTTTTAAACAAGCGGTGGCTTCGCGGTAATACTTCGATCGCGCCATTCTCTGTTGTCAGGTCGATCAGCGGGATCCAGATATTGATGCCGGTAAACACCGACTCATCCACCAGCGTCATGTCCTGGTGCATCTTCAACACGCTTTTCTCGTCGGCGCCTTTCACGATAAAGCTCCCGCAATGCACTTTGTAATCGGTAAAATAATGTTCCAGGTTCCGTTGCATCTGCATACGGATTGCAGCGTCCACCTCTTTGCGGTAATCCGTATCGGTGGCAAAGGTACTGGTATAAAAGCCTTTGACGCCTTCGGGATGCTTGCTGCTGTATAGTTCCAGCAGGGCATCGATCTCCTCCTCCTTCAAAAAATCCAGCACCACAAAACCATCATGATTCAATTGGTTCTGCAACCCGGCATCTTTAAACACCTTTGCTTTATGACTGAAATCCAACATGTTTATTTTTTAGAGAGTCGGTATTTAATTTCGGCAACAATGTTAGAGACGCTGTATTTTTCCAGAAAGCTTCTCGGGTCTACCCATGCTTCGGGCGCCGGCTCTGCCACTGCGGTCTGCTGTGCCTGCTCAGTGTTTCCAGTCGTTCCGGATCCAGCGGCATCCTCTTTGCGTTTGCCATCGAGCGTGTAATGGTATAAACCTGCCAGCTCTTTCATGAGCTCTGTATTAAACGTATTTCCGGGCACCGAAGTAATCCGTTCCGTTATCTCTTCTTTGGAGACCGGCAGTGTATTTCTCCGGTAAGTTGAGATGAGCTCCAGCTCTGCAGGCACCTGGCCTGCTTCATAGAGCTTCGATAATTTCGCATTGTTGTAAGTTCTGAAAAAAGCTTCATCCACCTTATAAACATTTACCTGCTTGTCTTCGCCCGGAACCTGGTAATGATGAATGAGCGGCGCCTGTTTCTGTGTGACACCGATCCCAACACCAATGCGGGTAACCCCGGAAATATTCGGCGGCGAGGCATGAACTGTTTTGTTATTAAAGATCAGTGCCTCCCCAGCTTTCATATCAATGACTTCCACATAAGGAAAAATCGCAAAGACATGATCCGTAAACAGGGATTTGGATTGTGGTGACGGCGAGCGACGCGCTTCGTTAAATAAGCGGTGGCTGCCACGGATCACACTCAGCGCACCGTTGTTTTTATTGACATCCATCAGCGGAACCCACACTGTGGCAGAGCAAAATGCTTCTTCATCCACAAAGGTCCAGTCCTGGTGAGGCGGCACAATATTTTGCAGGCCGGCTTCCTTAATCACATAGCTTGCGGTGAAAGGCTTATAATCTGTCAGCACATCGTCCAGCTTAGGAACCAGCGTTGCAAACAGCTTATCGAATACGCCGTTGATATATGCAGGATCTTTGCTATCCAGCGTTACATGAAAGCCATAATCCCCGATGTGCGCATGCTGCAGGGAATGGTAATAGCTTTTCAGGCTTGCCACTTCATCCGCATTCAGTAAGCTGATTTTCACAAAGCCGTCCCTGTCAAAGGCTTCCTGGGTTTTAGGATCTTTGAACAATGGCGCAGCGTTGGATGGCGGCATCGTTTCGGCAGTTAGGGGAATACGGTCAAAACGCTCTGCCTCCATGCCTTTCAGAAAATCACCGTAAGAAAACAGCTGCTCGTTGTATGGCAGGGTAGCCAGTTCCTTCATGCCCACAGGCTTCAGCCAGGGATGAAAGTTCATGTAAAAATCCACATCCGTTCCCAGCATGGTCACGCGATGCTGATCTTTCGTGCGGTCGAGGTGATAATGAATGGAGGTCGCCGCTTTCGGGATCATGATCAGCTGGATCGCCAGGCGCAGCCCCGGTGTTTTATTGATATTACTATAATGCACGATACTGTCGTCGAGGATCACGCCCTGCCCGGCCTTCACATTCATCGGCGTCAGGTGCCTGGCAACAATCTCTTCCTTAATTCCTCTCAGCTCCCAGGGGATCATCGGGCCACGCAGCTTCCCGAATTTTTTGTGACTGCCCTCCACCATTTGCAATGTGCCGTTGGCTTCATCGCTGTCGACCAAAGGAACCCAGATGGATACGGACGTATAGTTCATCTCATCCACAAAGGCCCAGTTCTGGTGCATCGGCACTTCGCCTCCACCTTCCTGTTTTCGGATGTAGTTGGCAATGATGGGCGTGTACTCATCGAGGTAAGCATCGGCCCTGGCTTTGAATTTCTCCGTGATGATGTCGTAAACCTTTTTTTTGTAGCCGACGTTTTTGTCGATAAAGGTAAAATCATAGCTGATATCGGCCTTCGTATCGAAATCGGTATGCTCTGACGTCCTTGGTCCTCCGCTTTCTTCAATCGTATCGAAGAATTGTTGTTTTAGCTGCTCCACTTCTTCCGGCGACAGAAAAGGAACAACAACATAGCCTTTTTCATCAAAGGCTTTTTCTAATTCCGGATCTCTAAATACAGGTTTCATGGCGGGGCTTATAAATTTTCTACGATTCGTTTTTCAAATTTAATAAAAAGGAGTGCCGAAATCAGCAGGATCATACAGGACACCAAAAACAGCAACCAGGCAGCGGGGGAAATACCCTGGTTAAAAAACAAGGCCTGGCGCATGCCTTCCATCGACAGGGCTAAAGGATTTGCATAACGGTACAGATTGCGGTACAGATCCGGCACAATTGCCGCAGAATAAAAGACAGGTGTGAGCCAGATGCCGAAGTTGATGATAAAGGGAATCACATGCGCGGCATCCCTGTATTTCAACACCAGGATACTACACAGCATACCGATGGCAAAAGACAGGATAGCCGTTTGTATAAAATAGAAGAAAGCCGTCAAAGCATAGACGCCGGTATGATCACTGGTAGCCAGCACCACGGCAAAGGTAATCAGCAGCAGCACCAGGCATTCCAGCATGACGGGAATCACTTTGGAAAGCAACACAATAATGCGCGGGAAGGAGACCTTATTCAGCAGCTCGGCAGATTCCACCAGGCCGTATGAGCAGCGGGTGACTACACCGGTCATCAAATACCAGAGCACGAGCCCCGTCAGCACAAAGGCCGGGTAAGGAATGCTTTCGGTATTAAGCTTAATGAAGTTTTGAAAAAAGACAGTGTAAACGGTAACGACCGCCAGGGGTTGTATGAAGAACCAGCTGATCCCTAAAAATGTTTTGCTGTATTTAATCTTCAATTCGCGAAGAGAAAGGACCCTGATCAGGAAACTATGCTTCAGCAGCTTCTCCCAATAGGAAGAAATACTGTAAGGCTTATTGGTGATCAATCTGGTCTGCATCGCGGGGGAGAACATGTATCCTGGATTATTGAAATACGGCTTTGAATTTTTGCCAGACGCTTTTTTCCTCAGGCACCCTGACATCACATGGCCCGGTGCGGTTGATCCCGTCGGGCTCTGCAATCATCTGACACCTCATGTCACTGGCCTCGCCAATCACTTCCAGCTTAGGAATGCCGTTCATGGCACACAATTTCTCAAAGGTTTCCCGGTCCATTTCCGGAAAATCATGCTCTACTTCTCCGATGTTCTGGCCTGTTTTAGGACGCTTGTGGCAATCGTAAAAAAAACTTTCGTTCTCAAGGATAAAGGAATCTTCCTGTTTGAGTAATTCTATTTTACTGCCGGGTTCTGTGCTTTTAAAGCAATTGATAAATTCAGCTCCTTCCGGAAAGATGCCGCACAAAGCTACCAGCCTGTTGGCATTGGAACGGTTAGGCATTGAATGGTGTACGATCCGTGGATCGAATACCAGGGCTTCACCTGCTTTCAGGTACACTGGCTTCAAATAGGTCCTGACGGTATCGTTGATTGCCTGGAAAGGTTGCGCAAAGGAAATGCCCCTGTATGGCGAGAAAAACCAATGTGTTTTTTCAATCACACCAAGTGCTCCGTTGTCCGGTGTCATATCCTGCAATGGGATCCAGAGGCTCAGCGGCGAATACTGGTATTCATCAAGAGCCGTTGTGTCCTGGTGTACGTAAAACTCGCTGGCTGGCCCGGGGGCCTTCGTGATAAATGTATTGACGATATTTTTATAATCTTTGAAATGCGTTTCCAGCAAGGGTTTAAAGATCTGCGCCAAGGTGTCGTGAACACGTTTTCTGTAAGCGAGGTCTTTCGAATACAGGCTATAGAACATGCCGCCATCCTTGATTTGAAGTGCGTGTTCCTGCTCATAAAATCTGGAGATCTGTTGCAGCTGTTTGTCGTTCAGAAAAGGAATAACCATATAACCAAATTCATGAATCTGCTCAGCCAGGGCCTCATTTTTTATAACGCTGTGCTTCACCGGTTTCCAGTGTTTATAAGACTCAAGTATTTTTACGTGCATGAAACGAGGTTGAATTTCAAAGTTACAAAATAATACGGTTAAACGCTTTTTGTTTGTCCCCTAAAACGCGTCGTTCAAATCATTTCCATGAATATATCTGTTATCCGTCGTATATTGCAGATAAAAAAAAGCAGTCCCACTACTTTATTTTACAGGGCAAAACAGAAATACACAACCCCTTTCTAAAATGAAATCCTCTGCAAAAGATCTCCTGAAAAAACAGCTTATCCTGTTCATTGGCCTGTTTGTACTTGCAGAAATTATACTGCGCTTATGCGGTATGCGCGCCGGCACGCTGCTCAATGATTTTAAGCCGGAGACTCACCCGATATACCAGGCGCGCTTTCTCAGCGACCGCTCAGGCATCAACCATATTCTTGCGTCGAACGAATTGCTCATGGCAGGTAGTGTGATCAACCAGCAGGGATTCAGGGGCACATTCAGCTACACACCACGCGCGGTAGATTCCGTGCGAAAGGCAAGCGGCAAAGAAATCGTGATGATCATCGGCGATTCGTTTGTAGAAGGCTGCTGCCCCGACAGTGTTTATCATTCTTTCCCCGATATCATTGACCGCAGCAACACATACCGCGTTCTCAACTTTGGCGTAGCCGGCACTGATCCCGTACAATATGAGCTTGTGGCAAAACACTATGTGCCTACATTAAAACCGGATCATGTGGTGGTTGCCTTTTATTTCGGGAACGACATCCTGCAATACAACCGGACACCAAGCCCCGGCGTACCGCTCTTCTTTCCTTTCAAGGATAACAAGTGGCTGTTCGGAGTGGCGCCTAACGACCTTTCCCAAAAATTAAACTACAATTTAAAAACAGCGGACGAGGCTTACACCTTCTACATGGATCACTATACCTTAGGAGGAAGCAACAGGAACATCATCGAGAAAGCGCTCAGCTACAGCGTCATCCTGTCGAAAATTTACCTGTACATGGAATACAGTATCGCCAAGCGCCGCTGGCAGAAAAAGAATCCGGGAATGCACATCGACGAAAGCCAGATCAACCAGATCTCTTACAACAATTTGAATAACATCCGCAGGGTTTGCGACTCTGCTCACATCCCTCTCACCATTGTGGGAATTCCTGCCCCAAAGGAATGTGAAGAAGGTGCCACATTAAAAACCAAATACAAGGATATCTTTAAGGACATTCCCTGGCATGTTCCTTCCTACTTAACCAGCGACGATTATGATGGCATGAGCG
>CALRIU020000032.1:0-48569 GCA_943362175.1 Hydrocarboniphaga daqingensis | reverse complement strand
CCACATTAAATCAATATTGTTATACAGATTGGTGGTAATTAATTTTTTATTTTCTCTGATATTAGTAACCCCTTTTGAACCAGTGTGCCCAAAAAAGAAATTCTGATAGTTGGTTTCACTTGTTTCCATTGGATATGTTTCCGCGCTTTCGTTAGAATTATTAAATTCCAAGTCAATCCTATGGAGGCTATCATTGTTGGCTATCACGGTATCCAGCCTGGCAAAAACAATACTCTGACTTCGGTTCTTAAAATAAAATGTGGGATTTGAATTTGTATAAAACTTGACATCCGGAACTGTCGTAATGGTAGGACTAGCTGCAATTAGCTGGCCTGCGTTTCTGTAATAAGCGAAATCCTGGGCGGGACTTTCTCCATTGAAATCTGTTGGTGTAGTAATATCTTTTTGTACATATTTCACAGTCATAAACTCATAATCACCTGAGCCTGTTTCGCTTTGTCCAGTCACCACTACATTATTTAAGCTGTCCAGGGCCATGTTGGTTGCATTATCCCCCATGCTCCCGTTCCCATCGGTTTCTGTTTCCCAAACCTTTGTTCCACTGGCATCATACTTCACGGTATAATAATCTTTAGTTCTGTTTGTTTTATAGCCGGTTACATATACATCCCCATTGACATCTATTACTAAATCAGTCGCTTCGTCATCGCCGCTTAAACCACTAGTTTGCGTCCATTGGTTGACGCCGCTAGAGTTCAGCTTAATGACAGTTAGCTCTCTGCCTAGTGTGCTACTTGTACTTAAACCTGCCACATATACATTGCCGGAAGCATCTCGCGCTATAGCTTTGGCATGATCGTCAAGCGAAGAGGAGCCATCCCAGGTATAAATCCATTGCGAAACCAACGTGGATGCGTCGAGCTTCTGTACATAAAAGTCATGACTTGAACCTGTATATTGACTTCCTGTAATGAGCATATCTCCGGATACATCCAAAACCATATCAGTAACAGCATCTACGCTTGTAGTCGTCACAGCAGTACTTACATTGGTAGCCAAAAGGGCTCCTGTTGAATTGGCAAACCTGACGGCCGCCAGCTTATATACACCGGGAGTAGGTGTTGTCACCGCGCCGACAATGTTGATATTCGATCCACTTCCGATGCCAATACCTACGCCCGCATCGTCTGCTCCACCATAATCCCAGGTATTTGCCCATTGCTGTACACCTGCGCTGTTGTATTTCAGAGCCAGATAATCGGTGTTGAAACTACTGTTGTAAGATCCTCCGGATACATAGACATTCCCTGCGCCGTCAACGATAACGCCTTTACCGCTATCGTGAGAGCCTGCTGACCCAGAGTATGTTGTACTCCAAACAACTGCGCCGCTTGAACTTGCAAGCTTCATCGTAACACAATCGGTTTCTGGCACCGAGTTGTTATTGGAAATGGCGCCAGTCAAATATACATGCGTATCCGTCACATAAAGCCCTGCCGCAAAATCCACCCCATTGGTGGCTGTTCCTGCAAATTGCTGGATCCATAATTGAGTTCCGCCGCTGTTATATTTGGCGACAAGTATATCCGTCGTACCATTATTCATTGTCGCTCCAGCGACGATCACATTCCCAAAAGGGTCCGTCTTTGTGACGTTCTTATAAAAGAAATTCTGCGTTCCTTGAGTAGTCTTCCAATCTTCCAAAGCCATCGGAACTGATTGAGCCATCAATATGCTACCGCATAGCATACAAGCTATTACAAATAATTTTTGTTTCATAAACATGATTTTAAGGTTAATACTCGGAACTCGAAATAAATTTGGATTCCACAGGGGGTGGATTATTTCAGAAATATACAACCATAATCGCTAGAGAACTATACGTAAAATTACGCGGGTCAAATATAGGCTAGCAGATAATCTTAGGATTTCGACCATAAGAACTTTCTTGACCTGCTAAAAATGCCGCACAAAAACTAAAATTTCATCGTCAGGTGCTTCTAAACCAGTTTTCAGAAGAACCTTAATTTAAACGAATTATAATCCAATTATTTATTTTATATACATTTGAATACATATTATTCCCCTTATGCGCAATTTTTTTATAATCCTTTTCACACTATACACAACCATCATTTCTGCGCAATCTGATACAACATTAGAATTTCAGGAATACCCCAAAACCGGTGTTAAACAAACTCTGTTCGTGCGTTATGATGACGATAATATTTTTTCGACTTTAGAACTTGTGGGGAACGATACATGCAAATTTTTTAAGATGGTCGATAAAGATCTTGAAAAGCGCTTAAGTTATTGGTATGTCTTGGGGAGTGTTTATCATGGCGAAAAATATCACCTTCTTTCTAATAGTTCGTCCGATAGCAAAATCATAAAAAAGAACAGGGTTATAAAATATCAATACAACTTAAACACACTACCGGTAATAGTTGAAAACCTTGATACCATAGAATTCAGACTATACAAAAAAAATGTTGATTCTATTGTTTTCTCTTATACCGGGAAAGCTAATTTGAGCTACGTAAAACCTACCCCAACGGTATTACAAAGTGATTCTGCTATATGGAGCAAAACTGATATGCTTTTAAAAGGCGATACCATTATTTTCAAATTAGTGTTTGAGCGTAAAGCTAGCCGTATTCTCCCGTTCTCAAGGTATACGTTGCAGGATTTGAACGAAAACTTGCCAATTAATTATGTTATTCAAAATCTTGGCTTTTGCGCTCTGTTTATTTGCTTATGGCTAATGCTATTACAATATAAAGAGCTATTTACTGTTACCATAGATGAAAAAGCTTTTAAAAATATTCTTAAGTATCTATACTTGCTATCGCTATTCTACTTCGTTCTGTTTATAGCTTATTTACTCTATAGCTTCGATTCGATTGATCCATTAAAAGAACATGTAAACATTCCTCGAAATAGAATCTATATAATGTGTATTTCAGTTTCACTCTACCTAGCTTCATGGTTCTTGAAAAAGACATATCGATCAACACCGCTAATCTATTTTGGCAAAGTTTTAGCTTTAATTTCTCAAAGTTGCTTGGTCTACATTTCGATCATCTTTATTCACTTCATCGTAACCAACTACACATCATATACATTTGACGGTCTAATTGAAAGCTCAAGACTTTACATCAAAATCAAAGACTCCTGGGCCATTTCAGTTGTAGTTGGTATAATGTTGTCTTTTTGTCTTTATAAAATGTTTTCATTTAATAGAAAAGTTAAGTTCGGGGTTTTGGCACTCGGGTTATTTATCCCTGTCATGGAGTTATACAACCACTTCATTCAACAAACCAAATACAGCGAGAGTACATCAACCAATTTAAATGGGGTGTTATTCATAGAAACCATTTTATTTCTTATTGCTCCCTTAATATTGATAGTATCCTTGTTATTTAAATTAAAGGGGGACCAAAAACCGAAACTTTACACACGATTTTGCATGTTCTCTTTTTTATTCATTTTTTGTTTCTACTGTACTCCTTCACTTTACGATTACTATTTCGGCGCGCCAATTAGTTTACTTATCGGATTAGCTCTTTTTGCCATTCTATTTGCAAAGAATTTTAATAAAGGCTTCAAATTCCTATCTACAAAAAGTGAAGTTTTCAACCTGGAAAAACAAAATATTTCAGTGTTCACGAAGATATTTGAACTAAGACAATACAATACTTTAAAAGAAAAATATAAAGAGAAATTCCTTAGTGGCGATTTGTTACCAGCCGACTATGATAATGCCATTACTGATTTAAACAAAAAAATCTCTGATTGTTTACCTAATGACCTTAAACCTAAAACTGTCCAACTCCGTATGGAATACGGCTTATACGAAAATCCCATAAAAAATGCAGAAACAGGATTTATATCCGCTTTCTTTATTTCGATACCGTTGCTTGTTCTCTACTATAATTTCCTGCCACAACCAATTGACAATTCATTTATTAATGATCCCCTTATAACAAGTTTAATGAGGCCATGTGGAGTATTCCTAATTGCAGGTTTTACTTTTGGGTATTATTATTCTTTTCTTCCGGGGAATTTCGGGTGGAAGAAAGGATTCTATTTGGGGATTGTTATGGTGTGTTGTAAGCTAATTTTTCAATTATTGACCTCAGGACAACTTTCTATGACATTGCTATTGCTACCTCTAATGAGAGAAATTTTAATTATGACTCTTATTGGTTTTATTGCTTTCGATTTGTCGATAATTAAAAAAATTTACGGAAGTAGTTTTAAACCTAAATATGTCATCCAAATTGAAGGCATATCTAATATCTTGATTTTTGCGACCGTAGTTATTTCAGCGATTGCGGCAGGTATCACCGCCTGGCTATCGAATAGCGTATCTCAAATCATAAACAACATTACACCATAACTTTTATTTATGAAATGGAAAACCAATCTTCTGTCCTCTAGTCTACCTTTGGAAATAGAGGTGGCAAGACTATTAGCGAAAAAAGAATTCGCTGTTTCTTTTGACTATCCTTATAAGCGTCATGACAATGGGGAAGAAAAGGAATTTTCATTTGACGTTCACGCTCAAGCTTGGTATCCATTTAACGAAAAAAATGATCTCAAGATAGATATTGACTTTCTTATGGAGTGCAAATACAGGCACCCAAGCGTTTCTTGGGTTTTTGTTGAGGATCTTAACGTCACTGATCTCGAAACATTTTCTTCTAAAGGTGTCATTAAATTCATTGATGAATTTACCGATTTACACACCGACTTTAAACATTCTGAGATACCTGATCTAAAAATATGTCTAAAAGGGATAGAAATAGGGACGCAGAGCGGGGAAGTACACGAAAAAGGCATCCTTCATGGTTCCAGGCAACTGATTTATGCCATGCCTCAATTAATACACAGACATGTAGATGCATCTTTATATGAGTCGCCTGAAGAATGCAAGCCTTATCTTTTATGCCCCATTCTTGTTACAACAGCGGACTTAAGAATATTTAAAAAGGATTTTTCAATTGAGTCTGTTAACAGAGCGGAATCTTTAGACGATTTTTCATTTTCGGTTCCATACCTAAGTTACTATTCAGAATTAGATCCTGGCTTTTTTACCCATTGTAAAAATACTTTCAAAGGAATTCCTAATGTTCATCAACAAGCAAAATATAAGTCTTTAGTAGACTTTAGGAAGTATCAATACGGTGAAGATTCTATACCGGAAAAATTTTATAGCCAACCAGAACTTTTGGTGTCTGACTTAACTGATGGTTATGGCGGTGACATTTTCAGAGAAATACTAATCTGCAATTTTTCACATCTACCTAATTTGTTGACAGAGATTCAGGATCAAATAACGAAAATGGGAAGTTCGCTAGAAAAAATTGTTCCAAAAAATAGAGTTTTTACTTTTAAGCGTTCGGATGAAACACATTAATGAAATAGAAAATGACGGGAAGTCATATATGGTTATTGGCTTCAATAAAATAACAAATCCAGCAGGTACTTATCTGGTTAAATTGTCATTAACCCAAGTTTCAGAAAGTATTGAAAAAAGAGAAAACCAAGAGGAAATTTATTCAATCAATTATTTCAAAACTCTGTTTCAGGAAATTTTTAGCGTTTTAGCGCCTTACCAATATTTTGGAAAGCTCAAAACATTTGACATTATAAAAAATGGTCGCCTTATTAAATCAATGTCTGATTTTGCCACTAAACGTGAAATGCATTTTTATGAAAAATACACTTCTTATGGCTTGGGATTAAAGAAAGTTAAGGTAAAAGCAGATATATGGCAAGAATTAGACGATCAATTTTTTGCGCGCTGTTATAATCCATCTATTAAAGAAACTTTCATCATTCCTTGTAGTGAAATTTATCGTGCATACATTGGCAAATATGAAACAGCGATGGTAGATGCAACCTTTCTTCATGATATTGAGGACAATGGCTACAAGCTATTTAATCTTCCAGCAACATTGGCCGGTGAAGAGACTGTTGCTCCTAATAAATATATCCATTTAAGGAAAGAATTTACAAAAAAATCCGCATTACCAATCTATAGGTATTATAGTAATCCGGACTTTAAAAAGTGTTTCGATCTTACAAAGGCAAATCTTAAAGCCTACAATTATATTGCAACTCAATTTCCGGTAAATCTACGAAACCAAGTTATTTTTAGAGCAGTCAAACTTGTACCTGGAGTTTATCTAGTTCTAAGGATTGACTTACTAAAACTGGAAGTAGAGGATCCTAAATGTCTCCATTTTGACAGGGATAATAGTGCAGGCAAAAAAATCAATGAGGACACTAAAGTAAATCCTAAAACCGGCGTAAGAGGTAGTTTTGGTAAAGATGACCCAACAAATTTACCAACCAAGCATGGACCAGTTGACCCCATATCTCCTACAATAGATTTCTCCAGGTATGAGAGCATTGATGATCAATACGAAAAGGAAATTGAGATCCTGGAAGTAAAAAAAGAATATAAAAAAACGATAAGAGAAAAAACTAAAATTATAAAGACAGACCCGAGCTATAAGGGGTTTGGTGATTACTTTGGTATCGATAAAAACAATAACAAATTAAGTCATTCCACTGTTACTCTTACATTCGAAAATGCTCTAGCGGACCTAGTAGAGCCTTTAAAAGATTTAAAGTATTTCTCTAACGTTGAACATTACCTGGGAACACAATTTCATGCGTTAACAGAGGATCAATATGCCATTAAAGGTAACCAATGGGCTTATGACAGCATTATCGAAAATAAAGTTAAAAGCAGAGCCATTTGTGTTTTGGAATTAACTGTGGAAAACCAAAAATTCTACATCGTTGAGATTCAGCCTAAAGCTGGTGACCATTTCGCTATGGGGATAATATGTATGCCAAATCTTTCTGAAGCTTTGAATCCGGTGGCTTTTAAAGATTTAAAAGAAGCAATTATTAAGCATAAAGGAATTTTCAGAAAAATCGATAAGAGTCTATTTCGAGTGGAAGCATTAAAGCATTATAGCAAAAGATTATCCAGTAAAAAAAAGACCGCCAAAGAAGAGGACAATATGAAAGTTATATCAAAAAAGAAAGAACATGATCCGAAAGAATATAGTAAAGCTATGGCCAGAAATATTATGGAAAAGATCAAATCCATTAAGTAGTTTTTGGCTTTAAAATACTTAGCAAATCTGCTGGATAATAGTGTTTATGTTTTTGTTCCTGGACCAGATCGGAATAATTTATATTTGTAATCTTGACAAAAGTTCTGAACCTAACCGGCCACTTATCTAGTAGGTACTTAGCACCCTTCATCACTTCGATCCTATATTCTAAATCTAGAAATTCGAATACCACATTTTTACGGGGTTTCTCAACATTTGGAATACTACACACGCCCTTTGACTTTAGATAATAAATTAGCTTTCTGTTGGACACCAAAACGCGATTTAGGAAGATGAGCCGATTAAAAAAAGGATCTAATTTCTCTTTCTGAAATCTAAGTTTACTTTCAATCCGTTTTGTAAATATAACTATTTCAGGAGCTGCAGGAACACCATGCGTATCGGCAAGGTCCCGCTTACAATTCCAGCAAGTGTTTAGCATAAGATCACTGAATAAGCGTTTTTTTTCAATGTTTAATCTGAATGGCATAATTGCTGTAGCGCAATGCGGACATTTATCCATAAGGTAAATGCAACACTTGGTGCAACAGCAGATGATGGAAATACGCCAATGCTTTCGGAAATAAGGCGCTTCTTTAAGACAGACCGGGCAATACATCAATGCGTATTGTTTACGCTTTCGGTGATATATGCCGGCTGTTGTTATAAAACTTTGCGCGCCATTTTCATTCAGTTGCGGGAATAAAACACCCTCATAAGACCTGAGTGTCGTTTGAAAACCAGCTTGATAAGAGATTTGGTTCAAAGAACAAATAAGTTCCAGGGAAGTCCGCTTTATTGATTTATCAATATCCCTGTTCCAGATGGCTACATTTCCCCATACAAATTTTGCAAATACGTGTGGTTTTAACTCATGCCGGTGGCTGCACCTCAATATCCAGCTGCTGAAGAGCTCATCCGGAAAAGGTTTTGTAATGATCGGGAGTATCTTAGGTGTTGGATCCCTATATCCAACGAATTCATATAGAAGATTAACGGACTTTTTCAATTAAGTGCTTCCTTTTCGATGGGCTAATATAATCTATTGCATCCAGAACCTTGGCTGTGATTCTCTCTTCCTTCGTCAAAATAGCTTCTTGGCAGGCAAGTTTAATGATCTCGGAGATTTCCCCGATCGTCCCTTCAGATAAGGCCAGGATCCGTGCCGGCAAATTCCCATCCAGAAGATTAGACTTTTTTTGTAAAGGCATACGGTGTTCAAAGGTTGCCATCAAGCGGTAAAGATCTTCATTTAGCTCCCATTTAGGGAGTATTTTAGGTCTGAACCGATTCATGAGCTGGGAATCAGTAGAAAGCACATAATAAGCTTCTTTTATGCCCGCTGCTACTATAGAAATTTTTAATTCATTAGCCAGAAATTTTATGACGTTCAGGAAGATGCGCTGCTTATTGGCCGTGCCCCTTAATACATGATGGAACTCATCGATTACCAGAACTTTGACATGGAGCTCCCGAAGGGCTTTTAGAACCTTCTGCTGTTTTGTTTCAGCCCTTTCCAGTTTTCCATGAGGATAAAACGCTTCCTGTAGGATTTGCCCATAGAACCTGGTTTCATCTGGGAATGGCTGTGCCTGAATTACAAATACAGATCTATGGACTGTTCCTTTTGCCTCATCGACATAAGGCGGGTACATTTCAAGAAACCTTTTAATAATGGCACTTTTGCCATTATTTGTTTCGCCAATGAGAATAATGTTCGGCATTCGATCAATTTGCGGGATTTCTAATAACTCTTCCAGATCCTTAAGGATTTTCTTCGCCTGAGGATATCCGATCCAATGGTCTTTTAGAATAAACTTAATTCTCTCGCTATCTGTTTTTCCGATGAGCAACATAGCTTCTTCGGCCAGGTGATCAATCTTCATATGGCTTGATATTTTTTAGGTTAATAATCGGGGACGAAATAGTAACAATTGAAACTTCTTTAGCAGGCAATTCGTTTTTTAAAGTCTTCCGGTTTAATCCCTTCAGGTAGTTTTTTTTCGCCTTGCTGGTCTTTGAAACAGATTCCTGAACCAGGTTTTGAAGGCGTCCATGCGAGGAGAAAATAGATTGCTCGTCAATTTGTTTGATCTGTTGGTTTTTAAGTTGCTTTAACGCATGGTTATAGTCCCAAATACTTATTGGGGGATGATTACCGTTTGCATAAGGGATATCGAAATATTCTTTGTGTTCCGGGTCCCAAAAATAAATGACCGAAATATCACGCGGATCACGACGAAATATGAACTTACGTTTTGTACGGGCCTTATTTTGTAAGTGCTCTGTAGAGTTTATGTACTGCTTTAAAATGTCACTGTAATAAGCTATATGATCGATCAGGACTCCGTAGCGGAGTATAGATCTTTCAAAAAAAGGAAGAAAATCTAACCTGAGCTTACGTTCATCGACAATCCTACTGGGTAGGCCCACACCTATCTGTGTATCACTTCCGAAGATTCCCTCCCGGTACTTATAAAGAGGACTGGTACCAATGCCCTTATGAAGTTTCTTGTGGTAAACATTGACTATATATTCGGCCATCCATTTGTCTAACTCCCCCAGGGTCATTGTCGCCTTCTTTTCAGAATTATAGTACTTCCTCTCCTTCGGATTTGAAAATGTGGTACCTGGTAGTGTATGAATTTCGCCAAGTAAAGTTCCAATCAGGCGCTCGATATGTCCCCCCCAGTGCGGAGTGGCCACCGGCCGCCAAGAAATTTCAATTCCATATTCTTCAGAGGCCTTAGTTAGCATTAAGCCATGAAACTCTTTTGCATTATCCAAATGGATTCTATCCATTAGGCCCCAACATGGCCACTCACCGGTAACTTCATTGGCTACCATCCAATTATCTTTAGGTAATATCGAATTGGCGATGCAGATTCCTGTTCCTATGGCACCAGGAGGGTCCATGCTAATGTAATAACCAGGAATCATCCGGGAATAGACATCTATAGCCACAGTTATCCAGGGACGCCCTAAAGGCTGCCTGTGCTTCTCATCGACTAAAATAACGTCCAGGGCTGTATGATCTATTTGAATAACAGATAATGGATGCGTAGCGCCGGGAAATTTACCTTTTAAGGGCTTATAGAGCGCGTCTGTTGACTTTTTGTCATTCCTCTTGCTTAGAACAAGATAATCAGCAAGTTTGGCGATGCGCTTACGTATTGTATTATAATTTGGCGAATCTACTTTAGCATTTTTACACTCATTCTTGATTTTTTCGTAAACCTTGACAGCATTAAGCTTTTGTGTTGTTAAATAATCTTTATGAATAATAGTATTAATAATAGTTTCTTGGATCTCGTCGAGACGGCCTTTGCCCCTTCCTCCACTGTTGTCCTCAGGCAGTAAGGATGTTAATGTACCCGTTGAATTATACCTCTTGATCCAACGATAAATGGTTGCAACACTTATTTTCTCTTTTTTAGCAATCTTTTTAATCTCTGTCCCTGGCAATTTCAATTCCATAATCGGCTTGATGATGGACAAACGTTTTTTGGCTATTTCCCACATTTTCGGGTCTATAGACTCAAGTTCAGGTTCTGGCGCAGACTTGATGCAACTTGCAGATTGAGGTTTATTTGGGCTTATCTCACCTATTGAGGCTCTGAAAAAGCCTTTCTTATGATGTTTTAAAAGAAGATAATTAAAGTCCAGAATTTTTTGTACTTGATGTTCTTCTCCGGTATAATATACGGTATCGCCCGTTTTATATTTCACAATTTTCTTTGCCATAGGCTTATGCTATCCAAATTATTGAACTCATTGTTAGTTTTTTTGTAAGGTCAGTATGGATAATACCATTTGCCACCAATACCCACAAGACATGCAATAGCATAGCTCTTTTTTCTTCGACCTGAGAACATGATGCTATAAGCATTTCAGGCGTACATGTATCGAATTTAGACAACTGATCTTTTAGATAATCCATCATCGGCATATGAATTTCCATTTTCTTATAACGCCTCAAAAACTTAATATTCGCTAAATGATCAGTCCTTATTTCACGCTCACTGATTACCTTGAACTCATAGCCCTCGTTTTTACAATATGCTCTGGCAGCTTTAAATTTAGGTTCCAACTCTTCTTTTTTGCTAATTAATTCATCGGAATATTTCACTTCATATATTATAGGAATATGTATTGGCTTACTCGAGTTTTGTATAGTATGAAAAATAACGAAAAAATCAGGTGTATATCTTCTCACTTTCTCATTTTCGTCTAAATATTCGATACAAACCGGTTGTTCCTCGTAATATTTAATAGTGTGATCCCATTCCAGAATCTCTATAAAGTCCGCTTCCAGGCTAGATTCATATGCAACTCCTTTATTCGATTTTACGGAGTTTTTATATCCAGACAGGGACGAATGTTTTAATGGTATTTTTCTTTTTGCCATTTTCTCATCGGGTTGTGTGATTTCTCATTGGGTTGTGTTATTGACACCTCCGCCAACGAGGGCTACATCGGAAATCGTATGATGCGGGTTGCGGAAGGGGCGCCGTGTGACAAGGCCCTGCGCTTTGACCGTCTTGCCGGCGACGCTGTGGATCTTGGTGGTTTCGAGGGCTTCGTCGAGGGTAAGCGGCGGCAGAATGGAAGGCATGCGCTTGCTCAACATGGTTTTGCCTGCTCCGGGAGGGCCGATGAGGATCACGTTGTGGCCGCCGGCAGCAGCGATCTCCAGGGCACGCTTGATATTTTCCTGGCCCTTGACATCCGAAAAATCAAACTCGATATCGTCGAGCTTCGACAGAAATTCCTGGCTGATATCGATGTGGGTCTGCTCGAGTGCCGCACCTCCGTTAAAAAAATCGATCACCTGTTTGATGTTACTCACTCCATATACTTCCAGGCCCTCTACTACAGCTGCTTCGCGGGCATTCTCTTCCGGCAGGATAAATCCCTTAAAGCCTTCCTGCTTCGCCTTGATGGCAATGGGCAGGGTTCCTTTCACCGGGCGCAATTCGCCATCCAGCGACAGCTCGCCCATGATGATGTAGCGGCCGATCTCCTCCGACAAGATCTGCTCGGAAGCCGCTAAGATGCCAACGGCAATGGTCAGGTCATAAGCCGAGCCTTCCTTGCGGATATCGGCCGGCGCCATATTGATGGTGATCTGCTTTCCCGGGATTTTCAGATCATTATTCTTTAAAGCCGCATCGATGCGCTGATGACTTTCCTTCACCGCGCTGTCGGGCAGCCCTACCATGTGAAACATAATTCCCTGGCCAATGTTCACCTCAACAGTTACTGTCGTGGCCGTGATGCCATGCACGGCGCTTCCAAACGTTTTTACCAACATATTCTTTCAGTTTTTTCTCACCGCAAAGTTATAGACAAAAAACCGCGGCACTTTGCTATAATTTGTAGCATGGTTGCTTTTCACTGATCCGGCAAGGGTTTCAGAGCATGCCTTTTGCTTTTACGGATAATTTCGTAATATTGAACACATGCTCCGCCCTCCCTCATACCTTAAACTATCCTATAGTTTAATAGCTCTTTCAGGCCTGGCGTTATTGGTGTATGTCATTCTGAAAGCGAAGCTGGCTTCTTTTACACACGACGAAAGCTTTACCTACCTGGATTATGTCCACCAATCCTTCATGGATATCATTTCCTATAAAACACCTTATACCAATAACCATATCCTCAACACGGTGCTGATGAAATACGCCGAGGAGCTTTGGGGCAGCTCGGAGCTGGTTTTGCGCTTGCCCAATATCCTGGCCTGCCTCATTTACCTCGTTTACGGATTCAGGCTCCTGCGCCGCATGCCAGCGGTGATGATCTTTCCGGCTTTCCTCTGCCTGTTTTGCCACATGCAGCTTTGCGATTTCTTTTCACTGGCCCGCGGCTACGGCCTATCCTTTGCTTTTATGCTTATGAGCCTGTTCCACCTGATCCGCTATTTTGAAACCCCGGAAAACAAACAGCTGATCTTTTTCCAGGCTGGTTCCTTACTGGCCATCCTCGGCAACTTTTCGCTCATCAATGTGTACCTCTCCGCCCTGGTTGCCTATAATATGATCTGCTGGTACAGGTCCCGGCTCCGCTCTTCCTCCCCGCCCTTCCGCTTCTTGCGCGAAAACCGCATCCACCTCTGGGCCTTGCTGGTAGTTGTTGCTGTGCTGTACGAGCCTATCCGCCGGATCTCCAAACAGGGCATGCTCAACTTTGGCGGTAAGGACGGCTTTCTCGAAAACACCTTCGGCTCGCTCATCAGCGGTGCCTTTTATGAAACACCGCTCGCCCATCCCTTATATACTGTCATTCAAGGATTCATGCTCCTGGTCATTGTCTTCAGCGGCCTGCTCATCGGCTGGCAGGCATTCCGAAAAAACCGCCCCTTCTTCGAAGAGCACATCGCCTTATGCACCGTCTGGCTGATCCTGATGGGCATTGTGGTCTTATCTTACCTGCAGCATTACCTGATCCGCAACGATTTTTACGGTGGGCGCTTTGCCTTGTTTATCTATCCCCTGTTCATGCTCAACCTGCTCTTGCTGATGGACTATGTTTACAGGAGCCGCTTCCGGCTCTTCCCTGCCCTGTTTGTATATGGCCTGGCGCTGGCGATGGTCCTGAATTTTTCGATGAACCTGAACCTACGTTCTTACAAAGACTGGAAGTACGATTCGGGAACAAAAAGCGCCATGACGATCCTGGCGGAAGATTACGCGAAACAGCAGCCGGCCGGTAAAACCATAAGCCTGGGCATTAACTGGATCTTTGAGCCTTCCACCAATTTCTACCGCTACACGCGTGACCTGACCTGGCTTAAAAAAACCCATCGCAGGGGTGCAAAGGCCGGAGACGATTACTATTACCTGTTCGAGTCGGACACCAATGCCTACCTCGCCAAAGGGAAACCACAGCTGTTTTTCCTGGACGGCGTGAGGGTGTTTTTGGCGAAAAATCAGGCCGAATAATATTAACAAAATCGAATTATTTTTTTACAGGGATTAATTTTCTGAGATAAATTGTATATTTATCACTCTAATAAAAAAACAAGCAGGATTATGATTAAAAAATTACTTGTTGCTCTTTCTATCATGTGTTCGGCAGCACACCTCCAGGCCCAGACAACCGCACCCGCCGATGATCTTAATTGCTATAATAAATGGTCTGTAAAATTTGATGCCCGTGGGGCGGAAGATGTAACGGATGGCGTATATACGGATGTGATCGTTACCTCACGTGTGGGCGGAAAAGCGAATTGCTGGAGTGGAAAAGCCGAAGTGCTTCATAATAAATTACTGAGATGCTATATTACCCTCGAGGATGGCACCTATGAAGAAGTAAAACGCACCTGGAAAAATGGCTCCAACAAAGAGGTGGCGATTGTGAACGGCATCAGTACCTCTATGGTGACGGTTCATAATGAGCTCATCAACGTTCTTTGGCCTAATAAGATCAAAGCCAAAAAACCGGCAGCCAAAAAAGCCCCGGAGCCTACCGACGACTAAATTTATTTCTCTAATCATCTGATTTTCATACCCTCTTTTATGGCGTTTTACCGAAAATAACCGGTAAAACGCTATTTTTTTGCAGAAAAAAAGGAGTTAAATTTTTGATTTACAATAAAAAGCCTATATTTGCAGCCCGATTTTCAATTTTAAATCGCTGATTCTAAATATTTTGTAAATGACAAAAGCAGATATAGTAAACGAAATTTCAGAGAAAACAGGTATCGAAAAGATCGTGGTTCAAACAACCGTGGAGGCTTTTATGAAATCGATCCGTACTTCTATGACTGAAGGTAAGAATGTGTATCTACGTGGATTCGGAACATTCGTTGTAAAAAAGCGCGCCGAGAAAGTAGGCCGTAATATTTCCAAAAACACAACGGTGATCATTCCGGCACATTTCATTCCTGCCTTCAAACCCGCTAAAACTTTCTCAGAAAGGGTAAAGCGAAATGTAAAAGTGGCTGAACCTCTGGATAACAAACAAGTTGAATAATGACCGCCGCCCGTAAAACACAGATTGGTTTACTGATAACAGCTGTTGTTTTATTCGTTCTTTTATTTCTTGCCCCGAAAAAGCATTTATCCAAACCGGAAGCTCCGGTGGATGAACATGCAGGCCACGCCCACGAAACCGAAGCAACGATCGAAAGCTTTTTGACGACGGCTTCCAAAGCGCTAAGCCTGAAAGAAAAAACGAATTTCGACGACCTGGTAGCTGCTGCCGAAAAATCGACGGTAGACACAGCCTATATTCCGGTCATTCAGTTCTGGGACAGGCTCCGTCGACCCGACTTTGCCGCCTACTATGCTGAAAAGATCGCTGAGCGTAAACACACATCACCGGCCTGGGCCAAAGCAGGCGACCGCTATTTTTATTCGGTACGCTTTGTAAAGGATGCTACCGAGATCCCGGCTTTGTACCAGAGTGCCATGAGGTGTTATGAAAAAGCCCTGGAAAAAGATCCGGCAAATACCGACGCCAAAATTCAGCTGGCAGCCTGCTACGTGGAAGGAAGCCCCGACCCGATGAAAGGGATTGGCCTGCTGAGAGAAGTGGAAAAAACGGACAGCAATAATGTGAAGCTGCAATTAAGCTTTGCGTTTTTCTCTGTGAAATCCGGACAGTGGGACCGCGCCATCAAGCGTTTTGAGAAAGTGCTGGAAATTGATCCGCTCTATATCGAGGCTTACCTGCACCTGGCAGATGCCTACGAGCAGCAGGGACAAAATGCCAAAACGATTGAAATGCTCGAAAAATATGCGGCGCTCACCACAGATGCCACGGCCAAGCAGGAAGTACTAAAATACATTGAACAACTGAGACAGAAAACGTCTTAAAAACATAAACAAATAACAATTAATATAAATTTTTAAAACCTAAGCATTATGCCAAGCGGAAAAAAAAGAAAAAGACATAAAATGGCTACCCACAAACGTAAAAAACGTCTGAGGAAGAACCGTCATAAGAAAAAATAATCAGTTTTAGCTGGTTATCTATTTAAAAAATACCAAGCACAAGGGCTAAGAGCATATTCTTATCCCCTTGTGTTGTTTCATATAGCCCATCCTCTTGGATGTGGCATTTAAGGATATTATTTAACAAGGATTTCTGGAAATTAGCATGCGTTAAGCAGCATGAAATACGCTGTATAGCGTGGTTTTCAGGCATCCATAAAAATTTTAAAGGTGAATGTAGAACTAGTAATAAATTCTACACCTGGCGAAGTTGTAATCGGCCTGTTGAACGATAAGCGTTTGATAGAGCTACATAAGGAAAAAAGTAACATACAATTTTCGGTAGGTGATATCTACCTGGGTAAAGTAAAAAAGGTCATGACCGGCCTTAACGCTGCCTTTGTAGATGTAGGATATGAGAAAGATGCATTTTTGCATTATCTGGACTTAGGTCCACAAGCCAATTCGCTGATGAAGTACGTAGATCAGGTTCGTTCCGGAAAACAGAACGTAAGCAACCTGATGTACTTCAAGAACGAACACGATATTAATAAGGACGGTAAGATCAACGATGCCGTAAAGCCCGGCCAGCACATCCTGGTACAGGTTGCCAAAGAGCCCATCTCCTCAAAGGGCCCGCGCATTACCACCGAGGTGTCTATCGCCGGCCGTTACATGGTGCTGATCCCCTTTTCCGATAAGGTATCCGTATCTTCCAAGATCCGCAGCAGCGAAGAAAAAACCCGTTTAAAGCAACTGGTGCAAAGCATCAAGCCTAAAAATTTCGGGATCATTGTCCGTACTGTAGCCGAAGGCAAATCGGTTTCGGATATCGAAGGCGATCTGGCCGACCTGGTGAATAAATGGGACGAATGTTTCAATGCCCTGAAAACCGCCGAGCCGCCATCCCGCCTGCTGGGCGAGGTAGACAGAACCAATGCTATCCTGCGCGATTTTCTCAATGCTTCCTTCAATGCCATTCATGTCAATAATGAGCGCGTGTTTGAGGAGCTTAAGGGTTATATCAAAACCATTTCCCCGGATAAGGTTGATATTTTAAAATATTATGCGGGCAAAGTGCCGATTTTCGATCATTTCGGAATCGACCGCCAGATCAAAGCCCTGTTTGGAAAAACGGTGTTCATGAAAAGCGGCGCTTACCTAGTTGTAGAGCATACCGAAGCCCTTCACGTATTTGATGTCAACAGTGGAAACCGCGCCAAGAGCGACCGTTCGCAGGAAGAAAACGCCCTCGAAGTAAACCTTGAAGCGGCAGTGGAAGTAGCAAGGCAATTGCGCCTGCGCGACATGGGCGGCATTATCGTGATCGACTTCATCGATCTGCATAACCCGGAAAACCGCAAGCTGCTTTACGATAAGCTGAAAGAGGAAATGAAATCCGACAGGGCAAGACACAATATCCTGCCTCCGAGTAAATTCGGCCTTATCCAGATTACCCGCCAGCGCCTGCGCCCGGAGGTGAACGTAGAGGTGCTGGAAACCTGCCCGAGCTGCAATGGAACCGGCAAGGTACAGCCAAGCATTTTATTTGTTGAACAGATTGAAAACGCCCTGCGCTTTATTGTCAAAGAACAGGCTGCCAAAGATATTACACTGGCTGTACATCCTTATATCAAAGGCTATTTGAAAGAAAAGGGCTTTTTAAGGAGCAAGCAGTGGAAATGGTATTTTGAGTACAAGCAATGGATCAAGCTCACCAGCTCCGACAGCTACTCCTTTATGGAGTACCATTTCCTGAACAAGGACCTCGATAAAATCGCTATTTAATTGAAAGGAGCCACAAATCATGTGGCTCCTTTTTTAGTAAGGCCCGCCGCTTACTTCCTGTGCTCTTTTGTTCTGAAAGGGTTTCGACCGCATCAGTAAGAACTTCATCGTTGTGATTCAACCTGTTTTGGCTGGAAAATAAACCGGTTTTTTCTATATTTGCTTAACGAACCTCCCTAAGCACTTAATCTTAAACACAACAACTATGAAAAAATGCTACCTCAAGCATGTCGGCTACGCGCTGTTCTCTCTGACGGCTTTGTCATTGACGACAGAAGCCCAGACGACCTCTCTTACCTATTCCTATACCGGAGCTATGGAAAGCTTTACGGTTCCTGCCTGTGTATCGTCCCTCACACTTGATGTGATGGGCTCAAAGGGCGGCGACTGCATCTACAACCAGCCCGGCACTAAGCCCGATGACCTCGGCGGCCTGGGCGGCAGGGTTGTGGCCGTATACCCGGTAACTCCCGGGCAGGTCCTCAACATTTTTGTAGGCGGCATCCCATACAATGGCGGCGGAACGGGTGGCGGATCCATTGCGCAGGCACATGGCGGAGGCGCATCCGACATCCGCATCGGCGGTATCACTCTTGCAGACCGCGTGGTGGTGGCCGGCGGCGGTGGCGGTGGCGGAAACAACTGTAGTACGAATGCCGAGCCTGGAGGCAACGGCGGAGGACTCACGGGCGCTACAGGCTGGCAATGCGGCAACCAGACAGGAACAGCTGTGGGACAAGGCGGCACACAAAGTGCCGGCGGAGCTGCCGGTACCTCTCCGGCAACAGCCGGGGCGCTTGGTCAGGGCGGAAACGCCGGTGGCGCAGGTACTGCATCGGGCGGCGGTGGCGGTGGCTATTATGGCGGCGGCGGTGCAGCCTATGGCGGCGGCGGCGGCGGAAGCAGTTATACGTCCCCTTCAGCAAGTTCAGTGGTGCATACCCAGGGTTACCAAAACGGAACCGGCCTCGTCATCATTTCTTACGGCCCTTCTCCTGTTGCCATCAACTCGACAAGCCCTAACGTTTGCAGCGGATCGACCGCTACCCTAAGCACGGTAAGCCTGCAAAGCTATACCTGGAGCAACGGCGCTACAACGGCCACTGCACAAGTAAGCCCAACCGTAACCACAACCTATTCCTTACAGGGAACGAATCTATCGGGCTGCCCTGTAGCCGGAATGATCAGCATCGGCATTATTTCTTCACCAACGGTAGCGGTAGCTGCAACGTCCTCCTCCGTATGTGCGGGCAACAGCACTACCTTAACAGCAAGCGGAAGTGCCAACAGTTATACCTGGAACACAGGAGCTACTACGGCCAGTCTTTCCGTATCTCCAACAGTAACCACAAACTATACCGTCATGGGGGCTAATGCCTGCGGCACGGCATCCGCTGTTACAAGTGTTTCTGTTACTCCGGCCCCTGTTATTACCTTACCTACCTCCACGACGGTGTGCGGAAGCGGATCTGTAACCCTGAGCGCCGGCGGAAGTGCCAGCACCTACTCGTGGAGCACAGGAGCCACCACCTCCAGCATTTCTGTATCGCCTACGGTTACTACAAATTATACCGTTACAGGAACGGGCGCCTGCGGAACAGCCAGCGCCATAACCACTGTTTCCCTGGGCACAGCGCCTACCGTAACGGCCGCTTCATCGGCAACAACTACCTGTAGCGGAAGCCCGGTGACCCTCACCGCAAGCGGAACCGGTGGCAGCACCTATTCATGGAATACCGGGGCAACAACGGCAAGCATTAGTGTGTCACCGACAGTTTCCACGGTGTATACCGTCACCGCTACCAACAGCTGCGGCACGGCAACGGCAAGCGTCTCACAGAATGTGTCGGTGTGTACAGGACTCAACGAATGGCTCAACGCAGAGCTACGCCTTTATCCTAATCCTGCCAGTGACCTGGTCCATGTCTGCCTGCCTCCTTATCTGCTATCCGGCACGACACACATCGAAATCACAGATGCTGTAGGTAAGCTGGTGCTGAAAGAGCTCCTGAATAAGGATGTCTCTACCGTGAACCTGGATGACCTCGACCATGGCATTTATTTCTTTAAGGTCCTGTTCAATGATGAGCTTATCAAAACAGGAAAAATGGTGAAGCAATAAGACTACAGATTGTCTGAATATAAAAAAGGAACTCCAAAGAGTTCCTTTTTTATATAGGACTAAATTGCATTTACCTCGGCCTTCCGCCGCCTCCTGACCTTTGGCCGTGACCACCGCCTCCACCGGGCGAGTGCATCTGCTGTTTGGGCATCGACTGCTGTTGCATGTGCTGCCGCGGTTGTTGCTGCTTGGGCTGCATTTGCGGCTGTTGCATTTGTTGCTTCGGCATCTCCTGTTTCGGCTGTATGTTCTGGCGTGGCTGCTGCTGCATAGGTTGCTGTTTCACCGGCTGTTGCTGCTGCAGCTGGCCTTTATCGGGCTTTTGTTGTACGCCATGTTGCTTCTCCGGTTGGTTCTGCATCTTCACCGGGTTCTGATTCTGGTTTTGGTTCCGGACACCATCGCTTTTTTGAGGCTGCTGAAGGTTTTGTTTCTGAAAGTCCTGCTTATCCCGTGCAGGGCGGTTGTTATACTTCTGCCCTCTCGGTGTATTATTTTTATAGGTCATTTGCTTTTGACCGTAAAAACCGGACTCGCGGTGGTTGCGCACCATCTGTGAGCTGGTTCTGCGGCCATAATACCAGTTGTGAACCCGTGGCGAGCGGTAATAATTTACCCTGTGATAGTAGGGATAATGGTAGTGCCACGCCCTGCGGTAATGGTACCTCCAGTAAACGGGAGCCCAGGGATCCCACCATACCGGGTAGGTACGCCAATACCAGGGCGATACCCAAACAGCGTAGCTCGGTCCATAGATGTATTGTACGGAAGGCCAGGTCCACACATTGACCACTACCGGCGGATTCGGATTGCTGTTGTAATAGTTATTGGTTGTATTGTTGGTAGTTGTATTGGGCTCCCGGTTGCTGTTATCGCTGGTAGAATACACATCGTCGTTGCTGCCGTTATTGCCCTGGCTGGTGTTGGTTCTGGCATTGGTGTTTTTGTCAGCAGTTTCGTCTTTAGGCTCTATGATATAATCCTTGCCATAAAGCTCTTCGTCACCGACGATCTGAACGTGCGCTTTATCGTTTCCCGTTTTTTCTACTTCGATCACAGCCACGTCCTGCTTTTCGTTTTCGGAGACATCCACCTGGAGCACCAGTGTGTGAGCATCACCGTCTTTTTTATCAATCACTTTCACGTAATCTACTTTTCCATCGCCGTCGAGGTCGAGGTTATTGACTTCGTTATCGTTGCTGTTGATGGCTTTTTCAAAAGCTTCGGGACTATCTGCTTTCTTAAATAATTCGAGGGCTCCATAGAGGTCGAAATTGTCTCCCGGAAGGCCGAGAGAATCGGGTTTTGTTTGCGAGAAGGCATTAGAACCTAACATCAGGCAAACAAAGGCGGAGGTTAATTTGAAGACTTTCATGATGTGTATTTGACTATAAGAAATATAAGCAAGTTTAATACCATGAAAACAATGAACAGCAGGAAGAGTGCCAAGATATGTTAAAGCAAAAATTCTCAGGTTGATAGGCTTAGGGCGCTGTGCTTTTATAAGCTGACCCTTGCGTTGCTAGTCGGTTTTAAGAATCGGAATGGCTTCCTCTATCATGCTCTTGAACATAGCACACAAAGCATCTTTCAAGATAGGCCCCATAATATCTACCGTAAAATATACAATACCATGTCCAATCTTTGTGGCCACCGGCTCAATGGTTTGCAGGTCTATGTATGTATAACCACTCTTATCGCTGGTCGCATACACATCGTCATCATCACTTTCCCCGACCGCCATATCACTTCCCGTGTTTTCAGCAGTCACTATCTCCGCTTCAGCTTCCGACTCTATGATGTAATTTTTTCCGTAAAGCGCTTCATCACCAACAATCCGTACATGCATTTTATCCATACCGGCTTTTTCCGCTTCTATTACCGCTACTTCCTGTGTTTCAGAAGCTGATATGGTTACCTGCAATACAAGGGTATGAGCGGAGTCTTCTCTATCTACGACTCTTACATAGTCTGTTTTCCCATCGCCGTCAAGATCGAGGTTATTCACGTCGCTATCGGTGGCGTTAATGGCTTTTTCAAAATTTTCGGGGGTACCGGCTTTCTTGAACAACTCAAGAGCGCCGTACAGGTCAAAATTGTCCCCCGGAAGACCCGAAGAATTGGCGTTTGTTTGTGCAAAGGCATTGGAGCCCGATAAACAAACAATGGCTAAAGATAATTTCAGATTTTTAATACGAGGGCTTTTAACTAAAGCTATTATAGCAAGTATTATACCATGATAGGCGAAATATCATAAGACTGATTAAAGCAGAAAGGTCTCTTCTCTCTTATTTCCAGAAGTCGTAGTAGTTGAACCACTGGTGCGGGTACAGACGCACCATCCGTTCCAGCTCGGCCACGTATTGCTGCAACAGCTCCTTGCATACAGCCTCCACTTCTTTGTCGCTTCTCACGCGCTTTACTTCAATGGGCTTGAGGGTCGAGAACTCATAGGTGAACTTCCCGTCTTTGATAGCAAACACAATGCACAAGGGCACACCAAATTTGGCTGCCAGGATAAAAGGGCCGGCAGGAAATTTTGCCGGTCGGCCGAAGAAGTCCGCCGTCAGTGTTTTAGCGCCTTCGCGGTAGCGGTCGCCATGCATCACCACCAGCTCGTTATTGCTAAAGGCCTTGTGCAGCTCAATGATGTGGCTTTTGCTTTCTTCATCAATGGAAATGATGTTGATCTTTTTCTGCGTCATGACACCATCCATGTATTTTTTCACTTCTTCTTTCTCGTTGGTGTACATGAGGATGTTGAATGCTGTACCAAGCCGGTTGAGCCCCTGGCCAGCCACTTCCCAGTTTCCGATGTGTGCGCTTACCAGGATCCCGCCTTTGCCAATGGCAGCCAGCTCATCGAGGTAGTGGCCCTGCAGGCTTTTGGTTTTAATGATGTTTTTGATCCCGGCCATCACGGTGACTTTATCGATGATGGTTTGCCCGAGCAGGAAATTATTTTTGTAAACCGCCAGACGTGCCTTCAGAGGCGAGTAGCCGTGCGCTTTGATAAAGTAGTCGCGGATGTATTTGTTGGGCTTCGAAAACAGGAAGTAATAGAAGGCTACAAAACGGAGAATAAAGTAGGCAGGACGTAAGCCAAAGGTATTGAGGATAAAGCCAAAGATTTTAAAACCCAGTACTTTCCCCTTCGATTGACCGTCCCATGTTTGTGTATCTGCCATACTCTATGATAAATTGATAGGCGCCCGAACTAAGTCAGATGATACCTCTGTGTATTCGTTGCCCCGCCTCTTATAAGGTTTCACTAACAAAAAAACAAAACACGCCGGTGTTTTGTTTTTAAATGAATCGTTGTTTTTGAAAATGTTTAGGCTACTTCTTTTTCCTGTACTTTTTTGTAACAGTAGTTATAAAAATCCTGGAAGGTATGAATGGTTGTAAAATCTTCTCCTTTCACTTTAAATCCGAAATTGCTTTCAATCACCACTACTAAATCGACGTAGTCAAGGCTGTCGAGCTCTAATGTTTCTCTTAAATTGGCATCGGGGGTAATCTTACTCTCATCCACCTCAAACTCTTCCACTAAAAAGCTATTCACCGTTTTGATAATCTCTGCTTCTGTCATAATAAATTTTGTAAAACGTATAATAAATTTACTTATACAAAATTAGCTAAATTTTTTGATAATCAAAGTAGAATTTGTGCCACCAAAGCCGAAAGAATTAGACAGAACGGTTCCCAGAGAGGCTTCCCGCGTTTCTGAAATGATATTAAGCTTTGCGGAGTCCTCATCGGGATTCTCAAAATTGATATTCGGTGCAATAAAGTCATTCTGCATCATGAGCGTGGAGTATACAATTTCGCTGGCGCCTGCCATCCAGCACTCATGGCCTGTCATCGATTTGGTAGAACTCACCGGCGTTTTATGTTCGCCAAACAGGCTGTAGATAGCCTGAGCTTCCACTTTATCGCCTCCGGGCGTGGAGGTAGCATGTGCATTGATATAATCCACCTCTTTGGCCTGGATGCCTGACTCCCTGAGGGCCATGGCCAGTGAGCGTGTTTGCCCGTCGACGCTGGAGTTGCTGATGTGCTCGCCATTGCTGGAAAAACCATAGCCGATTACTTCCGCCAGGATCTTTGCTCCGCGCTTTTGTGCCGATTCGAGGCTTTCCAGGATCACGGTAGCTGCTCCACCGCTCGGGATCAGGCCGTCGCGGTCACGGTCGAAAGGACGGGAAGCTTTGGCCGGCTCGTTCTCGCGGATGGAAAAAGCGCTGAGGCCATCAAAGGCTCCAAAGGTATAGTTATTGGTTTCCTGGGTACCGCCGCAGATGATCTGCTGCTGCAGGCCCCATTTGATCATGAGGTAACCCATGCCAATAGAGTGCGATCCGCTGGCACAAGCCGCTCCAAGTGTATAGTTGATTCCTTTTAATTTGAAGATGGTGCTGAGGTTCATCGTCGCCGTGCAGTTCATCGTCTGGAAAATAGCACCCGACCCTAATAAGGTCGTATCTTTTTTGGCACGTACAATGTCATTGGCCTCAATGGTGGCACCGGCCACACTGTCGTTTCCGTAAATGATCCCTACTTCGTTGGCATCGATAAAATCCTGCTCCATACCTGCTACTTTCAGAGCTTCGATGGTAGCCATGTAGGCATACTCAGCAGGCTCGGCCATGCCTACGCGTTGTCTTCTGTCAAGCAATCCTTTGAGTTGCGGCCTTTCCACAAAACCCGTCAGCCCGCTCCGGTAGCCCATTTCCTTACGTGCCGGATCAAGCACAATACCCGATTTCCCTTCGAATAAAGAGCTTTTCACTTCATCCAGGTTTTTTCCGAGGCAGCTCCAGGCTCCTATTCCTGTTATAACGACTCTGTTCATCATCAATTGTTGATTTATTGATTTTTAGGATTGGAGAATAATTAAATCAACCACTTTCTCACTCTCCAATTCACTAATTCCTTAACTCTCTAACTATACAGTCCTCCGTTCACCGAAATAACCTGCCCTGTTACGTAGGACGCATCTTTTCCTGCCAGGAAGGCGACCACTCCGGCTACTTCTTCCGGCTCCCCGAAACGGTTCATCGGCACCATGGCTTTGTAATCCGCCTCGTTGATATCCTGTGTCATATCCGTTTTGATAAAGCCCGGCGCCACGGCATTCACTGTAATGCCACGCTTCCCTACTTCCTGCGCCAGGGCCTTGGTTGCGGCAATCACCGCGCCTTTGGAGGCCGAGTAATTCGTTTGTCCCGGCATGCCTTTCAATCCGGATAACGACACGATGTTGATGATCCTGCCTTTGCGTTTGCCCAGCATGTGCTTCACCACATGGCGGGTCACATTGTAGAAACCATCGACGGTAATATCCAATACCCTGTGCCAGTCTTCGGGGCTGATGAACACCATCAGGTTATCGCGGCGGATGCCGGCGTTATTGACGAGCACGGCAATGCTTTTATCTTTGTTGCCGTCGATCCATTTTTCGACATGTGCATCTGCCTCGGCAGTTACGCTCACGTCAAATTTCATCAGGATGGCGTCCACGCCTTTGGCTTTGACGAGCTCCTGTGTTTTTAAAGCTTCTTCATCATTGGAGGTATAATTGATGATGATGTTGTAGCCCATGTCTGCCAGTCGCAAACAGATTGCTTTTCCTATGCCGCGGCTGGCGCCGGTTACCAATGCGTATTCCATTTTAATGAGAGAATTAATGATTTATAGAGTTGGAGAATTGTAAAACCAATTCTCCACTTTAAAGTATTTCGATGTGGTTGTAAAATATAAAATCCCTGACGGCTTTCACTTCCTTGTAACGGATGTTATCTTCCACAAAGCAAGGAAATACTTTACGAAGCTTGTCGTAGGCCTCTTTTGCTTTGGAAGATAATTTATCATTCATCTTCAGGTAATCAATGGCCTGCAAAATGGTCATCCACTCAATGGCGAGAACTTCATAGCTGTTGAGGATTACTTTTCTGCAGATCAAAGCGGCATTGCTGCCCATGCTCACTACGTCCTGGTTGTCGTTATTGCTTGGGATGCTATGTACATACATCGGGTTCGAAAGCATCTGGTTTTCGGCCGTGGTGGATGTAGCTGTAAACTGAACGCCCTGCATCCCGAGGTTAAGGCCCAGTGTCCCATGGTTAACAAAAGGAGGCAGGATATTGTTGAGCTTATTATTGAGTAAGAAGTTGAGCTGTCTTTCGGCCAGCATGGATAGTTTGGTGATGGCAATTTTTAATTTATCCATTTCCAGGGCCACATAATCGCCGTGAAAGTTCCCACCGTGGTAGACGTTCTTGCGCTCCCAATCCACAATCGGGTTATCGTTGGCGGAGTTGATCTCATTGATGAGGATCTCTCTGGCATAGTTTACCGTATCCACGATCGGGCCGGCAATTTGCGGCACGCAGCGGATGGAGTAGTATTCCTGCATTTTTTCCACGAGTACATCCACTTCCACTTTCTGGTTGTAGTGGTGCTCTTCGCGGCTTTTCACCAGCTTGCTGTCTTTGAGGGTTTCCTGCAAGGCCCTGGCTACGGCGTTTTGCCCGTAGTGGTGTTTTACTTCATTTAATGGTGTGGAGTAATGATCGTCGAAGCTCTGAACGAGCTCCATGATTGTAGCCGAAGCCAGGATACTCCAGTTCATCAGGTTCTCGGCGTAAATGACATTAAGCATACCGATGCCGCTCATGGCCGAGGTTCCGTTCATCAGGGCCAGGCCTTCGCGGATATGGATCTCCATCGGCTTCACATTTTCCTTTTGAAAAGCTTCTGCCGTGCTGGTGATGACACCGTTATAATATACCTCGCCTTCGCCGATGAGCGTGAGGGCCAGGTGTGCCAGCTGCACGAGGTCGCCACTGGCGCCCAGGCCACCGTGCTCGTAAATCACGGGTGAGATATTTTTGTTGATCAGGTCCTTGATGAGGATGAGCGTATCGGGGTGAATGCCCGCATAACCCTGCATCAGGGTATTTAAACGCGCCAGCATCACTGCCTTACAATCTATTTCGGGGATGGGATTTCCCGCCCCCGAGCAGTGGCTGCGGATGAGGTTGTATTGTAACTTTACCTGATCGTCGTGGTTGATGCGGTACTGGGCCATGGGGCCAAAACCGGTATTGATACCGTATATCAGCTTTTCACGTGTAAACTCCTTTAAAAAATAATGGCTGCGGTATACTTTCCGCAATGCCTCTTCATCTAATTCAAGATGCAAATTATTAATTAAAACTTTGTAGAAATCGTCCGCCGAAATTTTCTTATCTCCTATTTTTACCATAATAATTTGTGCAATTTACAAAAATACAATATTTCCCTTATCCCCACTGTTGGGTATTCTTATTTTATAAATAAACGTTAAAAAAATTGATTTTTACCCTTTTTTCATTCAAATCTTTGCTACTTTGGGGCTTTTAAAATCGCGATAGCTATAAGAGGATGAATTTTTTTACCAAAGACAACAAAACCGCTTTCGAAGCCATTTCCTCCGCCCAGTTTATTGCTTTTGCTCCTATTTTATTCCAGGCATCCAAAGCGCTCCGCGATTTTGGAATCCTTGAGGCAGTAAGCAAAAGCGGGGAAGAAGGAGTCACGCTGCAGGAAATATACCCACAGGTAAAGCTGTCGGAATACGGCGCCAGGGTACTCCTGGAAGCCGGCCTGGGCATAGGGCTCTTACTCAGGAACAACGGTAAATATACGATCACCAAAACGGGACATTTCATCCTGAACGACCGCATGACACGGGTGAACATGGATTTTTCGAACGATGTGTGCTACGAGGGCATGTTCTCGCTTTCCGACAGCATCAAAGAAGGAAAGCCTACAGGATTAAAGGCTTTGGGCGACTGGCCGACGATTTATGAAGGCTTATCTATCCTGCCTCAGCCGGCTAAAGACAGCTGGTTCCATTTCGATCATTATTATTCTGACGGGTCTTTCGACCTGGCCCTGAAGCATGTTTTCAAATACCATCCGAAACATATCCTGGATATCGGTGCCAACACCGGTAAATTCACGCTGAAGAGCATGGCCAAAGACCCGGAGGTGAGGGTGACCCTGCTCGACCTCCCGATCCAGCTCAATGTAGCCAGGCAAAATATTGAAAACGCAGGCTACAGCGACCGCGTGAGCTATCACCCGATCGATATCCTGATCGATGCCAACCGCTTCCCGAAAGGGGCGGATGCCATCTGGATGAGCCAGTTCCTCGATTGCTTCAGCGAAGACGAGATCGTCAGCATCCTGAAACGCTGCCACGAAGCTATTTCCGACGATGGTCATATTTTTATCATGGAAACCTTCTGGGATAAGCAAAAATTTGAGGTAGGCGCTTTCAGCCTGCAAATGACCTCCCTGTATTTTACGAACCTTGCCAACGGCAACAGCCAGATGTACGACAGTGCGGTATTCAACAAGCTGATCGACAAGGCGGGGCTGAAGATCGTGGAACAGATCGACCAGGTGGGCGTGAGCCATACGCTACAGGTATGTAAACGCAAATAGATGCTCCGGGACATCACACACTCGGCCGATGTAGAGCTTCTGGTAAGAACCTTCTACAGCCACCTGCTGCAATTGGATGAGATCAAGCCCGTATTTGAAGGGGTAGATGTGGAGCAGCATATGCCCCACATGATCGCTTTCTGGGAGTTTGTGCTGCTGGATAAGGCCGGCTATACCACCAATGTATTTGATAAGCACGTAAACCTGCCGCTCAAAGCGGAGCATTTTACCTTGTGGCTGGAAACGTTTGAAACCACCGTGCGCAGCCTGTTTGCCGGCGAAAAAGCGGAAATGGCTATCCAACGGGCGCAAAGCATCGGCTATTCCTTCCAGCAGAAGCTGAAACACATGGGAAACATTTAACTGCCAAGAAAAGAAGAAGGCGCAGAGCTCGCAGAGTTTGCATTCACAAATTACACTTACAATTCTATCTTTTGTTGTTAGCCCAAATTTTTGTACATTCGCTACCCTTAATTTATTAAGCAACAACCCTTTGCGCCCTCTGCATAAAACATTGCGCTCTTTGCGGTAAAATTCAAGAAAAAATGAAAAAGTACCCTACATACAACCAGCTTAACTTATCACAAATAAGTAAAGACATTTTGAAGTACTGGACGGAAAAAGACACGTTCAGCAAATCGGTTTCCACCCGCGAAGGCAAAACACCCTGGGTGTTTTACGAAGGTCCGCCAAGTGCCAACGGCATGCCGGGCATTCACCACGTGATGGCACGTACCATCAAGGATATTTTCTGCCGTTACAAAACCCTGCAGGGCTTCCAGGTGAAGCGCAAGGCGGGCTGGGACACACACGGCCTGCCGATTGAGCTGGGCGTGGAGAAAACCTTAGGCATCACCAAAGAAGATATTGGCAACCCGAACAGCAAAAAATTTATTTCGGTAGAGGATTATAACAAGGCCTGCCGCAAGGAGGTGATGAAATATACCGACAAGTGGGAAGAGGTGACCGCCAAGATGGGCTACTGGGTAGACATGAGCAATCCTTACATTACCTATGACAACAAATACATAGAGAGTGTCTGGTGGCTCTTGCAGAATTTAGCGAAGAAAGACCTGCTCTACAAAGGCTTTACGATCCAGCCCTACTCGCCTGCGGCGGGAACAGGCTTATCGTCGGCGGAGCTGAACCAACCCGGCTGCTACCGCGATGTGAAAGACAGAACAGCCACCGTTCAGTTTAAAGTGATTGATCATGGAAAATTGAACACTGAACATGTCAAAGGCGATGTTTACTTCCTGGCATGGACGACTACGCCCTGGACCTTGCCTTCCAACACGGCACTGGCTGTGGGAAAAGACATTGAGTATGTGTTTGTGGAAAGCTTCAACCCTTTCACAGGCAGCCCTCAGACCGTTATACTGGCGAAGGACCTGATGTATAAATATTTTTCGGAGAAGCATACCGATGCCAAATTCGAAGATTACAAACCGGGTGATAAAATCATTCCTTTCAAGATCGTTGGTCATGCCAAAGGCTCAGAGCTGGCTGGTGTCCGCTATGAGCAATTGCTGCCTTTCATGAAACCGGAAGGCGATGCGTTTAAGGTGATCGTCGGTGATTTTGTGACGACCACGGATGGTACGGGCATCGTACACATTGCGCCAAGCTTTGGCGCGGACGATTTCAGGGTTGCCAAACAAAACGGCATCGACTCGCTCACCTTAGTGGATAAGCGCGGGCGCTTTGTGCCTGAGGTGAAGGACGGCACTTTCCTGTACGGCGAAGAATATGTGAAAGAGGCGTATCATACGGATGCTGAGAAGCAGGTGGAATTTGAAAAGCAGAAACACATTTTAGAAGCTGCCGGAAAAATAAAAGAGCTGAAAGCCTACCTGAGCGTAGACGAGCGTATTGTCCTGAAGCTCCAGGAAGAGGGCAAGCTTTTCAAAAAAGAAACTTACGAGCACAGCTACCCGCACTGCTGGAGAACCGACAAGCCGGTATTGTACTACCCGATGGACAGCTGGTTTGTGAAAGTGGCCGACAACCGCCAGAAGCTGGTGGAGCTCAACAAGCAGATCAACTGGAAGCCGGAAGCCACGGGCACCGGGCGTTTCGGCAACTGGCTGGAAAATGCGCTCGACTGGAACCTGTCGCGCTCCCGTTTCTGGGGCATTCCGATCCCGATCTGGACAAGCGAAGACCGCAGTGAGCAAACCGTTATAGGCAGCGCGGAAGAATTGAAAAAGGAAATCGACAATGCCATAGCGAAAGGAATGATGACGGAGAATCCACTGGGCAAATTCGTACCGGGCGATTTCAGCAAGGAGAATTATGACACCTTCGATCTTCACAAGCCTTATGCGGATTCTATTTACCTGGAAAAGAACGGAAAAAAATTATTCCGCGAGCCGGACCTCATCGATGTATGGTTTGACTCGGGCTCTATGCCTTATGCGCAGGTACACTACCCGTTTGAGAACAAAGAGCTCATCGATCAGAAAAAATATTACCCGGCCGATTTTATCGCCGAAGGTGTGGATCAGACACGCGGCTGGTTCTATACGCTGCATGTGATCGGCGCCCTGTGCTTCGATTCCATTGCATACAAGAACGTGGTTTCCAACGGGCTTGTGCTGGATAAGAACGGCAACAAGATGAGCAAACGCCTGGGCAATGCGGTGGATCCTTTTGAAACCATCGATACCTATGGCGCTGATGCGACACGCTGGTATATGATTGCGAACTCGGCTCCCTGGGATGATTTGAAATTTGATTCGGAGGGTATTTCCGAAGTGCAACGCAAATTATTCGGAACGTTGTATAACACCTATGGCTTCTATGCGATGTATGCCAACGTTGACGGATTTTTAGTTGACGAAATGAATATTGTTCCTGTAGAAGAGCGCCCGGAGCTGGACCGCTGGATCTTATCGAAGCTGAACAGCCTCGTGAAAAACGTGAGCGAGCAATACGAAAATTTTGAGCCGCATAAAGCAGCCCGCGAAATAGAGGAGTTTGTAGACGAGCACCTGAGTAATTGGTATGTGCGCTTAAACCGCCGCCGTTTCTGGAAAGGCGAGATGAGCACCGACAAAAAAGCGGCTTACGAAACGCTTCACGAATGCCTGATGGTTGTCGTTCAGCTGATGAGCCCAATCGCTCCGTTTTTCAGCGACTGGATGTACCAGAACCTGACTTCTCCTATCCGTGACGCTGCCGTGAAGAACAACACGCCGCTGCGCTTTGAATCCATCCACTTGACCGAATTGACCAAGGTAAGAGCACACCTGATTGACCTAAGCCTGGAGCAGCGTATGGAGCTTGCACAGAAAATCTCATCGATGATCCTTTCGGTACGTAAAAAAGAAAAGCTCAATGTACGCCAGCCTTTGCAGAAGATCCGCATCCCGATTCTGGACAGCGATTTAAGACAGCACGTCGAGGCGGTAAAAGAGGTGATCCTGGCAGAGGTGAATGTGAAGGAACTGGAGTTTGTGACGGAAGAGGAAGCGCACATCGTGAAGAACCTGAAGCTGAACTTCAAGACGCTGGGGAAAAAATGCGGCAAACACATGAAAACGGTTCAGGCTTATGCCAACGACCACGGCCCGCTGATCATCAGTGAAATCGAGAAAAACGGCCGGTTTAAGCTGAATGTGGAAGGCGACGAGATCCTGCTCGAAACGGAGGATGTGGAGATCATCCCGGTGGACATCCCGGGCTGGAAAGTGGCCAACAGCGGGCAGATTACCGTAGCGCTGGACGTGACCATCTCCAACAGCCTGAAAGACGAGGGTTTGGCCAGGGAGCTGGTGAACAGGATCCAGAACCTCCGCAAAGACAGCGGCCTGAACGTAACGGACAAAATTTTGGTGAAAATTCAACAAAATGACGCCCTTGATACCGCCATTAAGAATAATTTGAGCTATATTTGCGCCGAAACTTTAACAGATGACCTGCAAGTGGTACAAAATTTGACACTTACCACGGCAAGTTCAGTTGAGGTAGATGATCTTGTGTCGACGCTCATTTCGATTGAAAAATTAAATTAAATCTAAGTTTAAGCACCATGGCAAAGAAAATTGTAAAGCCTGCGAAAAAAGCAAGCAAACCCGCCCCTAAAAAAACAGCTGCCAAACCTGCGCCGAAAAAAGCAGCAAAACCGGCAGCTAAAAAAGTGGCAAAACCTGCTCCTAAAAAGGTGGCGAAACCTGCTCCCAAACCGGCTAAAAAAGCAATGAAACCTGCGCCAAAGCCTGCAGCCAAAAAAGCTGTGGCTAAAAAACCAGCACCCAAACCTGTGACTAAGAAACCTGTAAATAAAGCTGCTCCGAAAAAAGCAGCTCCTGCACCAAAAAAAGTGGAGAAGATCGCGGTGAAAGCCGCCAAGCCTGTTGTAGCAAAGAAAGTGGAGAAAGCACCGAAAGCTGAACCGAAAAAGGCAGCCAAAGAGCTGATCAAAGACAAAAAGGCTGGAAAACCGATTGACGCCATTGCTAAGAAATCTGCCGCTGCATCCAAGAAAGCGGGCAAGCCTGCGAAAAAAGGCAAAAAAAGCGATGACGACGAAGAGGAAGAGGACCTCGATGTAGAAGAGGAGGAGGAAGAGGATGACTCGGATGTGGATGTAAAAGACGATTACGAAAAACCGGAAGACGATGACGACGCAGTGATTGATGGCGACCTGGACGGGCCTCCTGTCATGGACCTCGAAGGTGGCGGCATTCCCCTGGATGACGATGATGATGACGAGATCCCTGAAAAACGCGGACGTGGCCGCCGGAAAAAAAACGAAGGACGTGTGACAGGATCTGAATCCTATATCCGCAACAGGCCTTTACACATTGATATTACCAAGCCTTTGATCAAAAAGCCACAGGCCGCACAGCCAAAGCCTTTTGTGAATACGAAAGATGACAGAAGCCGTTATTCGGATAAGGAGTTGCTGGAGTTCAAGGAGCTGATCCTGGAAAAACTGAAGGAAGCACAGGCGGATTTTGACCTGCTGAAACAGACGCTTTCCAATGCCGACAACCACGGAACGGACGATACATCGCCTTCTTTCAAATTACTGGAAGACGGATCGGATGTGTTATCAAAAGAGGAAACGGCTCAGCTGGCCATTCGCCAGGAAAAATACATTGTGAACCTGAAAAATGCGCTGATGCGTATCGAGAATAAGACTTACGGCATTTGCCGCGTTACGGGCAAGCTGATCCCGAAAGAGCGCCTGCGCTCTGTGCCTCACGCTACCCTGGGTATTGATGCCAAACTTAACCAGTAATCAACATACGCACTAATTCTTCTAAAAGGCTCCGAACGGAGCCTTTTTTTATGCCCGGAAAATAAATCTGAACATGTAATATTTTTTCTTTTAAGCGGCTACCAGATAAGGGCATAGTCATTCTGCCTTTCGGAATCTGTCGCGCGTCGCCTGAAAAGTGGTTTTATATTCTCGCAGGCGATGAATTACTTTGACGCTATGGGCTTCCGCAAAACAACGTCAACGATTCTAAAAACAAGCCAGGATCTTATTCTCCTGTTCAGGCTTACCTATCTTATCAAACCATTTTCAGGCGCTTTACAAAAGCTGTATTACCTCTCGAAATTTGCGGACTGGAAAAAAAGCTACAATCAACAGCCGGCCTTAAGAGGCTACAGCGACCGGTTCGAGCTCTACGCTCGTATCATCGCCGATGAGAACATGAGCCGGATCTGCTATTATGAATTCGGCGTATCCAAAGGCGAGTCCATGCGCTGGTGGCTTGACCGCATCACCCATAAAGAGTCCCTGTTTTTCGGCTTCGACACTTTTGACGGTATTCCGGAAGCCTGGGGAACAGTCCCGAAAGGAAGCTACACGGCCAACGGAAACTTACCGCCCGTTCAGGATCCGCGCTGTACGTTTATCAAAGGCATGTTCCAGGAGACTTTAGGGGCCTTCCTGAAAAAGCAGGCATGTACCAACCGGCTGGTGGTTCACCTTGACGCAGACCTCTACAGCTCAACCCTCTTTTGCTTATTTTCTTTAGCGGAGGTTTTAAAGCCCGGAGACATTTTAATCTTTGATGAGTTCAACATCACCACTCACGAATTCAGAGCCTTCCTGGATTTCCGGAATACCTTTCCTTTCCGCTTCGCTTTCATCGGCGAGTCAAACAATTATAACAAAGTAGTTCTCAAAATCGTATGAACATAGAATATATCTGCCATTCGGCTTTACTGATCGAGACAAAGGATGTCAAAATCTTAACGGATCCCTGGCTTTCAGGCGCGACCTATTGCAATCAATGGCATCTCTTTCCAAAACCGCTCAATGCGGATGCTGCCGCGCAGGCCGATGTGATCCTGATATCGCATGGGCATGAGGATCATTTGCATCACGACTCTTTGGTAAGGCTCAATAAAAAGGCCAAAGTGTTCTATCCCTTTCAATGGCAGCAAGGCATCAAAGAATACCTCACGGGCATAGGCTATAGGGATGTGACGGAGGCCATCACCAATAAAACCTACAGGCTTTCGGCTACTACTTCCGTCACCTTCATCGCCAATGCCTTAGACAGCATCCTGGTGATAGAAGCAGACGGCGAGGTCCTGGTGAATATCAATGATGCCTTACCGGCTAACCATAAAAACATCATCAAACGGTTTACAAATGACATCAAAGCGAAATGGCCTAAGATCGATTATTTGTTCTGCGGATATGGCTCTGCCGCCTACTTCCCGAACACCGTTCATTGTGAAGGGAAAAACGACCTTGAGGTGGCTGAAGCCCGAGAGCAATTGTTTGGAGACAACTTCTGCTTCATTGTCGATGATTTAAAGCCGGTGACCACCATTCCCTTCGCTGCTGACTATGTACTATTGAACGATGAGAAGCGCTGGATCAACCGGATCAAATACTCCAAAGAAAAAATAAAAGCGTATTACGACAGCATCTATAAAGGTTATCCTACACACTTTATAACCGCTCATTCCGGCGATGTCATCGCAAAACATGACTTAATAAAAACCTCTGTTTACCATACGCTGGATATGGACAGGTCCCTGGACCAGATCATCGATACCATGCTGGCGGAAGAGATCAGGCAGGTCAATACGCTTATTCCTATAGGTGAGCAGGAAATTTCGGCTTTGGAGGAAGCCATCTGCAAAAACATCACCCAACGCTCCTCTTTATTTTCTGAGGAAAAGTTGAACAAGATCAAATACACCATCATTGTTGAGGATATTTCAAGCAACAACTGTTTTCATGTAGACTGCTCCAACAACACGGTCCGCCTGACACGCAGCGACGGTGTAGCGCCCGACTCTGTTTTAACCTTGACCACGGATTCCAAAATACTGAACTATTGCTTTGCCAGCGAATGGGGTGGCGACGCCATCGTCATCGGGTATGGCGCCGAGATCACCATCCTGGACAAAAGCATCATTGAGGAGAGCCTGGATATCATCTGCGTAAGGCTTTTAACCCGGCAGCCTGTGGCCTCGCAGCAAATGAAAGCCGCCCCGCTGAGGGCACTGAAGTATTTAATCAACAACCCCATTACCACTTCCTGGGCGATCAGGCAGGCAGTGAAAAGCAAAAACCAGGTCAACAAAAATCCGGTCAATGAACGAAGTGTGTGGTTAAGAAAAACAAAATGCGAGATTTGCCAGGTGTGCAATATCCCTATGTTATCCGACACGTTCGGAGAAAGCCTGGACGGAGTATAAGCCTGTCATCACAAGGTTTATAAACATTCCGGCATCAGGTAATGCCTCCTCTTTTCAAGGCTCCGTTACGGAGCCTTTTTTATGCCTGCCTGTTTTGGATAAAGCTTAAAAAGAAAAGCAGGAGGGTTGTGAAAGAAATTCAATGGATAATAAATTCATCTGAAAAACGCTTGAATACAAGGATTCAGGTTAGTATTTCAAAAAATGATCGTGTAAGAAATAAGAATTTCTGTTTTTAAGCGGCGGAAAGACAATCTATATTTGTATCATCATTAGTACTGTTGCCGGATAATGTAGAAAAAAAACTTTCCTGCATTCGAGCGGAGTCGAAGACCACGAAAGAGAAACAGGGGATCCTTCCTGAAGCAAACTTAAGGTTTAGTTGAAGCAACCTCCCGTTTCCTCTGCATTATCCCGCAACAGTATAAAGAAGGCCCTCCGGGGCCTTCTTTTATAGGGTGATAGCGGTTTCCACTCCGTTACAACACCTTCCGCCATCTTCGGAAAAGGAAAGTAAGGCCGGACGTTTTGCAGAAAAAGGGCGCCAGGCCTCAAATGCCAAATTGAGATAAATTTGGGTGGCCTTTCCTAATAGTTCATCCGTAAATGGCCAAAAAGATTATCTTTGTCGGGATAATCTTTTGCATTGTAAGCGTTTATGCTTAAAAAATATAAAATTCCATTAATCACTGTCTTTTCGGTTTTAGTTATTGACCAGTGCATTAAGTTATACATCAAAGCGAACTATCCTATCGGGGAAGTGTGCAGGGTGTTTGGCGACTGGTTTCGCATTACCTTCACCGAGAACCCGGGTATGGCTTTCGGGCTGGAGTTTGGTGGCAGCTATGGCAAAATGATCCTGAGCCTGTTCCGGGTGGCCGCAGTCATTGCCGGCGCCTTTTACATTAAGAAGATTGTGAACGATAAGGAGCACAAAGGCTTTATCATCTGCGTGTCGCTGATCCTGGCGGGCGCTCTCGGAAACATCCTCGACAGTGCCTTCTATGGCCTCATCTTCGACCGCGGCTCGGTGCTCGACCCTACAACGGGCATCTGGGAAGGTTATGCCGGTGTTGCCGAATTTTCGACACATGGCTATACGGGCTTCCTGCAGGGCCACGTGGTGGATATGTTCTATTTCCCGATTTATCAGGGCACTTTCCCGGAATGGGTCCCTTTCTGGGGTGGCGAATACTTCGAATTCTTCAGCGCGATCTTCAACATTGCCGATATGGCCATCTCTTTCGGGGTTGGCATCATCCTGGTGTCGCAAAAGCGCTTCTTCAAGAAAAACAAAGTAAAAGACGGTGAAGCGACAGAAGAGGAAAGCAAACCCAGGGAAACACCGGTCATGTAAAATACTAAAACACGTTAAACTGCGTTTGTTAGCTAATGAGGAAGGCTTTATATATTTTTATCGTGTGCCTGTTCGTTCATTCGGCTTATAGCCAGCACAGGGAAGAAAGCGGTGTTAACCTGCCCAAATTCTACAAGAACAAAGTCCACTTCGGCTTCTCGCTGGCTTATAACAAAACTGATTTCAGGATCAATACCGTCAAAAACTCGGCTTTTCCCGACACTCTCATCGATGGCGTCAAATACGGGATGAAAAGCATCTACACCAAATCGGATCCGGGCTTTGCACTGGGCATTATCTCCGATTTCAGGCTGCACGATTACCTCCGGATCCGCTTTACACCCAACATCAGCTTTGCCTCACGTAACCTGGATTATACATTGCAGAACGACAAACGCGACAGCACCAAGCTGTTTACCAAAACCGTCGAATCGACCTTTCTTCTTTTCCCGATCGAGCTGAAATTACAATCAAAACGCCTCGATAACTTCGGTGCTTATGTGATCGGCGGCGGCGGCTTTGCCTTTGACCTCGTTTCCAAAAAGAAAGGCGCTAAAGTGGGTGGCACCAACCAGCTCAACGAAGCGGTACAGCTTCAGCGCAACGATTACTTCTACAGCGCCGGGGCCGGCGTGGATTTCTACCTGATGTATTTTAAGCTCGGGCTGGAGCTCAAGGTCCTGAAAGGAACCCAGAACCTTATCAATCCGCTCAACAACATTTTTTCGAAGAGCGTGCAGAAAGTGAACTCGCAGATGCTCATTTTCTCGATCACTTTTGAAGGCTGATCGTTCCGTTCATATATTCCTCAAATTCCTTTTTCTTTTCCCGCGACAGGCTTACTTTCTGGCCGTTGGCCATTTCTATTTCCTGGGCAGACTTCTGATAGGACTTCACGGCATCTGTATTGATGATATAGGAGCGGTGAGGCTTATAAAAATTCTTTTGAGAGAGCAACAGCTCATATTCCTTAAGCGGCTTTGAAACAACATGCTTGACATTGCCTGAGAGATAAAATTCGGTATAGACATTGTCTGCCTTCAAAAATAAGATGTCTGAAACCTTAACCACGATTTTTTTCTCATTCATCGATAATACAATTTTTTCGATGGACTCGGTTGTAGAAACAGCCTGCAGAATCCTTAACTGTTCCATAGATACCTGATGTTTGTTTAACACCCGGTTGATGGCCTCGGCCAAACGGTCTTCATTAATCGGCTTCAATACAAAGTCGATGGCGCAAAGCGAAAAGGCCTCCACGGCAAAACTGCCGTATGCGGTGGTGAATATAATTTCAAAATTCAGCTCGTCTTTACTTAAGTAGTTAATGATGTCAAGCCCCAATTCTCCATTCAGCTGGACATCGAGGAAAATAAAATCTACCTTGTTGTTTTGTATGTATGCGGCGGCTTTGCTAACCATGTCGAAGTCGGCAAGGATCTCCACATTGGGAAACCTATTGGCTACAATTGTTCTGAGAAGGGTCACCGCCTGCGGCTCATCTTCTATGATAATGCATTTAATCATTGTCGTTAACGGGGATAATTAGTATCACTTTTGTTCCGATGGCTTCACCATGTTCGGTGTATAGATCGGTAATGGTTTGTGTAATTTTATGTTCTTTGTTGGCATTCAATAACTCAATCCGGCTCAAATTGGCGCTTGTACTGAAAGCGGCTGATTTTTTCAACGCGCGCTGCCTGAGTTTGGAAGCTGCGCTGCGGCCAATGCCATCATCCTGTATCACTACTTCGAGCATCGTGTGCGCCAGGGTAAAAGTTATGGTTAATAACCCTTCTCCCTGCTTATTGGACAGGCCATGGTACACCGCATTTTCTACGAGTGGCTGGATAATCATGGTTGGGATGTAGGTATCGTGTAAGTTCAGGCGCGGATCAACCGTTATCTGATACCTGATTTTTGGCAGGCGCATCACCTCTAACTTCAAATAGTTTTCAATCAGGGCCGTTTCATCAAACAAGCTGATTTCTTTGCTCCTGCTACTCTCCAAAACACCGCGGCTTAAATCGCTGAATATTCCTAAAGACGCCACAGCCGTTTCCTTGTTGCCGGTATAGATATAGCTTTGTATGGCGTTTAGCGCATTGTATAAAAAGTGCGGGTTCATTTGTGCCCTCAGCGATGTGATGTTAGACAGGTCTACATCATGCCGCAATTTTTGCCGCTCCAGCTCCTTTGCCTGCATATCTTTTAACATCCTGATCCGGTACAGGGCCATAAAAACGATGGCCCCGGTTATCAGTAAAACGATCCATGCAATAAACCACCAGGTTTTATAAAATGGCGGTCTGATCACAAATTTTAATGTAATGCGATTGCTTTCATAACCTCTGTAGTTGATGGCTTTTAGCTGGAGGATGTACGAATTTGGCTCTAAGGCGGTAAACAGCAATTCTTTCAGCTTAGGATTCGTCTCCACCCAATCGGAGTGATTGAGCTTGTAATACACCTTTGTAAATTTCCTTCCCCTGTAATCGATCAGGGAATAATTGATTTTGATGTTATTTTGATCATAGCCAAAACGTTGATTCGCCGTTGTATCGGTGGGAAGGTCATTCACGCAAAATTTGTTCAGGATGATCCTTGGCTTTGTTTTGGTAGCAAGGGTAGAATCTAATCTGAAACTTAAAAAGCCCTCATAATTGGTGGCATAGATGGTATCGTTTAGTACGGTAAAATCGGCCAGATCAGACTCCACGCCATCGGTCATATTCACCGAGTAATGGTGTCTGGTAGCCGGGTCGTAGCGTTGCATTCCATCATACAGCAACACATAGAGCCTGTTTTCAAATGTTTTTCCGAGATAAACATCGGATTTTCCCATCCCGTTTGTCTGATCGAAAAAAGGAACCAATTGCCCTTTACTGTATTTTAAAACACCCACATTGTAGGTAATAACGATCAGCTCATTATTTATGACTCCCAGGTTATTAATAGTGAGGGCTGTATGATTGTAGCGGATAGGCTTTACCCCATTGGCACTGTACTCAAACAAACCATTTGCAGTAGAAAAATAAATATGATTATTGATGTATTTCACATGGTAATGCGGTTCGGAAAAGGTATTTACAGATACGGCATTCTCAGTTACAACAGACCTACTGTTTTTCCACCTGTTTACCAGGGCACTGTTGTCGTTTGGATAAATGCTCAAACCGTTTCCGTGCGCCAGGATATAATGCGAATCGTCCAGCTGATCTATCCCGTTTACTTTTAAGTACATGGTTTTTACAGATTTGGTCTGCATATTCATCACATTAAAGTACAAGTTGGAAAACACCAACTCGTTTTTACGGTCATTATATAATACATGAGCAATATTTTGCTTTAAGGGCGAATGATAGATCGTATCAAGCACTTTGGTTTTTAAATCCATTTTTATGACGGTGTTTTCCTGGGTGCCGAAGTACAGCGCCTCGTTGCTGTGACACACGGTTAGAAAAACATACTCCGGGTTACTCAGCATAATGTTAAACTGGTTTGTAAACACCAAGCCTTTATTGATAGACGACAGCCAGTAATTCCCTTCTGTATCTTCAATGATATTAGACACATTCACATCTGTGTAATACCCTTCAGGATTTATAATGGTGTAATGCTTATCCAGCAAATACAAGCCATTGGTTGTGCATAAGGCAAGGCGGTTTTTGCTGATGACTTTGACGTTGTTGACATAGAAGTTGCTATTGTTCTTAAATGGCAAGGTAATCACGGAATCATTTTCGGGAATAATCCGGTAGGGGAATTCCTTGGTTATGGTTATCAATTGCTTGTTAAACCTGGTCGTATAGGCTGTTCTGTCCAGGTGACGCAGCGTTTTTTTTCTCACAGTCCCGTTTTCGCAGATCGTGTATTGTGCATGCTCATGAATGGCATTGAGAACGAGACGTTCCTGGTCGTTGCAGGTAGGGATGATAACACTCAGATGAGGGATAGGTACTACTTTACTTTTTTTGGTTTTAGTGTTAAATAAGTGTACGCCTGCTTCAGTCACGGTAGCGATGGTGTTCCTGTTCAGCATTTGCGCTGCATAAAAGCGATGCGAGTTTGAAAGCCGTTGTTCAACCACCAGGCTGTCGCCCTGGGTATAGTAAAATACGCCTTTAAAACTCTGGCACCAGATTTTTCCGGAGCTATCTTCCAAAATATTGGTAACTGCTTTATCAAAATGACAGGTGTTTTCCTGACTTTTCACATCAAAGCCATCATAGCTAAACAAGCCTACATCTGTTGCAATCCAGATAAAGCCGTTTTTGCTCTGATACACATCGTATACTGTAGAGCATGGAAAGCCAGACGACAAGCCAAGAATTTTGTAAAACGGATTCTGAGCGCTGATTGGTTTAACAAAAAGCAGAACGGTCAGCACAAAAATAAGCCGCATACAATACACCATGGAAAGCTAAAAGTATCAAAAAAACCGAATAGTAGATTTCCCTAAGGGTCGTTTTGCCTGACGTTTCACAAGATAAATCGTACCATTCACAAGGTTTCCTTCATCAGGAGGATACTTTTTCATTTTTTGCATGAAATTATGGCGCAAAAGAAATTACTCATTAGCAGTAGCAAGCAAAAACATATCCTTGAGCTGAATGATATCGTTTATATAAAAGCATCCAATATCTATTCCATTGTTCACCTCAAAAACGGGGATTCCTTTCAGGCATCAGAAACGATTTCTCATATCCAACAACAGATTTGCAACGGGCCATTTTTCAGGACCCATCGCAGCTATTTGCTGAACATGCACTTTATATCCACCTACCGTAAAAGAGATAAAAAGGTGATGATTAAACACAGTGATGTGGAAATACCTGTTGCAAGAGATAAGGTCAAAGCGTTTGAATCAGCGCTTCTGCATACATTTTCAGGCCATAGTACCTGATGTAAACAGCGATTTTTGATTCCAGGTTTTTATGCGTCTGTCAACCAGATATTATTGCATTTTGGGTGCTGTGCTCTTTGCCCGTATCAGTGCTTGCTTTTGCCAGGATACAACCGGACTTACGCTGTATCCAACTTTTATTGCCTCCTGTCTTCCCCGGCAAGCACCAGGGATTTCCGGTAACAACCCTTACCTGATTGGCGGAAGCATTATTTCCTATAAAAACGTGTATGCTGAAGTTCGCTATAACTATGAGCAATCCAATACCTTTGGCATATACGCCGGCAGAAGTTTTGTTATTGCCAGGCCCAGGATGGAACACGTATTTACGCCGCAGCTTGGTATTATGTTAGGTGATTACAGAGGTGGCTCTTTTCAGTTCTACTACCTGGGTTACCATAATGCATTTGACATTAGCTTTTTAAATCAATACTCGGTTCCTGTATCCGGGCAAAGCCGGTTTTATTATAATTGGTCTGGGGTTGACTTTAGGGTTTATAAAGCATTCCGCCTGGGCGTATCCGGCCAGTATTACAGCGATGTGCCAGGCAGCTTCAAAACGTTGGACGCCGGCTGTTCTGCAGCCCTTAAAACAACGACAACGACACTTCAGGTATACTGGTTTAATGGTTATGATCTGCCAAACCAATTTCTATTGGTATTTCTACAGCAGAAGATATTCCTGAAGAGAAAACGCAAACCGGTAAGCTCCTAGAATCCTGTTCCGGATCTTTTTACCTCAGCTATCTTTTTTTGCGCATCACATCCGGCCTTCAGGGCAGGCAAGGCGGAGCCAATGGGAACACGTTTCGCAAGGTTAACCTTACAGTTCACAAGGTCGTTTTGGCAAAGCTCCCGGTGAGCTATTTATTTGTTTTAAAATCAAAATGATAACACATGAAAAAAACCTTTTACTCTCTATTCACAGCTTGCCTCCTGATGTTTGGGGCTGTACACGCGCAGGTAGTTGCTACCTTGGCCGGTTCAGGAACAGCAGGAAGCGCCAACGGCATCCGGGTGGCTGCCAGCTTTAATGCGCCAACAAGCGTATGCTTTGATTACACAACCAACGATATTATTGTGGCAGACAGAACAGGGCACAAAATACGGAGAATAAGCCCTTCAGGCGTTGTCAGCACCCTGGCAGGATCCGGGAGCCCCGGCTCTGCCGATGGCACAGGAACAGCCGCCAGTTTCAATTTTCCAACCGGCGTATGCGTTGACCTATCCGGAAATGTGTATGTGGCCGATTTCGGCAACAATAAAATACGGCACATTACCCCTGCCGGTGTGGTAACTACGTATGCAGGCACCGGTGCTTTCGGAAGCGCCGGTGGGCTTGGCAATGTCGCTACATTTGCAAATCCAACAGGCATTTGCACCGACTACGCCAATACCTTTTATGTGGTGGATTACGGTGGTAACAATATCCGGAAAATCAGTGGAGGTGTTGTTTCTGTGTTCGCAGGCTCCACCCTTGGTTCGCCAGGAGCTACCGACGCCACAGGCACATCCGCCAGGTTTAACGATCCATGGGGCATTTGCATTGACCAGGCCGGGGCCTTGTATGTAGCAGATGGATTAAATAACAAAATCAGAAAAATAAATACGACCACAGGAGCAGTAACCACCCTGGCCGGTTCGGGCGCCACAGGCTCTGCAAACGGAACCGGAACTGCCGCCACCTTCAATTTTCCTACGGGCGTTTGCGCGGATAACTCCGGCAACATTTATGTAGCAGATGATAATAAGATCCGTGTCATTTCTTCGGCCAGCGTGGTGACAACCTACGCAGGAACAGGCGTCGCAGGCTTCGTAGAGGGCCCGGCGGCTTCTGCCCAATTTAACGTGTCCCAGGCCGTATGCCTCGATGGCTCCGGCAACGTATACGTGGCCGACAAAAACAATAACAAAATCCGCAAAATTTGCGCTGTAGCTCCTACTGTGAGTGCCGCTGCAAGCAACACCCTGGTTTGCGTAAACAGCCCGGTAGTGTTAACCGGCAGTGGCGCGGACACGTACTCCTGGTACAATGGCATCACTAATAATGTCGCTTTTACGCCCACAGCAACAGGCGTTGCCAGCTATACAGTGGTTGGCACCACGACAAGCACCGGCTGTTCCAACGTCGCTTCCGTGACGGTATCCGTTGCACCCACTCCAACAGTTGCTGTTTCCAATGGTACGCTGTGTTCAGGAAACTCCTTCACCATTTCTCCAACCGGTGCCGCAAGCTACACCTATAGCGGGGGCAGTGCCATTGTATCGCCAACAGCCACGACTGTGTATACAGTTACAGGATCTACCGGATCCTGCGCTCAAACCCAAACCTTAAGCTTAACGGTGAATACAACCCCAACGGTCTCTGTTTCGGGTGGCACCATTTGCTCCGGAAACTCCTTCACCATATCTCCGACAGGCGCCAGCAGTTACACGTATAGCGGAGGCAGTGCCATTGTATCTCCGGCAGCAAGCACCATTTATACCGTTTCCGGATTCAACGGGTCATGCGCCCAAACCAAAACCTTAAGCCTAACGGTGAATACAACACCTACTGTTTCTGCCGGCAACGGTACGATCTGTTCAGGGGCATCCTTCACCTTAAGCCCTTCCGGTGCGGCCACATATACCATCAGCGGAGGAAGCGCAATCGTATCTCCCACCACCACCACTTCCTATACCATTAACGGAACTTCGGCCCAGGGCTGTATCGCCTCATCAGGCGTTGTTGCCACGGTGATTGTCAATACAACGCCAACCATCACGGCTGCCAACGGTACCATCTGCACAGGATCCTCCTTCACCATCTCTCCCTCCGGAGCGGCCTCATATACCTATAGCAGCGGCTCGGCAGTAGTAACGCCAACAGCCAGCACCACCTATATGATTAACGGAGCCAACGGAAGCTGCCTGTCAACAAAACAGGTAACAGTTACGGTCAATCCATTGCCATCCGCCTCTCCAAATGCTACCGTCATAAATAATGCCTGCCCTAACGCTCCTTTAACTATTGGAATCACGGGCACTGCAAATGTTTACAGCCTGAATGGCAATCCGGTAACGGCAACCGGCAGCATCGCAGTGACACCAATGGCTTCTCAAACCTACACCTTTGTGGCTATCAATACCCCAAGCGGCTGTACACGAACGAATACCTTTGCCGTGAATGTGTTAACCAATACCATCAGCATTACCTCATCGGCGCCTAATGCCTTATGCGCAGGACAAAGCGCCATCTTAACGGCATCGGTGGCCGGCACACCCGCAAACTTAACCTGGTCAAACGCCTCCGTTGCCGGCAATACAACCACGGTCACACCAACGGGAACTACTACCTACACGATTAGCGGGCAAGACCAGGGCGGCTTTGGCTGTAGCTACTCTGCCACTTATACTCAAAGCGTGAGCACCTGCACAAGCATGGAGAACAGGATGAGCGACAGGACCTTGAGCGTGTACCCTAACCCTGCAACTGATGTGATTACCGTTGACTTCAGCCAGGACCTGACAAACCACGCCACACTTCAGATCATGAATGCCGTGGGAGAAATTGTATGGACAGAAAAAGCCACGTCAGGCAGCATCACACTGAAAACAGCACCATTTCCTAAGGGTATTTATGTTATAAAGCTTGAAGATCAACACGGTTCAGCCATCCAAAAATTCATTAAACACTAGCCGGTAAACAACAGCAGGCTTATTTCATGTGCCTGTTCAGGTAAAGCCCCGTTAAGCCGTTAGCGGGGCTTTGTCGTGCATATACCCACGGGTCTAATACATTTCACAAGGCAAAACAACCCTTTCAAAAGGTCCTTTTGGATGCCTTTTATCAATCCCATTTATTTGCAGCATCATTAAAATATATAACCTATGAAGAACACATTTATTCTAACATGCCTCGCCGTTTCGCTATTGGCAATGAAAAAAGGGCAAGCACAACCGGGCAGCCTGCTAAACAAAAAAGAAAAAAAATCATCTACCGGCAGCACGGCAAAAGAGGTGCTGGTGGAAGATGAACCCGGAACCATCTTTGGAAATTATTACTGGGTCTTTTTGCCTGGCAAAAACGCTTCTCCCATGTTTATGAATGAACTGAAAACTGATTTGCCAAAGGAAGGTAGCACCCTTCAAATAAAAAGATTCGAAAACGGGAAAAACGAAAATATTGTTATTAGCTCAGGAGGCGTTAACAAAGGCGCCTATACATTTAGCGAAAGCCGTTGTGCCGGCTGCGAAGCGGTGAATAACGTTGGATTTACAAGCTACCAGGCCATTGAAGGGTTGGTGGCAGGAGACAACCCCAATAATATACCTTCGGCGGCCCGTGTGTTTAAAGAGGATTTAAAGTCGCTGAAAGACGGAGTGTTGTCTCTGGGCTTCTTAGGAAGCAAATACATGGGTTACGGTAATGATGATTTCTATATCGTACTCTCTAAAGACAAAAGCAAACTAGAAGGGATTACTTATGAATCGATGGCGCAGTTAGGCGAAGTTGCCACAAAAACCTATGACGAAGCCATCAAAGCTACAGACAAAGGTGTTGCCATGATGAAGCCGGGAAATGCCAACAAAGCGCCGGTTTTTGCCAAAGCAAGAGCTGCTGCCGCAAAGGCAACCAAAGACTATCTGGTTGGCAAAGGAATCAGCCATTTAGAGCCGGTGTATGCATACGAATATCCCAATAATCCGGCATTTGACGTGATAAAAAACAGTATGCAGGAAGAAGTGGCAAGACAGGTTCAATTTTATGTAGTATGCAAGAATAACACTATTGGAAATGAAAACAACAGCACTAAAAACATTTACAAAACAAAGTACGTCATTTTTCAGGTAAACATCAGGGAAAACGGAAGCAACAACAATTTCGACGGTAAGTACTATGTTTTCTTTTCGGGAATGGGATACCCTATCGCTGACACTGAAAACGCGCTTCAATACAAATAATCATTACGCCAACGCTCTCAAAGCCCCGCCACACAACTGAGCGGGGCTTTGTCATTTTACAAGGTTAAACAAACCCTTCACAAGGTAGTTTTTGCAGGCTTTTTTTATTGGTGCTTATTTGCCGTACTATTTATAATGAACGATGAAAACATTTTACCTCTCTCTTTTATGTTTCAGCTTCAGTACCCTCTCCAGGGCTCAGGTTGTTTATACACATGCAGGCTCCGGCGGTACAGCGGGTCTTGTGAATGGCGCTGCCACGGCCAGCAAATTTTCCTCCCCATCGTCGGTAGCGACGCATACCAATGGCGATGTCTTTGTTGCTGATCGCCAAAACCATTGCATCCGGAAAATCAGCGGCGGCATTGTCACAACCTTTGCGGGCAGCGGAGTTGCCGGTAATAGCGATGGCAACGGAACATCTGCCAGCTTCGATAAACCAAGCAAGCTCACCATTGACAATTCCGGAAACCTTTACGTAGCGGCGACCGACAGGGTGCGAAAAATCACTCCGGCAGGAGTTGTCACGACATTTATCAGTCCGTCAGCATTTGCCGCTGCCCTCTTTGTGAATGCCCGCATCAGCGAAATCGATTACGACCGGTCGGCCAATGTCCTCTGGATTGCCGATTCATCGGCCGTTTTTCTAAAGGCAAATGCAGCGGGAGCTGTAAGCACTACCGGTATTGGCACACAAGGCATTGTAAAAAGTATATGGGCAAATCATGCGGCCAATGGCTGTTATTATACCTCAACGAATGGCAATGTTTACAAAGTGTCATCCACCGGCTCAACGAGCATCTTTGCAAGCGGTGTGCAGGGCGATGGCCTGGCGTTTAACACTGCTAACAACTTTTTATACGTTGCTACCGGGTCGCCTGATGCTGACAAGATAAGCATCTATGATGCTTCGGGCGTAGTGGTACGCTCACAATTTTCAGGGAATACCGGCGATGTGGATGGTGTGGCTTCCTCGGCCATGTGCAACGCGCTGAGCGATGTATTTATAACACCCTCCTTTTCCACCTCCATTTATATAGCCGATAAATTAAACCATAAGATCAAACGCATCGAACAAAGTTATGTCCCGATTCCCGTAAATGCCCCTGCCGTGATCAGTCCTATGACGATTTGCGAAGGAAGTACCTTTCAACAGTCGGCAAATTCAACAAGTGCCACCCATTATAACTGGGCGATCAACCGCATGGCCCTTTCCAATAGCGGAAACGTGACCGGAGCA
>CALRIU020000031.1:0-48735 GCA_943362175.1 Hydrocarboniphaga daqingensis | reverse complement strand
CATTTGGCCACGTCACCCGTCATATTGACCTGTGTCTGGTGCTCGGCATGCACATGGGCATCGATCGGAAAGGGAAGCGTTACGGTCCTGATCCCTTTGTTGACGCCTGAAAAGCCACCGATATGAAAAGAAATATCGCCCAGGCTGTTTCCCGATTGCGGAGAGCTGCCTTCAATTTTAGCCATGATATAGCCGGAGTTCCAGGTCCAGAACATCCCATGCGCAGGATCCAGGGCACCCGTTTGAGCGCCGGACACATTGCGGGCCGAGTCCACGCCGATCATAAAGCTGATGCCGGTATAATCGCCTGCCGGAACATTTGGTAGCGTAATGACCTTGCTCAGCGGATCGGATTCATCCACCAGGAAATAAGTACCCGGAAGAGCAACGGTCTGCCCGGCCTGGTTGGTGAGCTTGACATTCGTCAGGTAATATTTAAACAGCTTCACCGAAAAGGTATCGCCGTTGGTCGTCGTATAGGTAGAAGCAGGATTAAGCACCAGTGGATTGCCATTGCCCACGTGGCTGATGTTGAGTTTTAAAGAAGCGTTGGAAGCAGGAATCCCGTTGAGCGGCGGTAGCTCTTCCGGCGGCGCAACCGTGGGTTTCCTACACGATACGGCAACAGCCAAAACCATCAAAAACAATGATAAACGCATGATAACTTTTGTTCAAATATAACGATTTCAGCCCCAATCATCAAACATTTCCATAGGGTGGATGGTATTCCTGAGGCATCGTTGCTACCGGCTTATTCCACAAACCAGCCGATGAGCCTGCGCCTGAGCTTGCTGCTATAGGTCTGTGTCTGGTAATCGGTATAGTTATTAGTGGCATTGATGCATTTGGCAAACTGCTTCACGCGGTATTTCACCTCTTCACTCAGGAGCTCAAACAATTCGAAAGCCTCGTCGAAATCAGCCGCATTGTCTTTGATCCTTCCAAAGTGATCATCCAGCGATTGGTCGAGCACTGTCTGAGGTTTCAGGCCCTTGCGCAGGCACTGTAAATAACGTTCGCGCACAATAAAGGCTTCGGCAGAAGAGTTGAGGAAGCGGGCCTTAATGTCTTCCGGCAGCTCGTAATCGTTTTCCAGCTCATAATCCCACTCGTCTTTATAGCGCTGCTCGAGGTACAGGTGAGGTGCCACAAACACGTGTTTCCAGTCGATCGGGAATTGCCACAGGTTGAAGCGGCGGGAGTTATTTCCCAAATCCACGATGTTGAACTTTTTCTTGTGCGGCAACACACGCGAGCCACGGCCGATCATCTGGTGATACAGCGTCAGCGATTTCGTGGCGCGGTTCAGGATAATGGTTTCCACTTCCGGCTCATCGAAGCCCGTCGTCAGGATACTCACCGAGCTTAAAATGCCGTCTTTGGTATGCTTAAACCAGTCGAGGGTTTCGGCCCTGTCGCGGTCGCTGAAGGTACTGTCTAAATATTTTACCGGGTAGCCTTTGGCCTTGAACATATTGTACACGGCAATGCTCGTCAGGATCCCCGCGTTGAAAATAAGCGTTTTGGTGCCCTTGCCGATCTCCTCATACGCATCGAGCAATTTGCCCTGCATCAGGGCCTGGGTATACACCATCTCGTGTGAGCCGGTGGTGAACTCCCCGTTATTTCCCACACGCAGCCCGCTCAGGTTAACGTCGTTGGAATGCGTTACGCCTTCCGCCAGGTAGCCTTTTTCGATCAGCGACGGAATGCTTTCCCCCACAATGATTTCCTTGTAGGTTTGGTAGAGTGGCAATTTTTTGTTGCTGCTCAGGGGCGTGGCCGTGACGCCAAGAATATTCACATCCGCGAAATAATGGAAGATTTTACGGAATGAGTTGTAGTGCGCCTCATCCACAATCACCAGGCCGATGTCCTCCAGGAACTGATCGTCTTCCTGCAAACGGTTGTTGAGCGTTTCCACCAGGGCCGTGAAGCTCTGGAATTCGCTTTGCTGCGGCAATTCCTTTACTTCCGAATTGATCACTTTGTTCTTGATGCCAATGCCGGCCAGCACACCTGAAGTTTGCTTGCTGAGCTCAATGCGGTGTGTCAGGATCAGGACCTTCCGGTTGAAATGGTTGATGTAGCGTTTGGCAATTTCCGAGAAGATAATGGTTTTGCCGCCCCCGGTGGGAAGCTGGAACAAGATGTTCTCATTAGGCTTTGCCTCTTTGAGTTTATTAAAAATAGTATTCACAGCCTCTTCCTGGTAAGGATATAACTGGCGTGTCATGGTATTTTCTTCCGTTTCCAAATCTGAAAAATAAGCCTGTAAATTTAAGCTATTTTTCATGAATCTTTTAACGAAATCCTTTAGAAAACGTTAAGAGTTATTGACAATACCAGGAAATCAGTGTGTGTGCTATAGCCCGTCAGGCGCTTCATGCCCATAGAAAATACAATCACCATCAAGAACAGGGCATTCACAAAAAAGCCCGTTACAGGATTGTAACGGGCTTTTTATCATTTATGGATTTGATTATTTAAATAACACTTTCATCTCCACACGGCGGTTTTTTTGACGGCCGGCATCGGTAGTATTATCAGCGATCGGCACGGTTTGTCCGAACCATTCTGTTTTGATGCGGTCGGCTTTCACGCCTTTGCTCACGAGGTATTTTTTTACCGCGTTGGCACGTTTCTGAGAAAGCACGAGGTTTTTCGCGGCATCACCCTGGTTATCGGTATGGCCCGACAATTTCAGCAGCCAGTCATCTTTATGCAATTTCATTAAGCCGGCCAGGTTGTTCAACGAAGCATAAGATGTTTTCTTGATGATGTCTTTGCCGGTGGCGAACTCTAAGCTGGAGAAAGCCTGCTCGATGATCTTCTGCTCTTCGATTTTCAATACAGGCGCCGGAGGGCAGCCTTTCAGCTCTTTCAGGCCCGGGGTGGTAGGGCATTCGTCGCTTCTGTCGTCTACGCCGTCCTTATCCGTATCCGGCCATGGGCAGCCTTTATTGTCGACAGCGCCCGGAACCTCAGGGCAGTTGTCATCCTTATCGAGTACCGAGTCGCCGTCTTTGTCAGGGCAGCCTTTCGCCGATTTAGGTCCTGCTACATCCGGGCACAGGTCGTATTTGTCAGGTGTCTGATCACCGTCTTTGTCAGGGCAGCCGAGGAATTCCTTCAGGCCTGGCTCATCCGGGCATTCGTCATCCACATCGGCAATGCCGTCGCCGTCCTTATCCGGGCAACCCGCCAGGGCCACCAGCCCCGGTACATCCGGGCAGATATCGTCTTTATCAACCACCGTATCTCCGTCGCGGTCAGGGCAGCCTTTGTATTCAGCCGGTCCTTTATCATCCGGGCAGCGGTCGTCCATATCGGAGATCCCATCGCCATCGCGGTCAGGGCAGCCCTGGGCAGAAGCCAGCCCCGGAATATCCGGACATTTATCCTCGCTATCCTGGATGTGGTCGCCGTCCTTATCCGGGCAGCCGTTAAACTCTGCAATACCAGGGATATCCGGGCATTTGTCTTTTTTGTTCTTGATGCCGTCCTTATCCCTGTCTTTGGTTTTGGAATACGGAATAGGCACTTTCAGCAAGGCATACATATCGGCGCCGTACACATTGGCTTTGGTAATCAGCGGGGTCAGGTTGGTGGTGCCTATCACCAGCGGGCCGAGCCTCAGGGCAAGGCCTACACGCGGGCCGGAAAGGAAGCTGTATTGCACCGGAATAAAAGCCCCGAACCATTTATGGTCCCAACGTGGTGTAAAGGTGATGCTCGACCAGTCGTGTACTTTGGTATCATTCTTTTTGAACTGCATGGCAATGTATGGCGTCAGGTTCAGGTAAAAGTTCTTCCCGAGGTTGTAGTCGATCTGCGCACTGAAAGCCGTAGGCAGGTTCATTTTATAAGTCGTTGCCGTGCTGTTGCTGCCGAAGCGCTTGGCCAGCGTATCGTCGAGCTCGCCAACGGTTTTAGGATTGATAGGCTTTAAATTCCAGTAGCCCACGTTGGCGTTGAAATCATTGCTCACGCTGCCTTTTTTGAATTTAATGGAGCCGATATCGGTTACCGAAAGACCTACTTTTAATTTGTACTTGGTTTTACTGCGGTCTTCAAAATACATGTCGCGTTCCTTTTCTTTTCCATATTCATAAGAATTGTATTTAGGCCGCCATTCGTACACCACGCCCACGTCGAAACCGAAGCCGGGGTAGGACTGGGAGTAATCGAAGGAGTAGGCCGAGGAGCCACCATTGAGGGAGGCGTTGCCAAACTCAAAATTATCGGAGTGCCCGTAGTTGACCTGCGATTGGAAAATGGAGACTGTGGTATCTGTCTGGAAATTGTATTTCAGGTCCTTCACAAACATGTAGGCCGATTGGATGCCCCGCAGCAATTTCACTGTAGCGCCGGCTTTGAAATAGTGTTCATTGTCGTCTTTAAAGACGTGGCCGTAAGTGAGGCCGTATTCCGCCCAGCTCATTTCCTGGATGCTCAGGTTTTTATTCTGGAGGTTGGTCACCCACAGGGAAGGGTATACAAACTGGTTGTAGGCCAGGGTGGCCAGGTCCTGCGACACGCCGTCGATGTTCACATAGTTGCGGATGTTCCAGCTCAGGGCAAAGGCATTTTTGCTGTTGATGTTGATGAGGAAGGAAGGCATGGCAATGCGGTTATTCACGCCAAGAGCCTTGTCTTTGCCGTTATTTTTCGGCACCAGGTATTTTTCCTGGAACATGGTATCCTCAAAAGCCGGGAAGCGCGGATCGCTCCAGGTGCCTTCTTTTTTGAGGGCTTCGCGCTTTACGCCGATGTAATTGTTGTAAGCGCCGATATTGACACCCACCAGGTTCAGGTCAAATTTCAAACGGCTGTCGACCACGCTGGCAGGCTGCAGGTAGATACCCGATACACCTGCATAATTGCTTTGGTTGAATCCGTTAAAATCCTGTGATTTAGCCTGGTAGAAAAATATGAGAGTGCTTAGGAGTAGAAGTTTCTTCATATAGGATGGAGTTTGGGTTTACTCAAAAGTAAGATAAACAAATTAATCTGGAAGCATCAGGGATGTTAAATCTGTGATAAAGAGAAAATACGTTGTACCCGTTCGATGATAGCTGTAGCTAGCTGAACTTTCGGGCGTGTTCGTCCCGATCCCTTCATGCGGGTTTTACTCAAATCATCTGGGTTTAACTCAATGAACAGAGCGTGCCTGCGCCAGGGACAGAGCGGTCTGTCTGAGCTCCTTTGTTTGTCCGGGAGCATGCCTCAGAGCTTCGGAAACGACACAATGACAAACAAAGAGCGAGTAGCGATGGCCCGCCCGGGCGTCCAAACATCATGTAACACAAAATTTTAGGTGAGTCTTTGCGAATACCACAAAATTAGTCATGATTTATTATTTGTTCAGGGGAATAGCCTCCGGCTTTGGCATAATCAGGCAGAAATTCGTATCTTCGCGAACCCTTAGAAAAAATTATGTTAGAGAAATTAGAAGAAATAAAAAGACGTTATACGGATGTGGAAGCCAAGCTGGGTGACCCGACCGTGATTGCAGATATGCGCCTTTTTAAGAAATTAAATATCGAGTACCGCGGCCTGGAGCCGATTGTAGAAGCGTATTATAAATACAAGCAGATCATCGACAATATTAACGGCGCCAAGGAAGTGCTGGCTACCGAGAAGGACAAGGACTTCCTGGATATGGCCAAAGCCGAGCTGGAGGAGAACAGGGTAGCGGAAGAGAAGCTGGCAGATGAGATCCGGATGCTGCTGATTCCCAAAGATCCGGAAGATGCGAAGAACTGCACCATGGAGTTGCGCGGTGGAACGGGTGGCGACGAAGCCGCGATCTTTGCCGGCGACTTATTTGAGATGTACCGCCGCTATTGCGAGATCAAAGGCTACCAGCTGGAAGTGGTGGATGAAAATCCGGGCTCGATGGGTGGCTACAAGGAGATCGTCTTTAACGTGAAGGGCGACAATGCCTATGGCACGATGAAATTTGAGAGCGGCGTACACCGGGTGCAGCGTGTCCCTGCAACCGAGGCTGCAGGCCGGGTGCATACGTCGGCTGCCACGGTAGTGGTATTGCCGGAAGCGGAAGAATGGGATATCGAGATCAAAGCCTCCGATATTGAAATGGCAACGGCGCGAAGCGGTGGAGCAGGCGGGCAGAATGTGAACAAGGTAGAGTCGAAGGTAATCCTGACACACAAGCCTTCGGGCATTGTGGTGACCTGCCAGACCCAGCGTAACCAGCTGGGCAACCGTGAAAAAGCGATGGAAATGTTGCGCTCCAAGCTCTATGACATCGAGTTTCAGAAGCGCCAGGCCGAAACAACCGGCAGGCGTAAAAGTATGGTGGCCAGTGGCGACCGTTCGGAAAAGATCCGCACCTACAATTATCCTCAAAACCGGATCACCGATCACCGCATTAATATGACCTTATACAACCTGTCTGACTTTATGAATGGGAACATCCAGCAGATGATCGACGCGCTGCAGTTTGCAGAGAACGCGGAACGCCTGAAGGAAGGTGGGTTATAATAGTAGTGAGATAAGAGACAAAGAGATAAGACTAAACTGGTGGCTGAGCAGTCGAAACCAAAGGGTGTAAGAGATTGAAAAGACAAAAGAGATAAAGATTAAACCGGTGGCTGAGCAGTCGAAGCCAAAGGGGTGTAAGAGATCGAAAAGACAAAAGAGATAAGACTAAACCGGTGGCTGAGCAGTCGAAGCCAAAGGGATGTAAGAGATTGAAAAGACAAAAGAGATAAGACTAAACCGGTGGCTGAGCGTAGTCGAAGCCCCGGATAAAATAATTCAGATTTAACCGATTGGATATTAATTGAATAGGTTCAAATTAAAACAGTAATTAAACAATGCTTAAAAATCTCATTAGCAAGGCTTATATGGTAAATGCCTGCCGATGATACGTCATTCCTTCCGAAAAACGCCACCAACACCTATGACCAGAGCAGAACTCATCCGCCAGATCAAAACCAAAAAAACATTCTTATGTGTAGGCCTCGACCCCGATCTCAACAAGATCCCGAAACATCTGATGGACACGGAAGATCCTATGTTTGAGTTCTGTAAACAGATCGTGGATGCCACGGCGGCTTATTGTGTATCCTTTAAACCCAACAATGCCTTCTTCGAAGCGTATGGGATCAGCGGTATGATCAGCATGGAAAAAACCATCCGCTACATTAAACAACATCATCCTGCTCATTTTATCATTTCCGACGCCAAGCGTGGCGATATCGGCAATACCTCAACGATGTATGCCAAAGCCGTATTTGAGCACCTCGATGCCGATGCGATTACCGTAGCGCCCTACATGGGAAAAGACTCTGTCGCGCCTTTCCTTCAGTTCGATGGCAAATGGGCCATTGTGCTGGCTTTAACGTCCAACGAAGGCTCTTCTGATTTTCAACTGATGGATGCTCATGGCACCGAGCTCTATAAGCAGGTACTTGAAAAAGTAAGCGCCTGGGGTACAGAAGAGAACCTGATGTTTGTGGTAGGCGCTACCAAAGCCACGATGCTCACGGAGATCAGGGCGCTTGTTCCCGATCATTTTTTATTAGTGCCGGGCGTAGGCGCGCAGGGAGGAAGCCTGTCCGAGGTATGCCATCACGGACTTACCAAAGATGTCGGCCTGTTGATCAACTCTTCGCGTGGTATCATCTATGCCTCCAACGGCACTGACTTTGCGGAGGCCGCAGCGGCAGAAGCAGCGAAGATCGCGAAAGAGATGAACGCTTATTTCTGATTTTCAGATTTTTTAATGGAACGCTGATAATGCTGATTCTTATGCTGTGATAAGATGTCAGTCTAAATATGCCCTGTTCAGCTTTTCGGGTAGCCAGGCTGATAGATTTCATGATTTTCCTTTTGAGGCCTCAGCATAAGCTGTATGAAAGCTTTCATTTCGAGCGCATTGCTGTAGTTATCGTCGTAGGCATACTTCACCGTTCCATCCTTAAAGCGAAACTTCATGCCTTCCATAGAAAATGTTTTGATGAACCTGTATGGCTGCTTACCTGTCAGGTTCAGCTCTTCCAGATCACGCCAGAAAAAGGTTTGCTTGTTGAATGTAATTCCTGTTTTATCGATGCGTATTGCCGGAGAGTTTTTAAGGTATTGTGATGGGAAGTAAACAGCAAGCGCGACACTCACAAGTACCATTAAGCCAGTCATAAAAACAGGCACAAGCGAATGGGCATATTGAAGGTCTTTTACAAAAGCGATTACAGCCCCGGCACTCATAGCCCCGAAAAACACGAAGAGAATACCAAAGTTAAAACAGAATTTAAAAAGAGGACGTTTTGAATGGAGTGAAGCCATAAAGCAAACCGGAAATAAATTGAAATTACCCTCCGCTGTTCACCTTCAGGTCGTAAGTCTTTCGCTGCGCCAGGTTCAGCTTGACATTGAAAAAGCAATTCCCGCCGTCGATGACCTTCACCGGGATCTTTTTCCAGTCGACAAATTCAATGCGCTTCTCAATAGCTTTGCAGAAGCAATTGGCCCACACTTCTTTTTCGCCTTTGGCGTTGAGTACCGCAATGTATTGTTTTTTGTAGTCTTTCAGATGGATAGGGGAGGGCGCCAGGGCCGTGGTGTCTCCGGGTTTAGGTTTCAGAGAAGGCAACGTGTTATTATAATCCACCACCAGTGCTTCCATCAGGGAATCAACCAGGTGTTGCTCTGCACTGTTGAGTGTTGCTGTTGCCAGGTTTCTTGGAAAGCCGGTGATCAGGTGCGTGGACGTATCGGAAGGAAGTGTGGCAAAGTCCAGGGTATCGGCGCTGACTTGTGTTGCAGGAGTTTCTAAAGGAAGGACATTTGATTCCGGTTTGCTTTCTCCGCAGGAACTTAATAGGCAGAGACTCCATGCTGATAGCATCCATTTGACTAAGGTGTTCGGTGTTAATTTCATAAATGAGCTAAGTATAGGGGATTGTAAAACATGACAAAAATAGGATCTCAATCTACCGATGGTTTCGAGAGCCTCAACCATCGGTTCGTTGACTGAGGCTCTCGAAGTCAAAGAACTACTGTACATTATTTAAAATTCTGCATTTCGTACAATTTCCTGTACACGCCGTTTTTCTCCAGCAGCTCCTGATGGGAACCCTTCTCGATAAGCTCGCCCTGGTTCATCACCACGATCTCGTCGGCATTCACAATCGTGCTCAGGCGGTGTGCAATGACGATGCTGGTGCGGTTCTTCATTAAGTTATTAAGGGCATCCTGCACCAGGCGCTCGCTTTCCGTATCCAGCGCGCTCGTTGCTTCATCGAGGATGAGGATCGGTGGATTCTTCAGAATGGCACGCGCAATGCTGATACGCTGCCTTTGCCCGCCGCTGAGCTTGCCGCCACGGTCGCCGATATTGGTCTCATAGCCGTTGGGCTGCTGCATGATAAACTCATGGGCATTGGCGATCTTCGCCGCTTCAATCACCTTTTCTTTGTCGTAGCTGTCGAGACCGAAGGTAATGTTATGCTCGATGGTATCGTTGAATAGAATGCTTTCCTGGGTCACCACACCGATCTGTTTTCTGAGACTTTCAATATCCATGTCCTTGATGGCGATGCCATCGATGAGGATCTCGCCGAGATCGGTATCGTAAAAGCGCGGGATCATATCGGCCATGGTGGTTTTGCCGCTGCCGCTCTGGCCAACCAGCGCTACGGTTTTTCCTTTCGGAATGGTCAGGTTGATGTCTTTCAGCACGTAACCCGAATCGCCTTTATGGTAGGCGAAGGACACATGCTTGAAAACGATGCTGTCGTTGAATTGCCCGAGGATACTGGCATCCGGCTTATTAACGATCGGATTCTCGGCCTGGAGAATTTTATCAATGCGCTCTTCGGAAGCAATGCCTTTCTGAATGCTATTGTAGGCAAGTGTAATTTGTTTGATGGGTGGAACGATCTGCGAGGCAATAGCAAAATACGTAATAAAGGTTTCTCCCTCAAGGCTGCTGCTGTGGTTAATAACCATCATTCCTCCCATAAAAACGATAAGGAGCAGGATCCCCAATACAACGGTTTCACTGATGGGGGAAGCCAGGTCGCCTCGCCTGTAGAGGCCTACGGAGATTTTATTGTATTCCGCGTTCACCTTTTCGAAGCGCTTTTGCACAAAGCGCTCACCGGTGAAAGCTTTGATCACTTTGAGTGCGCCCAGGGTTTCCTCCATAATGTTGAAGAGCTGCCCGAACACCACTTTTCCTTTGGCCGAGCGGCTTTTCAGGCTCCGGCTTACCAAAGCCACGGCCAGGCCGGCGAGAGGTAATAGTAAAAAGACATAGAGCGTCAGCGAAGGGCTGATGGCAATGAGCATTCCCAGGGAAATGATGATGAGCAAGGGCTCGCGGAAGATGAGCTCGAGTGTTTGCATGATCGACCATTCGATCTCGATCACATCGGTGGTCATGCGGCTCATCATGTCGCCTTTACGCTCATCGCTGAAGTAGGAGAGCGGCAATTCCAGCGACTTTTTCATCATCTTATTCCTCAGGTCCCTCACCACGCCGTTGCGGATGGGAGCCAGGAAATACATGGCAAAATAACGGCACACGTTTTTCAGGAAGGTCGCAAAGAAGATGACGATGCAGATCCACATGAGCGCTTTGGCTTTTCCAAACGTCACGATCAGGAAAGACATTTTATAATAAGCCCATGCCGATACATAAGCCGTACTGTATTCAAAGGCCGGCAGCCCCTTATCCAATAAATCCTGGTAATAGGCAGGATCGCTGTTGAAGATCAGCTTAAGAAAAGGGATCAGCAGGGTTAAGGAAAAGACAGAGAGGATAGAGAAGAGGATATTAAAAAAAACGTTTAACGACGTTTCTTTCCCGTAGTTTTTGGTGTATTTAAAGACCGAGAAAAGCTTTTTCATGCGCCTGCTAAAATACGAATAAATTATCCGTCTCCGTTCTTAAAATCCCGGGGCGATGATTATATTTGTTGATGGACTGTTGTTGAGAGCTACTGCCAAAGGCAGAGGGCTTGTCGTCCTTCGGCTTCGCTCAGGGTGACAAGCCGGAACGAACAACAAGCACCGAAGTATAGTTGCCTGATCTAAAACACGGTTATAACGTCTATGAACTCTAAAAAATACCTTCCTCATCTCCTGGCGATCATCACATTCGCGATCATCACTTTTATCTGTTTCCGTCCTTTATTCTCGGGGAAGGTTATCAACCAGTCCGATATTACCCAGGCCAGGGGCATGAGCAAGGAGCTGGTAGACTTCCGGCAAAACCATCATGAGGAAGGCCTCTGGACCAACTCCATGTTCGGCGGGATGCCGGCTTACCAGGTGTCTGCCTTATACCCTGGCAATTGGTTCACCCAGGTGGATAAGGTCTTTCATGTGTACTTTCCACATCCCAGCGGCGCTATCTTTATGTGCTTCCTGGGCTTTTTCATTTTGCTCCTCTGCCTGGACATCAATCCCTGGCTGGCTTTTGCCGGCGCGCTGGCCTATGGCTTCTCCTCGTATTTCTTTATTATCCTCGAAGTGGGGCATAACTCCAAAGCCAATGCCATCAGCTACCTGGCGCCTTTGCTGGGTGGCATTATCCTTCTGATGCGCGGTAAGTACCGGCTTGGCTTCGCCGTGAGTACCCTGTTTATGGCGCTGGAGCTCAATGCCAACCACGTGCAGATCAGCTATTACGGTTTTATGATCTTTGCCTTTGTATTCCTGGCTTACTTCGTTGTGGCGCTCCGGGAAAAACAGCTGAAATCCTTTTTGATGGGATTGGGCTTGTTTGCCGCAGCAGGCCTCGCTGGCTTCCTGCCCAATGCCGGCAGCCTGTTGGCGACCAATGAGTACGGGCAGTATTCCACGCGCGGCAAAACGGAACTCACTATAGGGCCCGACCGCCAAAGCAACCAGGAGAATAAGACCTCCGGGTTGGATAAGAACTACGCGGTGGCATACAGCCACGGCATCTGGGAAACCTGGACGGTGCTCATTCCCAACTTTAAAGGTGGCGCTTCCAGCCGCATTGTGGATACCGACAAAGACGCGCTTAAATCGGTAGAGCCCGAATACAGGGAGCAGGTGGCAGGCGGTAATGCGTATTTCGGCGACCAGGGCGGAACGGCAGGCCCGGTATACATTGGTGCTATTGTGATCTTCCTGGCCTTTCTGGGCTTATTCATCATCGACCACCCCGTGAAGTGGGCGCTGTTTGCGGTGACGATCCTGGCCATGATGCTTTCCTGGGGACGTTTTTTTATGGGAATCAGCTCGTTTTTTCTCGACTATGTGCCGGGCTATAATAAGTTCAGGGCCGTGTCGATGATCCTGGTCATTGCCGAGCTCACCGTGCCTTTGCTGGCCATCCTGGCATTGGATCAGTTCATGAAGCTGGCAGACCGGAATGCTTCGGTGAAGCTTCCGGGCGTGAGCCGGAGCCTCGATCTCAAAAAGGTGATGCTCATCTCCCTGATCGTTACCGGAGGATTTTGCCTGCTGGGTGTGCTCATGCCAACGGCAGTAAATACCTTCATGGCGCCGGGCGAAGAAGCGGAGCTGGTCGCGCAGTTCAAACAGAGTGGGGCTTCGGAAGCGCAGGTGGCGCAGATCCTGCCGGGCTACCTCTCAAACCTGGAAACAGCCCGGATCGCGATCTTTAAAAGCGATGCGCTTCGTTCCCTGATCTTTATCGTCCTTGCTGCGGCAGGCCTGTTCCTGCTGATCCTGAAAAAAATCAAAGCGCCGTTATTCATTGCCCTTATCGGGATCTGCTTTGCCGCCGACCTCTGGCCGGTAGCCACGCGCTATCTCAACAGCTCGAAGTTTATCTCCAAAGCGCAGCAGGAATCCGCTTTTGCGAAGACGGAGGCCGATGAGGAGATCCTGCGTGACCCGGCTTTGGACTACCGCGTTCTGAATTTATCGGTGAGTCCTTTCCAGGATGCCACCACATCTTATCATCACAAATCCATTGGTGGCTACCATGGCGCCAAGCTCAAAAAATACGATGAGCTCATCAGCTTTCATTTGTTCCGCGAGATAGGCACCTTTACAAATGGCCTCCGCAGCGTCGACAGCGATTCGACCCTGGGCCTGCTTACGACACAGCTGCCGGTGCTGAATATGCTCAATACACGCTACATCATTTATCCCGGCAAAGACAAGCTTATCCCGATCAAAAATCCACAAGCCAATGGTAATGCCTGGTTTGTGACGCAGGTGAAAACGGTAGCCAATGCCGACTCGGAGATCGTGGCGTTGGAGCATACCGATACCAAAACGGAAGCCCTGATCCAGCCGAAGAACAGGGAGGGGATCAATCCGGCGGAACATTATAAAGCAGAGGGCCGGATCAGGATGATCTCCTACCAGCCAAACCACCTGGAGTATGAAAGCGAGGCCAGCGATAAAGGTTTTGCCGTGTTCTCGGAGATCTATTACCCAAAGGGCTGGAGCGCTTATGTGGATGGAAACCCAACGCCTTACACCTGTGTGGATTATTTACTGAGAGGGATGGAAGTACCGGCGGGCAAGCATCACATCGAGTTTAGATTTGAGCCGGCTATTTACAAAACCGGCAATACGATCTCGCTGATCGGCTCCCTGCTGGCGATCGGGCTGGTGATCGCCGGATTCTACCTCGCCTGGAAGAAGAGGGAGCTTGTGCTGTAGCTTTTCAGTTCTGCTACAAAACTGGCCTGCTGTCGTTCTCGATACGATTTTTTCAAAGAGCCCGCAAAAATCACTCGAACTGACCCTTGAGTGTTACGTCGGGCGCAAACGGAACGTGTTTTCGGCCGATAGGTCCTGATATATGTTTTATATCACGCAGAGCATCAAAGAAGAATAATTTGTGACCGATGCGACGCACTACAACATCGCGGGACAGGGCTATTGTTTGAGCTCCTTTGTTTGTTCCGCAGGACAAACAAAGGCAAGCAGTGATGGCCCGTCCTGGCACCTGAAAAATATCAATGCATGCTGTCCCGCTTTCTTGTATTTGACGGTTACATCATCCCCCGATCAATGGCGTGTTCCACTATCGTATAATTGTTATATTTGCCCTAAAACCGTCACTACATGAATATTAAGAAGTTTCTGCCATACATTGTGGCCATTGCTGTTTTCGCAATCATCAACATCATTCAGTTCAGTCCCGCTTTTTCCGGTAAATCCCTGATGCAAGGGGATATTGTCAGGTTCCGGGGGATGAGCCAGGAGGCGGTTACGTTCCGGAATACGGAGCACAGCGAAGCACTGTGGACCAATTCCATGTTTAGCGGGATGCCGGCGTATCAGGTTTCTACGGTATATCCGGGCAACTGGCTGGGAACCATCGACAAGGCCTTTCATGCCTTTTTACCGCATCCTACAGGTTACATCTTCCTGTATTTTGTCGGCTTTTTTATTTTGCTGCTTTGCCTCGAGATCAATCCCTGGCTGGCCCTTGTGGGAGCGCTGGCCTACGGTTTCTCCTCTTATTTTTTCATCATCATCGAAGCGGGGCACAACTCCAAAGCCAATGCGATTGGCTACCTGGCACCTGTTTTAGGCGGTATTATTTTGCTGATGCGTGGCCGCTACTGGCTGGGCTTTGCGGTGAGCGCGCTGTTCATGGCGCTGGAGCTTAATGCCAACCACGTACAGATTTCTTATTATGGCTTTATCCTGTTCGGGATCGTGTTTGTGGCTTATTACGGCTACGCTATCAAACGCAAGCAAACGCTACCGTTTTATAAAGGAGTTGCTTTATTCATTGTGGCTTCCATCATCGGCGTGCTGCCCAATGCCGGTAACCTCCTGGCTACCTACGAATACGGCAAGTATACCACGCGCGGTAAAACAGAGCTCACAATCAATGCCGATCAAAAAACGAATAAGGAGAACATTACCTCCGGCCTCGATAAGGATTATGCCACGCAGTGGAGCTATGGGGTAGGGGAAACCTTTACCTTCCTGATCCCGAATTTCAAGGGCGGTGGCTCGGCAGCGATTGCCAATACAGATAAGGATGCGCTGAAGAGCGTGGATCCGCAAATGCGCGAGCAGATCGCGGGCAGCAGCGCCTACTTCGGCGACCAGCCTTTTACCAGCGGACCGGTATACATCGGTGCTATTGTGATGCTCCTCGCTTTCCTGGGGCTCATCATTGTGGACCATCCCCTGAAATGGGCGCTCTTCGCCGCCACCCTGCTTTCGGTGATGCTGGCCTGGGGCAAACATTTTATGGGCCTTACGGAGCTCTTCATGCATTATGTGCCGGGCTATAATAAGTTCCGGGCGGTGTCGATGATCCTCGTCATTGCCGAGCTCACCATTCCGCTGCTGGCGGTTCTGGCTTTGGACAAATTCATCAAAGCCTCTGCTGCCAATACAACGGTTTCCTTTCCGGGAATTAAAAAAGCCATTGATATGAAGACGGCGCTGATCGTGTCGGTGATCGTCATCGGTGGCTTTTGCCTCATCAGCTGGCTCGCCCCAACGGTTACCAACAGCTTTATTGCCGACGGCGAAGAAATTCAAACGGCCAACCAGTTTAAGCAGAGCGGCGCTACCGATGCCCAGATTGCCCAGTTCATGCCCGAATATTTATCGAACCTTGAAAAGGCACGCGAAGCGATTTTTAAAAGCGATGCCATGCGCTCGCTGGTGTTCATTGTCTTATCGGCAGGCTTCCTGTTCCTGTATGTGACCAAAAAACTAAAAACAGAATTGTTCCTCGTAGCCATCGCCATTTTCCTGGTGGCCGACCTCTGGCCGGTGGCCGACCGCTACCTGAACAAAAGCAATTTCGTTCCTAAGGCGCAGTATGAAGCCGCTCCTGAAAAATCGGCGGCCGACGAGCAGATCCTGGCCGATAAGAGCCTCGACTACCGTGTGCTGAACTTATCGGTAAGCACCTGGAACGATGCGGCTACCTCTTATTACCATAAATCGATTGGAGGCTACCACGGTGCCAAGCTGAAAAAATACCAGGAGATCATCGACTTCCATCTTGATAAGGAGATCGGGATGTTTTACGATGGTCTCAATGCCGCGGTGCAGAATGATTCCCTCATGAACATTCACATGGCGAAGCTCAACGTGCTCAATATGCTCAACACCAAATATGTGGTAGTGCCTACCAAGGAGCAAACGGTTCCGATCAAAAACCCACAGGCTAATGGCAATGCCTGGTTTATCAAACACATTAAAACGGTTGCCAATGCCGATTCGGAGATCGTAGGCTTATACAACGTCAATACCAAGCGCGAAGCCATCATCCAGCAAAAGAACAAAGCGCTGGCTACCGTGGGCGACTCCTATAGCAATGACGGAAAAATTACCTTACAGTCGTATAAGCCCAACGACCTGGTATACGAAACCGAAGCCAAAGACAAGGGCTTTGCGGTATTCTCGGAGATCTATTACCCGAAAGGCTGGAATGCCTATATCGATGGCAAGCTGACACCGCATACCTGTGTAGATTATGTGCTAAGAGGGATGGAGATCCCGGCAGGAAAACACCAGGTGGAATTTAAATTCGAACCGGCCATTTATAAAACAGGAAATACGATTGCGCTTATCGGCTCTATTCTCCTTTTGCTGTGTGTGGCTGCCGGCGTGTATATGGCTGCTAAAAAGCAGGAGATCCGCTATAAGAATTAAAAAATGGAACCTGCCTGCTGTATGCAGGCGCGGATTGAACAGATCAGGGGCAATGATTAGAACCGAAGTGTTGGAATTAAAGTTTACATCATTTACCACATAGTCACGCAGAGCTCGTAGAGAGCAGAAGAACACATCGCTATCTTTTCTGGATGCCTATGTGGTTTATGACAACGGATTGCTTAGTCCGGAAGTAGTCTTCCGTTCAGGTCGTATCGGGTTGACCTACGAAAGTCTTCGTCCTTAGCGGTATTACCGTTATATGCTATTCGCTCTATCTTACCGTTGCTATGGTAGTACAACTCCATGTAGCCACTAAATGTCCCTTCCTCGCAGCCCATATTCCGTGATTCTTTTTCCGACAGGTTGACCAACGCTTTGACGCTGCGGAGAGTGCCGTCGCTATACCATGAGATCTTTTTGATAAGGTTGGGATTCACGTCAATTGTTTTTGGTTGTGTTCCTCTGTTCGCTTTTGCCGGAATCACGATATTCTTCTTCAACAGGGCTTCATTCCCGTTTGCTTGGCCATACTCTGAAAGCTCCTGTTGGCTCATGGATTTTAGCTGCCCGTTTTCCCACCATTCGTAGGCTGAATAGATGCTGTCTTCATCAGATACATAGCTCATTTGCCCGTTTTCGTAAAACGTACAGAACCTGCTTTTCTGTCCCATGATATAAGTGGTTACGTTTTGTTTATGGCCATGTTGATCGTAAATCGTACTTTCTCCGTGAAGGACGTTTTCAATGTAATTGTTTTCCGAAGCAATCACTCCGTTATCGTACCTTGTAATTTCCTTACCAACCATTTGCTTATTCAGAATAGTAGCCTCATATATGATCACATGATTGGGAGAATAGCGAGTGATTTTTCCATTTTCTATATCACACTCATTCCTGGGCTGGTATTGCCTGAACGGGTTAGGTGATCTTTGGAATAGAAAGAACAAAACTAAAGTGGTTGGTGCCACCGAAAAAATAAGAATCAGGAGCAATTGAATGTGTTTCGACTGAACATTTATTCTTTCTTTGTTGATGAAGAGAATGCCCAGCCAGCAAATGAAGAGTAAAAGATAGGCTACATAACCAAATAGGAAAAGTCCCAGGAATCCCAGACCTTCTCCTGAAACCGGTTGAAGCAGGCCACTCTCGACCATTTTTCTAAAATCATTTCCAATGTTCAGGTAAATTAAAACGATGGTCAGAGCAGATAGCAGCAGAAAAGCCAGAAAGATTTTGACGGCTTTATCCAGGGTTTGGTTCATATGGAGGCTTTTACCAGTATTCCAAAATAAGGAGTAGGTAACCCATATGGCATAAAAAAGCAGAGAGGAATCACATTCCCCGTTTATGAAATAGGGAAATCAGAGCAGCTTTTCAGAAAAAACAGCAGATGCTTTATTTGATGGTTTTCACATCGAGCAGCACATCCGTATGATGATGGCCGGTTTGCGCACCGAATAAGGTTCCGGTGACTGTCACGTTTTTATGGAGGTAGGCATCTAAGCTCTGCTGATTCACCAGCTGGAGCTGCATCACGTTGTTAATGGCGGCATTATAACCGTCGCTCAGGTCTTTTTTCGGCGCTTTGATGTTGATGCCTTTGTCAAGCAGCAGAAGATAGACGTTCTCTCTTTCATCAACCGTGGTATCTTCGCCATAGCCCGGAGGGCCCCAATACACTTTAGTTGACAAAGTCCCGTGGATGGTGGATATAGCAGGCTCGTACTGGTATTCGGTTGCGTTTTCCTTTTTTGTTTCCGTTGTTTCGCTTTCCGCGGGCGGGTTGCTAGTACAGGCTGCCAGAGCCAGGGATAATCCTATCAAGGTTCTTTTCATCATCCTGCGAAGATAAAGTAATTTAGTATAAAAAAGAACGCAGATAAAGCCGGTGAGGCAGATGTGCACTAATCAGAACAGGATAAAAGGCTTTATAGTTATGAATCGCAACCCGGCCCGTTCTTTATTTTACATCATCCTACCCATCTGCATTATCTGCGTCCTGTAGGGTTAAGAATTATTTCTTATCGGTATTGGTTTTATTACCCCAGATCTCTACGTGTGCTTTTTTGTCTTTGTAGTTCGGGATGGTTTTGTAGTTGAATACGATTTTTTTGATAGCGCGCTCGCCGCCGTTCAGGTCGATCACTTTGCTCTCGCCCGGAGATTTGATCGCATAGCCTAAGTTCACCTTTTGGTTATCGCCGCTTTCATAAAAGATCTCGGCGCTGATGATGTCGATAGGAGCGTCGGTCACTTTGAATTTCATGGAAGCGAATTTGTCGGCGCCGATTACCGCTATTTCATCATGGTCTTTGGTGAAATCTACTTTGGTTTCTCCGATCTTGTGCCAGCCTGTTTTGTCGCTGATCACGACGGCCGGTTGTTGTGCTTTAAGCTGTGTTGCTGCCCCTGTACCCAGTACAAGCATGGCAAGGATGAATAGGTTTTTCATTTGGTTTTATGGTTTGGTTTATGAACTCTGAATGTTAAAACCAAATGCCAATGGAATAGGGGAGGACTGAGGAAATGATTCTACGGTGGCGGCTTCGACTGCGCTCATCCACCATCGACTCCCACTTCGACATCACCACGGGTCGTAACAGTGCAGCGGTTCAGCCACCATCGACTCCGCTCGGCACTCTTCGTGAGACCGGTGACTGAGCGCAGCCGAAGTCCCGGCATTATTAAAATACCTTCGGCAGGAACCTCCCGGTTTTTTTCTTATAGGCCTCATAAGCGGGATATTTGGAAGCGGAAATCCCTTCGCTGAAATCGGAGCTGCCCTGGAAAAGGATCACCAGGAGCAGGCAGCCCGCCATCGACCAGTTGATCCACTGCCCGGTAGCCACCACACTGAAAAAGTAAAACACGATCCAGATGGATTGCTCGGAGGCATAGTTGGGGTGGCGTACCAGCTTCCACAAGCCGCTGCTCACAAAGCCTTTGGCGTAGTCTTCGGGCAGGGCGGCACCGGAGGCTTTCAGGCGACTTTTCTCCTGATGGAAATTCCACTGCTGCTGGTCGGCGATGGTTTCGATGAGGATAAAGAGCAGGATGAGGGCAGATAACACAAGGTCCATGGACGTGATGTGGTTATCAGCGGCTTTGGCGGTCACTAAGATCGGGAGCGTGAATAAGAGGATGAGGCCATTCTGATACAAACAAATGAAAAATAAGTGAAACAATACCCAGCGTCCTTTTTTGCCTTTGAAGAGCGGGTTATTGCGCAGGATCTCCCAGCGGTAATCTTCCTCGCCCGTCCAGAACTTCCAGCGGTAAGCACCGCGGCGTGAGAAATTATAGGTAAGCCTCGCCCCCCAAATAGTCACCAGCACGGCCATCAGCACCAAACGGTCCTGGAAGCCCGCCGCGTAGGCCACATACCAGGCATAGCCGATGGGCAGGATACTCCAGAGCTTATCCACCTGGCTGTTGTTATGGGTGAGATGCCCCACCGCAAAGCAAAGCAATGCCACCGCCAGCGCCGCCCAGAGCAAATGCGTGAGGATGTCTTTTTGCTGGGCTGTAAGTGGCTCATCGACGTAAACGGAAACGATGGGAATAACGATAATGGTAAAGAGCAGGACGATGATGGTTTTGACCATGGGACGGTGTTTTGAAGTGGGATAAAGATACGTAATTACTCCTTCATTATCTGCCACCAAATTGGCAGTGCTATGCACGCTTCATATGCATCCACATACACGATTCTTTTCAGAAAAAAAGCCCGCCGGTATGGCGGGCTTTTTCGTTTAGGCGATCTCGATCATCCTCGGAGCCTTGCGTTTAGCTTCCTCTTTTTTAGGGATGGTGAGATGCAGCAAGCCGTTGTTGTAACGGGCGTTGATGTTGCTTTCGTCTACCACATCCTTCGGCAGCTCGAAACTGCGCTGGAACGAGCGGTAGCTGAACTCGCGGCGGGTGTAGTTCTCTTTCCTGGTTTCCTCGCTGTATTCTTTCTGGGAGGAAATGGTGAGCAGGTTGCCGTCGAGCGTGATTTTAAAATCTTTTTTTTCCATGCCGGGCGCAGCAACTTCCACGTCGAAATGATCGGCCGTTTCTCTGATGTTCACCGCCGGGATGGTAGTGCTGGTGGATGAAAAATTGTTATTTCCCCAGTTAAAAAGTTCGCGGCTAAAAAAATCATCGAACAAAGCTGGGACCGATGGGAGTGCATTCCCGTTTCTTTTGATAAGTGACATAATAAACCTCCTTTTTTAATGGTTAATTTTTTGTTTTTTGAGGGATCTGGCCAAATCCGAAAACCAGTTTTCAAGCACTGTGCCAGGGCCTTCAACTGAATTTTTTTCAGAAAAAAACTGACAGGATTTCGGAGCTTTTCTTAAAAAATTTTAAAACAGAAATTCATTTTGTCAGTGGTGCCGGTAGCTTAGCTACCGGGTTAGCGTGTTTCTCAACCACCGGTCATGGATCGAACCCTGCTGACTGAACGGATTTGAGGTTGCCGGAAAGCAAATGCTATGATCCGTAGCAGAGGTATGATGGTATTTGTTGTAGTTTTGCCGGGTGAAAGCTTATCGTGTCCTCACACTTTAGTGTGAGGATACCCCTCCCCAAAGGCATGTGGGCTAATTAAAACACCTCATCAATATCATTCCTCCGGATAATGTCATTGCCGCTAGGCTCGTCATCGTCCCACTTGGTGGATTGTACCGTTTTGGTATTAGGTTGCGCCAGGAAGTCGGTGTTCTGCGTCATGCCTGTGCTCATATTGCCTGAATAGATATCCTGCCCTTCGGTATAGTCAAGATCCGCAAACTTGGCGTACTGGCCGATGAAGCGCAGCGGCACATCCACAATGGAGCCGTGCCTGTTCTTGGCAATGATGATCTCCGCCCGGCCCTTGGTAGGCTGGTTGTTCTCATCCACCTCGAGGCCGTAGTATTCCGGACGATAGATAAACATAACCATATCGGCATCCTGCTCGATGGCACCGGACTCACGGAGGTCGCTCAGCTGCGGGCGCTTGCTGCCTCCGGGGCGGTTCTCCACCTGGCGGCTCAGCTGCGAGAGGGCAATGATGGGAATCTCGAGCTCCTTGGCAAGTGATTTCAAACCACGCGAGATCTGCGAGATCTCCTGCTCACGGTTGCCCTTGCTGTCGGGGCCGCCGCTCATCAGCTGGAGGTAATCGATGATGATGAGGGAAATATTCTGCTGCTCTTTCAAACGGCGCGCTTTGGCCCTGAGCTCAAAGATGGAGAGGGCAGGGGTGTCGTCGATGTAGAGCGGCGCTACCGATAATTTTTTGATCCGCTCGTTGAGCTGTACGAACTCGTGGTTGTCAAGATTTCCTTTTAAGATCTTATCCTGTGAGATCTCCGTTTCTGAAGAGATCAGACGTTTGACGAGCTGTAAGGAGGACATCTCCAGCGAGAAGATGGCCACCGCTTTGTTGAACTCCACGGCCGCATTCTTGGCCATGGTTACCACGAAAGCCGTTTTACCCATACCAGGACGGGCGGCCAAAATTAATAAATCGGATTTCTGCCAGCCACCGGTAATGCGGTCTAATGCCGTAAATCCGGATGGTACACCCAGCAAGCCATCGGTTTGTGCGGCTGCCGCTTCAATTTCGGTAATGGCCTGTGCAATGAGCGAGGTCATCCCGGCATGCTGCTTGCGCACGTTGGAGTCGAGGATCTCGAAGATGTGTTGAGTGGTAGCATCGAGCAGCTCAAACACATCGGTGCTGTCTTCGTAAGCTGTTTTAATGGTTTCCGTGCTGATGCGGATAAGCTCGCGCTGCAGGTATTTCTGCGCCACGATACGGGCATGGTATTCGATATTAGCAGCGGAGGCAATGCGGTTGGTGAGTGAGGATACATAAAATGAGCCACCCACCAGCTCCAGCTCGCCGGTGCGCTTCAGCTCCTGGGTGACGGTGAGGATATCCACCGGCTCAGAGCGGTTGAAAAGGGTATACACGGCTTTGAAAATAAGGCCGTTTTGTTCTTTGTAAAAGCTTTCAGGCGAAAGCACGTCGATGACAGTGCTCAGGGCATCTTTTTCGAGCAGCATGGCTCCCAGAACGGCTTCTTCCAACTCCACAGCCTGCGGCTGCAACTTGCCTACTTCATTAGGATTTGCGGGGGTATATAGTTTTTTTCGGGTCTTATTTTGGTTATCAAAATTCTGCATAAAATTCAGTACGGGAGGATAAAAATGCTCAATACTTTCAACACTTTGAAGGTACGCTTTTTTATGCGGAGTAAGGATGTTAACAAGCCGCCAACACCGTATTTTAATACACTGATAGTCAAGTTCTATTTTGTTAGTAACCGCACCGGCCTGCAAAATAACGTTAAGAAGTTGCGGCCGAAACTTTTAAACATCTTAAAAGTTAACATTATGTCATAAATGGATTTTGATTAATTATAATATCTTTATACTGAACAAGTATGTTTACCCCTTTATCCATACTAAACCGTTTTTACTGTTTATTTGCCCTGTTATGCTGGCTCGGCGGAGCACAGGCCCAGTCGGAGTATACCGCTGAGTTTGTGGCGTACTTTAACAAGCAGAGCCTGGCCGGAAAAGTCCATGCGGTGGATACGCTGCGTTCTTCAATGAAGCCTTTATGCTACCGGGCGGTGAAGACACAGCTGGAAGCCATCAGGGTACAGGCCATGCAGGATAACAAACATGATATCCTGGTAAGGCTCGATAAGATAGAGGGCGAGTTATACTTCCTCAACCGGAATTACTCCAAGGCTATTCCCATTTTTACAGACCTTCTGTTTAAGAACAGCCTGAAAACCGATGTAGACAGCGCGCAGGTCTTGTACTTTCTCAAGAACTCCTACGTGAAGATCCATTCCCTGAAAAAGGCAACCGATATTCATAAGATCCTGATGGGCCTAAAAGCACGCAACAGCAAAATCGACAACTGGTACCTGCACCCAAAGCTAAGCACGTTGTATTACGAAATGGGCCTCTACAAGGAGTGCCTGAGCCAGCAGCTCCTCGAATATGAAGAAATGAAAACCGTACCTCAGCTCCTGCTGGGCTATTTCAATAACAGGGGATTGTTCTGGAGCCACTTCGGGAACCAGGACAGCGCCCTGGCATGCTACAACAAAGCCCGGACCTTATTTTACCGGATGCATGCCCTGGATAAAAAGCTGAGCCTCGCCGATGAGTTTACCATCGGGCTCATTGAAGGGAACATCGGGCAAACCTATATCGAACTCAAAGATTACAACAAAGCGATCCCGCTTCTTAAAAAGGATGTGATGAGCAGCATCAACGCCGGCAATAAGGTCAACGCCGCAGTGAGCGAGATCGAGTTGTCGAAATGCTACCTGCTGATGAACCAGATGGCCATGTGCAAGCGCTACCTCGATAGTGCCTACCAGAGGATACAGGGCATCGACGATTATAAAACCAAGCTCAGCGTCTTGAAGCAGTATGCCGATTATTACGAGAAGATAGGGGCCAATCACTTATGCATCGCATATTATAAGCGCTACGAGCGTTATAAAGACAGCGTTGATACACAGGAAGGGCTTAAAGAGCTGATGACCGCCCAGATTGCCAACCAGATGGAGGAAAAGGAACACATGATCCTCGAGAACCAGAAAAAAATCAATGAACGGAATACAGAGCTGGGAAAACAGAAAACCATTAAGAATGCCTTATTCTTCGGTGGAATCGTGCTGATCCTGATCATTATCGTTGTTTCCACGCAGCTCAAAAAAACCAATGCCCAGAAACTGCTGCTCGAATTAAAGAACAAGCAGATCGAAACCCGCAACGACATCATCAATAAATCGCTCGAGGAAAAAGACCTGCTCATTAAGGAGGTGCATCACCGGGTGAAAAATAATCTGCAGATCATTTCCAGCTTACTGAAATTGCAATCAGGAAAAACACATAACCCGGAGATCCTCAATTCTCTGAAAGAAGCACAGGACCGCATCAACTCCATGGCATTACTTCACCAGCTGTTGTACAGAAATAACGAGGTAACACGCCTTATGTTCAACGAATACCTGGCGGGGCTTATCCAGCAGATCTCCAGCAGCTTTTCGATGACGAATAAAAACATTACGGTAGAGTCGAGGCTCACCGAACTGGAGCTTGACCTCGACACGGCTATTCCACTCGGCCTTATTACCAACGAGCTGATGTCGAATGCCTATAAACATGCTTTTTCCGAAACCGAAGGCGGCAGCATTACGGTGGAGCTCTCGAAGCTGTTTAAAAATACCTACCAGCTGAAAATCAGTGATAACGGCAAGGGCTTACCGGGCAATTTCGACATCAACAACCTGCATTCCCTGGGGCTCGACATCGTGTCGATCCTTGCCGATCAGATCTCGGCAGAGCTTAAGATCTATAACGACAAGGGAGCCAATTTCGAAATTCATTTTGTGAAGCGGTGAATGAATAGAACGCTGATGACCTGTCTGCTCTACCTGCCGCTAGACAGGCAACAGGCAGGCACGATGATTAAGATGAGCACGGATAGAACAAAGATTGAATTGGACCTTAGATGCCGGTCCGTACCAGTAAAGCCGTTGACTGAGCGTAGTCGAAGGCAACAGGATTAAAAAAATACGATGATTTCTTCCGGCTCTCTATGATTCTTATGTGACTAGGTGGTTCCGCTATTTTCTCTCCTGAGCCTCTTTCTCCATCACCCCTTTCATAAAATCGGTCATGAGGTAGGCGATGAGCTTGCCGGTTTTGTTATCGGCTTTGATGTGCGAAAGCACCGGCGCTCCTTCGGCAATATGAAAATACAGGGCGTCGAGCTGCCTGCCGCATTGGTAAGCATATTGTCTGGCCTGCACCGGTGAGAGGCCACTACTGGTCTTGGCGCTGGAAGGTACGTTGGTAATGGCATCCAGGTCGATCTCCACACCGCAGCCTGCATCTTTAACGAAGCCGATGTTCTGGTTCAGGGCACCGGAAAGCGTTTTGCTTTCCCTGATAAAAATATCCTCGTAGGTGGTATAGAATAAATGAGCATTTTGTTTACTGAAGTCACGCAGCACCTGCGCTGTATTGTATTGCTCGTGCAAGCCGAAGACCGAATAGCGGCGAAGGTAGTTTTCCTCCCAGGCATAGCTGAAGCCATTGCCGCTGTGCCTGCCTTCGAGTGGCCGGAAATCGGAGTGCGGATCGCAGTTGATCACATGGATGGCCCCTGTCAGAGCCTTCGAGCAGCCTTTGATGATGGGGTAGGCGTTGTTGTGTCCGCCACCGATGACTACCGGAATTTTCCCGCTTTTCACGATGCGCTCGACCACATCGCTTACACGCCCATCGAGCTCACTTACCAGCTTACGGAGTGCTTCGATGTCTTTCGCCGTTTTGGTGCTCAGCTCTGAAGCCTGTTCCATAAGATCGTCCACAAAGATATGACCGAGCACAAAGACCGGGCTGCCATCCAGGAAGGCATTGCTTTGCTGGTTTAAAAAACTTTCGAGCGCCGGTTTCCAGGCCGTGTGAGCGCCGCCACGCCCGAAGTTGGCCTTCACGCCAATGTCTTCCGGAATGCCAAGCAACACAAAGCGGCAGGACGATTTCCGCAGGTCTGTTTCCCAGCTGCCGGCATCCTGAGCATACGAGCATTGCTCACCGATCTTGGTTTCGTGAAGCCGGCTTCGCACCAGGTGTTCACTTTCTTTTTTGGTATAGACTTCGGGATTGCGTGAATTCATAGCGTCATTCAAAAAAAAGTCCCTTCACCGGCGGCGGAGGGACTTATCATCATTGTATTCCGGATTTTACCACTCGTCGGCGTTGATAGGCTCTGAGCTGGATTTTTTCATAAAGGCTTTCAGGTCGGTTGCAATCAGCGTCGCATTTTTAAGCGCTTCGCTGCGCATGCGTTTCCACTGATCAATCGGTAATTTCATGGTGCCGCATTTCGGTACCTCGCTGTAGACGTCGCCCCCGGTAAACTCGGCATTTTTGGCCACATGCGTAATTTTAGAAATGGTGTAGCGGTATTTGCCTTCTTTTGCTTCCACACTCACATGCATGGTAAAGTTCCCCTGTACATCCGCCTGCGGGTTCAGCTCTTTTGGTTTATAAGCGAAATTAGCGGTGAACTCTGCTTTGGAACCTGTAGTCACGCCATTGGCTTTGGTATATTTCGTGGATTCGATTTTCACGAAGTTCACCGCACGTTTCAGAATTTCGGAAACTGATGCCGGAGGTGGTGGAACCGTATCCTGAATCTCGTTCCCGTCTGCATCTTTTTTCACAGGCGGTGTTTCAGGTTCTACATTCACCACTTCCTGGATCTTCTTTTCATCTTTCTTAGGCTCCTCTTGCGCAACAATGGAGTTGAATGAGGCGAGAAAGCATACAGCCAGAATATATTTTACAAATTTCATCGTATAGAATTAGGTATGGATAGCCGAAAAACTAAATTTCAGGCGAAATTAATATATTTTGCTGAACTTATCAGGATTTACTTCCAACATTAAGTTATAAATAACATCGAATACATCGTCGGTGCTGGGCTTGGAGAAATAATCACCATCGGAGCCATAAGCAGGGCGGTGTGCCCTGGCCGAAATCGTTACCGGTTTCGAATCCAGGTAATTATAGCCACCTTGCTCTTCCAGCACTTTCTGCATCATGAAAGCCGTCGCCCCACCCGGAACATCCTCATCGAAGAAGACCACGCGGTTTGTTTTCTTCAGCGATTCCACAATGCTTTGGTGGATGTCGAAAGGCAAGAGAGTTTGTACATCGATCAGCTCTACCGAGATGTCATGCTCTTTCAATAATTTGATAGCGTCGGAAGCGATCCTTACCGAAGAGCCGTAAGTCACCAGCGTCACATCCGTACCATGTTCTATGATCTCCGGAACGCCCAGTGCTACCTTATACTCACCGATATTGGAAGGAAGGTTTTCTTTCAGGCGGTAGCCGTTCAGCGGCTCAATTACCAGTGAAGGCTCATCGGCCTCGAGTAATAAATTATAGAAGCCGGCTGCCTGGGTCATATTGCGAGGTGTACAGATATTGATCCCACGGCAGGAGTTGATGATCATGCCCATCGGCGATCCGCTGTGCCATACCCCTTCGAGCCTGTGGCCGCGGGTGCGTATAATCACCGGTGCTTTTTGCATGCCTTTGGTACGCCATTGCAGGGTAGCGAGGTCATCGCTCATGATCTGCACAGCATACAATAAATAATCGAGGTACTGGATCTCGGCGATAGGCCTTAAGCCACGCATGGCCAAACCGATTGCCTGTCCCATAATGGTCGCTTCACGGATGCCCGTATCAAATACACGGTGCTCGCCGTATTTAGCCTGCAGACCTTCCAGTCCCTGGTTCACACCACCGATCTTCCCGGAGTCCTCTCCAAAAATCATCACCTCAGGATATTTGGCTAAAATACGATCGAAATTCTCCCGTAACAATTCGCGGCCATCCACCGGCTTTTGCTCGTTATAGACCGGCGTTACAGGGCTCACGTATGAAGCCTGCTGGGCAGACTGCGACATGAGGTGAGAGCTGTAGCGGTCTGTATTCTCAATATTCGACAAGCGCAGCCAGTCGGATAATTTAGAGCGGGAATCGATGTTCTCATTCTTCGTTAAGCGCAATACTTTTTTCACCGCCGAATGAATGTCCTTACGGATCGGCTCTTTGATCGCATTGAGCTCTGCTTTCACAGAAGCGATCGCAGAGGCGTGGCTGCTGCCGGATAAGCCGTCGAGCAAAGCCGATACTTCCGCTACTTCCGATTTGATCGGGGCAAGGTATTCGGTCCAGGCTATTTTCTGCGCGTTTTTTACGGCATTTTTGGTTTCCTCTTCAATGGCGTTCAGCGTGGCCTCATCGGCCAGGGCATTCTCCAGGATCCACTCGCGCATTTTTTTCACGCAGTCGAAATCCGTTTCCCATTGCAGGCGCTCCTTTGATTTGTAGCGCTCGTGCGAGCCGGAGGTACTATGGCCCTGAGGCTGCGTTACTTCCTCTACGTGTACCAGGCAAGGTACATGCTGCTCGCGGCATACCTTCGCTGCCTTTTCGTAGGTTTCGCAGAGGTGGGCATAATCCCAGCCTTTGGTTTTAAAAATCTCGTAACCCTTTCCGCCATTCTCCCTCTGAAAGCCTTTCAGGATCTCGGAAATACTCTCTTTGGTAGTTTGGTATTTTTTAGGAACGGAGATCCCGTGTCCGTCGTCCCACACGCTCATCAGCATCGGCACCTGCAAGACGCCGGCCGCATTGATGGCTTCCCAGAACAAGCCTTCGGAAGTAGAGGCGTCGCCAATGGTACCAAAAGCGATCTCATTGCCCTGGTTGCTATAGTCCAGGAACTTTCCGGTTTGCAGGTCCGGGTTAATTTTATAGAAATGCGAAGCATAGGCAAGACCCAGCAAACGCGGCATCTGCCCGGCAGTAGGGGAGATGTCGGACGATGAATTTTTCTGGTGGACGATCGGCTTGAAGGTGCCGTCAGCGTTCAGGCTATGGGTGCCGAAGTGCCCGCCCATCTGGCGTCCGCCGCTCATGGGTTCCTGTTCGAGGTCGGTATGGCCGTAAAGGCCTGCAAAATACTGTTGTAAGCTCAGCTGGCCAATGGCCATCATAAAGGTTTGGTCGCGGTAATAACCGCTTCTGAAATCGCCGTTCTGAAACACCTTGGACATCGCCACCTGCGCCAGCTCTTTTCCGTCGCCGAAAATCCCGAACTTGGCCTTGCCTGTCAACACTTCTTTTCTTCCCAGTAAGCTGGTCTGGCGACTTTCGTTCACAATACGAAAATCTTCTAGAACGATCTTTTTGAAATCTTCAAAATTCAGTCCTTGTGCGGTTGATAATACTCCTTCTTGCATAGTTATTCCTTATCTCACAAATATAAAGGATTGAAGGCAAATACAAAAAGGAAAACTCAGGTTATTTTTCACCTGCACACAACGCTTTCCGAGCAGCTTCAGGAACGCTTCTACTGGCTGTTAATCCTTCTGAACAACCAGTTTCTGGATATAGCTCCGGCCATTCCACGTTATCTCAACCAGGTAAACACCGCTTTCCTGTACCTGCATCACGTGCTCGGTATTCCCCAAAGAGGAGCTTGTCAACACCGTCTGCCCCAGGAGGTTGCAAAGCCTGATCTGAATGGTTTTGTGAGGCGGAAGGCGTAAGCTGAAGTGGCCGCTGTTCGGGTTGGGGAATATGGAAATACCGGCATCCATGGCCGTATTATCAAGTCCTGTATCTGTTACGGGAAAGCCCGCCGAGAGCGCCGTACAAGTGTTTGCATCCTGAATTTCCACCGTATAGTTCCCGTTCTGTGTAAGGCTGCATGTCTGCGAGGTGGCACCGGCAAGAGGCGACCCGTTGAGATACCATTGATAAGCCGCAGCGGGAGAACACGACAGGATATTTCCTGTTAAGGTGATGACAGGAGCAGCAGGCAGGGGATGGACGGTGACCGCAAGAGTCGCGTTATTGACACAGGAATGCGTATCGGTGCCCGTTACCTGGTATATGCCGCTTACTGCCGGCGTCACCGTTATGGATGCTCCCATTTGCGAGCCCGACCAGGTATAGGTAGTGGCTCCGCTGGCTGATAAAACCACCGGGCTTCCCTGGCAAACAGAGGTGTTGCTAACCACGATGGAAGGCAGTGCGTGAACCGTTAGCGTTTCCACCGCATAGCCGAAACAGCCGTTTGAGCCGGCGCCGGTAAGCGTATAGCCGGTACTGGATATTGGGTTTACTGTTATCTGGGTTGATGTTCCTCCCGGTGTCCAGGTATATGAAATACCGCCGTTCCCGATCAGGGTAGCCGATTGGCCCGCGCAGATGGTCGTGTTACCGGTAATGCTGATCGCAGGGCTTGGTTTGGTAATGATCTGTAACGTATTCGAGCTAACAGGCACGCCGCAGCCGTTGGTTTTGGAAACATAATAATTTCCGGCCTGGCTAACCACCAAAAACAGCCCCGGCTGGCCTGTCGAATTCCAGATGCCGTTAGGCGAATCCTGGAAGAGGACGGTGCTGGAGCCCTGGCAGAAAACCGTAGACGGCGCTGCCGTGAGAACAGGATTGCCTTCTACGGCAATTTGCTGCATGGACCTGCCGGTACAGCCTGTGCCGGGATCCGGGTAATTGTAAGTAACGGTATGCGTTCCTGATCCCGCCAGGACAGGATCGAAGGTACTAGCGGAAACGCCGCTGCCCGTATAATAGCCACCTGCAGGGTTGGCCGGCGTAAGGGTAAAAATGCCTGTCGTAACACAAACGGCATTATTCGCCTCTGTATAATTGACCGCCGGAGCCGGTGTCACGCTGATGCTCATAGGCGCAGAGGTGACGCTGCTACAGCTGTTGTAATTGGTGACCGTGTATGGGCCCGCGCCCGTAGCCAGGATGGTTTGCGTGGTGGCGCCGGTGTTCCAGGTACAGGAAGCATAGTTGCTTTGCAGCACCACGCCGTCGCCCTGGCAGATCACCGTGGAGCTTAAAGGCGTGATGATGGCCGAAGTAAGCGCGGTACCGTTGGCCTGAACGCTAATGGAATAAGAGGAAACCGACCCGCAGGAGTAGGGGGTTCTGATAAAATAGCTTCCTGTTTGCTTAGCATAGACCTGGTTGCCATAGCTCAGGTAGGAATAAGAGGTACCATTATAAACATACCAGTTGTAAGCGCTTGTGCCGCTGGCATCGAGCAGCACGCTGTCGCCCACACAAATGGTAAGAGAGCCGGCGGCCGTAATTGTGGGTAATGCCGGTGGCGTAATGTAAGTGGCCTGTATGGTAGCTGATGTTACCGTTTTACAGGCCGTGGCAGTGGTGATGTAATGCGGCAGATTATCCTTAATATAAATGGAGGATGTGGTTTCCCCGGTGTTCCAGGTACCGGTGATGTTTCCGCTGGCAAGCGCGCTATCGCCCTGGCAGATGAATTTTGTCAGAACCGGTAAAGTCCCGGTTGTTGTAAAGCTGATAGCCGGCACCGCCGGCGTAGCGATGGTGTCGATCCTGATGATGTTGGAGAATGTATTCCCGCAGGCATTGGTATTAATAACCTGGTAAGCGCCCGGAGAGGATACCTGGATGAATGGCGCAGTCGCTCCTGTGCTCCATACGCCATTGGTATTGCCGCTAAGTGTGATTGTGGAGCCGGGACAAATAGAAGTGCTTCCGGCAGCAGAAATGGTTGACGTCAGCAGGCCCGTTCCGGAAGGGTTAACGGTAATGGAAATGGCCTGGGCCGTGGTGGTGCCGCAGGCATTGGTCATCTCGCAGATCCAGGTGCCGGCGTTGGAGAGGCTTATCTGGCTGAAACCAAGAACACCTGTGGTTTGTGTGGCAGATGCCAGGCCATTCTGTTTCCAGGTATACGTCTGGGCATTGGGGCTTTGCAGATCGGAGCTGAAAAAGCTCCCGGCGCAAATGGTGTAGGCTGTAACCGACTGGTAGCGGTAAGCCGGCTTCTGGCACACTTCAATAAGGGGGGTTGGCTGGGCATTATCATAATACGTTATGAGGCTGGCCGCTGTGCGGATCTGGTTGGTGGCAATGGTATACTCAAAGATTCCATAGCGGGAAGTGCCGTATAAATTCCCATTGCTGGAACAAAGCCACAAGGATCCTAAAGAGGTATTCAGATTGAAAGAAGAGAAGTCCGCTTTTTTAGTATGGCTATTGGTGGCCGCATCGTATTCATAGATCGTGCCGGCGCCATAGGGAAAATTGGTGTTGACGATACCCCTGGCAGTTGCCCCGTACACTTTTCCGTTGGCGGCTTTCAGCTGGTAACCGATGGGATTGCCACCGTTTACTCCACCCGTAAAATCATACTTTCTTGTATAGGTAGTGGCAGCAGGATCGTACTCATAGATCAGGCCATAGCCCGGGAAAGTAGGGATGACTACATTGGGGCCGCCATAAGGGCTGGTAGCATAGAGCTTCCCGTTCACTTCCGTGAAATTTCCCTGGGGCCACAGGCCGTCGTTATAAGAGCATGGAAAAGGGCGGATGTATGAAAAGGCATTGGTAGCCGGGTCGATCCTGACGATGGAGCCGTTGCTCGCATCGGTGGTTGTAGCGCAGGACGAGTAGCCCGAAGTCGTGCTGTACACATAACCGTCTGCAGCCTTATAGAGCTCGGTTGAGAGCGAGGTATGCCTCGGCAGGGCCATCAGCGGGGTTGTCCAGGAAGGCACAGTGACTATATTGGCAATGGCACCCGTAGCAATGCTATAGGAAATGACATGCTCATTCAATACCTCGATGATGCTATTGTTGTTCTGCTTCATGGTCAACACCGCCCATAAGACACCCGGAGACACCTCCAATAGCTTTAAGTCCGATGGTCCATGAATTCTTGTGGGAAGCTGGGGAAAAAGGGGATTGGTGGCATTAAAATGAATCAGGGTCCGGAAGCTGTCAATAACAGGATCATATTCAAACAAGGTGCCTCCCTGTGTCCGGTTCAGGCCTATCATAACAACGCCCGAGCCGCCCTGGGCCGTCATGCCATACAGCTTGCCGTTGGATGCCTGGATCACCGGACCCGGACTTTTCCCGTTGATACTGTCGAAATGGTGGATCACCACCCGGTTATCGCCCGTGGCATTGGTCTTATAAAGATAGCCGTAGTCGTATTGCCCGCCATTTTTGACGGTGCCCCAGATGGAGCTTTGAGAATAGGAGCGTGCGCTGAGAAAGAGCAGAAAAATAATAAAGGGCCTCATGATCGTATCGTTAGATATGAAATCAAATGTAGGCGAAAAAGCCTTTTCCTCCGTATTTTCCCCTCACTTAAACCGCAGTTATAATCATCGGGAAATCAGGGAAGTATTATTTCATCTTGTCCCCGAATAGTTTTTTGAATTTCTCCACTTTGGGCCTTACAACATACTGGCAATAAGATTCTTCGCTGTGTTGATTGAAGTAGTTTTGATGATAATCTTCGGCAACATAGAACTTCGTGAAAGGCGTAATCTCCGTCACGATAGGATTAGGAAAAGCCTTGCTTTTATTAAGCTCTTCCTTGTACTGTTCGGCCACCTGCTTTTGCTCTTCGCTATGATAGAAAATCGCCGAGCGGTATTGTGTCCCGATATCGTTGCCCTGGCGGTTGAGCGTGGTAGGATCATGCGTTTGCCAGAACACCTGCAAAATCTCCGCAACGGAAATAAGGGTAGGATCGTAAGTGAGCTGCACAACTTCCGCATGGCCGGTCACACCGTTGCATACTTCGCGGTAGGCCGGGTTTTTAATATGCCCGCCGGAGTATCCGCTGACTACGCTTTCCACGCCTTTCAGGTTTTGAAAGACAGCCTCCACGCACCAGAAGCAGCCGGCACCGAGGGTTATAGTTTCTGAATGATTCATATAATGGCAAAAAAATAGCTGTAATGATATTACAGCTATTGGGATTGATTGTTTAGCAAGGCTTATTTTTTTCCTTTCTTGGCTTTTTCCTTGCCAACAAATTCGTATTTCTTTTTCAGCTTATCTTTCTTCGTGATTTTGATCTCGCCCTGGATGTTGTAGTCCTCTACGGTGCAGGTCATCATCATGGTCTGGTCCTTATCGTCTGTGGTTGAGATCTCCGCTTCCACCCAGTGTACTTCGTTCTGCTCTTCATCGGTAAAAGTAGAGTCTTTTTTTACTTCGTATTTTACCCATTTGTATTCCAGTTTTTCATACAGGAAGTTGCTGAACATCCCTTTACCGGCTTTGAACTCAATCTCATCTTCCACGCCTTTTTTGCCCGGAGAGTTTTCTTTCACCTCCGTCATGATAACCGTGAAGATCCGCTTGTCGAGGGCATCTTTGGGCTCACCCTTATACATGGCGTTAATACTGAGAAAGCCGGCACCAATAACCGTAGCTGATACTAGAATATGTTTTAAGCTCATTTCTTTATTTAGTTAAGTGTGGTAAATGTAATAAAAAAATATTCCGCAAACTATTTTTCATAAATATGATAAAGCAGCCTTAACCTTTTTTAATCCACAATTCTATATTTTATAGCAAAGGGTTGCGCTTATTGGTTGTATCTTTATGAACCTTAAAAACATGGAACCTTTAGCAGAAAGAGTAAGACCTAAAAACCTCGACAGGTACATCGGCCAGGAGCATATTATCGGAAAAGGTTCCGCTTTACGACGGTCGATCGAACAAAACCTGTTACCCTCCATTATTTTATGGGGCCCGCCGGGAGTAGGGAAAACCACCCTGGCGCAGATCATTTCCCAGGAGCTTAAACGCCCTTTCTACGCCCTGAGCGCCATCAACTCCGGTGTGAAAGATGTGCGTGAGGTAATTGAAAAAGCCTCGCAGGACGGCGGCTTCTTCAAGCAGGAGAAACCGGTCCTGTTCATTGACGAGATCCACCGTTTCAGTAAATCGCAACAGGATTCTCTGCTGAATGCCGTGGAGAGAGGTATCGTCACGCTCGTGGGCGCTACCACCGAGAATCCTTCTTTCGAAGTGATCCCGGCTTTACTCTCGCGCTGCCAGGTTGTTGTGCTCAAGCATCTTACCAAAGATAACCTCGTCGACTTGTTGAATAATGCCATCCACTATGATGAGCTCTTAAAAAACAAGCGCATCGTTCTGAAAGAAACAGAAGCCTTGCTGAGGATCTCCGGGGGTGACGGCCGCAAATTGCTCAATGCGCTTGAGATCGTGGTTAACTCCATCAACGAGCCGGAGATCGTGGTTACCGACGAGCTGGTAAAACAATTCATTCAGCAAAACCTGGCTTTATATGATAAATCGGGCGAGCAACATTACGATATCATTTCAGCCTTTATCAAATCCATCCGCGGCTCCGACCCTAACGGAGCGGTATACTGGCTGGCCCGTATGATTGATGGGGGAGAGGACCCTTCATTTATTGCCAGGCGCTTGCTGATCCTCGCCTCGGAAGACATCGGGAATGCCAACCCTACAGCCCTGGTAATTGCCAACAATTGTTTCCAGGCCGTGAACGTGATCGGCTATCCCGAAAGCAGGATTATCCTGTCGCAGGCCGCTACTTACCTGGCCTGTTCTTCGAAAAGCAATGCCAGCTATATGGCTATTAACGAAGCCCAGCAGGCGGTGAAGCAACACGGCGACCTTCCGGTGCCTTTGCATCTGCGGAATGCACCCACCAAACTGATGAAGGAGCTGGGCTACGGCGACGAGTATAAATATGCCCACGATTACGCCAACCATTTTACAGAGCAGGAATTTTTACCTTCGGAAATCAGCGGAACGGCCTTTTATAAGCCATCCGAATATTCACGCGAAAGGGACCTGAGGGAATTCCTGAAACAGCGTTGGGGAAAGAAATATGATTATTAATACTATGGAGCGCGGAGTAGAACAGGGGCTATAGCCCGCAGATGACTCAGATCAGAGGCAATGGTTAGAATAAGTAGGATGAACCCGTTGACTGAGCGCAGCCGAAGGCACAGATTAGAACGCGGATGATCAGAACAAATTGGATAGAGCCGGTGACTGAGCGGAGTCGAAGGCACGAAATCTGTTTAAGCTTCTTCGGGCTTGTGCTCGTATAACACCGCCTTGCCGATCGCAATGATGATTCCACCAAGTACCTGTTCCGTCATTTGCCAGAGGCAATCGACCATCATATAGGTCATGGTCATGTGCTTGGTAAAGGAGATGCCCAGTACGGTAATGGCAGCAAAGAGCACAAAGCCTACAATAATACCCGAGGCAACACCGCGAAGCATATTGGAAGAAATGAGGTGGTTGAGCAGGCGCATTTCATAAACCCTGTAGAGCACAAAAGAGATCACCAGGTAAACCAAGGCGGCCAATAGCAGGAAAAGGGTTTTGGAAAAAGAGATGTTATCGAGGTCGTTCAGAAAGATGCCGTGCCAGAAATAAAATGCCGCATACATCAAAACGGCGGAGATAATCCAGCTGACAAAAAACCTGAATGAATATTGCATTAATGAATTGTAAATTTTCAGCATCAATATTACAAAAACTTTGCCAAACAATCCATTGGAAATCAGGTGTAAATATCTTATGTTTGTGATATGCGTATTTTGTTCAGATTGCTGCTTTTGGCCTTTTTGTTACCGGTTTTGTCATGTAAAAAGGGGACCAGCTGGGACGTAGATGCCGCTTTCCCGATTGCCAAAAGCCACCTGAACTTCAGTAATTTCTTCGGGGACACCATTTTTAAGGCCGATCCGGGCGGCTTATTGCATATTGCTTTCAGTAAGGACATCATCAATTTTACGATGGACAGCCTGGTAAAACTGCCGGATACGACGGTCGCCCTGGGGTTTACGTCGCCTTTTGCTTCACAGCTTAATCCGGGAATGACCGTTTTTGCCAATAATGGTGCTACCGACCGCGAGATTACCTTTAATGTGAGCAATGGCGTGGAACTGAGTAAGGCAATTGTTAAAAAAGGATTTTTGAAAGTGGAATATTCAAATACCTACAGCCAGCCACTTAATTTCAATTATGACATCAACTCTGCCAACCTGTGGGGTAATATCCTGCATATCAACCAAACGATAAGCGGAGGATCTACAGCTAATCCCTCAACACTTACCCGAATCTATCCCCTGGATGACTATACCATTAATTTAACAGGGCTCAGCAATACTAAAGTCAATACGCTGGTGCAGTCCTACACCATTACCACCGATCCGTCGGGAGTGGCCGACCAGCTCCAGGTAGGGCAGGGCTTAAGTGTTAAATTGTCGTTTTCCGATGTGGTACCGGCCTATGTACAGGGCTATTTCGGGCAGCAGGACCTTTCCTTCGGGCCGGATTCGACCTTGCTGGGAATGTTCGAAAACTTCAAGCCGAGTAATTTCGCCCTGACGCAGTCGGCCATCAACTTCCGCATCATCAACGAATTCGGGATAGAGCTCAGCAGCACCATCAGTAACATCCGCTCCATCAAAACCACACCGCCCAATGTGGTATCCCTGAACGCGGGAAACCTGTTACAAACCATCAACGTGAACCGGGCCGGCAGAACGTATAATGCCTCCAACCCGGTTTTCCCCTGGGTGAAGCAGATTGATATTAACTCCTCGAACTCTAACCTCAATGCTTTCCTGGAAAATGTGCCTAACTACCTTGGCTATAAAGTACAGGCTAAGCTGAACCCGCTGGGAAACATCTCGGCCGGAAACGATTTTGCCTATTACGGACATGGACTGAAAGTGATTGCCGATGTGGATATTCCTTTCGAGCTCTCGGCCGATTATTTCAACCTGATCAATTATGCCAAGATCGACCTGACGGGGATCAGCCAGCTCAGCAATATCAACAGCTGCGAGATGGTTCTCCAGGCCCGGAATAACTACCCTTTCAGGGCTCAAATACAGGGTTACATGGTGAACGACCAGAACCAGGTGGTAGACTCGATGTTTACCTGGGATAATAACACGATCCAATCGGCCCTGACAGACAATGCCAATACCGTGCTCAATTATACAGATACCAAGCTGGTGGCTTTTTTTGATAAGCTTAAAATTGACCATCTGAAGGAATGCAGCCGGGTGAAATTTGTAAGCTACCTGTATCTGCCCAATCAGCCCACGCCCATTAAGATCAAGGATACCAGCTACCTCGACCTTATGTTGAGTGCGAACGTCAACTACCATGTAAAGACAAAGTAGATGAGGAAGAGATTGACGTACGTATTGGTTTTGGTTTCGGTTTTGGCAAAGGCACAGTATAATTCCGAATTTCTGAATTTCGAAAAAACAGGGCGGAGCATTTCCCTGAACGGGGAATATGAGCTGGGCTCCAACGGCATTTACAATGCTTTTCTGAATAAATTTATTGTTGGCGGTTATATCGATAAGCCCCTGAAGGATGCCTCGGCCAGCAAAATGAAAGAGCTGAATGTGCTGGGTGCCAATTTCAACTATGACGTTGCCGCTTTCTTTGGAAAAAATCCTAAATACTCCTACCTGATCGGAGTGAAGGATCAGCAGATTTTTAATGCATCTTATACCAAAGATTTTTACCAGCTGGCCTTTTACGGTAACAGGCCTTACCTCGATGAAACCAAAAATTTCAGCGGCTCCAGCATCAACTCCCTGCGTTTCCAGGAGCTGAAGGTGGGTTTTATCTGGCATAAAATCGACACGACAGCCAAAATAGGGGTGTCGGTTTCTATTCTCAAAGGCCAGCAATTGTTCTATATCAAAGCCAACCAGGGCTCGTCGCTCTACACCAATGCCGATGGCACGGAACTCATCTTTAATTCCAATTTTACGATGGCCATGAGCGATACCGGCAAGCTGTCTAACCCGTTTTTATATTCGGGAGCGGGGGCCAGCGCCGACATTTTCTTCGAAACGCCTTACAACAGCCGCCTGGGGAAAAGCAGTGTGCTCACCGTCAATGCCAATAACATCGGCTTCCTGCATTGGTTCGACAACAGCGTGCAGTACAGCAGCGATTCCAGTTTCCGCTTCTCGGGTTACCAGGTCGATAACCTGCTGGACCTCCAGGATTCGACCCTGGCGGCCATCAACCAGGATACCATCATCCGGAACACGACGAATGCTCACAAAGAAGCGTTTAATGTAAACATCCCGACAAACCTGCTCATCATCAACAAAATTATTTTCACAGATCAATTTGCCCTCAGCACCGGCTTCCGGTATTTGTTCAACTCCAATTTCAAGCCTTACTTTTTTGCGGATGCGGAGTATAATTTTACGCCCCGCTTTTCAACAGCCCTGCATGTGGGCTATGGCGGGTATGCCAGGCTGGGAGTAGGGCTCACGCTGCAATACAATTCTCCGGGCTTTTATATAAAAGTGGGAAGCAACAGCCTGCAGGGCTATATTTCTCCGAAGAACACTTATGGGCAGGGCGCCTTTATCAGTATTGCCAAAAAGTTTAAGAGCTAGACATATACTTCATCCTAAATCTATGTGCCTATGTGGTTAATTTCGAAAAAATACAGTGTTTGCCTCCTGGTTCTGCTGGCGGCGATCGCTTCGCATGCCCAGGCACCGCGTAAGTTTTACATGAGGTTTGGCGGCAACGGCTATGATGCCGGTTACGATGTCAAACAAACGCTGGACAACGGGTACATTATTACAGGCTCTACCAGCAGTTTCGGGCAGGGAAATACCGATCTGTACCTGTTGAAGCTGGATAGCATGGGCAACCGGAAGTTTGAAAAATCGTTCGGGAATTACAATAATGAGATCGGGAAAAGCGTGCTTCAGCTCATCGATTCGAGCTATGTGACTGTGGGGTATACCAATTCCACAGGCTTTGGCGGCTATGATATTTTCCTGCTGAAGACCGACAAAAACGGTAACCTGCTCTGGCAAAAAACGATAGGAGGGAGCGACTGGGATTTTGCCTACAGTCTGCAAACGACCTTCGACGGAGGATTTGTGATTGCCGGTACCACTTACAGCTACGGGCATGGCAATGCCGACGGCTATGTGGTAAAAACCGATGGCAATGGCAATGTGGTATGGACGAAGACCTACGGCGGGCAGCAAGACGACGAGTTTAAGTCGATCGTACAAACCAGCGATGGCGGCTTTGCGCTTACGGGCTATACCAAAAGCTATAATGATGTGGACTCGGGCGATGTGTGGGTGTTTAAGCTCGACATCATGGGGGATTCGGTATGGTGCAAATTCTTCGGGGGCAGCCGCGAGGATTTTGCCAATGAGATTATCCAGCATCCGAGCGGGGAGCTTTATGTGGTAGGAGGAACAAAGTCTTTCGGGACTAATCTGAATTATTACAGTGGCTATTCATTCAGGCTGTACAGCAACGGTAGTTTTTATAACCAAACGATTGATAATACCTCATCCGATGATGCCATATTTAATTCAATCGTCGTTTCCAGGCGAACTCCGAATATCGTTAATACCATTTCTTACTTTAAGGTTGCGGGGTATGAAAAACAAATCAAGATCCTGGAAATGGATTATGGTCTAAACTACTTTGCCTCAGCAGGTTTTGGCTCTATACTGAATGATGAGCTTTATAAGCTGATTGCAACAAAAGACAAAGGCTATGCTGCTGTAGGATATACCGAAGGAGATGGAGCGGTATTAAGAGACGGTTATTTTGTAAAGCTCGATTCCTTATTGAGTTTTGGAAGTTTCAGCACGGTTTCCATTGATGAGTTCTCCGGTGAAGAAAACAGTTTGTTGAGTGTTTTTCCTAATCCTGCCAAACATCATGTGACCATAACATGCAACAAACCGGTTAAGCTGAAAGATGTTAAGGTAACAGACTGGCTAGGGAGGGAAACGGAACTTGATAATAACCTGGAAAGCATCTCTTCTAATGAATTGATCTTACGAACAGATCATCTTACGCCAGGCATGTATATCATTTTAGTAGGGGAGAGCAAAAGCAAGCTTATTATTATAGATTAGCCTTTTTGTGTGTTATGTACTCTGTAATTCTTTGAATCGATAAAGAATCGAGTATAAAACAAAAAAAGACAGCCCCGAAAATTTCAACCAAAACAGAATCGTTGAACAGGTGCCTGTCTGTTTCCAAAGAATCCGCATTATAAATGATCAGGGCATTGGCAATAAAAGCGATATATAAAACCGTAAAAAGGATATAGATCAGGTTTTTAAGTTTGATATTGATAAGGGCTAACAGAACCACGAATATAAAAAGGGCCAGGTAAGAAAAGACCGGAAAAACAGAATCGACGTATTGTGAAATGCCTATAGGCACGCGTGTGTACTGATAGAGATTTCTGACAAAGAAGGATTTCATTTTAGCTGAAGGCTCGTTAAGCATCAAAGGGTAGGAGGGATGCATGAGCATAAATTTCAGATAGGTATTTTTCCCGTTTTTTACCACCCAATCAAACAGGGGCTCATATTTTTTACTGGTATAAAGCTCATAAATCAGGGTCCGGTTTTCATCAATCGTGAAATCAATGGCGTGATACTCCTCTCTTAATTCTTCGCCCATGGGCATCCCCTCAGAGACAAAATAGTGCAGGTAAGAAGAATCCTTAATGATTCTGACTACCAGGTTGTTAATGACCGGCATCTTTTGTCTTTCTCCACGCTCAATGGCTTTTTGCTGTATTATAAAAGCCAGGCAGCAGGTCAACAACAGGACAAGCATGGGCTTAAGCAGATTTTTTAAAAAGAGGTAAGCTGTTATGATCCCCAACACATAAAAGAGAATCAGCACGTAAGACCAGGAATCCCTTGTAAATAAAAACACCAGAACACTAAGGATATGGATCGAAAACGTAAGTCTCGTGTTGAACTTTATCCAGAATAGCAGGGAAGAGACCCATATCCAGGTGAAACTAAAGGATAAGGATTCGGACAGGATCAATTGAGCCCAGCCCAGGATATTCCACCAACAAAAAACAATACAGATAAACACAGCCAACAGGTATTTTAAAAACTGCCTTTTAATGAACAGTGATACCGAAATGCATAACAGCGTAGCCGAAAGGAAGTGGATGATTTTTTGCCATATAACGATCAGGGAAACATCGCCGCCAATCATTTTATAAATCAGGGGAACGGTAAATGGGCGGGGATAGAAGTCTTTTGTTTTTGCCGGAAACCAAAAATTAAAAGAGAAAAAATCCATTTTGGCCTGCGTGAGGTAATCATAGCTGTCGGAAAACAATTTCCAACGATCGTAGTAATAAGCATCATTAACGGAGACTATGGAAACACTTATAAATAACAAAAGCACAAACACATAAAAAATATTGTTTTTACTGATTGTTAAGCTATTTGCGTTTAGTTCCACTAAAGGTGTGTTTTGGGTTTTAAGGTGAGCGATTCCGAAATGCGCCTGGCCACGGAATACCTTCCGGTAAAGGTATAATGTTCTGTCGGCCATTCCCGGTCGATGAAGACACTATCCGGCAACAGATCGTAATTGGAGATAAAGACGGATGTTTTCCCGTACCTGTTTTTCAGAAAGGCGACATTTTTCTCCATCAGCTCATCCAGATCGGCTCCGCATAGCTCTGCGGCCCGCTCATGGTTTTCGGGCAGTACATGAAAAATCAGGTTCAGGTGTTTCTCCTGGCAAAGCCTTACAATCGCATCAAAATCCCTGATCCTCGGGTTATCCTCATCAATCACAAAGGCATAGTTCTTAATAAAATGGCAGGCAATGTTTGTTTTTTCGGGGTCCTTAGTACCATTGGCATCCGGAACCCCCTTGTCATACATCGCCTTATCCCATTCATACACAGAGCTAAAGCTTTGGTGGGCCAGTTTAAATTTGTCGCTTTTGTAATGAGATTTGATGATATCCTGCCGCTTAAAAAGAGGGGTGTTTTCGTAAGCCTTGAAAGTGAGTAAGCACTTTTTAAAGACCGGCGGGTAGGTGGAATACAGGATCTCGGCACGCGATAGATTTGTTTCCAGTTCGGATTGGATCCAGTTAATGCCGAAGGAGCGTAGGTTCATGGTCACGATCACTGTTTTTACTGTGGATTGATGGTCGATCCGCTTGATCAGGGCTTTGAAGGTCGAGGCATGTATGGCACCTTTTGAGATGCCCTGGATGTTTAGCTCAGGATGCATCTCTGCCAGGAGCTCGGAAATGGAGTGCTTAGAGCTGTCCTGTTCTGCGGCTGTAAAATTGGAGGATTCGCCAAAGTAAAGCACATCGGCGGTGTTTTTCAGGGAGTCGAGCTGGTAGAGGAGATCCGCGTTACAGGTTTTAATATCGTCTTTGTACAGTCCAAGCGTCACGTAAGCCTTATCCGCCAAAAAGACGATGCCTGCTATGCTTAGGATATAGACGATGTATCTCATTAAAACTGGAAATAAATAAAAGGAAGGTTATCGACGCCGCTGAATACTAAGATCGCAAACAGGAGGTAAAGAAACAATACCGTGTTAACCGGTCTGGAATTCGCAGAGATAAACATGCTGTAACTGAGTTGTTTATGAGCGAACAGTTCAATAAAGAATACAATAGCGAGGTTGGCGCATAACAGGGCGGACACCGGAAGGAATGAGGCTCCGGCTACAGGCTGAAGGATCTGCCGGAAGATGGCGCTGCTCTCGTTGATATTGCCGCTCCGGAAGAACACAAAAATAAAGGCAACGAGGATAAAGGTAGTGACATAGCCCAGGAGCGCTGGAAGCCGGAGTCCAAGTTGTTTGATTACGACGACGGTGATGATGTAACAGGCGGCATGAAGAAAGCCCCAGAGGATAAAATTGATTCCCGCGCCATGCCACAAGCCGCTCAGGGTAAAGATGAGCGCAATGTTGAAGGCATATTTCAGAAAGGAGCCGCGGTTTCCACCCAAAGGGATATACACATAATCCCTGAACCAGCCGGTGAGCGACAGGTGCCACTTTTTCCAGAACTCTATGATGTTGCGGGAGAAAAAAGGAAAGGCAAAATTATCGACCAGCCTGATCCCGAACAGGGATGCACTGGCCTGGGCCATTAAGGAATAGCCAAAGAAATCGCTGTAGATCTGGATGCTGAACAAAAACACGGCAAGCAGCACATTCAGAGAATGTTGGGAGGAAAGCGAGGCGTAGGTCTGGTTCACGTATTCGCCGCAATTATCGGCAATCACGGTTTTATAGAATAAGCCGATGAGGAAAAGGGGCAGGGCTTTTTTCACAAATCCGAAGCTAAAGGACACCGTTTTCTTCAGTTCATTTCCCAGGGTGGAAAAGCGCTCGATAGGCCCGGCCACCATTTGCGGAAAGAACAGCACATAGGTCGAGTAGATGCCCAGGTGCTTTTCGGGCTTTTGTTTTCCCTTATACACGTCCACCACATAGCTTACCGACTGAAAGGTGTGAAACGACAAGCCGATGGGCAGGATCTCGTTGCTCACCTTGATGTGCTTCCCGAAAAAGTCCAGCAGCACCGTATTGAGCGTTTCTGTAAAAAAGCCCAGGTATTTGAAATAGAACAGCAGCCCGAAATTGGAAACGACGCTTAGGATCAAAAACAGCTTTTTCCGTTGTTGCCGTTCTGTCGCATCGATCTTCAGCGCCAGCACATAATCAACCACAATGAGGAAAAACAGGCATAAAATGTATTTCGGGATGAAATACATGTAAAATACGCAGCTGGCAATGAACAGAACGACCCATCGGTACCTGGGAATCGTCACATAATAAAGCAGCAGAACGACAGGAAGAAAGACTAAATATTGGATTGTATTGAAAAACACCTATGTGCGATTGTATAAACAAAAAAGCCATCCGTGATTTACGGATGGCTATAAAACTAGGTGATTAATCTTACAAAATCAACATGGCATCGCCATAAGAGTAGAATTTGTATTTTTCCTTGATGGCTTCTTTATAGGCTTTCATGATCAGGTCGTAACCGCCAAACGCAGCAATTTGCATCAACAGGGTCGATTCGGGCATGTGGAAATTGGTGACCATGCAGTTGGCGACAGAGAAATCGTAAGGAGGGAAGATAAATTTGTTAGTCCAGCCGTTGTAAGGATTCACATGACCGGTCGTAGACACCGAAGATTCCAGGGCGCGCATCACCGTTGTACCAACGGCGCATACTTTTTTCTTTTTGTCTTTACCGTTGTTGATGATCCGGCAGGCCTCCTCGCTGATGATCGCTTCCTCGCTGTCCATTTTGTGCTTGGTCAAATCTTCCACTTCCACCATCCGGAACGTGCCAAGGCCGATGTGCAGGGTGAGACGGGCAAAGTCAATACCTTTAATTTCAAGGCGTTTCAGCAATTCGCGGCTAAAGTGCAGGCCGGCAGTAGGAGCAGCCACAGCCCCTTCGTTTTTGGCAAATACCGTTTGGTAGCGCTCGACGTCGCTGTCTTCCACGGCGCGTTTGATGTATTTCGGTAAGGGCGTTTCGCCCAGGTCGTAAAGTGCTTTTCTGAATTCTTCGTAAGAACCGTCGAACAGGAAACGCAGCGTACGGCCGCGGGAAGTTGTATTGTCAATCACTTCAGCCACCACGTTGTCGTTTTCGCCAAAGTATAATTTATTTCCGATACGGATTTTTCGCGCCGGATCCACCAGAACGTCCCATAAGCGGCTTTCGGCATTGAGCTCGCGCAGCAGGAACACTTCAATCTTGGCACCGGTTTTTTCTTTATTCCCATACATCCGCGCCGGGAACACCTTGGTATCGTTGAGTACCATCACGTCGCCTTCGTCGAAGTAATTGATGATGTCCTTGAATTTTTTGTGATGAATCTTTCCGGTGGCGCGGTCAACGACCATCAGGCGGCTTTCATCACGGTTTTTGGAAGGATGTTCTGCCAGAAGTTCTTTCGGCAGATTGAATTTGAACATGGATAACTTCATCTGTATCTGTTATAACGTTTATGTATAAGACAGAATGAAACAAACCTTTTGGGAGGCCATTCCATTAATCTTACGGGATTAATAATTTGGTTGCAAATCTACTATCAGAAAAAGGGTTTTCGACATTTGTAGCACATTTGTAAATGGCTGATTAACAATATTATATTCATTTCATTTATCTTATAATTAACATTATGTTAAATTAAAGTTCTGTATTTACCACAGTTAAGTTATGATATATGTTACACTCTTAAGTTATGATATATGTTACACTCTAAAACTCACAAACTACTGATTTCCAAACCTAAAATTCTATGGATACTCCTATTGCTCCCACATGTTCTGTGCAAACGGTTTCTCAAGTTTTAGCAGGAAGACAGCTTAGCAGCCGGCAAAAGGATTGCTTTTTAGTTTCCTAAAATTCATCCGCGGCCAGTTTCCCTACCAAAGATCCTATCGCTATTCCCATGCCTCCCATCCGCACGGCGCAAACGGTATTGGGAGATAATTTCCGGATAATCGGTTTTTTTTCGCTGCCCACGCCCATAATTCCGGACCAGCGCTGTTCGACCTCAAAAGCCCTGTCCGGCAGAATTACCTCTTTCAGGAGCTGATCGAGTCTTTTCTGGATTTTGGCATTCAGCGCCAGTTCCGTGGTGGTTTCGGTTTCAAAATCGAGGTTTCTTCCTCCTCCGAACAGGACGCGGTTCCCGATATTGCGGAAATAATAAAAGCCTTCATCATAATGAAAGGTGCCTTTGATCCGGAGATCCTTAATCGGTTTGGTAACCAGCACCTGGGCCCTGGCCGGTTTTACATCCTCCAGGTCCAGCAGCTGCGCCGCAAAGCCATTGGTGGCCACAATCACTTTTCCGGCCCTGATCTCCCCGGCTGTCGTCAGCAGATCCACACCATGCTCCGAATCGTTCAGGCGCTTTACCTCAACCCGGTTCAGGATCAGGATGCCTTTGCTTTGAGCCAGCTTCAGGAGTTCCGCCATCATCCGGCCCGTATCGATCTGCCCTTCCTTTTTATTAAAGATGAGGCCTTTGATGCCTTTGAATCCGAAACCTGCCATTCGCCGGTTGGCTGTGCTGTACACTTCTTTTTCTTTCAGAAAATGCCTGAGCTGTTTATTCAGGTATTCCAGCTGCTCTGTGCATTCCCCGAAACGCGGCTCATCATCAAACAATTCATAGCCGCCGTATTCCCTGTAGTCGATGTGCTTATCGCCGAGGCGTTTCCGGAGCAGCGCCAAGCCTTTGATTCTCATCTCGACTGTTTGCCAGACCAGGTCTTCGCTGCTCTGCCTGAGATCGGACAATAATTCGCTCACGCTTCCGAAACAGGCAAAGCCGGCATTTTTGGTACTGGCGCCCGAAGGCAACATGCCGCGCTCCAGGACCAACACCTTCGCTTTTTTATGTTTTTCCTGATACGAAATGGCGGCATTCAGACCTACGATGCCGCTGCCGATCACCAGCAGGTCCACCCCTCTGAAATAGCTTTGTGTTTCCCAGAAACTATAAGAATGGCCTGTCTTTTGCTGATGCATATATAATTTTAAATCAGTTTATTATGGAAAATTATGTAAATTTATCCCTCCATACAAAACTACAGCTTTGTAATTTATGAAGAACGGTTACACACTTATTTTATTTTTCATTTTCAGCGTTTATTCTTCATTTGCACAGGACTGGACACTCCCCTTCTCAAGCCGTATTGAAAAAAATGGAAAAAAGCTCCAGGGCGCTACGGTGACGCTCATGCAGGGAGGAAAACAGGTGCAGCAGACAATGACCGGCGACGACGGCGCTTTCAAATTCCAGATCCCTCCCAATGGCGATTATACCATTATTGTAACCAAAACGGGACATTGCACCAAAAAGTTCCAGGTTTCTACGCGTGGGGTGCCGGCTGATAAGACCAAGGACGCTTTCAAAGGCTTCAATATTGAGTCCATCAGTTTATTCGAACCTTTGCCTGGAATTGATTATTCTGTTTTAAATCAGCCACTTGTAAAAGTCACCTACAATTCTTCTTTAGACAATTTTGATTACGATGAAGCCTATAGTAACCAGATGTTGGATGCCTTAGACCGTTTACGGCAGCTTGAAAAAGATGCCATTAATAAACAAAAAGAACTGGAGGCCAATTACAATTCCGCGATTAAAACGGCAGATAATGCTTTTAAGAAAAAAGATTGGCCGACTGCTAAGGCAGCCTATAACCAGGCAATTCAGTTGAAGCCAGGTGAAAATTACCCGAAGGATCAGCTGGCCCAGATCGATGTGATCATTAAAGACCAGGAAGCTTTAAATAAAAAAGCGTCCGATGATGCGGCAGCAAAAGCTGCTGCTGAAAAGGCCGCCGCTGAGAAAGCTGCTGCTGAGAAAGCCGCCGCCGAGAAAGCTGCTGCTGAAAAGGCCGCTGCTGAGAAAGCTGCTGCAGAAAAGGCTGCTGCTGAGAAAGCTGCCGCCGAGAAAGCTGCTGCTGCAAAAGCCGCCGCCGAGAAAGCCGCTGCAGAAAAGGCTGCTGCCGAGAAAGCTGCTGCTGATAAAGCCGCCGCCGAGAAAGCCGCTGCAGAAAAGGCTGCTGCTGAGAAAGCTGCTGCAGAAAAGGCTGCTGCTGAGAAAGCTGCCGCCGAGAAAGCTGCTGCTGAAAAGGCCGCTGCTGAGAAAGCTGCTGCAGAAAAGGCTGCTGCAGAAAAGGCTGCTGCTGAGAAAGCTGCCGCCGAGAAAGCTGCTGCTGCAAAAGCCGCCGCTGAGAAAGCTGCTGCAGAAAAGGCTGCTGCCGAGAAAGCTGCTGCTGATAAAGCCGCTGCTGATAAAGC
>CALRIU020000030.1:0-51736 GCA_943362175.1 Hydrocarboniphaga daqingensis | reverse complement strand
AGCGAGCGCGTAGCGGAAGTTATCCCGCATTTCCTGGTAGCCCTTGCGTGTAGGCATGTAATACAGCCGGAGCTCGGTCATCAGGTTCCTGCTTAGCTTCACTTTGAGGCCCGCGCGCACATACAAGCGATTGAGCAGGGTAAAATTCTCGACCTGCCGCGCCAGCACTTTGGCGGTAAGCGTCAAGCGGCTGCTCAGCTTTTTTTCGGCTGATACGCTCAACCTCAATCCCACATCGCTGATCAGGTCCTGGGCTTCCAGGCCGGGGGCCAGGGCCAGGCAAAGGATAAGAATATACAGGGATTTTTTCAGCATTAATTTTCGTAGTAATACACTTTGATCTGGGCTGCGTCTTTCAGAAAATCGATCTTATGCACCGAATAGCGGTGGATGTTGAAACCCGTTCTCAATTTCAGATCCGCCAGCAGCTCCTCCTGCTTCCCGGAGCGGATCAGCTCGATGTTCTCATATAAGATCGTCTTCACCATTTCCTTTTTCATCAGCACATTGCTTTCCAGCAACCAGGTGATGAGGAGCACCACCGCGTTGATGGCCACCAGGAACAGGTATTCGATGTTGTCGCTGGCTCCTTTGATCTTGGTAACGGCGCAGATGAGCCCGATGGCAATGACCAGAAAAAGATAGGTCATATCCTTGATGGCGATCTCCTCGGTTTTGTAGCGCAGCATGCTGAATACGGCAAAGAGGCCGAAGGCAGCCCCCATAGACAGGTCGACCTTGTTGAGCAGGAAAGAGATCAGGAAAATAACGATGTTGAAAATAAAGTAGGTGAAGAACAGCTCACGGTGCTTATAAATGGGATAGTAAATGACCCGCACCAACAGGAACACCGACACCAGGTCGATCAGCAGCCTGAAAAAGATCTTGCCCGAAATTTTCTGTAGCTCTTCGTAACCCGTTGCCGCCGTGGCGAGGTCGCCCGCTAGTTGTAAAATGGTCATGGTGTTTGAATTAGTTTATGAACCTGCGATAGTTTTTGCTTGAAATTATTGGACTTCACCCCCTGGAACGAGCTGGCCACGGCAAAACAATATTTGCTGATGGAGCCTTCGCGGATGTGCTTTTTCTTCAGGATGGCCACAAAGGGTGAGGGCGCCTTGCTGTCCTGCTTTACCTCTGCAATCACCAGCCGGCCCATATTTCTGGTGACCTCTGCTGTTTTGAATTCCAGGTTCAGGTCGATGGTAAGCCTTTCGGCCGATGTTTTATTGACCAGGGTAATGCGGCTGTAATTGATCCAGATCTTTGGCCGGAGCGTGGTCGGGCAAAACGGCAATTGCGCTTTCAGAAAATCGAAGGCCCTGCCGGGCTGTATGCCCCCGGAGTCCTTTTCTTTGACCCGTGTTTTGATGGTGCGGCCCTTGTTGTTTTTGAACTTCACCTCCAGGAAACCCAGCTCGCTTTCCACATAGGTTCTGTGGCGGATCTTATAGCGGTTGAGCTTCCCGCTGTGATGCCTGTTATAAAGATCGAAAGCCTCCGTATCGTAGTACAGGGTTTTGTAACGGCTGATGCGGTTGTTCTCCACGCTCAGCACTTTATAGTAAGGCATGGCCTCCTGCAGCAACGCATCGAGGGCCGATACGTGAAAGGTATACTTGGTATCCGTTCTGTCCATCAACTTCACGTTGTCCATTTCGGACAAGCTGATGGGCTCAAAGGCTGTAAGGATATGCTGAATAAGGTTCACGGCGGTTACTGAAACGTGTAGGCGTATTTTTTAGTGCTCAATAGTTTACCGGCAGGGTCCAGGGTTTTACGCTCGGTCTTCAGGCCTTTGTTGTCATAAACGTACACGTGCTTTTTGATGAGCTTCTTATTGGCGTCGTAAATCAGCTCTTCTTTCTTATCCCCCAGGGCATTGTACTTGATCAGCGTTTTCTGTTTCAGGTTGTTCTTGTCGTCGTACTCTTCCTCCTCTATAACATCTCCCAGGTTGTTGAGCTTGCTTTTTGTTGTTTTTTTCAGAACGCCCTCCTTCGTATATTCTACCTTTTCAATCTCTTCCCCTTTGGCATCGTAGCTGGTTTTTTCATCCGTGAGGGTTTTGCCGCCGGTTGTCTCCGTAATGGTCACAGAGGTGATGCCGTGCTTTTTAATTTCCTTTTTGCTTTGCGCATCCATCACGCCACATAGGCCCAATAAGCAAGCCAGTATGATTGTTCTTTGCATATCTCTCATTCTCTTGCTTACCGTTTAATAACTAACTGGCCCACATCCACCGATTGTTTTTTAGCGGTGATACTGGCGTCCACCATCACCGCCACTTCTTTGGTATCGTTGGTATTACCGATGCGCTCATCGCTCACCACATATATTTTGTAATTGCCTTTGCGCAGGTATTTAAATTCAAACTCGCCGTCGCCGTTTGTTTTGATCTTATCTCCATAGGTAGTATCATCCCCGTAAATAATATACACGTCAACATCCACACCCGTATATTGGTATTGCATGATGGTGAGCGATTTGTTATAGTCCTGTACCCATACGTTTCCCCTGATGCTGGAATTACCGCCTTCACCGGCCGGTTTCTTACAGGAGCCCGTCAGCAAAGCCAGGCCAAGAATAATTAAAATACATAATTTGCTCATGAAAGATTTCGCTATAATAATGTTAAATAATCTTTAAATTTAAATAAAAACGATTTAAATTAATTATTTTGCGCCGATTTATGAGGTAAAAACCCACTTTTAATAGTGTAGCTTTGTATTCCTCATTATACTGCCCGTGACTTTAAAGATCCGACATACCGTTATTTTTTTCTTCATTGCCTGCATGGTTTGCCTCACGCTGCAATCCACCTTTTTAGGGCTTAATAAAGCCGGTAAGATCTATAAAACACAAAGCTCGTTAAACAGTCCGGTTTCTGAAGAAGAGGAAAACCATAAGGAAAAGGAATCTGATAATAATGTGATTTTGTACCACGAAGCCCAGGTGTCTTTCCTGCAACTCATTCCTCAGCAGGCTGCTTTCTGGCCACGAACCAGCAGCCGTTGTTTTACACATGTGACTGATATCACCGTTCCGCCTCCGGAACTCTGCTGATCATAAATTTCCGCCGAACGTCCTGAATGCAGGCTGTTCCATCATTTATCATCAGTTAAATCATTTCTATGAATCAAAAGAATTTATTTGCCGATATTAAGGCAGGTATTGTAGTATTTTTAGTGGCTTTGCCTTTATGCCTTGGCATCGCCATGGCCTGTAAAGTTCCTTTATTTTCGGGCCTCATCGCCGGCATTGTCGGTGGTATTTTAGTAACTATTTTCAGCGGGTCAAAGTACAGCGTGTCCGGTCCCGCTGCGGGCCTTACCGCTATTGTATTAAGCTCCGTGACACAGATCGGAAGCTTTCAGGCTTTCCTGGCAGCCGTCGTGTTTGCCGGTGTGATCCAGCTTGCGCTGGGCCTCTTAAAAGCAGGCTCCATCGGTAATTACATTCCCAACGCCGTGATCAAAGGCATGCTTGCCGGCATCGGCATCATCCTCATCATCAAACAAATTCCGCACCTGTTCGGCTACGACAAAGATCCGGAAGGTGATATGGAGTTTATCCAGATGGATGGCGAGAACTCTTTCACAGAGCTTGTACACATGGTGAACTTCATCACACCCGGTGCCCTGGTGATAGGCATCGTATCGTTCGTTGTGCTCATTATTGCCAATCAGCCTTTCTATAAAAAAGATAAGATCCTGTCGAATATTCCCGGCCCTTTGCTCGTGGTGATCTTAGGGATCCTGCTCACCATCGCCTTCAAAGGCTATGCGCTCATGAGCATCGACCCGCAGCACCTGGTCAATCTGCCATCCATCAAAACATTCGGTGACCTGCGCGCCAACCTCACCATGCCCGATTTCAGCTTTATCGATAAGCCTAACTTCTGGATCATTGCGCTGACACTGGCCGTTGTGGCGAGCCTCGAAACCTTGCTCGGTATTGAAGCCATTGACAAGCTCGACCCGGAAAAAAACGAATCGAATACCAATAAGGAATTGCTGGCGCAGGGCATCGGCAACATCACCTGCGGTCTCCTCGGCGGCCTGCCTGTGACTTCCGTGATTGTGCGAAGCTCTGCCAACATTAATGCCGGCGCCAGGTCGAAGCTCTCCGTGGTCCTGCATTCCGTGCTGCTGCTCATCGCCGTGTTTCTTCTGCCCGACTTGCTGAGCCTGATCCCGAACGCGGCCCTCGCAGCCATTTTAATTATGACCGGCTTTAAACTGACGAGTCTCGCTATTTTCAAGGAGCAAAAGAAATCGGGCTACGAGCAGTTTATTCCTTTCCTGATCACCATCGTTGTTATGCTTTTGACCGATTTACTGAAAGGCGTATGTGCCGGCATCGTGGTCTCTGTTATCTTTATCCTGCGCGACAACATCAAGTCTTCCTTTGATGCGAGCACCGAAGTGATGGGCGGGCAATTATACCACCTGATCAAGCTACCCCAGCATGTCACCTTTTTCAACAAAGGCTACCTCATCCGCTTTTTCAAGGACATCAAGGCGGGCAGCCGGGTCATCATCGACGGTAGTATCAACAAGAAGATCAATCACGATTCCAAAGATGTCATCAAAGACTTTGTTAATACCGCTGCTAAAAAAAACATCAATGTTCAACTTATAAAATTTAAACTCTAATCATGGACAAATCTTATCAAAAATTAATCGACGGAAACAGGCGTTACTCTCTTGAACGCAAATTCGAAGATCCGGAATATTTCAAAAAACTATCCCTGGGCCAGAAGCCCGATTACCTCTGGATCGGTTGCAGCGACAGCCGTGTACCGGCCAACGAGGTTACCAATACCGACGCCGGTGAGATCTTTGTACACCGCAATATTGCCAACCTGGTAGTGCATACCGATTTTAACCTGCTGAGCGTGCTCGAATATGCTGTAAAATACCTTGGCGTGAAACACATCATTGTATGCGGGCACTACGGATGTGGGGGCGTCAACGCGGCCATGACCAACAAGCGCCACGGTTATGTAGACAACTGGCTGCGAAACATCAAGGATGTTTATAATAAAAATTCATCCGAGCTGGAAGCCATTAAGGATCTTGATAAACGCGCCGACAGGCTCACCGAGCTCAATGTGATCGAGCAGGTAAGAAACCTGGCTAAAACAACGGTGGTACAGGAAGCCTGGAAATCCCGCGAGCTGCACCTGCATGGCTGGGTATACGGCATCAACAGCGGATTGGTCACCGACCTTAAGGTCATTCATGACACCAAGGAAGACATCGAAGACATCTACCGCCTGGACTAATGCATTTTTGGGTGCCTGATCTGCCGGGCTGTAAATGAGGGTTTGCAGTCCGGCGGAGAAGGCCTTTTTTTAAATAGAGAATACTGACAGGGATGAGAGCAGGACGAAATCTCTAAAAAGAGCTCGCAGATCAGAAGAAACACCTCTCTGATTCTACCTCACTACATCTAAAACATTCTACTTTTTCAAGCCTGCTTCGATGGCATTGGTGAGGGCTACAAAGTCTGCTACCGAGAGCTGCTCGGCGCGCTTGTCGAGCAACACGGATTCCACCGGGGAGTTCCCGCTCAATACCTTCACGGAATTCCGCACGGTCTTGCGGCGCTGGTTAAAAGACGCCTTCACCACTTTGAAGAACAATTCCTCATCACAGTCAAGGGAGGCAGTTGTATTGCGTGTGAGGCGGATCACGGCCGATTTTACTTTGGGTGGCGGGTTGAATACATGCTCGCTTACTGTAAACAAGTATTCTATTTTATAGAACGCCTGCAACAGAACGCTCAGGATGCCGTAGGTTTTTGAGCCGGGCTTTTCGGCGATGCGCTGCGCCACTTCTTTCTGGAACATTCCTACCAACGCCGTAATATCACTGCGGTGCTCCAGCACTTTGAACATGATCTGCGTGGAGATATTATATGGAAAATTTCCTACCACGTTGAAAGGCCCTTTCGCAGCGAAGGGCTTAAGGTCTGCCTCCAGGAAATCCTGGTATTGGATCTTCGCTTCGTGCTGCGGGTATTTTTGTTTCAGGAAGTCGATGGATTCCGTATCGATATCGAAAGCCGTAAAGTTCTCCCGCTCGATCAGGTATTGTGTGAGCACGCCGGTTCCCGGTCCTATTTCCAACACCGGCAAGCCATCGGGCGGCAGCGCATTCACGATTTTCTGTGCAATGTTGAGATCCGTGAGGAAATGCTGCCCTAAATGTTTTTTTGCTTTTACCGGTGATGCCAAGTGATTATGGATTTAAATCAGGATGCAAATTACGGTAATCCATGTCAATAATCCGAAAAACAGAATTCTTTTTTATGCGGATATGCTTCGCCTGGAAATAATTTACAATCAATCCGCCGGCAACGCAGGAACCCAACACGATCAGGGCCTGTTCGCCCGCCACCTGCTGTCTCCCGATGAGGCCATGCCCGGCATCCACTGCGAACAGGGCTCCCGCCACAAAGAAATAAGGACTTATCAGTGCGCCGTTTATTTTCACAGCTTTAATTTCACTAAGCTTTACAACATCATCATTATCAAACACCAGCAGGCTATCCGTCATATTCACCAGCTTATGCCTGCGGTAAAACACATCGCCCTTGAGCTTATAGGAAAGGCGGCTATTATTAAAGAACTGAAAGGACTTTTCCTTGCCAAATACAGAAGTGTAATGCAAGTCGAGGGTTTTTTGCGAATAGCCTGCAGAGCCTGTTAACAACGCTATAATCAAAAGAACCCTCATATTACTTTAAACTAAGGTCCAGTATTTTTAACGTCGTATGCCTTCCAGGCCGGAGCCTCTTTTTGTTGGTGATATGAATAATTTCGCCTACCACAAAAAGCGCTGCACCTGCAACCAGGACCCTTTCTTTGAATACGGGAACGTCGCCGTTCCGGTAACTATTAAACACATCGAGACCGATATAACCGATGCCTGCCGCACGAAAAGCTTTCGCCAGCATGCGTGTAAGAATATTGGAGCGGTCGATGATGATACTTTTGATGCGGTCGAGGCGGATAGATTCCCCTGTTTCAATATAGAGTACACTGTCCTCCATATCCATGATGATATGCTTATGTAATTGAGAGCTGCCCTTGAGCTTAAAAGTCATGGGCTCATTCTGATAAATATGAAAACGCTTGAAGTGCCCGAAAGTGGTCACATCGATGGCCAGGCTTTTCTGAGCAGGACAAGAAAAAGAACAACTGAAACAGAAAAGCAGGAGCAGCAGTTTCATGGTATCATTTCTTAAACAATTTCCAGCAACGTACGGAACGCAATGTACTTTCCGTCGTACAGGTTTTTCATGTCGGCCTGCAGGCGCGGTGCCTCGTGCTTCTGGTAGTTTTCGATGTCCTGCATCTCCTTAAAGGTATATTGCGTGGAATAGGTCTCTCCTTCGTCCTCCACGTTCAATACCTTACACATTTTGTATTCGGTGAAATAGCCGGTTTCCATCACTTCCGGAATGTGCTTGTTTTTCATCCATCCGTGCCACTCTTTGGCCACGTCTTTGTCTATGCTAACGGTTACGCTGTATATATACATAAGTGTTTTTTAGTTGTTGGCTTCTGCTCAGCCAACAAACGGCATGACCAGAGTAGAATCGAAAATCTGTTTCTTTTTATTTCATTATTTTTTATCTCTGCCTTCGGCTACGCTCAGCCACCGGACCCTGAGCGGAGTCGAAGGGTCGACGTTTAATTCACCACATCTCCCCTCAGGTCCCTGAAGCGCTTCCGTGCTTCTACCACGTAAATACTGCCGGGGTATTTGGTAAGTACGTCCTGGTACAGCTGCTTCGCTTTCTCCTTATCGTTCAGGTAGCGCTCATATAACTCTGCTTCTTTAAACAGGGCATCATCGCCATACAGCTCCGTAGGATAATACTCCACGATGTTGTGGTACATTTTGGCGGCCTCTTCATAACGGTTGGTGCGCTTGTAGATCTCCGCTTTCTTGTAATAAATATCGTCGCCCAGCGTATGCTCGCTGAATAGGGTATTGATGCTGTCGAGCCTTGCCACCGCCCTGTCGTACTGGTGCTGAAGGACCAGCAGCTCGGCAGAGGCAAACATGCTCAGCGGAACGGCATTCGTGTCAATGCCGATGGCATCGGTAATTACCAGCGAGAGGTCAAGGGCATCGTTGGCAATCACCTTGCTCGTCGCACCTTTCAGCACATCGCACTGTGTTTTGGCCCACTTAAAATCGGAAGCATAAAAGCTCAGCTTCGCATTTCTGAATTTTGCATCCTGGCCTACCGGCTCGTATTTAAAATCCTTCTCCACCTGCGAGTATAAGAGCGAGGCGTCCCAGATATTGCCCACCAGCAGGTTCATATCGCCCAGGTCGAGCTTAATGTCTGCCATCGTATTTTTATTGAAGGTATATTGGGAGATCACATTTTCCAGGCTTTCGATTGCTTCGGCAGGCTTGTCGAGGTAATAGGCCTTGAGCAGCGCCGACTTTTTGATGAGCGGCAAGGTCAGATTGCTGATGCCATAGTCCCTGATCGCCGCCTCAATGTTGCTTTCCAGCAGGAGCACCTCCGCGGTCGGCGGGTTGTTCCTCGCGGTGATGCGCGCATAGCTGCTATTCAGTTTTTCGATGACCGCCATATCGTAATAGGCATTCTCTTTCCCTTTGCCGATGATGTATTGGTAACACTTTTCGGCTACTTCATAATTCTCATTGCTGATGCATAGCTTTGCCAGCTCCATCATGCGCGTGCCATCTTCTTTCAGGCGCTTATCCAGGGCCTTGCTTTGCGCAAATGCCCCTTCGAAATCTTTCTGCTGGTTTTGCAGGAAGATCAGGAACTCGGCAAACACGGTCTTGTCCGGATTTTTCTGAATGCGCTTTTGCAATTCCTGTTTCAGTAAAGGGTTGTTAAGCCCGCCGTTCTTATCATCATAGCCCAGCGATTGCTGCAAATTAGCCTGCGCCGTATAAAGCTCGCTTTCGCGGAACTCGATGGCATCCAGGTATTCGTTGATCATCGCCTTCAGGTCGCCTTTCTTTTTGTAAAGGTCTGCAATCTCATAATAGAAAGGATAGGTTGTGGGGAATTCCTTCCGGCCTTTTTTATAGGCTTCTATCCCATAGTCGTAAAGACCTGCATCCTCAAAGGCATGCGCCAGTGCAAAGATCGCCCCTTGCTCGGCCGGCAGCTCTTTCAACGCTTTGGTATACTGCTCTTTCTCTTTGTCGGCATTGCCCTGAAGCTTGTAGATGCTTCCCAGCCGTACATACAGGAACACATCCCCGTCATTACGCTTCAGCTGCTTCTTCGTGATCTTCTCCGCTTTGCCGAAATCCTTTAACTCTACCAGGCACTTATAGTAGTTGTTATAATACATATCGGGCGCCTTATCATAGAGCTTATCAAAATATACGACCGCCTTGTCGTATTCCTTACGCTCATAGTAATACATGGCCAGCTGCTCATCATTGCCTTTCTGCGCAAGCCCCCTGCTGAAAAACGCCAGCAAACATAAAATGATCAGTCCTGCATGTTTCATGGCTGTTTTTCCTCCTGTGTCATAGCCGGTAAGATCCCGGCGTTATATGATTTCAATACCTGCTCCACCACAGGAAGATGCCTGTTGTATAGCTCCAGGTGCTTCCGGATGAGAACGGTATTTGTTTTCAATTCTTCAATGATCTTTTCCGAACGTTTTTTTTCCGTGCTGATAAACTCCACCGCCTCTGCCGTTTCAATGCTCCCGTTTTTAAGGTCGTTCGACAAAAGCCCCACCTGTTTGATCACCGACCGCGCTTCGGAGAGCCACACAGGCCTCAGGGCCAGGTAGTCTTTCAGGGCTTTTTCTGTTGAGAAGAATCCGGTAAGCGCTTCGGCGGTTTCCTTAGGAACCGTATCGTTCACATGCGACTCGATAAAAAGCCTGTAGCTGCGTTCTTTGGAATAAGCCTCGTAACAGACAAGGCTGTCAACCGTTGTGAAATTATCCACAGCCTGTTCAGTTACCACTTTGAGGCTGTCGAGCTCTTTTACATAACGCGCATAATCATGACTCTGCCGGCAACCGGAAAAGCCCAGCATGAAAAGTATCGGGAGAAAAGATAAAACGGCTGTTTTCAAAAATCCGGTTTAAATACCAAATTTACATTTTATCCTTTAATAATAAAAGGCGCACCCGGCGGGCAAAACCTTAAAATATATTAATTGAGCTCAGGGATCGAATCCTTTGCCAGCTCCTGCTCTTTGTCATAAAGCCCGGCTTTCACATCGGCGATGGTGCGGGCGCTGTATTCGGTGTTGCCTAAGTACAGCGACAGCAAAAAGTAATCGGCACGCATGGCGGCATATTTCATCGTGCTGCCACCGACACCTTTGATCTCGATCGTTTCAGGAATATGGTCGTTCAGGTTAAAGTCCCATGACTTGTGAATGTAGAACTGGTCTTTGCCAACTTTCGTGAAGCGGTGTGTTTTCTTCGCGTCCACGTCGCTCACCACGTTTTTTTCGATCTTCGGCAACATCTCCAGCAGCTTCTTATCCGACATCGGCACTTTTTTGCCGAACACTTCACGATTTTTAAACACAATGAAGGAATCGATCAACACCGGCGTTTCAGACCTCATGCTTCCAATGCCCAGCTTAGAACTTGAATATTCAATCGGATATACCACATATTCCGTATTATCCAGGTTGATGATCCCGCCACCCTCTTTCACCTTGAAGGTTTGTGTCAGGTTTTTGGATTTCAGAACGTGTTCTCCTTCCAGTAAATTCAGGTCGAAGCAGGTATCCGATACCAGGTGAATCTTCATCGTGTCATCGATGGTAATATCCATCGGAAGGTTGTCGGCAGATGATTTGTCAAGCACAACAACCGCTTTTTGCTTGCTGCCGCATGCAGCCAGGGCCACAACGGCCAGTAGTAAGATCCGTTTTTTCATATTTTCAAATATAATGTATTTATTGAAATCCGCCTGATCCGCTGAACTTATTTGTGATGCATGGCGCTTGGAATCGCCTTGATAGCAATAAAAAGGCAGATCACCGTCAATACAGCCCCCAACATGAAAGGCGATCCCGGGAAATAAACGGGAGCAGTGTCTTTCGTGAAAAAGTAAAACAGGTTAGTCATGATCAAAGGCCCGATGATAGCTGTAATACTGACAAGGCTGGTGAGCATTCCCTGCATCTCACCCTGTTCGTTGGCAGGCACATTATTCGAGACGATGCCCTGAACAGCAGGCATGGAAAGCCCGCCGAGCGCATAAGGAATCATAAAAGCAAACATCATCCATTCCCGGTTGGCAAGGGCAAAGGCCACGGAGCCTAACACATAAAACATAAACCCGATATAAAACGCTTTGACCTCGCCTGTTTTCGGAATCACGATGCGGATCAGCCCTCCCTGCACAATGGCGATGGTTAGCCCGACAAACGCCAGGGAATAACCCACCATGTCCGAATCCCAGCCAAACTTGCGGATGGTAATATAGGTCCAGGTCGACTGTGCCGCATGCCCGGCAATGTTCACCAAAAACAAAATAACAAATAAACCATACAAATGCTTGTAGCGGCTGATGTTCAGGAACATCCCTATGGGATTGGCGCGCTTCCAGTCGAAAGGCCTGCGGTGTTCCTTCGCCAGGGACTCGGGTAAGATGAAATAGCCGTATAGCGCATTTGCCAACGATAAGCCGGCAGCAATCAGGAAAGGCGCACGGGTGCCGAAGTGGCTGAACACCCCACCGATCAAGGGGCCCAGGATAAAGCCCAGGCCGAAGGCCGCACCGATCATCCCGAAATTCTGCGCCCGTTTTTCAGGACTGCTGATATCGGCGATGTAAGCGGAAGCTGTGGTAAAGCTGGCGCCCGACACACCGGCAATCATCCGGCCGATGAAGAGCCAGAAGATACTCGGAGCAACAGCCAGGAATAAATAATCAATGCCCAGGCCAAGCAGGGACAGCAACAACACCGGGCGTCGTCCGTAGCGATCGCTCAGCCCGCCCAACACGCTCGAAAATAAAAACTGCATGGCCGCATAAGCCACCGAGAGCCAGCCGCCGTATTTAGCCGCATCGCTGATGTCGCCTCCCGTGAGCTCTTCGATGAGTTTGGGTGTCACCGGCAGGATGATCCCGATGCCGGTGCAGTCGATGAGGAGTGTAATAAAAATAAACAGCAGGGCATTCTTCTGATTTTTCATGGTGGATATTTCGCCCTGCAAAAATAAGATTAAATGAAATGTATTATCATTAATTCTTGGGCCGTAAATTTACCTGGAAGGATAAAGGAAGAATACCAAAAAAGTAACTCCCGGCTGACCGCACAAAAACCGGCATCATTATTTTTTCATTTGGATTCGGTATCTTTACCGGCATTCAACCAAGAATGAAATTACTGATCCATATCCTGTTTTGTTTTTGTTTTACTGCGCAGGCCGTAGCACAAAGGCCTGACAGCACCTTGCTCCAGGACCAGAACCCGAACCACCAGCGCAGCAAAGATAGATACACGAAGCCCTCTGTAAACCCGGTTAAGGATAAGCCGGCACTGGTACCCTCCGATACGGCACAGCCTCTGACAACACCCACGGCTACTCTCACAAAGCCCTCCGACAAACAAGAGGCCTACCTGAAAGATCTGAAAAAAGCAGAGGAACGTTTTGTGGCGAAAGGAAATTACAAAGATGCTTACGAGATCTCGCAGCTTCTGAAACAGGCCAACGACAGCCTGGCAAAAAATGAAACGCGCCAGCGGATCCTGCAGGAAAAGCTCCGCTACGACAGCCTGCAGCAATCGGAACGAAACAAGACCTACCAGAAAGACCTCTTTCAAAAACAAGTGGAAGTGGAAAGCTCCCGCAAGATCGTATACCTCGTTATTGCCGCTTTGGCGCTGGCTTTGCTGCTGGCGCTCGCCTTTTACAGGAACTACCGGAATACCAAAAAGGCCAACCGCATCATCGCGCAGCAGCAGCAGGAAACCGAAGAGAAAAAACGCATCATCGAGATCTCTCTCACCGAAAAAGAAACACTGCTCAAGGAAATTCATCACCGCGTGAAAAACAATTTACAGATCATCTCCAGCCTGCTGAACCTGCAGGCCAACCGCACGGACGATGAAAACCTGAAACGCATCATGAATGAAGCGAAGAACCGCATCAGCTCCATGGCCCTGATCCATCAGAAGATCTACCAATCCGGAAACCTCAGTTCGGTGGACTTCCAGGCTTACATCGTGCAGATGGCGCAATCCATTGATGCCAATTTCAATAACGAGAAAAAAAACATCACACAGCATATCGACACCCACGGCATTTCGCTCGACATCGACACCTCCATTCCCCTGGGCCTGATCATTAATGAGCTGCTCACCAACAGCTATAAATATGCCTTCGCCGGCCGCAGCTCCGGAACGATCAGCATCAGCCTGAAAGAAAAGAACGCAGAGGAGCTGGAGCTGCATGTTTCGGATGACGGAAAAGGCCTGCCTGTGGGTTTCGATCCCGCAACCTTAAATTCGCTTGGCGTAAAACTGGTGAAAGGCTTAGCCAGCCAGGTAAAAGGCACTGTCCGCTTCGAAAGCCATCAGGGGACACATTGTTTCATCGATTTTAAAAAACCGCAGGTATAATTATATGGCAACACGGATCCTGGTCGTAGAAGACGAGTTCATCATTGCGGAAGACATCAGCGAAACGCTGCGCAGCCTGGGCTACGAGGTGGTTGGCAATGCCACCAACTATTATGAAGCCGTGAAGTTCCTCGATGAGAAAACAAGCGATGCAGTGCTTGTGGACATAAACCTGGGCGGCAAAAAAGACGGGATCGATGTCGGAACAGCCATCAAGGAAACCTATAAGCTACCCTTCATCTTTATTACCTCCCACGCCGATAAAACCACCGTGGACCGCGCCAAGCACCTAAAGCCGAACGGCTACCTGGTAAAGCCCTTTGATAAGAACGACCTTTACACGAGCATCGAAATTGCCCTTTCCAATTTTACCGCCAACACGGCTATTTCTCCGCCACCAGCCGAAGCGGGAGACGATCCTGAGCAGGTGGTATTCATTAAGGATGGCACCACCTTTATCAAGCTCAAGCACGACGATATCTGGTACGTGAAATCCGATGGAAATTACATCAGCATTCACACGCCTCAAAAAAAATACCTGATCCGTAAAACACTAAAAGACTTTGGATCGACGCTGCCTGCCGATACCTTTTTCCAGGTGTATAAATCCTACATCATCAACCTGCATCACGTAGAGTCGGTGCATTCCGATCATGTGATCGTGAAACAGCTGGAGATTCCCATTGGCCGCGAGTTTAAAGAAGCCTTTTTAAAGAAAGTTAACATTACATAAGGCCCGTTTTCAGGGGCTTTGAGGCCTGTTTTTGCAGTTGATGTACAAGTTTTTGCAGTTTATCCCATTTATTTTGGGATGAAGGATCGACCCAATACCTTTACACTCAGAAACACGATTAACACCGAGAAATTATGAAACATATCATCACCATCGCTTTATCAACACTGTTCTGCATCAGTGTGAATGCTCAACACGACAGCGTGAACCTGTTACCTGATCAAAACCCTAATTTCCAAAGGAGCAGGGCCAAATACATGGAACAGTCTGTCGAGCTGACCAAAAACCAGGGACAAACCATCCAGGATACCTACAAGGCTATCGACGATGTGCAGGCTAAGAAAGAACGCAGAGAGCTCGCAGCTACCCGCAGGCACGAGCGCAGGATGGCCCGCATCATGTCGCGCGGCTATGGCTACGGCGGTTATTACAACAATGGCTACAGCTACGGGTATAACAACTACGGCTACAATAATTATGGCTACAACAACTACGGTTATAATAACGGCTACTATGGCAATCCTTACCCGAACTACGGTTACGGTAATGGTTGGGGTGGTTACTACAGGCCGCGTTACTGGGGAGGCCCTACTTTCGGAACCATTAACTCTGCCATAGGCACTGCTTTATTAGGCTTAACGCTCTGGCACGTTTTAAAACATTAATCCTATATTTGTCCTAAACCAGAAACACAACATTTTAATACACAGCTTTATGAAAAAGATAATCATCGCTTGCTTCACCATTACCGCTCTGCTGAGCGCCGTATCCTGCAACAGGAAAGTAACCCGTATTTCGGAAAAAGACCAGGTTGACCTGAGCGGACGCTGGAACAATACCGACTCCCGACTGACGGCCGAGGAGATCATCAAAGAATGTCAAACGGGGTCCTGGCTTGCTACCCACGTGGAGAAAACAGGTAAAAAACCGGTGGTGATCGTTGGCTTCGTAAAAAACAAAAGCCATGAGCACATCGAGGCGGAAACTTTTATCAAGGACCTGGAAAAATCCTTCATTAATGCCGGACAGGTGAAGCTGGTACAAGGCGGCGACAAGCGTAACGAGATCCGCGGAGAGCGCGGCGACCAACAGGATAACGCCAGCCAAAGCACCATGAAACAGTTTGGCCTCGAAATGGGCGCTGACTATATGCTGCAGGGTGACATCAACTCGATCGTGGATTCCTATAAAAGCAAAAAAGTGGTTTACTACCAGATCAACCTTCAGTTAACCAACATCCAGACAAACGAAGTGGTTTGGATCGGTGACAAAAAGATCACCAAATACGTTAAGAACTAATTCTATCGAACACATCCACAAAACATTCCATACATCAACCGTATGGAATGTTTTGTAATGTAACTTTTTGAACCTTGCCTTCGTCCCAGGTCTTTAATCCTATTGCCCGCTTTCCCTTGAAAAAACATTTCTATATAGTTATTTCCCTGCTTTCGCTGATGTCGTGCCGTACTTACTACGATAAGGTACTTGGCTATCATAAGGACCTGAACGACGCCAATTACAAAGCCGCAGAGAAAGATATTTTAAACACCAAATTTCTGAAGCGTAACCGCAACGAGGTGTTAAGAAACCTGGAACTGGGTAAGGTATTTCATCTGCAACAGCAATACGATTCCAGCAATTTTTACTTCAACCGGGCCGATCTGCTGATGGAAGAAAAAACCGTGGTAGCCGATGTTTCTACGGCCGTGCTGGTGAACAGCGCCATGACCAAATACCACGGCGAAGATTTTGAGCGGGTGTTGGTCAACTATTACAAAGCCCTGAATTACCTCTACCTCAACATGAACGAGGATGCGCTGGTGGAAGCCAAACGGATCAACATCCGCTTAAACGAACTGGCTGACAAGCAGCTGATGCAGGGGAAAAAATACCGTTCCGATGCTTTTGCGCATACCCTGCAGGGGCTGGTATATGAACGCATGAGCGATTATAACAATGCCTTTATCTCCTACCGCAACGCCTACGAGCTTTACATCAAGGATAACGGCAATGAGTACCTGGGCGCCACACTGCCCGAACAGCTCAAGATCGACCTCATCAATTCCGCTCACAAATCCGGTTTTTATGCCGACCGCGACGAGTATTGCAAAACCTTCAACATGCCTTTCAACACCGTGAAGGATACTGCCAGGCAGCAGCTGGTCTTTATCTGGGAAAACGGCCTGGCCCCGGTGAAAGAGCAGGAAGACATTATGCTCTTCCTCGTAAAGGGTGCCGGCGGCGACCTGGTATTTTCCGATAAATCGGGAACGATCAATATTCCTTTTCCCTTACCCGATAAAAAAGACGATCCGAGCCTGGCCGACCTGAATGTGATCCGGGTAGCCTTCCCGAAATATGTGGATGTTCCTCTATTCTTTACCGGCCTCACCATCACCCTCAACGGGCAGAGCTACACGCCCGGCATGGCGGAAAACATCGCCGTTATTGCCCGCACCAATCTGAAAGAACGTTTCCTGAAAGAGATGAGCCTCATCATCTCACGCCTTGTGCTGAAAAAACTGGCGGAGGCACAGCTGAAAAAGGAAAATGAAGCGGCAGGCGCTCTATTGGGAATTGCAGGTGCCCTGACAGAGAAAGCCGATACGCGCAACTGGCAGAGCCTTCCTTCTTTTATGGCGTATACGCGCATCCCGCTCAGCAAAGGCGAAAACACCCTGAATCTGCAGCTCAACGGACCCAACGGGCAGATCAGCAACCGGACCATCACCGTCAATCAAAAATCCACCCTGGGCTTTATCAATTATTCCACCCTGCAGCATTTTCCGCCGGTACTGGACAGGTAATCCAACAAGATTTGTGGCATGGTATCCTGTGGGCGTGCCTCCGCAAAGAGACAGCGGAGTCGTGATTCATGCTCATGCCGGCCCATCAATCCACTGGCTTGCTGTCCTGCTACAATCTTTTGCCGCACTTCGACTTCGCTCAGTGTCCGGCAAAAGGATTTTCGCTCCGTCCTGAAATGCCTCTACAGGAACCAAATGAACTTTCTTTCGGGTTAATGGTCTATAATGTCATGTCAGACATCGGAAATATCCGCGTATATTTGTTCTATGATCCTGGCCTTGCTTAAAGAAAGTGTTTTGTTTGCCTGGGGCGCACTCGTGGCCAACAAGCTCAGAACCTTCCTGAGCCTGCTGGGTATTACCATCGGGATTTTCGCCATCATCACCGTCTTTACCATTGTGGATAGCCTCGAGCGCAACATCCGCGGCAGCGTGCAAAGCCTGGGCGATAACGTAGTGTACGTGATGAAATGGCCCTGGACCTTCGGCCCCGATTATCCCTGGTGGAAATACATGAACCGCCCGGTGCCGGCTTACAAAGAGCTGGGTGAATTGCAGCGCAAGCTGAAAGGCGCAGATGCCATGGGTTTCAGGATCGGTGCCCGCAAAACCTTAAAGCACCTCAACAACACCGTGGAGAACGGGATCGTTTCGGGATGGTCCTTCGGCTACGGACAGGTAAAAACATTCGACATTGCAGAAGGACGTTATTTCAGGGAAGATGAAGCCGAAGGCGGCTATAATGTAGTAATCCTGGGAAATACTATTGCCGAAGGCCTGTTTCCAAACAAGGAATACCCGATCGGGAAAACCATTAAGGTGGCGGGAAGAAGCTGCAAGGTCATCGGCGTTTTCAATAAAGAAGGGGAGAGCATGCTGGGCAACAGCATGGACAACCAGGCCGTGGTTCCTTACAATTTTGCACGCCTCTTCATGGATGTGAAATCGGAGAACAGCGATCCTTTTATTGCCGTAAAGGCCCGCGAGGGAGTGAGCAATGCTCAGCTCAAGGACGAGCTTACCGGCGTGATGCGAAGCATGCGTGGCCTGAAGCCTTTGTCCGACGATAATTTCGCCCTTAATGAAACGAATCTGCTCAGCAAGAACTTCGATAGCCTGTTCGACATTGTCGGCATTGCCGGTGCCATCATCGGCGGCTTCTCCATTCTGGTGGGCGGCTTCGGGATTGCCAACATCATGTTTGTTTCCGTAAGAGAGCGTACCAACCTCATCGGCATCCAGAAATCGCTGGGCGCCAAAAATTATTTCATCCTCACCCAATTCTTATTCGAAGCGGTGTTTTTATCGTTGATGGGAGGCATCATCGGGCTTCTGCTCATCTACCTGCTTACCTTCCTGGCGCGTGGCGCCATCGACATGGAAATTACCCTCACACGCTCCAACATTATCTTAGGCCTCACCATTTCGGTGCTCATCGGCATCATCAGCGGCTTTATTCCCGCCTATGGTGCTTCGCAGCTCGATCCGGTAGAAGCCATACGCACCAATTAAAACTATGGCACAGGTAGCAAGACCCAAAACCATCAGCGTGATCAGCGTCATTGCTATTATCCTGATCCTGCTGGCATTCCCGATGCTGTTCATGCCCTCCATAAAGCACATGGGCGACTTTGTGCCGATGGTGCTCGGCATCATCATTACCCTGCAGTTCGTATCCGTCATTGGCGTGTGGCACATGAAGCGCTGGGGTGTCACCCTCTTTATCATCATGTTCACGGTGCGCGTTGTCACCTTTATGTACCTGGATATGCTGAACTTCCGCTTTTACTTCAATATCTTTTACTCGCTGATCTTTATCGTCATCTTCCTGCGCTATATGAAACGCATGGATACGAATTTATAGGCTGGCTTCGGCCACCCTATCCGCTGACTTCGACTCCGCTCAGTCAGCGACTAATATCTGACAAAGTGTATAATCCGGTGGTTGAGCGGAGCCGAAGTCACCAGGGCTAATCAAACTCCTTCAGCATCGTCTTAAAATCGTCGAGCTTCACATGCTGCATCGCCAGCTGCACCACGCCTGTATCGTCGCCCACGGTAATGTCTTCGCGCCCTACAACAGCTTCCTTTGTCTTCGCATCCACGCGGTAAGCCAGGATGGTGACATCGGCTCCCTTCGGGATGCCATTGAACTCGGTGCTGAAGTTGGCAAACTGGTAACCGGGCAATACCGATTTAATGTCCCTGAAGATCAGCGCCACAAAGGTCTTTTCTACCGAATCGGCCTTGACGAGGAAGTGCGTGGGGTTTTTGGTCTCGTAAAAGCGGTCGCAGTTGATCCAGCCCAGCTTGGTCATGCTCATGATATAGGTTTCCTGGTACTCGCCTTCGTTGGAAGAGATCCTTTCCGGGTTATAGCTGCCTTCCCCTTCAGGCGACGTATCGCCCTTTCCGGCATCCGGAGCGCCGTCATTAAAATTATCGATCTTCAATTTCCCGTCCACCTTCCAGTCGATGATGCCGTCTTTCAGCTTCCCCGAAAAGGCCTTCATGGTTTCATCGCCCGGGAAAGCGGGCATCCGCAGGCTAAGCTTTTTCCCGGGCTTTAGCTTCAGCTTTTCGCCGTGGCAGCGCGCCTCGATATGCACCATCCCGGCAGAGGCCAGCGTACGCTTGTTATCGGTGGTGGTAAGGCCGGAGGCAATGATATCCGACAGGGTGTAAAACTCCGTGACATACACCGCAACCTGCGTGCATTTGATGGGGCCGCCGCCGTCTTCATAGACAAAGGCGTTTTCCGGAAATCCGATGACCGTTCCTTCGGCACAATAAATCTCATCGGGGTCTTCGGCGTTGATGATGGTTTCCTGCGACGGCTTGGTGGAAAGCGCGTTGTAGGCGTTCAGAGAATAACCCGTGATATCGGGCCGGATGTGGCGGGGGCTTGTTTTGGCAAAGGCTTTCCATTCGATGTGGTAGCCGGCCATGTACACGCGTTTTTGAATGGTACAGGATGCGACTGAAATAACAATGGCAATTCCGGTAAGACCTCGTAGACTTATCCTCATTTCTGTAAAATTTTTGGAGTTTGTTTTCTATAACGCGGGAAGGAATTAAAAGTCACAGTTTTAGAAAATGCCTGTTTTTTCCATTTCAGAAGGGGGTCATTCATCGCTGTTAAGCGTTAATTAATCTGAAAATCCGATTTAACCGTCAAATAGTTTTGTTTTATTCAAAATTTTAATTATATCTTTATAATGCCTTTCGCGCAAATCATTCACTCAATAAAACACATATTTTAATCATTATAAACATGATTGCAGAAGTTGAAACGTATAATTTACTCAAACCCTTAAAAGCCTTTTTTGGCTTCGGTGGGTTCAAAGGAAACCAGGAAGCCATTATCAATAATATCCTTAATAAACAGGATACATTTGTGATTATGCCAACAGGGGGGGGAAGTCTCTCTGCTATCAGCTTCCGGCCATTATGAGCGAGGGAACCGCCATTGTGGTATCTCCGCTGATTGCCCTGATGAAGAACCAGGTGGACGCCATCCGTGGTTTCAGCAATGAAACCGGTATCGCGCACTTCCTGAATTCGTCCCTCAACAAGTCGGAGATTGCTACTGTGAAGAAGGATGTCCTTTCCGGGAAGACTAAATTACTGTATGTGGCTCCGGAAACCCTGAATAAGGAAGACAACATCGAGTTCTTTTCGGAATTCAAGATTTCTTTCTTTGCCATCGACGAGGCACACTGTATCTCGGAATGGGGGCATGATTTCCGCCCCGAGTACCGCCGCCTGAGGCCCATTATTGACAAACTGGGCTCGGTACCTGTGATGGCATTAACGGCTACGGCCACGCCTAAGGTACAGCAGGATATCCAGAAGAACCTGGGCATGCTGGAGGCCAAATTATTCAAATCGTCCTTTAACCGCGAAAATTTATATTACGAGGTCCGCGCCAAGCAGAACGTGATCAAGGAGATCATTAAGTATGTGAAGCAAAACTCAGGGAAATCAGGGATTATTTACTGCCTGAGCCGCAAAAAAGTAGAGGAAATTGCCGAGGCCCTGAAAGTGAACGGGATCAAGGCTTCTGCCTACCACGCGGGGCTCGATGCCAAAGAGCGCGCCAAAACGCAGGACGGCTTCCTGATGGAAGACATCCACGTGATTGTGGCTACCATTGCCTTTGGGATGGGAATCGACAAGCCGGATGTGCGCTATGTGATCCACCACGATATTCCTAAATCGCTGGAGGGGTATTACCAGGAGACAGGCCGGGCCGGGCGCGACGGTGGCGAGGGAAATTGTATTACGTTTTACAGCTACGATGATATCATTAAGCTGGAAAAGTTCATGAAGGACAAACCGGTGAATGAGCAGGAGATCGGAAAGCAAATGTTGTCGGAAACGGCCTCCTTTGCGGAAACATCTTCTTGCCGCCGCAAGTTCATCCTGCATTATTTCGGAGAAGAGTTCAACGACAACCGCTGTAATGAAATGTGTGACAACTGCCGCCATCCGAAACAAAAATTCGAGGCGCAGGAAGACCTGGAGCTGGCGATAGAGTGTATCAGCGAAAGCAAGGAGAAGCATAAGGTAAAAGACATCATCAATATTCTGACGGGTACGCTGACGGCTACGGGAAAATCCTACAAGCACGATGCGCTGGAATCCTGGGGCAGGGGCGTGGACCACGATAAGGACGATAAGTTCTGGAACGCGGTGCTCCGCCAGGCGATTGTGAATGGCTATTTGGCCAAAGACATCGAGAATTACGGCCTGGTAAAAATTACCGATAAGGGCCGCGAGTTCCTGAAACATCCGCATAGCATTAAGTTTACACGCGACAATGATTTCAGCAATGCCGAGAGCGATCACGATGATGATGTTTCTTCGGGCAAGGGCGGCGGCACCGACGAGGTGTTGTATGCGATGCTGAAGGACCTCACGAAAAAGCTCGCCAAGCAAAATAATTTACCGCCTTATGTGATTTTCCAGGAAACGTCCCTGGAGGAGATGTCGATCAACTACCCGATCACCATGGAAGAGATGACCAAAATCACAGGGGTGGGCGCAGGCAAAGCGGCCAAATACGGCAAGCCTTACCTGGAGCTGATCAAAAAGCATGTGGAGGAAAACGATATTGAGCGCCCGAGCGATATGGTGATCAAATCGGTGGTGAATAAATCGGGGCTGAAAGTGTTCATCATCCAGAACATTGACCGCAAGGTGAGCCTGGAGGATATGGCGAAGAACAAGAACCTGAAAATGGAAGACCTGCTCACGGAGATCGAAACGATCGTAACCTCAGGGACCAAAGTCAATATCAATTACTACATCGACCAGGCGATTGACGAGGATAAGAAAGACGAGATCTACGAATGCCTGCGCGAATCGCAGACGGACGATATCAACGCGATCCTGAAAGAGCTGGGCGAGGATGAATACAGCGAGGAGGAAGTAAGGCTGATGCGGATTAAGTTCATCAGCGAATTCGGAAACTAAGCCTTTGTGTGTGTTGTTACAGAAACCCATCTACCTGCCCCCGAGAACCCGGGGCCCGGTAGATGGGTTTTTTTGGTTGTTCAAAGCATCTGGTTAATAAAACATTAAGGGCATTGCACCAAACAATTGATTTTTAGTATATTCGCACGTATGACAACTATCAGCAAAAAGGTAAAGCCTGATGCAAAAAGCAGCCTGGCGATCATCTCAACTTCGTTTAAAAACAAACCTGAATATGCTCTCAGCAAGGAACAGGAGCAGTACATCAGCAGCGAGATCAAACAGCACGATAAAAAATTCATCTCTGTCAATGCGCTGAACCGCCTGGTATTTGTCATCATTGCCGATACGTCCAAAAACCATTATACGAGCCTTGAGGCGCTGCGCAAGCACGGCGCCAGCATTACCGATGCGTTGAATGCCGGAAAATACAAAGAGATCCAGTGTGTGAATGAAACGGCGGAAGTGGATTTTTCGCTGGCACTGGCAGAAGGCATGGCACTGGCCAATTACCAGTTCATCAGGCATAAGCCAAGCGCCAAAAAACAGGTGAATACCTTGTCAACCATTTTTGTAACGGATGCAAAGATCGGAACGCAGCACCTCAGCAATTTATCGATCGCGGTGGATGCGACCCTGAAAGCACGCGACCTGGTGAACGAGCCGGTGAACTACCTGAATTCGGTTGACCTCGCAGAAGCCTTTAAAATCATGGGCAAACAGGCCGGCTTCAAGGTAGAGGTGTTCAACAAGGCGAAGATCAAACAACTGGGCATGGGCGGTTTGCTGTCTGTAAACCAGGGTAGCGTAGACCCTCCGACGTTTTCGGTGATGGAGTACAAGCCTAAGCATGCGAAAAATAAAAAGCCTTATGTACTGGTGGGCAAAGGGGTGGTATATGATACCGGTGGCCTGAGCCTGAAGCCTACCGCCAACAGCATGGATATGATGAAGTGCGACATGGCCGGCGCAGCGGCCGTAGGGTGTACGATGTATGCCATTGCCAAAGCGAAACTGAATGTACACGTGATCGGGCTGGTGCCTTCTACGGACAACCGCCCGGGCTTCAATGCCTTTGCTCCCGGCGACATCATTACGATGATGGATGGCAGCACGGTGGAAATGCTGAACTCCGATGCGGAGGGGCGAATGATCCTGGGTGACGCGCTGCATTATGCGAAGCGCTATAAGCCCGAGCTGACGATAGACCTGGCTACGCTTACGGGCGCCGCCGCCGCCGCTATCGGGCAGTATGGCATTGTATGCATGGGAACAGCCACCGATGAGCAAAAAACAAAGCTAACGGTGAGTGGCCTGCGCATGCACGAGCGCCTGGTGGAATTTCCGTTCTGGGACGAATACGATGAGCTGCTGAAATCGGATATCGCCGATCAGAAAAACCTGGGAGGGCCTTACGGCGGCGCCATTACTGCCGGCAAGTTCCTTCAGAAGTTCACGGATTATCCTTACATGCACTTTGATATTGCAGGCCCGGCTTTTGTAACCGCAAAAGACAGCTACCGCGGTAAAGGCGGCACAGGCTATGGTGTTCGCTTATTGTTTGATTTCTTCTCCAGCTTATAAATTTAAATTGAAACTTTTTGTACACATACTCTTCGTTGTTCTTACCCTGACGGGCTATGCGCAGTCGGCTACGGAATCGCTGATTGTGGTGCATTACGACCCTGCCAAAAAAGCGGAGCTCGGGCAGATGATCTACCGCTACAATTATGTAAACAATGTATACGCCGGGCGTGAAAAGATCATGAGCGTAGCGGGCCGCAAGAATGAAAAGGATTATATCCGCGCCGATAAGGGCGATAACGTTCTGTACAAAGACCGCTACATGATCACAGGCATCGGCAACATCCTCGACCTGAAAGAAAAAAAAGTGCTGCACGATGGCTCTGCCAAACTGGTGCGTTGCAGCAACGACAGCATTGTCTTTTTCACCAACGATATTTTCAAAGGCAAGTACTACTCCTACTTCGATCTGAAGACCAATACCTATGCGGAGATCAAGAGCCTGACCTTTAAGCCGATCCCGGGACAGGATGTGGAGTTCGACCGGGCCAAATCGCCCTACAAGCTTTACTACTATCCTCAGAACAAAAGCAAGGTGCTGTTGATGGAGGATGCGGGCCACGGCGGCGTCAGCGCTTCCAACAACAAGATGTACGATATTCCCATTTACTGGATTGACAATGACAATTTCCTTTTCCCGAATATCAAGATCACCGATCTGGAAGGGAGTGTGGTAAAGTATACGATCTCCACCAAAACGGCGAAAGCCCTCGGCACCTTCAATTCTACAGCCAAGATGCCTCCTACGTATAAGATCATACGCGGGCAGACCGGCTCGTTCGTCGAATTTTATTTCAAGGATAAGCTCTTCCTCATCAATCCGGCCAAGGAAACGATGCTGCAAAGCTTCTACAAGGAGCTCGAATCGGGCTTCTCTGTAGAGATGGAAGAGAAGTCTACCGGCAGGGGAATCTGGCTTAAGGGTAAGGAAATCGGTAAAGATCATTTTGATCTGAAGAATTTTAAGGCTTCGGCCAATTACGCAGCCATTGTGAAAGAGATCGTGATGGGCGATGAATCGTATCAGCAGGGCATGTCTGTTTACAATGTCTACAAAGGAAAGTGGGAAGCGATAGACGGTGAGGAAGTGGCCTGCCTGGTTGGATGGATAAAATAATAAACGTATGATCGATAATAAAATAGTAGTGGGCATATCGCAGGGAGACCTGAACGGCATTGGGCTGGAAGTAATCCTGAAAACCCTGTCGGAGCCTGCCCTTTCCGAAATCTGCATTCCTGTTCTGTTCAGCTCCCAAAAAACCGTTTCCTATTTCAGGAAATCATTGGGGCTGGAAGATTTTAATTTTAATCCGCTGCGTGACTTCAGCCAGCTTCATACGAAGAAACCGAATGTGTTTATTTGCTATGAGGAAGAGGTGAACATTGAAATGGGCAAGCCCAGCGCCATCAGCGGAAAATATGCGAAGATCTCGCTGGAGGCTGCTACGGCGGCGTTGCTCGAGCAGAAGATCGATGTGCTGGTAACAGCGCCTATCAACAAGCACACCATGCAGGAAGCGGGCTTCAACTACCCTGGCCATACCGAATACCTCGGTGAAAAGCTGGGAGGTACGCCGCTCATGTTGCTCTGCTCCGACGACCTGCGCGTGGCGGTGGTGACAGGGCATGTGCCTTTAAAGAATGTGTCGCAACAAATCACAACCGATAAAGTACTTGCCAAGATCAAACAGCTGCATCATTCCCTGAAGCACGACTTCGGGATCCGCAAGCCAAGGATTGCCGTGCTGGGACTGAACCCGCATGCGGGTGAGAACGGCGCTATCGGCGACGAGGAAAAAACCGCGATCACTCCGGCCATCGAGAAAGCGAAAGAAACCATGATGGTGTACGGCCCCTACTCTGCCGACGGCTTCTTCGGCAAGAATACGCAGAGCCAGTTCGACGGGGTGCTGGCCATGTACCACGACCAGGGCCTGATTCCTTTCAAAACACTGGCTTTCGGCAATGGTGTGAATTTCACGGCAGGATTGAATTATGTGCGGACCTCGCCGGATCATGGCACGGCTTACGAAATTGCCGGCAAGCAGATTGCCGACGAGTCTTCGTTCAGGCAGGCCCTTTATATGGCCATTGATGTGTACCGGTGCCGCAGCCTGCAGGATGAGATCTCTGCCAATCCATTAGCCTTTACACCTATTAAAAAGGAAAGGGGATAAACGCTTCGACCCTCCGTAACCGGAGAAGGTTAAGCCCCGCTTTACCAGGTGCAGCTAAACCAAGTGCTTAGGCCAATCCCATTTTTCATTGGAAACAGAGGCCTCCGAATTGTTTTGTCGCATTATCGTCTTATATATTTTGCTTTTTTGAAACCAGCCGGCGATGCAGCCTGTCTAAGAAACAGAGGCGTTTGCCTGACCGGGGGCGGCCTTGATAAACACTAGACCTTTAAATACCATGAAACTATTTCTAAACTACTGGCTTCTGCTGATCCTGATTTCGCGGGTGGGCTATGCGCAATGCGAACACATCGAAAGAGACCGGTTCTATGAACAGGAGTGGGAAAATCAAAAACCGGCATTTCAGTCGCGGACACAAGCCCAATTGCACTCGGATACGACGATCGACATCAAATTTTATCATTTAGATGTCAGCATCGCCATCGATTCTCATTACATAGCTGGTAGTGTATTTATCAAACTACAACCGACCATCAATAATTTGAATGCGTTAAAATTAAACCTCCACTCATCCATGATCGTGGATAGTGTGACGATGGATGCTGTGTCCTTTAGCTCACTTAACGATATTGTGTCCATTAACCTGGCCCACGGTTTTAACATGGGGAATCCTGTTGCGATAAAACTATATTATCACGGCGTTCCTTTGTTGGCAAATGCCACCAAGGGCTTAAGGTATTCGACTCATGGTACTAACGAGCCGGTCATTGCCACCTTAAGCACTCCCTTTCTGTCGCAGTACTGGTGGCCCTGCAAGGATGGGCCATCGGACAAAGCCGATTCGGTGTATGTAGACATCACGATAAAGGACTCCATTATTAATGGATTTGCACTGAGCGCGGTATCCAATGGATTATTGGCCGGTGTGGACAGCTCATCCGGCCATTCGAAAACCTTTAAATGGAAACACCGCTACCCGATCGTGCCCTATTACGTGATGGCAGCCATTTCAAATTACAGAACCATTCATCAAACGTATTCAGGCGTTAATTCAACATTTCCCTTAACCTATCACGTTTTCGATGCGAGTTACACTCTGTCTCTCGCGGGTGTTGCCCAAATGCCTGCCGCATTCGACAGGTACATCCAGTTATTCGGTGATTATCCTTTCAAAAAGGAACAGTATGGCATGACGGAATTGGGATATTATGGCGCTATAGAAAACCAAACCAATACCATTACCAATAACAATAACATGGGTACATCCTGGTATTATACTTCGGTGCATGAACTGGCCCATCAATGGTTTGGTGGCATGATTACCTGTACAGACTGGCATCACGGCTGGCTGAATGAGGGTTTCGCGTCTTATTCCGAAGCGCTGATCTCAGAACACCTGAATGGCTTTGCTTCTTATAAATCTTACATGACGGGCTTTGAATGGTACAGCGGAGGCTCGGTTTATTTACCCCAGGATACCGATGCCTTTAATATTTTTCAACCGATCATTTATAAAAAAGGAGCTTACGTTTTGCACATGCTAAGAGGTGTTTTAGGTGACAGCGTTTTCTTTAACTGCATGAAAACATACGCTACATCCGCTTCGTTTAAATACAGGCATGCTACCACCGAGGATTTCAAGCAGGTGTGTGAAACCGTATCGGGCCAGAATCTCCAGTATTTTTTTGATCAATGGATCTACGATAAGTACTATCCAAAATATAAATATAATTTTTACAGCCGTTCTTCCGGATCATCCACGGCATTAACGATTTGCCAGCAACAAGGCCCCGTCAATAATTGGCGCCCTGTGTTTAAGATGCCCTTGCAGATCCGGTTTCAGTTTGCTACAGGTGCTGACACCCTCATCACCGTGATGAATGATAAACAATGCCAGAATTACTTTTTTAACTTCAATGACTCGGTGGTTTCCGTCGGTATTGATCCTGATAAATGGGTGTTGAGGGGTATCGTTCGTGATTTGACACTCGATGTTTCGGTAGACGAATTGAGTGATCGGGCAGGTATTGTTATTTATCCGAATCCGGCGACTGAGCTCATCACGGTTGTCGCAAACGCCAATGTAGCGGGTTCGGCATACACGATCACGGACTTATTAGGAAAAACGGTTTTAACCGGGAAGCTTGTGTCGGGAAGCTCAAAGATTGCTCTAAATTCTCTGCCGGTTGGCATGTATATCCTTAAAATAGGAGAACAAAACACACAGACCTTCAAAGTATTGAAGCAATAGCCGCCGCTTCTGAATGGAAGCGCTGAATGCGGACGTTGGAATATTGAGAGCATCCCTCTCACAGAAGAAGAAATCATCCTGCCTGCAGACGATCCTTGCCTGCAACCGCAGCTTTAAATCTGCATGGCGAGAGGCGCGCCGACCACATCCGGCATTTGAGAAAAATGAGAAGCAAAAAGAGCCTGAGTTGAATCCCGGAAAAGGAATTGTTTTTATCGCTGACTTAAACTTTACGCAAAACAGGTAAAAAAACCTATGGATACATTCTGCATTATCGGTAGTTTTGGCGCATGAAGCGTTTTTTGTTTTTCAGTTTGATTTTGGCGACATCCGCGATTCAGGCTCAATGTGTTTCTTACGGCTCTGCCCTTGCCACCTCTTATGTGAGCAACAACAGCAACAAGGGAGAGATGTTCAACGTGTCGACTACCAATGCCATCACCGTAATCTGCTTCGACCTCAACCTCATTTTGGGCAGCAATGGCCACTACGAGATTTATTACAAAGTAGGCTCTTATGTAGGATCGGAAAACAATGCGGCAGCATGGACACTCATTGGTTCAAATCCTTCGGTTCCCTGTGTGGGCTTTGACGCGCCCTCACCGATGAATATCCCGATCAACCTGTTTATTCCGGCAGGACAAACCTATGCCTTTTATGTGACGGCTACCAACGTTGCGGCAACGACAGGCATCCGCTACACAAACAACGCGGGCTACACCACCATTGCCTCCGATGCCAATGTGACCATTGCAGGCGGCATCGGCAAAGCTTATCCTTTTGGCACTACCTACAACAACCGGAGCTTTAATGGTACCCTTCATTATGCCCCAGGCAATGTGCTTCCCGTGGAACTCACCGCTTTTTACGCGACCCCCCTGGATGGCGCCGTGCGCCTGAACTGGAGCACTGCTTCAGAGAGCAGGAATGATTATTTTATGGTAGAGCGATCGGCTGACGGCTTTGCCTGGACAACACTCCACCGTATTGACGGAGCCGGAAGCATACAACAACAAAACAATTACGAAGCCGTTGATGTGCAGCCGCTTCCCGGCATTTCCTATTACCGGCTAAGTCAGACTGATTTTGATGGCCGCACAACTTTCTTTCCTCTTAAATCGGTGGAAAGGCATCATGAAAGCCCCTTGCCGGACAAGCTAATTCTTTTTCCGAACCCTGCCACAACGACCGTGAAGATCAGCGGCCTGGAACAGGGGCCCGGCGGAATTACCGTCACCAATATGCTGGGGCAGGACCTTACCAACAGGATCCGGATTTCACGTGAGGCCGATGCGGCATTGCTCGATCTTTCCGCTATAGACGGGAATCAACTGCTTTTTGTGAAATGCGGTCACCGCTCTGCCGTCCTCGTAAAGCAATGATTCTCCGGGCTTTTCTGCTAATGACTACTTAATGGCCGGGGGAGGGTTTTTATAAAATCTTTATCCGGTCCCTGATTTCCTTCGGCTTACTTACACTACATTTGTGTTGTCAACACAGAGCCCTTGCCGAACTTCCTGCTTCATAAATACAATAAAAAAAACCAATACATCGTCAGCATCAGTTTAATCCTGAGTGTTGCGGCCATGTGCTATGCCTTGTCGGATTATGTCGAATACAAAGTCGTTGCTTTTCTGCTGCTGGTGCTGGTTTCGCTCATTGCCATGTTTTTCGACATTGCGCCGGTGGTGGTAGCTGCCTGCCTCAGTGCTATGGTGTGGAACTACTTTTTTATTCCTCCACGGTTTACGTTTGCCATTCAGAGCACGGAGAATGTGCTCTTGTTTTCCATGTATTTTATCATTGCCATGGTGAACGCCGTGCTGACGTACAAGATCAGGGAAATAGAAAAAGAGGCCAACCGGAAAACGGTGCGGGAAAACACCCTCAAATTATACGATACGCTGCTTAATTCCCTGTCGCACGAGCTCCGCACACCGATTGCCACCATCATCGGCGCCACCGACACCCTGCAGGAGGAAAAGCAGAAGCTCTCGGAAGCGCATAGCGCTGAGCTGCTTTCCGAGATTTCCAAAGCCTCCATCCGCCTCAACAGGCAGGTGGGAAACCTGCTGAATATGTCGCGCCTGGAGTCAGGATTCCTGCAACCGAAAAAAGACTGGTGCGACATCAATGAGCTGATCTATGATGTGCTCAACCAGCTGAAAGACAGCTTTAACCATAAACCGGTAGAGGTACACATCAAAGAGAATCTGCCTTTATTTAAGCTGGATTACGGCTTGCTGGAGCAGGTGCTGCATAACCTCGTGTATAATGCGGCGGTGTATATCCCCAAGTATGCGGTGATCAGCATTCATGCCTCGGTGAGCAAAGACAACCACCTGATCCTGGTTGTGGAGGATACCGGCAACGGATTTCCGGAGGACGAGATTGCCCATGTGTTTGAAAAGTTCTACCGGCTCAAGAATACCCATGCCGGTGGCACGGGCCTCGGCCTCTCTATCGTAAAGGGCTTTGTGGAGGCCATGGGCGGAAGCATCCGGCTGGAGAACGGGGAGGATTACGGCGCGCGCTTTACGATCGATATCCCCGCAGAAATTGCCCATGTAAATGATATCAGGCATGAATCCTAACGCTATAGACATACTGGTTATCGACGATGAACCGCAGATCCGCAAGCTGCTGGAGATTACCTTGCAGAGCAATGGCTACAGGGTGAAGGAAGCTCCGACCGCGCGCGAAGGCCTCGCCCTGGCTGCAAGCCATCCTCCCGATATGATCCTGCTCGACCTGGGCTTATCCGACGAGAGCGGCCACGTGGTGCTGCAAAGCCTGCGGCAGTGGTACACACGCCCTGTCATCATTTTATCGGTGCAGAGCAGCGAGGAGGCGATTGTGACAGCCCTGGATCTGGGCGCCAACGACTACCTCGTGAAGCCCTTCCGGAGCGGGGAACTGCTGGCGCGCATCCGCTCCGTATTACGTAGCACGGCTACCGAGCTGGAAGACCCGGTGATTGTAAGCGGCGACCTGCAGATAGACCTTGCGCTCCGTACCGTGAAGAAGAACCATGAGCCGGTGAAGCTAACAGCTACAGAATACAGCTTGCTGGCCCTGCTGGCCAGGAACGAAGGCAAAGTGCTGACGCACCAGTTCCTGCTCCGCAGCATCTGGGGGCCAAGCTTCGTGGACCAGTCGCAGTACCTGCGCGTGTATGTGGCCCAGCTCCGCAAAAAGATCGAAACCGACCATAATGCGCCTCAGCACCTGATCACAGAAAGCGGCATCGGTTACAGGTTTGTGTGAGTACGGTATGGTAGCTGAGGCTCCTGAAGCCTCCCTCAAATAAAAATCTTTATAAAATCTTTATGCCTTGGTTTATCAACTTTGCGGGGCTTTTATGACCTTTGTCCCGCCTTATCCGGCGTACCGGAAAGGAGCAAAAGAAACATGGAAAAGAATCACAACATCAACAAGGCCACTCTTGCAGGATTATTAGTAACGCTTGGGATCATCTACGGGGATATCGGAACCTCCCCACTCTACGTGATGAGTGCCATTGTTGGCTCCGCGCCGATCAAAGCCGATCTGGTGAAAGGGGCGATCTCTGCCATCTTCTGGACTCTGACGCTGCAAACCACGCTCAAGTATGTGATCCTTACCCTGAAAGCCGACAATAAAGGGGAAGGCGGGATCTTTTCTTTATTTACCCTGGTGAAACGCACCAAATACAAATGGCTCATTGTGCCGGCCATCATTGGTGGCAGCGCGCTCCTGGCCGATGGCATCATCACACCGCCGATCTCCGTATCGGCTGCGGTAGAAGGTCTCCGTGCCTTCAAGCCGGAGCTGAACACGGTGCCTATCGTGATCGGCATCCTCTGCGGATTGTTTTTCATCCAGCAGTTCGGTACGGGTTTCATCGGTAAATTCTTCGGGCCGCTGATGACCGTCTGGTTCCTGATGCTGGGCGTTCTGGGCGTATACCGGCTTGTCGGCGACTGGTCGGTGCTTTCGGCTTTGAACCCTTACTATACCTACCTGTTATTGAAAACACATCCTTCGGGTTTCCTGATCCTGGGCGCGGTATTCCTGTGTACGACCGGCGCGGAAGCCTTGTATTCCGATCTCGGGCATTGCGGGAAACAGAATATCCGGATCTCCTGGATCTTTGTGAAATCCATGCTGGTGCTGAATTACTTCGGGCAGGGGGCCTGGCTCATTGCGAACGAAGGCAAAACGATGGATGTGTTTAAATCCACCAATCCTTTTTATGCGATGATGCCGGAGAGCTTTATTCCTTACGGCATCGGTATTGCCACCATTGCAGCTATTATTGCCTCCCAGGCGCTCATCAGCGGCTCCTTCACCCTCATCAACGAGGCCATGCGCCTGAACCTCTGGCCAAAGGTGGAGGTGAAATATCCGACCGTACTGAAAGGACAGATCTACATTCCTTCGCTAAACTGGCTGCTGCTGGCGGGATGCATCGGGGTGGTGCTGTATTTCAGGGAGTCTTCGAACATGGAAGCGGCCTACGGGCTGGCTATTGTGCTCTGTATGCTGATGACCACCACGCTGCTCAATTTTTACATGCACATGAAGCGCTACAATAAGTGGTTTATTTATGGCATCATTACCATGTACCTTGTGATAGAGGTATCCTTCCTGACCGCAAACCTCAGCAAGTTCTCGCATGGCGGCTGGATCACCCTGCTCATTGCGTTTATCCTGATGGGGGTCATGACGGTCTGGTTCCTCTCCAAGAAGATCAGACAGCGTTATGTGGATATGGTGAGGCTCGACGATCACAAGGGCAAGCTGATCGATCTCAGCAACGACGAATCCATGAGCAAATATGCCACACACCTGGTCTATATGACGAGTGCCAATAACCCGGAAGAGATCGAGGCGAAGATTATTTATTCGATCCTGCAGAAACGCCCGAAAAAAGCCGATGTATACTGGTTTGTGCATGTGGATGTGATGAACGAGCCATACCGCATGGACTATAAGGTGACGCACGTGGCGGGCAATGATATTATCCGCATCGATTTCCGGATCGGCTTCCGCGTGGCGCCTAAGATCAACCTCATGTTCCGTAAGGTGGTGGAAGACCTGGTGCGTGCCGGCGAGGTGGACATTACCAGCCGCTACGAATCCCTGAATAAAAATAATGTGATCGGTGATTTTAAATTTGTGGTGATCGAAAAATTCCTGTCTTATGAAAACGATCTGCCTCTCTTCGAGAAGATCGTGCTGAACATCTATTTCTTTTTAAAACGCTTCAGCCTGAGCGAAGCCAAAGCTTTTGGCCTGGATAGCAGCTCCGTGAAAATTGAGAAGTTCCCGATGGTGATCAGCCAGCCGAAGGTGTTTAACCTGAGGCGGATTGAGTGATAGAACAAATGGCACGCAGATGACGCGGATCCGGCAGATGAGCACGGATTCAGAACAGGGATGAGAAATGTTTACGATTCACAAAGCACTTACCATATCTGTCTCTAACCGTTTCCCTGATTCGTTCTATTCGCTTGATCCTTGTTCCATTCCATCTTAACAAATCATAAATATGCCGCGTCATCTGCGCTCCATTTTTTTGAATCATTAGTTTAAGGAAAATGCGTAATTTCATGTTGCTTATTCCTTTCTAAAAAATTAAGCGACAATTTATGGAACCTAAAGCCAACAGCCGCATCGAACATGATTTCCTGGGCGAACGTGAAATTTCCAACGACTTTTATTACGGCGTGCAGACGCTGAGGGCACTCGAAAATTTTAACATCACCGGCATTCCTATTTCCCGCGAGCCTTTGTTCATCCAGGCTTTCGGCTATGTGAAGAAAGCTGCGGCGCTTGCTAACCGCGACTGCGGTATCCTGGACCCGAAGATTACGGAAGCTATTGTGTTTGCCTGCGATGAGCTGATTGCCGGCAAGTACAAAGACCAGTTTGTGACCGACCTCATCCAGGGCGGCGCAGGTACTTCCATCAACATGAATGCGAACGAGGTGATTGCCAATATCGGCCTGGAATATTTAGGTTACCGGAAAGGCGAGTACCAGTTCCTGCATCCCAATAATCATGTGAACTGCTCGCAGTCCACCAACGACGCCTATCCTACAGCGTTGAAGCTGGCGCTGTACAAAAAAACAGATCAGTACCTGGCGGAAATTGACCTGCTGCGGCAGGCCTTTACCCGCAAGGGACAGGAGTTCAGCCACATTATGAAAATGGGTAGAACGCAGCTGCAGGATGCGGTGCCGATGTTGCTGGGCGATGAGTTTCACAGCTTTGCCAGCTCTATCGGTGAGGACGTGAAACGTGTGGTGGATGCGCGTGAATTGTTTGCGGATTGCAATATGGGCGGCACGGCCATTGGCACTAAGATCAATACGCCGAAGGGTTACCCGGAACTGGTAACGAAATACCTGGCGGATATTTCAGGGATCCCGGTAAGGCTTGCCGATGACCTGATCGATGCCAGCTCCGACACCGGCGATTATGTACAATTTTCGGGGGTGCTGAAACGCAGCGTGATCAAGCTTTCCAAGATCTGTAACGATTTGCGCCTGCTCTCCTCCGGACCGCGGGCCGGCCTCAATGAGATTAACTTACCGAAAATGCAGCCGGGCTCTTCTATTATGCCGGGCAAGGTAAATCCCGTGATCCCGGAAGCCGTAAACCAGACGGCTTTTTATGTGATCGGCGCCGATACCACCATTACGCTGGCCGCCGAAGCCGGGCAATTGCAGCTCAATGTGATGGAGCCTGTGATCAGCTTCAGCTTATTCACCTCGCTGGAATACATGAAAAATGCGGTGCATGCGCTCATCGTCAAATGCGTGGATGGCATTACGGCCAATGAAGCCGTATGCACACACAATGTGATGAACAGCATTGGGATTGTGACGGCACTGAACCCCATCTTAGGATACGAAACCTCTGCGGCTATTGCGAAGGAGGCCGAACAGAGCGGCAAATCGGTGCATACGATTACCGTGGTGGAGCGCAAGCTCATCAGCCAGGAAAAGTGGGACGAGATCTATACCTTCGAGAATATGGTGAGGCCTGTGTTTATCAAGGGATAGTTTCCTATTGTGGCTTCGACTACGCTCAGCACCTTTGCTTTGTTTTTAATTCCGTTTTAGGCTGTCGCATTCAGCGGCTCTTATTGTCGTGTTTACAATACGGCAGAAAGGTTCTTGTTACCGAAATTTGTACTGTAACAAATCACATTCTATAACTTTTCAAAACACACGATTATGAGAAAAATAACTGTTTTATCAATGATCACCTTAGATGGGGTGATGCAGGGGCCCGGCGGGCCTAAGGAAGATGTATCGGGCGGCTTCAAGTACGGTGGCTGGACGGCGGCATACTCCGACAAGGTGTTTGGCAAGGCAATGCAGAAAGAGCTACAGCCTGCGGATTATCTTTTGGGCAGAAAAACGTTTGAGATCTTTGCAGGATACTGGCCTGAGCATGGAGACTTCTGGCCGGGGATCAATGAGGGCGCCAAATACGTATTTTCCAAAAAGCTGAAAAAATCGGACCCGCTGGTGACCGGCTGGAAAAACTCCATGGTAATTAAAACCGTAGCGGATATTAAAAAGCTCAAAAACTCGAAAGGCGCTGACATCCAGGTATGGGGCAGCAGTAAGTTCATCCAGCTGCTTCTTAAGAATGATCTCGTTGACGAGCTCAGGCTCAAAATCTATCCTTTGACTTTGGGTAAAGGCAAAAAATTATTTGACCAGGGAGCCATTCCGGCCGCATTTACCTTAACAGAACATGTGGTGACGCCAGGCGGTGTTATTATTGCCGCCTACAAACGGGCGGGAAAAGTGAAGACGGCGAATATTGAGATTTAAGGATGCCCGTTGCCGCCTTCGGCTCCGCTCAGGGAGCAACGATGAGACATGAGGTTGCTTCTTTTTGTCGTGTCGTAGCGATCACGCTCTAATTTCTCTTGAGCGGCAGATAGGTTTTCTCGTTCTCAATGACGATGTGCTGCTGTTTGGCAAGCAGGGCAATGATCTCCAGCAGCAGCGTTTTAATGAGCGGCCTCTCCTCATCGATAAAGTGCGCCTGTACGGCCTTCACGGTATCCTCAATGCGCTCTATCTTCATCGCGCTGATGCGGCCCAGGTAAAAGATCGTGATCTCCGAACGCAATAATAAATGGTCCTCTTTTTTTTCAGAAGCTACAGGGGCCTGTGCCGTTTCTTTGACTGGCTTCGCTTTGTGAACGGGAATTGATTTTCCATCATCGATGCGTTTCACGACCCAGCTTTTTTCGGTGGTAAGGGCCGAGCACACAAATTTCATGTGATGCTTTTTTTCAATGTACTTGACCAGGGTGCTGGGACCGGCTTTGCGGTTCCAGTCCTTCTGTTCGATCAGGACAGCTTCGCCCTTTTTAAGATTAATGAGAGAATTGAAGAGCTCGGAACTTCTGCCCTTCCCTTTTAGACTGAGGCTTCTGTATTCCTCTTCTGATAGCAGTTTCATAAGCTGCAAAATAGAAAAAGACAGGCCGCTTTTGCGTTAAATCGCTATTAAGTTTTAACATCCTGATGTTAAATGATTTCATTTAAGGTGTTATCCTGACTTTTAATCACGTTTTAACTGTTGTTTCCTTTTGCCTCAAAACGGTCCGAAAAGCCTGTCATCCCTGACCATCAAATACGACTGTCCCAAAAAGCGGCCTGCCTTTGCAGAGGGGTTTTACCCGCCTCTACTTATTCTTCTCTGCATCCTTACAATCGCATTCTACAATATCCCATTTCTTCTTAAACATCAGCTTTCCATAGCCGCTGCCGTTATATTGTGCGTACAATAAATAAGGAAACCTTCTGCACTTGCCCGATATGTTTCCTTTTCTCACCATTTCTACCACAATTTCCCTTCCTAAAATAGCTCCTGTTGCCGTGTTTTTTATAATGGCCCAATCCGGACTTACCGTGTAGGCGCAAATAAAGGTGGAGTTATCATCCGAGGGCATTTGCAGATTCGTAAAATACTCCACAACCTCTGCTTTTAATGCCTTGTCGGTTTTGCTGAGCGTTTCTTTTGGAAAAGCAAAATCGGCCTTGCGCTGATCATCCAACTGCTTTTTCATTTGTTCGCCACCGGCAGCATTGATGAGTTCATCTGCTTTTTTGAGGATCTCCTGTTTATCCATACTCAGCTTGGATTTATCTTTTGCAAAGATGCGGACGTTATTCACATCATTTTCCACATCAAAGGTTTTTACATTTTGATTGACGCCACCTGTATAATCAAATAAAACAAAAACGCCGTCTTCGATAAAGATGCCTGTTTCAATATCGCTTCCTGCATTGTTAAACATGTCTTTTCCATAGTACGTATCATTCATGTTGCCGCTTTTAAACACCCAGATCTTACTTTTTGCGGCCCAGTTTTTTTGACCCGATTCGGTGAAAAAAATCACCTTATCACTTTTTTTCTCGAAGCCCGTCACGGTGCCGATAATCCCTCCGTGCTCCTGGTCCCACACGAAGTCTATTTCCGTTTTTTTCTTTTTAGAATACCCTTCTTCCACCACTAAATTCTTTTCTGTAAAGTAATGCCCTGAAAAAGTAGAAGGATCTACGATTGTGAGTTGGGCATGTAATGTTGAGAAGCCAAATGCCAGGGCTACGGTTGTTGTTACTGTTTTTTTCATCGTCTTTATGTTATGGTTTAATTATTTTATGTATGGTGTGTGTGCCATTCTGCTGAATGCTCAGGAAATATATTCCGGAATCAAAACCGGAGAGATCCAATGGTGTTTTTGCTTCCGCTGTTGTTATGGTACACATTGTTCTTCCTGCAACGTCGTTCAATACTATAGTCGTTGCGCCGAGAGAACCTGTTTCTATATAAATAATCCCATTGGTTGGGTTGGGATATACGCTGGCGGGTTGAGAGCGCTGATTTTCGGTAAGGCCCGTGCAGGTTGTAACGCTTACAGTAATTGTGGCAGCATTACTGTTGCAGGCACCGTTATTGGCAACCACACTATAGGTAGTTGTAACCGTAGGAGAAACAAAAGCGCTTTGATTGGTATTTACGACTCCGCTTGCATCCGACCAGGCGTAAGTATTGCTTCCTGTGGGCGTAGCTGCAGCGTTCAACATCAGCGAATGGCCGTTACAAATGATAGTGCCTGCTGGTGCAGCGGCCGTCACCGTGGGTGTCGGGAACACATTGAGCTGCCCGGTTGAAGCTCCGGTAACCATAGTGGAGTAGGTGTTTGCATACATCACGGTATAGGTGGCCTGATCGGCTGCTGAAGTATTAGCGATCGACAACGACGGGGTATTAACGCCGCTCACATTCAAGGTATTGGTTAACGCCACGTTGTTTTTGAACCACTGGTAATTGGTCGCGTTGGTAGCGGACAGTGTAAACAAGGCTGTTTGCCCGCCGCAGGCGTCTATGTGCTGCTGATTGAGACTGGCTGCCGTTAAGCTACCACCGGGATTGTATTGTACTCTCCTGATTTTATTCGTGTTGGCATCGATTACATAGAATTCCGCAAGGCCCCACATCGATGCAAAGGCAATGTCTTCCAGACCATTGGATTTTGCCAGCGCAGAGATGGCATCCACATCCCCAGGCGTACCGGAAAAGAAGGTCTTCAATAAAACACCCGCTGTTGAGTAGACACTCACGATACCTCCTCCACTGGCGCTTGTCCCCGAAATATAAACGTTGCCATCGCCCGGATATGCAATACCGCTAAAGATGCCCGCACCGGCATTTCCCAAAATAGTAAATGTTCCATTCGAATTGATTTTAATAAATTCTCCTGTAACTTTTAACGCATAGGCAGCGCCCATCCCATCAGCTGCCATGTCAATAATTCTGTTAGAGGCATTCCCGAGAGTAGTGAAAAGACTTACAGATCCTGCAGCGGTTGCCTTTAAAATTTTACCGTTGAAATCCGAGATCCAGAACGAGCTGCTTCCATTATCATAAGCAATATCTGTAATATTGGCTGTTGTATACAACACGCCCGCCAGGGCTGTACTGCTGATGAACGTGGTCACCACGCCCGAGGGAGTAACCTTTCTGACCCTATCAATGTTTGCTACATATATATCTACGCTCATATCGGTTACTATTTTGGTTATCCCCGAAAAGCTTGCTGCGGCTCCTGTTCCGTCCACATTATTTGTAGAGCCATTCCCCGCCAGGGTAGACACCGTCCCTCCGCTGATTTTGCGAATTCTTTTATTGACGGCATCAGCAACATACACATCACCGTTGGACGGGTTGGTTGCTATTCCGGAGGGGGAAGAAAACTGCGCAGAGGCAGCAGGACCGTCTGTATAACCCGGACCGCCTGCAGTACCGGCAAATGTGGAAATAATCTGAGCAGGCAATGGCACAGAACCGAGCACGAATACGGTAATTGATAGTAAGATTTTTTTCATAAACAGGATAGGCTTAAGTTTTACGCGAAACTAGTTTTCATTGACAGATAACAAATCCTCCGGTTAGTGAAACACTGTTTTGGGTTAGACAAGTCGTTGTTCAGACCCGAAACATTTACCGGCAATCTCCTATATTTGCTCTATCCGATATTTATCCACATACTGCGCTCTTTTGCTGTTTTTGTTTCTTTGCATAACAAGCAAAGGCCAGGACCCTCAGTTTACGCACATCGACAAATCATCCGGCCTTCCGAGCCATGCCGTTTACCATATCTTTCAGGACAGCAAAGGCTATATGTGGTTTAGCTGCGATAAAGGTTTGGTTAAATACGATGGCTTCGAGTTTACGACGTTTAACGCCAAGTTTCAGTCCAGCAAATCAGGCACAAACATCCAGGAAGACAAATATGGCCGCATCTGGTACCAAAACTTCGACGGCTATGTTTTTTATGTGGAGCGGGATTCGCTTCACCGGCTGGTACAAAATACACCTATGGGCTACTATAACTATGGTGCCGTTGGCGATCATTTGTTTTTGATACAAGCCGAAGGGCTTGATGTATATGATATTAAAACACTAAAACTCAAAAAGCGCCTGCACATCAATCCCAAGTTTATTTCGAGCACGATCAGTGACCATAACAACTACTATGTGTTCAACGACCAGGTGCTACATGTGATCGGTCCGGACCTTTCAGACCATGCCGTTATTATTCCGTCCGAGTTAAACAACAACGGGTACTCGCATTTCATCAACGGCGGAAAGGGGGTTTTTATGTATGCCAAAAACAATAAAACGCTTCGACACTGTTACCGCGCCACCGAAACTTCTATTTTGCCTTCCTTTCCTCTTTCCCTTGAAAATGTGCATAATGCTTCCTTTACGGGCAATTCCTTCTGGTTCTGTACCACAAATGGCGCCTACAGGCTGTCTAAAACCGGTGAGCCGGAAAATAAGGGGCAGGCCTATTTCAAAGACTATAATATCAGTTACGTGTTTACAGACCGGGAAAACAACGTTTGGTTCTCCACATTAAATTCCGGTTTGTTGTTTGTGAAAGATCTAAACACGCGACACTATTTCAACCGGATCAATCCCATCAGATCAACGTTAGTAGACAGCCATTTGTATGTAGGTGCCAATGAGGGAAAACTGTATAAAATTAGTTTGGGAAACCATGAAATTAAAGAAGTATACAAAAGCCCCTATAACAAGGAAATTACCACGTTGTATTATGATCCGCTTTATAAAAACATGGTTCTGAGCAATAATGACATTGAGCTGTTAGACCCAACCCTACGCTGTACCTGGCATAATGTCGGCGCGTTAAAAGACATCAAACGGATTGATTCGAATTACTACGCATTCGCCTTATCGGGCACCTGTGCCTTATATAAGATCAATAAAAACAAAAAAGACAGGTGGACGGCTATTTATAATGCTCACAGAAGCGACGGGATTGATTATGCAAGATTTGCATTAGGCTCCAGGGCAAAAGCGGTAGAATATGATGAACGAAACAGCACGGTATATTTTGGGACCAGCTATGGCTTAATAACCCTCACGCCGGAACACATCCAGGAAATAAAAATAGACACCAACAGGCTTTACCTCAATACGCTTTGCAACTATGACAACGTGATATATGGTTTATCCACAGCCGGCGATCTTATTCAGATACAAGATAATAAACCCCGGTACCTGCATCTCCCCCTGGCAAAGCAACATGAACCGGTTAATTTTATAAAGGTATGCGGTCAGTATTTATTTCTGACAACCGGTCAGTACCTGTATAGCATTGATTTAAAAAAGCGACCCTTCAGCCTGCAACTTCAACATAAAATCAACGACGACATTACCGACCTCGAATTGTGGGGCCAGCAACTTTCCCTGATTACGCGGCAGGGCATCGTTACCAAACGATTCAGCACGGTTGATGAAGAAAACATAAAACCCTTGTTCTACATCACAACATTTCTGGTCAATTCCGTGCCTTTCCCGACACATACACCTGTTGAGCTAAGCTATGATCAAAATAATATTGAGATCAATTACTCCATCTTGAGCTTTAAAAGCGATTTCAATTTTCCGCTCTATTATAAAATAAACAACTCGGCATGGGAAAAAGCAGGCAATCAGACACGGTCCTTAAAGCTGTCGTCGTTGGCCCCGGGCAATTATACAATCACCTTTAAGCCGGGCGAACCAGCTAACAGCAAGTGTAAGGCACAGACCATCTGTTTCAGCATCGGTAAAGCCTATTGGCAAACATGGTGGTTCATCGGCCTGTGGGTATTCCTGCTGATCCTTTCTGTGATTCTGATTGCCAAATGGCGGATCAATGAACTAAAACAGAAAAACAAATTACTAAACGAAAAGATAGAGAATGAACAGAAATACTACAAAACATCTTTAAAAGCGATTAAGGCACAAATGAATCCGCATTTTTTCTATAATGCCTTAAATACGATACAGAGTTTTATTTACAGCGAAGACAAAAAAAATGCCTCCACGTATCTGGCCAAGTTCAGCAAACTGACACGGCTCATTTTAGAAATGAGCGAAAAAGACAACATTCCTTTATCCGAAGAAATTAATATCCTCCGCCTATACCTGGATATTGAGAAAGTAAGGTTCAACGATGATTTTGAGTTTTCAATCCACACTCCCTCTAAGGTAAATGCGGATACGGTTCTCTTTCCACCCATGCTGATTCAGCCTTATGTTGAAAATGCCATAAAACACGGCCTGCTGCATAAAAAGGGCGCCAAGCGGTTAGACATCCGTTTCGAAATAAAAGATCAGTTACTCTCTGTTTGCATTGATGATAACGGCATCGGGCGCAAACAATCCAAAGAAATAAATTCCAAAAAAAGCCAGGGCTACGAATCTTTTTCGAGTGGGGCTAACGAACAACGGTTTAAGATCTTAAGCTCCAGGCATGACTTGTCAAGCGTACAGATTACTGATAAATTTGATCCTTTTAACCTGCCGGCGGGAACAACCGTAAATTTATTGATCCCGGTAACACTAACCCAAAAGTAAATTTTACTAACTGAGAACTGCTTTTGGATAATAAAACAGGACATTTACCTTATGACAAAAATTAAAGCTATTATTATTGATGATGAATTAAGGGCCCGGACACTGCTTAAAAATATCCTGCAGGACTCATGCCCTGACATAGAGGTCATCGATAGCTGCGAAGACTTGCCAAATGCGGTAAAGGCTATCCGGAAAATGCAGCCCGACCTGATCTTTTTGGACATTGAAATGCCGGGTCACAGCGGATTAGAGTTACTGGATTTTTTTAACGAAGATGAAATAACCTTCTCCATCATCTTCACTACCGCTTACCAGCAATATGCCCTCAATGCCATAAAAATGGATGCTTTTGATTATATTTTAAAGCCCATAGAACCCGAAGAGCTGGTGCGCGCCATTGACCGCTTTAAACGAAAGCATGAACAAAAAACCGCTAAAGAACCGGTTTTGTCTATAACCGCCAATAAAATTGCTATTCCCACCAGCAATGGCATCAAGCTGATCAATACGGATAGCATTGTATATTTAAAAGCAGATAATACCTATACGGAAATTCATTTAAACACAACGGAAAAGCTCATTGTGAGCCGGACTCTCAAAAATTTTGAAGATGTTTTGGTGGCCTTTTCTAATTTTTTCAGAAGTAATAAATCCTACATTGTGAATTACAACTTTGTATCCGAATATGTAAAAAGCGATGGCGGCTATTTAGTGATGCAAACAAAAGCCACGATTCCCATCTCCCCCGATAAGGTAAGTTATTTTTTAGAATTAAGCTCCATGATCAAACGGTAGCTCGTCTGCTCTCAGGCCTTCTCTTCCCAGATCGCCGCCAGATGGACGATGGTTTGTGTGGCTTTTTCCATATCCTGAACGCTGACCCACTCCAGCTTGCTGTGAAAGGCATGCTCCCCGGCATAGATGTTGGGGCAGGGCAGGCCCATAAAGGATAAACGCGAGCCATCCGTGCCGCCGCGGATACTTGACAGCACCGGTGTGACCCCCGTCCGTTTAATCGCCTCCAACGCGTTTTCGACTACGAAATAGCAGGTGTCCAACACATCCTTCATGTTGCGGTACTGCTCGCTGACCTTAAACTCGTAGCTGGATTTTTTGTAGTTGCTTAGAACGGATTTCGTAATCTCTTCCAGTTCCTGCTCCAGCGCTTTCAGGGTCGGCGTATCGAAGGCGCGGATGATGAACTTGATCTCCACCTGTTCCAGTCCGCCGTTGATGGCGACCGGGTGTATGAAAGGTTGTTTCTTCTCCGTGGTTTCCGGCGTTTTATCTTTTGGGATGCGGTTGATGATCTCGGCAGCAATTTTAATGGAATGCTCCATTTTACCTTTCGCAAAACCGGGATGCGTAGGAATACCTTTGACAAGGATGGTCACCCCATCGGCGCTGAACGTCTCATTTTCCAGGTGACCCAGGCTTTCTCCATCCATCGTGTAGCCATATTTCGCACCGAGTTTTTTCATATCCACTTTATCTGTACCTCGTCCGATCTCTTCATCAGGCGTAAATAAAATACGGATGGCGCCATGTTTCACTTCGGGGTGCTGCATCAGGTAAGCGGCGGCATCCATGATCTCGGCAAGCCCCGATTTATTATCGGCGCCCAACAGCGTGGTGCCATCTGTCGTAATGATGTCGTTGCCTATTTGCGCGGCCAGGTCCGGGTGTTCCGCAAACCTGATGATCTGCGTTTTATCATTTGGCAATACGATATCTTTTCCATCGTAGTTTGTATGAATCACCGGCTTGACGTTCTCACCGCTACAGTCGGGCGAGGTATCCATGTGCGAGCAGAAGCAGATCACCGGCACATCTTTCGTGGTGTTGGAAGGAATGGTCGCGTAGACGTAACCGTGCTCATCGAGCTCCGCATCCTTGATCCCTATCGCCTGCAATTCCTCCACCAGCAATTTTCCCAGGTTCTTCTGTTTCATGGTGCTCGGGCAGGTCGGCGAGTTGGGATCGGATTGGGTGTCTATCTTAGCGTAGCGGATGAAGCGCTCTGTTACCGTGTGTTTGTAGCTTGTGAAGTCCATGTTTAGTTTTAATTTTTTGAACCTTATAAGTCTTTTAAGGACATATAAGGGTTTGTTGTTATTTATTTTAACCGCAGAGACGCGGAGTTTATAGCGCAGAGATCGAAGAGGAAAGGTCAAGCCGTCTCTTTAATCCCTTTAATCAAATTATCTTTTGAGTTTTTTTATAAATTCTCAATAAAATAATCCGTGATCTTTTCCATGAGGTGTGAGCGGTCTTTGCCCAACACATTATGCTCGTGGCCCGGATATACGTAATAATCCAATTGCACGGCTTTGTCTACCGCTTTTTTCTGGTAGAGGATGCTATGCTGCCAAACCACTACAGGATCCTGCGCTCCGTGGATCATCAGCAGCTTTCCTTTCAGCTTGTCCACATAGTTCAGCAAATTATTCTTATCATAACCTTCCTTGTTATCCTGCGGAGAATCCATATAACGTTCGGTGTACATGATCTCGTAATAGGTCCAGTCGATCACCGGCCCTCCGGCAGCAGCCACTTTAAAAACGCCCGGGTGGCGTGTCATCAGCGAGGTGGTCATAAAGCCGCCAAAGCTCCAACCGTGTACGCCAATGCGATTGGCATCTACATAAGGCAGGGACTTCAGGTAGTCCACGCCTTTCAGCTGATCTTCCATTTCTTTTGTTCCCAGCTGCCTGTGCGTGGCCTGCTCAAAGGCCTTTCCGCGGTAAGAGGTTCCGCGGCCGTCCACGGTAAACACCATAAAGCCTTTCTCTGCCATGTACTGGTACCAAAGCTCTCCGCCGGCCATCCAGGTGTTGGTTACCATTTGGGAGTGAGGGCCGTTATACAGGTATACCAGCACCGGGTATTTTTTCGTGGAGTCAAAATTGATAGGCCTGAACAGGCGGCAGTACAGGTCGGTTCCTTCTGCATTTTTGATCGTAAACAAATTCCAGCTACCCAGCTTGTAATCCTTCACCGGGTTTTCCGCTTTAAAAATGTTGGTGGCTTTTTTCGTATTGGCGTTGATGATATTGTATTCTCTTGGGATATGAGCGCTTGTGAAATTATCAATGATGTAATTTCCTTTAGCGTCCACGATGCAGGTGTGAAAGCCATTACCGTAGGTGAGACGTTTCATCTCCCCGCTTTTTAAATTCACACTGTAGAAATCCTGGTTTACCAGGCTTTGCTCGTTGGCGTGGAAGAACAAACGCTCTCCTTTCTCATCGAAGCCGTTCTCCGCTTTCACCTCCCAGTTTCCTTTGGTGAGCTGTTTGATGAGTGTGCCGTTGATATTGTACAGGTAGAAATGGTTATAGCCATCTTTACGGCTTTGCCAGATAAACTGTGTAGGGTTGTTCTTCACAAACAACATCGGGTGCAGGGGCTCGGTGTATTTGTCATCGTTCTCTTCAAAAAGCGTGCGCGTATAATTTCCGCTTGCCACATCATACTCGTTCAGCTTCATGTGATTCTGGTCGCGGCTCAGCACGGCAATGTACACATGCTTCTCGTCCGGGCTCCAGGCAATGTTGGTGAGGTATTGCTCCTTCGGTCCTTCCGTTTTGATGTAATGTGTTTTATTGGTTTGCATGTTATGAATGCCCAGCGTCACGTGGTGACTTTTACCTCCGGCCATCGGGTATTTGATGTTCACGTTCTTCGCCGGGTGTGTTGTCCAGTCGATGATCGGGTAATCCGTCACATCGCTTTGATCCATGCGGTAAAAGGCCAGGTAATTCCCTTTCGGGCTCCAGAAGGTTCCTTTGCTGATGCCAAATTCATTCTGATGAACATTCTTCCCGGTATACACGATCTCATAAGAGCCGTCAGTCGTCACCTGTGTTTCCTTGCCGTCTTTGGAAACGTAAAGGTTATAGTTCCTGCAATAGGTGATGGCGCCGGTCACCGGCTCTTTCTCATACGACTCGAGACCCGTTTCCTCTTCCTTGCGGTCGCTTTCCGTCACGTTTTTCTTGTCGAGGGAATAGATCCACTCTCCTTTTTTGTTGGAGAAATAAAACTGGTTGGCATTCTTCCAGGTCACCGCGCCAATCGCAGCCAGCGTATCGCGTTGTGCCGATTTCAGGTTCGCGTTCAGCTCTTTGAGCGACAAGGCGTCGATCGTTTTGCCCGTTGCGTTATCTCCTACCTTTACAGTATTATCCTCGATGTAGGAAAATTTATCGCTTCCATTTACGAAGGAAATGCCCTGTAGCCGCTTAGGGGCAAGCGTGGTGCGTCCTTTGGAAACGGCTTCCTGGATGGTAAGCAGCTTGTTCTGAGCCTGTGCGCCTATGCTACTGCATAAGGCCATTGATAAGATAAGTGTTTGTTTCTTCATAATTGTATTTTTGAACTATCTGCTAATTTGATGCGTCATGCCGGACTTGATCCGGCGTCTCACTATATTATTTAATTCAGATCCACTCTGCTGCAAGATCCACCATTTGTGGATTTAATTCTTTTATTAACTCCAGTTTTCATTGTCGTTGCCAATTTTTTAATTGTTTCTCTCTTCTTATGGCTGTTTTAATATCACCGATGATTTTATAATAAACTAACAAGGTAAGATTGTATCTGTATGTAAACTCCGAACCATCTCCCGACTTATGCTCTCTACCCCTTCTCTCCAAATCATTGGTTACCCCAATGTAAAAGGTTGTCAGGTTTTTGTTGGACATGATATATATGAATGCATTTGTAAGCTTCATCTTTCATTCATTTGAGAGATGCCGGATCAAGTCCGGCATGACAGCTTCTGATTTATTACCGGTTTAAAAAGCCTACTTCCTGATAGCCGTATATAATTCCTGGATTTGTTTTCTGGTGTCTGATACGGTTTTTAATTCGGTAGTAAGCGTCGTCGCATCCTGCTTATCCGCTTCAGCTTTGGCAATTTTCGCTTTCAGCTTGTCTTCCTTATCCTGCCAGACGTTCAGCAGGTTATCCTTCATTACTTTTTGCGCGGCGTACTTCACATACTTGTTGTCCGACCTGCCGAGCTTTGCAATTTCGTTGGCGCCATCCAGTGCTATCGCCGGGCTGTTGCTGCGCTTCAGGAATTTGCCATACATATTCCCATAAGCCATCAGCTCAAAGCCGCTGAATTGCTTTCTTACTTTTTTAAAGAACTCATGATTTTCGTCGGTGCCGTTTTTGGCGTAAAGGTCCATGATAGAATAGATGATCTCTTTGGCAGGTTCATTTTCCAGGGCCTTCGCTTTTTTCATGGCCAGCTCCGGATTGCTTTTTGCAATCGCATCAAAGCCTTCCGATGCCACCGCATACGACTGCTCGCCAAGCGCCTTTTCATACAAAGCATCCAGGTCGCTTCCTTTGTAGTTCGCCGCCAAAGCCTTAATGGCAGCCGCTCTTACTTTGGTGTTGGCATCGGTATTGGCAATGTCGAGGAACAGGGGTTTCAGATCGGCCTCCCTGTCTTTGGCGACCTCACTCAGCATGGCAATGGCATCGCTCCTGAACTTACGCCAGGCATCGTTCTTCGCAATGCTTTTCACGAGTGCATATACATCCGCATCGGCGATATGTGCCTTAAAATAGGCCATCGCCTCGCTGCGGTCGCCCCACAACGGCGCATGCTTGTATTGGAAGATGTATTCTTCTTTGCTTTTGACATAAGTGGTTTTAGACAGCAATTGCCTTTCTGCGTCCACATTCACCAGGTCGGGATTTGCAGCGGCGTCCAGCAGGATGGTGTTTTTTACATCGTCGATCCAGATGCGCTTCCGCTCTTTTTTCCCACCGGCATAGATATCAATGTCGATCGGTAATTTATACAACGGTGTTTCTTTAAAATCCTGTTTCTGCGTGATCTCCAGCTTTACTTTTTTGGCGGTGACGTCATAGGACTTCACAACCTCCAGCTCCGGATGGCCCTTCGCAAAATACCATTCGTTGAAAAACCAGTTCAGGTCTTCTCCGGTTACTTCCTCAAAGGCCAGGCGCAGGTCGTGGGCTTCCGCCGTGTTGAATTTATGCTTTTCGAGGTACAGCTTCAATGCCGCAAAAAAAGCATCGTCGCCGACGTATTTGCGCAACATGTGAATGATCTGCCCGCCTTTGTTGTAGCTGAAGGCATCGAACATGTCTTCGCGCTCGTCATAATCAAAGCGTACCAGGTCTACCTGCTTTTGCGACGATTGCGCGAAGTAGCCGAAGCGCGACTGGGCACTGTGGTCGTCTGCCGCGTCCCTGCCATTGGCAAACTCTTCCCATAAATATTCGCCATAAGTCGCAAAGGATTCGTTGAGCGTGAGGTTGCTCCAGCTTTCGCAGCTGGCATAGTCGCCAAACCACTGGTGAAAGAGTTCGTGGGCAATAGTGCTTTCTCCTTTGGCGCCGTCGATCATCTCGCGCGTGGTCTGGTAGCAGATAAAATCGCCATGTAAGGTGGCGGTGGTGTTTTCCATCGCGCCGCTTACATAATCGCGCACCACAATCTGTGCATACTTGGCCCAGGGATAAGGCGTTCCTAATTTATCCGAATAAAAGTCGATCATTTTTTTGGTCTTGCCGAAAATGGCTTTGGCGTGAGGCTCGTATTCTTTTTCCACGTAGTAGCTGATCTCCCGTCCATTCCAGGGCTCATCGGTTACCTTTTTAAATTCGCCAACCGCCATCATCACCAGGTAAGGCGCATGAGGCAGGTCCATTTTCCAATGGTCGGTACGCGTGCCGTCGGCATTTTTCTTAGAGTCTGTGAGCAGACCGTTAGACAAGGTGGTATATTTATCATCTACGGTCATATAAATCTCGTCCGTCATTTTTTCCGTCGGGTTGTCAATGGTCGGGAACCAGGCGGAGTTCGATTGCGTTTCGCCCTGGGTCCAGATCTGCGGCATCTTATCCGGATCGGCACCTGTAGGATTAATGAAGTATAAGCCCTTATCATCGTTGATGGCTTCGCTTCCCCCCTTCTTTTTCAGCTCATTGGGTTTGGCAATGTATTCGATCTCGATGATGTACTTCTGCTCGTTGGTCATCACTTTCCCAAGATCGATGCGGATAGAGTCATTGCTGTAAACGTATTTCAGGTTCAGCGGCAGCCTGGTATACGAATCCTCTTCGCTTACCTTTTGTCCTTTTTTGACAATGATGGGCTTATACACCAGGGCGGTTCCCTTCACGCTTTTGATCTCCATGCCACGGGCATTGAGGTACAGCATATTAGTCGGGTAAAAATAAGGCTTCGCCAGGATCTCGGCTTTCCCGGTCAGCTGCGACTTTTGCCAGTCGAAGCTGACCCAGAGCCTGGTGTGGATGATATCGCTGAGCTTGGTTTCCGTGGCGCGGTAAACGGCTTTTTTAGGTGTTTCTTCGGCCAGCACTTTGATGGTATCCAGCAGGATAGCCGGTTCGTTCATCGTTACCGGCGCTTCGGTTTTTTTACTTTTTTTGGTAGTAGAGCAGGCTACTCCCAAAGCCAATACAACAGTAGTTAAAAGGGTGTATTTTAGGTTCATTTCACGGGTTTGAATAGTAAAAATGCAATTAATTTACTGATTCGCCAAAGAAAAAGCCGCTTTGTACATAAGCGGCTTTTCGTAGGGATTTGTGGATAGAAAGAGGCAGGAATAAACCATATAGTCACATAGAAGGCATAGAGAGCAGCTATATAAAAACAGCGCTAAGGAAAATGCAAGGGCATGAAGCGATGCTCACGATGTGCCTATGTTGGTTAAAGCGTTTTTAATCCTTCACGCGGCTAAACCGCAAGGCCTTCAGAATAAAATTCGGCAGGGCTTTTTTCGGATCGCGCTTTCTCAGATCCAGGTACCATCCTATTTTTTTCACGACCGGGAGCTTTTTCGTTTCCACGAATTCAATCAGCGTTCCGTCGGCATCTTCAATGTAGGTAAAGTGCCCTGCCGCTTCTCCCATCTCAAAACCTGCGCCACCGTCTACGGTAAAAGGCTGTCCCGCCTTGATACAGGCTGCTTCCAGAGCTTTCATGTTCTTGATGTCGAAGCACAGGTGAATGAAGCCGCAATCGCCCCACAGGCGGTTTTCGAATATTTTTCGCGGCGTATAATCCAGGGCCTGGATGAGCTCAATCTCGTTGTCGCCAAGCAAAGGGCCGAAGCTGCCTTCGCGGGGCTTGGAGTTCCGGAGCACCACGCGCCTGAATGTTTTCTGTGAACCCTCCACGCCTTTCCAGTCTTCAAATACAGCGGTCGTGTCGCTGACCACGTTGTCAAATCCTAAAACCGTTTTATATAAGCCGATAGAGCGGTCGATGTCTTTCACACCGATCACGGCACCGAGTATGCCACCGGTTGTAAAGTCTTTCTGCTGGTACCAGGAGGTTTTTTCCTCGATCACTTCAAACACATTCTTCCAGAGATCATGAATATAGAAATGTTTGCGGCCATCGGGCGCTACAGTAATAGCGGTAAGCATCGTGGCTCCGAACTGTTTCAGGTGATCATAAGAGCCCTGTATGTTATAGGATTTGATCTTCCCGGCAAAGATCCCGAGATCGCCCAGCTGAATGCTAAAGGTGGCATGCTCCGCCTTGCGGCTGGTATACTGCCAGATCTCAAAGCCGCCGCCACCATTCATGCTGATGGCAAGGATCGCATGGCGCGCATGAGGCAGGTTCGCCGTGTAAGGCAAC
>CALRIU020000029.1:0-54001 GCA_943362175.1 Hydrocarboniphaga daqingensis | reverse complement strand
CAGAGTACATGAAGAATGCCGCCAACAATGTGGATGAAACGAATGTAAAGCAGCTGGAAGGCGCCGATATCGAAAGCGGCAAAGAGCTGTTCATTGCCAACTGTGCGGCCTGTCATGGAAAAGCCGGACAGGGATCTGTAGGCCCGAACCTGACGGATGCTTACTGGCTGCATGGCGGCTCACTGGCCGATATTTTCAAAACGGTAAAATACGGCTGGGTCGACAAAGGGATGAAGTCGTGGAAGGAGGATCTTTCGCCTGTACAGATTGCGCAGATCTCGAGCTTTATCAGAACACTGGCAGGCACCAACCCACCTGATGGAAAAGCACCCCAGGGCGATCTTTACCAGGAGAGTGCCGCGCCTGCCGATTCATCTGCTATGGCCGCAGATACCCTGGCCGTGAAAGCAGATTCTCTTAAATAAACTACACAAATCAAAAAACAAACCATGGCGCACACCGGGCATACAGACGACTCTTTCCGCGATCATATTGCTACCGTCGATGAGAACGGCAAACGGAAATGGGTCTTTCCGCTCAAACCTTCGGGCCGGCTGTACAATTACCGCAAGTATTTAAGTTATGTGTACCTGCTTGTTTTTTTCGGACTGCCTTTCGTTAAGGTTCACGGCGAACCACTCTTCCTGATCAATATCCTGGAACGGAAGTTCATCCTGTTCGGCATGATCTTCTGGCCACAGGACTTTTTCATCTTCGGCATAGGCATGCTCATTTTCATTGTCTTCATTGCGCTGTTCACCGTCATCTTCGGACGCGTGTTCTGCGGCTGGGTTTGTCCGCAAACCATTTTCATGGAAATGCTTTTCCGGAGAATCGAATACCGGATCGACGGCGATGCCCCGCATCAAAAGGCACTGGCGCAGGCCCCCTGGAACCGGGAAAAAATCATAAAACGGGTTAGCAAGTACAGCCTCTTCTTCCTGCTGTCTTTCCTGATCGCCAACACCTTTCTGGCCTACATCATCGGTATGGACGAGCTGCTCAGGATTGTCACCGAGCCCATGCAGCAGCATATCGGCGGGCTCATCGCGATCCTGATCTTCACCTGCGTTTTTTTCTTTGTGTACTCCTGGTTCAGGGAGCAGGTCTGCCTTATCGTCTGTCCTTATGGCCGCATGCAGGGCGTGTTGCTCGACAAGGATTCGGTAATTGTAGCTTACGATGATGTGCGCGGCGAAGAGCGTCACAAATTTAAAAAGAACGAAATAAGGACCGGTGGCGATTGCATCGACTGCAACAAATGTGTCAGGGTATGTCCTACAGGCATCGATATCAGGAACGGCACCCAGCTTGAGTGCATCAACTGCACGGCCTGCATTGATGCCTGCGATGAGATGATGGAAGCCGTGGGCATGGAAAAAGGCCTGATCCGCTTTGCATCGGAGAGTGGTATTAAAAACAAGGTCAAGCTGTCTTTTACAACCCGCATGAAAGCCTATTCGGCCGTGCTATTATTGCTGATTGGCGTGGAGAGCTTTCTATTGCTAAGCCGTTCCGATTTCGATGCCACCGTCATCAGGGCCAAAGGCATGCTTTACCAGGAGCAGCCTCATGACAAGGTCAGCAACCTCTTCACCGTTAAGCTGGTAAACAAGACCCGCAACGAGCTTCCCGTGAACCTGAAAGTAGAGAATTTTCCGGGAGCAACCATCGAAGTGGTGGGCAAAGACCTGATCCTCAAAAAAGAAAGCATGACCCAGGGAAGCTTTTTTATTTTTCTTGACAAGCACGCGATCAACACACGAAAAACAGAATTAAAGATCGGCATCTATAGCAAAGGAAAGCTTGTGAAGACTGTCAAAACAAGCTTCTTAGGGCCGGTAACTCACTAAAAAAAAAACAATATGATAAACTGGGGAGTAAAAATAACCATTGTATACAGCGGCTTCGTGGTGCTGATCACAAGCATGGTCATGATCAGCAGCTCGCACAAAGTGGACCTCGTTGCCAAAGATTATTATGCGCAGGAGCTGAACTACCAGCAAAAAATAGACGCCCTGACGCGTGAGAAACAGCTGAAGGAAACAATAGACTATCAGCTTACGGAGAGTGGCATCCTGCTGCACGCCGCGCCTGGCTGCATCTCCGGTAATTTCAAAGGAGAGGTATTGTTCTTCCGTCCATCCGATTCTGCCATGGACCTGAAGCAAAAGCTCAGCTTCAACAGCGAGGGCGAACAGCTGATCCCGAAAGCGGCCCTTCACAAAGGCATTTATAAGATGTGCCTGTCCTGGGAAAATCATTCCGTTACTTATTACAAAGAAAGTATCATTACCATCTGATGGCATATATTCTTGCAGCCATATCGCTCGGTTTCCTCGGCAGCTTTCACTGCATCGGCATGTGCGGCCCCATTGCGCTGGCATTGCCCGTACACCGGCTGAGGCCTTCCCGCAAATTGATCTCCATCCTGTCGTACCAGCTGGGAAGAATCAGCACCTATGCCATGCTCGGCATCCTGTTCGGTTTTATCGGGCAAAGCTTTGCGCTGTTTGGCTTCCAGCAGATTTTATCATTGGTCATGGGAAGCCTTGTTTTACTCGCCCTTCTTATTCCCAAACAGGTTGTCAATGCCTTCAGCCCTGCCAGGCGGCTGTATACATGGTTTGCCGGGCTGAAACAAAGCATGGCCCGGCTCTTTCAGAAACGCAGCATTGCCTCCTTCTTCGGGATAGGTTTGCTCAACGGCTTATTGCCCTGCGGTCTGGTATACGTTGCTATTGCCGGAGCGATTGCCACAGGCGCCGTATGGAAAGGCATGCTCTTTATGGTTTTCTTCGGCGCCGGTACATTACCCCTCCTGTTTTCCCTGAGTTATACCAGTCATATCCTCGGCGTTAAGACCCGCCATCTCATTCATAAGGCGGTGCCTTTACTTACGGGTGTGATGGCTGTATTACTGATACTAAGAGGTCTTAACCTGGGGATAAGCTACATCAGCCCTAAGCTGGAAACGAACCAACAGGACACCACCGCCAGCCACGCCACACTGAATTGCTGCCATAAACCTCAAATGAACCAGACACAATGATACGCATGATGACACTACAGCTGGCCGAACTCGCCATTCATATCCCGGAATGCATTTCCTTGTTTGAAGCCTATGGTTTCGATTATTACCAGAACGGCAACCAGACACTCAAGGAAGCATGCGATGAAAAAGGACTGGCTTTCTCCGAGGTAGACGAAGAGCTCAGCCGGCTCCAGAAAAAACAAAATCATCACCTGACCATCGAGGACATGGATCCGGAACTGCTTATCAATTCCATTAACGGGCAGCACCACGATCATGAAGCGGAGACCCTGTCGGCCATCCACAGCGGCATCCAGGATCTTATTGCCTCCTCTCAAACCGATCTCGCTCATATCGCTGTCCTGTGTCATATCGACCGAAAGTTCGGAGATCTGAAAGAAATGCTGCTGAGCCATTGCGGGAAGGAAGATAAATGCCTGTTTCCGCAGATCCGGAACCTGCTCAGTCTCCGGGAAGAAAACACACCTGCTTTCCAGGATGCCGTTTCCAAAACAACGAACCTGATCCGGATCCTGGAATCGGAGCACAGGCAGTCGGTAGACAGCCTGAAGGAAATAAAAAAACTCCTGAACGGTTTCGATGTTCCTCCCGGTGTTTCACCGGCTTATGAGCGCCTGATGGAACAGCTCAAAACCTTTGAAGCGGATTTTCACCTGCATATCCATATCGAGAACAATGTGCTTTTCCCAAGGATAAAGGACCTGAGCGACCGCTTCAAACATCATCGATTCTAAAAACATGAACCTGGTAGAAAAATACAACATTCCTGCGCCACGCTATACCAGCTACCCGACCGTTCCTTACTGGGATGGCAACGTGGATGAGGTGGTATGGACGCAGCAGCTGAAACAGGCTTTTGCAACACATCATCAGGATGGCATCAGCTTGTACATTCACTTGCCCTTCTGCGAAAGCCTCTGCACCTATTGCGCCTGCAATACACGCATCACTGTGAACCATGCCGTGGAAAAGCCTTACATCGAAACGCTGTTGCAGGAATGGGACCTGTACCTCCGGCAGTTTGGCACAAAACCCCTCATCAGGGAGATCCACCTGGGAGGTGGTACGCCTACTTTTTTTTCGCCCGAAAATCTACACGGGCTCATGAGTGCGGTGTTGAGCCGCGCTGAGCTTGCTGCCGTTCACGACCTCAGCTTCGAAGGACACCCGGGCAATACCACGGCGCAGCATTTAGACGTTTTATACAAGCTTGGCTTCAGGAGGGTCAGCTTTGGCATCCAGGATTTCGACCTCCGGGTGCAGGAGGCCATCAACCGCTACCAACGTGTGGAAGAGGTGAAACAGGTGATAGAGCAGGCCCGACAGGCAGGGTATACGTCTATCAACGTCGACCTCGTTTACGGTCTTCCCTACCAGACACAGGCATCGGTACAACAAACCATTGAGCAGATCATCGCGCTAAAGCCCGACCGTATTGCGTTTTACAGCTACGCCCATGTGCCATGGCTTAAGCCCGGCCAAAGGAAATACACAGACAGCGACCTGCCGCTGGCCGATGAGAAAAGAAAGCTTTACGAAACCGGCAAAGCGCTGTTCGCACAAGCGGGCTATTCGGATATAGGCATGGACCATTTCGCACTTCCCGGTGACGAGCTTCTGACCGCCTTTCGGAATGGCAGGCTGCACCGCAACTTCATGGGCTATACGGCCAGGAGCACCGGCTTACTGATCGGCCTGGGCTGCTCCGCCATCAGCGATACCTGGTCGGCCTTTTCGCAAAACATCAAAACCGTGGAAGCATACCGCGAAGCGGTGAGCCGGGGAAAATTCCCTATACACAAAGGACACGTGCTTAACAGCGAAGACCTGCTGATCAGGCAACACATCCTCGACCTGATGTGCAGACATGAAAGCGATTTCAGCAAAACACCACAAAGCCGGCGTTTGCTGGACGGGTGCAGGGAACGACTGGATGAGATGCTGGCAGATAACCTGATCCTCATCGCGGGTTATACACTGACCATATCCGGCTCCGGCAAAGATTTTTTAAGGAACATCTGCCTGGCCTTCGACAAACGCTACTGGGAGAAGCAGCCGGTGCAGACAACTTTCAGCACTACCGCCTGAGCATATTACACCAATAATCAGATCACATGAAAAAGGACATCAGCCGCATCCGCACAAATTACCAGGGAGAATTACTTGACGAAAAACAGGTGCCACCGGATCCCTTTGATCAATTCCAGGCATGGCTCCGAGAAGCTCTCGATGCGGAGCTGACAGAGCCTACCGCCATGATCCTTGCAACGGCAGCAGCATCGGGCATGCCTTCTGTGCGAACGGTGCTTTTAAAAAGCTGCGATCAGAAAGGCTTTGTTTTTTTCACCAATTACAAAAGCCGCAAAGGACTGGAGATCGAAGAGAATCCGCAGGCCTCTGCCCTGTTCTTCTGGCCTCAGCTGCAAAGGCAGGTAAGGCTTTCGGGCATCCTGAGCAAAACGGATCCGGCCTTTTCCGAACGTTATTTTAAGGAGCGCCCGCTGGAAAGCCGCATCTCAGCCTGGGTATCCAGCCAGAGCCAGCCGCTCGACAGCAAAGCGGAGCTGGAGGAAAACTACCGCCTCTTCGAAGCAAGATACAACACTAAAGAAATTCCTTACCCACCCTTCTGGGGTGGCTATTGCCTGAGCCCGCACTCGTATGAATTCTGGCAGGGGCAGCCAAACCGCCTGCACGACCGGGTAGAATACAAACAAGATCCCGAAAGCCGCCTCTGGCAAATTGTGCGCCTGGCGCCTTAAGCATACACCGTTCGTTATTAAGTTGATATCCGCTACAGCTTCACCTGCAGGGTCACATAAACATTGCGCGGATCGGAAGGGAGGATACCTGGACCCGGATAGCCTTCGGCGCGGCGCGTAAAATAATACTGATTCGTGAAATTATTAATGCCCGCCGACAGGTTCAAAAACTTATAGCTATACTGCGCCGATACATCAAAAATAGTATAGGCCGGGATAAGCCCCGTAATGGCATTGGAGCTGAACGTGGAGTTGGTGGCATCTGCAAATTGCTCTGCCGTGTAAGCCCCCTGTACTGTTGTGCTGAATTTCTTATACCTGTAGGTGAGGCCGCTTCTCAAAATACTGGCAGGAACGAGCTCTACGATTTTATTTTTAAACCCGCTTTCCCTGCTGTCAATGTAACGCGCATCGGTATAGGAAGCATTCACAAACCAGCTCAGCTGATGCTTTGCCGCCTTATTAAATAATTTAAATAAATCAAGCTCCACAAAGCACTCCGCACCGATGTTGCGGCTATCCGAAATATTGGTGCGGTAACGGTACAGCACGTAGGTCGAGCTGTCCTCCATCAGCACCGTACCGATGCGGTTGTTGTAACGCAGGTAATACACACTAAAATCGAGGTAGAGCAGATTCCGGATGGTCCAGCGTACGCCACCATCGGCGGTGTAGCCGGTTTCATCTTTCAGGTTATTGTCTACCCTGAAATTAGGATTGACGATGCGCATGTCATTAAAATTGATCGAGCGGTAGTTCTGGCTGAAGTTGGCATACAGCTCCACTCCCGATACAGGCTTATACAGGAGCCCGATGCCCGCCAGCACAAAGCTGCGGTTGTTGGTTCGTTGATCGTTGTGCCTGATATCGAGGATCACATTACCGGCCAGGTCGCGGTTGGTTTCCCTGTAGTAGCCGTCGGAAGAGGTGCTGATGTATTCAAAGCGAAGACCGGGCGTCACACTGAGCTTTTTGCTGAGCTGGAAAATGTTCTCCGTAAAAACAGCGACGTTGCGGCTTGGAAACACAAAGGAACTGTGCTCTAAATTATCGGGATGCAGGTAATTAAAGTTGGGGCCTGAGGTAGAATCGCCATTCCCCTGGCGGCGGAAAGTATGGCCCTGGTAATACCTCGCTCCCACGAGGAAGGTGGATACATTTTTCAAAAGTGTGTATTGATGCAACAGCCTGAGCTCCGAGCCGAAATTTTTATACTGGTCACCGATGATATCGCGTTCTCCCAATGGATCGGCGCGGTTGATCTGGCCGAGAAAACCAACCGTGACGCGCTCTGCCATTAAACCGAAGTTCATCCAGTTGAGGCGCGTTGTTGGCGAGATCTTCCAATCGAGGCTCAGCGATGCCAGGTTCCAGTTTACTTTAAACCAGTTGCGGTTGCGGATGCTTTGTTGCGGATCCTTCTCAAAGAGCTTGTCGGTAAGGCCTCCCGCCTGCTGAGCGAGGTAGGTCATAAAGGTATACTCACCGGTGATCCTGACATTTTTGCTGAGATCATAGCTCAGGGAAGCAAAGGCATTGTGCGTTTTGAAGCCGGAATTATCGCGCCAGCCATTGCCCCGCTTGTACTGATAATACGTATAGTAATTCAACTTCTTCACTGTTCCGCCCAGGCTGTTAAAGGAGTTGAACAAACCAAAAGAACCATAGGTTTGACGGGAAGTCAGCTCAATCGGCTTATTCACCGGTCCTTTTTTGAAACGGAAATTGATGAAGCCGCCGAACTGTGTGCCGTATTGCAGGCTGGCGGCCCCGCGGATCACCTCGATGCGGTCGAGCGCCTCCATCGGCGGTGTGTAGTAACTCTCCGGGTAACCGAGCGCATCGGCGCTGATATCATAGCCGTTTTGCCGTGTATTGAAATTAGAGACCCGGTTGGGATTCAGGCCCCTGCCACCAATGCCAAGCTGGATGCCGGCATTATCATTCTCAAAAATATTAAGTCCCGCTACCTTGGCAAACACCTGCCGCGCATTGTTCGTCGCCAGGTTGGCATTGATATCGTTCAGCGTGATGACCTCTGTTTTTTTACCGGCATAGATCGCCGTACCTTCTACGTTCATCAGCTTCCCGATGCCGAAATTATTTTCTTTCTGCGATTCCACAATCACCTCATTTAAGCTGGTGGAAATAGAATCGAGCTGGATGACCAGGCTTTTATCGGCCTCCAGCTTTAGCTTCTCCACATGTTTTTTGTAGCCGGGAAGAAAGACCGTGATCGTGAGCGGCCCTTCCGGCTCCTGGAGCCTGAACTCGCCTGCCGCATTGGTTTCAGCATTGGATTGCAAGGTATGCACCCTGGCATCGGGAGCCATGGCTCCGGATGGCAGGAACACCGTTCCGCTGATGATGTATTTGTTCTGGGCCAGGCATGCCGTTGCAGCCATTACCCAAAAAAACACTATCATCCAAAAACGTTGCATGCTCTATTCAGAAAAAGGAAGGATCCAGTTTTTTTGTTTGTAATTATCCGTCAAGGTACTGAGGTCGGTGCTCTTATCCACCATCAGCCTGCTCGGCCTTCCGTTGAGCGTCACGTAAGCTTCCGCCACCACCTCTGTATTCCGGATTCCCAATTGCTCATAATGTGCTTTCAGAAAATGCGCATACTGGATCATCATATCCGGCTGCGTGGACATCATTTTTTCCTGCATGGGCGTGAGGTAATCGCCGTTGCTCACTTCCATTTCTTTCCCGGTGGCTTTATCGCGCACATAAAAAAAAGCGGTGCCGGCTTTCTCCATCAGCATCACGCGCCACGAAAAGCGATAGCCCTGCTCTGTCCAGTAAAGGTTGCCCGGGTACAATAAAAAGCGGAAAGGCAGGCAGAGCTGGAACACGAGATGCACAGCCATCAGGCCCAGCACGATGTTTTGAAGGCTCCGCGACGGCGCATACACCGCTGTGGGCTTTTCCATCACCGCGCGACCCATCAGGGCTTTCAACTTTTGGATCAGAGTGATATGAAAGCCTTCACTAAAGAAAATGCTCGTGAGCGCGATCATAATATAAGGAAACATCCCGATATTGAAGAACAGAGACGTCGCCAGGTGAAAGACAATCACGAGCACATAAGCCGGTTTGATGTAGCGCGGCATGAACAACAGGAAGGGAATGATGAGATCATAGAGGCAGCCAAACCAGCTAAAAGCATAAGCCACCCACTCTTTCGTCAGGAGAGTGCCGATCACCGGCAGTTCGCTGTGCGCGGGAAGCCAGATCTTCAGGGGCTGTGCATGCAGCAGCCAATCGGGGTTAAGCTTGGCCAGGCCTGCAAAAAAATACACCAGGAATACCTGCACTTTAATAATGAGTATAAAATAATTCGGGATGCGGCTTGCTTTCAGAGAAGGCCTGAACAAAACATCGAGGGAAAAATAACGCTGAGCCGGCAGAAAGATCAGCAGGAAGCTGATGATGCTTATAAAATAATAATGATTGAGGTAATTGGTTTTGTCGATGAGCTCCACATAGGTAAACAGCACAAAGAACATCGCGGCCGAGATCCTGTATAAAAAACCCACCGCTATACAAAGCGCGGAAAGCGCCATCAGCATAAACAGCACATACATGCCTGCCTCGCCCAAAGGCTTGACCCATTCAAAACCATAATACGGAAAAAACATCTGTGGCTTCACATACATGCTGTATACCCAGCCTTTCGCTATAAAGCGAAGAATGGAGGCCAGCATCAGCAGGCCGAATACCATCCTGAAAACAGCTAAGGGTGCGGCATGCACCGGTTTTGATACATATTGCTTCAAGGCATTAATCACCGTCTCCGTCCTGGTAGGTGATCACAATTCCCAAAGCCGAGGGCATATCGGTTTTAAGCAGCACCAGCAGTTTTACCATTTCCACATACGCGGCATCTACAACGGCAGTATTACCCACAATCGAAGCCGACATCGGCTCCTGCACCAGGGCCAGCTTTGCTTTTGCCACGCTAAATTGTGTTTTGATGGCATTGTTCAGCGTTCCCGAACCATGCTGGCTCTTCAGCGCATCGAGGTAGTCGTCGAGGCCTTTACCGTCGTTACCCGAACGGGAGCGCCCGAGGTATACGTTCTCAATATTCTGCAGGCATTCTTTGGCCAGCTGTACCGAATAGCCATTGGCATAATAGGCCTCTGTCTTTTCAGGATACATCACCCCCATCGATTTTTTTCCTAAAGGAATTCCCACCTTGCCGTTCTTCAGCAGATCCACCTCAAAGTTCAGCTGGTTTACCAGCAGGCCCAGCGAGCTTCCGATCTGGGAGCCCTGTGAGTTTACGAAGGAAGTACGGTAACCGTTAGTCCAGGAAGCCACAACCGCATTCAGCTTGGTCTTCATGTCATTCAGGCAATTTGTGACATAAGTCAGCCGGTTTGGTGAGCCGGCAAACAAAGCAGCAATGCCTGCATCTGTTGTATTTTCACCGTACAACAGGAAATCCAGTGCAGGAAGGCCTTTGGCATCAATATTAGCGGCAATGTCCAGGTTATAAACACCGCTGGCAATGTTGGCATTGATCTGTGTGGTATCAGCCGGATAGGTGTTGAAATTAGCCCTGATCAGCTCTGTTTCCGCCTGCCCGAATTCGGAAGTCGAGATATGCTGGAACCTCACATACATCACCTGCAGCTTTTGACGAACGGTTTGCAGATCCGCCACGCTTTTGCTTTGCACGAAACCGGTATAAGCGGCATCCAGGGAATCCAGGGCGCTTTTTGCTGCCTGGTAATTAGGAATAATGAGGGCATCCGCATAATTGGCCAGCATGGCTCCTTTATCAAAAGCAGCCTCTGCATCCTCCTCATCCTCCGACGTGTTTTTTTTCTTCTTACAACTGCTCAGGCTTACAGCAACACATAACAACAGGCAGATCAGTAATCCGTTTTTTTTCATGGTCTTATTCAATCATTTTCCGGGAATAATTTCACCCGGTCATTTCTTTTTTTGGTGCCCAAATTTAATAAAAACAGGGCGGCGCGGGCATACCGCAAATAAGGTAGTCAACGCAGTCTTATCAACTGCTAATCAAGCCCTTAAAACAAAAAAGCGCCCGTTTTACCGAGCGCTTTTCCGAGCTTTGTTTTGATTAAGGAATCGTATTTGGATCCAGGCTGAACGTGGTGGCCAGCAAGCTGATGACATTGTCGATGTTTGCGGTGGTCACATTATACAAATTGGTTCCGATATAGCCTTGCAGCTGTGCAATCTGCACAGTCGTAATCGTTTTGGAAGGATTGTACGCAAAGGCTTTGATAAAGCCGATGCCTTCCGAAAGGTTGTGGTGACGGTCCGCCGCTTTGGTGAAATTGGTTTTCGCCCCCTTCATGTAGGAGATACATTTGGCAGCAGCTACTTTTTCCCATGTTTTCATCACGATATCGCGGGCAGCATCGCGGCCAGAGTTGTCTTTATTGGAGATAGCAGCGCGCCCTTTCAGGAAAGCATTCATGATAGTAGCATTGCAGCTGATCGCCACGTTCACCGAGTTGGCATAGCTTCCCCAGTTTTTAAGACCTGTCAGGTTTGTCGGGAAATCAACCGGTACGCCAAAGTACCCGAAAGCCTCATCCCATGCTTTTTCCTGGGCAGTGATCCCATTCACTAACGTGGTGTTATCATAGGTATTGATGTTTGCCAGTTTCGTCATGGCCTGGTAGTAGAACACCCCACCCATGATGCCTTTTTCCGTTTGCTCTTTGTACTCAAGCCCGTTGGCATCTACGAGGATAGCCCTTACCGTAGCAGACTCGTTCAGTTTTCCGGCTGTACCGCTGGAGGCAGTTTGCACTGTCGGAGTCAAAGCCGATGAAGCACTGGCGCTGGCAGCATCCGTGTAGCTCATATCAAGCTCTACAGAAAGTCCGTAAGCCGCACCTGTCTGGTCTTTCAGTTGCAGGCCGCTGTTATTGAGGCTGGCATCGGTAAAACGGGCACCTACATTCATGTACATATCTTTCAGTTTTTGCGCGTCCAGCACCGGCTGTGTGGTTTGAGTGGTGGTATGTGCCGATCTGATGTATGTGGTTAATTCACCCAACATGGCCAGGCGCTTGGCAGAGGCAGAAAAATCAGCTGAGGCAAAGTTATAAGTCGTTGGAACATTATAGCTTGGTGTAGGAGTTGGTGTTGGCTCCGGCTCGGCTTCATCTTTTTTGTCTTTTTTACAGGATGCCATAAAGGCCAGCACTGCAACGCTTAACAGTAATGATTTGTTGAATGTGAATGTCATAGTTTATTTTTATTATTTAGATTGATTTTAAATTACGCAGCAAATGTATCCCTTTTTCAAAATCAGGCATATACCATAAAACTAGTAGACAGCGATTTCCCTTCCGGAAAAACCAAACAAACAGGCATGCTAATTTCAGAAAACAAAGCATATTGCTACTATTTATAGCAACAAAATGCTACAAAATGTTTTAATTTTGAATAAAAACAAACCCAGAAACCATGACCAGACTAGTAGAAAGCAACCCTTACGTCCGCATTTTAGAGAGCGATCCTTTTGACACCGGAAACAACATCCTGTATTACCAAAACATTGCCTCCTGCCTGGCCGAGGTAGGACAACGCTACAACAATACCCAGGGAGAAGATATTTTCATGGGCTACTCTTCGCTTTCCGAGCAAACACAATCACTGTCCGATATGTATGCCGAGCTTTACCATACCGAAGACGATATCAAAGACCTCAAAAACATGATCTATACGGAGTTCCGCGCAGTATTGGTGGACCTCGAAGATTATTTCGAAACCTACCCTGACGAAGCCACCAACAGGGACATTGAGTTTGGAAAGATCTTCCTGCAGGCGTTTACGGTTTAGGATTAGCTGTCGGCGGATGTATCATTGATGGTCGCGGATGTTTAATCCGTGACCATGACCAAAAAACGGCAGCGTTAATAGCTGTCAACGATCAGGTACACATCTCCCTTCCCCTTCAGGACAGCGGCTTTCAGGCCTTGAGGGTCGATGTGCATAAAAAAATGAAAGTATTGGGGAAACCATTTGCCGGAATAGTCCTCTCCCAGGGTTTCCCTGCTTTTGATTTCCCGCTCCAGCAGCTCCTTGCCGGCCATCGTAAACTGCTTCCTGACGGATGCGCTGACGTCAGACACCCGGGCGGTTTTGGCATCCTCATACTGCTCAAATAGTTCCTGGTAAAGCAGCAATACTTCTGCAAGCAACAGTAGCTCTTCCCTCCCCAGGAGGTAAAGATCCATCCCGTTGTACTCCGTAGCTTCCGGAAAGAGGTCGCGGAGCAGCTCCATAAAGGTCATTGCAAGGTACGTAGGATGAACTATTTGTATGGTTTTAAAACCCAGCTCTTCCAGCTCAGCTTCAACATCCTCCTCCGGTAACACCTGATGATGGAGGAAATCGATGATCTGGTCATAGTCCTTCACCTTAAGGGCCTCAGGCACAAGCGCCACTTTTTCCCGGAGGGCATCCAGGGCAGGCTGTCCTTCCATGAGGCCGGGCAGATGGCGGCTTAGCAAGCCGAAATTTATTTCATCTATATAAACTTCTTTCCCCACGACATTATTCGTCCAGCCTGAATCTGAAGATTTGCTTGCCGCCCACACCAACCTTTCCTTCGTTCCCCGACTCCATGTTCACGATAATATTCCGGTATCTTCCTTTGTAATCGACACAAGGAAGATAATCCCCGGCAATGTATTCCGCCATGTAGCCTACGCTGTCGGCAGGACAGGCCAATCCTGTTATGGTGAGTTCGAGATCGGGCAGGTCATCGAAGCTTTCATGGGAAAAGCTCCGCCAGATCTCACAATGCAATTGTTGTTCGAGGGCATCGATCTTTGCTTTTTCTTTCGTGCTGATGCTATGTGATTCCGGCATGCCGCATGACACAAAAAACAAGAGGAGCAAAAAGAAAGGAATGGAATGGTTCATGATGTCTAAGAGGTTAGCTATATCAGATCATTTACTGCTCTTCATTGCTTTCACCACCTTCAGCGATTTGTCTTTAGAGAATTTTTTATATTCAGGCGTTTCACGACCATACAACGCAACCTTTCCATCCTGGTCGTGGTGTATTCCCCATCCGTAACGTTTGGCTAAGGAAGAGGTACGGAGACAGGGCTGGCCTTTTGAAAAGAATATCTCCCGCGCTTCCCTGTATTCTTTCTTTGTCAGGTCATTCCTGTCGGCATACACCTGGAAAATCACATCATCGGAAGTGTATTTGTAAGGATGTTGGTGAAGCATCTCGAACTGAAGGTTTGCCACCGTTTTCGTTTCCCCCTTTTGTGGCGGTATTTCTCCGTCCTGCACCGGGCAATCGTCTGCCACTTCAATAAACGCATTCTGATAATTGGTCGTATGTACTTTCATGAATACTAAAACATAAATGATAACCGTAAAGATACAATTTTCGTGTGATCGCGTTACGGCTGTATGCTCTATGGAATCTAACGGTAAAGCACACAGGCATGATCTAAAATACAGGATTTATCCGTTTCACACGTTAACTTCCCAAAAATAAAAAGTCCCCCGCCCGTCGGCGGAGGACTTTAAGACAAGATAACCATCATCCTTAGCGGATGATCACGATCTTACCTGTTTTAATGATCCGGTTTTTCACCGAAACTTTATACATATAAACTCCGTTCACCAGCTCTTCCTGGCGGATGACTTTTTCCCGCTCTTTCGGGTCGAGGTCGTAACGGGCCACCACTTTCTGATTGGCATCCATGATTTCAAATACCGCATCCTGGTCAACAGCATACGCGAGGGTCATAATGCCTGTATTGGGATTAGGATATACCGTCGTCTCATCACCTCCATTCATCCTGATATCGATTGGCGGATCCGGGATAAAGCTGCAATGCACGGTATAAGTCGCTTTTACCTTACAGATTTGTGCGCCAATGGTTGTACTGGCGTTCCAGGTAATCACACCTCCCGGCGCGGCAAAGCTGATGCTGGCCGATGTGCCAAAACCACTGGCCGGTGTGGCATTCGTAGCCGACCAGCTGTAATTCGTGGTTGGGTTCGTCACCACAGGTGCAACACTATAGAGGTTTGCTACGCCGCAGGCCACACTCGTAGGTCCGCTGATGGCAATCGTAGCCGGAGACATGGCAATTAAAACAGTTCCTGTCGACACACAACCTGTCATATAATTGGTAGCCGTGAGCGTATATACCGTCGTAGCTGTCGGGCACACCGTTGTCGTTAACGCTGTTGGTGTAGAAACCCCGGTTGTAGGCGACCACTGGAAGTTTGTAAATTTAATAGCTGTTCCGCAGCTTCCGCTAATGGTCGTACAGGACCCTGCACACATCGTCATGGAAGGAGTCATACAAAGAGTGGCTTTCGGAACAACCGTCACAGTAGCAACAACTGAATTTCCCGGACAATTTCCATTGGAGCCGGTAACGGTGTAGGATGTGGTCACTCCCGGCGTTACGGTGATACAGCTGCTTGTAGCGCCTGTACTCCAGGTATAGGTGCTGGCGCCCGATGCACAAAGGGTTTGTGTACTACCGGCACATACCGACGATGTCAACGGCGATACCGTTAAGCTTGGAACCGGTGTCACAGATACCGTCACCGCGGATGAAGCGGTGCAGCCCGTAGGCCCGGTGACGTTAACGGTATAGGTCGTCGTTACGGTAGGGCAAGCCGTACTTGTTCCCGAGTTCGGTGAGCCAAGGCCTGTGGCCGGTGTCCAGGTATACGTTGTTCCGGCCGGTGTATTATCGCATTTTGCCCTGATCACCGTACAGGTTCCTGAGCAGATCGTCACGCTGCTGCTCATACATAGTACCGGTTTTGGATTGACATACACCGTAGCCGTAGCCGTGGCGCTCGTACAACCATTCTTTGTTCCCTGCACCGTGTATACCGTTGTGCTACCCGGCGACACCGTGATGCAGCCACTCGAAATACCACCCGGATTCCAGGTATAAGTACTGAGGCCTACCGAAGCGCACAGCAGCTGTGAGTTGCCTGCACAGATGGTATAGGTAGAAGGCGAAACACTGATCGTAGGCTGCGGCGTCACAGTCACCTGAAGGGTTGCCGTTCTCACACAGCCCGCAGCATTCACTGCCGTTACCGTGTATACCGTGGTAACGGTAGGACAGGCCGTGGTGCTACCCGAATAAGACGACGACAAGCCTGTTGTTGGCGCCCAGGTATAGCTATCCGTAGAGCCCTGGCAGGCAGCAGTAATGACAGTGCAGCTACCGGCACAAATGGTCGGAGAAGGCGACAGGCAAAGGCGCGGAAGCCTGTTTACCACAACAGTAGAGGTCGCGGTTGACTTACACTGTGTATTGGCATTTGTTCCTGTCACGGTGTAAACGGTTGTAATAACCGGAGCGTCGGTCATACAAGGTGTATTGACTCCTGTGCTCCAGGTGTAGGTGCTGGCGCCTGCTACACAAATGGTTTGCGTTGTTCCTGCACAGATGGTAGAAGTTAGCGGTGTAATCGTTAAGACCGGCGCTGCCAGAACAAAGACTGTTGTTGTCGCTACCGTTGTGCAACCGGCGAGGTTGGTAGCCGTCAGCGTATATACGGTGGTTACCTTAGGACAAGCCACCGTGCTTCCCGAATTGACGGAAGCAATGCCTCCCGGCGGTGACCAGGTATAAGTTACGGTGGTAAGGTCCGTATCGTCGCAGATTCCGTTCAATACCGTACAGGTATTGGAGCAGACAGAGGTGCTTGCTGTCAGGCAGATCTGAGGCCCAGGCGTAGTATACACGCTTGCCGTTGCGACACCGGTACCACAGCCTCCGTTGCTTCCGGTCACCGTATAGGTAGTCAGCGAAGCCGTAGGGCTCACCGTAATGCAGGCGGTATTCGCACCTGTGCTCCAGGTGTAGGATAATGCTCCGGAAGCACACAGGGTTTGTGTCGCTCCTGCACAAATGGTAGAGGTGGCAGGCGATACCGTTACTGTTGTTGTAGAACCCGTTGCAATAGCCAGCGTGCTCGTTGCCGTACAGCCGGTTGCCGGATCTGTTACTGTAAGGGTTAAGCTTGCAGGAAGCGTGATCCAGGTTGTATTAAAGGTTTGCGTATTGCCCGTGGTAGGAGAGGCATTGCTGGCCGTCCAGCTGTAGGTATAGCCGGCAGGCCCATAGTAGCTTTGCTGCAGCCCCGTCACAGGGCAAAGAGGGCCTGTAATCGTCGGAGGCGAAGGCAGTGTAATTGTTACCGTATGTGTCACTGCCGTATGCCCGTCGACAGAAAGGCTCACCACATAAGAGCCCGGAGAAGCATAGGTATGGCATGGGTATTCGAAATTACCCGTGGTGGTGCCTCCGTTAGTACCTGCCGGCACAACCGTGTTGGTGCCGGAAGTATTATACCCGTCGCCGAAGTCCCAGCTAAAAGTAGTTCCACAGCCAAGCGATGTAAAACAGGCCTCTCCGCAGTTTTTCACACAAAAGGTGAAATCGTCGGCAGGTGCTCCTGTCTGCCCGATGATATCATTCGGGAGATCGAGGCGGCAGCCTTGTGTGCTCAACAATGGAATCCCCGAGAAATTATAGCCACACTCATTAGAGGTTGGAGTGGTATTGAGGACATTCGGAAAATTAATCACCCCGAGAAACTGCTGCGGACTTGCCGGATACCCTGCTCTTCCCACATATACGCGGCCGTCAGGCCCCTGCTGGATGGAGTTGAAGAAAAAGATCGGAGCCGTATAGCCTGTTGGCAACATCGGAATAGCAATATAAGGCGGAGTAGTATTGCATGGAGAAAGTGCGCTCAGGTCGTATTGCCTGATTGTCATCGATGCCTTGGCATACAACACTTTCGAGTTGGGGCTAAACGCCAGTCCGTAACCATCGATACCGGTGATGGTAGCGATGTGGTTAAAGATTCCCGTTTCACAATCGAAGTAATAGATATAGCCCGCAGCCGCATCAATATCCGCCAGGCAGTATAATTTTTTGTCGGGGCTGATCGCCATTTGTGTGATTCCGTTATTGCCACCGGTATAAGTGGCAGAAGGCACATAAGGCCCGGAGCTACTCAGCACCGGCACATTGCTGATCCCGGCACCGGTAATCTGGTAGGCTGCAATCCTGTCATTCACGGGGCTTACAGGCCCGGGATTCACGAGACCCGACTGGCTGTTGTTCTTCGGTTTCACGATCAGCCAGTAATCCGTACCATTGCAATGCGGCACGGCTATCTGCGATTCGTTAGACGCGTAATTTTCGGAAGGGTTTACCGGAGTCGTGCTCATCACCATCCCTCCCGGCACGCTCATGTCCACTTCATACTGGCTTACGCCGATAATCTGTGTCGGAGAGCTCACATCGCTTTGCGTATAAATGTAATAGTGATCGCTTGTTCCTGGACGCGGAACGATTACCACGCCCTGGCTGGTAGAGATAGCGCTTAAAGCATTATTGGAGCCGTTGAGCGTACCGGCACCATTGGTCATTGTGGCATGTGTGTTATTCCATACACTGCGGCCGTTGGTGTAGAACAACAGGTTTCCGCTGTTGTCGCTGATGGCAGCGCTGGCCTCATCGGTTGTAATGGAAGAAGGATTTTGCGCCACAGCAATGCCTGTTGCAAAGCTTACCGAAGCATTCGTTCCAAAATACCAGTTGGCGCGATTGCCGCTATAAGGCGTACAATTGGTCACGAAGATCTGCATGAGGGAAGAATAATTATTTCCCAGGCCATCGGTAATGTTGAGCGACACGTTATAGGTTCCGGGAGTCGCATACACAATGCCGGTTGGGTTATTCGTTCCCGAAGCGCCGGAAGGCGTGCCTCCCGGAAAATTCCAGCTATAGGAAGAAGCGCCGGAGCCTGCCAGGAAACCGATGGCGGCACCTGTGCAGACCTGCTGTGAGCCTCCCGCAAGCGTGGTAATAAAAGTAGGATCAATCGCATTCGCCTGACAGCCCGTCGGCTGGGTCAGACCCGTGACGATGTGGTTGGAAAAAGAAACGAGGTTGGCGCGATACGCCTGTATGGTGGCATGCATCCGGTCGGCCTGGTCTTCGGTAAAGGTATTCCGGCAGGTGCCGGGTTGGTCGTAGGCATAATCCATGTGGTTCTCATACATGTCGGGCAGGTTCGGAGATTCGGAGCAGGAGTTCGGAGGGCTTGCCGATAAAGCCGAGCAGCTGGTCTGGTTAGGAGCCGCTACCGGCGGTGTATCGCAGCACTCGTCACCACTGAGGTTACAAGGCGTGCCGTTGATGACTTCCGAACAGCCGAACTGGAAGGTATGGAACAAGCCCAGGTAATGCCCGGCCTCATGGATGAGGATACGCCCCTGGTTATAAAATGTCCCTGATGAGCCGATGCCGAAACCATCGAGCCTCATCACCACACCATCAAGGTAAGCAGCCGGCCCCAGGAGAGGGAAAGGCGCATAGCCGATCACGCTGTTCACATAGGGACTTGGCACCTGGCTGATCTGGTCAACCACCCAGATATTCATATACCGGTTGAAGGAAAAACCGCTGTAGGCAACATTGACCAAAGCCTGCTGGCTATTGGCGCCCGTGGCATTCATATTATGATTGCCGGCCACTGTATTGGCCACCGCTGTGGTGCAGCGTGTGATGCCGGGAGTGGTATTGTAATACAGGTTGGCATTGTAAGCGCTCACATTGGCCCAGGGCTGGCCATTGGGCAGGGTTTGCGCCAGGCAGAATTTAATTTGCGCATCGTCGGCAATGCTGCCGTAAGTAGAGCCGAGCAGGTTGGCAAAGCCGTCGTTCAGCAGGTTGATCTGCGCCTGCACCTGGGCATCTGTCATCGCCGACGCATTGGTTCCGACAAGGTGAACCACCACAGGGATCACATAATTATTGGGCTGGGTCCTCATCGCGGCAGCCTGCCGTTTGTTTTCGGCAATCTGTTTCCGGATGAAAACCCGCACGGAATCAAAATCTGATCCCGCTGCGCTGTCGCCTTTAATCACATTCAGAATGTGATCGAAACCACAGGCATCCTGCGAAAAACAACAGACATTACAGAAGGCAATGACCAGTAAAACAATTACTTTTTTCATACGTTGGGGTTTAGGGGGTGAATAATCGGTAAAAGGAGTTAACCAAATGTATATCAATTATTCATCAGGGATCAAGCGTAAAATTACCCGATTTTTGCAGGTAATTTTACGCAAGCCGTCAAGGAAAATGTGCTCCGAAGGATGTTGCCCTATACGCTGAAAGAATCTGCCCGCAAGGGATGCAGGCAATCATAGAGAGAATTGACCGGAAAAATAAACTCCGGATGCCTCAAAGAGAGAAAAAACTCCTTTATACCGTCAGGATGCTTTTTGGTGATTTGCCGCTCTCCACAGAAGGTAAGCTTTGACTTCTCCGGGCAAGTTACCGACAGTTTCTACAGCCTGCTTCAATTCATCCCTGCTGCAATTGAATTTTTTGCACCAGTATATCACCTCCCACTCTTCATGCAGGTGTACCAGGTAAGCATCTCCCGGATTTTTTAAAGGTTTGTAAGTCATGGCATTTTCAGTTAAGAACATTCAACATGGATTAAAATTTCACTGCAATCAAACTGCCTACCTGTTCCTTTTACGTTTTAGAGCTGCAATTGCGCATAACTTTCCCCTATTTAGGAATCTGTGTGTTGCGGGATTCCCCGAAATGATCCGGCAATAATCACATACCTGTTGAAAATCCGTAGTCCCCTGATGTGTCCCAAAAATTGATTCAGGTAATTATTTTTAAGATAAGTATTATACATTTGACTCCCGGTTTATCATGCTATTTTAAAACCGCTTACCAGGACCTAAAACCGTACTATGGATACTTCAGAAGCATACCAGTTTATCATTGAGAATACACCGGATGTTATTACCCGCTGGGACAAAGAACTGAAATTGATATTTGCCAATAAAGCGCTGGAAGCCAAGACAGGAGTACCGAACAGCCTATTGTACGGAAAAACGAAGCTGGATATGGGGCAACCGGATGAGGTGGCGCTTCACTGGATGGATATCTTACGCTCGGTTTTTGAAAAAGGGACCGGCGAATCGCATTACAATTCGCTCCATACGGCCAGCGGCATCGTGCATTTTTACTCACGCCTGATCCCCGAAAAAAATGCAGAGGGAGAAGTCAAGACCGTCTTTGCCATCGGGCGCGACATCAGCGAGCTCAGAAGTGTGATCCAGAATAACGACGAGCAAAAAACCTTTCTTCTGAAACTCAGCGACGCCCTGCGCCCACTCCACGATCCTATAGAAATGCAGGCTGTTGCCAGCCGCCTCCTTGGCGAACACCTCAATACCGATTGGGCTTATTATGTGGAGTTCGATGATGACCTGAGCGTGGCCAGGGTTCACCAGGACTACGTGCGGAACCAAGGCCCCAGCCTGGTAGGCGACCACTCTGCCGACGACCTGCCCGGCCTGATGGAAGCCATGAAAAAAGGCGTGCCTTACCTTATTCACGACCTGGACACCGACACCGCCAACGAGGCGGCCCATCATAAGTGCCGTGCCCTGGGCATAAAAGCGACGGCTGCCGTTCCTTTACTGAAAAAAGACCGCGCAGTGGCATCCATCATGGTTAACCTCCGGGAGCCACGGCAATGGAGCGCGCATGAGATAAGCCTGATGGAGGAAACAGCCCGCCGTACATGGGACGCCGTAGAGCGCGCACGCGTAGAGCAGGCCCTGATCCGCTCGAGGGAAAATTACCGACTGCAACTGGAACAGGAAGTAAATGAACGAACCGTTGAGCTCCAGGAAAGCAAGGAGCTGCTGCAGTCCATATACGACACGAGCCTTATCCAGATGTCGGTGCTGAAAGCAGTGCGCGATGATGCCGGGCAGATCACCGATTTCAGGATCATGATTGTAAACCGCGAGCTGGAAAGAGAAACGGGGCGTAAAGATCTGGTAGGAAAATTATACATGGAAGAATATCCCGGCATCAAAGCTTCCGGATTGTTTGACACCATTTGCCGCGTGGTAGAAAGTGGACAGCCCGAGCAGCTGGAATATTTTTATCCTTACGAGAACTTCAATAAATGGTTCTCCTGCATGTTCGTAAAAATGGACGACGGTGTGGTGGCTACCAACCTGGACATTACGTCGCGAAAACAAGCGGAGGAAGAACGCTTTCGCAACATGGTACTGCTGGAACAAACCGAGGTGCTTGCAAAAATGGGAAGCTGGCAATTCGATCTGCATACGGGTCGCTTTACCTGGTCGGACGGGATGTACCGCCTCTTCAACCTTTACAGATCGGTTCCTGTAGAGCCGGAGATCTACCTGCGATACGTTACAGAAAAAAGCCGGGCGGCGGCAGAACGTATTGTCGAGTTGATTCAAAGCGGGGTCCAGGCTTTTGAAGAAACACTCGAGATTTCTGTTGACGGCCATTTGAAGATCCTTAAACTAAAAGCCGTGATTATTTACGGACCCGATGAGAAACCGGCGCGGACATTAGGCGTGGACATGGATATTACGGCCTTAGTGGAAGCCGATAAGCGGAACCGGTATCTGCAGGAACAGCAAAAGCAACGTGAAGAGCAAAAGCAAAAAGAATTAATGGATATCCGGCTTTATCAGCAACGCGAGATTCTGAATGCCATTATGATGACCCAGGAACAGGAGCGGGAGCGCATTGGCGAATCGGTACACAACGGGCTGGCGCAGCTGCTGTACGGTGTACAAACCCGGCTGCAGCTCCTGAAGGTAACGTCACCGGATGATGAGAAACAGCTTAAGACCATCCTGAATATTGTGAGCGATGCCATTAACGACACGCGCCGGATCGCCTTCGAGCTCGTACCGGCGGTGCTAAAAGACTATGGGATTGAAGTCGCCCTCAATGAGCTTATCCGGAAAATCGTGAAAGGTAATCCTTCGGTAAGCCTTGAATTATCAGGAGTAACCGAGCTGCCCGAAAAGCTGGAGTTTGCTATTTACAGGATTGTACAGGAGCTGCTCAATAACATTATCAAGCACGCCGACGCCACAGAAGCTTCCGTAACGATCAAGCAGCATACAGACACCATTTCTATGATTGTAAGCGACAATGGGGTTGGCTTCCAGGAGTTGCTTCCCCGCCGGGTAAGCAATGGCATGGGCCTGAAAAACATCCGCAACCGGGTAAAATTGCTGGAAGGACGCTTCACGCTTAACTCCTCACCGGGGGCAGGCAGCCGGATTACCATTACGCTTCCTATTCCCTGAAGCAGGCTCAGGACACCAAACCGTTCACAACCGCATAACGGATGAGCGTGGCGGTATTGGTGGTACCGGTTTTATCGAGCAGGTTCTTACGACGGGTTTCTATCGTGCGCACGCTTGTAAACAGTTTATCTGCAATTTCCGTATTGGTATGGCCTTCCGCAATCAGCACCAGCACATCCATTTCCCTGTCGCTGAGCACTACAGGAGGCGAAGTCTGCCTGCGGGTATCGCGCTTATGCTTGGCCAGCATATTGAGGGCAAACTCTGAGCTGATATAGACACCTTCGTTGGCTACTTTCCGGATGGCAAACAAGAGCTCTTCACGGGATGAGTTTTTAAGAATATAACCATCAGCACCGGCGTAAATCATATCCACCAGGTAGCTTTCGTGGTCATGCATGGAAAGAATCAATACCTTGACGCCGGGATATCTTTTTTTGACCTCCATAGTACACTCTACCCCGCTCATCTCCGGCATATTCATATCCATAAGAAGCACATCTGGCAGTGCGCTTTCCAGTCTCTTCAGCATCTCAACGCCATTTGCCGCTTCGCCTGTCACAATAATATCAGGTTCACCATCCAGTAACGCTTTAATGCCTTGCCTAACGATCTCGTGGTCTTCCACCAAAAAAACTTTTACCGGCATACGTTGATTGTCATTATCATATTAAACGATCTCTTTTATATTGTTTATTTAATTACTGCCTGTGGCTGGGGCATGCGGTATGGATACTTCAGAAACAAGTCGATATCCGCGACAAAAGCCAGCACCTTTTTATAAGTATATGCTTTGGTAAAAAAGGCATTCGCACCAAGCCTCATACATTTTTGCTTCTCTTCACTGTCTACCGAGGTTGAATAGATAAAGACAGGGACCTTCTCATAGTCACTGGTATTCCTGATCATTTCCAGGGCCTGGAAACCGTTTACCAGGGGCATATTAATGTCGAGGAGGATGAGGTCCGGAATTGACCACCCGGCCCCTGAACCTGCAGATAAATAGTCCAGGAGTTCTTTTCCATCCCTGACATGTTGCAGGTCATACGGCCGCCCGAGTTCTTCAAAAGCCTGACGGATGATGAAAAAATCATCCTCATCGTCATCTGCCAAAAGCAACCTGAAACCTGCCATATTTGTTTAGTTTTCCTACAAAAATAATCGATTCAAAACGTTAGAAAAAGGTGGTAAATACGGTAAATTCGCGATAAAACACTGATTTTACCGCATCCGGATATTCCTTTTTCAATAGCTGAAAACAGCTTTACTTTTTTCACGGGGGAGGAAATCTGTCACACAAAAAGGGATGGTCTGTTATCTATTGCCTTATCAACGCGTTCGTTTTTTGGGCAAAGATCCGATCAACCGGGCCGGGTGACCAGCTTCTGAAAAATGAATAGAGCACCGCTCTACGACGCGTAAAATTACGTACTTTTTTTTATATAATATTCCCTATTTTTGGTTACAACCTTGTTCCCGTGCTAACTGAAAGCCACAAAGAAAGCCAAAGCGTTTTCAAAAGGATTATCCGAAGTTCTCCTGGTATCTTGTTTCACCTGGAAGTTGACCTTATAAAAAAAGAGGAGCATTATCTTTTCATCAGTGAAAATTATGCCGACCTGTTTGAAGTGGAAATACAATATGCCAAAACCCACAAGCTGCTTCAAACCACGCTCACACCTCAATCCCTGAAAACATTCAAACGCGATTTCTACTCGATCGTTTCCCACCAAAACGACATCGAGATGGAAATAGAGATCCATACGCCCAGGGGAAATACCAAATGGATCAAAGTGAGGGCAACGATTGAGCGGCAGGAGCACATGGCCAGTTTGTTCGGGATCTACCTGGACATTACCGAGGAAAAAGAAAAGTTCCTGAAACAGGAAAAAATCACCAATACTTTATTAAACCTCAACAAACACCCATCGGTGCATTCGGGAAATACCGGTGAATGTATGCAGGTCATTACCCGCGCGTTGTCCGACACCCTGGATATTGCGCGTGTAAGCATCTGGAAATACAACGAAGATAAAACAACGATTACCTGCATAAACCTCTATGAGCAGGCTTCAGGCTCCCATACGCAAGGCGGTATTCTTTCGCGAAACGAGTTTGCTCCTTACTTCGACTACCTGGAAAAGAATACGATCATCAAAGCCTTTGATGCGGAAACGCACGAGGCAACTTCCTGCTTTAAAATCCCCTATCTGCAGCCGCTTGGAATCAAAACCATTGTCGACGTTCCGATCTATCATAACAACAACATCATTGGCGTGGTGTGCAGCGAGAACACCGGACAGGCAAGAAGCTACGAGAACAACGAGATCCAGATGATGGTGAATGTGGCGGAGATCTATTCTTATGCATTTTCGCTAAGCGAACAAAATGCGTATAAGCGCGAGCTTGAATACATGAACCTCAACCTCAACAGCCTGGTGGAAGAGCGAACCTATGCCCTTGAAATGAAAAGCAAGGAAGTGATGGATTCCATCAACTATGCGCAACGTATCCAGAGCGTGATCCTTCCTTCGGAAAAAGAGCTGAATGAAAGGCAGTTTGAACATTTTGTGATCTATAAGCCAAAGGATATTGTATCGGGCGATTTTTACTGGTTCTCCTTCAAGGACAATGCCCTCATTATTGCCTGCGCCGATTGTACCGGCCACGGCGTACCGGGTTCGCTTGTGTCGCTGATCTGCCACAACGCCCTGTCGGCGGCTATTAACGAGCTTGGCGTTACCGATCCGGGGCTGATCCTGGACAACTGTAGCCTTCGGATTTCCGCGATCTTCAACAGCAAGGGCCTTGATACGATCCGCGACGGCATGGATATTTCACTGATGATTGTGGACCCGCTGCGTCATTCCTTTCGCTGGGCAGGTGCCAACAGCCCTTTGTGGTTTATCCAGAACGAGGCATTGCACATCCTCAAAGGCGACAAGCAGCATGCCGGCTATTCCGAAAAACCGCTTCCCTTTACCACACATACGGTTCAGCTGAACGGCACGGAAACCTTCTACCTTTTTTCCGATGGCTTTGCAGACCAGTTTGGCGGGGAGGCCGGAAAAAAATATAAAACCTCCGCCTTTAAGGAGCTCATTGAACAAATCTGTCATCTTCCGCTGGACAAGCAGGAGGAAAAAATCAACACCAGCTTTCTTGACTGGAAGCAGGACCTGGATCAGGTAGATGATGTAAGTGTGATCGGCATCCGCTTAACGGACTCTGTCGTTATCCCATCCCGCCAATAATCTTTCAGGCTGATGCCCGGAAACGGATGTATTGGATCAAAACCTTATATTTGATCTTACTTATTTTATGCCTATGCTTTACCGGATTGCCATCATGGCCCTGTACCTTTTCGCTGGCCTTAGCTTCTCTTCCTGTTCGGATGACACCCTGGAGATCCCGGAAGCCAAAGAAGATTTTTGCGCCAGCATTCACCGCAATGATTCCTTATCCCTGAGCGGTGAGCTGGCTCCCGTGGCGGAGCTGATGAAAACCAAAACAGGCGTATATGTGCTTGAAGATGGCGACGGCTCTATGATCACGCGCGCCTGGCTGAGCGAGTATGCCGAAAAAACCATCGATATCCAGTATTTTATTTTTTCGACGGACAATGTCGGGCTCATCGCCTGCGATTACATCGTGAGGGCGGCAGACCGCGGGGTGAAGGTACGCCTGCTGATAGACGACATGATGGTGGAAGCGGATGCACACAGTATCCTGACGATGGACTCGCATGAAAACATCGAGATCAGAATTTATAACCCGGGGGTTAACCTCGGCAAGAACATCGTGCAAAAGCTCAGTAAATTCCGCTATGATTTTGTGAATGCCAACCAGCGCATGCATAACAAAACCTTTACGGTAGATGGAAAGATCGCCATCACAGGCGGGCGCAATATTGCTGACGAATATTTCGACTACGACCACGAGTACAATTTCAGGGACCGCGATGTGCTGCTGATCGGAAAAATCACCGAAACCATGGAGAAATCTTTCGAGGACTTCTGGAAGGATACGCTCAGCGTGCCAGTGTCGAAGATCGTGGAAGATCCGGAAGCTGACTTTAAGGCGAAGGACCGCTTCGACAGGCTGCACCAGTATGCCTGCAACCCTGAAAATTTCTGGCCGCAGGTACGGGAAAAGATCAGGAACCTTCCTGAAGCTTTCAAATCCATCCAGGCCTCAGGCGACCTGGTATGGCTCGACAGCGTGGAATTTGTGTCGGATATCCCCGGAAAATTTGACCACACAAAAGCCTTCACCGGCGGCGGCCTCACCACCTCTGCGCTCACGGAGCTGGTGAATCAGGCGAAGCACAGCATCGATATTCAATCGCCTTACCTCATCACCACCAAAGAAGGGGAAGCCTTGTTCAGGGATGCGGTGAAACGTGGTGTGAAGGTACGCATCATGACCAACAGCCTTGCCTCCACCGACAACCTCGAAGCGTTTGCCGGTTACCAGAAATGCCGTAAGTCCTTGCTACAGGCCGGGATCGAAATCTATGAATTTCGCCCGGATGCCGCAGACCGCTACAAGATCATGACCGGCGCCCTGCAAAAGAAATTGAATTATGCGCCGGTATTCGGGCTGCATGCCAAGTCGATGGTGATTGACGGTTACACCACGGTTATCGGTACCTTTAATTTAGACCCGAGAAGTGCCAACCTCAACACGGAGTGCCTCGCCATTATCCGTTCCAAAAAAATTGCGGAAGGCGTTGCGAAAGGCATGGAAGAGGAGTTTAAAGCGGAAAACAGCTGGCATACGACGCTCACCTGGAACCCGGACTTTTATGCCGGCGCCGAAAAGCTGTCGAAGACGTGGAAGCGAAAGATCGTTCCGAAGGACATTCTATAAATCCAAAAAAAGAATCACACGAGCCTACACCCCCAACCATGAAATTTTCCAACAACAGCGCCAGGATTGACGCCTTAGAGTCAGACTACCTGTATGTGGCGCCATCGCAGCTTCCCGGCTCGGGCAACGGCTTATACACCGCCACCGACATTTACAAGGATGAGATCATCGCCGTCTTCAAAGGGGAGATCTTAAGCGACCGGCAAATTGCCTTACGGATAAAAAAAGGCGAGGACAGGTATTTTATCAGCATGCTGAACGGCGGGATTATGGATTCGATGAAAACAGCATGTTTTGCCAAATATGCCAATGATGCGGAAGGATTCGGCAAATCGTCTTACCGGAACACGGCTAAGATAGCGCTCGACGATGATGGGAATGTGTGCATTGTTGCGAAGCGGCACATCAGGCAATATGAAGAGATCTTCTGCGGCTACGGAAAAACGTACTGGAAAAAACACGGATAGCTACCCGCTTTGTTCTTTTTGCTGCGTATCTATCCTGGGATCATTAGGATCTTCAGGTGCCGAAGGATAATACCAAAAAAACAACGCCAGGGAAACACCGTCTTTCGGATTTCTATTTTTTTGACATAGACTGCTTAGCCAGATATTCCTTCACGCGAAGTGCGACATTCTCACGGATGTTCATGTAAAAGAAAGCGTAATCATCCTTATGAAAATAAAAGGTATTGGTGCCGGGGTATTCGTCGAGTGATTTGGAGGAAGGCGGATGCACCCACAAAAAGCCCGAAGGCGCCAGCTTCGCATCCACAACCGCGGTATCGATCTTTATCGCGGAAAAAGACAGGCCGCCTTTATTGAATGTTTTATGAACGTAAGCGGTGTCGCGCTTCCAGCTAAGAGGATTAACACCGACTATCTTTCCCACCGGGTCGCCATAGAAGGTATTGGTATGATAGGACACTGAGTTCCAGGTCACATAACCTCCTGTTTGCTCCGGTGAGTCCATCGGTTTCAGCTGTTTAAAGGTGGTATCGTAAATTGGCCTTCCCACCAGGTAAGCAGCCACCAGCTCTTTTTTCAAAACACTGTCCTTATCAAAAAAATCCTTCAGCAGCCTGACCGCGTAGTCGGTCCCCTGGCTGTGCCCTGCAATAATGACGGGCCTTCCCTTATTGTAATGCTTCATGTAATACAGAAACGCATTTCTCACATCCTCATAGGCGAGGGCAAAAGCCATGCGGGCATTTTTGCCGGGCGCGATGTAGGAATAAAAAATGGCGGTACGGTAGCGCGGCGCATATACTTTGCAGCTTCCATTGTAAGCGCTTGCCAGCAGCTTACAGCCAATGTTATCGGTCTCGGCATTGGCGGTAGAATCATCTACGCTTACATTCCAGTATTTGCCAAGCACATAATTGGTCGGCGGAATAAAGAACACATCCACTTTTGCCTGTTGCTGGCCATCGATCAGGCCAAAGGCTTTGAGCTGAAAGTCGGCACTGTCTTTTCTTGTGGGGAGTGCAGCCCAATAGCGGGCTTTTGCATAGTCGGGCGCAGCAGGTTTTGGCGTATGCTTAAATGACCGGACTGGGACCATGCAGGAACATAACAGCAGGGCAAGCAGCCCCGGCAGGCTCAACACTTTTGTGAAGTTCATAACACCGTATTTAAGCGTTAGCTAAAGTCCTTATACCTTTAATTCTCCCTGAATGGAGTCATCGAGTGTTTTTCCGGTAACGGCGCCAATCAGCATTTTGATGCCAGCTACCATCATTCCGTGCTTGGTATCCCAATAATACCCGTCTTCCACCCTCACGCTGATAACGGTGATACGTGGATCGTTCTCGCCTTCGGTGAACCAGGTCTTCATAACCGGCTGCCACAGCTCTTTGATTTCCGATTTGTCTTTGGAAAGAGAAGCCTTCCCGCTAAGCATCAGAAAATCCGAATGCGAGGAACCTTTAAAGAACAGCTTCACCTTCGGGTCGGCATTGATTTCAACCACCGTAAAGCTATCGTCCGGGCTCAGGAGCCACAGCGTTCCGCTGTCATCTACTTTTTGAATGGACATAGGCCGTGAGCCTTTGCGGTCGTCGCCTGTAGGCTCTGTGCAGAAAAAGCAGCTTTGTCCTTCTGCAAGTTCTTTGATTTTTTCAATGGCTTTTGTGCCTGATAAATGCTCTCTGTTTTCTTCCGCCTGGTTTTTGTCGATGCTGTTCATAGTATTGTGCTTTATGTATTTGTTCTTAATCCTGCTTTACCCATACCAGACGGTCTGTATCATAGCCGATGGCTTTGGCTTTCTTCAGAAAGGCGGCTTTCACCTCTTCGGGCATGGTTTTATCGCGTGAGAGCAGCCATAGGTAGCGCGTATTTTTTCCGGCCACAAGGGCATAGCGGTACGCGTCATCAATCGCCATCACATTATAGCCCGCATAAAAAGGCCCGAAGAAAGACACTTTTAGTTTTGCTTCCCGGGGATCGGAAACAGGCTTTGCTTTGCCCCTGCTCTCTTCCCATGTTTGTTTTTTGACGTTATAACCTTTGTTGGTGACGGAGATCAGGCCATTTGGCTTGAGCCCGTATTCTGCGGTCACATGATCCAGGTGACGCTCGTATTTATAATCCAGTCGCGCAATCTCGTACCAGGTTCCAAGGTATTTTTCCTGGCTGAAAGGCTTAACGGCTGTAGCACCTTTAGGGATAGTTTGGCAGGAAACAAGTAGCAGGGCTAAAGCCAGGGTGGTTAACAGAATGTGTGTTTTCATAGCAGGTTTTATGAAAACCCAATGCCACAGGCAGCGGCAAAGCTGCCAGGGAAGGCTGCAACAGGATGAGGAAAATATTCCACAGGCCCATCCTGTATATTGAAAAGGGAATGCTTATTTTTAAGCATCACAAATACACCTTGAAGGCTTTCTTCCTATACCTCCATAAACACCTGTCAGTCCTTGTGATTGTACTCGTTTGCCTCACCGTAACGGAAGTTCACCTGAACCTGACGAGGCACAAATCCCGGAATGTGATTGCCTGGGACGTGGTGGGCTACTACAGCTATCTTCCGGCAACGTTTATTGATAAAGACCTGAAACTGGGCTTCATTACAACGCAGAACTATCAAAATTACTACGGGCTTAAATATGCCTTTCTTGACGATGCGCAGGGAAACCATGTGTTTAAGTACCCGATGGGCATGGCGGTATTGTATGCTCCTTTCTTCTTTACGGCGCATGCGCTGGCCGAACCGCTGGGCTATGCTCCCGACGGCTATTCGGAGATCTACCAGCTCTTCATCGAGTACTCGGGCCTCTTCTACCTCCTCTTCGGATTGATCCTTTTGCGGCGGGTACTGCTGATGTATTATTCCGAAAAGGTAACAGCGCTAAGCCTCTTCGTGATTTACTTCGGCACCAACCTGCTCTGCTACTCCACCCTGGATGCGGCCATGTCGCATAGCTACAGCTTTTCCCTATTGGCCGCTCTTCTCTATTCTGTCACGAGGTATTACCAACATCCGAAGCTCTCTTGGATGTTTGTCTGCGGCCTGCTCCTGGGGCTGATCATCCTGGTGCGCCCGCCGAACATTCTCTTTGGCCTGCTGATCCTATTGTTTGGGGTCCGCCATGTTTCCGATCTGAAACAGAGGTTCCTCTTTATGGTAAAACATTACGGGCACCTGCTCGCCCTGCTATTGACGGTGACGCTGGTGCTGCTGCCACAGCTGCTTTACTGGCACTATGTTACCGGGCATTACCTGGTATTTTCCTATGGCGAAGAAGGCTTCTTTTTCAGCAAGCCTCAGCTGTGGCAATGCCTGCTGGGCTTCCGGAAAGGGTGGCTGATCTATAGCCCTGTTTTTTTCTTTGCGCTCGCAGGCCTGTACCTGATGCGCCAGCAGCGATCAGGCGTTTTTCTTTCGACGCTGCTGGTATTACTCCCGCTTTATCTGTACATCGTTTCTTCCTGGTGGTGCTGGTGGTATGGCGGCTCTTTCAGCCTGAGGCCGATGATAGACCTGTACCCGCTGCTCTGCTTTCCGCTGGCGGCCTGCTTCGTGAAGGTGGCAAGCCTCACTAAAACGCCGCGCTACTTATTTTCAGCACTGCTTGCTTTCCTGGTGCTTCTCAACATTTGCCAGACCTTCCAGTATAAGTACACCATCATTCATTACGATGCCATGACCTTCCGCTCTTACCTGAATGCTTTCACAAAAACAGAGCGAAAGGCTACCGATACCAGCCTGCTCGACCATCCGGATTATGCGAAGGCCCTGAAGGGAGAATAAAATGGAACGCCCGCCTGATCGGACGAGCGTTCCGTTCCGGTTGCCTTCGACTACGCTCAGTCACCGGATCCATCCTTTGAGCCCTTGTTGATGTTCTTCACCAACATGGATGTGCTGAAACTCATGTTACCTGCCCGCAAAAGAAGTCAGCCGCGTTCCCATTTCAGTGCCTTCGACTACGCTCAGTCACCGGATCCATCCTAACTTGTTCTGATCTTTGCTCTGATCCGCTCCATCTGCGTTCCGTTGGTTCTATAAAATCTTCCCTAATCTGAATTCTTATCCTTACTTTTGTTTCATGGCATTTTTGCTGAACGAAAATATCAGGGTAGCTACCGATTCCATCAAAGGCAACAAACTCCGCGCATTTCTGACGATGCTTATTATTTTTTTCGGGATCACCGCCCTGGTAGGCATCTCCTCGGCCATCGACGCGATGAAAGCCTCCATCAACAGCAACTTCACCAGCATGGGTGCCAACTCCTTCACCATCCGTAACAAGGAAACCAGTGTAAGGGTGGGCAGGCACGGCAAGCGGTCTAAGAAGCATCCCTCTATTTCTTACAAAGAAGCCACCCGCTTCAAAGAGGAATTTAATTTCCCGGTGACTACGGCTGTTTCCACGATGGCTTCTTTTGCTGCGCGGATCAAATACGGCTCAGAAAAAACCAACCCGAACATCCAGCTCTTTGGCGGCGACGAAAATTACCTGGCTACCAGCGGCTACGAGCTGGAGAGCGGCCGTAATTTTTCACCCCAGGAGATTGTAGGAGGCACACACCTCGCGATAATCGGGAAAGATGTGGAAACGGACCTTTTTAAAAAGAACCAAAGCGCACTCGACAAAACCATTACCATCAACAACGGGAAGTACCGCGTGATTGGCATCCTGGCCAGCAAAGGAAACAGCATGGGCTTCGGGGGCGATAAGGTATGCATCATTCCGCTCACTACAGCCCGCCAGTACTACGGCACGCAGGACATGAGCTTTACCATCAGCGTACTGGCAAAAAACACGCAGTGGCTGAACCTGGCGCTGGGCGAGGCGACCGGCTTGTTCCGGAAAATAAGAGGTGTTCCTTTGGGCGAGGAGGACAGCTTCGAGATCACCAAAGCGGATAACCTCGCCAACATGCTCATCGGCCTCACCAGCAAAGCATCCACCGGTGCCATCATCATCGGTATCATCACACTCATCGGCGCTTCTATCGGCTTGATGAACATCATGCTGGTATCTGTAACCGAGCGTACCCGCGAGATAGGCATCCGCAAGGCCCTGGGCGCCACCTCTGCCATTATCAAAAACCAATTCCTGATTGAGAGTATTGTGATCTGCGTTATCGGTGGATTCTTCGGCATCCTGATGGGCATCATCACCGCAAACCTGATCTCCTATAACCTCAGCTCCGAATTTTTCATGCCCTGGTTCTGGATCATTGTCGGCTTTGTGGTTTGCCTGGTCGTAGGCCTCATCAGCGGTTACCTGCCGGCCAAGCGGGCTTCCCTGCTCGATCCGATCGAGAGCCTCCGGTTTGAATAAGCACGCCTTACTCATTAAGCCTCATCCGCGACAGGTAGCGCGTTCCATCATCCCCTTTTTCTTTGCGGATAAAATACGCATAACCGTCGTGTACTTTGATGTGCGTGGTAAAAGGAAAAGGAACCTGGTACGATTTTCTGATCGCTCCGGTTTGCAGGTTGATTTCCTTTAGCTCGCTGATACCGCCGGACTCAAACAGGGCAAAGGCTTTCCCTGAAACAGCATCTACTTCCATGTCGTCCTGGAAGCTAAGGGTTTGATGATACGAAACCGGGACTTCTTCTCTAAGCTGAAGGTCTTTATCAAAATGCTTGATGTTCCCATTCACATAATCAAAAATATAGATGTGGTTTTTGATATGGAACAGGGGCGCGTAGATCTCTGTAAACAGGAATTTTTCGGCAAATAACCTGTCGCCGAATGTTTTCAAGCCAGCCTCTTCCTTCCTGGCTTCGAAAGCCGCTTCATCCCGGCGCATGATCATCTTATGCTCGTCGGCAATCATGACGAAACGCTTTCGCTCCCGCTTCTTCTTATCGATGCGCGTATAGCCCAAAGCCAGGTCATTGGCCCTTACCGGCGCGCCTATCCCTACATCAATCATCTGGCCGCCGCCATACTTTTCCACCAGGTAGAAGCCGGAAGAATCCTGTGCCACGCAAGGCAAAAGGATCTTTTCAAAATCGCCGATGCTTTTCGCCGGAAGCAGGCTTAGGGCGCTGCCGTTATAAAAGGCCTGGTAAATGCTGTCTTTGCATACTACATGGAGGTTCCCGAGGCAATCCCGGAACATGCGGTGGGGCTCGCCGGGAATTTTCCGGAAGCCGAGCGTATCGTTTTTCCGATCGAGCAGAACAAGCCTTGACTTATCAAGGTCCACATAGGTAATCATCAGGATAGCATCGCCATAAAAATCGTAATCCAGCACATGGTAGCGTTTGCTTTTGCTCACCACCTGCACGGGATCGGCATTGACGACCACTTCTTCCAGCATGTCCGTTTTCCGTGTCAGCTCAACCAGTAAGCCGTTCCTGTGGTCTTCCGTGAGCCTGACCGACTTTTTATCATAGCCCAGCATTGAAACATAAAGCGTCACGGAACTACCCGGAACCTGCAAACCAAAAGTCCCTGTGCTATCGCTCAGGGTGCCGCTCAGCGTCCCCTTTATGCTAATGCCGGCATTCCGGAGAGGTAGTTTGGTTTCGGCATCAATCACTCTTCCCGAGAGAGCGAAAGGGCTGTTCTGGGAAAACATCCCCGGACTAAGCAATACCACCACAAACAGGGTAAACAGTTTTCTCATCTTCTTTCGTTTTATACGATTTCAGGAATGTCGTTTAAATGCAAGCCAGGGAGCAGGTGAGCGGAGTGCCTGAGTTTCAGGTCAATCCTATTCAAAAAACCAGTCGGGGAGACCGGGTCATTCTTTACCTTATACGCCGGAACAGAGCAAGAGTTTCATTCTTCCCTGTTTCATGGCTTACTTCCGCTGGAAGCCGTAGTAGAAGCCAAAGCCAAGCGTGACCATGCTCATGCCCCATTTGTTGCCCAGGGCATTATATCCTTTCTCGCTGGGCGTGGAGCCGAAGCCGAACTTATTAAAACCGATGTCTTCTGCGCTGAACACCTGTGTATTGTAGCTATAGGATAAATGCGCACCAAAGGCAAAATTTGGATCAACAATAAAATACACACCGACCATAGGCTCAAAGAAAACGTTACCGAACTGTGCCACATACGGCGCACGGATGCTGTCTGTCGGAGGATATTGTAAGCCGTAATATTTCCCGGATTGATAGCCTATGTTTAAGGAAACGGTGGTAAAGGCATTGGATTTAAAAAAATGGTCGTGGCCGAGCTTCAGAAAGCCGCCGTGCATCTGCATGCTGGCATTGATCCGGGGGCTGACGTTCTCCCGGAAATAGCGCTGGGCTTTAAAATAATTGTAGTTATAGCCCAGACCGAAAAAATAATTGCCGGCCAACTTATAGCTGAGTCCGATCTCCCCGGAAAATACACCGGAGAAGGAATTACGGTACTTCTGGCTTGATACGATCTTAGGAATCCCCAGGTTGGCTCTCATCGCCACCTTAGGAAGATCGGGGCCTTTGCCAGAGCCTTCGTCCTGCCCAAACAGGCTGTTAGCACATAAACACAGCACCAGATAGAAAACGTATTTCCGCATAAGTTTAAAACGAGAAGTTGTGTTTATTTATTGCCTGTTAGCCTTAGGCAAATTTCTGCTCAAATGCTTTCATCACGTCCACCAGCGCCTGTACGCTTTCCAGCGGCATGGCGTTGTAGATGGAAGCCCTGTAGCCGCCCACATCCCTGTGTCCAACGATGCCGTCGATGCCGGCTCCTTTCCACAGTTTGTCGAACTCAGCGCCTTTCTCCGGATTGTTCAGTAAAAAGCAAACATTCATGTTACTGCGGTCTTCTTTCACGACAGTACCTACGAACTGGGAGTTGCGGTCGATCTCGCCGTAAAGCAGGTCCGCTTTTTGTTGGTTCAGCTGTTCCACCCAGGCAATGCCGCCGTTCTCTTTCAGCCAGCGCAGGGTAAGCATGGTCACATATACCGGGAATACAGGAGGTGTGTTATACATCGACTCTCCTTTGATGTGTACCTGGTAATCGAGCATGGACAACATCTTGCGGCCTGTTTTGCCTAAGATGTCTTTTTTTACCATCACCATGGTGCTGCCTGCAGGGCCAATGTTTTTCTGGGCTCCTGCGTAGATGAGGGAGAAATCCTTCGCATTCACTTTCCGGCTGAAGAGGTCGGAGCTCATGTCGCACACCAAGGGAATATCGCATTTCGGGAAGCTTTTCATTTGCGTGCCGTAGATGGTATTGTTGGAGGTCACATGCAGGTAATCTGCGTCCTTAGGCACTTCGTAGCCTTTCGGGATATAGGTAAAATTTTTGTCTTCGGAAGAGGCGATCACTTTCGTATTGCCTACGATCTTTGCTTCTTTGATGGCTTTGCTGGCCCACACACCGGTGTTCACATACGCTGCGTAGCCTGTCTCGGTGAGGAGGTTATAAGGCACCATCGCAAACTGTGTGCTGGCGCCGCCTCCCAGGTACATCACTTCGTACTCGTCGCCTACTTCAAATAATTCCTTGATGAGGGCGCGGGCTTCATCCATCACTTTCACATAGTTCTTGCTGCGGTGAGAGATCTCCAGCAGGGAGAGGTTCATGTTATCGAAATTGAGGCAGGCTTCTGATGCCTGTTTTAATACGTCGGGAGGTAAGATGCCGGGGCCGGCGCTGAAATTATGAACTTTTGCCATAAAGAGTATCTTGTTTTTGATGTGCTAATGTACTAATTATTTATGGCTTAAAATACAGGAATTACTCAAATAAAAGCGGGATTAAAACGCGATGGGCCACAGCTATGCCCGCGACGGATCACTTGCTCATCCTATGTATTTTTGGGCGCCCGGGCGGGCTGTTGCGGCTCGCTCTTGATTTGCCCTGCGGGACAAACCAAGGAGCTCAAACAGGCCGCAGCATCCCTGGCGCGGCACCCCCGGAGACTTCGACTGCGCTCAGTCTCCGGCTAAGTCAGCGACACTCCGTCTGTTTATGATTGCATCAGGCATACGACATGGCAGGAGACCGGCGGCTGAGCGCAGTCTCCGGCTAAGTCAGCGACACTCCGCCTGTTTATGATTGCATCAGGCATACGACATGGCAGGAGACCGGCGGCTGAGCGCAATCGAAGCCCCGGAACCTCCATAAAAAATCCGCTGCCTCCCGGCAGCGGATCATCCTTTAACCACTCTGTATATGAATCTTACAGCCAGCCTCCCATTTCTGTTTTAGCGCGTTTCTTTTTGCCCCGGCAATCGCGGTGTGTTTTGCAGGAACCAATAAATCCTGCGATCAGCAAGGCAATGATGGCTAAAGAAAGGTATCTGGCCGCTTTCATGATGTTATAACGTTAGGTACTCTTAAAGTTACAAAAAAAATGCCGGAATATATTCCGGCATTTTTTTGTCGTGTTTCGTTTTTCGTTGCCTTCGACTCCGCTCAGTCAACAGCAAACTAACTAAAACTTATTAAGCCTCTACCAAAGTACCTACTTTTTCGCCCATGAGCAGGCTCTGCAGGTTTCCTTTTTTGTTCATGTCGAAGACGATGATGGGCAGGTTATTTTCCTTGCAGAGCGTGAAAGCCGTAAGGTCCATTACTTCCAGGCCTTTGCCGTATGCTTCATCAAACGAAATGCTGTCGTATTTGGTAGCTGTTTTATCTTTCTCCGGATCGGCCGTATAAATGCCGTCTACGCGTGTGCCTTTGAGGATCACGTCGGCTTCGATCTCAATGGCTCTCAGCGCCGCTGCCGAATCGGTTGTGAAATAAGGGTTACCGGAGCCGGCACCGAAAATCACCACGCGTCCTTTTTCGAGGTGGCGCACGGCTTTACGGCGAATGAAAGGCTCGCAGATCTGTTCCATTTTAATAGCGCTTTGCAGGCGCGTTTGTACTTTCAGGTTTTCCAAAGCGGATTGAATGGCCATGGAATTGATCACGGTAGCCAGCATGCCCATGTAATCGCCATGCACACGGTCCATGCCCCCCTGCTCTGCCTGGATGCCCCTGAAAATATTTCCACCGCCAATCACAATGGCTACCTGGCAACCGGCGTCGTAAGCCGATTTGATCTCGCGGGCGTACTCCATTAAGCGCTCCTGGTCGATCCCAAAGCCTTTGTTGCCCATGAGGGCCTCTCCTGATAATTTTAAAAGTATACGTTTGTATTTCATGTATCGTCTGTTATTGGTCCTGAATCTTTGTTATTGTATGCGTCGTTCTAATTAATTAAACAGGCGATTACCCATTTCTCAGGCATGCCCTCAAAATAGTAAACTGCCTCCCCCCACTTGTCTTTTACTTTCAGGGTGTTGCCGTCGATGTAGTAAGCGGCATCACCCCACTTGTCCTTATACCGGATGGTTTTCCCATCGAAGTAATACATGGATGCTCCCCATTTATCCTTCGCTTTTACCACGTCTCCTTCAACCAGGTAAAGCGCATCACCCCATTTATCCTTATGCTTTACGGTTTTTCCGTCAAAATAATACATGGCTTCGCCCCACTTGTCTTTTGCTTTCAGGACATTGCCTTGTATGTAATAAACGGCATCTCCCCATTTATCTTTTGTGCGGATGGCCTGTGCCTTAAGCGCAGCAGCACATAAGCTCAGGGCCAGGATCAGGATGATTTGCTTCATGAGGTAATGAGTTGAATGAATTTCCCCGGTACGGTTGTGTTTTTGATCAAAAAAAATCCCGATTAAAAATCGGGATTTTAAAAAATTAAGATAATGAATAGCGTTTGAAGGCAGTAGCCGTCAGGCCTTTGTCTACGCTCTGTAAGTACTGTGCTACGTTTAATTTAGAGTCTTTAATATACTCCTGGTTCAATAAGGTAGATTCTTTATAGAATTTAGAGATTTTGCCTTGTGCAATTTTCTCAACCATATCTTCCGGTTTGCCTTCAGCGCGGATTTGCTCGCGGGCAATTTCCAGCTCTCTTTCCAGCATTTCAGGTGTTACCCCTTCTTTGTCTAAAGCTACCGGAGCCATAGCGGCTGCCTGCATGGCCACGTTGCGTCCTACTTCGTTGTCAACCACCTGGTTGAAACCAACGACCACAGATACGCGATTGCCCGGGTGAATGTAACCTACTACTTTTTCAGCGTTGATCACTTCATAGTAACCGATGTCGATTTTCTCACCGATTTTACCAACCTGCTCCATGAATTTGTCACCTACGGTGATGTCGTTGTTGTATGGTGCCGCTTTGATCTCGTCAATGGTTTTAGCGCCTTTGTCCATAGCGATTTTTGCTACTGACTCGGCAAATGCAATAAAATCAGCATTTTTAGCCACGAAGTCTGTTTCACAGTTGACGCTGATTACAAATCCTGTTTTTCCGTCTTCGGAAACGCTTGCTAAAACTACTCCTTCTTTAGCGTCCCTGTCGCTGCGGTTAGCCGCTACTTTAGCGCCTTTTTTGCGTAAAAAGTCAACTGCTTTTTCGAAGTCGCCGTTATTTTCTTCTAATGCTTTTTTACAATCCATCATACCGGCTCCGGTTTGCTGGCGTAATTTGTTTACGTCTTGTGCTGTAATTGCCATTGTATCTTATTTTATATTTTGTTTTTGGTTTATGTATTTAAAAAAAACGGCCTTCCCTGTTGAAGGAACGGCCGTTAATTGAAAGTAGTGAAAATTATTTTTTCGCTGTTGTTCTTTTACGGGCCGTTTTGCGGGCACCTTCTTCTTCCTCAGTGCCTTTCACGTTAACGCCTTCTGCCAGTTCTTCTGCTTCGTCTTTAGAATTTTTTCCTTCTTTTTCGTCAGCAGCTACGGCTTCTTTATCCATTTTGCGCTCGCCCAGGCCTTCGTTGATAGCCTTGCACATCGACTCAACGATATAGGCTACAGAAGAAGACGCATCGTCGTTTGCAGGGATGGCGTAATCCACAAAGTTAGGGTTTGAGTTTGTATCTACGATGGCAAAGGTTGGGATACCTAAGCGTTTTGCTTCTGCTACCGCGATGTGCTCTTTGGTAATATCCACGATGAATAACGCAGAAGGCAAACGGGTAAGGTCAGCTACAGAGCCTAAGTTGATTTCCAGTTTAGCGCGCTCACGGGAGATTTGTAATTTCTCTTTTTTAGAGATATTTTCAAACGTTCCGTCAGTGGCCATTTTGTCGATCTGCGACATTTTGCGAACCGCCTTACGGATAGTTGCAAAGTTTGTCAACATCCCACCTGGCCAGCGCTCAGTCACATAAGGCATATTGATTGCTTTTACTTTCTCGGCGACGATGTCTTTCGCTTGTTTTTTAGTAGCTACGAACAGGATCTTTTTGCCGGAACGGGCGATTTGTTTTAACGCTGTTGCAGCTTCGTCCATCTTAGCAACCGTTTTGTTAAGGTCGATGATGTGAATGCCGTTTTTTTCAGCATAAATATAAGGCGCCATTGCTGGGTTCCACTTTCTTTTTAAGTGACCAAAGTGAGCACCTGATTCTAATAATTCGTTGAATGTATTTGACATGTGTATATAATCTAAAATAAATATTAACGTTTGCTGAATTGGAAACGGGCACGTGCTTTTTTCTGACCGAATTTTTTACGTTCAACCATGCGTGGATCACGTGTTACCAAACCTTCTGCACGTAATGCTTTTTTCAACTCAGGGTTGATCTCAACCAGGGCTTTAGCGATTGCCAGGCGTACTGCCTGAGCCTGTCCAGTTGTTCCGCCACCGTTCACGTTCACTTTTACATCGTACTCACCGGCTGCTTTCGCGTTGTTCAGTGATTGTAATACGTAATATTGTAACGTCGGAGTTTTGAAATACTCTTTGTAATCTCTTTTATTGATGGTAATGATACCTGTACCTTTGGTAACGTAAGCGCGGGCTACCGAGCATTTTCTACGACCTGATGTGTTAATGACTTCCATATACTAGCTTATGCAATAATTGTGGTTAAATCTACTTTTTTCGGTTGCTGTGCCGCATGATCATGCTCAGCGCCTGCAAATACAAACAGGTTTGTATTCAATTCCCTTCCTAAGCGGCCTTTTGGCAACATCCCGTGTACGGCATGCTTGATCACTTCTTCCGGTTTTTTAGCCAGCATTTCTTTTGGAGTAGCAAAACGCTGCCCACCAGGGTGACCTGTGTAGCGTACGTATTCCTTATCATCCATTTTAGCACCAGTGAAACGCACTTTCTCAGCGTTGATCACAACGATGTTGGCACCGCAATCGCTGTGCGGCGTGTAGTTTGTTTTGTGCTTTCCGCGTATCATATACGCTAATTTAGAGGCCAGACGACCTACTACTTCGTTCTCGGCGTCAACCAATAACCACTCTTTCTCAGCGTTGGCTTTGTTGACAAATTTTGTTTTATAACTTAATGCGTCCACGACTTAATAATTTAGTTTATTTCTGATTTGGGCGGCAAATATAGGGACTCTTTTGGAACTGACCAAGATAAATGAGGAGTTTTCTCATTATTTTTTTATTTTTGCACAAATAACGCAAAAACCAACAAGATTGTAACTCAAAGATAGTCAATTATTTCCCGCAAATCCCGCAGATAGCGCAAATTTTAAGGATATGAAGGGATTGCCGGTTGACAATGTGTATAGAGAGGCATCCCAAACATGGTAATACCAACACTATAATAGATCCCCTGCTGATTGCACTCATCTTCCAGGATTTAAAGATCTCCGGAATCTGCGCGATCTGCGGGACACTTAAGCTTATGAACCATTACATCCTCATGTCGGAGATCCGCGACCCGAAGCAGGCCGCCAACGCCGATTACCAGAAAGACCTGAAGAATGTGGCCGGGATCATTAACCGCATCCACAAAAAAGACCTCATTACGCCCCTCGACATGGTGGTGCCGGGCGAGTTCCAGGGCATTACGAACAGCCTGGAGGGAAGCCTCAACATGATCTTCGACATCGAGGAATGCCTCATCGAGAACAACCTCGGCTTCAAGCTGAAGCATGTGCTGTACCACGATACCCTCGAAACCGTGCAGAGCAAGCACCTGGCGTACGAGCGCCTGGGCTTCGGCCTCATCGACGCGCGCAACAGGCTCAGCCAGATCAAAAAGACCGACAGCCGCTTCCTGGTAGTGACGAGCAATGAGAAGCAGAGCCTCGACCTCAATAACCTCTTTTTCATCTACGAGGATTATGTGGATTCCTGGAAAAAGAGCGACCACGAGCTGGTGAGCGCTTTTATGAACAACAAGGACTACAAGGAAGTGGCGGAGCAGTTTGGCCTCAACATTTCGAGCGGCTGGCGGCGCGAGCGGAGCCTGCGCATCCGGCAGTACTTTACGGTGAAGGAGATGATCCTGGGGGTTGCGGGTGATGAGATGTGAGATGTGAGATGTGAGATGTGAGATGATCAATTTTAAATGTTCAATGTTTCATAGCTTCTTTCATTATTGAAAAGTGAATCGCTATTGAATAGCTTGGGCGTCCGGGCGCGCTTTACGCTACAATCTTTTGCCGCACTTCGACTGCCCTTCGGCTACGCTCAGGGAACAGCTCAGTGTCCGGCAAAAGGATTTTCGCTTCAATCGCTGACGCATTTTTACTTTCCATCAAAGAGTTTAGCGTTCTATGAAAGAGCGAGCCCCGATGGCCCGCCCGGGCGCCCAAAACAAAGCCATTTAAGGCATCTGTGTTTAGTTCTGCTTATTTCCTGAGTCCATTTGCATATCTATTTGGTTTCATGTTATTTTGCTACAGATCGTAGCCGGAAGCTGTGATTTTTTCGTTATATTTGTGCTATCATGAAACCTAAGATCAGCAAAGAAGGCCACCGCATCCTGAAAGACACAACACTGTTGAATGCCGTGGTGAATGCGATCGTATCCAACGGCGATGCCTTTGCATCGGGCCAGAGCATTGCGGTGGAAACGCCCAACGCCGATACCAAGTACAAGGTGTTCATTTCCCGTTCTACCACAAAATAAGTTTTTGGTTTAATCCGTCTTATCCGTTAGGCTATGAATATTGCTTTAGGGGCACTGATCATTATTTTACTCCTCTCTTCCGTTATTACCTTTAAGCCGGGCGTAACCCGCGCCAACGAAAACCTGCGCGGCCTCATGGCGGGGCAAAGCCTCAGCGATTCGTTCTGGTTCTTTATCGTGGTCCCGCTTCTCTTCAACCTGCTGTTTCTGCTCACAGTGGGCTATTTCAGCGATATCCGCTACGATGTGCTCTACAACCTCATTATCGGCAATAAGGACCTCCCGCTGAACAATGCGGTGTTCCATCGCCTGCTCATCCACTTCCTGTGCTATGCCCTGTTCTCCCTGGCTTTCGGCTATGCGCTGGGTACGCTGCTGGGCATCATCGACCGGCGCACCAACTGGCTGAAGCGCCTGCTGGGCCTCGACCACACGGAGTGGTACTCGCTGTTTGAAGGCTACTCGCCGGCGGAGTCGGAAGCCATCGAATACGATTTTATCATGATCGACGTGCTCTCCAATACCAAGGAAACCACCACCATTTATTCGGGCCTGCTGGTGGAATATTTTTTCAAGCCGCGCACCAACGACCTGGAATACCTGGTGCTCAAAGCCGCCACGCGCCGCGACCTGCGCAAGGAGCAGCTCACAGCAACGCCGGCCCCTACCGACAAGGCGCTGTTCTATTCGGTAGACACCGGCACCACCACCAAAATTCCGGGGCAGTATTTCATCATCCCCATGAAGGAGGTGCTCAACATCAACGTGAGCTATACGCGCATTGTAGACGCGAGCCTGGCGGCTCCACCCGATGCGGAACCCACTCCGCCAACGAGCTAAGCCATGAAAGCCATCCTCTTTTCCTTATGCCTGCTGCTGAGCCTGCCTGTATGGAGCCAGAAGAAAAGCCTCCCGGCCTCTGCCGAACGCTATGCCTTGCAGATCGACGCGCAACGGCAGCAGAATAGCCTGATCGCCAAAAGCCTCGACCACATGTCGGCAACCGGCGGGTCGGTAACGGGCTTTTATGCCGGCGAAAAGCTGGTGCTTATTTATACCGTTTATAGTGCCGAGCGCGGCTACCACGCCTTCAACTATTACCTGCGTCACGACAGCCTGCTGCTGGTGCGCGAGCTGCAAGCTATGTGGAAGCTCCATTCCGAAGAGGACTACGAGCGCTTCGACACATACCGGATAGCGCATACCGACAGCAGCGGCGTGACCGACCTGAGCGGCTGGCCGATGGACATCGACGACGATAACCACTATTATTTCCAGGATACGGTGATGGTAAAGGCGGAGCTGAAGAGTTTTAAGAAACCGCAGATGGCGGAAAAAAGCGAACTGGCCGAAAAGAACAAGGACCTGCTGCACCGCCTGCGGATTCACTGCGGGGAGCTGGAGTACCGGAGGAAGTGAATGGGCCACGTGCGGTGCCTTCGACTCCGCTCAGTCACCGGTCAAGAGGATGCTCAGTCAACGGTCAGTAGGATGCTCAGTCAACGGGAAGTAATTGTATCAGTCAGCGGTAACTAATCCGCACCCTGAACGAAGTCGAAGGGTGCGAAGTCACGGCAACTGTAACATGATGTCTTTTCTTTCATTTGTCTTTCTCTCTTTCTTTTTCCCTCCGAAACAAGTTCGGGACAGGCTTTGATGAAAAAAGAAACAGGGCAAACAGGCAGTGTCTGTTTGAGCCGGCATGCCGGCAGTTCAAAGCAAAAACGATGTATCCTTTCATTTAGCTTTCTCCATTTCTTTTTGCTTGAACAAAAAGAAACAAAAATTTAAGAACGAACGCCAACCTCCGTTTTTTATGCACATGCTGCCCAGGAAACGGAGTGAAAAAATGGCGGTTCGCACCGTTCGTTCACGCCAGCCGCACTATTACCAACGTATGTAGAAACTCATTTTTAATTTATAATTTTGTTATATGCCCCGCGAAACCAACGAACCCCTTGTTGTAGGCCTCTGCCCCATCTGCGGGCGCGAGCTGTGGAAGGGCGACAGCATCGACCGGCACCACTTCATCCCCAAAAGCCGCGGCGGCAAAGCCAGCGAATACCTGCACCGCATCTGCCACCGTAAGATCCACTCCATCTGGACGGAAAAGGAGCTGGAGCGCGAATTCAACGACCCCGAACTGATCTGTGCCCATCCCGACATGGAAAAATTTATTGCCTGGGTGCGGAAAAAGGAACCGGATTTTTACGATAGGAATGAAGCAAATCGGAGGAAAAGGGGGTGAAATTGGATTGTGTTGATCATGATAACCACAGGATTATAAATCCTGGAGCGGGTTCCGGAAAAATCGAATTATAAATAATTCTTTAAATCTACATATTGCGTTTCTTTTATACGATTGTAGCCATTAAGTTCCCGACAATCTACAGCCATTATTCCATCATGTCCGATATAGAGTTTTATTTCTAGCTTTTCAGTATTTGCTGGACAAGCTTTAAGGCCTTTAATGGTGAAGGCTAATAAATTCACTGTATTAGTATAATCACGTTTTTGAATTGTAACTGTTAAAGCAGTCGTATTAGCATTCACATTTCTTCCTCCCTTTGTTACAGCAATTGGTAGCAATGAAAAAGAGGGAATCGCTGCTTGATAACCATTGTGATATACAATACCAATTTCAAATGGACAGACTTCAAGCCTTTCATTATTCAATCGGCTTATTATCTCAGACCTTTCTTTTTGGGCTTCTTCTGCTTGCGTAGAATTTAATTTCACTATTTCCGTATATACTTTAGCAGCAGATATATCATTACCTCTTTGTTGCTGGTTTTTTGCCTGCAAAAAATAATCTGTCTGTAAATACTCGGTAGTTTCCAACATCACAGATAACTTCCGTTTCTCTGAAACTTGTTTAACCTTTTCATGCGATGCCTTAATTTTCTCAAATTCTTGTATATAGGCTTTTACAGATGCTTCGTTTTCTATTACAATAATATTTTCCCAGTTCCTGTTTTCTGCATAATATGTCCAATTGTATGAACCTGTGATGACAATTTTATCATCTATAATGCAGAATTTATGATGAACCATTCTATCTACATCAGAATAGTAAAAATTTCCTTTACAATCAATAAATTTTTGAAAATCGACTCCTTCTGGTTTATTATTTATGCGATCATTTAAGACAATGAGCTCAGCTTCATAAAAGTCTTCATTTAGCTTAATTATAATACTGTTTAATAAGTTATGATTGGTAAACCATGTTACAGCAATCTTGATTTTTTGAGTTGATTCCCCTATCCGTTTTATCAATTCACTTTCTATACCCTCAAATAGTTGCATTAAATTTCCTTTTTTCCGTATAAGTATAAAGCACTATTAATATGTATGGCAGGAGTATTGGCGATTTCTGCAATAATTTTCATTCTATCGTGAAGAATAATACATGTACCATAGCTCTCAAGAAGACCTTTATTTCCTTGATCAAGCCAATTACTATCGAAGTCTCTCATAAACGAATAATCATTATCCCTGAGCCGATATAAGCCCCTTTCTACCTCTACCCCTGTTGCAAGTATTAAATCATCTATATTCGGAGTTCTCCACAGTCTTTCTTGATGTCCTAATATAATTTTGAATGGCCCTAAAAACAACCAACATCCAATACCCAAAACCTCTCTGGTTTCTCGCATAGTATGTAGTCTTCTAAGAAGATTATGCTGAAGACGAGTAATTTCGTCAAGTGAACAAGTGTGAAAATCCGGCAAAACACCACGAATTCTTCCCAAAAACATTCTATAGCTGGTTAAAGCTGTCTCAAGCGTTTCATAACCGAATCTGTATTTGCTATTTTCAATGATGTCCTCATCCTTTTGTATTTTTCCGTCAATAAATTTAGACGCATACCCAACAAACTGTTCGTTATATTGTGCATGTTTTGTCCAAGTAAGTGAAATAGCAAGGACTATAGAAAAATAAGAGCATTCTGAGGATAACCTGCTAAAATAATAGTCCATATCATTTCTAAGAACATAAGAAAACTCCAAGCCTTTTTCGGCAAGAAGTTTAGCTTGAATTTTGTCTCTTTCATTATATCGCCGGTTCATAATTTGTTTTAAGCAATGATAACTATTATTATAATTACAAAAAGGGCGGTAAACCGCCCTTTTTGTAAACGTTACTTTATAATCGAGAATAAAAGCAAGAATGTATTATACAGACAAACTAAGTTTTAGCTAAAAATCTACGAATTGTTTTAAATAGAATTGGTAAGTTTGATAAATAGATAATTAAATATATGGATAAGAAAAGCTGTTTTATTATCATGCCTTTTTCACGGGCTAACGTCGGAGAACAAAAATTAGATGAAAAAACATTAACTTATATCTATGAGGAAATGATCAAAAAAGCTATTTCTGAATATAAGCAAGATGACAAGATAATATTTAACGAAATATCAAGATATAATTCTAAAGTTGGTTCAATAGTTTCAGGGATTGCTAAGAACCTTAATTCTTCTGATTTAGTTGTTGCTGATCTTACAGGTCTAAATCCGAACGTTATGTATGAGTAACGTTATGTATGAGTTAGGAGTAAGGCACGCTTTAAAAAGAGGAACAATAATTATCACACAGGATTTTTTCAGTTTGCCATCTGATCTTAGGGATTATATGTGCATTCCATATTCATATCCTGAGAAATCTGTTGATTATAATGCCTGCTATGAGCAATTTAAAAAAGATCTGCATAAAACAATTGATGAACTGTTTACCACTGAAAAATATGATTCGCCTGTATTGAATTATTTAAACGGCAAACAACAATATTGGATGGAGGACGAATTGAAAAAATTAAAAGCAAATATTGTAGTTGCCTATTACATTATTGATCATTATGAAAAAATAAAAGAACATATAGAAAAAATAGCAATAGATCCTGATTCCATACCATACACGTTTTTTAATTCACTAATCAATAATTTAGATTCAGGCATACAAGATTTAAACATTTCAATAGAGGCGTCAATGTTATACGAAGATATAAGGGCAGCAAAATCAATAATTGCAGACTTATTGAAAAGATTACATATGGCAGAATCCTTTGATAGTATGTTTTGGAATATGCTTCCATCAGAAGGTCAAGAATTGTTTAAGAATCCAAGAACGCCATTACTTGAGGTCACTGTTTTAGATTACTTTGCTTTGAATGATGGTGAGCGTAAGGAAGTTAGTTTCAAGGAAATTTTCTCCGATGAAGGTGACTTTAATAACCATTTCATAGAAGGTATTGAAAAGTACATTGAGGAAAAAGCAAAAGAGTTGGGTTTGAGTGAGAAAGAAATAGAAGAAATATTGAGTAACTAAAAATGTTGGATAGAATTGCACATAATTATGCTGTTAAACTTCGAAATCTTGATGTACGTACGGCAGCTGTTGTAGTTGCTAGCTATTCAGGCTTTGACAAAAAAGACACAAGTGGTCATGTTCCTGATCCTTTATCTCCGAAACTCAAAAGATCACTGGAATTACTTGGTCCTGTTGGAACTAAGGTTAATGGCAATCTGGTGGGATGTTGTGCCGAACAACGGGCATCTAATCATTTGATTCTGAATTTTCCTGCCGTGCCCATTAAGCGAATTATATTTAGCGAAGCCATACGTCCCCGAACGATGCAGAAAATTCCCATGTGTCAAAATTGTAAATCAACTTTCCGATAATGGCTTATTCTCAAGAGGAACAACATAACAAGGATATTGATTGGTTTTTCACCAATCTAACCGATAGGATATTTCACGTGGCTTCGGCAGGAGGCCAGTTACCGGAGCTTATTTCTGAAAATGGTCTTCGTAACAAAGAAATTGGAAGCGGCATAGATAGACTGGAACCAAGATTTAATATTACGATTAACGACGGTGTGTTTAATATTATTGGTTATCAAAATGAAGTAGGTAGGGCAAGGGATTTATATCTGGAAAGTTTTATTTTTTACGCTAAGCGAGGTATATACTCATGTGATAAGTCTATTTTAAGTTCATTTGAAAACAAACACTATCATCTTGTGGCCTCTCCTGCCTCAAGGTATTTGACAAGCACGCAGTTCAGCAGGGGGCTAAAATTACCTCGAATTGATAAAGAAATTGATATAACAAAATCAGATACATTCGATTTATTTGATTATTTCAAATAGTGCATCAAGCTATTTTCACTATCGTCGCATACCAAAAAAATAAAAACCTCCATTTCCCATCTTCCAGAACCCATGCAGGCCGATTTGAGAAAGATCGAGGAGGAGCTGATTCCGAAGCATGCGGAGATTGAGATGATTATTCTCTCTGGTTCGTAGGCGCGGGGCGATTGGCAGATAGATGAATACATGGAGAATGGCAGCCGCTACTCCTAGGGTTCGGATTATGATTTGCTGATTCTAACCAACAACAGCGAGAAGGCCAATGCCGATACCTTTCTCCTTTCGATGAATAGCGTAAACCCGCGCCCCGGATCGTCGCGAAAATCCTTTTGCCGGACACTGAGTTGTTTCCCCAGGGCGAAAAAGCTTAAATAGGTACCAGGAATGATGATGCCGGAGTGAAGAGCCGGCAAAAGATTGCAGCAAAGAGCCGGATCAGGCTCTCAAAAAAATTCTATCTGTGACAAATAGCAGAAAGGGCTCCATGAGAAGCTTCCTTTCTTCTACCTCATTACCGCAACATCTCCTGTCCGTTTTACTTTAAACACAAACTCCGTGCGGCGGTTTTGCCGGTGCTGCAGCTCGCTGCAAGCCACGCCGTTGGTGCAGTTGTTGAGCGGGCGGCTTTCGCCATAACCATAGGTCATAATGCGGTCGGCGGCAATGCCTTTCTTTACGAGGTAGCTCTTGATCGCGTTGGCGCGCTTCACCGACAGGGCGAGGTTAAAGGCATCATCGCCGATAGCGTCCGCATGCGAGCTCACTTTCAGGACGAACTGTTTATTTTCTTTCAATACACCGGCAATGGCGTTCATGTACTTACGGTTTTCCTTTGCAATTTCATAGGCGCCTGTTTCGTAGTGGATGTACTTTTTAACCAGCATTTCGCTCCCCGCCAATCCTGATTTAAATTCTTTGATCTTGGCATCCAGATCATCGTCCTCCATAGCCAACGCGTTGAACTCAGGCTCCAGCAACCTGAACTCGAAGCTCTTCCGGAGATCGATCTCCTTTATTTTCTTGCCGTTCATATCGGCAATGTAAAACACCGTTCCCTCCAGCTTTTTGGAAAGCGAGTCGAATCCGATGTCATAATTTTTACGGCGCTTCACAGCCCTGAATTCAAAAAAACCGAAGTCGTCGATCTCTGTGGTATAAGCCGTTTTATGATTGCGCTCGAGGTGAATTTTTTGATGAGCCAGGTAAGGTAGTTTTTGCTGTGCAATCACCACTTTGCCCTGCAAGGCTGTTGTGGTAGCACAGCCTGCCAGCAGGAAAACGGAAAGGACAAGGACGAAGCCCGCGAGCTTAGGTAGAGTAGTTTTCATGTAGTGGTTTAGTAGTAGCTTTTACTGGATAAATAGATTTAGGTTACTTTTAACAAGGGGTACAATAAATGTTCAAACAACAATTCCATAGCTCCTCAAATCCGGTACCAGCCTACCATCCATACTGTACTTTGCTACCTTACAGCGGCTTACGCAGCAGGCATCCGGGTAAACCCGCTGTCGCTTATTTTCCACACATTCCCCTGCTTCTATCATATTCCTAAAAAAACAGCGCCCGCCATTTGGTGGGCGCTGCATCCTCAAAAACAAAAGCGATGGTATTAGTGGTTTACCACAATTTTCTGAACCTCATGTTTTCCTGACATCTTATGGGTGATATTCAGGTAATATAATCCTGCGCTCAGCGCATTCACGTTCAGCGTCGTTTCACCCATGATGGTTGTTTGCGCCACCGTTTTTCCCAACTGATCGCATACGGTAACGACATACTCATCGTTGGCCCCGGGAATAGAGATGTGCAACACATCGCTCGCCGGATTCGGATACAGCGATGCCTGCAAAGCAGAAAGATTATTCAATCCGGTAGCAGGGCAGTTTACCACAACCGTTTGCGCCTGGCCGGCTGTATTGCCATGCCCGTCGGTATACACCCAGTTTACGGTATAAGTACCTTGCGCCGTATAGCTTAAGGCAGCGGTGGTAGTAGCGGTAATGGTGCCCATGCAATTATCGGTAGCTGTTGGGCGGGTCAGTGTGACCGAGCAGGTAGATACCGTGATGGTTGGCAGGTTTGCCACGTTAGGCACCGGGGCCGTATTATCAGCTACCACAACGGTTTGTGTTTGGGAGGAAGAACCACCGGCATCTGTATAAGTCCAGCTCAGCGTATAGGTTCCCTGTGCGTTATAGCTTGTGGGTGCCGTTGTTGTTCCGGTGACTACGCCGCTTTGCCCGTTGGCAGTAGGAGCTGTTAAGGTCACCGAACATTGGCCGCTGGCTACCGGCAGGTTGGCTACTACAGGTACCGGAGGATTAGACGCTGCCACGGTATAGGTTCTCAGCATCAGCTCGTTCACCCCGATGCAACCGGTAACGCTGCCTGTAGCCGCTACCTGCATGGTGGTACCGTTTACAATTTCGTACAGCGATGGCCCGGTAAAAGCGTTGGCGCTGCCAATGGCCATATTGCCCGTGCCTGCTTCTACGTAAAACGCTTTGCCATAGGCAAAATCCCAGCTACCGGTGAGCGAGCTGGTATACACGGCCGTGGTAGGAAGATTGGGAACAAGGATATTGTATGCATGCACATTTTTCCCCGTGAGGAAATACAATTTATTATCGGCATACCTCAGGTAGCCGGCATTGGTAACTCCTGTAAACACAATCGGTGTATTCAGCAGATCATTATTGGCCACTTCCATTTTCACAACCGATGACACGCCTCCCGTTTTCCCGAGGATCCATACATGCTCGTTCACCGCATCGTACTCGAGGCCGCTGATGCTTCCCAGGCCCGGGTTGATGGTGCCGGTAACAGCAGCCGTAGCGGTATCGATCTTTACGATCTTGCTCCCGATGGCCGCATACACCGATCCTTTGGCGGCTACCATGTAATTGGCAGTGCCTGATATTTGTGAGCCCGGATCGCTTACCGCCGAAATGGTAGTATTTACCAGGTCGATCTGGCGAACGCCGTTGGTGCTGCCCACTGCTACGTAAGCTTTGGTATTACTGGCTTTGGCAATGGTTTGCGGAGCGCCCTGGTTGGTAAACGTCGCCACGTGTGTCATCGAAGGGTAATTGGCAATCACGATGCGGTAACCCGACGACTTGGATAAGAGGATGGCTTTGTTACCGGCGATCTGGAAATCCTGCAACACATCGAAACCCGTGCTGCTGTTGGCTGCCTGGTAGAGGCCCGTGGATTGTGTGGTGGAGGTTGGCGTTACCGTTACGCTGAAGACATCGCCGTTAGGAGTTCCGAAGTTTCCTTCGGCAATGGCTTTTAATTCGTAATGGGTGCTTTGCGCCAGGAGACAGTGTGTTCCTAAAAGCGCCAAAAGATGAAGTACATTTTTTTTCATGTTTGCTATTTATTTGTTGTTGTTGTTGTTGTTGTTGTTGTTGTTGTTGTTGTTGTTGTTGTTGTTGTTGTTGTTGTTGTGTTTATTATCATATTTCCGTCGTGGCGATCCCGCGGCGCGGCGGGAGAAGCAATCTCATCTTTTTGCTGACCTTATTCCTTAAGCCCGACGAAACAGCGAAGGCTTTTGCAATTATTTTTTGGGCGCCCGGGCGGGCTTTTCGCTTCAATCTTTTGCCCCGCACTTCGACTCCGCTCAGTGCCCGGCAAAAGGATTTCCGCTTCAATCCCTGGCGCAAACCGTGCTGAGGATATGATACTCACCGCTCAATCTTTACCGGTTTCTTATGTTCGTCGATAGCCACAAAGGTGAACTCGCCGCTCACCGCCTTTTCGCGATGCTCGCTGTACATCTGCTCAATGAAAATATCAACGCGTACCTTCACGCTGGTTTTTCCCAGGTAAGCCACCCGGCCTACCAGCTCTACAATGGTACCCCCGGGGATCGGCTTCTTGAAGTCGATGCGGTCGCTGCTCACCGTTACCATGCGCTGCCTGCTGAAGCGCGTGGCTGTAATAAAAGCCACTTCATCCATCAGCTGCATGGCCGTGCCGCCAAACAGCGTGTCATAATGGTTGGTGGTATTGGGAAAAACGGCTTTGAACAGGCGCGTTTCCGAACGTTCTATTTTTTCTTCTGTGGTCATAAGTTGGGGTTGGATGATAGGGATGGATGAAAGCGCAGGATGCCAATAACGATGCTGAGCCGCTGCCGGGCTGCCCTAACGGACAGTCCAAAAACAACGGTGCGGCCATAAGGCCTCCGGAAAAAACAGGGTATATGTGTTATACTGCCAGTGCGCGGGCAGTACCAGTGTTGCGTTTGCATCAGTAGCGTTTAAAGGAATACAGGATTCTTTAAAGCTCTTTTTGCTGAACTTCGCTATGCCTTGTGAAATAAAATGGAAGAAAAGAAAAAATATATACAGCTCCTGTGATCACAGAAAGCAGCATACACCCTACCCGACCAAACGACTTTATTCGCGAAAGCATTTGTCAATTCGAAAGAGGCAGGTCTCCTGACTTGTAACATTTTACCATCCTTCCCGTCATCAAAGCGATAACAGTGGATCTAAGCGGTAAAACTTTTTTGTGTTACTTACAGTTGCGCGACAGTTCGTGATTCTCACACGATTCCCTATTAATCTACAGCTAAGTAAAACCTTTTCCGGTTGAATGAAGAAATAAAAAAA
>CALRIU020000028.1:0-57371 GCA_943362175.1 Hydrocarboniphaga daqingensis | reverse complement strand
CAACAACAACAACAACAACAACAACACTAACAACAATAACAACAACAATAATAACAAACAGCACCTCAATGAAAACTTACCTCTTACCATCCTTAAAATTATCAGGCGTGATCTTAGTGATCTGCTCTGTACTATATCCACTGCTGATTGCCGGAGTCGGTACCCTTGCTCCCGGGAGTGGAAATGGAAAAAAAATTCTTGTGCATGATACCGTTGTCGGTTATGAGAACATCGGTCAGAAATTCACGGATGAGGCTTATTTCCAGGGAAGGCCATCGGCCGTGGATTACAATGCTGCCGGTTCGGCGGGCTCCAACAAAGGCGGCTCTAATCCTGAGTACCTGGCAACTGTACAGGCCCGCATCGACACGTTTTTGGTTCACAATCCCGGAATTAAAACGGCGCAGATCCCGGCTGATCTCGTAACAGCGAGTGGAAGCGGCCTCGATCCGCACCTCTCCGTGCAGGGAGCCAACATTCAGGTGCCGCGCATTGCCCGCCTGCGAAAACGTGATGAACAACAGGTCTACGACCTGGTAAAAACATATACGGAAAAACCTTTATTAGGTATCTTTGGTACGGAAAGGGTGAATGTGCTGAAACTGAACATAGCATTGAAGGAGGCGTCATATTAAGAGTGGAACCTGCGCCGGGTACTGTGACAACAAGAAAACACGTTAGCATGTTTGTGCAGGCTTATCATGCTTAAGCTTTTTGGGGCGTGCCCTGCGGGCCGGGCTATCACTCCTCCCGAGAAATATCGGGACTTTTTTGCCGCAATCGGCTGCGCTCAGTGAGCGGCAAAAAAGGATTTTCGTTCTATCCCTCACGCGGGTTTATGACACCGTTATGAGTTAACTTAATAGAAAAGTGATTACCTGCGCCAGGGATGGAGCGTCCCGATAGCTATCGGGATGTCTGAGCTCCTTTATGTAGCCTTTGGCGGAGTAAAGAGCGAGTCGCGACAGCCCGGCCGGCGCCCGGAACATAAAACAAAAATTACCATATAAGAGCCTTCCATTATGAAAAAAACCTTTCATAATGGAAGGGTACAAAAACCAGAGAAAAACAAAAACTCAATACAATCATCAATAAAACAGCAACTTACAAAAACAACAAAACATGGCACTGATTTGGTATCAGTGCGACAAACATCCCAACATTATGAAAAGACTAGTACTCAGTTTAGCGATGATCTCTTTAGGATGCATGGCTCATGCACAAGAAGACGACACCACCAAAGTAAACAAGCAAAAAGGCGAGCCGCTGGAAGGTATGGATTGCACCTGGTGGAACGGCGGCGACAGGCGCTCGACACCCACCCTGCAGGGAAAATATTTCACCCCAACCGTGATGGTGGATGCGAGCTTCACCCATTCCTTTAACGACCCGATCGATAACACAGTGGTTGGCTCGACCGTGCTCGGAAGAAACAATGAAATGCAGGTGGCCGGCGTGTACCTGGGTGGCGATTTTTATTACAAGAACGCGCGCGCGCATATTGTGACACAGTATGGTACACGCTCCCAACTGGTGCCACGCAACGACTACAGCCCCTATAAAGGACAGTACCAGCTGGCCGATGTATACCGCTACCTGGCGGAAGCCAACGCCGGCTACCACTTCAATGTGCTGCATGGCATTAACGTGGATGCCGGTATGTTTATGTCTTATGTAGGTCTGAACTCTTACTACCAGACGGAAAACTGGGAGTACCAGGCCTCCTTTACGTCCGATAACACACCCTGGTTCTTCAATGGGATCCGTGTTCAGATCTTCGCTACCAAAAAATTAAAGATCGAGCCCTGGATTGTGAATGGCTGGCAGAGCTACGGGATGTTTAACCAACAACCCGGTGTTGGTGGCAACATTACCTGGTGCCCTAACGAAAATATCAAAATGCTGACGAATAACTATTATGGCGGTGATGCGGCGCTGATCCCCAACAGAAAACGCTTTCACTCCGACAACAGCCTGTTGGTACGCTACTTCAACCGTCCGAAATCAAAAGGCATCAGTAAAATGGCCTTCTCCTTAACCGGCGATTTCGGCTCTGAAAAAGGCGGCGGTGTCAATGGCTTTAAGGACGGTGATTCCATCCAGGGTCCTGCGCAATATTTTGCGAGTGTGATGTTCTATAACCGGATCTGGTTTGCCAAAAATCATTTTGCCTGGACCCTTGGTGGCGGCTATATGAATAACCCGGGCCGTTACCTGGTGCTGTACCCGACAGGACAGTCAAGCCCTTTGCCGAATCCAACGAACCCGACGTCGACCGCAGGAACATATCCGTACAGCGCCAATCCCGGCGATAAATTCGAAGGCTTCGATTATTCAACCAACCTGGACTGGATGCCGAACCAACACCTGACCGTGAGGGTGGAATACGTTCACCGCCAGTCGAGCGTGCCTTATTTTGCCGGTCGCGGAGGTGTGACCTCACCGACGGGTTACAGCACGACTCCGCTGACTCCGGATTGGAAACCGGACCTGGTGAAAGCTGAGGACCGGATCATTTTCGCAGTATTGTTCCGTTTATAAAATAATTAAACCCCGGTATTATGTGCAGCAACCCGATGAGTCTACTCAAAGGGTTGTTTGCATTTTTTTAATAAGAATGATCAGGATCTTTTATCATAAAATGGATGTGTCTTCTTTTTGCCTGGACTGTGAAAAAAATAAAACGAGATCAGAAAGCCTTTCAGGATGGCTCCGAAATACTGGAAGGTGTTTTAGGAGCAGAGGTCGATCTGGATTCCAATGACCGCGTATGAATGCCTGTGATTTTGTGTTTTTAAAAGAATGATGGTGATCCTAAAATCCATATTTTTTTTCCTTATTGCCGGCTTGTGTGAAATAGCAGGAGGCTATCTGGTTTGGATATGGCTTAAAAACGACAAACCCCTGTGGTGCGGTATGGCAGGTATGTTATTATTGGTCCTGTACGGGTTTATTCCAACGCTACAGACATCGGGTTTTGGGAGGGTTTACGCTGCTTATGGAGGCGTGTTTATTATTCTGTCTCTATTGTGGGATTGGAAGGTAGATGGCATTGCTCCTGATAAATTGGACGTGTTAGGAGCTTTAATTTGTTTGGTTGGAGTCACGGTCATTATGCTGCCAAGAAAATAAGGATCATATTAGGTTAAATACCTTAATTTTATGGAAACACATCATATATGGAAAAAATAGATTTACAGAAGTTAAGCTTTGGCGGTTTCCTGGTTGCAATCGGCATCGTTTTTGGCGATATCGGCACATCGCCTCTCTACACATATACAGCCATTATAGGCGACCGGCCCATTACAGAGCTGATCGCACTGGGCGGTGTTTCGGCTATCTTCTGGACATTGACTTTCCAAACAACGATCAAGTATGTGTTCATCACCTTGAGGGCAGACAACAAAGGAGAAGGCGGGATTTTTTCCTTATATACCCTTATAAGAAAGTACCGCCGCTGGTTATTGTTTCCGGCAATTGCAGGTGGAAGCTTTTTACTGGCCGATAGTATTATTACGCCACCCATCTCGGTATCTTCCGCCATCGAAGGCTTAAAGCCCAGTATCCCTGATATTCCGGTTATTCCCATCGTCATCGCGATTATTGCCTTGTTGTTCGCTATTCAACGAAAAGGAACTTCTTTTATCGGTAAGTTGTTTGGCCCCGTGATGATGGTCTGGTTTACCATGATCGCTGTTTTAGGACTGGGAGAATTGTCAGGCGATCTTTCGGTGCTCAAAGCCCTGAACCCATATTACGCTTACCGCATGCTTTCGGAGCATCCCGGCGGCTTCTGGCTGCTGGGAGGAGTCTTCCTGTGTACAACGGGAGCTGAGGCCTTATACTCCGATTTAGGGCATTGCGGAAGAAAGAACATCCAGATCAGCTGGTTATATGTAAAAGTATGCCTGATCTTATGTTATTTTGGACAGGCCGCCTGGCTTTTAAAACACGTAGGAACAGTTTTAACGGATGTAAGTCCTTTTTTCGGATTGGTGCCATCCTGGTTTATTTTTCCTGCCATCGCCATCGCCACGATGGCAACCATTATCGCCAGCCAGGCGCTGATCAGCGGATCCTTCACCCTGGTGGCAGAAGCCATCCGCCTGAACCTGTGGCCAAAGCTCAGGGTCATTTTTCCTTCGGATGTCAGGGGCCAGCTGTATTTGCCGGCGATCAACTGGATGCTCATGTCGGGCTGTATTGCCGTTGTCCTTTATTTTAAGGAGTCCAAAAATATGGAGGCCGCTTTCGGTTTGTCGGTAACGCTTACCATGCTCATGACCACGATCTTATTAAGTTTTTACCTCTATGTAAAAAAAATAAACAGAGCGGCTGTTTTGAGCTTGCTCGTGATTTTTTTGGCCATTGAAGGCTCTTTCCTGGTGGCAAATCTTAAAAAATTCATGCATGGCGGCTGGGTTACGCTGTCGCTGGGTATTTTAATATTTGCCATTATGTATATCTGGTACCGCGCCGGTGAAATAAAACGCAGCCTGCAAAAATTAGTCGATCTGCAACCCTTTGTCCCGGTGTTGAAAGAATTAAGCAACGATCAGGCCGTTCCAAAATACGCCACGAATTTAGTGTACCTCACCTCATCCGGAAATAGTCATTACATCGAGGAAAGCACCATACACTCTATTCTTTACAGGCAGCCTAAAAGAGCCGATATCTATTGGTTTGTGCATATTGATGTGGTGGACGAACCGTTTAAAATGGCTTACACCGTCCATATCATCGAGCCGGAAGAGGTGGTGTATGTAACCTTTAAACTGGGATTTAGAGTAGCGCCAAAAATAAACTCATTATTCAGGAAAGCCGTGGAGGAAATGGTGCTCCGTAAAGAAGTAAATATTCAGAGCCGCTACTCATCGCTGGATAAGCACCATATTGCCGGTGACTTTAAATTTGTGATCACCCGGCGATTTTTATCGTTCGAAAACGAATTATCCATCACCAATAACTTTATTTTAAAAATGTATTTCTTTTTAAAGAGCATGAGTTTGCCTGACGAAAAAGAATACGGGCTGGACTATAGCAATTTGCAGATTGAAAAGCTCCCCTTAATATTAACCACATCTAAAGATTACGCCTTACAGCGGGAAGAATAATGTCTGAAGCACAGGAAAAAGAAGATCATGTAGAGTATTTTCTGGATCTGATCAAACGATCAAAGAGAGGAAAATTCAAAGTGTATATCGGCATGAGTGCGGGTGTAGGCAAGAGCTTCCGGATGCTCCAGGAAGTACATACCCTGGTGAAAAACAACATCCGGGTACAGATCGGTTTTATTGAAACGCATGGCCGCCCCGAAACACAGGCTCTTTTGGAAGGGCTGCCATTGATTCCACGCAAAACCGTATTTTACAAAGGAAAGGAGCTGGAAGAGATGGATGTGCCCGCCATCATCAAAGCGCATCCCGAGGTGGTGATTGTGGATGAGCTGGCGCATACCAATATTCCCGGATCAAAAAACGAAAAGCGCTGGCAGGACGTTCTGGACTTGCTGGATGCGGGGATCAGTGTGATCAGTGCCGTCAACATCCAGCACATCGAAAGCCTGAATGGCGAGATTCAAAAAATTACGGGCATCGAGGTGCAGGAGCGCGTGCCCGACCGGGTGCTGAAGATGGCCGATGAAGTCGTTAACATCGATCTGACGGCCGATGAGCTGATTAGCCGCCTGAAAGAAGGAAAGATCTATGAGGCATCCAAAATCGCAACCGCTCTAAGCAATTTCTTCCGGTCCGAAAAGATCCTGCAGCTGCGTGAGCTGGCCTTAAGGGAAGTGGCTTCACAGGTAGAGCGAAAAATCGAGTCGGAGGTGCTGAGCTCTTCGCGGGCGCGTTCCGAAAAATTCCTGGCCTGCATCAGCTCCAATGATGTTTCCGCCAAGCGGGTGATCCGTAAAACGGCGCGCCTGGCCTCTTATTACAATTCGCAATGGAAAGTGCTCTATGTCCAGGCGCCGGGCGAAGACCCCGATAAAATTCCCCTCTCGAAACAAAGGCACCTGATCAATAATTTTAAATTAGCCACAGAGCTGGGAGCAGAAGTCATCCGGGTGAAAAGCAAGCGCATCTCAAATGAGATTTTCGGCCAGGCCGTGCAACACAAGATGACAACGATCTGCATTGGCAAGCCTCATTTCAGCTTATTAAAATCGGTGCTGAGCAATACCATCATTGATCAATTACTCATCAAATTAGCAGGAACGGACATCGACCTGATCATACTCTCATGATAAAATTTAAAATCAAAACCAAGCTGAGCCTGGGTCTGGGATTTCTCTTTGCCGTCATTATCGGTATCGGGAGTGTAGGCGCCAATTACATTTATACCATTGCCAGGGAATCGAAGGAGATCCTCAAGGATAATTACGAATCTGTCCAGTACGTCAGGCGGATGATGCAGGACCTGGATGCTTCCGGTGCCGATAGCGGCCTGTTTTTTAAAAGCTTTGAAGCCAACCTGAAATTGCAGGAGGATAACCTGACGGAAAGCGGGGAGAAAGAATACACGGCCCTGGTGCGGGAGGAGCTTGGCCGGATGAAAGAGAAAGGCATCACCGCGGAAGGTGTGGCCGCGCTCAAGAAAAACCTGTATAAGATAACGGATCTGAACATGCAGGCCATTCTGAGAAAGAACGACCAGGCGCAGGTCAAGGCCGACACTGTGCTGACGTATATGGGAGCCATCGGGGGCATTTGTTTTTTGATCGTGTTTACCTTCATCATCAACTTTCCCGGCTACATTGCCGATCCCATCCGGGAGCTGACCCGGAGCATCAAGCAGATTTCGGATAAGAACTACCACCAGCGCCTGCACTTTCAATCCAATGACGAGTTCGGTGAGCTGGCCGAAGCCTTTAATGCGATGGCCGAAAAGCTGGAGCAGTATGAGAACAGCAACCTTGCCAAGATCCTGTTTGAGAAAACCCGGATTGAAACCATCATCAACCAGATGAAAGATGCGATCATCGGTCTGAATGAGAAGCGGGTAATTTTGTTTGCCAATCTCAAAGCCGCCCAGCTGCTGGGCTTGCAGGAGCAGGACCTGATCGGGAAGTATGCGCCCGACGTGGCACTGCACAACGACCTCATGCGCCTGTTGCTCACAAACGAGCCCGCGTTGAAGCCTGTCAAGATCTTTGCAGATGAGAAGGAGAGTTATTTTACCAGGGAAAGCATCTCCATCGTTTCCGAGGAGAAATCCATCGGGGAGGTAATTCTGTTGAAGAACATCACCGCTTTCCAGGAGCTTGACCAGGCAAAAACCAATTTCATCGCCACGATCTCGCACGAACTGAAAACACCGATCGCCTCGATCAAGCTCAGCTCAAAATTGCTGGAAGATGCGCGGGTAGGGGATCTGAACGAAGAGCAGCGGCAGCTGGTGGGCAATATCAAAGGCGATTCGGAAAGGTTGCTGAAGATCACGGCCGAAGTGCTGAACATGGCGCAGGTAGAAACCGGGAAGATCCAGTTGAATTTTCAAACCGTAGAGGCGAAGGAGATTGTGCAGTATGCCATCGACGCCTTGAAATTCCAGGCAGAGCAAAAACGCCTTGCCCTGGAGCTGGAACTTGAGGAGGGCTTGCCACCGGTAAATGCCGATCTTGAAAAAACAGCCTGGGTCATGGTAAACCTGCTGAGCAATGCCATCCGGTATTCCCCGGAGCAGGGAACCATACATATCAGGGTAGTTAGGGAGAAAAACAGTGTACGCTTTTCGATCCGCGACTCCGGCAAAGGAATAGACCCGCAATACCAGGATAAAATTTTCGATAAGTTTTTTCGTGTCCCCGGAAGCCATCAGAACGGCACAGGTCTTGGGCTTGCCATCGCTAAGGAATTTATGACCGCACAAAACGGACAGATCGGAGTGACCAGCAGGTCCGGGGAAGGCACCACGTTTTATATTCAATTGCCCGGGGCTTAGTGCCCGCCTGGCCGCACAGGATGCTACGAAGGCCTGGCGCGACATGAAAAAAGCAAGCCTTTGGGCTTGCTTTTATACTTCTGTTGGGATGTATGATTAAACGCGTGTCACGTTTACAGCGCTCAGGCCTTTTTTTCCTTCTTCTGTATCGAACGTCACTTCGTCGTTTTCACGAATTTCATGCACTAATCCTGATGCGTGAACAAATAATTCTTGTCCGTTTTCGCTTTTAATAAATCCGAAGCCTTTGGCATCGTTAAAAAATTTTACTGTTCCTTTGTTCATGTTGTTTTTGTTTTGTGCTTACCGGTGTGGCAAGCGGTTTGTTATTATGATGTTTAATAGGGTGATCGTTAGGCGATGCTGACATTGATCGCATGAAGGCCTTTCTGGTCTTGCTCCGTATCGTAGGTTACTTTGTCGTTTTCGCGGATTTCTTCTTTCAGGCCTGTTGCGTGAACAAATACTTCCTGTCCGTTTTCGCCTGTAATAAATCCGAAGCCTTTGGCATTGTTGAAAAATTTTACTGTTCCTTTATTCATGGTGTTGGTTTTGTGCTCACCTGTCTGGCAAGCGGTTATGGTTTATGTTATTGGTATTCTGTTTTGAGGGAAGGATCTGCCACCTGCGTGTATCAAGCCGTCTCAGGCTTCATACGTTTTTAACATTAAAATGGCATTCATTCGGTTTAAATTATACAATCATCGCTAGCTCTAAAAAGAGGTATGTCTTCGTTATCGCCGGGAAAAGTGTAAAAATGATCGAATTGTAAGTTGAGGAATTACAAACCAGATTGAGATACAATCTTCATAAGAAGTTGCTCAAATGTAATCATTGTTTCCGGATAACCTAATCATTATTATGCCAAATAATGTTATTTATCTGAATTTGGCCGGATTCATTGGCTTCCGGAGGCTCCTGATTCTCTCTCATTGGTCTTGTATAAGTGTCTTTATGGTATTTTTTGATCTTCCTGACACAGGGTTGTCACTTCGCCGGTCTAGTTTTACATCATCAACCAAACCTGTATATTAGATCAGCGGAATCTGTGAAATCTGCGGGCCAATATTAAAACGATGGAAAAAACAGAAACAGAACAGTTTTACCCCAAGACGCCTAAAGAGTGGCGCAGCTGGCTCCAAAAGAACCACGTGAAAAAAGACGCCGTGTGGGTGATCTTTTATAAGAAGAGCTCCGGCAAGCCCACGCTCACCTGGAGCGATGCCGTGGATGAGGCGCTCTGCTTCGGCTGGATCGACAGCACCAAAAAAACGCTTGACCATGAAGCTTCCATCCAGTTTTTCAGCAAGCGGAAAGCGAAGGGGACCTGGTCGAAGATCAACAAGGCCAAGATCATCCGCCTCACAGAGGAAGGCCTGATGATGCCTGCCGGTCTGGCTTGTATCGAGCGCGCCAAAGAAAATGGTTCCTGGACCATCCTCGACACGGTGGAAGAGCTCAGCATTCCTGAAGACCTGGAAAAGGCTTTCAAATCCCGGCCCGGCTCCAAAGCGTTTTTTATGAGCCTGAGCAAATCGGTGCGGAAAATGATGCTGCACTGGATTGTGATGGCCAAACGCGAAGAGACCCGGGAGAAGCGCCTCACCGAGATAGCGGACAGCATGGGAGAGAAGAAGCGGATGGCAAGGTTTTAAGCTTACCCATGTCGGTACAACTGATGCGTTGTGGCCCGGGCAATGGAAGCTAAAAAAAATCACTATGTAAAGACACAGGTGATTTTTACCTTTCCGGGTTCATGAGAACAGGCATTTTCGGTATTTTTGAAATGTACTCATTATGATGAACCCATCCATTAAGATCATGGTTGCCGATGATCACCAGGTGCTCAGGCATGCCTTATGCCACATGCTGGACGTGACCGACGAATTTAAGATCACAGGCGAGGCGGGAGATGGGGCCGAGATGCTCGAGCTGGTGCGGAGGAACCCGCCGGATATTGTGATCACCGATCTCGAAATGCCGAAGATGAATGGCGCTGAGCTGGCCCGCGAGCTGGGCAGGCTCTATCCTGAGGTCAAGGTCATGCTGCTCTCTATGTATTACTCGCCTTACCATGCGATGAACGCTTTCGAAAACAGCCTGCATGCCTGCCTTCCTAAAGAGTGTAGCTTCGCAACGCTGGTAGAGGCCATCAAAGCCGTGTACCACGATAGCTATTATTTTAAGCCCGACCTTAATTACCTGCGCTCCAATGCCGAGCAGCTCGAGCAGAAGTTCAGCAGGATCTCGAGCCAGCTCTCCCTCTCGCACCGCGAAGTGGAGATCCTCCGGCTCATCTGCGAAGGCCTTACCCATAAGGAGATTGCCGAACGCCTCGGCGTAACAGCTTCCACCATCGATTTTCATAAGCAAAACATTTACAAAAAAGCCGGCGTCAACTCCTCGGTGATGCTCATCCGCTATGCGATCCGGAATGGGCTGATTACGATTTGAGAAAACGGTTTATAAGCTGTCTGCGTTGCCCGGGATTTGCAAGGACCTGATCAAGAATAAGGGTTCAGATAAAAATGGGTCATGACAAAGCCAGGCAACTGTAAAGAAACTTTTCTCATGCCCCCGCCAGTGCTTCCAGCTTTGTTTTCAGATCGGCCAGCACCCGGGGCTTTATCAGGATATCCGCAGCTCCGAGTTCGATCGCGTTGTGGCGGCTTTTATCACTGATAAATCCCGTATAAATAATGACGCGAATAGATTTCAGGGATTCGCAGGCTTTGAGCCTGGCCAGGCATTCTATGCCTGTACATCGGGGCATAAACCCGTCGAGGAAGATCAGGTCGGGAAGCGGCTCAATGCCCCTGAGCATGTCGTCGAAAGCAATATCGAAGTCGGTATAGCCAATGAACAGGGGAGGGTTGGGAAGACTGTGTACAGCATACCCGAAAATCTCGATCTCTTCGGGGTCATCGTCTATCAGTATCCATTTCATTCAGGGCCTTGGGTTATGGTATCCAAATGCCGGGGATAATTCCGTTTTGATGCCAGCTTAAACAGGTGGTTTTGTGCATGAAAACTGTGGAAAACCGAAGAAATACTTACCCTGTTTTGTAGAATGGGAAAAAATGTGAGCAGTGCTTTACTATAGGAGCGCTTCCTGATCAGCCTGAATGCCGGCCTGCTCAAAGGCCATCACTCCGTTATCGGCTTCCGCAAAAATGTTTAACTGAAAAGTGGGAGTCGGTACTTCGGTGATGCTGATCGACGCTGAAGGTGAGCAAGAGCCGGTGCCGCTCAGCTATGCGGTGAACTAATGTCTTAGTGCACTTCTCTTTTGATAAGGAAGCCCTTCGAGCTTCTTTTTTTTAGTTTTTATTTTTCTTTACGCAAAATCTAAATTTCTTAAATATTTTCCAAGAGTATTTCAATCCTTGGATACAAGGCTTCAATTCAATAATTAAAGAGTAAACAACTGCCCCTTTAATTATCAAGTTTCCATCTTCAAATTCTTTAAACTGATTTTTGAAATCATTATTTTCAATTTTCCTTTTTACTTCATTGATGCATAGTTTAATCTTTTGTTTCGTTGTATCAACTTGGTCATTGCTTATTTGTGTTTTCAAACAATCAAAAATGTCAGTTAATCTTTGCTTATTCAAATTTCCTTCATCATCTGAGGTAATCAGTACAGGTCCCATTTCATCATCTTGATTTGATATGATTAGGCCAATGAGAGAGTTTTTCTCTCGTTTTTTGTATAATTTAAATAGCGCTGCGTCTGAATATTCATTATTAGTAGAAGGAAAGTAAAAAAATTCAGCGATTATTCTCTTTTCATTTGAGTTGGAAGAATCCACGTAAGTTATATAACGATCATCACTGGTGCTGATACAATAACCATTTCTATTCAGGATACTTAATAGAAATCTGGATTCTTTTTGTGCGTTAAATTTTTCAAAGGCTTTATCCGAAATATTGTTTTTGTATTGTGAAAAGCTATTTAAAACAATACAGTGTAATAGAATGAAGAATAGTGTTTTCATTAGATATAAATTAATTGTTAGATGGTAAATATATTATGAAAATATTTCATAAAAAGATCGGTAAACCGCCCATTATTATTGGTGTTTATCCGCTCCGCAGGCCCGATAACCATAGGAATGCAATCCTGCGGCGCTTTTATGGTTATAGTAGTGGATGCCAAGCGCATCGTGGTGGTTTCGAGAGACTCAACCACCATTCGTTGACTGAGGCTCTCGAAGTCAACGACGGTTTTCAAGACAAATACCGCGCAGGATTTGTAATCCTGTGGCACTTTCCTTTCATTCGTGATTCTTCTTATTTCTTACTCAAAACCCCTCATCCACCATTTCCTTATTCAGCATGGCGCCTGCCATGGTTCCCGTAGCCACGGCATTAGACACCGAGCGCATCATGGTGCAGCTATCGCCACAGACATAGACACCCGGCACCGTCGTTTTCTGAAAAGCATCCGCTTTGATAAAACCGTGCTCCGTGAGCTCACAACCCAGCTGCGTGGGGATTTCGGAGTGCTGTACAAAAGGGATTTTGGCGTACAGTGCTTTGAGCGCCAGCTTCGATCCGTCTTTAAACTCCACATGATTAATGTAACCTTTGTGGTGCTCTATCGCTTCTACTTCTTTTTCCACCAAAGCGATGTTATGGCTTTGCAGTTTCTGTTTTTGCTCTGCCGTTAAATCAGCCGGTCCGTTGCTAAGGAGCGTCAGGTCTTTCGTCCAGTGGTGGATGAGCTTCGAAAATTCGAAGGCCATGTCTCCGTTGCTGAGGATACCGGTGGTTTCGTTCCGCACCTCATAGCCGTGGCAGTAGGGGCAATGGATCACCGAGATGCCCCAGCAGTCTGCAAAGCCCCTGATCTCCGGCATCTGGTCACTGATGCCACTCGCGATGATTATTTTGTTAGCATAAAACGTATCGCCCGCTTCGGTGCTGATGCTAAAGCCTGTATCTGTCTTAGCGCCTGCTGTTGCCAGGCCGCTGTAAAAATTCACGGTGTTATACTTCTCCACCTGCGCTCTTGCTTTTTCCCAAATGGCCTTCGGTGTTTCACCGTCCTGCGTGAGGAAGTTATGCGAGTGTGGCGTCTGCCGGTTGCAGGGCTTGCCGCTGTCAATGATTACTACCCGGCGTAAGGCCCGGCCCAGGGCCATTCCGGCGGAGAGCCCGGCATAGCTGCCGCCGATGATAATGACGTCAAAATGAGCTTGGTTTTTCATGAGCTGTGTGTGTCAGTGAAAGAAAACGGGAAGAAGTAAAGCCATACTGCTTTGTTTGATAACATCCCTTCCTGGTGCAGCTTTTATCCATCCCTGCGGACAAAGATAGGATTTAATTCCATTAATGCAAATTAGTTGCATTAATGGAAAATACTTAAAGGAACGTTCTCATTAGGATATAAACAATCTGAGGAGCTGAACGCAGGTTTTGCGGCTGTGGCCTTCTGCCTGGCCGGTGTTGCGGGCGTTTTTTTCTTTTCCAACAATTTTCCTACATTTGTTTTTCCGGAAATGAATTTCAAAAAGCATATTACTGTTTTAAAACGCAAAAAGCTTGGGGCCTTTACGATGTTCGAGTTGCTGCTCGCCATGGCCATCATTGGCATCCTGGCCAGCTTATCCGTTCCTTTATACCTTCCGCTCATCAGCAAGGCCAAATCCACGGAAGCCAAGTTGCAGCTGCGCCACGTGCTCATGCTGGAAAAGAATTATTTTTACGTCAACTCCAAATACACCACCAGCATCAGCGAGCTGGGTTTCGAGCAGGCCAAGCTGGTAACGGCCGACGGCCAGGCCAACTACAAGATCGATATCTCGGACGCTTCTGTCAGCAGCTTCACCGCGAGGGCCACTGCGGTTTCCGATTTCGATGGCGACGGTCAGTTCAATGTGTGGCAGATCACAGCCGATGAAAAACTCACGGAAGTCACTCCCGATTAGTATTTCATGAATACCCTCTTTGGTGTCTGTATTCTTGTGCTGGTGATAAGCTCAGCCCTCATCTTCTATTATGATCTGAAAGAGCGGCAGATAGCCCTGTGGATCCTGTTGCTCTTCGGGATAGATGCCATCGCCTCCGTTATCCTCTTCCAGGGGATACAAACACTCTGGTACAACCTGCTGGGAGCCTTGATTTACCTGGGTTTTATCTGGCTGATGCTGAAAGCCTACCTCTTTGTGAAACATAAAAAAAATACGGTTATTCTCGATGAGCAATTGGGAAAAGCAGACGTTCTTGTGATCGTCTTCATTGGCCTCACCTTCAACCTTCCGGGTATGATCTTGTTTTTTTGCCTGGGTTTTGTTAGTTCTTTGTTGATATTTATAGCCTTTCAGTTCATAAAGAGTGATGCCCTGAAAACAATCCCCTTAGCGGGTTTACTGGTTTTTTTCTATCTTACAGCCTTGATAATTTTGAACCTGATTCCCCTGGAATTTATCGGGTGTAGTTTTGTAAAACCATGAGCGCTTTAACCGTCCTGTCACCTGAAGTGAAGCACCTGCTCACCATTGAGCAGGCCTGGGCCTATAAGATCGTTCCTGAAAAGCTAAGCCCGGAAGGATTGCATCTCTTCATTGATGAGAAGCAACCGCTCTCCTCGGTGCAAAGCGAGCTGGAAATTATTTTAGGAAAAGCGGTTGTGCTCACGCCCCTGGCTTACGGGGAGATCGAGAAATCACTGAATGTCAATTATCCCAAAGCGTATCAGAATGTCAATGAAGTATCGGCCGTTCAGCTGAGCATCAAAGACGGCAACTTCCTCGAAAGCCTCGTGAAGGAGGCGCAGAGTCTGAGAAGCAGTGATATCCACATCGAAGTGTACGACGACAAATGCCGCATCCGCTTTCGCGTGGACGGGCAGCTCATCGAGCGCCATAAGGTGAATAAGAGCGAGTACCCGACACTGATCAACAAGATCAAGATCTCCGCCAAATGCGATATAGCCGAGAAGCGCCTGCCGCAGGACGGCCGGATCCGCTATACGGTGAGCAATTCAAAGCTCGACATCCGCGTATCGATCCTTCCCACGCTGCATGGCGAAAAAGTGGTGTTGCGTTTGCTGGGCAACGATGCGTCGCATATCGATATCCTGAAGCTTGGTTTCACCGCCGAAGAGCTGGAGCGCTACCAAACAGCCATCCAGAAAACCCACGGCATCATCCTGATCTCGGGCCCGACCGGCTCCGGAAAGACAACCACCCTGTATGCCACGCTCAAACAGCTCAACAAGCCGAAGTCGAACATCCTAACCATCGAAGACCCGATCGAGTATACACTCGATGGCGTTAACCAGGTGCAGCTGAATGATGACATCGGCCTGACCTATTCGGAGGCCCTGCGCACTTTTCTCCGCCAGGATCCGGATGTGATCATGCTGGGTGAGATCCGCGATGCGGCAACGGCTCAGATGGCAATCCGGGCGGCACTCACAGGGCATTTGGTGCTTTCCACCATTCATACCAATTCGGCATGGGGCACCATTTCCCGCCTCATCGATATGGGAGTGCCATCCTACCTGCTGGCCAATACCATTAACCTGTCGGTGGCGCAGCGCCTCGTGCGGATCCTGTGCCCGCATTGCAAAAAAGAAGAACCCTTCGACGTGATGGAACTGCCGAAAGCCTTTCGCACGGCAAGCGTCAGCAGGCAGTTTAAACCCGTAGGCTGCAACCAATGCTACTTTACAGGCTATAAGGGGCGGAAAGCGGTGTATGAGGTCATCAATATTACCAAAGAGCTCTCAGAGTACATCAAGGAGCAGAAAGCCACTATAAATGAGTATTGCAAATTAAATAAAATAAGTACTTTAGCCGGGAACGTGTTAGCCCTGTTTGAACAGGGAGATACCAGCCTCGAAGAAATTTACCCTTACCTGATCCATGAAAACTAGAATCATCATCCTGGTACTGATCGCTTTCTGCTGTGTGGCAAAAGCCCAGGACCGCTTTGCCATTTTGGAGCAGAAGCTCATTGAGCTTGGCAAAACCTCGGCTCCGGGGCTCAACGAAAAAGTGGACCTGTCCATCAACGGAGCCAGCATCCAGGAATTTATCAGGGCTGTGGGAGTGAGCAATAACCTGAACGTGAATGTGGACCCGACGATCGACGCGAAGATCGTGAACAATTTTTCGAAGGTCTCGGCCCAGGAGATTTTTTTATTCCTCTGCAAAAACTACAACCTCGATATTAATTTTGTAGGGCCTATTCTGTCGTTTGTGAAATACACCGCGCCGGCAGCGCCCATCAAAACCATCTCTGCCAAAAAGCTGAATGTGGTCTACGAGCCTGTGGCGGGCCTGATCAGTTTCGATTTCCAGGCTGATACCCTGGCCGCCGCCGCCAAAGAAATTACCAAGCAAAGCGGTCGCAACATTATTTTTTCGCCCGATCTGTTAGGGAAAGTGGTCAGCGGTTTTGTGCAAAACTCCACGCTCAACAGCGCGCTCGAAAAGCTGGCCTTTGCCAACGACATGAAAGTATCGGTAACGCCCGACAATTTTTATATTTTTGAAAAGAAGCAACCCGTAGTTGACCCGAATGCCAAAGGAAATCCGGCAGCCGCTAATCCGAATTTCGGGCTCACCAACCCGGGAACCAAAACAACCAGCGTGAGCGTGAAGGACGGGCTCATTACCGTGGATGCGCAGAACATGGCCATCATCGACCTCGTGAATGCCGTCTCCAAAGAGCTGGGCAAGGAGTTTTTTTTATTCAATGAGTTGAAAGGAAATGCGACCCTCAAAATCAACGACGCGAGCTACGACGATTTCCTGAGGCTCTTGTTCAACGGCACTGAATTTACCTTTAAGAAAGAAGGTGAGATCTACCTGTTTGGCGATCGCAACCTCGAGGGCTTAAGACAAAGCAAGCTGATCACCCTGAAGAACCGTACGATTGATAAAGTGCTGGATTTCATTCCGGCCGAATTGAAAAAAGGCGTAGACATTAAAACCTTTGCCGACCTGAACGGCCTGATCGTCAGCGGCTCGCAGCCGCGCATCAACGAGCTGGAAGCCTTCATCCGTCAGATCGACCTGGTGGTGCCTTTGGTACACATTGAGGTAATCATTGCCGATGTGCGGAAAAGTAATACGATCTCTACAGGCATCTCGGCGGGGATAGGAGCAAAGCCGGCCGGCCCGACCACGGGAACGATCGTTCCACAAATTGACCTGTCGCTGAATGCGACCTCTATCAATAACCTCATTAGCGGTATCAACGGCCTTGGCGTTATTAACCTGGGAAGCGTTACGCCTAACTTTTACCTTACGCTGAAAGCCCTGGAAGAGCAGGGAGCCCTGAAGATCCGCTCCACGCCGCAGATCGCCACACTCAATGGCCACGAAGCAAAGCTGAAAGTGGGAAGCACGGTGTATTATTTAGAAGTTCAGAATAACCTGATCAATAATGTGGGTAATACGACCGTATCACAAAGCCAGCAATACAAATCTTTGGATGCAGACCTTTCGATTACTATTAACCCGCAGGTATCGGGCGATGAGCAGATCACCATGTCGATCGGGGTGACACAATCTTCCTTTACGGAACGAATCTCCGAAACGGCGCCTCCGGGCAAACTCAACCGGGATTTTCAATCGCTGGTGCGTGTGAAGAACGGGGAGATGATCATGCTCGGTGGACTGGAGGAAAACTCGACGAGCAACTCCGGCCGCGGCCTGCCTCTGATCTCGCGTATTCCTGTGCTGAAATGGATCTTCGGAAACAGGACACGGAGCAAGACAGAGAATAAGCTCACCATTTTTATTAAGCCAACCATTATTTACAGCTGATCGGGTTATGTGGTGGGAAAGGTGGATACCAGGATCGTATCTGACGAAGAGCTCGGTGTGCGGTGTAGAATGCGTGTTCGGAGAAACAGGCATTACCTATCACTATGCTGTTTTGCAAACGCGTAAGAATACCATCGGGATCGAGAAGCAGGGAAGCACTTCCGATCTGAACGAGGTTCTTGCGGTTGCCAAAAAACTATCGGCGCCCCTTTGCCTTGTGCTGAGTGGAAAAGGCATCATGGTGAAAAAAATCCTGTTCAGCGGGAACGACACGCTTGATCTGAAAGACCTGATGCAGCAGCATTTGCCGGCGATACAGGCTTCCGAATTTTATACCCAGTTTTACCAGAATGAAAACGGCTCCGGCCATATCGCCCTTTGCCGGAAAGAGCAGCTGAACCAGCTCCTCAATGCATTGGGACAAAAAGCAGAACCGGCCAATGTCTATATCGGGCCGGCCGTATGTAATGCTTTGGCGGTAATCACCGCTTCCTATAACCGCCTGACAACGTCTGCCCTGAGGCTGGAGCTCAGCAATGGCTTTCTCGACGAGAGTTATCCGCTGGGTGATACCGACCCGGTGACGCTAAGCATCGATGGTCTTTCCGTTCCTTCTGCACAACTCATCGCTTTCGCTGCGGGCTTTGCCTACCTGAGCAGGCAAGAAGTGTATACAACCGATAATACAGACATAGAGCGGCTCCCGAAGCAGCACGCGGATAAGATCAAAATCAGGATCCTTCTCTTCTTTTTTATTGCCATACTCTTTGTCATCAGCGGCGTTAATTCGGTAGTGTTCTTCCAGAAGTTTGAAGAGCATACGGCGCTTGAAGTGGAATTGAACCTCTATGAATCCAAAAATTCGCAGATCACCAAATTGCTGGAGGAATACCAGAAAAAGAAAAGCCTGATCGAGCAGGCGGGAGTTTTCGAGCATAAAAAGATCTCGGTATACGCCGATAAGATTGCCGCTTCATTGCCACAGGATATTGTGCTTCGGGAAATGTACTTCAACCCGGAGGATGGCGAAGCCGAGCTGGACAGCCTGGCTGATTTCAGGCAGAACGAATTGATCATTAAAGGAAATTGCAGTAAGAGCTTGCTGCTGAACGATTGGGTGAATGTGCTCAAGAGCCAGAGCTTTGTGAAGTCGGTAAACCTGGAAAACTATATTTTCAGTTCCGAAGGACATTTGCCTAATTTTGTACTAAAGCTGAAGACCGAGTAATGTGGCAGAACCTCACATATCCTAAAAAAATCTATGTCATTACCGCCGGTTTTGTGGTGATCATGCTGCTGGCTTATGTGATCGTGTTTTCAAAAACGATCTCACTTTTCAAAGATACCAAAGTGAAGCAGGAGAAGCTCAGCTGGCTGAAAGAGAAAGAAAAGGAAATTCCCCTGCTGCAATCGCAGATGGCCCTGCTCGACAAAGCCTATAACTCGTCAGATTCCAGCTCGATCCGCGATCAGCTCACCGCTTTTATTTCCGACTTTGCAGAGCAGCACGACTGCGTGGTGACCGAAATTCCGGAGAAGGCCTTGTATGCCAACTCTCAGCTCAATATCCAAACCAATAAATTTGTGGTGAAGGGAAAATACCACCAGCTGCTTCAGCTCCTGGATGCGGTAGAAACCAACTACAATTACACGGCCAAAGTTGTGTCTGTCAAATACTACAGCCTGAAGGACCTTCAAACCAAACAAACGCATTTATACCTGGCGATGATCACCCAATCATTCCGGCAACACGAACCTGTTAATACACCCTGAGATGAAACGACTGATGAAATTTTTTGCGGCTCTTTATGCCATCCTCTTTATAGCAGGATGCTCACGCGACTTTATCGTGAAGAATATCAAGAACAAAACGGTGGGCATCGTTGCCCCGGCAGATGGCCTGTCGACGCCTAACAACAATATTTTGTTCTGGTGGAACGACGTGGATGGCGCCGAGAAATACAATTTACAAATTGTGAAACCCGATTTTAATGCTGTGTCCCAGCTGCTCCTGGACACCAACATCACCGGCACCAAATTTAATTTCATTCTCACGCCGGGAAATTACCAGTGGCGGATCAAAGCCGTGAATGCAGGAGGCAGCACGGCTTACACCACAAGAAGCCTGAAGGTGGATACCACCAGTAACCTGAATTACTTATCCGTGAATGTGACCGCACCGTTGAACTATACCGTGACGAACAGTAAAACGGTGAACTTTAGCTGGGATGCCTTGTCGGCGGCTACTTCCTATAATCTGAAAGTATTGGCGGGCTCTGCCACCGGCGCTACGGTGGTTGATCTTAATACCGCCAACACCAATTATACACATACCTTTACGAATGCCGGTGTTTATTTTCTGAAAGTGAATGCTTCCAATGCATTCAGCAATTCTCCCTACAGCGCAGCTATTTCATTCAGAATCGATCAGACAGCGCCAGCGGCACCCATTTTGGTTCGCCCGCTGAACCTCAGTATCGCCAAGGACACGACATTTTTCAGGTGGAATTATTCAGGCAGCACCCTCAATACCGATATTGCGTTTGATAGTTTATTCGTTGCTACTTTTACCGATAGCCTGTTTACATCCCCGCTGTTGGTAAAGATTCCGAGGCCGGCCACCGGAGGCGGGAGCAACTATCCGATGAGCCCTTTGCTGACTTTCCCGACAACGGTCACCACCACGAGCTATTATTTCTGGAAGGTAAAATCGGTGGATTCGGTAGGAAATGTTTCGCCGGTATCACAAACCTTTAAAGTGAAGCTGACCAACTGATATGGGAAAAAAAGCAAAGCTATACGTCATTATCCTGATTAACCTGCTGGCCTGGGGCTATGTGGGCTATAAGGTATATGGCGCTTTGCAGGGTGATGAGGAGGTCAGCTTTTCAGGAGGCTCTGCGCCCATCAAAAAAATAGACGATGTGGTAGCGGAGGATAAGCTTTCGCTCAACCTAAATTATCCCGATCCTTTTTTGAAAGGCGGGAATTTTTCGAATGTCCGCAGTAGTGGAACCGGGTCATCAGGTACCTCTTCAAAGCCAGCTCCCGCCAAAACCCATTCTGCCGTTGTAGCGAAGGCGACGCCATCTGTTGCTGCGGTTCCCGCCTTGACGATAAAATACCTGGGCTTGCTCAGCAACAAGGATAAAGGCACGCAAACGGCGATGCTGAATGTAAACGACCGCTCGGTGTTTGCAAAACAGAACGATGTGATTGAAGGATACACGGTTGTCGAAATAGGGAAGGACGCTATCCGGATCAAAAAGGGGAAAGAGATCCTGACGATCGGTAAATAATCTGCTTTTCTTTTTTTTTGTTTATTCATCTAACCAGGAATGGTTTATGGCTGTTGAATGGGGTTTTTTCTTCCATGAAATCACTTTTTCCTGCTGATTTCTTAACTATAAAATAACACATTTTGTTGCTATAAAACATAGAATACTCAATTATAGGTATTTTCTCCCGAAGATATCAACAGTTCTTGGTGGGTTATTTTTTTATTTGGTTCTTTGCGATGTGCAACGATGCACGTCATGCCCCGACATTAAATTAAACGATTTATGAAAACAATTTTTCTCTTCCTTGCCGGACTTTGTTTGTCTGCTTTTACCGCTACCGCTCAAGTTCTTAACCATCCGGTGATTGAAAAAGTACAGGTGATGTATAAGCCAGATAAGGCTGTTTCCGGTGCTGCTCATGAGGTAAGTTCTCCGAGCATTAAAGTAAAAGGAACGACCAATATTACCTTAAAAAGTGACTTTGAGGCGGCGAAAATATACCTGAAAATTAAAGATAAACAAACACAGGTCGTGGTATATGAAGTGAATTATGTGATCAACTCGTCTGATATTTTTGATCAAGGGCTGATCTTATATAAAAAACAAGGCAACGTCCTCTCTATTACCAATCCCGCTACAATTACCCTGAAACCGTATGTATATGAATTATGCACGGAGGACGCAGCAGGTGGTAAAAGCAACGTGTACACAATCATTCAATAAGTTTATGAGATTTTTTAACACAGCTGTTCTGTGGCTTATTTGCATACTAAGTGTGCAGGCGCAGATTTCCGTAGTCCCTACGGTCAAGCATCTTACCTCGACATCCACGCCTAGCGCGGGAGCAATAAGCATCGCTGTGAGTGGCGGTGTTCCTCCTTATTCTTATACCTGGACACCCGGGAGTCTTAGCACACAGAACATTACCAATACGGTAAAAAATACTTACGTGTTAAATATGAAGGATAGTGATATGCCGGCTACTACATCGACTTACACTTACAATATTGGCTACAAAGCAGATTGGGATCAGGCGTACGGTTGCGTTTCCAGGAATGATTCATTAATCAGTAGCGCTACCTTTCTGTGGTCGCAGGCTATCACTAAAAATAACCTGGCAGCAAGTACCGACGGTTGGGTTGAATATATTCTGAAGGGTACGGGAGAAATCAAATTATTTGGCGTACTTGACAGCCTATCGCCCATACCCAATACTTATGCGGATATTGACTACGGCTATTACTATGAAGGGTCGACAAACACCCTTTATGAAATTTACTATGGTGGACTCTATAACGTATATGGAGGTTTGGCAGAAGGAACTGCATTGCGGGTTGAGCGGAGCGGGAGCACGATTAAATTTGTGGTAAACGGCATTACCACCCATACGGTAAGTGATGCTTCTGCGGCAACCAAAGCATGGAAGGTGAAAGGAATGATCTGGAGCAGCGAGGTTGGAGCCAGTCTGGTTAATGTAGGATGTAGTTTTGCCACAAAAGGAGGGCTCATATTTAAAAACTATAGTAATATAATCCCCTTCATTGCTCATAGCGCCGGTTCGGGTCTTAATGATGGATCTGTAAGAGTTATGCCCCTCAAAACCGGGACCTATACCTATACCTGGCAACCGGGTGGGGCGACTTCAGCTACCATTACGTCGCAGGCTGCAGGTAGCTACAGCTTAAGCGCAAAAGACGCTAGCAATACCATTACGCCTACGAATTATAACATTGGCTACAAGGTAAGCTGGGATCAGATGTTCCGTTGCAGCGTGAGGAATGACACATTGATAGGTTCCAATTATAATCAAGATAGCTGGGAAAACGCCATTACAAAAAATACGCTTTCGGGTGGCTCTGATGGCTGGTTTGAATATGTATTACGCGACATGGAGCAATATAAGGTCATTGGCTTTACAGATAGTTTATCTCCCGATGTAAGTAATATTTATGATATTGATTGTGGGTTTTATTATGAACAGGGAACGCTTTACCGGTTTGGAAACGGGTATTTTGCGCCTATATTGTATAACACAAATGAAGGGACTATTCTTCGTGTGGAAAGAAGAGGCGACACAGTAGAATATAAGGTTAACGGAGCTATCCTTTCTTCTGAGGTTACTGCAAACGTGGGAGCGAAAGACTGGAAGGTGAAAGGTGCGTTGTATGCCGGAATGAATTCGACGATGATCAATGTAGGCTGTAGCTTTTACAGCGAAGGAAACAGCAGCTTTCCGAATTACATACGTCTGAGCCCCATTATCACACATGAGACTGCGCCTGGCTATAACAACGGTGGGGTAAGTGTTTCGCCGGTTCAAAGCGGCGCCTATACATATACATGGCAACCAGGATCAACTATAGGTTCGGTAGTGACGACGAAGCCGGCCGGTACTTACGAAGTAATCGTTAAAGACAGTCAGAACCACACCAACAGCATTTCTTATACGATTGGTTATAAAGTGAGCTGGGGGCCGATGAATAATTGTGAGCAAAGAGGCGATACTCTGATCACACAAAATTTATATAACTTTGGCAGGGCCGTATCGAAAAACACTCTTGCAGGAAGTACGGATGGCTGGTTTGAGTATGTCTTGAAAGATCTGAATCAAATCAAAGCTATTGGCTTTACAGATAGTCTTTCCTCTGACCCTCAAAACCTTAATGATATCGACTATGGGTTTTATTATTATGACGATACCCATTCCTTGTATACCATTAGAAATGGCTCCTTTTATGTAGCGTCTTATATTGTTGCAGGAGAAACCCCCATATTGCGTGTAGAGAGAGTAGGGGATACGATCCGGTACCTGGTTAACGGAATTGTCCTGGTTACATTTACAGATGCCGTAGCAGTAAAGAAAGCGTGGAAGCTTAAAGGTAATGTGCTTGCTTATAATAATTCTTCTCTTATCAATGTAGGCTGTAGCTTTTACCAGCAAGGCTATACCGAATTTCCGAATTACAACACGCTTACGCCTTCCATTGTTCATGCCAGCTCCGTTGGATCCAACGATGGCTCTATAACAGTAAGTAATGAAACAGCTAACCCCCTGTCTTACCTTTGGCAACCCGGAAATGTGACAACAAACCCATTAGTAAATATCCCCGCAGGAAATTATACAATCAGTGTAGAAGATACACTCCACCACACTAACAGCAATTATTACCATGTAGGCTATAAAACCTACTGGGATTCTTTATATGGGGCTACAGTCAATGGTGATACACTTAAAACGACGGAAGTGTATACGTGGGGACGTGCTCTTAGTAAAAATACCCTTGGTGCCAATACTGATGGTTGGTTTGAGTATGTGCTTAAAGATTTGGATAAAATTAAGGTTTTCGGTTTCCTGGATAGCATGTCTACCGACCCCCAGGATATTTATGACATTGATTATGGATTTTATTATGATGCGGTAACCAGGGTTCTTTATACTCTAAATAGAGGTTCTTTAGGTGTTGTTGGTCAAGGAGTTGCAGGAAGTGTTCTAAGAGTTGAAAGAAATGCTGATACCATCAGGTATACCATGAATGGAATTTCAATAGGCAACATTGTAGATACAATAGATGCCCGGAAGCCGTGGAAGATCAAAGGGATTGTTCATGGCTGGGCAAACACAACGCTGGTAAATGTGGGCTGTAGCTTTGGGTATGATCATGTTTTAACCGTTAATCCTTCCATTACCAATTGTACAGACGCAAATACTCCCGGACAGATCGATCTGAATGTCAGTGGTGGTAAACCTCATTACCGGATTGCCTGGAACAGCTTGAAAATACAGGATAATCATGATTATCTCCTGTCGCTCGATACAACTTTTACTTCCATTGACAGTCTTTCCTTATATCCGAAGCTGGATAGCCTGCGAAGGAGTCCGTCCTTATTAAATATCCCTTCCGCTATTTACAACAATATCATCATCGATAATGCCGGCGATACCCTCCGGGAAACAGCCCTGGTAGGAACCGATTTTAGCTGGATCACTTCCGGCGTGACCACAACTACCTGTGTGATCCCTGCTGATACTGCCGCCGGCTTTACGGTGCATTACGGAATGGGGCAGAAACTTACGAAAAGCGCTGTTGGTTTGTCATTAAAATCTGCCGTTTCTGATGCGGTCATTCACCCCCTGGAAAGAGAGTTCTATGTGGAATACCGGATTCCACGCGATTCCGATGAAATGATCATCGGCCTCAAAATAGCCGATAGTTTGAATACAGATACAACCACAGACCTGATCCAGAACACGATGATTCACATGAGGGGTAACGGTACGAATTCGATGAGGATCTATTACAATTCCGAACTGGTTCATACGTTGGAATATGTGAGTGGAGATGTGATGGGGATTTTGCTGAATCCTGAAAATAACAGCATCGTTTACTCTAAAAACTTTATTCCTGTGTGGACGCAGAGCAGTGTGCCGGATGCCTTTTTTCAGGCAAACTATCAGCTGAAAGCGCTTTTGAAAACGCCGCTGGCACAGTTAGGAAATATCATCATGGTTGGTCCTCTTTTGTTGAACCACGGAATTTCGGCAACGGTTACGGATGTCACCTGCAGCTCGCTGAGCACCGGTGCTATTGCTTTTTCCGCCTATTCCATGCTGTGGGGCGAGAAACTCTGCGCATATACGGTTTCCGGTCCTAATGCGTACTCCGCTTCAGGTACAGGCTCCGCAGCCACCTTAAGCGGCTTGTATGCCGGAGTATATACTGTAAGTATTCAGGTACGCTCCGGTTCATGCAGTGGCACGCTCTTAAGTCCGATGGTTCAAACCTTTACAGTGGGTTACATGCCCGACTGGATCAACCAGGCGCCCTTTGGTGCTACCAACGTGAACACGACAGACCGGTCTTTTCATATCACGGCAACACAATCGAGTCCTTACACCTGGCTTGGCGGTGCTTCAACAAGCAATATGCTGGATGCAGGAGAAGAAGGATGGGCGGAATTTAAACCTGTGTTTTCAGGATCATCCTATACTCCTTTTTCCAACAGGGCCATGGCTTTCGGCTTGACCAGCCAGGACCAGGGCACACATCCATCAGGTATTGATCACCGTTTTTACGTAGCGTCTAATCTTCAGCTACAGACTATAGGACTTGGCGGAGGCTCATCACAATCCGTAGGGCCGTACACGGCATCGATGTTCTCTCTTGGCACTGTCGGAGCAATTCTGAATGTTTCTCCTACAGATATTTTAAAGATCAGGAAAGCGCCGGTTAATGCCGGGCTCAATATGAAAATGGAGTTTTATAAGAATAATAGCCTGGTAGGTACCGGTAATACCACTCCGTCTACTGAACTTATAGTTGATGTGTCGGTGAATCAGAAAGACTTAATCATCAGCAAGCCGCGGATCACCTTCGGTTGCGATAAACGAATCCCTAATTATTTTATTCTTAAGAAAGTATTGGATGCAGGTTACTATACCTCTTATCGTAAGAGCATCTATTTCGCTTTTGAGGAAGAATACTTCGATGCGTCGCAGGGTTCTTCCGGTAGCTTAAGCTATACCATTGTTACCGATAAAAATGTTCCTGTATCTTCCTCTCCCGGACGTGTAGAGGTGATTGGCGATAACAGGTATGTTATCGACCTGAGTAGCCTTGGCATAACGCAGGGCCAATTTTACCGCATTGCCATTACCAACAAAAAAAACGAAGTGTTTTATGCACGCTTTAAATATTAAGATTTCATGAGCTATAAAAAACTAATAACGCCTCTTATTGTCATCATTGCAGCAGGTTTCTGCATGTTCTGGACCCTGCATGCTTCCAGGAAAATAGCGTATGTCAATACAACACAACTGTACGATGGCTTTAAGCTCAAAAAAGAGCTGGAGGAAAAATACAGTAAAGTACAGCTTGCCAGGCAAAACCTGTTGGATAGTATCAAATTTAAAATTCAATATATCTCCATAAAAGGGGCGGCCATCACAGAGCAGGAAAAGATGCAGGTCAATGATCTGCAGCGCTCCTATTTGTACAAGGAAAAAGAATTCGCCGATGAGAATGCCGCTACTGCCCAGCAATACTCCGATCAGATCTGGAAGCAGATCAATCAGTATGTGGACGATTATGGAAAGAAATACGGTTATGATATGATCCTGGGAGCAACCGGGCAGGGCAATATCATGTTTGCCAAACAGGAAGATGATATTACCAAAGACGTTTCAGACTATATCAACAGGAGGTATTCAGGTGCGAAGGACTAATTGGATAATCGTTTTAGCTGTGGTTTTGATCATGTGTTCCTGCAAAGAGAACGGTGGTGGGCATACCTATGAGGTATCTTCTGCTGCAGATGCCAAAGCATTTATGGATGCAGAGTCAGGAAAGAATACCTATGAAACAAAGATCAAAGACGTGAATTTTAAATTGAGATATATTTCCGGTGAACAGATGGCGTTGCGTGATCTTGGTGATATATCGAATGCCACGCAGGCTGCATTCGATTCTATAGTCAAGGGTTATGATAGTTTGCTGTTCTTCAACCTGGAAGTAAGCGTTGATGGTTTTAGCGAAGAGCTTCTGCATTACAAGACGGATGTTATGAACGCCGGTGATTTTGAGAAACGGGTAGCCTATTACGCCTTTGACATGCAAAAAGACATCTGTATCGTCCTGGCAGGTAAAGATACCATCCCCTGCACGATGTATCATTATGAGCGCAATTACGGCGTTTCCCCGAAAAATAATTTCATGCTTGGCTTTGAAGCGTCGCGTTTGAAAGACGCTGTATTGGTATACGACAACAACTATTTAACGACCGGCCCTGTCAAATTTGCATTAAACGGACAAGACCTATTCACTCATTCACAGATTAAGATCCATTAATATTATGATAAAGCTATTTGGAACAACCAGGCGAAAACGCATCATCAGTTTTTTTCTGCTTATTACTATCGTTTCCGAGATCGTAACGCCTACGGCTACCTTTGCCTTAACGGGAGGCCCCAGCCAACCGGAAGTACAGGCCTTTACGCCTGTGAGCACCGCCGAAATGGTAGACCTCACCTCGGGAGATTTTAAGTACAACATTCCCTTGATGGATGTAGGCGGTTATCCGCTCAACATCGCTTACAACTCCGGCATTGGGATGGATGATGAAGCGAGCTGGACCGGCCTGGGCTGGAACCTCAATGTAGGTTCCATCAATAGGAACATGCGCGGACTTCCTGATGACTTTAATGGAGAAGTGATTGAAAAAGAGCTGAACATGAAAGACAATACGACTTATGGCGTGAACGTAGGAGTCGGCATCGAATTATTTGGAGGGGTAAAAAACAGCGATGGGAACAATGGAAACTCTCCCGGTAAATTAAATGTTGGCCTGGGGATCAATTATAATAATTATACCGGCATTGGCATGGAGCAGACGGCCAACATTGGGATCTCTGCCGGCGACAAAAGTAAAGGCAGCATGAATGCAGGGCTCGGTATGAAATCCAGTAACAGTGGCGGTTTAACCTTGAGTCCAAATTTAAGTTTCTCCGCTAAGACCGATAACAAACAAAAGGATGATGCTACAACTTTCGGCTCGGCAAGTATCGGCATAGGGATGAGTGTTAATTCAAGAGCCGGATTAAAGGATTTGAGCGTAAATGCGGGCTATAAGCGAAACAGGCAGAAGGAGTGTCAGTACAAAGGGGAAACCGTGTCGCTTGACCGTAGCGGAGGTACCGGCTCTGCAGGAGTGATTAATTTCGGCGCTTCTACCTATGTGCCTTTCATTCAAAACTCGATGGTGAATAATTCCGTGGCCCTAAGCTTTAAGCTGGGAACGACTGTATTCGGCCTGGATGGAGATATCACCATCGGCGGGTATTTTGCCAACCAGTCCATCATGAATCCTTATACTTCTACGGCTGCCTATGGCTATATGTTTAGCCACGTTGGCCAGGAATCGGATAATGTGCTCATGGATTTCAACCGGGAGAAGGACCAGTCCTTTAGCCGCTATACCAAGAACCTTCCAATTACCAACCAAACCTATGATGTATTCTCCGTAACAGGGCAGGGCATAGGCGGTGCCTTCCGTCCCTTTCGCAGCGATGTGGGTTATGTCTTCGATAACAAATCCACCAATACCAGCGATAGTTATTCTGCCGGTGGAGAATTTGCAGGCGCGCAAACCGCGCATTTGGGCGTGGATATTTCCGTAGTGGATGTGAACACCGTATCCGGCAAATGGAAAGATGACAACATGGCCAAAGGAAGATTGATGGCGCACGACGCCACAACCAATAAGGATTATGAGCCTTATTATTTCAGGGAGGTTGGCGAAAAATCATCCGACGATGTACAGAACACGCTATTTACATCCCTGGGTGGAGACGAAGCTTACCGCATCAAAATTGATAAGCTCGTAGATCACCGTGCCACAGATGTGCTGGAAAACTCTGAAAGCGGTATTCCCTTGCCGGTGCCTGCTACCAATTACATCCAGCAGCGCCAGAAGCGTAACCAGGTGATGTCTACGCTTAACCTGGAAGAGGCGAAGTCTTATGGATTTGATAAGGCCATCTATGATCCGGCTGTGTCGCATCCTGCCGGCATGGATATCAGCGCCTCCGCCCGCCCGCATCATATTGCCGAGATTACCACGCTGCGCACGGATGGAAGCCGCTATATCTACGGCCTTCCTGCATACAATACGCAACAGGAAGAGATCAGCTTCAATGCCAGTGCTACTGCTAATGCTACCAATCAAACCACCGTTACGCCGCATCCGGGTTATGATGCCGCCACAGGCTACGTGTCTTATGGGGCGAATGACATCAGCACCTCCAATCAAAATGGCATTGATCATTATTACAGCCGTGTGAAAATGCCGGCTTATGCCCATTCCTATTTACTGACGGCCATTGTGTCACCGGATTACGTGGATATCCTGGGTAATGGCCCGGATGATACCGACCTTGGGAATTATACCAAATTTGAATATGAGCGGGCCGTGAATACCGGCGGGACTTCCGGTAATTATAATTGGCGGATCCCTTACGATCTTAACAGCGCTAACTTCAATGAGAATGGAAAATCGATACAAAATGATGACCAGGGAAGCTTTGTATATGGTGAAAAGGAATTATGGTTTGTGAAACGTGTCATTACCAAAAATTATGTGGCAGTGTTCTCTCTCGGCGACCGCCACGATGCATTGGGCGTGCAGGACGTAAACGGCGGTGTTGGCAGCAACCCGGTGAAGAGCAAATACCTTAAATCCGTGTCTCTGTATGCCAGGCCCGAGTATGATGCCGACACAACACCCGGTAAAACCAATGCAGTTCCCATTAAAGTGGTGCATTTTGTATACGATTATTCGCTCTGCCCGGGTGTTCCGAACAACGATGGGTTGCCTGAAACCGTGAATAGTGTGAATATCAATGCCGCCAAGGGAAAGCTGACGTTAAAAGAAGTGTATTTTACCTACGGAAAATCAGATAAGGCGAAATTCAGTAAATATCAGTTCGGTTACGGACAAAACAATAGCTCCGGAACACAGGTGAGCAATTTCAAATACCAGCCCAAAGCCTATGACCGCTGGGGAAATTACATGCCGGTAAACAATGATCCTAACAATCACATTACCAGCGGTACTGTCGCTACTCCTGCGAGTGCTTATACCTACACTTCTCCTCTTAATAATGCGGAGTTCCCTTATGTCGATCAGTGGAGCAAAACCGAAGCCGATTACCGTGCCTCAGCCTGGAACCTGACCAGCATCCAGTTGCCTTCCGGGGCAAGCATTGCGGTAAAGTATGAATCCGACGATTACGCTTTTGTGCAAAACCGGCCGGCCATGCAGATGATGAATGTGATAGATGTTACCAGCTCTACCAGTCTTTCCGGTCTGCCAACGGCAAACAGTATCGGGGAATTGTATCAAAAAACAGGGCCTCTGCAATTTACCAATAACCTCTATGTGCATTTTGAGTTATCGGGACCGCTGAGCTCTTCAGGGACAGCTTCTGATGAAATCCGTTACAAGTACCTCAAAGACATCAACGGCGATGGCAAATACCTTTACTTCAGATTCCTGGCCAATCTTACCAAACGTGGTACGACTTTAGGCCGCAACGAAGGCGATCACTTCGAATACGTTTCCGGCTATGCGGAGATGGACGGTGCTGTACCGGATTGTGGACTTTCGGGAGTCAATGGCCCGCATGGTTTTCCGGTAGCTTACATCAAACTGAAAGATGTACGTCGAGATGATAAAACGTCATTCGGCGCGGGCTCAACAATTAACCCTATTGTGAAGGCAGTATTAAATTTCGGGAAAACACGCTACAACAACGTGGTATGGGATGCCTCTTTCAGCCCTCCGGGCGACGTGATCTCGGCCGTGAAGCAACTGGCCTCCGAGGCAAGAGGGGGACCGATCAAAACCATGATGCAGGCCATCAAAGGGCCTAACAACAGCCTCATGGATAAGGAGTACGGAAAAGAATTTGTGAGAAATAAGTCATGGATTCGTTTGTATAATACAACAGGCCATAAGTTTGGCGGCGGCTCTCGTGTCAAAGAACTGAAGATCGACGATAACTGGACTTCGCAAACCCAGGACAGCAACAACCCTAATGGCCAGGCAAGTTTGGTATATGGACAGGAATTTACATACGAAACCACCTTCATGGGAGAAACAATCAGCTCGGGTGTGGCTTCCTATGAGCCGATGCTGGGCGGAGATGAAAATCCGTTCCGTCAGCCGGTATTCATGGGACCGAATAAGTTTACCATGCTGGTGCCGGATGAGCGGTTCTTTATGGAAGAGCCTTTCGGGGAAAGCTTCTTTCCGTCGGCTTCCGTGTCGTACAGCAAGGTCAAAGTGAAGAACAGGATTCCTTCGGGGGTCAATGTGAAAACACATGGTACCGGTTATGTGGTGCATGAGTTCTATACAGCGAAAGATTACCCAACGATCACCTCGCATACGCCCATCTATGCCAAACAATACAAACCGCCATTGGGTGGCTTGCTGAAAGTGATGTCGAGGGATTATATGGCCGCGACACAAGGCTATGTCATCAAACTGAACGATATGCACGGTAAGCAAAAGGCCCAGTCTGTTTATGCAGAAGGTTCTGCCGATCCGATGAGCAAGGTGGAATATTTCTATAAAACGAAAGGCGGCGACTACACCGACTATGGTCTTCGCGACGTGCATTCAGATGCCAGCTGTCCGCCAAACGAATTGGATAATACCTGCGTGGTAATTGAGAAAGACGGCACCATTTCCTCAAAAACCATCGGGATGGATTTTGATGCGGTGGCAGACTTCCGTGAAACGGAAACGAAGACTGTCATGGGAGGCGCACAGATCAACCTTTCTGTCTTCCTTGTCAGTATCATTCCTGCGGCAGTGCCGACCGTTTGGCCATCCTACAGTTTTGAGAAAACACGCTTCCGCTCAGCAGTGATGACCAAGGTGATCAGCAATTACGGCGTACTGGAAAAAACAACGGCTCATGACAACGGGTCGAGTGTGACGACCTCCAACCTGGCTTACGATGCCCAGACCGGAGACGTGTTGGTGACCAGGACCAAAAATGATTTCCACGACGATATTTACTCTCTGAAATATCCGGCTTTCTGGGGCTACGACCTGATGGGGCCTGCCTATAAGAATATTGGTTACAGCGAAACTGTGAGTTTCTCTGCTCCCGGTACATTTACCGTATCCCGTCCGGATCTTTTTAATATAGGAGACGAAATCACCGTGCCTGGCACCACGCCTACGGTAGGATGGGTGTGCAGTATCTCTGGCAGCCAGATCAGCGTGATCAGTAATGCCGGCAACCCGGCAGGAACAGGAACAAATGTCAGGGTCAAGGTGCTCCGCTCCGGCAGGCGAAATCTCTTGTCGTCGCAAATGGCCTCTTTAACCAGCCTGGTGAATCCGGTGGATTATGATAATAACGGACTTGATGCGACGCTCGATGTTAGAACAACAGGCACGAAGGATTATAAAGTACTGAATACTTCTGCTATTGAGTACAGCGATCAGTGGCAGACTTTTAAGGGATACGAAGTGGAGACGACTACGTGCTCCAGCTCTCTTTCCGCGCAGGGTACAGCGATGTCTACCTTTATTCAAACGCTTGTCGCAAACAATAAATTTCAAAATCCTTTAACGATCAGTGGCTCACCAAATTTTACAGGGGCTACAGTACGCACGGCAGGGGGAGTATATAACTATGGCTTTTCTTCCTCGTTATATTTTCCGTCCTACACACCGCCGGGTTCAAACGGTTTGCAATGGTATTTCAAACCCTATCCGAATAATCCTACTATCGCTAATTTTGGAGTAGGTTGCGATCCGGCTTGTTTTAATTCGCCTTTTGAAAACTGCGGTCATATTATTGCTACAGGTCCTTCAGGATTTGACTGGAATGTCAGTAAAATAAAAACGATCACTTCTTTCAGCGTTGATCCTACCAGCTGTAATCCGGTGATACAGGTATGTGGAACCTATGTTACCACTACCAATTCTACACCCAGACCAGTATGTTTTACCATACAGGCTACGGGAAGCTGCTGGGTATTGACAACGGTTACCTCATCTGTAACCACAAGCCTTTGCGGTATTGGTATAGGTTCCAAAGTGAATCCGTTCTGGTATGGCATTAAAGGTAGCTGGAGACCTAAAACCACCTGGTCTTACCTGGAAGACCGGAACCAACAGGCTTACACCTCTTTGAATAACAATGTGGACATCCGGCACGACGGGGCGATCAAAGACTACAAGCCTTTTTATGATATTCCTGTATCAGGTGGAACATGGAGTGTCACAACTGCCAACATCAATCGCTGGACTTATACCTCCGAGATCACCAAGCATACGCCCAATGGCGTGGAGGTAGAGAACCGGGATGCCTTAGGACGGTATTCATCTGCACTGTATGGCTACAATGCCAGCCTGCCGGTTGCAGTTGCTTCCAATGCACAGCTCCAGGAAATTGCTTTTGATGGAGTAGAAGATTATGGGTTTTATGGATTGATTTGCAACGGAGCCAGCAGGGAGCATCATTTCGACTTTGCCAAGTATCCGCTTAATGTCACAAAGCAGGAGGCTCATACCGGTAAGCAAAGTATTAAAGTGAATCAGCTTACAAGCTTATCCGTTTCGAAGAAACTGATGAGTGCTCCCTGCACCACGGCTGTTTCTCCTTTGTGCAGTTATACATTGACATGTTCGGATTTTATCTATCCTTTTACGCCGATTACCCACCAGGGTTCTAAGAAATATATCCTCTCGTATTGGGTCAAAGAAAAAGAAACGCTTGCCTCATCCGGTGCGGTATTAACCTATCTGAATTCATCCATTGGCCTGTCTGTTTCAGGATCGGGATCTGTGAGCATGGGGACATTGAAGAAAAGCGACATCATCGACGGCTGGCAGCGCTTCGAACAGGACTTTACCATTTCGTCCGGCGCTAGCGGCAGACTGAATGTAACCCTTGTGAACACGACTAATAATATTACGAGCTATTTCGACGATATCCGGATCCATCCGTTCAACAGCAATATGAAATCCTTCGTTTACGATCCGGTTACACTAAAATACGTAGCAGAGCTGGATGCCAACAACTTCGCCACCTTCTACGAATATGATGAAGAAGGTAGCCTGGTGCGTGTGAAAAAAGAAACGGAGAAAGGGATTATGACTATCCAGGAAACCAAAAATCATACGAAACGCTAATCTGTCAGCCATGAAACCGATACGGCCTATAAATCTTCTCTTTTTTCTTTCTCTATCCAAGAGGATATCTCTGTTGTGGCTTTCCCTGCTGATAGTTACAATAGCGGTAGCGGAAACACCTGCCGAAAAGGCCCGTGCAGATTTTCAGAAGGTAAATAAGCTCTATGAGACTACTCCTTCTTATTCGCTCGATCTCCAGTACTCTGTGTTCGACAGCCATAACGGGGGTAACCTGGTAGAGCAGAAGCCCGGAAAGTATGTGAAACATGGCGACATGAGCTATTCCAGGCTACTGGATATAGAAACCATCGTCAATCCTAAAAGGACCGTGGTTGTTAATCATGAAGACAAGTTCATTGTGATTACGGATACCCGAAAAGTAGAATTGTCGCCTCTTCAGACGGATGTTGAAAGCCTCCTGAAACAATGCAGCAGTATTAAGGTACAGGATCTGGGAACAAGCGAAAGGCATTACATACTTAGCTTTTCGGAGTTGGAGGAAGAGTCCGAGTTTTCTAAAATAGAGCTGGTGATCAACCTGGCGAATTACAGTATTAAGAAAATGACCTTATACTACAACCAGGAAATGCCGCTGACGGAAAACGATTATTATGCCAAAGAAAAAAAGCCTCGTCTGGAAATCGTTTATAAAGCTTTTACATCCCTTTCTTCGGTTAATCCTGCCATGTTTGCCGAATCGGCTTATGTGAGCGAGACAAACAGCGTATATAAAGGAAAAGGAAAATGCTCGGCCTATGAGGTCATCAACCAATTACAATCAGTAAGATTCAAGAAAAAATAAAGCTTATGGCTATTAAAAATATCATTCACATCAGGTTCGCGCTTTGGCTTGTTCTGTTCTGCACAGGCCTGTGCAACGTTCTGAAAGCCTCTCACGAAACGGGAACTGCAAGGCTCTCAAGCCCGACAGCTACCCTGAACAGCGTGTTGTTTATCCAGGACAATAAATTTTCGGCGATAGCTTCGATGTCCAGCCTCACGAATTGGGGCTTTTACGACAAGGCTTTTAATAATAAGCTGATCCTGGGGATTAACCGCTATAGCACGGCCGCCCTGGCGGATTTTGTAGCAACTGTTACGGTACAGGTTACTTCTACCAGGCCGCAGGCTTTAGGCGGCTCGGCCACTGTTGTTACCAAAACGCTTTCCGTGAGCTATGAAGGGCGCAACGATCATACCGCCTCGTCACCCCACATTTCCATTGATCAGGATGTATACGCCTTTACCAACGGTTATAAAGTCAGCACCAAAATTACCGGGATCACCGTTAGTTCTTCGGATCCTTCTCTGGTGGGAAGCACTTTGCCTTCCAATGTTTACCTTGAGGCACAAACCGATGCCGAGCGTTATTACCCGATACAGCAGAATGCCGCGCCTTTTACCTCCAATGCCGATGTCAGTATTTTTTACCTGCAGGGTTCCGATGAATTTGAGATTTCCTGGACCAGGATCCCCGGTGCGGAAGAATACGACCTTGAATGGCTCTGGCTCGACAGCGCGAAAAATGTGTACTGGCAGAATACCCCGCAGCTCGATTTCAGAAATAACGCCACGCGCATCCGTACCAGTCAGCAATCCTATCGAATCAGCAACGTGTTTGAGAAAGGGCAGGTTTGTTTTCGTGTTCGCGGAGTAGGCCGTGCCAGCCTGGCACCCAACGCCTGGGAAAAAACGGCTTATACCCCCTGGTCGTGGGAAGATCTGACAACGATTTCTTCTTCCGGTTTATCGGCGTCTTCCATATCTATTAACAGCGGCAGTAATTATCTGTTTTATATCACGCTTGATGGTATCACGACTGTACAAACTCCTAATCCTTCCCTGTCCGTTATTCCAAACATCCATGAATTCAACAAAAACTGGCAGTACAAAGCCACTTATGCGGAAGAAGGCAAGAAGAAAGAAGTCATCAGCTATTTTGACGGTTCTTTAAGAAGCCGCCAATCCGTTACAAAGAATAATTCTGATAACAACGCCATCGTCGGTGAAACTTATTATGACTACAACGGCAGAGCTGCTGTTCAGGCATTGCCGGTGCCGGTAGCAAATGCCGCTATCAAATTCTACCAGTATAATATAGCAGGCCACTCTGCTTTCAACTTTGACGAAACGACTCATCTGCCTTACGGTAAAACGTTTTTCGATGAAGAAGCTGCTTCGGGTACAAGCACCAATTGTGCCGTTTACGTTGCAGGCCTTGATCCTGTTTCCGGTGCATCGAACTATTACTCCGCGTTGAACATAAACCAGCAGTTTGCCCAGGGCTACGTGCCGGATGCCGGGAAATTCCCGATCAGCCAGACCGTTTATACCAACGATAACACCGGGCGCATTGCTGCGCAGGGTGGAGTAGGGAAGGCACATCAAATAGGAACGGATCACGAAACCAAATACTTTTATGGTGTACCCCAGCAGCTGGAGCTCGACCGCTTGTTTGGCTCCGAGGTCGGCTACGACAAACACTATAAGAAAAATATGGTCGTGGATGCCAATGGACAAGTGTCCATTAGCTACATCGATCAGGAAGGCCGTACCATTGCCACAGCCCTTTCGGGTCAGGGGCCGGCTAACCTGTCGAACCTGAAAGATGCCGCAGGGAATGTACTCTACCCGGCGCCTACGGCAACCAATGTGCTCAACGCCGACCTGCTGAATAAAGTACAGGCAACGGATTACGATACGGACCTCGATAATAACCAGCGTCTGGGCGACAAGCTCAGCTTTACCAAGAAAATTCTGGTGTCTACGGCCGGAACGTATACGATCAGTTATGACCTCGATGGCACAAGCTTTACCTATAGCTGCCTGCCAACGAATGCCTGTTACGACTGTGTGTACGACCTCGAGATCAATGTATTTGATAACTGCATGAACAATCCGCCGGGCTTTGCAAAAATAACACAAACGCTTGGAAATATTTTGCCTCCATCAGGTTCCGGTGGAACCCCCACCTCTACCTATACCTTAGATACTCAATGTAACCAGGTTGTTAATTTCTCTACCTCACAGTTGAGTTATTCCGGCAACCATTTATTGGTTGATCTTGACCAGGGCGAATACACCATTACCAAAACCCTGAAGATTAACCAGCAGGCAATGTCGTACTACCTGGCCGACTACCTCAAAAGTGATTGTGTGAAACAGCCGGACGACTTTAATTATATAAATCCTGATACCAGTGGTTGCGGTCTTACCTGCGATGAGTGTGTGGCAGCGCTGGGTTCTGTGGCAAGTTACACCCTTGCCGGTAAAGGAACCGCGGCCGATTGGGAGCGTGAGTACAAGGTGTGCCGAGAGCCTTGCGAATATGTGAGCCTCTGTGAATCCCAATACATCAGCATGCTGGCCGATGTGTCGCCGGGCGGGCAGTATGGCGACTGGGAAGATGGGAATGGAGATTGCAATCCTGCTTTGCATGCGGTATCTGTCTATAACGAAGCGAACGTGCTTCCAAAAGTGAAAAACTTCAATATTGGTCTTTTGCCGACACATTGGCGTGCTCCTTATTTCCGCCTCAATGTATACCAGGGAAATAATTCAAGCGATTTTGTATCCGAATACCGCGATGACGATGGTACTCTCTCCAAAGTGTACGTCACCAAATACGTTTCAGGCTCTACCGTTACCTACCTGCCGCCGCTGAAAACGGGTGTCATTCCTACGCCTGTGAATCCTGCCAACACCGGGAACGGTGCGCAGTATTATGTGCTGCCACAGGAGCTGAACAACGTCGCCGACTTTATTGCCAGCTGGCAAAGCAGCTGGGCCAAGTCGCTCGTGTTTTACCATCCGGAGTATCCTTATTATGACTGGTGTCTGAAAAACTCGACCGATACACTCTCGAGCCGCTATGCGGTAGCCGTGGGTACGGGCACCAATACCATGACCGGCTATGTGACCAGCAGCGAGACCTATGATTCGCTCCTGATGACCATCGATGACATTACCGCTGTTGCCAGTGGCGACCTCATTAAATTGTGCAACCCGCTTTCCTATGACCCGTACTGGACCAAAAACGGAAAGTATTACGACCATGCAGCGCCTCTTAATCAGGATTATCCTGTACAGACCGTCGGAACTACGTATTTCCAGAAGAACGGCACCGCTTCGGTAAGCCTGACCTGGCCATGGAACATTAACTACCCGGCCTTTGACGGGCGTTATAACCAATACCGGGGAACCATCATTAGCCTACCCGCTTTTGCTGCCATCATCACCACCAGCTGTGCCATCCAGTACGGGCAAGGCCCCTCTTCCCAGCTTAGCTGCCTTATCGGTGTTCTGAATGCCAATGGAGGGGCTTTTACTACGACAGTGTCGGTGAATACGGTTGGTGTAGACGCGATATTGCCATATATGCCTGCTAACTTAAAGAACGACTACTGGAACCGCTATAAAAGCCTTTACCTTTCTCTGAAGCAGGAAATGCAGATGGAGGCGGCAGAGTCTTATGCGATGAATGGAAATTACCGTGGCGTGAACGACGGGATCGGAGATCCGTCCTTCGATGCGCAGTCGAGGAACGTGCCTTTTACAAAATACTATATCGGCGGGTCATCCACTTCATTTTCTGACATTTTCAAGCAATGGTATTTTCCGATGACCTATACCAACGAGCCGCAGTATTGCACACCGTTTACCCAGGTTCATTATAAGGACAAGCTTAAGCGCTTTCCGAATTCCACATCCGCTCTTGGCCTCCAAAGCAAGATGCCGGGTGGTGATCCGGGCGCTTTGATCTATGCCAATACAGGCCTTTGCCCGAATGCTTTCTACCTCCAGGGCCTGCTCAATGGCTTTGCCGTGGATGAAAAACTCAGCAACAGCAGCATCAACCTGTCCATGGAGCCGCTCTTCAACCAGGATTTGTATAAGGTGGTGGCAGGAGGAATCATCCCCGCCACCTACGCCCAGGCCGACTGGACAGGCTCTTATAGCGGGGGGGCTCTCACTGCCCAGATGCAGGTGGGAAGCGGAGCTCCTTGTCCGTTTACCCTCAATTTTCCTTCCGGTTCGCCTTTTAATTTTTCGAATACCGGTACCGGAGGTACTTATCTCTACCTGAGGCTCTACCAACTCACGCCGGGGGCAGCGTCCGGCGGTAGCTACGCCTTTACCATCAAAGCCGATATCAGCGACGTCAGCCAGATTGGCGCGACATCGCCTACCTTTACGACGGTGACCCTCCATGGCTCCACCTGTATCCCGTTGACCGGCTGTACCTTTACGCCGCCCTGCGAGCCCTCGCCGGCAGCTATTGCCACCCAGCAGCTTATGAATGCCATTGCCTCCACAGGTGACATGTGCAGTGCGGCGGTATCCATGAGCCTTACGGCCATCCAGCCCTATTTTGTGAATAGCTTCGGCGCCCTGCTGGGACCGGGTAACTGGCAATGGCAGGTGAACGGAAGCCTGCCGAATTTCATCATCAAGGATGTGAGCGCTGTGCCTAATACCAATAGCCTGACCTTTACCCTGAGCACGGTGCCCTGCACCACCGGAAGCATGCATTATTTTTCGCAGGTAAGCGGCAACAGCGCCGGGGCCAATGTATTTGGCATGCAGCTCAATACCTACAACAGCACCGGGAGCTCCGTGCCAACCGTAACGGCGGCCATCAGCGGAACGGTGAACCTGAACGGACAACCCCTGAAAATGGGCGAGTGTGGATTCGACCTGGGAAAATGCAATACGCCGGAGCACATGGTGCATGAGGACATGGAGACTTTCCTTTACAATGCCAATACCCGCAGCCGCTTGCAGGCTATATCTACAGGTTCGACTGAATTTACATCCATTTTTAATTTCGGAACGCATCTGCGCGACCGCCTGGCCACCAATTCGCAAACGTATAATACCACGACTCTTGCCACCAATCCGCTTCATTATTACTGGAAAAAGAATACTGCCGCCAGCACCGCCACCCTGCTTACCGGATACTTCATGGCCTCCACGCTTACGAGTGTACCTGCACCCGATGCCAGCGCCTGCTCTTTTTCGCTCTCTTTTGCAAATACAACGGGCTTATCCGGGCAAAACCTGCTCAGCTCCAGCTACACGCTCAGCAACTTTGTGCTTGCCCCTGGGCCTATGGTCAATCTTGGCGTTTACGACTTCAGCGTGACAGCTATGTTCGGAAGCACACCTTTTGTCCTTGAAGGCAGCTCTTCCTGCTTCGGGATGAGGGCCTGCGACGCCTGTGTATCACCTACGGCGCCACCGCATTTTTCAAACACCGATACCCTCAATACCTTCCCTTGTACCGGCGCGCCTTCCTACACGATCAGCGAGTACACTGGTGGCGCCACCACGCCTTATACCAATGTGGGTAACTGTGCCATTCCTAACCGCATCCGCAACCTGGAATATACCATCAACAGTACGACACAGATCGACGATGGAAGTGGTAATATCACTACCTGGAACGCCTGGTCGGGGGATAACGGCACCTCCTTATTTTTCAGGCATGCTACCGGATTGGAATTTGCCTATAAGCAGAATTTCAATGCGCAGTACTCCAACTGTACCGGAAACTCTATTAAGATGAAAGTGCATAAGAAGTCGACCGGAGCTCAGGTATACGGTACAGACTTTTTGGTGCGCATTAATGGAGCGGCCATTGGCTCCGGCCTGGTTACCTCTTCCAATCTGAATTCGGAATGGGATCAGTTCCAGTTCTCAGGCTTTACGCTCAACCCGGGATCGAACCAGTTCAGCATCACCGATGTGAACGGTAATAATGAGTTTGCCATCGATGATATTGTTCTGCACCAGGATGAATGTCCCGGCGAGTTTATCCCTTGTTCGGAAACGGATACCATCCTTCCTTTCCCGGAGATAGAATACGAAGATCCTTGCGTGCAGTACGCCCTGGATGCGGCCGAGAATGAAGGAGACGAATTGTACAACGCTTACATTGATTCTGTGAAGAACGCCTTTGTGCAGGCCTACATTAAAAAGTGCATCGGGGAAGCCGTAGAAACCATGTATATGAAATACAATGCCGGTGATTATCATTTCACGCTCTACTATTACGACCAGGCCGGAAACCTGGTGAGAACCGTGCCGCCGGAAGGTGTGCATGTGGAAACCAACACGGCTAATCTCACGACAATCCGTTTGGAGAGAGCAGCCAACACGCCCTATGCGTCTAAAACCTATTACACCGGCCACACCCTGGCAACAACGTATAGCTATAACTCGCTCAACCAGCTGAACAGGCAGGAAACGCCGGATGCGGGCATATCGCGCTTCTGGTACGATGCCCTGGGTAGGCTGGTGGCCTCGCAGAATGCGAAGCAGGCGGCGGCCAGTGCTTCGGGCTATTATGTATACAGCTATACCCGCTACGATGACCTGGGCAGGATTGCGCAGGTAGGGGAGATGACCATTTCTTCCGACCTCAGGCCGATGACGGCGCAGGCCGTCGCTGCCCTCGTGGCTTCGGGAACCGGCGCTTACCCGGATAACCTCACCGGCACCAAGCGTGAGGTGACCACTACCTATTACGGGGACGATGCAAGCTTCTCACCTTTGGTGAGCGGTGCCAACTTTACGGCAGGCAGCCAGGAATACCTGCGCTCGCGCGTGGCTGCGGTCACCATCGAAGAGGTAGATGACTTTAATGCGGCCACCTATAACCATGGCACGCATTACAGCTATGATGTGCATGGCAATGTAAAAGAGCTGATTCAACAGAATAAGGAAATTACCAATTTTTCTATTCAGCAGTTAAAGAAAATAGAATATGACTATGATCTGATCAGTGGCAAGGTGAACCGAGTAGCCTATCAGAAAGGCCTTGCGGACATGTTCCTGCACCGCTATGAGTATGATGCTGATAATCGCATAACTGCTGTCTATACCAGCAAAAATGATGTGATCTGGGAACGGGATGCCAAATATTTTTATTACCTTCATGGACCGCTGGCGCGTATAGAGACCGGTCATGACAAGGTACAGGGCACGGATTACGCTTATACGCTGCACGGCTGGATCAAAGGTGTGAATAGTAACATCCTGAAAGCAACGAACGACATAGGCAAAGATGGTAATGGAAACGTCACCGTTTCCAGTGCGGACGTCAACAAGTTCAATGGCCGCGATGTGTATGGCTATTCACTTGCTTATTTCAATAACAGCACTTATCAGGATTACAAAGCGATCAATGCCGTCAGTGGTACATCCACAGACTTTGTGGCAGCGGCGCCTTCGGTGCAAACGCCTGACCTGTATAACGGTAACATCCGCCAGATGGCAAGCAGCTACCTGGATGCCAGCTCCCCGGGAAAAACTTACGGCTTGTCTTCTCTGCTTAAGAACTTCACCTACGATCAATTAAATCGTATTGAGACTGCGGGCAGTAACAATAGTCTTAATGCCGGAAGCAATGCCTGGGGTGCAGCCACGGGTGGCGCAATGTACAGCGAGAGCTTTACTTACGACCAGAACGGTAATATTCTGAACGCTCAGCGCAATGGCGATCAAAGCGCTTCGCTGGCAATGGATAACCTGACCTACCATTATGTTTCCAATACAAATAAATTGGCCTATGTTACCGACGCTGTGAGTGGTGATCCCTACAGCTCGGATATCAGCAACCAATCGACAGGTAATTACGATTACGATGCGATCGGGAACTTAATTAAGGACAATGCGGAAGGGATTAGTAATATTGAATGGACGGTGTATGGAAAAATTAAAAAGATTGTATTTACCAGCGGTACACGTGAACTTCTCTTTAAGTATGACGCATCCGGTAACCGGATCAGTAAGACCACGTATGATTTCGCTACAAATAATGTATTTAACACCACGCATTATGTACGGGACGCACAGGGTAATGTGATGGCGACCTATACTGAGATGTGGGACACAGGCAATGATCTGATGAGTTTTAAGCTTGCAGAGCGTCATATTTATGGCAGCAGCAGGCTGGGGGTAGATAATACGACGTTAGACCTTATCGGATATACAAGTACACCGGTCGATGTAAGTCGTGTGAACCGTACGCTAAACTACAGGTCTTATGAGTTAACTAACCATTTAGGAAATGTCATGGCGGTTGTGTCAGATCGCAAAATAGCCGTGGCCAATACGAGTCCGCTTACTGCCCTGGATGAGCATTTTGCCACTTCGGGAAGCATTGCCGGCTGGAGTACCCTTGGCGGCTATAGCGCTACCATCAGCTGGGCTGGTGCGGGCAACATCAAGCTGCAAACCGGCGTGCAGAACGGCAACATGGCCTTTACACTACCTAACTCGGCCAATGTACCTTATACGCTTAATTTTGTCAATGTGAATGCCACAGGTACCAACCTGAAGGCACTCTTATTCGATGCAGGAAGCGGTACGGTGGTGAGTTCCACTTCACTGTCCGGAGGGCTTAACACGGTTAGTTTTAACGCGCCTTATTCCAATTTAACCTTTGAGATCTATGAGGCAGGGGCTCCGGTAGGAACTTCCATTGTTGAGCTTGACGATATTAGCCTGACGATCCCTACAGGGGGAGCTACTCAATACTTTACTGGGGAAGTACTCAGTGCTACAGATTACTATTCATTTGGTTCTCCAATGCCAAACCGCAACTTCAGCGCCGGCAGCTACAGGTACGGCTTCAACGGAAAAGAAAATGATCCTGAAACCGGAACACAGGATTACGGGATGAGGATTTATAATCCAGCCATAGGTCGCTTTCTAAGTACAGATCCTATTACTAAAGATTATCCAGAATTAACACCTTATCAATTTGCATCTAATAGGCCAGTTGATGGAATTGATTTAGATGGATTAGAGTGGGGGCCAGCAGATCCGATGGGTATGCAAATGCAATATCATTATTTAGGGGAAGCTGCAAAAAAGAATGGAGAAGATCCAGTAAAGTTTACCAAGCAGATGACAGGTCTCCAAGGTAAAATTAGTATGACACAAGCGGTGGGGGTTGTGGATCTCATGTTCTTTAAAGGAAAGATTACCATGGCATTAGGTTATTATGATCTTGGAAATGGAATAGGATATGGCGAAAAATCCTTGGCGTCAAAAAAGGCAGGGAATTATGCTGCCGCTGCAAAATATGCAGAGCTTTCCAAAACCTCATATACGGATGCAGCAATAGTATTCTCAACAGGGTTAATCATAAAGGGAGTAATAAAGTTAGGTGAGCAAATAAAAGTTAACTTGTTTTCGGGGCCAAGACAAATACCCGGCTATACAAGTTATGATCTTGCTCCGAATCCAGGTATTGTTGATGATGTGGCAAATTTTTCTAATCATTTTAAACCGGGTTCAGTTAGCGAAATAAATATTGACAATCCAATGGCTCCTTTTATGCAGGAAGTAACACCTGCATTAAAATCAGGAGGAACCATTACCCTTAGAGGGCAATATAGTAACAAGAATTTTTCTTCTGTTTGGGATGCTGCTAAAGCTGGAAAGTTAGATGGATATAAGATAAAGTCGATCCAAGAAGGTATTTCTTCAGAGGGGTATTACAAAACTACTGGTGATAAAATCCAAGGTAAAATGAATGAAATGGTATTGGAAAAATTATAACTATGAATAATTTAATTTTAATAGAAGACATTAAGGTTGTCAATAGTGCTGAATCTTACTTTGGCGATATTGTTATTAGGAATAAACGTGCGATAATTCCGTTTTTTAACTTAAGTATTAATAATGGACATTCTCATGAATTATTAGCTACAAACAGTTCTAAATATCTGAATTTTGCATATTTAATCTTTGAAAATTTAACTGAATTAAGTTTCGAATGGAAGAGTACATTTAATGCCGAAAATAGTTTGACTACTGAGTGTTATGGCGGAATAAGCATTTATGATAATGAGCATTATGAATTTTGGATTACTTACTTAGGTGGGAAATTACTTATTAATAAAGAAAACCTCTCTTTTTCAAAAAGTCCATTTGATTTTAATATTGATGACTTCAACTCGTATAATATTATTCAAATAAATGATTTTGATAATATTAAGTAAGGTAGGGGGGCACGGTAGGTCGGTAATGTTTCACAAAATCACTTTTTGGTACGTAGTTATACCATTATCAACCCAAACTGATTTTTAACGAAAATACCAGTAAAATAAGGCCGCACGGAACAAAATATACTCTCACACCTCTTGCTTTTTTAACTTTTAAATCCTTATATTCTTGAATGCTTTAATCTCATGGAAATAATATCCAAAGAACGCATTATACGCGAATTATATAAAATTAAAGATGTTTTATCAGATCCCGAAGAACCTAAAAAAGTTGAAATTGCCTTGGCACTATTAAATATTGCTTGTAACACACTAAAAACTCATTCAGTAGGTAATAATGGGTCAACTGAATCTGAAGGCGGTTCAAAACCGTAATGATGCACAACGTTAGGAAACGCATTCTCTAATTCCATCAATAAAGGTTACTGTTTGTGAATACGTAAAAAATGCCTTCTTTAGTCAGGATCTTTACTTCTTGTTTTCTGAGTGTTAATTCTCCGGAAACTCTATTTAAAACTCCATAGAACTCTGCCTCGTCTATTTTGCGGTTAGTTTTGTACCAATCAGCTTTTAGCATGTTATTTTAGTTAATTTTCAAATGTAGTAAAATGCACGAAAAATTTGCCTCTGTAACGCCCTATTAACTGCTATTGCAATTCTCCTTAATTTCCGTATCTTAATGACTAAACGTCGTTAAAATATGAATAAATATGACCTACTTTCATTTAACGGGGATCAGCTTACGGTAGCCGGAGATCCAAGCTTAGGTACTGCCGAAAACACAATAATCATGTCAAGCATTAACTGTACACCGGAAGAATTAAAGAAAATGTCTCGAACAGTCAAGTCAGGTTTGAACCTTATTAATAAAACAGACCTCTCACCTGTGTATCCGGTAACTCTTGAATTTCAGAAAAAGATTAAGGCGTTCAATAAGCAATTTGGATACGATGTACTTAGTCAATCTTCGGGTGAAGTCGAAAACATTATCGGATATGTGCTTACGGGCAAGTATACCTACATGGATCAAGGCGGGCTTTACTCAGAGGAGTCGTTCGAGAAGTCTCGCTTTTCTGACCCAAAAGAAACAAGCAAAATTCAGTTCATTGTAGATGAACTTGAAAAAGGTTCACTTAACGATGTGCTGAAGCTATATCAGCAAGGCAAGCTTGCTTTAATTGATTATCAGGATGCCAGTCAAAAGGATGCTTTAAACCCGCAGACCATCATAACAGTGAATGGTCCCGTAACTACTGCTGACTTTCAATATCCGCTGGAAGATAACAGAAAGCAACAGTACGCAAAATTGATATTGGGGTTAGATCAGAGTTGCAAGATAACCGATATCAAAGCTCAGAATAAGAACTTTATATCACTGGTGCAGTCATCAAATATTACTGATGACGGAATCACAGCAATCAAGAAAAAGCTTGAATTCTACGCGAAGAACAAACCATCGAATAATCCGAATGAAGACTACGAAAAGGATAATAGCTGGGAAAATAACTTGAACCAGCAATAGCGGTTTATACAACATCTATGATATGTACAGGGTAATCCCTGTGTTTCCGGGAGTAATGCCTGGACAAATTTATTAACTCAATGAAGAGGGCTGTTCCGTAATGGGAATGGCCCTCTTTCATAAAAACACCTTACAAGCAATGTCAAAACTAACGTTGGAAGAAGTGGACATGAAAGATGTCTACGATGATTTACACATGGCAATTTATATGCTACACTATCTTGACAAGCATTCGTTCTCAAAAAAAGAAGTGAGAGAAGTAGCCTTCTCACTAAGGGTTGCCGCTAATACGATTGAGAAAATGATAAAAGACTCTAAACCTGAAAATCTATGATTACACCTAACAAGTCAGAGTCCCTATATGATATTATGGTTCGTAAAAAGATAAACCCGTTAAAAAGACTCAAAATGTCAATGTCTTTGATCGATTTTGGAGCTATTTAAGGATCATAAACCTTCGGTAATCCACCCTCTGCTGGGAATAATTTTAAGCCAGAAATATCTAATACAGTAATAAAAATTGAAATTTCCAATTACCCGCAAACCGAGCGCAATCGCATACCAGATCCTTACATAGCTTGTTTTTTAAGGATGATAGGGAAAATCACTGGAAATCAGTAACTTTTGACTAATCGCTTCGCTGGGTTGAATTGCCATTTCTTATGAAAAAAAGGAGGCTACTACGCTAAAAAAATTATATTTATCCATCCATAATAATAGCCTTAAAAAAACATGAAAGTAAACATAAAAGACATTGAAGCAGAGATAGTTGATCAGTACTTGAATGATGAAAATCCCCGATCTTGGATTGTTGGTTTTAGCGGTGGAAAGGACTCTACTTTGTTAATGCAACTTGTTTGGTACGCTGTAAAATCAATACCAGCGGAACTAAGAACAAGAAAAATTTACGTTGTCTGCAATAACACACTCGTTGAGAATCCTAAAATTCTTGATTATAGTGAAGATGTTTTAAACAAAATGCAGAAAGCAGCATCTGAACAGTCAATGCCTGTCTATGTGAATAGAACTACGCCAAAGCTCGAAGATACATTTTGGGTTAACTTAATCGGAAAAGGATACCCAACTCCTAACAATTTTTTTCGCTGGTGTACAGAAAGATTGAAAATCAATCCCACAACACAATTTATTGTCGAAAAAATTAGTGAAGAAGGCGAAGCAATTCTTTTATTAGGAACCAGGAGCGATGAAAGCGCTACCCGCGCTAAGAGCATTAAAAAACATACTGTAGCCGGTCAGCGACTAAATAAGCATGGAGTATTACCGAAAGCTTTTGTTTATACTCCTATCAAGGAAGTGTTGATAGATGACTTATGGCAATATCTAATGCAGTATACATTTCATTTCCAGGTGACATTTGGAACACTACAGAAAAATAATCCTTATTATTCCTTGCTCTAAAGCATGCCAAAATAAAAAATGAGAGATATTAATCTCTCATTTTTTATTAATTATTGCCTTAAGATATTGATTTTAAAGGGATATAGCCTATATATTCCCGCCAGGTGACATTTGGAACACTACCGACCCCTACCTCTCTTCCAAAATAAAGTTATACTCAAGAAAAACCGGCTTTATAAATTCTATATAATCCTTTTCAATTTCCTTAGAACGAAATTCTTTTACATTTAACATCACAATCCTACAATCTGAAAAATCTAAATTATTTTTATTTAACACCTGCAAGCAATCTTTAAACGTATGCAAACTATGTCCCATATATCCCCTATTCCCAACAAATTCTTGACCAGCAAAACATAAAAAATCTATATAGTTTTCGATTTCTTGAAAATTAAAAACATAATGGTCTTTTTTTTCAATAAAAGAACTGACAGAAGTATAATAGAAACAAGCTGTTATATAATCTTCCTTCTGATCTATCAATAATTTATCATTCACCCAATCTAATTCTTTTCCCTGTTGCCATACGTTAAAAACATCAATTACGCCTTGCCTGTATTCAAAATTATTATCGCTATAAACTAAACCTTTTATCCAAAAAATCTGATTTGTTCTCAAAGAAAAATCAATCGGAACTATTCTTATTTCTTCAAATCCACTACTTTGTGATGGGTCTATCAAATCAAAAGAAACATTAACCGTAATGTATTCACACCACCATAACTCTTTGATTTGAAAGCCTTCGACAAATATTATATTATGAAAAGTAAACTCCCTAGCTGTAGTTTTGGAATATGGGTTAAGTTCCATATAGCTGCAAGAAGCAATTTCCCTTTCGTTTACACTTAAAATAATTTTAATCATATTTATTGAGTGTCTGTTTTAACTGGCTTAAATTCATGCACTGTACTATAGTGATCGTAGGTATATCCATATTTATAAGCAGGAGTTCCATCGCTAGCAGTACCCGTTTGTAATCTTAAAATACGATACTTATCTGACGCACCCGGAACATTTACATTAAACTCTTCTGCGCCATGCCATTTCAACTCTACAGGCTTGTTATTTCTGTTTTGGAAAACACTTGGAACACCATTATCCATTTGTCTCGTTCCACCGCCATTTACAATTTTTTTAATTTCAGAATTAATTTGTGAAGAGCTAGGTAGTGTTTTATTATCTGCACCCTTTGCTGTGATATTAACTAATTCAAAATCACAAGGACCTGCATTATGTACTAAAATCTTTTGAGAAGCAATATAATAAGTATGATTTTCTTCTACTTCAAAATTATAAGCCTCAAAAATGCCAGTTTGAATTTCGATTCTACTAATTTTTATTCGTGTTTGATCATATAGCTGAACATCTTGCCCTACCTTTAACTCCTTTACTTTGATCCACTTTTTACCAATAAAAAACGGATGATCTGCTGTAGCCTCAATTACTTCATTACCAATATGTATTTTGTATAATGAATCGCGAGTAACTTTAAAAGTTTTCAAAACTCGCCTATACGACAATTGTTCAGTTTTCTCATTATAAGACAATACTGAATCTCCCACAATGACATCTACAATTTTCTTCAATCCATTCTTAGTAGCTATTAAAGTCAACTCCGTAAAACATCCACAGGGTGCTGCTTGTTTAACTGGTGAAAATGATTTTTGACCATTAGTTTTTATCCCGCTATTTGCACCTGCTTGTTTGGTTGCAATAACCTCCTCCGTAGCAGCTTTGGTTTCGAGCTTTGCTATAGTCTTGGGATTTGCAGTAACAATTTTACTTTCGACAGTTGACGCAGCTTTGCTTTCGGCTAATAATGCTTTTGATTCTGCTGCTAATACAGCTTCTTCTGCTACAACTGGATTTACAGTTAATAAAAACATCAAATAGGCCTGAAGAACTATACCTCCAGCTTTCTTTAAGGCTGGCTTTGCTGCTATCCACATATCTTTAGCAGTTTGCTCACCTGGGGCATCAGGATAAAATCCTAATTCACTATACATTTGAGTATATAACGCCCCTTCTTCCATACCATCAATATCTATATATTGAATAGGCTTATTTCCAGCAAATTGATAAGGGGTATACCAAGGATATTCTTTTGCTAACGGATCCACACTTAAAAACTTCCCTAAGCTCGGATTATAAATCCTCATCCCACAGTCCTGTGTTCCTTGTCCGGTTCCTACAGTTTCAGGATCATTTTCCTTACCGTTAAAGCCATACCTGTAATTCGAACTCGTAAATGATCTCCCGGGCATGGTGGCACCAAAGGCATAACAATCTGTAAATGAAAGAACGTCTGAAACTATGAATCCACGAGAGCTGCGATCAATTTACTTTTTTATTCCTTTTTCATATAATGTATTAATATATATCTTTTTCTTACTATCATATTCCGTCCATACGCTATCTTTTAAAGGAAAATAATATTCTTCAACATCAATTCTACTTTCGCCTTTATCATTAAATATTGTCCCATACTTTTTAAAAGTAGCTAAAGAATTACAATATTTACCCTGAACAACAAGTTTTCCCTTTTGGTATAATTGAAACGAAAATTCCCCTTGAAAATCTATCATTTTAATAATGATCTTCCTGTCATTTTTTAATTTGAGTGTATCAGAATATTGCAATTTAAAAGGCATATAATATTTATCAATCAAATCAATATAAATCGATTTATTTTCTATTTGCGAACACAATTTAGAACTGATGGTCGCCATCATTAAAAAAAAGATTACTTTCATTATTTTATTTCTTTAATTTTTACATCAACTGTTCTGCCTGACTGCCCGTTTGGTGTGAATGTACCAGGCATTGTAGTTATTCGGCTATCATCTACTTGCCCCCTATTTCTAATATAACGATCAGCAGCATCTGCTCTTGCCTGCATCAATGCGCCAGTAGTTGAGTAGGATTTCCATTTACAGTTGCTGGTTGGTTATAAACAGCCGGTCCAGTACCATAAATTCGACCGGGAAGCGGACCATTGCTAGCCGTATTACCAGTTAACTCCACTGTTGCTTCTGGAAAATCTTTTAAAATTTTAATTATAGGATCAAATTTCGATGCTTCATTAGGTAGGAAATTACTAGTTCCTCCAACAAATTGAGCATTTATAGTTTGACTTAAATCGATTTCTGATCTATTAATATCAACATCCTCTAAAAGCGGGCCATTTGTTAGGCCATACGAAGTTACATCAAGTTTTTTCTCTGCTCCACGATCTTGCTGTGTACTTATTTTATATCTATCAAATACTGTCTTTTTTGATTTGGATAACTTCGATCCACCTAAAGACTCCACATCAGTGGTTCCATTTGCCCATTTATGAATAGTTAAAACATCGCTGTATTGTTTAACATTGGAATTTTTCCTCCATAGTCCTTGATCAACATACTCTCCAGTCTTTTGATCTTTAAATCCAATCACAGATATTTTCGTTACTTCATTGTCACTATTATATTCATAAATTGCAACATATTTCTCGCCGCCGTCTAAATCAATACACCTAATAACATCATTTTTTGCAAAAGCATAAGTACTATTCCATGGATATGAATTAGCCAACGGATCTACGCTCAGGAACTTCCCTAAATTAGGGTTGTAAATTCGTAAACCATAATCCTGTGTGCTGGTTTCAGGATCGTTTTCTTTACCGTTAAAGCCGTACCTGTAATTCGAGCTCGTAAAAGTACGCCCAGGCATTGTCGATCCAAAGGCATAGTAATCATTAGTGCTAAGCACCTCTCCGGTAAGGCAATTTACGTTATTAATAGGAAATAGTATCCATTTTCAATATAACACCCATAGTATCCCTTTCTATTCTCTTTACTTTTTTGTTTTTTAAGATAATGGATTCGTACATAATAGTTCCATTTTGATGAATTTTTTTTATGTTACCCACATAGAAAGGTTTTTTAATCATAACTGTATCTCCCTGATTGATCTCTAGAAAATTTTCATCGAAAGTTGATACAATATAAGCCTCTTCTACTATTTGTCCTGTTGGAGATAATATTTTTCTATATTTTAAACTATCGTTATGATATCTAGATTCTTCGTTTAAGTTGCCAGATTTAAAATATGTATATTTGATAAAAATACTAGTGTCATTTATATTAGGAAAAACCAATTTCTCACTAACTATATTTGTATTACTAAAATAACCAATAATTCGCTCCCTAGAGCTATCTTTGCATTTAACAAAAGCAATTACTAATAAAGAATATAACAGCAGCTTTTTTATCATAACTATTTAGATTTGCTTTTTTCTGGAGTGAAGATCGTTGTACCTGTCCCATCAAGTTTTCCCTTTTCAAGTTTAAACCTACTTTCCTTAATACCTCCATTCGTAACCTTTTTAACTGCGTCGACAATTTCTTTATACCTCAAATTAACTAAATCCTCGTAGGTTTTCCCTCCAAATGTTCCTTGCTTTATTGGGTCACTCCAATTCTTTGGAATATCAGGATCTTTATTGAATGCATGAAATCCATCCATTTTAATTGTCATATTAGCATTAGGATTAGCATAGAGATATTTAACAATTTCGGTCACAACATGATAAAAACCAACGCTTTCTTTTTTATATCCATTTTCATATGAGTCGCTTATAGTAAACATCAATTCTTCACTGGCAACAAATGGAGGCAAAATCTGTTCTTTCGAATCATTGGGTGCTCTCTTAACGGTAATTGGTTTATCAATTTTGGTTTCAGTTTCTTTTGATGTCACCTTTTGCAATGGTTGCTTCCGTAAAACACTACCATGAGGCCAATCTTCATTTTTACCACCTGCATTATTTATGAGTTTTATATCTGCTTTATTTTCTTCAGATAATGGTACTATAGGCCCAGAAGGAGTTCCGTTTATTTTAAATTGTATATATCCTAAATTTTTAGCCTGATCTTCTTTAGACATTTTGGCAAATGCTGGATTTCTTTCATAAAGCCGTTCGAAGGAATATCCTTTTTCTGTAGTTGATTTTTCTGTAACAAAATACTCTTCCAACCCATCTAAGTCTATTGCCCAAATAGGAGTATTTCCAGCAAACTGATATGGTGTGTACCAAGGATAATCGATACTGAGTGGATCAACGCTTAAGAACCTACCTAAATTTGGATTATAGATTCTAAACCCATAATCATAAGTAGAGCCGCCGCCGCCCATACCTTCCGGGTCTAACTCCTTACCGTTAAAGCCGTACCTGTAGCTGCCGGCGCTGAAGCTGCGGTTTGGCATTGGAGAACCAAATGAATATTTTTATTCAAAGAACGCTAATATAAATATAACAAAAAACATCAAGCGGTCCTGAGCCTGTTTGTTTTTAATTAATTGAATTCCTAATTTTAGCCCAGGTGATAATCTGAACACTACCATGCAGGGTAATGAACACTGTAAAACTGGCGCTTTATTTGTAAGATCAATTACATTAATTCTTAAGTACATGATAAAAAAAACAGCACTCCTTCTAGCTACATTTATTTCTCTTCACTCTCCTGCGCAGGAAACTACAAAGGACACCTGCAAAACTAAAAACCGCGAATACAAAACTTACTACTATTCTAATGGGCAAAAAAAAGAAGAAGGGTATTTAGTTAACGAAAAAAAAGAAGGAATATGGAAAACTTATTCTGAAAATGGAAACTGGAAAACGTTTGAATGGAATTATAAAAGTGACGAAAAAAATGGCCTGTATAAAGCATTTTCAAAAAGCGGGAAAGTTAATGCTATTGGCAAATACATAAATGGTTCCATAAGTGATACATTAACTATCTTTGATGAAGAAAATAAAATTGTTAGTAAAAGTGTCTGGAAAAGTACTGGATACAGAAAAAGTCAGAAAATCTGGCAAGAAATATATGCCAAAGATGCCAAACCTGATGGTACAACAGAGTACATTGATGGAAAAAAATATTATTGGCAGCTAGGTCAAAAGCTATTACTTAAAAACTAATATTCCTCTTTAAAACCATCTTTTAAAATTTCTATTGCTTTTATTTTTTTAATCATCTCCGGATATGTAGTATAAATGAGTACTATTTTATTTTGTTTTAAATGAATTAATAGCTTCATAATTTCTTCTTCCGAATGTAGAGGTACCGTTAAATATAACGATTTCCTGAGCGTACTTTTCAGTTTAATCTTTAACCTTGGAGGTTCTCTTGCGATTCTTTGATCTATATATCTAACGTTTTCGATGTCTGCATAATAACATATAGCTTTCCTGTTCTTTTTAAAGAAGCGCAATGGAAAAACAACTTCCAAATAGTCATCAAAAAACTTATAATATCTTAAGAAAAAATAGTTATATATAAGTAAAAAAGAAAAGCATACAATTCCTCCCTTATAATAAGCTACGCATAAATATATAATTCCAATTCCTCCAATAAAAAAGTTAATTCCAAAAACAGCTAATGCTATTGCTAAAAAGTTATTATAGATAACTTTTCTCATTGCTTTTTTTCAACTGCGGATTTACTCGCACTTTTTGTTGATGCAGGAGCAGATGTAGATACAGGATCGGAAGATGTTCCTCCACTTGATGAAGCCGCTCTAATAACATCATAACTCATTCCAAAAGTATCATTTGCTACTCCAACACCATTTATCAAATCAAATCCTTTCCCTCCAAGTTCATCTAACATCCACATTGATTTTCCTGAAATTAAAGTAAATACTGTTGCTGCCGTTTTAACACCACCAATCGCAGCTTTAGCATTCGGATTGTCTGTTAATGATTGGGAAAAAGAATCGAAAGAATTTGGATCTTTTTGCTGAACTAACGCACCACCTAAATCATCCCCACCGTTGAGTATAGTGACACCACTAACGACTATCCCATATGCTCCTCCTGCTGTCACTAATCCGATTCCTCCACTACACACAGCAATTATACCGCATCCTGCTTTTATATCACTTTTATCAATAATTCCTTTATTGCCACCATCATGTCCACCTTCTAACCACGTTGAACTCATATAATCACCTTTAACAGACGCGTCCACACTCATCAGAAAATCTTTTGCTTCATCTAAAAGATTGAAAGGCGGTGTCACAATTACCTCGTCTATATATTGATTAGCCGCAGGATCAGCATCATCCCATGAAGCCATACCATTCTCATAATAGCTTCTTTTAATAACTTCGACAAGAAGACCTTCACCTAGCGGATGAGGCAAGTCATCCGAAATTGTCTCTATATCACCTTCAACAAGCAAAGCTTTAGATTTTGCATCTATTACCACCGTTTTCTTATATTTTTCAGCCCCTTCTACATCTATACACCTAATCACATCATTTTCTGCAAAAGCATAAGCACTATTCCAAGGATATTCTTTTGCTAACGGATCCACACTTAAGAACTTCCCAAGATTCGGATTGTATATCCTCATCCCATAATCCTGCGTTCCGGTTTCAGGATCATTTTCTTTTCCGTTGAAGCCGTACCTGTAGCTGCCGGCGCTGAAGTTGCGGTTTGGCATTGGAGAACCAAATGAATATTTTTATTCAAAGAACGCTAATATAAATATAACAAAAACATCAAGCGGTCCTGAGCCTGTTTGTTTTTAATTAATTGAATTCCTAATTTTAGCCCAGGTGATAATCTGAACACTACCAAAACTATGAAACAAATTATACTATCAATTTTAATCACAGGCAGCCTTAACGCGGCGTTCTGCCAAAATAACAAACTCTCAGGTGTGTACACCGAATACAAGCGTACCTTATGGAACGGTGATGATGGAAGCAAATATACTATCGATGCAAAACCCTTTGAACCAAAGCTGCAATTTGAGTTTGATAGTGATGGAACAACAACTACTTATAACGGCAACCAAAAAGACGCACAAAGCTATTCCATCAATGGGGACACTCTAACCTTTAGTTTACAGATGGGCAAAGGGCAATATGCAAAAACCCTTTATACCAAATACATCATTATTGAGAACAAAAATGAACTGGTTCTCAGAGAATTTAAAGACAATCTAAATCAGCAGTATTATTTAAGAAAGTTCTATTTCAAAAAGCAAAATAAGATACAGACGGATTTATTGAACAAACAGAATTACGATGTATATACTGTCGTGAATGAGATGCCTGAGTTTAAAGGAGGTATCGAAGAGCTGAGAAAACTTGTAAAGGAAGAGGTTAGTAAGTCGGCTTTAAAAGGTAATGAAAGGGTCTTCTTAAAATTACTTATAAATCCCGAGGGAAAAATCCTTGACGTAGACGTTTTAAACAATCCCAAGGTGGAATACATGGAAGAGGCTGTAAAAATCATAAAAAAGTTTCCTGACTTTACTCCTGGCAAACAAAATGGTAAGCCTGTCTATGTGTATTATAATTTTCCTGTGAAATTTGAAAACTAATCTGTTATTTAGGAATCGAATCCCAGCCATTTTCCGGAACCTCTACTATGGATTTAGGAACATCTGTGTTTACTAAATTACATTCATTAGGATATTCCGGTGAATACGCTACAAAAACACGATCTCCTATTTGGTAACTCTCGCCATTTCCTTTATAACTGGATATAATACCATCATACACTCCTGTATTAACAGTATACTGAATTACCGCGCTAGGATCACCTTCTCCTCTATAATCTATTTTCTCAACAACAGCGATAGTGTATCGACTATTTTTAAGGACGTGCCTTTGCGGAAAAAAAACAAAA
>CALRIU020000027.1:0-63634 GCA_943362175.1 Hydrocarboniphaga daqingensis | reverse complement strand
TTATTCATAATCCAGGAATGTCTGTTCAGGGTCTAGCATGTATTTTATCGTTAAATCAAATCACTTATCATTAACATTCAGATGTACACTCCTTATTTCAGAGTTATCTGCTACATTTTTTTGGTTTCAATTTTTTCAAAGAACTTCACTTCACTTATTCATTACTCTCGTAACTCATAAGCTCAGCGCTTATTATCGTCTTTTAATCTTTCAAGCCCTAAAGCTCTCAAACTAAATTTTCAATCTCTTAATGAACTGCCGCTCTCTCATTTGCGGGCTGCAAAAGTACTAACTCTTTTTCTAACCACCAAATTTATTTTTAAAAAATTTAATTCTTTTTCTAAAAATAAACCCTCCCAACTTCCTCTCTCTGTACTTCGCTTGTCAAATAACGGGCTGCAAATTTACACATCTTTTTTAACTCTCAAAGAAAAATTTTAATTTTTTTTTCTTCTCTTGCTCTCCAGGTAAATCGCCTCTCAAATAACGGGCTGCAAATGTATAGACTTTTTCTAAGAATCAAAGGATTTTCGGAGGGTTTTTTTGAGTTTTTTCAGAATCCCATGTAAAGTATTGATTTTGTGTAGTTTATTTTTACATCAATTTAGCTTATTAACCATCGTTTTCACCTCCTCCCAGGATTTCCGGCTTTGCGAAATGTTATTTTGGCCGAGTAAGGCCTGCAAATCTTTTATTTAAGACATAACCCCTGCTGTACTTATCCACCTGAAATCAGCGCCTGTGTTCTGTTTTTAGAATAAAAGGGCCATAAGCTCTGCAACTAAACTATCCCTATCTTAATACTATATTAATAAAACACCTTCCACCCCCGGTAGGATCTGCCTAAGGTTTTGGTTATTGCAACCCGGCGCCTGGCTTCCCATAGACTTGTGATCAAAAAAATGTTTTGCTCCTATGGAGCCAGATAGCCCCGATTCCTGGCTGTATTATAGGCTTTGATCCTGCGGAACGAACTATCGCTTGCATAAATCGAGGAGTAATTCCGGCCAGGAAAACAATCACTGAAATTCAGCTTTGCAAAAAAGCCGGCCAGATATTGGCAATGAAGAAACCGGTTCATCATAAAAAAAGCGCCTCCTGTACTGTGCGTACAGAAGGCGCTTTATATACTCTTTATGATTTGAACAGACTAATGCATAAGTAACAAATGCACGGTGAGCGGGCTTCCGCAGGGGAAACACTCGATGTCTTACTTTATTTCATGTTGACAAACTGCAGCGGCACTTCGTATTCGCCTCTGCGGCACAGGGCAATCACGCTTTGCAGGTCGTCGATGCTTTTACCGGACACGCGAATGATGTCGTCCATCACCTGCGCGGTAACCTTGAGCTTACTGTCTTTGATATCCTTCATGATCTTTTTGGCGGTTTCGCGCTCGATGCCCTGGCGGATCTTGATTTCCTTTTTGATAAACATACCGGACGAATAATGGTCTTTACTTTCATCGAGGCAGCGCGGATCGAGGCCCTGCTTGATCATACGGCTATGAATGGCATCAATAATGGCGCGGAGTCTCATGTCGTGCTCGGTGGTAATGTTAATGATCATGTCCTTTTTGTTGAGCTCGATCTCGCTTTTGGAGTCTCGGAAATCAAAGCGGTTGAGGATTTCCTTTTTAGCAACGTTGAAGGCATTGTCCATGCTTTGCGGATCGGCCTTGCTGGTGATATCGAATGATGGCATAGGTAATAATGATTAGTGAATAAGGGTTCGTAATTAATGTATTGACGTTTGTTTTTTTGATGGACGATGATGTGTGCCTGAATGATGAATTGATGCCCACTGTGTGACTTCTCAGACTTTTGACGTTATAGAAAATCGCACTGTTCAGTCATGGTTAATTTTGCATAAAAGTATAACTTTTGTTTGTAAAATGTGAATCATTTCTTGATCTGTATTGATATATTTGAGAATCAACAAAACCACTACCTATGCTAAAAAAAATCTGTCTTCTGTCCTTTATGCTTGTTTTCGGCAGAGTTGCACACGCTCAAAAACTGACGGAGTTCAGTAAGGATTCCGTGAAGTTCATCAAAGAGCTGAATGAGTATTTTTATGATTTCTCTGCGAACAAAAAAGATGCGGAAGACTATATTTCAGATTTTCAGAAAGTGTGGAAGTCTCCGGAGTTCAGCCCCAAATACAAGGCGGCCGTTTATAAAACGAGCAATGCCATGTTGCAGCGCAAACTGAAGCCTTATCCTTACTTTATCACCTACCTCAATGCGGTGGTAAGCTTTATCGATTCCAGGCAAAACCCGGCTGTATTCGACAACTGGCAGCTTTGCATCGAAAAGATTTTCAGCTCCAAGAACCTGAAAAGCTATGGCGATTACCTGGAGATGAGCGAGAACATTTTCTCCAATAATGTGTTTTATAAATCGCCGACCTACAGCTACCGGAGTGTACAGCCTAATTATAAATTTGAATTTGACTCGGTGCCAAAGGTGGTATTTTCAACGATCGACCTGGTTGGCGCCAGCCCGCGCGGCGACTCGATTAGCATTGAAAGCATCCAGGGCATCTACTACCCGTCGACCGGACGATTTGTGGGCAAAGGCGGACGCGTAAGCTGGAAGCGTACGGGTGTGGGCGACGGTGTTTATGCTGACCTGAAACGGATTACGCTGGATTGCAAAACAGGTGGCTATACAGCCGATTCGGCGGTATTTACCGGTAAGCAATATTTCGATCAGCCACAGATGGGACGCCTGACCGACAAGATCGTCACAGAAAACGGCGATCCGACTTACCCGCGTTTCGACTCCTACAACAAGCGCCTGATCGTGAAAAACATTTATCCGGACGTGGATTACGACGGTGGCTTCGGGATGCGCGGGAACAAATTTGTAGGCTACGGCAATGCACAGAATCCTGCCAGACTCCTGTTTAAACGCAACAACGCACGCTTCCTGGAAATATCGGCCCGGACGTTTTCGATGACGAAAGATAAAATCAACGCGAAACCGGCCGGAGTGAAAATTTACCTGGAAAAAGATTCGATCGTACACCCGGGCCTGAGCTTTGTATACCAGGTGCCGCAAAAGACAGTCACTCTCCTGCGAACGGATGATGGCCTCGAGAAGTCGCCTTATTTCAATACTTACCACAAGATCGATATGTACTTCGAGCAGCTGGTGTGGAAAACCGATGAGCCGAAGATTGCCTTTAACTTCCTGCCGAATAATACACAGGGTGAGGCTTTCTTCGAGTCACAGGACTTCTTTTCGAGGGCGAGGCTGGAAGATATTAAGGGACAGGAAAAAATAAGCCCTGTGCTGAAAATGAACGAGTATTATGAAAACAATGGCAACCTCATGAGCTTTACGGTGGTTGACTTTGCAAAATACATTAAGTTCCTGGCAACGGACCTGCGCCCTATTATTTTTAAGATGGCGATTTTTGGCCTGATCAGTTACGAACCGGAAACGGATATGGTCACCATCAAGCCGCGCCTGTTCGACTATATTAAAAACTCCCGCCACGAAAGGGATCACGACGTGATCACGATCCACTCGGTTTTTCCTAATAAGGACAATGCCACCATGAGCCTCATCAACAATAACTACGATATTACGGTGCGTGGTGTGGAAAGTATCTTGCTGAGCGATACGCAAAAGGTATTTGTATTCCCGAAGAAAGGCGAGCTCATTTTGAAAAAGAACAGGACCTTTGAGTTTTCGGGCTCTGTCTCTTCCGGAAAGTTTGAGTTCCACGGTAAGGAGTTCGTTTTTGACTACGACATGTTCAAGGTAAAAATGAAAACCATTGACTCCTGCCGCATCTTCGTTGTAGCGCGGGAACCGGATATTAACGGAAACTACCCGTTCAAACGGGTGCAATCGGTGATCGAGAACATGAACGGCGAGCTGCGCATCGATGCTCCAAAAAATCACAGCGGCTATGGCAAAGCGCCAACCTTCCCGACGTTCCAGAGCTTCAAGGAGAGCTATACTTACTACGACAAAAGAACTATTTTCAAAGGAGTTTACAACAGGGATAAGTTTTACTACAAGCTGGATCCGTTTACGATGGACAGCCTGGATAACTTCCGTAACGAGGGCCTGGTATTTGAAGGGGAATTTTCATCGGCGGGCATCTTTCCTACCTTCAGGGAAAAGCTGTCGCTGCAACCGGATTACTCCCTGGGTTTTGTGAGGAACACGCCTCCGGGCGGTTACCAGGTGTATGGCGGCAAAGCGAAGTTTGAGAATGAGATCCGCTTAAGCAACAAGGGCTTAAGGGCTGATGGTGACCTGAACTATGTGACGTCGACCACGAAGTCCAAGGATTTTATTTTCTTCCCGGATAGTATGAATACGATGGCAACTTCCTACGACATCAAGGAGCAGATCGATCCGATCGAGTTCCCACAGGTACACGGTGATACGGTATATGTACACTGGATGCCTTACAAGGATGTGATGGATGCTACCAATAAAGCCAGCGCTTTTAAAACGTATAACGGCAAATGCACGTTCAAGGGCAGATATTCCTTAAGCCCGCAGGAGCTGCACGGGCATGGCACCGTGGATCTGGTAAAAGCGGATATACAGGCCGTCAATATTTTATTCAAGCAGCACCAGTTCTTTTCCGATACTGCTGATTTCCACCTGAGGGCCATTGAGGAGGAAGGCCTGACCTTTGCCTCGGATAATGTGAACACAAAAATGGACCTGGATAAGCGCGTGGGCGAGTTTGTGGCCAATGGCAAGGGCTCTACGGTACGGTTCCCGAAGAACCAGTACATTGCTTATATGGATCGTTTCAAATGGTTTATGGACAGCGAGGAGATCCAGCTGGGCGACGATAAGAAAAAACTGGATTCGAACGTGGAGAACGCGCTCGATCTGGAAGGGCCCGAGTTTATCTCGGTGCATCCGAAGCAGGATTCCCTGCGGTTTATTGCGCCAGCGGCCAATTACAATATCCGGAAATACATCATCAGTTGTATCAACGTGCCTTTCATCAACGTGGCGGATGCCCGGATGTTCCCGGATTCGGGGAAAGTGGTGGTCCGAAAAAATGCGGTGATGGATACCCTGAAAAATGCGGTGATCCTGGCCAACACTGTTACCAAATACCATACGATCCGAAATGTGAGCAGCTACATCACAGGCCGCAAAAACTATATTGCGAAAGGCGAATACCAATACCTGGATGAGAACAACAAGCCTTACCTGATCCAGTTCAATACGATAAAGCCTGACACAACGGGACAAACGGTTTCGGAAGGTGTGATCGGGGAAGATGCCAAATTCCAGTTCAACGATTATTTCAGCTTTGCCGGAAAAGTGTTCCTCTTTGCTTCCAACAAGTTCCTGACCTACCAGGGCGGTACGAAAATCGTGCATAACTGTGGCAGGATCGGGAAAGCTTACCTGAAATTCAACGGGGAGATAGATCCGAAGGAGATCCTGATCCCGATCGACTCTAATGCGACGGATGTAGGAGGTAAGGATATCGGCTCGGCCATCGTTTATGGTCCTGACTCCGGAAAGGTGTATTCTACCTTCCTTTCCCTGAGAGAAGGGCGTAAGGATGTAGACGTGATCGGCGCCAGCGGTTTCCTGGGCTTCAACAAGCAAAAGGGTGAGTACATTATTACGAACAAGGAAAAATTTGTGGAGCAAAGCCTTCCGGGTAACCTGATCAGCCTGAACACGATAAACTGTAAGGTGTATGCCGAAGGTAAAATGGACCTTGGTGCAGACCTCGGGCAGGTAAAACTAAACAGCATCGGCGTGGCTACTCACAGTACCATCAATGACTCTGCCACCTTTGAAATGATGACAACGATTGATTTCTTCTTCGACAAGGGTGCCCTGAAAAAAATGTATAAGGATATTTTAGTGTATGAGAATACGCTGGCTCCGGTGGATTTCTCCAACCCGGTATTCCGGAAAGGGATCACCGAGATCTTAGGAAAAGAAAAATCGGATAAGGCGATTTCCGACCTCGAATTATACGGCACCATTAAAAAATTCCCTGACGAATTCTCGAAAACGCTGATGTTGACGAACATTCAGCTGAAATACGATGAGAAGACCCACTCGTTTATCTCCGTAGGAAAAATAGGCATCGGAAGCGTGAACGAATCGGAAGTGTATAAGCAGGTTCCGGGATATATCCAGGTGATCAAGAAAAAAGGCGGCGATACTTTCAACATGTACTTCGAGCTCGATCCTCAGACCTGGTATTTCTTCAGCTATTTCAAAGGTGTGATGAGCGTGGTGAGCAGCAATGCGGAGTTCAATAACGACATCAAAAACATGAAGCCGAAAGACCGCAAACAGGAAGTGAAATCGGGACCTGGCTTCCAGTATACGACTGCCAGCCCTGAAAAACGCAAACAATTCCTGCGTAAGATGAATATGATGAATGCCAGCGAGGAGTAATCCTTGCTGGTGTTTGCCAGTCTTGCCTCAAAGCGGAATGACTTGTCATCAAAGCTAACGGTTGCTTGCCGGAGCGCATGCCCGCCAGCCTCAACTCAAAAACGACCCGAAAGTAACAGGCTATATCTTAAGTAATATTCTACGTTGGTCGCTATTCAGAAAAGACGCAGTGATTGGCTTGATGCAGGATGAAATCAGGAACAATGTGTCGGGCTGAGCTATGATATCCTGACCCTGTGAAATATCACTACGTTACCGTAGTTCAAGCCATTGCCTGAGAAAAAAAGACACACGCCCTGGTTCCGGTAATTTCCCATAGACCATCATCGGATGCTCAAAGCTTCTTAAACTCAAACTTAGGCGCGCCTTTGATACCGGCTGTTGTATAGAAGTCGATAAAATGAAGCTTGTAAAAATAGCCTTTGCTATCCTGGATAATGTAGCAATGTGTCGGATCGATGGTAAAGAGGTTCGTGTTCAGGCTAAAGGTTTTCCACTCATAACCAATGGCATTACGGTCGGTAGAAAATGACCTGCCTAAGGTATCGCCAATCACAATATCCATAAAGGGCTTGTTCCGGATGTTCACAACCCTGGTCTTGTAATGATTTTGCAGGACGCCATTTACCTGGTAATACTGAAATGGATTGGTGAAGAAATGCGTATAGACGGTAAAGCACAGGTCGTAATCTGTTTTCTTAGGCTCAATATAAGCCTCATGCCCGGTGGTAAAGGAAAACATCACAAAGTTATAATCAGCATGCTTATTCACCGTTCCCTGCATCAGCTGTGTGCCAAACACATCACCATACTCAAAGGTATAATTGCCGGCATTGGCAGAAGCAATTTTCAGCTTATAACATCCCTGGTGTACACCTGCCTCATTGTAACCGCGGTTAATAACGTAAACGGTATTTGGATGCTCCCAGCCATCAAAGGCAGTACTGTCAAGCCTTCCACTCGGGGCATCTATTCTTGAATTGACCTCAAGCCCCGTTGTATCTGTTACCTGGGAAAGATCGGTGTGCAGGGTTTTATACACCTTCATTCCTTTGGAGCCATTGAGCATGATGTGGTTTCCGCCGGCCGAGGCTTCAAAGGCCAGGTCCCAGTCTGTCCGCACATTGGTGGAGATGATCCTGTTCCCGCCCAGCGAAAACCAAAGCTGGTTTTTATAGGTAGAGCCCATGTCCACCTGGTTGGTGATCAGGTCGCCCCTGTCGAAGGCCGGAGCCGGCAGTTCCTTTTTCTCGCAGGAGCAAAGTAAGGCGGCAAAAACAACAATCAATACATATTTCATTCTTTGGTAAGGCTAAGTGACAATTTGATAAAATAATTTCTTCCGGTAGATAAAGGAATCGATGTGGCCGATGAGCTGTGCGCTCCTCCGGCCACCAGGGTGGAGCTCAGATTCTTCACATCAAAGATATTTTTGCAGCCCAGCGTAATGCCGATGCGATCCTTATAAAACAATTTGGATACGGCAGCATCCATGGTGTGATAGGCCACCAGCGCCGTTTGACGTACTTCGTCATTCACAACGGCAAAGCCCGGCAACTGGCCGTTGTACTTATAAAATACAGAAAGTGTCAGTTTTTGTTTAATCAATTTATAGGACAGATTTTCCAACACCTCAGGAGAGAAGGTATACTCCGGAACCTCTTCCGTTTCCGACAGCTGGTTGTACCTGCCGGTATAATTGAAACCGGTTTGCATGCTGAAGCGCTTGAATGTTAAGTTATTGGTAAACTGCATGCCCAGCGTTTTGTAACGCCCGATATTGACATAGGAATACTCCGTACCTGTTGTCTGTGCCAGTGTTATCAGATGATTGATATCGTTATAAAACGCATTAACATCAAATTTCACGCGGCAGCCTTCCACGCTGGTTCTGTAGTTATAGGCGATGGAATAGTTATTCGACTGCTCCGACCTCAGGTTGGTATTGCCAACGATGTTGTGATTGATGTCTACAAACATAAAATACAGCTCCTTAAGCGTTGGTGCCCTGAAACCCCTGGCGTAGCTGGCCCGGATGGTATGACGGCTGTTCAGCATCCATTTCATATTGAAGGACGGAATCAGCGGTGTGTTATACACGGTGTTGTAAGCATAACGCAATCCCGGTTTCAGGATCAGCTTCTGCCAGGGCTTGTATTCCCCCGTTACAAAAAGCGCATAATCGCCCATGTATTGCACCTGGTTGGTGATGCGCTTTCCGAAAGCCGATTCATAATTTACATCGTAGCCGATCTCGTAATTCAGTTTCGCACCGGGCCTGGTATGAACAAACGAAGCCCTGCTCATCAGCAAGGTAAAGCTGCTGGTGTCCTGATCGGAGCTGTTGGCAGACAGGGTTTCCCCGAGCGTTGTCAGGTCTTTGTAAAGTGTTTTTTTGACGCGGTTATAGTAATTGTAAGCGGCCAGTGCATTCACTGCCCAGCTCTCGGATAATTTGCCGTTGACGAACACATGATTATCGAGGCGTCTGGTGTAATAATAATCATCAAAGGTATTTTCGGCATAAGGCGCCCGCGGATAGCCGCGGTTTGTGATCTTCTCATCGAAGTAAGCGCTCTTGAAGCCGAAGTTCAGGCGCTTGTAAGTATAGTTGTATCCGAAACTGGCAAAATACTGTTCTTTGGGCTTCCATTGCTTATAGCGTGTGCTGTCGGCAATATGGTCCTTCGGCAGGAAGAACTGAGCATCCGTTGGATTCCAGCCGTCGAAATAATTGCGGCCGCCGCTCAGCTGGATGTTGTGCTTTTTATAGTAGACATCGGCTTCCGCATTGAGGTTGTACGTTCCGATACTTTCGTAATAGCCGGAAACACCGAGGATGTATTTTTTGGTGCTCGAATTTTTGGTAATGATGTTGATGGTTCCTGCGAGCGCGTTGGTGCCATATTGCACCGACAAAGGACCTTCGATGAACTCGATGCGCTCCACATTGTTCAGGTTGATCTGCGAGAGGTCAATGTTCCCGTTCAGCCGCCCAATCAAAGGCACACCATCGAGCAGGATCTTCACATTCTCCCCGCTGATGCCCTGAAGGCTCATGCCCGCGCCCAGCACATTGTCCATCTGCAGGCGCACATTCAACTGGTTGGAAAGCACATCCTGCATATTCACCGCACCCATTTGCCGGATCTTTTCCTTATCGATCACCTGGATCTTTTGCACGGATTGCTCGGTCGTGGTAGGTGCATATTGTGAAGTGACAACAACCTCGCTCAGATTGGTCATTGGCCTGAGGTAAATTTTTTTAGTCCGGTTAATCTCAATCCCTGTGACGGTTTTCTCATAACGCTCGAAGCCTACGGCCTGTGCGATCATCGTATAGCGACTGCTGTCGGCTTCGCCTTCGCGGTACCTGATGATGCCTTTCTCATCAGCCGTCTGCCCGAGGCTGATGAACTTATTTTTGACGATGAGCGTGGAGAAAGGAACCGGCAAAGAATCGCCTGCCGACAGGATCTGGATCTGCTGGCCTTTGGCAAGCAGGTCTGCCAAACAAAGGAAGAGGATAAGGGCTTTGTATTTCAATTCTCCGGTGATTTAATATGTGATTCCTCTAATAAAAATCCGACCTGCCTGGTAAATTCGGCTTCATCGAGCAAGACATTCAACGCATTGAGTTCTCTGGTACTGAGCACCATCATGGCCTGGTTGCAGTAAATATCGAGGCAGATTTTTTTGCTGTTCTCTGCCCCTTTCCCGGGTCGGTTGCATTTGGCCAGCCCAGCCACCTGCCTGCAAAAACGGTCGTAATCGGCCGGTTCGAGCGTGGTAAGGCTTGTGCCGAATGCCAGCTGATACCTTCCGCATCCCTTACAGGAAACCACATAGCCCTGCTCGTTATGCGCCAATAGGTTATGCCTGCACATGGGTAGTCTTATAATGTTGAATGATATAACCGACATTAAGCAGTACCGACTTCTGATGCCCGTCCACTAAAAAATCGAAACGCACCATACCGGCCGGCCGGTTATGTTTAAAATCATTGATCACACGCTGTATCGCGCCGCTCATGGCACATTTGCACACTCTGATCTCAGCAGCCTGCCAGGTATTCACCAGCCTCATGGTTTCGTCTATCAGGCGTTTCCCTATGATATAAGCGCCGCGCACAGTCGTGTTCATGGTTCTTAAGCGGTTTTCATGAAAGCGTCGATGATCTTTTTGATCTCCGTTTTCGCAGAACCAGCTACGTAGGTTTTTCCGGTGCAGGATTTTTCTCCCAGCTCAAATAGGCTCTCGTACAACCTTGAGCCGTCTACTTTGGCTTTCAGCTTCAGATCGGCTGTGCTGGCATACACCTCATCCCACACGGCGCGCACATCAGCCCAGTAATTTTTTTCACGCTCCCAGTATTTGATAGCAGGCGTTGCATCGTAATTTCCTTTGGTGAATTTTTCGATCCCGCGCTCCCAGCACAATAGTTTATCAACGCCGTTGTTGCGGATGATCTTCTCATTGTTCTGATCCAGCACCCAGCCGTCGGCCAGGATCTCCATGCGGCTGTGACGCTTCATCACGTTATAATCGCTTCTTTTCGTGAACTCGCGGCGTGGCAACGGAGAGTCGTTCACTCCTTCCCAGAAGTGCTTGCCATCCACGTGAACCCATGTTCCAAAGCTTTCGTAGCGAGGGCTGTCGTCTACCTGGTAGACTTTCTGCGTCCAGGTACCCTTGGCCTGTTCCGGTGTAATAGTGGTTTTAATCCACTCATTATCCTTGTAGAAATTATACAGTACCTTATTCTCATATACCCAGTCCTGCTTCCAGTGCTTGATGATGGTGCTGTCGTTGATAATCAACAGGTGCTGCAGCACGATTTTATTCGGAGAATCCTCGATCAGTGTCACATACTCGATGGCATTTTCAGCATAAGGCTTGTGAAATTTGTAACCGGTATCAGGCGCAAAGGTCTCCGCAAAGTTGAAAGACACTTTATAGATCCCTACCATGCTTTTGATACAAGCCCTGTCCTGTTCCATTTTGTTTCCTGTAATGGGTTTGGCTGCGGGAGCAGGCTGTTTGGTTTGTGCAGAAAGCCCGAGCGTTAATGCCAGAGCGACCAGGGTAGTCCGTGTTTTCATCATGTTTTTGTTTTTTGTGTTATGTTGCATTTGTTTAAGTGGAAAGGCCGGAACTTATTTCCTATGAAAAAAATTACCTTTTTGACGGGCAAACCTTTTATAAGTTCCGGCCAGTATGTTTTAGTGTTTGATCAGTTTTTGTGTCACAGTGTAGCTTCCGCCGCTCAGGTGAATAAGGTATACTCCCGTTTGCAGATCGCTGATGTTTAAGGCATGCTGGTTTAATCCGGCACTAACGTTAATCGTTTCCTGTGCAACCGTTTTCCCGCTGATGTCGGTAATGGTAACCGATACCGTTGATTCACTTTCCGCAGAGAATAATAAGTTAGCCACAGAAGAAGCCGGGTTCGGGAATACGATCACGGAAGCAGCGATGTTGCCTTTCACATCGGCAATACCTACAGAAGAAGACGTCAGATTTTCTTTCGAAAATACCGTGTTACCCGCTGCTGGGCCTGATGAGCCGCCGAAGGATTTGAAACGCAGCTTCCAGATATCGCCGTCTTTTGCTTTCACAAAATATACCGTATCAGCCGGGATGTCCCATAGGAACGTCGTCATGTTAATCGCTTTCCAGTCGTGCCCGATGGCATTCATCGTGGTGGTGAATGTGTAAGAACCGTAAGCTGTATACGTTGCCGGAGCAGTCACGTTATTGGCTTGCGCTACCGTTACACCTTTATTACTTAAGATGCCTGTTACCGCATAAATGGTTGGCGCATACGACATGTATTTCACGAAAGTCAGGTCCCAGTTGGCACTGGCCGGCTCCCTGTCTACAGTAGCATTGGCCGTCATATCGAAATAAATAAAATTCTTCCCGGTATAATTGCTTTTCGTAATGGTTTTTGCCTGAGCATTTGTCCCGTCAATGTTGGCATACTCAAAAGAGTACACGCCACCGTTCAGGTCAATGAACTTGATCTTTTTGTAAGACGTCGCTGATAATTTCACCACATAGGTGCTGTCGCCGGTAATGATGTGCGTGGTCGTATTATAAGTGCCCCAGCCCAAATCCATTGGATTGGATGGATTTCCGCCGGTGTTGAAAGCACCGATGGTCCAGGTTGTATCGCTGTTGTACATCTTAGGCCAGTTACGGATGCCGGTTGTATCGATCGTTGCGTAATCGGAAATTTTGTAAGGCGCTTTATAAACCGTGAAGTCTGTTTTCTGAACGTTGCCCAGGATGGAAGCCGTATATCCCGAAATTTCGAAAGCAAGATCCCAGTTGTCCTTGCTTTGAGTTCCCTGCTCATCATTTTTTAGGCTGTACCATTTCTGGTTGGCATAACCCGCTCCTACCGAAACCGTATCCACTAAGGTCTGCGCCCCTACCTGTGTAACGCCCATTAAAATGATCCCGAAGGAAAGTAATTGTTTTTTCATGTTCCTACGCTGTTTAGAATGATTATAAATAATTTCCGCAAAGATCGTTTCGGCATCCTGTTGATACAATACTTAAATGGGGGTAATTCACCTACCGTAATTTAGGTATCGCTTTCCGGAAATTATTTCATCAATCCTGTCTTTACCGCATACTGCGCCAGTTCTATGCTGTGGTTAATCCCCAGTTTTTTATAAATGTTCTTCTTATGGGTCACAATGGTATAATAACTGATATTTAAAATATCGGCTATTTCCTTTGGCCGCTTTCCCGACACCAGCTCGCGGATCACATCGATCTCCCGCTCGGTGATACTTCCCGTCATGCAATGGTCTTTCGAGGCGATCTCTTTTTCCAGCAGCACATCGATGATCTGCCCGCAAAAATATTTTTCACCCTTGGCGCAGGAGATGATCGCCTCCGTAATTTCCTGCTCATCGCAATCCTTCAACAGGTAATTTTTGATTCCTGTTCCAATGATCTTTTTGATCTCCTCCGCCGTTTTTTCGTGCGAAATAACCAGGACATGCAGCTCGGGGTATTCGCGGCGGATGGATCTGATCACATTCAGCGAAAAACAATCGTCGCAGCAGTGATCCACGATCAGGACATCCGGAAGTTCTTTTTTGAGGGCTTGTTGCAGACTCTTATTATCAACGACTTCCGTGACGTATTCAAATCTCGGATCTTCTTTGATAAGGGTGCGGAGTCCTTTACGAATTAAAAAAGCAGTGTCTGCTACAATGATCTTTATGGGGAGGGCTTGGGGCAAAATTGTTATTTAGATTAATTCTAAACACAAAAATATACAAAAAGAGAGGTATGGATAATACCTAAATTAGGGTATTTCGATAGGATGGGCTTCACAATACCTCACCCGGGAAGAAGATCGATGAACCAGAAGCCTTTGGTGACAGGCTTTTCCGAAGGTTCCGCAATATGCAGCTCAAGGGGTTTGTAGACTCTTTCGCCGGCCTGCACCGGAACAGGATACCGGAAGACAGGTCCGTCGAAGCAAAAGGTATGGTATTCGCCGTTCTCTCCGCAAGGGTCAACATTTGCAGGCAAATCCCGCAGGAAGTCCTCATCGATCGCGCGCCCTGTCCATGTTTCATCCAGGTAAGCGTCGTTGGTACAGCAAAGCACCGTTCTGAATTTCTGATCGATGAAATCACGCACTAATTCTTTCGTTGGTATTTTCCAAAGCGGAAACACCGCCTGCATCCCTACTTTGGCAAGGTTGGCTTCCCGGTAGGCGCGCAGGTCTTCCAGGAAAATATCGCCGAAGATCACATGCCGTATGCCTTCTGCTTTCGCTTTCAGCAGCACAGCCTCCATCTGCCGCTCATACTCCGCATTGCTGCCCTCCTCTACTTCCACTTTCAGCAAGGGAAAGCCCAGCGCGCCGGCCTGTGCCTGCAGCAGCTCTTCGCGCACACCGTGCATCGAGATCCGCTGAAACGTTTTGTTCACCGTCGTCAGCAGGTACTTTACCTCGTAACGGTTTTCCAAAATCACTTGGTAGAGGGCATAAGCGGAATCCTTGCCTCCACTCCAGCAGAAAATAGCTTTGGTTTTTTCCTGGCTGTTGTATTGTCTTTTTAATTCAAGCAGGCAGGCGTTACACACACAGTCCCTGAACTGCATCGAAATAAACCGTGTTTCCTCTGCGCTCAGCGCAATGCCCGTACAATCACAATGGGAAATATCAGCGGGCCGGCATAAAAAGGCGGCACCGCAACGTATACAGGCTTTAGGGGAAGAATTATTCGGCAGACTCAATGGCAACAAAATTGACCGGTGTATGCGACTTATCGAAGACCGGGTAGATCTCCAGCTTACAAAGATAGGGCTGCCCGTCCTTTTTATAGTTTACCAGCTCATCGTTCACCGGTTGGAGGGCTTTCAGGTTTTCGCGGATCCGGCCCATGGCCAGCTTACAGGTTTGTGATCCCTGCAAAAAGCTTGGTGTTTTGCCAACGGCTTCAGCCGGCAGGTACCCCGTGAGGTGGTAGAAACGGCGGCTTACCCAGATGATCTCTTTCTTAAGGTTGGTAATCACCACTGTTTTTTTATGCAGCAGCGGCAGCCGAAGCTCCGGAAACTCCACCCAGTTCAGATCTTTTTCCAGTGTTTTCAGGCATTGTAGCTCCTGGCCTGTATTAATGGCACCATAAATATGTTTGCAGGAAATATCCCAGCTGATCAAAGGCGCATAAGTAGCGCCTTTATACATGTGGGTTAATGCTTCCTCGTATTCGAACATGTTACAAAAATAAGAATCTGTTTGACATGAGCATTATACTCAATTAAAACAGCTGCATCAGGAATGCAGCTGCTTATATAACATGTATAAAGGGGAAATTGTTTTGTTTAATTTTTGAACATTGGTGCTTGTTCAAATTAATTAATCGCCACCGGCATGCTTTTAGGCGCTTTGACCTGGTATACCAGCGAGAGTTTTTTACTATCCTTTGCCGGCACTGCCAATCGCCATTTCAGAATGCCTGTGGTTTCATCATGCTTTGCGCCTGACAGCTCTTTCGGATCGATGCTCACCGTTTTATCATAAGCCAGCGGCAACTGATCTTCCACTTCAATCTCGATTTTCGAGCTGCGGGAATTTTTCATCGTGATCTCAAAAGTGTATTGATGCACGATGTCGTTATCCAACAGTTTCTGAGAACATTTGTCTTTGATCTTCTGGCGTTTGATAGCAATGTTTTTATCAATTCCCAGCGAAAGCGAGATCGTGTCTTCCGTGCCTCCCGGCATCAGGCTTGTAGAGCCTACATAAGAGCCATCGTAATAAATGGAAGCCTGCCCGCCGATAGTAATGGCGTCTTCCCAATCCGGCAGAACGGCAGTGAGGTAAACATTCGTATTGATCTTCGGAATGGCTTTATACCTGTAAAAGGTTTTGAGGTCTTTCACAAGAATTGCTGCAAAATGTTCTTTTCCATCGCCTGGAATGTTATAGTTCAGCTTAATGTCGTATTCCGTTTCGATGACATTCTCGCTCACCTCTGTAAATTCAAAAGCTCCCTTCGCTGCCGCGAGGTCATCCGCTGTTTCTTTTTCGAGTGTTTTCATATCTTCCTTACCTACATAGCCATATGCCGTAGCAGGGGTTCCGTTATAAACCTGGTTTCTTGTTTTGCGCTGGTAAGCATTGTAGCCAAGGTAATAAGGGGATAATTGCGGGATATTATAAGAGCGGTTAGGATTAGCTGTAGAAAGCACCAGGCGCACATTGCTCCAATCGATACCTGATTCCTGGTGGATCTGCGCCTTGTAAGTGAGCTTGACATTCTGCTCGTTGGAGATGGCCCTCAGGTCGTAGGAAGGCAGCCAGCCCGCATTGGTAATGTAATAATTCAGGTTGATGGTGGCAGGGCCGGCCTGCTCGGCAATCACATGCACAAGGATGCGGTAATCTGTTTTTTCCGCCTCCCCACCGGGATTCTGGTTTGCCAGCTCATGGTTGATGTTTGCCAAACGCTCGTTGAGCTTATCCCTCTTTCCTTCCAGCTTTTCTTTTTCGCGTTTCAGCTTCAGCTGTTCGGCATTGATGTTGAACAGCTTTTCGCGCAGATAAGTCAACCCTTCTTTCAGAAGAGCGATGCTGTCTTTCCTGGAAAGCCCTTTGTACAGGCTATAGTTCAGCAGCACGTTTTTTTCGGTGCTCAACACGTCGATCTTACTATTGACATCTTCGAGGATATACACCAGCTCTTTAATGCTGTCGTTGATATTTTTCACCAGCTTGCCGTAACGCACATCGCCCTGGAGCTTTGCTTTGTCGAGCTCCGGGTAATGAATCTCGTGCTGGATCTCGGCAATGATAAAATTTCCGTTACCCGAAGCCTGGATGGCTGATGCATTGATGCAGTTCTCCAATCCTGAAAAAATGAGGGTGTTCTGCCCGGCAACCAGGTTGGCAGCGACAGAGCGGTGTATCTGCGCACCCTGCGTATACACAACGATCTTCTCGGGTTTTGATTTGATGACTTTTTCTGTTTCGGTGGCTTTTGCGCTAACTATATTTAAGAATAGGGCAAGAATAACAAGGTGTTTCATACGAATGGATTTTTAAGAAATTTCCATTAGGATGAGATGATGTTTACATTTCCATAAATGATTTCAAAAAAAGTTTAACCCCCATCGAGACCGTGGCAAAGGCGTAATGTTGCTCCTGAAAAAAATTAAACCCAAAGAAAGAAAAAGCAGAAGAAATCATTACCCCTGTAAGGTATATAAGAACATATAGGAAAATCCGTCTGATCTACATCTTATAGAATGTAATGCATTACCTCGCCAGGCTGTTGTTATATGGAATGCGATTCACAATGGAACGGCCAAGAGTCACTTCATCCGTGTACTCCAGCTCATCACCTACGGCAATGCCGCGTGCAATAGCAGAAAGCGTCACCTCGTAAGCGGCGAGTTTTTTAAAAATGAAAAAGCTGGTGGTTTCCCCTTCCATCGTGGCGTTCAGCGCCAGGATTACTTCTTTTACCTGTTGCGACGCCATTTTATCCACTAAGGATTGGATGGTGAGATTGCCTGGCCCGATGCCTTCCATCGGAGAAATGAGGCCGCCCAGCACGTGGTATACGCCTTTATAAAATCCGGTGTTTTCAATCGCCATCACATCCCTGTAATCCTGCACCACGCAGATGAGCTGGTGGTTGCGCGAAGGGTTGGAGCAGACATCACACACCTCGTGATCGGAGATGGTGTGGCAGTTGGTGCAATATTTCAGGTCGCTTTTCAGCGCTTTCAGCACTTCCGAAAAATTACCGATCTCCTGCGCATCCTGCTTAATGAGGTGCAGTACATACCGCAGGGCCGATTTTTTACCAACACCCGGCAGGGCCGAGAAATGTGCCACTGCCTGTTCTATCAATTTTGAGCTGAATTCCATTCTGTCTTAAAAACAATCTCCTATTTGGAAAGTTCGATCCTTGTGTCGATTTCCGCCTGGTAAGAGGCTTTGTCATAGATCTCCACATTTTTGGTATAGGTTTTATATCCGGGAGCTTCGATCCTCATCTGGTATTTACCCGGAGGCAGGATCACCACAAACCTTCCGGTTGCCGGGTTTGGCAGGTAGTTGCCTACGACCTCCCTGGAAATATTGTTGCTCACCGAAATAAACACATCCGCATAATTGATGGCCGTATTATCGGCGGTGGACAGCTGCCCGATCACAACGGAATAATCATTTTCCACCTCGCTGAAAGACACGCGGTAAATATCAAAATCGCCCTGTCCGCCCGGTTTGGCAGTAGCGATGTATCCGTACTTCCCGTTTTTGGAGATCCGGAAATTCATATCGTCATCGGTCGTATTGATGGGATAGCCAATGTTCTTAGGCTTGGAGAAGGTATTGCTCTCATCGAAATTGGATTTGAAGATATCGTAGCCGCCCATGCTGGTATGGCCTTTGGAAGAAAAATACAGGATCTTTCCATCCGGGGAAATGTTCGGAAAATCTTCGTCGTAAGGTGTATTGATGTCCTGGCCGGCATTTTGCGGCTCCGACCATTTCGTCCCGATCTTCCGGCACAGGTAGATATCTGTGCCTCCATAGCCGCCTTTGCGGTTGCTGGCAAAAAAGAGGATGGTGCCATCGGGTGAGATGGAAGCCGCGATTTCGTCACCACCGGAATTAATCTTTGCATCCAGCTTTTCAGGCTTTCCGAAATTGCCCTGCGGGTCCATTTTGCTGAGGAAGATGTTTCCTTTGCCGGCACCTTCCGGCAGGTACAGCAGGAGGTTATCGCCGTTGGCGCTTAAGCCGATTACCTCCATGCCACCGTTGCCCGCATTGATAGGAGCGCCAATAGGAGCAGCTTTCATGTACTCGCCGTCCACCACTTTGGACAGGTAGATGGAATTGAGGTACATCCCATTGTCCATTTTCTCCGCATTCTTTTCAGGGCGCCTGGTGTTATACACCAGGAAGGCTTCGTTGGCTGTTACAAAAGGATAATAATCGCTGTAAGGGGAGTTGATATTTGTTCCCAGATTCTGAAAGCTCACATTTACCGGGTATTTCATGAGTTCCTTGGCATTGATGCAATGCTGGATCTGTAATTCCGCATCTACCAGGTTAAACACGGTTCCTTTGGCATCGGCCTTGAATTTTTTAAAGGTATTGGACGCATCATCGAAACGGTTGGCATACTGGTAAGCCCTGCCAAGGAGGTAATCGGCATTGGGGTCGTGCTTTTCGCGACGGGTCACGATCTCGAGGTAAGGAACCGCTTTGGCTTTATTGACGTTGCTGTTCAGGTAACAAACCGCCACATTGTAGTTAAAGCTTTCGTTGTTGGGTTCTTCATTGAGCAGCTGCAGGTAATCGCCCAGGGCATCCTCATAATTTCCAAGCTTCAGTTTGGCGGCGGCATTCTCCGGGCTTACCTTTACCAGGGCATCATCCTGCGCGCCTGCAATAACCGGGAATAACAAGAACAAGATCAGTACCAGTGGGTTCGTTTTGTTGATCATAACCATATTTTTTAATGTCTTTTTGTGCCTGCTTTTTAAACTGCATGAAAAATCCCTCGGAGCGTCCTCCCTGCTTACAAGTGACTAATTTATGCAATTTGTAAGAATTGACACAATCCTGTGAAAAACTGTTGAATAGTTTAAAAAAACAAGGCGGCTATTTGCTTAATATTGATTATACATATATCAACTACGCTCATGCAATTCGCTTCGGTTATCCTCCGTTATCTTCTTTTTCCTGTCGTGGCTCTTACTTTATGGAGCCGTTGCGGCGATACAAAAACGGAAGAGGATACGCGCACAGTATTCAACTATAATGAGATGGCAGGCACGACCAGCCTCGACCCGGCTACCGCCAACAACCTGGAAGATATCTGGCCGGTGAACCAGCTGTTTAACGGTTTGCTGCAAATGGACGATTCCCTTCATGTAAAGCCATGCATTGCGAAGAGCTGGTACGTCAGCGATGACGGGCTTACCTACACCTTCACGCTGAGGGACGATGTATTTTTTCACGATAATCCCTGCTTCGAAAACGGCAAGGGACGTCAAGTAGTGGCTAAAGATGTGGTGTTTTCCTTCAACCGGCTGTACGATGCCAAAACCAGCAGCGCCATGTCGCTCCTCACCAACATCGACCGCTCGGAGAAGACCAATTACAAAGGCTTTTCAGCACCCAACGACTCTACGGTAATCATCTACCTCAAGGAGCCTTTCAGTGCTTTCCTGAGCGTGCTTACCATGAAATATTTTTCAATCATTCCATCGGAGGCGACAGACCTGTATGGCCAGGATTTCCGCCGAAACCCGGTAGGCACAGGCCCTTTTAAATTCAAGCTCTGGGAAGAAGGCACGAAGCTCGTGCTCCTGAAAAATGAAAACTATTTTGAATTTGAAGGCAACCAACGCCTGCCCTACCTCGATGCCGTGACCCTCTCTTTTGTGAAAGACCGCGAAACGGCTTTCATGGAGCTACTGAACGGGAAATACGATATGCTCAGCGGAGCCGATGCCTTCAACATCAACGAGGTGCTCGACAAAAACGGGGATCTGCAGGCGGCTTATGCCAAAAAATTTACGCTGCAGAAACAAACCTTTCTTAAAACGGATTACCTGGGGATCCTGATTGATGAGAACATGGAGCTGGTGAAAAAATCGCCGTTGAGGATAAAGGCTATCCGTAAGGCTATCAATTATGCTTTCGACAGGGAAAAGATGGTGAAGTATTTCCGTAAGAATGTTGGCTATCCGGCTACTGCGGGTTTTATTCCCAACGGCCTGCCTTCTTTCAATGACAAGATCGTGAAAGGCTATACCTATGATCCTGAAAAGGTGAGGCAATTGCTGATGGAAGCCGGATACCCCGAAGGGAAAGACCTCCCGGAGATCACGCTGCACACCACGGATAATTACCTCGAGCAGACGGAGTTTATCCAGTCGCAACTGGCAGATAATAACATCAAGGTAAAGGTCAGTGTTGACAAGCCTTCGGTATTGCGCCAGGCGGTGGCCAGCTGCGAGTACAATTTTTTCAAGAAATCCTGGGTAGGCGATTATGCCGACGAGGAAAATTTCATGAGCCTGTTCTACAGTAAGAACTTCGCGCCGATGGGCTCCAACTATACGCATTATAAAAATCCTGAGTTCGATATCCTCTTCGAGAAAGTGATCCGCGAGCAGAACCGCGAGGTGAAAAACGCCATGTATCAGAAAATGGACCAGATGCTCATAGATGATGCGCCTGTGGTTCCTCTCTATTACGACCAGGTGATTCGCCTGGTGAGCAAGCGCGTCAGCGGCCTCACCACGAACCCGATGAACCTGCTGAACCTGAAAACGGTGAAGAAAAGCAACACGTAAGCCTGAGAATTTAACACTTTTAAAGTTTCACGGGGTATTTTTTTTCAAACTGTTAGAATTTATCTTTTAACTTTAGCCCCTTGAGCCTTTGGGGCCGCAATGGGCTGGCACAAGGTTATAGGTATAATTAAAGATCTTTACATACTATGTGGAAGTATTTTTCAGGCGTTTTACTCAGGCATAAATTAGCATTTACATTGGCCTTACTGGCGGTAACGGGTTTCATGGCATACGAGACCTCGAAGATCGAGTTATCCTATGATTTTGCCAAGATCCTGCCTGACGACGACAGCTCGTATGTGGAATATGTGAGGTTTAAAAAACAATTCGGGGAAGATGGCAATGTGATGGTGATCGGCTTCGAAGACAAAGACCTGTTCCGCCTGAACAAGATCAACGACTGGTACAGGCTCACGGATAGTATCCGGGGCATCCAGGGCATCAAGGGTGTGATGTCGATCACCTCGCTCTACAAGATCGTAAAAAATGACAGCCTCGAAAAATTTGAGTTTGTTCCCCTGCTCAGCCATCCGTTCAGCAACCAGCAGGAGGTTGACAGCTTTAAGACCGAGGTATTTTCCCTTCCCTTCTACAAAGGCCTGATCTTTAATCAGGAAACGGGCGCCAACCTGATGGCCATTACCTTCAACAAGAATGAGCTGAACTCCAAGCGACGCCTGACCATTGTGGATGACATCAAGCGCGTGGCGGAGGCCTTTGCCCAAAAACACCATGTTCAGATGCATTATTCCGGCATGCCTTATATCCGCTCGGCGATTATGAAAAAAGTATCCGGCGAGATGACCCTGTTTCTTGCCCTGGCGGTGCTGGTAACGGCGATTGTCCTGTGGGCCTTCTTCCGTTCCTTCTCCTCCGTGATCTTTTCGGTGCTTGTGGTGGCTATTGGCGTATTATGGTCGGTGGGAACTCTGCAGCTCTTCGGTTACAAGATCACGGTGCTCACGGGCCTGATCCCGCCGCTGATCATGGTGATCGGCCTGCCCAACTGTGTGTTCCTCATTAATAAGTACCACAAGGAGTTTGCCCTGCATGGCAATAAGGTAAAAGCCCTGTCGCGCACCATTCAAACCATCGGTGTGAGCTTATTCCTGGCCAATGTGACCACGGCCATCGGCTTTGGCGTATTGTATTTCACCAACAGCTCCTTATTGGTGGAGTTTGGTGTGGTAGCGGCCATCAGCGTGATGACAACGTACATCATTACCCTGATCCTAATCCCAATCATCCTGAATTTGTTACCGGAGCCTAAGGCCAAGCACCTGCATCACCTGGAGGCCAAACGCATCAATGCCCTGCTCGACCGTGTCGACGGCTGGGTACAGCATAAACGCCCTGCCATCTACATTACCATTACGGTGATCACCATCATCTGCTTCTGGGGCATGAGCATGATGAACGTGGTAGGCTATGTAGTGGATGATCTTCCTCAAAACGATCCTGTGTATGTGGATCTTAAATATTTCGAAAAGAACTTCAGGGGCGTACTGCCATTTGAGATTTCCATCGATACCAAAAAAGAGAACGGCCTCTTTGCCAATAATGCCAAAGCCTTGTATAAGATCCAGGCCATGCAGCGTTTGTTTGCGGAAGACAGTGTGTTCTCAAGGCCACTGTCGATCGTGGAAGCCATCAAGTTTTCGAACCAGGCTTACAACGAGGGCAAACCGAAATATTACAAGCTACCTTCTGTGACCGACCTGAAAGCCTTGTCGGAATATTTCAAGCCGGGAGCCGCCAAAAATCAGAATAACGTCATGCAGACCTTTATGGACAGTACCAGGCGCATTACACGGGTCAGCTTCCAGGCTTCCGACATTGGCTCAAAGGACATGAAATTATTAGTGGATTCTTTAAGGCCTAAGATCGATTCCATTTTCAACCCGAAAGACTATAAGGTGACGCTTACCGGCCATAGCCTGGTGTTTTTAAAGAATAACGATTACCTCTTATCGAACCTCTATGAAAGTTTGCTCATTGAGATTATTTTAATTGCGATTGTAGGGATGGCGCTGTTCCGCTCCATCCGGATCATCCTCCTGTCCAAGCTGCCCTGCCTGATCCCATTGGTGATCACGGCCGGCGTGATGGGCTTCCTTGATATCCGCTTCAAGCCTTCTACGATCCTGATCTTCAGCATTGCCTTTGGGATTGCCTCCGACGGTACGGTGTATTTCCTCACCAAGTACCGCCAGGAGCTTAAAAAGGGATTCAGCGCAGCCCAGGCTATTTCTACAGCCGTAAGGGAAACGGGCTTGAGCATGGTGTATACGAACATCATCCTGTTCTTCGGCTTCATTATTTTCGCAGCGTCCAGCTTCGGCGGTACGGTGGCAATGGGCATCCTTGTATCGCTTACCCTCATCGTTTCGATGTGTACGAACCTGGTGCTCCTGCCTGCCATCCTGTTATCCATCGACAGCAGGAATACGAAGAAAGAATTGCTCGACCAGCCTTTGATCGATCTGGAAGAAGAGCAAACCAGCCGCGACCTCGAAGAATAAGATAGCAAGGACTTAAAGCCGCTACTTCTTTTCAAAGTCAGTGGAGGTAAAAACCACGTATTATTACGTGGACGCGCTGTTCAAGCACTCTGAATCATTTACGTTTATTTTTTATTCCTGCACGATTCTATATATTTGTTTCATGCAGCAGATCCTATGGTTCGTAGCGATGTATTCCCGGAATGTTTCAAAGCATGGAATGACTGTATTTTTCCTCATGTGTTTTTCATGCCTGTGTGCCCAGGAATCCGAATCTGATTCTCTCCGGGTATTGCTGAAACAAACCTCCAACGATTCTATCCGCTGCGTGCTTTTGACAAAGCTCTCGGAAACGGCGCCTGACGGTGAATGGGAAAATGATAACACCGAGTTAAAATCGGTTGCCCGCCAGGCGTTTTACCGGACAGGAAGCCTTTCGCTCAAAAAATTCTACATGCAATGCATGGCCGTGGCCTTGAATAACGATGGGGTCATCCTGGGCAGGATGGATCTTCCAGGGGAAGAGCTGGCCCACTACCAGGCGGCCTGGCATTTATTTAAAGCCATTTCGGACTCCGCAGGCATGGCCACTTCCCTTAGTAACATCGGCACAAAATACCTGATGAGGGACGAGCATGACAGGGCATTGCGTTTCTTTAGAGCGAGCCTTGCCATTAGCGAAGCCATCCACGACGTCAATGGAAAATCAAGGATCCTGATGAGCATAGGAGAAATATACCGTGAAACCAACCAGACATCCAACGCGCTTGAGTATTATGAGAAAAGCCTCGTTCTGAGCCAGGCCATCCATGACGACTGGCAGTTTGCACTGACGATCCGTAAAATAGCCTTTGTGTATCATCATCTCTATGAGTACGACAAAGCAGCGCACTATTTAAGAAAGAGCATGGCTGTCTGCAAAAAAATCGGAGATATGAATGGCTACTCGGAATGCCTGACCATCTTATCGGTGATGGATTTCCGTTCAAAAAACTATGCGGCTACAGAAAAAAGCTTACTGGAATGCCTGGCCATTAATGAACGTTACGGGTTTCATCTCAGGGATGGCGACCTGCTGTTGCACCTTGCAGAACTAAAATGGCTGCACCATAATGATACGGGCGCTTTCAGGTACCTGCTCAAAGCGCAGACAGATTTCCCGGAGGACCAGGAATTACGCGGCCGGCTTCTGGGCCTGATGTCGAAAATTTATCTGAAACAGGGAAAAACCGGCGCCGCTCTTTTGTGCGGCAGGGAATCTTTAAAATTGTCTTCGCTTTACCGTAACTATGAGAACATGGTTTCTACCGCAAAAACGCTGAAAAAAATCTATGAAAAAAACAGGGATTACCCGAATGCCTATGCGGTGACCGACCTGATGAGCCGTTTAAATGATAGCCTGTTCGATACAAACCGCCAGCTTAGCGCCGTACGCAGCCAGTACCGCAGCGAGTACCTGATGAAGGCGGTGAGCGACAGCCTGAATGTATTGCGCACCAAAGCCATGTTTGAATCGCGCATCAACGATGAGCAAAAGAACCGGTATCTGCTGATCCTCTCCTTCACGGTCCTGGCTCTGCTCGCGTGGCTGGCCTTGCAAAAATTCCGGCAATCGCAGAAGCTGAAGGTTGTGGCCCTGCGGAATGAAATTGCGAACGATATCCATGATGAGATCGGTGCTTCCATCAGCAGCATCAAGCTCTCGGCGGGTTTCGGCTCCCGCTCGGCAAGCCCCCAGGAACAGGAGCATGTGTTAAAGAACATCGAGCAAACCAGCCTGGAAATTGCCAGAAGCATTAGTGATATTATCTGGAGCATCAAACCCGGGAACGATGATTTTATCCTCATGCTCGACAAGATGCAACGCTTTGGGCAGGAACTTTGCCGCCATGCGGGCATTGCATTTTCGTTCAGGTATAACCAGATTGAAGCCGATCCGATCTTTACCTACATGGAGCGCAAGCATATTTACCTGATCTACCGCGAAGCTCTGCACAATGCGGTAAAGCATTCGGGGGCGCAGGAAATCGGCACGCTCGTGTCATTTCACGACAAGGTTTTCAAACTGAAGATTTCGGATAATGGCTGCGGGTTCGACACCTCAAACACAAGTGCCGGCAACGGGCGCCTGAGCATGACGGAGCGGGCGAGAGAAATAGGCGGAACCTTACAGATCGTCTCTGAGAGAGGACAATATACCGATGTGCTTTTAGAGTGCCGGATCGTCCGAAGTACACGCTATCCTGCCTGAATGATTTATAAAGAAACGATATGCAACCCATCCGTATAGGTATTGTAGAAGATAACCACGCATTCAGAAAAAGCCTGGAGGAGGTTATCCGGCACTCTTCCCATCTGCTGGTTTTTTCGCTGGCCCATGCCAACAACATGGAAGAAACGCTGCGCCAGCATCCCTGCGATGTGCTGCTGCTCGACATCAGGCTGCCCGGGCTTTCGGGGCTGGAAGTATTGCGCAGCCTGCGGCAGGCTTTCCCCGATCTGAAAATCCTGATGCAGACGGTGATGGAGGATGACGATACGATCCTGAAAGCCATTTGCTATGGGGCATCGGGCTATCTTCTCAAAATCTCTACGGCCGAAGAATATGTAACAGCGGTGCATGATGCTTACCAGGGAGGCGCACCGCTCACACCGGGCATTGCCACCAAGATCCTGAGGCTGTTTAACGCGCAGCAGAAATCAAACAAGCAGCACTACGGGCTTACGGAGCGGGAGACGGAGGTATTAACGCACCTCGTAGACGGCCGCAGCTATAAAATGATCGCTTCTGTATGTGGCATCAGCTACGATACGGTTCGCTTCCACATGAAGAATATTTACGGCAAGCTACAGGTAGAATCCATGACTGAAGCCGTGAGCATGGCACTGAAACAGGGGCTCATTTAAGCGTTACGATATGCTTTGAGAGGGCTACCTACCGGATTTGGTAGTAGCGCACGCTTTCCCCTGGCTGTAATTTTAGGGTATAAACTTTTAAACCTTAATCTTATGCCAAAACTCCATTTTATTCCGTCGCTGCACGGATTTCATTTCAGGAACGATTTCATCACCGATGTTGCCGGGCTTCGCTTCGGCGGGCTTTGTGGTGGCTTATCGCTGGCCGTGTTCAACTATTACCGCAACAACCGGCCGGTGCCCACACACCGGCAGTCGCCTAACGATTTCGGCACGCCGGATTCCCTGCCTCCTGTAGGCGGCAGGCTCAGGAACTACATTCTCGATATGCAGATCAAATCGTTCGCGAGCATCCTTCCGTTCATCACGGTGGGCGCTACGCCCGAGGGCAACTTCACCTCATCGACCGCAGAATTCAACCTCATCAGGCAGCGTATCGACCGCGGGCAATTCGTGCTGCTTGGCATGCGCGGCATCGACGACCTGCTGAAAGGGCATCAGACGCTGGTATACGGCTACGAGGACGGTGCCGTCAAACGCCTGATTATGTACGACTCCAACCATCCCGATAAGGAAATTGCGATGGACCTGGACCCTGCCACCCGTACCCTGGTGCATCGCGATGCGAGCAACAACAGCGCCACCGGCGACCGTTACGCCTCTTACTTTTTGCAGCTTCCCCTTGATCCGAACAATCCTGACATCTTCACCGACGCCGATCGCCCGAACTACGCCGACCTGGCTATATCAGCCAGCTCTACGAACTTGCTCAGCGCCTCTATCAGCCTCATCCCTACCGATACGCTTCACTATGAGTTCAAAGTGAGGAATTTCGGCGAGTCCAAAGCCACCTTCAACCACCTGCATATCTACGTACGCAATCCGCTGGGGCAGAACCGCGACGTGCTGCACGGAGCGCAGGATACCCGCACCAGCCTTGAGCCCGGCGCTGAGATCGTGCTTCGCGGACAGCTGACCGGCTTCGACAACCTGCCGGGCACCTGGGAGGTGGGCATTTACTACCTTTCGAACCAGGGTCATAACATTCCTGTTCCTAAATATGTGGTGCCAAACACACAGAACAGCTTCCGTTTCAATGTGGTGTCGCCGCAAGCCGTTCCTTCCAACTGGAACATCATCAACGGCGAGGCGGCTTCCGACCCTGTTGCCGTCAAGAACCAGGCTGGCGTCACAGAGGTGTTTGTGCGCAATGCCCGCAACATGATCTCCAGGAGCCGTGAGAGCGCGGGCAACTACCTGCCGCTGGATACATTTTCAGGCAACGAGCGCTTTGTGGGTAACGTGGCTGCAATCCTGAACCAAAGCAATAAGCTGGAGATCTTTGCCCGGAACACCAACAACCAGCTCTACAACCGCTACCAGAACAATCCGAATGTGAGCTCCCTCAACGACTGGTCGGGATGGGGCTCGCTGGGTGGCAATCTGAAATCGGATCCTGCCGTTACGATGAACCTGGACAAGCGCCTGGAAGTATTTGCCATCCACCAGGACGATCGCCTCTACAAGATTTACCATCGTGTGTTTGGTGGCTGGTGGTCGGGCTGGGAAGCCATGCCGGGAAACCTGCGCTTCAAAGGCTCCCCATCTGCCTCGCCCGATGCTGCGGGACGCATCCATGTGGTGGCGAGAGGCTTTGATAATGCGGTCTATATTAATTTCCAGACAACGCCTAACGGCGGATACTCCGGCTGGATGAACTTCGGCGGCATAGCCGACGGCGATCCGGTAATCACCCGCCGCAGCGACAACAGGCTGGCAATTTTTCTGCGGGGCACAGACGGCAAGCTCTACCATCGCTTCCAGCTGGCGCCGAACGGCAACTGGACGAACGACTGGGGCCTCTTCGCCATCCAGAACATACCAGCCTTACTGAACCCGGGAGGCAAAGCAGCGATATCTTCCGATGCCGGCAAAAAGCTGATGGCGGTTTCGACACAGGGCTCACAGGTGAAATCGGTATCGGAAACGGCGATAGCGCCGGAATGGTCTGTGTGGCACGACCAGCAGCATGGGCGCATCATTTCCAACCCGGCGATCATTCACCGCTCTAATCCTGGTGAAGCGGATGTGTTTGTGGTGAGCTCCAACCTCCAGCTGAACAGGGCGATCATTCGCCTGTAAGTAATCTGCGACTGTTTATTAATCCAGGCCCATTGAAGCAATGATGTTTCAATGGGCTTTTTTATAGGAATGGCGAGGGCCGTTAAATTGCCGTTTCAGAATATCAAGCTCCTTTCAGCATATATTTTAATTTAAAGAAAGATATTCTTAAATTTATAACTCACTGCACGATCAGGAACATGAAGATAATAAAAACCGTAATGTTGGTCTGCCTGGCAATCATGGACTTGCAGGCACAGTATTTACGCCCATTTCATATAGAATCCCGCTATGGTTATAAAGACACCAACACGACCGTTGTCATTGAACCCAAATATCAAATGGCAAAACCTTTTTTCGAAGGACTCGCCGCAGTGAAATTAAATGACAAATGGGGCTTTATAGAGACAACAGGAAGGGAGATTACCGCATTAACTTATGATGAAGCAAAGGATTTTCAAGAAGGCCTGGCAACCGTTGCGAAAAAAGGCAAATGGGGTGCTATCAATAAGAATGGGAAAGAAATTGTACCACTAGGAAAATACGATTACATCTTACCGGTTTATGAAGGCATGGCAATGGTGCGTATGGAGGGAAAAGTGGAAAAATATGGCTATATAGACATCAATGGAAATGAAATCGTACCTCTCAACTACGATTTTGCAGAACGCTTTTGGGGAGGACTGGCAAGGGTGAGCAAGAATGGTAAATATGGCTTTGTAAATAAAAATGGCAGAGAAGTGATTGAGCTGAAGTATGACGAACTACAAATTTTTTTTGAGGAAGGATTGATATTGGCAAGGCTTGGAAAGAAATATGGTTACCTTGACACAACAGGAAAAGAAGTAATCCCATTCATCTACGATGCCCTGGATTATTTTCACGAAGGCTTAGCAGCGGGCAATATTGAAAGGAAATGTGGCTATATTGACAAAACAGGTAAAGTAGTGATTCCGTTTCAGTATGATTATGCTTATGAATTCTACAAAGGGCGGGCAAAAGTGATAATAAATGGCACGAAAATGAAGATAGATGCGACCGGTAAGATCATAGAGTAATCCGGTAAATCCTGCATCAAGCCTTGCTGCGAATACTCTGGGCGTAGCGGAAAACAAGCTGTAGCGAACTCGCCCGCAGAAGAGGCGGCGGCGTTCCTGGCGACGAAGCAAAAACTTCATATCTTTTTTTCAGAAGTGCGCTTAGAGTTGTACTTTAGTGTTGTATGAAATTATTAGCGTTTGCCGGAAGCAACAGCTCCGGATCCATCAACCGACAACTGGCCGCTTATGCCGCCGGAAGGTTTACCAAATATGAGGTCGAGGTGGTTCATCTCAATGATTTTCCGATGCCCTTGTTCAGCCTCGACCTGGAAAAAGAGATCGGCTCACCGGAAAGTGTGGACCGCTTCATTGATAAAATCGCTGCCTCCGATTTCATTGTGCTCTCGCTGGCCGAAAATAATAAATGCTATAATGCGGGTTTTAAAAATGCATTTGACTGGATTTCGCGCAAGCAGGCAAAGGTATTCCAGGACAAGCCGATGCTACTGATGGCTACTTCGCCCGGAAGACGGGGTGGCGCAGCGGTGCTGGAATTTGCCCGGCATCACCTGCCGCTCTACGGCGCCGATATCAAAGGCTTGTTTTCCCTGCCTTCTTTCAATGAGAATTTTAAAGCAGGAGAAGGCATTACGGATGAAGCACTGGATAGGCAATTGCTTGAGCTGATCCGGGAAATAGAAACACTGCAACAACCGGCATAAAGGATGAAGGACATTACTAAGACATACAGCAACGGAGAGATTACCATTGTGTGGAAGCCATCGGTGTGCATCCATTCCACGCTTTGCTGGAAAGGAGAAAAGGGATTGAAAAGTGTCTTCAACCCGATGGAAAAGCCCTGGATCAAACCGCATGGAGCAGACACGGAAGCCATCATCCAGCGTGTGACGGGATGCCCATCCGGTGCTCTGAGCTTTTATTACAATGACAGGCCGCAGGAGGCGGCAACAGAATCGGGCAGCGAACCCATTGTGGAGGTATTGCCAAACGGGCCTTTGCTGATACACGGCAATATTCATTTAAAGCATAAAGACGAGGCCAGCTCTATACAAAATAAAGTGACGGCTTTTTGCCGCTGCGGGGCTTCCGCCAACAAGCCTTATTGCGATGGTTCGCACCAGCACAATGGTTTTAAAGATTAAACGATGTCAGCATTTTTCACAGTCGAACAAAACCGCGATGTCAGCATGGGCTCGCTGCACCAATGGCGAACCTATGGCGGCTTGCTGGAAGGCTTGCCTACGGACCGGATGAATGAAGAAATTCTTAAGCGGGTGGTGGAAGAAGCCCGGAAACATACATATACCCATGCGGTGTACATTATAACACCAGAGCAGACTCCTATTCCTTACGAAAAAAAGTACCCTTTCGGAACCCCTATGCAAATGCCCGGAATAACCTGCGTTGCAAACTTCACGAGCAATCAACCTGCCCGTAACCAGGAGATGGACGGCTCTACGCTAACCATCGTCTGGTACCAGGACAGCTATGCTTTTCCTGTGAGTCAGCCTATTTTAGATCAGTTCAGGGAAATTCCCTGGTCGAAATTTGCGGAAGATTTTGACTATTGATCTTTCTCTTTCGTATTTAAAACAGCTATTTTTACCATGACCTTAGTATTCATTTTAATCCGTTAAAACCTTTTAATCTTTCAAACATCTTACCTATGAAATCCATCGACCAAATTTTTGAAAACAATAAAGCCTGGGTGAATGAAAAGCTCGCGACAGACAGTCATTATTTCGAAAACCTTGCCAAAGGCCAGCAACCGGAATTTTTATACATTGGCTGCTCCGACAGCCGTGTGACGGCTGAGGACCTGATGGGGGTGAAGCCGGGAGAGGTGTTCATCCACCGCAACATTGCCAACCTGGTAAACAACGTGGACCTGAACGTGATGTCGGTGATCAATTATGCGATCCGCCACCTGAAGGTAAACCACGTGGTGGTATGCGGGCATTATAACTGCGGCGGTGTAAAAGCTGCCATGAACCAGCAGGACATGGGGATTTTAAATCCCTGGCTGCGCAACATCCGCGACGTATACCGCCTTCACCGCAAAGAGCTGGATACCATCGAGGACATGGACGCGCGCTATAACAGGCTGGTGGAGCTAAATGTACAGGAGCAATGTGTGAACCTCATTAAAACGGCTGCCGTACAGGAAGCGTATAAAGACCGTGGCTTGCGGGTACACGGCTGGGTGTTCGATATCCAAACCGGCAAACTGATCGATCTGAACATTGATTTTCCTAAGATCCTGGCAGATATTATGGAGATTTACAGGTTGATTTAACCTGTTTCGGCAAACAAGCTGTAGCCTCAAATATTGCAGATAATATGGGGAAGCTAAGAAACGCAAAGATAGGGATGGTCATCAGTGGCATGGCATTCGTGCTGCTATGCCACAATGAGCTTTCTGCGCAGGATTCCCTTCCTCCTATCCCTCATAAAACGGCATACGAGAAATGGATGTGGCCTCACCGTACCATTACACGCATCGTCACCAAAGAGCGAACCGTTTTTTTTGATACAACCTACATCCGCTCCTTCAAAAAGCACATCATCCTTACCGTCCCGCTTTCCACGCGCTTCCTGAATTTCCAGATCACCGACTGGCGAACACCGGGAAGGCCGAATCTTCAGTATGCTGCCAACCAGCAGTACGACCTGGGCATCAGCCTCAACTCGCGCTGGGCTTCTTTTTTAATGGGCACGGGCGTAGCGCTTTTCAATAACGATACCAAGGTCAAAGGCAAGACCAGGCAAACGGATTACCAGTTCAATCTTTACGGCAAACGCCTGACAACCGATGCCAGCCTTCAGCTTTATAAAGGCTATTATATCAAAAACTCTTCCGGCTTCAGCTCCTGGGATTCGCTCCGGGCGCCGGAACAAAGCTATGCCATCCGGCCGGATGCGCAGGCTTTATCAGTGGGCATCAGCACCTATTATGTGTTCAACTATAAAAAATTTTCTTACCGCAATTCTTTTGCGTTTACGGAAACACAGCTGAAAAGCTGCGGCTCTCCCCTGCTTGGCGGCTACTGGTCGCTTTTCTCGCTGTCCGGAGATTCGAGCCTGGTCGGTTATCCGTTCAACATGCACATCGATTCGAACGCTTATGTGAAATCGGGTGCTTCGCTCACCTTCGGGATCAATGCGGGCTATATCTACACCATCGTCATCAGGAAAAAATTCTACATCACCTTTTCGGCGATCCCTGGTTTTGGCTTAACCCGCAACAGCTACATCCGCTCCGACAAGAGCAGCTACACGGGGCCTGTGAGCGGCAATTACAAAGTAAACCTCCGGACTGCAATAGGTTATGACAGCGGCAAGTTCTTTTTCGGTACGATGGCCATGACGGATTACTATTACTACAGCAGCGAATCGAATGCAACCTTTGATTATAGCTATGGCAAAGGCCGTATTTTTGTTGGCTACCGTTTTGATGTGAGAAAAGCCGAAAAGAAACTCCTGACAAAGCTGGGCTTAATCGACTGGGATAAGCCTAAAACGGAGCGTTGACCACTTCGCGCCCTGGCGTCTTTGCGAGCATAAACAGAATAGGGTTAAGGCCGGCCGTTGTGAAGTTGAAGATTGTGCAAAGCTCCATGATCTCTTTCTATTCTTGCTGATTTCTATGTCACAACAGGCCGTGATGTGGTTCAGGAGTTCCGTGAAAATCGTTATTGTCCGAACGCCTCTTTCAGGAATGCCATCATCGCTTCCCAGGAGCGCTTGTCGGCTTTTTCATTATAAGCTGCTCCTTTGCTGTTATCATTTCCTGCTGCCGGCTCTGTAAAAGAGTGTACGGCATTGGCATAATAAATCATTTGCCAGTCGGCCTTTGCCTCGCTCATTTCTTTTTGAAAAGCTTTAAGCTGTGCCTCGCCCGCATAAGGATCGAGGGCACCGTGGCATACCAGCACTTTAGGCATGATGGGCAATACTGCCAGGCTTGTATCACGCCCGTAGCTGCCATGAAAGGACACGACTCCTCTGACCTTGAAATTTGCCCGGGCAGCTTCCAGCGCGCCGGCACCACCAAAGCAATAACCGATGACCACAAGGTTATCCGGATCTGCCCCCTGCTTCACGAGCTCATCCAAAGCCAGCTGAATCCGCTTGCGGTACTCCATCACATGATTCTTGTAATAGCCGGATCGCTCGCCTGCTTCCTTTTTATCTTTAGGATAGTTTCCTTCGCCGTAGATATCCGCAACAAAAGCGTAGTAACCCAACGCCGAAAGCTTTTCGGCAATGCCTTTGAAATGATCGTTGATCCCCAGCCAGGCCGGCAGGATCAGAACACCTGGTTTTCCTTTCCCTGCTTTGGGCGCGGCAACAAAGCCTGTCAGTTTTTGTGAGCCGTCGCTGTAAGGCACGGCTTTTACCTGCGCGAATGAGAGGAGAGAGCTGGTCATGGCGATGAGGATAAGTAAAATAGGTTTCATAAGATGAGGTTTGATATTAAGACAATTAAACCTAAAGATAGTTCACGAATGCATCACGATAGGTAAAAAAATAACAGAATGGTAATACAAGAACTTATCAGCTCGTCACTGCTTATCGTGAGTCCCCATTGTTTTGTCAGTTCGAGTATTTTTTTGCCTGCCTCTTGCAAAAAATGTATCGAGAGCTGCCCGGGAATGTTTTTCGCAGAACACTTCTCGATACGATGCTTGCAAAGCGACAGCAAGCATCCCCCGAAGTGACAAAGCATTTAATTTCTTATAATACAGTCTCAAAAAATTAATACTATTTAAGAATTCCTACCCGATTCGTGGTATAGACCTGGCGGAGACACTCTTTATTTTTGCGCCTATGACATTCAAAGCACGCAACCTCCACCGCGACTTCGGTTATTTTTACATCGGCCTTATCATCGCATTCTCCGTTTCGGGAATCCTGCAAAACCATCGCCAGGACTGGCATCCCGAGCACTATACGGTAGAAACAAAAGAGATTTCGGTTCCTGCTCCTCTTGCCGGGTGCGATGTGAACGAGGTATACATCGAACAGTTCTCCAAACAATTCGGTATTAAAGACAAATTCAGAAGACAGTCCGTCAAGAAAAATGTGCTGAAATTATCGTATGAAAAACATGATGTGGAAATCGATCTCAGCAGCGGCAAAGGCGAGATCGTTACTTATCAAAAAACGCCCTTCCTGAGCCAGTTCAACAAATTACATAAGGATACCTCGGTGTGGTGGATCTATTACTCGGATGCATTTGGTCTCAGCATGCTGCTTATTGCCATCACCGGTATGATCATGATCCCTAAAGGGCGTTTCAGCTTCAAAGAGCGCGGCTGGAAGCTGGCCCTGGCAGGCCTCGTGTTCCCGCTGATCTTCCTGTTCCTGATCTCGTAGTAAAAAACAGATTGCCCGATCAGGAGGCCTGTTTTTCCATATAGCTTTTTGAATCAAACCTCCAGAGAATCCTCCCGGTATTAATATCAATGGCCATATATTGCCTACCTTCTTTATCCAGGCCGATGACGATGGTGCTATCGGAAAAGGTATAGTAACATCCCAGGTCCTCTGAGGCAAAGGCTTTCCCTATCCTCAAAAAGGAAGTATCCTGCAGGCTCCAGTTCGCTTTGCCTTCCTTGTTCACGCTTTCCAGGATCACCGGCGATGTTTCCGACAGGTCGGTTTTATAAAGCAGCAGTAAGTTCCCTGCTCCATCCCGCAGAAAAGGCCTGGCCCGGAAATAATTTTTTTCGGATACTTTTTCAATGTGTATGTTTCCGAAAATATCTTTGACATTATTGGTCTTCGGTGCGTCAGGCCCAGGCAGGCGCGAATCCTGCACAAAATCACCAAAAATAATCGGGAAGCCATCTCCGCGCTTGGTGAACACATACAGGTTGTGCTTCAAGCCATCTGACAGGTATAAGTCTCTGGTCACAGCCTCTTCCTTTTTCCCCTTCGGTTGAGCGGCAGGAACAAAGGCCCGGGAGAGGGGATCAAAACGGAGAACGTCGCCCGAAGTCGTGCTTACGTTAAACACGTTTTCCGGCGAACTGTATTCTACTTTCAGAATACCGGAGGCTGGTCCCGGAATTTTTGCAGCGATCGCTTGTGTTGTCAGCACCCGCTTTCCTGAGTAAATATCGTAGGCAGTCAAAGCGGTATCGTTGGTGATGCTGTAGGCCAGCTCCCCGAATTTCAAAAAGCGGCTTCCAAATACCTGCTCCAGTCCGGGCACGTGATGCGATGAAAAAGGAACACTGATGAGCTGTTTTCCTTTTACGGCATTGCTGTGCGGGTCGACCACCAGAAGCTCATAGCACAAACTATCAGTGGAACAGGGTTTCTCAGAAACGATCCAGATCGTGCTCCCCGCAGTTCCTGCAAAAGCCATCGTCTTGACGATTGTTGCTGCTTGCTTTTCCTGAACCTGTGCATGAATTCCCGGCACGCTATCCGAGGTGATTGTCTTCATTACAAGAAAACCGGCCATCGTCATGATTAAGATCACAAAAGCTGCCACCGCAGCGATGATCACCTTTTTTGAGCCAGCGGTCGGAAGATTTCCCGAAGGCCGGTTTAGCGGAGCCGGCCTCTGCTGTTGCTGTGCTTCGTTCAACATAAAGCTGCCCTGGCAGTAATTACATTTATAACTACCGTCGAACAGCTTATAGGTACTGTTGGAGCCACAGGATGGGCATTGTATCTTTCTTACTTCCGTCATTTATTTTCCGAATTTCCCCTTCAAGGCTGCCAGGGCCGATTTCATATCGTTAGGATCGTAGCCTGCTGCCTCCTGCTTTTTAGGCGCTGCTTTTTTAGCGGCCACACCTTCTCCCTTCATGGATAAGGCAATACGCTTACGCTTCACATCGCATTCCGTAACATTCACCCACACCTGCTGCCCTACTTTCACGACGGTATTCGGGTCGTCCACAAAAGAATCGCTGAGCTGTGAGATATGCACCAGCCCATCCTGGTGAACACCAATATCCACAAAGGCGCCGAAGTTCGTCACGTTCGTCACAATACCCGGCAGGCGCATGCCTTCCCTCAGATCTTCCATGCTATGCACGCTGTCGTCGAAGCTGAATACTTCAAAGGATTTACGCGGGTCACGTCCTGGTTTTTCGAGCTCGGCAATAATATCTTTCAGTGTTGGAAGACCGATTGTTTCCGTCACATACGTATTCAGATTTATTTTTTTACGCAGCTCCTTATCCCTGATCAGGTCGTCGATGCTGCAATCCAGGTCGGCTGCCATTTTTTCCACAATGTGGTATGACTCCGGGTGAACCGCACTCTTATCCAGAGGGTGTACACCGTCCCTGATCCTGAGGAATCCGGAGCATTGCTCGAATACCTTGTCGCCCATGCGGTTTACTTTCAGCAGCTCCTTACGCGATTTGAAAGCGCCGTGCTCGTTCCTGTATTCCACAATATTTTTGGCAAGTGTTTCACCGATGCCCGACACGTAAGACAACAGTTGCCGTGAGGCGGTATTCAGCTCCACACCCACACCGTTCACGCAGCTCATCACCACATCGTCCAGCTTGTGTTTCAGCGCGCTTTGGTCTACATCGTGCTGGTATTGCCCTACGCCTATGGATTTCGGATCGAGCTTCACAAGCTCCGCCAAGGGATCGGCCAGGCGCCTGCCGATGGATACAGCGCCACGCACTGTAAGGTCGTAGTCCGGAAATTCTTCGCGCGCCACATCGGAAGCCGAATAAATGGAAGCTCCCGCTTCGCTCACCATGATCACCGGGATGGTCTTAGGAAGCACCTCGATGCCCCGGATAAATTGTTCTGTTTCGCGGGAAGCCGTTCCATTCCCGATGGCAATGGCTTCCAGCTCATATTTCGCGCAAAGCGCCAGCACCACATGTTGCGACTCCGTAACACGACGCTGTGGCTCATGCGGATAGATCACGGTATCTTCCAGCAGCTTGCCCTGGGCATCCAGCGCCACCACTTTGCATCCTGTACGGAAACCCGGATCGATGGCCAGCATGGATTTTTGCCCTAAAGGTGAAGCCAGCAATAATTCACGCAGGTTGTCAGCAAATACCTGGATGGCTTTTTCATCGGCCATCTGCTTGGTGAACATGCGCATCTCCGCTTCAATGCCGGGCTGCAACAGCCGCTTATAGCCATCTTCGATGGCAAGCGCCACCTGCTCGGCGCACTCGTTACGGCTTGTGATGAATTGTTTTTTCAATTGCCCGTGCGCGACTTCATCGTCGATCACAATATCCAGGATCAGCACATCTTCTTTCTCGCCGCGGCGCATGGCCAGCATCCGGTGGCTCGGGCATGTCATCAGGGCTTCTTCCCATTCGAAGTAATCCTCAAATTTTTGTCCTTCTTCTTCCTTGCCCCTGATCACGCGGCTTTTAATAATCGCCGAGCGCTTGAAGAGCACGCGCATGCCTTCCCGCGCGACGGCGTCTTCACTGATCATTTCAGCGATGATATCACGCGCGCCCTGTAAAGCATCCTCCGGATGCTCTACCCCTGATTCCTTATTCACAAATTTCAGGACCTCCGGAAACAGCTCGTTGGTTTCCTGCGCCATGATCAACAGCGCCAGCGGCTCCAGACCTTTCTCACGGGCCATCGTGGCTTTCGTACGGCGTTTCGGCTTATAAGGCAGGTAAAGATCTTCCAGCGTGGATAAGGTTTCGGCGGCGTTGATTTTATCGGCAAGCTCGGGCGTGAGCTTCCCCTGCCCTTCAATGGATTTCAAAATACTTTCGCGGCGTTGCTCCAGCTGTCGCAAACGCTCAATCTCCTGCTTGATGGTCATCACCTGCACTTCATCCAGGCTTCCGGTGACTTCTTTCCGGTAACGGGAAATGAAAGGCACCGTCGCTCCCTCATCGAGCAATTCTACGGTGGCCCTCACCTGTTTCACATCAATAGTCAGCTCTGCGGCGATCTTAATAAATAAAGACGTATCGGTCATGTAATAAATTCAAAAATTAATTAAAAGGATAAAGGAAAACATGCTTCCTGTTAAGCAAAGATAATTTTATAAAACCGTGGCAGGCGTTGATTTTATTAACAAGTCAAAAGATAAGCTTTTGAAAATCAATTGTTTTTTGACTACCCTGCGGGGAGAAATCAACAGCCTATTTCTGAAAGAGGTCGTCGAGGTCCATGTTCTGTTTTTCCTCAATGATCTCGCCCTGTGTGTAGATGTCTCTGCCGTGGTTAATCGCTTTGACGCTGCGGTCGGAGATATTGCTCTGCTTGCTGACAACAGAGATAAAATAATGCCTGGTGAACACATCGTGGAAAGACGCCGGCTCCTCACTGTAAAAATTTCTCGACTCAAAGGAAGCGAAAAGCCATTTCCACTCCGCGTAATATAGCCAGAAGAGCGGCACTGTTTTTTGTGTCTTCTTATCGAACACCAAGGGCGCCACGCCGATGATGTGTTTTTCCATTTTGCCGCTGTAGGTATTGATCACCCAATCTTCCTTCAACAGATAACAGCTGATATCACTGTCGTACAGATAACGGTTGTTGATGATGGTTTCGGTCGTTTGATTACCATTGGCATCAAACACCTCCACCACCGAGGTATCATGCACAGCCAGCTTCTCCAGGATCTGCCCGTTGCTCAGATGATGGTTCTTTGTGTCGTTAAAGTCATCCGAAGAAAAGGCGTTGAGCTTCTTCGCGAAGAGGCCGTACTTCATCACTTCAAACAGGCCTACTTCCGAACATTTGGAGCCGTTGCTGAATACCTGGCGGTTCTGGCGGTTATCGAGGCTGATGGTACGCCAGATCTTTTCTCCTTTGAGAATGTAATTGGATTTGATCGTATCCGCTTTGAACTGATTGCTGATAGCGGAGCGCCTGAAACAATCGGCGACGGTAAATTCGCCGCCGTATTTGGTATTGGACATAATGTTTCCAGGCTGCGCCCTGAAAGCGCAGGAGAAGCAACATCCGAGTATGATGAAAAAACACCTGATACATAAATATACCAAAAAAATGTTTCAGGCACTGGGAATGACGGAGTTAGGAATGTTAAAATTGAAAGCCCGGTGGTTTCGGGAGCCTCCACCACCGGTACAGACATCGTCTCACGGGGTGAGCCGGAGGCGGATCACGCCAGGGCAGGCCCGAAGCAGATGGTGATTAGTCCTTCTCAAACACTTCCACTTCAGCGAGCGGGCTGAAGAGGTAAACCGTACCACTGCTGAGTTCCCGGCAGCGGAAGCGTTTCCGGAGCTTTTCGCCTTTTTCAAACACACGGGAACCGTTGTATAAAAACTGCGTGCGGAATGGCAGATGCTCCAGCAGGATCAGGTGTCCGTTAGTGTCATGTGTATCGTACAATTTCAGGGTACGCATCAGCGTAGCATCGCTGCAGCTCGCCGCGGCAGGGTTTTGCAGGTATTTCCTCAGGGCATACAACACATCGAGCGGCAGGTGATCGGGATCCAGGAAAGGATACATCAGATCCCGGAAAGCCTGCTTCCATTCGGCTCCATGCGGCATCACACTGTTACGGTACCTCGCATAGGTTTTCAGGTGGGCGATCTCATGCACCAGCGTTACAAAAAAAGAATAAGGGTTCAGGTTATGATTGATCGTGATCGTATGGTTCAGGCCATTGTGCGGAGCGGTATAGTCGCCCAGCTTGGTGCTGCGCTCTTTAGTGATCTTAAGCTTAAAATCAAATTCGATGATCCAGCGCGCGATGGTAGGCACGGCAAATTCAGGAATATATTTTTTCAATATTTCCGAGTTACGCGCTATTTGTTGCTGACGGAGATCCATGTGTCGGAGACATGAGTCGTGAGATATGCATAGTGAGATAAGGCTGTTCTGTCTCCTATCTCCATTCTGTTATCTCACATCTGTTATGGTTTGTACTTTGAGCGGGATAAAATTTTCTGAGCGTCTTTTTCATTCATCAGATCTTCAAAGGAAACAGCGGTGTTGTGCTCCATGTAGGATTTCACAATTTGCCTGCCCAGCCACATGGCAATGCGCGGTGGACACTCCTTGCTGATAGAGCCTGTAAATGGTCCATCGCTGGTATATTCACCGATGATCTTCAGATCGTTGGCATACAGTTTTTCGTCCTTCACAAAAAAGCCCCATAAATTCTTCTCGTAGGTATGGCAGTAGTCGAGCTGCACTTTGGTATAGCCAAGCTTTAGCGAGTCATGCACATGGGGCAGGAGGGCATCGCAGAGGTAAAACACCTTGCCGTAAAAGATCATGTGGTTCAGCAAATTATTGACCGCATCGCTGTTATCAAACTCCGTCAAGATCATGCCACGAACGGCATCCGGCACAATGTGCTCCCGGGTCATGGTCCTGGTCCTGAATTTCGGGAGCTGCAACGCACTGTAATATTTATAATCTTGTCCCAGGTACATTTCCAGGCCGACCGCCAGTGTGGAATCCACATACACGATGTTGTAATTAAAACCGCTCATAAACGTGACGTATTGCAGCGGTGCCTGCCTTTTAGGAAACAAGGCCTTGTAGCGCTTCATCGCATCTGTAAGCGCATCACCGATCAGCTCCACATCATTATCGCTGTAGGCTTTTGCCACATCGCTACCGGCAATACTCATGTCCTTGTCGTTCAGGAAACGCAGCAGGCTTTGGGAGTACAGCGAATCATGCACGCCTCCATTATTGATGATTGAGCTGATAAAGCGGTTGTAGAAAGGCCCGTATTTTTTTTCCAATGCCGGCGTTTGCGCGGCAATGCTATTCTGATTCAGCGCAAATACGTCCTTATCCATGCGCTTAAAAACAACCGGCGGAATACGGATATTTTCAGTATCGATATCAAAGCGGTTATGTCCACACGAAAAGAAGCTAAAAGCAACAACAGCTGTTAAAAAAAGCTTTGCAGTAATTGACAAACGATGGTTCATGAAAAAATGTCGGGTAGTGTTTTTTTCTTTGGAAATCAACGACTCTGTATTAATTTTTATCTTATTTTTACCAATGTTAAATTACATAAAAACCAAAGTATATGAAAAAAATATTACTGATAGTTTCAAGCAGTCTGTTGTTAGCTAATTCTTTTTTAGCGCAGGACGACAGCAACTTTGATAAAAAATTCCGCTTTGGCCTGAAAGTAGCAGCCCAACCCACCTGGGTCTCTTCCAACGACAATTTTACCGTTAAGGATAAAACCGGTTTCGGATACGGCTTTGGCCTGGTGACAGAGTTCAAATTATCTAATATCATTCATTTACAAACCGGCGTCGGCGGCGATTTCGAAAGGGCCTTTGTCAAATACAAAAACACAGCGACACTGTTTCCGCCCTCAGGTGTGGGCGCAGGCTATACGACTGATTCCAACGGAGATTTACAGGAAGCAAAAGACGGCACGAATGAAAATTCATTTTACACTACCGGTAGCGAAAATTACCTCTTAACCTCCCGAAAAATCAAAGCAACCTACATCACTGTTCCGATCATTTTAAAAATGATGACCAAAGAGATTGGCGGTTTCCGCTACTTCGGCATGTTTGGCGGTGAGCTTGGGATCAGGACAGGCTTAAAGGCAGACGATAAAGTTCAGCAGATTGCCGTAACGCCGACGCCTCCTTATCTGAACCTGGTAAGCACGACCAACAACAATGTTAACATCGGAAAAGACGGCTCGCTCATTCCGCTGCGCTTCGGCTTAAATGTGGGGCTCGGTGCAGAATACAGGCTGAGCGGGTCCACCGCTGTATTTTTCAATGTCAATTATTTCCACTCTTTTACCAACACCATGAGGAAAGAGTCCAAATACATCTACACCGCTGCTGATACCGACCCAAATACAGGAGCTATTCAATTTACAAATTTAAAGCAGGGCCTGATGATGCGCGCTATCCGCATCAATATTGGCGTGATGTTCTAAATCCAAAACGATTGTATAAGAATCCCGGCCTTAACCGGGATTTTTTATGCCATCCTTTTTTTAATTTTTTACCCTCTATGAAAACAAAAGAGATCATTGACCACATCGTCGACTGGCTTAAACAGTATTCCAACGCTTCAGGGACAGAAGGCTTTGTCGTTGGCATTTCCGGTGGCATTGACTCCGCGCTGACCTCCACGCTTTGCGCCATGACCGGCAAAAAAGTGATCTGCCTCAATATGCCTATCCGGCAGATCAAAAATGAATACGACCGTGGCAATGAGCATATCACCTGGCTCAAAGGAACCTTCAGCAATGTGAGCAGCGCCGAAGTAGACCTTACTCCTATCTTTGAACAAATGGAAAGCTCCTATGACAAGGACGTCCAGGACTTCTTGACGATGGCCAATACCCGCGCCCGCCTGCGCATGACCACGCTCTACGCCTATGCCGGTCACCACAGGTTATTGGTAGCAGGCACCGGGAATAAGGTAGAGGATTTCGGGATCGGCTTTTTCACCAAATACGGCGATGGCGGCGTGGACCTCAGCCCTATTGCCGACCTGATGAAATCACAGGTATATCAGCTGGCAGCAGAGCTGGGCATAACAGGTTCTATTTTAAAGGCACGGCCTACCGACGGCCTGTTTGCGGATGGCAGAACGGACGAAGACCAGATTGGCGCCAGCTACGACATGTTGGAATGGGCCATGCGGTATATTGAAAACAACGAATCGTATGCCTTAACAGAAGAACAGAGCAAAGCGCTGAATATATACATGACGAGGCATAAAGCCAATAAGCACAAAATGGAACCTATCCCGGTATGCACCATTCCTAAACATTTGTTTGACTAAGTATGGAAAAGAGAACCTGTGCGGAATGCGGTGAAGCGTTTCACGGACGCGCCGACAAGAAATTTTGCAGCGATATGTGCCGCAATGCCTTTAACAATAAGCTAAACGGCAACTCAAATAATTATATCCGGAACATCAATAATATCCTCCGCAAAAACAGGCGTATCATGGAAGAGCTGGTGCCGGCCGAAACCGCGAAGGTGTCGCAGCAAAAGCTGGCGGATAAAGGCTTTAACTTCGGATACTACACGAACATTGTCACCACCAAAGAAGGCAAGCAATACAAGTTTTGCTATGAATACGGCTATCTGCCCATTGAAGGGAATTACTTTTTACTGGTGAAGCGGAAGGCGGAAAGCTAGGATTTTGTTGGTTTCGACTCCGCTCAACCAACGGATGTTGATTGTGCTCTGCCAGTCCGAGCGCAGCCGGGAGACTGCTCTCATATAGTCTCTCTCACTATTCTCTACTGTCACAACGTGTCGTGACGAATTGACAAAACATGTTTTATTAACGACTCTATTTCTTCAGCTTCACCCCTCAATCGCTACAGTCGTTTTATCCACAGGGCCGTGCATCGGCGGCAGCAATTTGGTAAGCACGACTTTGGTATGGAGTAATTGCGGAAAGGTTGCGATCAGCCTGTCGTAGATGCGTTTAGCCGCATGCTCAATCAGTTTGGAGCGGATTGCCATTTCCTCGCGGCAGATGTTGAACACCGCGCAGTAGTCTATCGTAAGGGCAAGATCATCGGCCTCTGCCGCTTCCATAAAATCGGTTTGCATATACACATCCACCATGTATTCTGCCCCGATCTTTCCTTCTTCTTCCAGGCAGCCGTGGTAGGCATAAAGCCTGACGCCTTCTATCGTAATATGATTTTTCATGTTTGTCGTTAAAGTTTTAACCGCCAAGTTCGCAAAGTTTAAAAAACGCAGAGGACGAAATTAAAGGATCGCAAAGGTCCTGTCAATTTAAGCCTGATCTCTAAACGCTCATCTCTCCTCTCAAATCCGTTTCCAGCAATTGTTTGGTTTTGGCATAGGATAATTTTTTACCGAGCACGAACATCAGCTTGGTCACCGCGCTTTCGAAGGTAATATCGGCGCCGCTTACCACGCCTATCTTTTTAAGCATGCTGCTGGTTTCATACATGCCCTGGATCACCTTGCCCTCCGAGCATTGCGTCACATTATAAATAATAATTTCTTTTTTGATGGCATCCTTCAACGCCTCGATGAACCAGGCATCTGTGCTGGCATTCCCGGCGCCGAAGGTTTCCATGATCACCGCTTTGATCCCCGGCGTGGTTAGTATGGACAAGGTGATCTTTTTACTCAGGCCTGGGAAAAGCTTCAGCACCGCAATATCGTTATCGAGCTGCGTATGCACGGTAAAGGGCTTTTTCGATCCTTTCAGCAAAGCGCTTGTATTGTATTGAATTGTAACGCCTGCCTCCGCCAGCTCCGGGTAGTTCGGCGACTTGAAGGCATCGAAATGCGCCGAGTTGTATTTATAGGTGCGGTTGCCGCGGTAGAGCTTGTACTCGAAATACACGCATACCTCATGCACCAGCGGCTTCCCGTTTTGATGCGCGGCCGCAATTTCAATGGCTGTGATCAGGTTTTCTTTTCCATCGGTACGGATAATCCCGATCGGCAGTTGAGATCCTGTAAGGATAACCGGCTTTGCAAGATGCTCCAGCATAAAGCTCAGGGCACTGGCCGTATACGACATAGTATCCGAGCCGTGAAGAATTACAAAACCGTCGTGCCTCGTGTATTGCTCTTTGATGATGTTGGCCAGCTCGATCCATACGGAGGGATGCATGTTGGAGGAATCGATGGGCTGCGAAAAAGAAATGGAAGAAAGCTCGATGTCGAATTTTTCCAGTTCAGGGATCTGCCTGCTAAGGGCTTTGAAATTAAAGGGTCTGAGCTCACCCGTGCGTGCGTCCTGCATCATACCGATGGTGCCGCCTGTATAGATCAGTAGAACGGATGGTTTTTTCATAAAAGCCGGAAAGAAACAAGACACAAGAGAAAAGACCGGAACTACTCACATCTTTTGTCTTGTGTCTTAAATCTCAGATTATCTTTTTAGAAAGGTAAATCGTCGTTGTCGGAAATGCTGCTGTTGAATACCGGCGCTTTGGTACTTTCATTCATCCCGGCATTGCTGTTTTGTGCAGGAGATGATTGACCGCCACCTACTTTTTCAAGCCTCCAGGCTTCCAGGGTGTTGAAGTAACGGATGCCTTGCGGCCCGTTCCATTCGCGTCCTCTCAGGTTGAACTGCACTTTTACTTCTTCGCCTTCATTAAACTGGTCCAGTAAAGAGCATTTGTCCTGGGTAACCTGAAAACTGACATATTGTGGATATGGTGTGCTAAGGTCTGTTGCTAATACAAAATCCCTTTTTTGAAATTTCTCGCTTACTTTCTGTGTGTCAAACTTTACTTTTAACTGTCCTGTTACTTCCATGATATATTGATTTTAAATTTTTACTCGTATATGCCCAAAATTACAATAATAACCCCATTGGAACTAAAAAGTTTAATTCACAAAACTCACAATGTTTTAACAATGCCGCGTGAATGAACGCTTTGAAAACCGCATAAAAAAGTCCCGCATGTTTATACGGGACCTTGTTAGCTGTATCGGTAATTCTTTTAAATTTTCAATTTTTGCCCGAGCTGTAAAACCCTGGTTTGCTTAATGCCGTTCTTTTTGCAGATGGCAGAAATGGTGGTGTGGTTGCGCTGAGCGATTTTCCCTAAGGTATCTCCTTTCCTCACCACATATACTTTTCCTTTGCCTCCTTTGCCGCTTGCTTTTGCCTTGCCGGAGCTGCTCCTGGCATAGCTCAGGTCTTTTCTGTGGCGGCTGTGCAGGGCGCGCAGGTCGTATTTGTTTTCCACGTCAGACCTCGTGATCAGGCACTCATTTTTTTTCAGAGTACCGCTGGCATAATCGATAAAATCTTCGGTATCCATGGCCTGCCCCAGGTAACGCATTTCGAAGTGCAGGTGAGATCCGAAGGAATGTCCTGTATTACCACCCAATCCGATATTTTGTCCGGCTTCTACCATCTGGCCCGGCTCTACATTAATTTTTGACAAGTGTGCATAAACCGTTTCCAGTCCGTTGGCATGCCTGATGATGACCACGTTACCATAGCTCCTGTTGAGCTTAGCGATACGTACCATACCGTCAAAAGCCGCTACAACCGTATCACCCGTTTCGAGGTTGATGTCGGTGCCATAGTGTGGCCTTCTTTTTCTCCAACCGAATACGGAGGTCAGGTTTCCTTTGCATGGGACAACAAATCCACAATCCGTGGGCTCTGTGAGGTGAATAAGCGCCGAATCCTGTTTAAAGCTGGCAGCAAATGAATACGGGTGAATGGTGGAAGTATCCCAGGAAGAATATAAATCGTTGGAAGGAAAAGCCAGAAGTGAATCCACCTCATCTTCCTCATGCTCATGATCATCCTGCAGAACCAACAGGGATGGGTCCAGGGCCACTTTGGTGGTATCGTCTTTTTTCGCAGCCTTCTTTTTTCCGTCATCCTTAATCGGCTTTTCGTCCGGGTAAGTTTCAGAAAACTTTGGCGCAATATTTGAAGACTTATTAATGGCCCTATCGGGGCTAATAGCGCTCAGCATTAATGAGGTACTCATTAATAGTGAAGTGATTATGCCTTTTGTTGTGATCATTAAATTTTTTTGAGTTTTGCAAATTTGTTCTTTTTTCTGAATAAAGCAAGTGTTAATTGCTGTTAACACACTCAAAGTTATTAACAATTCACTCAGCCAAAGACAATTTTCACTGTGAATCAGCATTTTAGAATTCTGTCAAATTTCTGTCAAAACTGCATAAGGGGGCAATTCCTTTAAAATTTCCGGTGCCGGGCCGTCGATCCGGAGGCATACATGCTGCCGGCCATTGGTGATAAAAAGATATGGCACCTGCAGGGTGAGGTTATAGCGAAGGATCTGGTTCACGGCCTTTTGGTCCAGCTCTACGGCCGGCGCCTTGCATTCGATAATCATTAAAGGTTTCAGGCGGCTGTTGAACACCACCACATCTGTCCGTTTCCGGGTTCCGTTCAGCATCAGCTGCTTTTCTACCGACACCATCGATAAAGGCACCTCCTTGTGATATACCAGGTAATGGATCAGGTGCTGTCTGACCCACTCTTCGGGGCTCAGCACCACAAATTTCTTACGCACCATGTCGAATACCTGCAAAGCCCCGGCTTCGTTATTCTGAAAACGGGCATCAATGGCCGGGAAATTCAATATGGGAAGAGACACTTAAAGCCTGATTAATAATTAAAGCATAAAGATAAAGTAAAATAATTATGATACGTGAATGGCAAATACTTAGTAATTTAGTATTCCTATAATGCCTCCCGGCATTTTCAAAAAAAGAGATACGACATATATGAAAACGAAAGAAGAGATTGTCAACAACTGGCTACCAAGATATACCGGTAAAAAAATTGAAGATTTTGGAAAATATATTTTACTGACAAATTTCAGCGGCTATGTAAAAACATTTGCCGAATGGAACAACGTCGAGATCGAAGGCCTCGACAGGCCAATGCAAAGCGCCACTCACGAGGGCATTACCATCATCAATTTCAGCATGGGCAGTGCGATGGCGGCCACCATCATGGACCTCCTCACGGCCGTCATGCCCAAAGCGGTATTGTTCCTGGGCAAATGCGGCGGCCTGAAAAAGAAAAACCAGATCGGCGACCTCATCCTTCCGATTGCTGCTATCCGCGGCGAAGGAACCTCGAGCGACTACCTGCCGAGCGAAGTTCCTGCCCTGCCCTCTTTTAATCTGCAAAAAGCCATTTCCTATACCATCCGCCTCAGCGGCCGCGATTACTGGACCGGCACGGTATATACCACCAACCGCAGGGTATGGGAACACGACGAAAAATTCAAGGACTACCTGAGAACCCTGCGGAGCATGGCCATCGATATGGAAACAGCCACTATTTTCAGCGTAGGCTTCCACAACGAAATTCCGGTAGGCGCCTTGCTGCTGGTGAGCGACCAGCCGATGATTCCGGAAGGGGTGAAGACAGAGGAAAGCGACAAAAAAGTAACTTCCAGCTTTGCAGACGATCACCTCAAGATCGGCATCGACTCCCTGAAGGAACTACAAAAAGCGGGCATCTCGGTGAAACACCTGAAGTTTTAAGGTTGGAACCATTGAATGCTGATGACGCTGATTTAGCAACTGAGCAGGGATTTAGAACAAACACAACTTATCCCGTCAGGACGCATCGCGATGTTTCGGATAGCCACACTAACAGGGAACAGAAAGAGATCAGAGAGGCCTATCAGCGCTCTGTCAGAATCCCGGATCATCACAGCATTTTGTATAATTTGCTTTGCTGGAAGCGGGCGTAAGATTTGGGAGTCTTCATCCGGAAACGGTAACCTATCGAGAAATTAACCGCGCCATATTTGGAAAAGTATTCCATCACATTGCTGTTGTAATAGCTGAAATCGGAGCTGGAGGTAAAGAGCACAAAGAATTTTTTAAAGTTCAGTCCGATCGACGAACGGAAATCGCCCGACAAAGAGGTATAAAACAAATTCCTGGGCGGCTCACCCTGGTAATGATAGGTGCGCCACTGCTCCTCCGGACCGATGATGAGTGTGAGGTTGAGGAAGAAGGCTTTCCAGAGCACCAGGTTAAAGCTTCCGCCACCGTAAATGGAGAACGCAAATACGTTCAGCCCGTTCACATTGCCGTAATCATCGTAGTAATGCCTTACCGGCAGAGGAATAAAGGAACTGTCGGAGTTGAGGCGGTTGTAATAAATGTTGGCAGTAAGCACAAAGCTAAAGGCCGGCTTTAACTGGCGCTGGCTGCAGGAATAGCCCGATTTAAACGAAAATTTATTGGCATTGGTAAAAAAGAGGAATTTGGTTTTATAGGCTTCGGATTTCAGCGTCGGCAATTGCGTATAAATGCCGTCCCGCTTAAAGGTGGTATCGTAAAATGACGTGTTGTTATTGTAAAATCCGGTGTAGCTGCGGTAGCTGTTTTCCAGGATCCAGCGGTTGCCGCCCACGTTCAGCGCCAGGTTGGTATATTTGGTGTCTCCTTTGGCAGTCTGGTTCTGCGGGGCTGTGCTCTTAAAACCAAAAGCAATGTTCAGTTTGTCGTAATTGAGCTCAATACCTGTAATGTTATTGGCCTCTGCCTTATAGGCCACTTTCGACTGCCCGGTGCTATCCTTATTGAGCTTTTGCGTAATGTCCATCCCATAAGACCTCACCGACTGGAAAACCGAGATGACAAGCCTGTCCCTGTATTTGCGGTAATAGGTCGTATCCCAGCTCTGCGCCTGCAAAAAAAACGGGCCCAAACCCAAAATAATCCATATCAACCGGTTAAAAGGCATTAAGACGGGGAAATAAAATTTGCATATAAAAATAAATAATAATTTTGAGCCTGAGAAGAACGTTTCCGGAATATGAATAACTATACTTCAAAAATAGACGAGCACATCGAGCGTTTCATTGCCAATGTCATAGAATATACGCCGCGCGTGATCGGCGCATTCCTGTTTCTGGTCATTGGGATGTGGCTCATCAACCGCTTTGCAAAGATCGCCATCAGAAGAATGGAGAAGCGCGACCTGGAGATCTCGATACGCACCTTCGTCAAAAGCCTGATCTCCATCGGCCTAAAAATTGTGCTGATTGTTACCGTAGCCGGTATGCTGGGAATCGGCACCACCTCTTTTGTTACCATCCTCGGAGCCGCCGGTTTGGCGGTAGGCCTGGCCTTACAAGGCTCCTTGTCCAACTTTGCCGGAGGAGTGCTCATCCTCATCTTCAAGCCCTATAAAGTAGGCGATACCATCGAAGCACTCGGGCAAACCGGCACTGTCAAAGAGATCCAGATCTTCAATACCATTCTCCTCACCGGCGATCTTAAAACGATTATCCTGCCTAACGGGGCGGTTTCCAACGGCACCATCGTCAATCATACCAAATACGGCACTTTGCGGAGCGATGTGCATGTGACCATTGCGGCCGGCAACGATGTGGACCTCGTCAAAAATTTACTGATCGATGAAATGATGAAGCACCCGGACATCCTGAAAAATCCTTTGCCGGAAGTAACTGCCTTGAAGATTGTGGACAATGGCGTGACGCTGGCCATTAGGCCTTATGCGCTGGCAGCAGACTATGGTAAGGTGAATGCCGAAGTGGTGGAACTGGCCAGGCGCGTATTTGCCAAAAACCAGATTGCCATGGCGCCCGCGAAGGTCAATCCCTGATTTAAGATGCTCCTACTCCGACCAGCGGTAGCTGTCGATGCTTAAACCAGCCAGGTCGAGGATCCTGTCGGCAACAGTAGCCGCCAGCTCTTCGAAGGTGGAAGGCTTGCTGTAAAAAGAAGGCGATGCGGAGCAGATGATGCCACCGGCCTCCGTAACGGTTTTCATATTATTGATGTGAATGAGGCTGTAGGGCGTATCGCGTACCGCCAGAATGAGCTTTCGTCTTTCCTTCAGAATCACATCGGCAGCGCGGGTAGTAAGGTCATTGCTCACACCCGAGGCAATACGCGCCATCGTTCCCATGCTACAGGGGCAAACAATCATGGTTTTGTATTTCGCCGAACCGGAAGCAAAGGGCGCATAAAAATCCATTTTCTCATAAAAGATAAAATCCGTATAGCGCTTGTAATCCTCATTGCCCAGCTCGTGCTTCCACACATCCTTCGCGTTATCGCTCATCACGATCCCGACTTTCTCTACCTGGTCCGACAGCTTCGCTAATTTATCGAGCAGCACTTTGGCGTAGACGCTGCCGCTGGCGCCGGTAAGGGCTACAATGATTTTATGTTTTTCTGCCACGGTCTTTTATGATGCTTTTTTGGTCCGGATCCTGTAGGTAACTGCAAATTCCAGGATATTATTGTAATAGCCTTTATTAAACGTACGGGCAATGATATTGTTGAAATAAATCGCCTGCCTCGTGCGGTTTGGCCTGGTGGTAATAAATGAATTGCTGCTCCGGAGGTTTACCGACCACTTTGGCGTAATGGCATAGCCCAGGCCGATTTTCACGGAATACTCAAATTTGAGAAAAGGGTACATCCCCGTGAGGTTACCGGCCTCCGAGCCTTCATAATAATTGATGAGGTAGCCGGCCGAGACGCCTGCGTCGAATAAAAATTTCTTTTGCTTATACACCACCATGAGCGGCACTTCCAGGTAATTCATGTTCAGGTAATAATAGGTGAGGTCGTTTTTTTCTGCATTCTGGTTCTTACGCGCGCCTTTCTGAATGAACCAGAACGACAGGTTGGCGCTCCATTTATCGGAAAACACGCTTTCCACCCCTACTCCCCCCATCGCTCCCAGCTTATGGAAGCCACTGTATGCGTCGCCATGCACCTGCGAAGGCGTTACGCCTGCTGTCAGCAGCAGGTTAAAGGTATTGGATTTTTCCTGGCTACACAGGGCCAATGGAATGAGGAACAATATCGCTAAGAGATTTTTCAAGACGGCTAAAGATACGCATTTATCCCATAAACTGCCGCAGCCATTTCAGCGCATCATCCTTACTGGTAAAGAACTTGGTGGGACGCTCGGGCCTTACGATCTTAACATAAAAGTTGGCAACCAGCTTCTGTGCGATGGATTGAATCACAAATGCATCTGCGCTCGAATAAGGATCGTTTCCGTTTTTGGAAAGGTGTTTTAAAAAACTGACGTCGGAAGTCGTATACTCACCGCACAGAACCAGAACCGGCAGGCGGTCTCCTCCCATTCCTTTCTGAACGCCAATCAATTGTCTTAATTCCCGGATCCCGAACTCCGAATTAGCGAAAACATCTATCTCGTATAGGTCCGCATGCTTAATCAATCTAAAATTTTTAAAGGAGGCCGTATTAGATGAAGACATGTTTTTTGAGGACGTATATAAGTTTAATTCGAACAAATATACATTTTAACATTTAACATTTCACCTTCCGGCATAAAAAAATCCCGTCGGATCAGGACGGGATTTTTTGAAAGCAGAGTCTGAATTAATCGGCCTGTAAAAACGGATATTTATAGTCTGTCGGCGGCGTAAAGGTCTCTTTGATGGTACGTGGAGATACCCAACGCAGCAAATTGATTTTGGCGCCTGCCTTATCGTTGGTTCCGCTACCACGGGCGCCACCGAAAGGCTGCTGGCCTACCACGGCACCTGTACACTTATCGTTGATGTAGAAGTTGCCGGCAGCGTTGCTCAGTTTTTTGGTAGCAAGCTCAATCGCATAGCGGTCCTGCGCCAGGATAGAACCTGTTAAGGCATAAGGCGATGTAGCATCCACAATTTCCAGCGTCTCCTCAAATTTATTCTCGTCATACACATACACCGTCAGTACCGGGCCAAACAGCTCTTCGCACATGGTCACGTAGTTCGGGTCCTGGGTTTGAATGATCGTCGGCTCAATAAAGTAACCTTTCGATTTATCGTAGTTACCGCCTGCAATGATCTCTACATGTTTGTCCTTCTTCGCATTGTCGATGTACTTCGCTAATTTATCAAAGCTCTTCTCATCGATCACGGCATTGATGAAATTGGTAAAGTCTTCGGTCGGCCCCATTTTCATGTCCTTCAGATCGGCGAGGATATAGCCTTTTACCTCTTCCCATAAATTGGACGGGATATACACACGGGAGGCCGCGGAACATTTTTGTCCCTGGTATTCGAAGGCACCGCGCGTAATAGCCACGGCCAGCGATTTAGCCTCAGCCGATTTGTGCGCCATGATAAAATCCTTACCGCCTGTTTCGCCAACAATACGCGGGTACGAGCGGTATTTGTGAATGTTGTTCCCGATCGTTTGCCAGATGTTCTGGAATACTTCGGTGCTGCCTGTAAAGTGAATGCCTGCAAAATCCCTGTGGTTGAAGATCACTTCCGCCGCATCCGGGCCGCTTGGATAAATCAGATTGATGACACCATCCGGAACACCTGCTTTCTTAAATACCTCCATCAACACGTTAGCGCTGTATACCTGGGTATTGCTGGGCTTCCAAACCACCACATTCCCCATCATCGCACAGCTGCTCGGCAGGTTGCCGGCGATAGCGGTGAAGTTGAACGGCGTTAAGGCATAAACAAATCCTTCGAGCGGCCTCCACTCCAGGCGGTTCCATACGCCCGGCGAAGAAATGGGCTGCTCGGCATAAATTTCGGTCATGTATTGCACGTTGAAGCGCAGGAAATCAATGATCTCGCAGGCGCTGTCGATTTCTGCCTGGTAAGCGCTCTTGCTCTGGCCCAGCATGGTGGCGGCGTTCAGCTTAGCCCTGTATGGGCCGGCAATCAGCTCGGCAGCTTTCAGGAAGATACTGGCCCTGTGCTCCCAGCTCAGGCTGGCCCACTTTTCCTTGGCCGCGAGTGCGGCCGCAATGGCCCGCTCAATGTGTGTTTTATCGCTTTTATGAAAATGCCCCAGCACGTGCTGGTGGTCGTGCGGCGGATGGAGGCGCACCAGAACGTTGCTCTCTACCTCCTCTGCCCCGATGTACATCGGGATGTTGATCTCCTTGCTGCGCAGCTCGGCCAGCATCGCCTGTAATTCTTTTCTTTCCGGACTGCCCGGAGCATAATTCTTTATAGGTTCGTTTACCGCAACGGGCACTTTGAAAATTCCTTTTGGCATAGTCTGTTTTTTTTAGATGAGCGAAATTACCTTTTTTTTGGTTAATCTGCCGGAGTTTGATTCCGATTTTATGTTAACAATAACAGATAAGGAAAAGAAGTGTTTATAAGAAAGCATTTTTATAAATCAAATAGCTATTTGAAGAGTAGAAGAATGTTTGGCTCCTATGGAGCCATGTCACAGGGCTTATTCCGCTTGTTTAATAATATGTTGCTCCTCCGGAGCAACAGCTCATGCTTCAACCTGACCTCTAGGAAATCAGATAATTCAATGCTTTGATATGTTTAACCTTAACGTAATGACAGGCTTACAGCAAAAATTTATCACAATTGCTCCGTAGAAGCAAAACGTTATGAATTACACCCAAACCTGAAATATCCCCGGCTCCGTAGGAGCCAAACATTTTTTCGCTTTCATACATAGAATGTGTACGAAAAAGCCCGCCACAGAATGCTGCGACGGGCTCTTAAATCCTCAAACGGTTATCGTAACAAGGTCACGTGTCCTACATAAGCGTGGCTCCTGCCCAGCACATCCTTGATCTTCACTTTCCACACATAGACATCCTGCTGCACCTCTTCCGATTTCCCGCTTTTCTTGCCATTCCAGCCTTTGGCAATATCGTCGGTATAGTAAATCATCTCGCCCCAGCGGTCGAAGATCCACATGTCATACTTCTCGATGCCGATGCCCTTGCCGGAGAACAGATCATTGATATTATCGCTGTTGGAAGGCGTAAAGGCATTAGGAATATAAAACGCAAACTCAGGGCCTATCTCTATGGATACAAATGCCGTATCGCTGCAACCATATTGATTAACTACAATCAGGTTGGTGTAATAGGTCTGGGCAGTTTCGCTGTTATAAAAGTGGGTTGGGTTCACATTCACCGAATCGCTCTTGAAAGGCCCGTCTCCAAAGCTCCAGTACCATTTGCTGTAGTTTACCGAGTAGTTGGTAAAGTATTCGAGTGGCTCCACCACATTGCCCGGATCAGGGTTGATCTCATAGGCTGCTGCAGGAACAGGATACACGGTAATCATGGCTTTGTTATCTCTGGTATTGGTACAACCGCTATCGGTCATCACCACCAGCTTCACATCATAGTATTTCAGCTGGTTACCGGTGGTATTGTTGTAGCAATGCGATTGCGGAGCATTGCTGGATAAGGATACCGGGCTGCCTCCATCGCCGAGGCTCCATTCCCAATTGGTAATATGTGCAGGACCTGTAACCGTAGAAGCATCCGTAAAGGTCACACAGTGTGTGCTACAGCCATCGGGATCGTCTGCGGCAAAAATGGCTACCGGATTATAATTGACGTACACAGCTTTGCGCACCGTGTCGCGGCATTGCCCCGGGTTGGAAACCGTTACCAGGCCAATGCTCTGATTACCGGCTGCCGGATAGATATAGCTCACGATCTGCTGACCGTTGGCCTCTATCGTGCTGATGTTGTTGTTATAATCCCAATACCAATCGGTGACGGTGCCACTGCCGGGCAGCTGGTTTGCCGTAAAGCTCATGGCTGCACCCGCACAGGCACTGGAGCTGCTGATGTTCATGATCGGTTTTTGATACACTTCGGTTTGTTTCACCACCGTTTTCACACAGCCCTTGTTGGAAACGACTGTCAGTGTTGCATTATAGGTCCCGGCGCTGTTATAGGTATGGCTGGTGAGTTGTCCGCTGCCGGTAGCGCCATCGCCATAGGCCCAGGCATAGCTCGTGTTTGTTCCCACAGCAATGGTGCTGCCGCTACCATCGAAGGTGTTGGGTTGGGCGTTGATACAGGTGTTTACAAAGGTAAAGTCAGGCACCGGGTTAGGATCAACATATACGGTGAGTGTACTGGCAATGTTGGAGCAGGTCAATCCCGCTACCGGCGTGGTGGATACCGTATAGCTCACCGCATTGGCGCCAAAAGCCGGAAAGGTGTAATTCGGATTGGAGATACCGGTAACGTCGATGGTGCCGTTGCTTAAAAAGTCCCACTGGTAGTTGCTGAGGGCATTTCCGTTTCCGGTGCTGGCATCGGTCATCTGTGAAGGGCTGCCGAGACATACCGTATTGGAAGTAAAAGCCGCCGCAGGAAGCGCGTACACATTCACCGCTTTTACGATGTTATCCACACAGTTATGGCTGCTGGTAGCCGTAAGTGTCACGTTGTAAGTCGCATTGCCATTGGCGCCCAGCGTATAGGTATGCACCGGGCTGATGCTGTTGTCGTTAGGACTGCCATCCGCAAAAGACCAGCTGTAGGCAGGAGCGCTGCCCACGTTGGCATTGGTTGTTGTATTGGTGAGGTTGGTAAACGTGGTAGCGGTGCCGTAACACACGTTATCCGGTGTAAAATCAGGAATGGTATGGCCCCATACGTTTACGGGGAGTGTAAACGTGTTCACGCAACCATTGCTGGAAGTGACCTGTAGCGATGTTGTAAATGTTCCGGAAGACGGATACGTAAAGCCCGGGGTTTGCGTCAGGTTGTCCGCCGTGCCATCATTGGTAAAATCCCAGCTCCAGGCACTGATGGATCCTGTTCCGGTTGTAGACAGATCCGTGAAAGCCGTTTGTGTTGCCTGGCATACCGCTGTGGCGCTAAAGTTAGCTACCGGTGTCGGATGCACCGTCACGGTTTGGGTGATGCTGGCCGTACAGGTCGTATTGGCCGTGATATTCAGCGTGATCGTTTTCACGCCACTGCTTGTATAGCTTAATCCCGTTGGGTTCTGATTGGTGCTCGCTACCGAAGAAGCGCCTGTACCGAAAGCCCAGTTGTACTGGCTGATGTTATCGGGGTTGGGAACACTTGACGTATTGTTTAGGACAATATTCGCTCCGATACAAGCGTTCACCGGCGTAAAGGTAGCCGTTGGAAGTGTATTGACCCTTACGGCAATGGTCGAACTATCCCGGCAGTTATTGGCGCTCGTCGCCTTCAGCTCCACCGTGTATGTGCCCGGCGCTGCATAAGCATTCGTCGGAGACTGTGTTGTGTTATCGGTTGTGCCGTTATTATCAAAATCCCAGGCGTAGCTCAGTGTTCCGCTGGCAATGCTGGATGTGTTGGTATAGCTCACAGTAGTACCCATGCACACATTCGCCGCCGTAAAGCTGATCACCGGATTCGGATAGATGGTAATGACCTTGCTGATGGAATCCTTACAAAGCGAGGAATTAGTCACGACCAGTTTGACGGTATGCGTTCCCGCCGTTCCGTAGGTATGGCCGGGTAATGTGCCGCTTCCGTTCGGTGTTCCGTCGCCCCAGTTCCACACCTGCGATACAATAGCCGCCGTCGGGGTACTCGTGCTGGTGAAATTGGAAACCGCGTTAAGGCAGTTATTGCTAAGGTTAAAGTTGGCGGTTGGTCCCGAAACAATCGTCACTGTTTTGTTGATACTGTCCAGGCAGCCTCCGTTCGATACTTTTAATTTGGTCATATAAGTTCCGGGGCCGGGAAAGGCGTAAGTCGGATTCGCGGTTGTATTGTCCACCACCCCGTTGTTATCAAAGTCCCAGTAATAATTACTGATAGCGGGCCCTCCGTTTAAATTGGTATTATCCGTATAAGGAACCGAGTAAGTGCTTTGGCAGGGAGTTGTTGTAAAATTGAAATTCGCGATTGGGTTATTACCGCTTACCATGCTCATTGTATACGTATAAGTCGCCGAGCCACAGGATGAATACGGCGTACACTGAACCGTATAAATTCCCGAAACCGTTGAGTTCACGGTTTGTGTATGCACGGCGCTTACCGTGCTCGTGGGCGGCCCTGTCCAGGTGTAAGACGTCATACCCGTCGGGCCGGACAGGGAGCCTACTGCTCCCGAGCACCCACTGACAACGTTGGTAGTAAGCTGAGAGCACTGACCATCGATATAGGTATAAGCCCAATCGTAATCGTACACGCACCAATCATTTTCAATCTCTATGGTAATGTTCTGGCCGATGTAAGGTGTGAGGTCGAAACCCACATTCGTCCAGGGAATAAAAGTCGTCGGATAGCTCTGGTTCCCGACGTTGACGCCGTTGGCTCCTGTCTGAAACCCCGTCAGTCCATAAGACTGGCCCGGGCCACCGATGTTATTGCTGGCATAATAGCATTCAAAGTAAGGGCAGGCCACCACGTTGTTGGCCTGATCCCTGAAGCGGATGTATACTTTAGCGGCATCTGGCGCCGTATGCGGGAAGTTCAGGATCACCATCGCCATTTTCAGCAGGTAATAGGAATTGGCAGGGGTCACCGCAAAGGTTTGCCTGGCAGTACTGGTGGCAGGATTCGTAGCATTCCCGAGCTTGAGCGAGAAGTTTCCGCCGGGACACACCACAGGGAAATTCCCGTAAGGGTCTGTTCCTATCCCATTGGTTGTGATCACATCCCCGGCAACGGTCCAGCCGCTTGTATTCCCTGTTTCGAAATCAACGTTGGTGCAGGGCGCCTGTGGGGTATTTCCTCCTCCCGGCCCTGTAGGTCTCGCAGCCTGCCCCTGATTAAGGTTATACTTGCGGTTAATATAATTGCGCTTGGTATAGTTCATGAACTGGTCGAAGTCCATCCCTAAAACGCCCCCCAGATTGGCATGCTGCTTTGCCCGGTTCTCGTCATAGCCTTGCAGAGAGTCAGGATCGAAGCTGCTTTGTACTACCTGCAAAACCTGGGGAGGAGAGCCGGGGTGCGCATGTTGATGAGATACCTGAGCGGATACATTAAATGGGGAGCAAAAAAACGTAACTGCTGAAAACAAACGTAATATTTTTTCCATAGCAATTGAGAGTTAAGCATTTAATATAAAATTAAATAAAAATTCCATTAAGATTGGAATCCTACACTAAATTAAACTGGTATTTAACTCATTCTTAACGGGATTACGGGTCCTTTTTTTTCGTATCTTTGCCGCCTAATTTTTTTTGATCCATGATTTCTGTTTCTAATGTGAGCCTGCAATACGGCAAACGTGTGTTATTCGACGAGGTAAATGTGAAATTTACCCCCGGCAACTGCTACGGCCTGATTGGCGCCAATGGAGCCGGTAAGTCCACTTTTATGAAGATCCTTTCGGGAGAGATCGACCCTACCAAAGGGCAGGTAAGCATTTTACCGGGCATGCGCATGAGCGTCCTGAAGCAAAATCACTTTGAGTTTGACGAATACACTGTCCTGGATACCGTGATGATGGGTAACAAACGCCTTTATGAGATCATGAAGGAGAAAGATGCCATCTACGCCAAGCCTGATTTCAGTGAAGAGGACGGGAACCGTGCTGCCGAGCTGGAGGCCGAGTTCGGTGAAATGAACGGCTGGAATGCGGAAAGTGATGCGGCTATGCTATTGACCAACGTAGGTATCCCGGTAGAGGCACATTATACCTTAATGAAAGACCTGACCGGCAAGGACAAGGTGAAGATCTTACTGACCCAGGCTATTTTCGGGAACCCGGACATTCTCCTGCTCGATGAGCCAACGAATGACCTCGACGTGGAAACAATCTCCTGGCTGGAAAACTACCTGGCGGATTTTGAGAATACGGTAATTGTGATCAGCCACGACAGGCACTTCCTGGACGCCGTGTGTACACACACCTGCGACATCGACTACGGCAAATTAAAAACCTATACGGGCAACTACAGCTTCTGGTACCAGATGAGCCAGCTGGCCCTGAAGCAGCGCAGCGATGCCAATAAAAAGATCGAGGACAAGCGTTTGGAGTTACAGGAATTCGTGCGTCGCTTCAGCGCCAACGCCAGTAAATCGAGCCAGGCGACTTCCCGTAAAAAATTACTCGACAAGCTGGTGGTGGATGAGATCCCGCCAAGCACGCGTAAATACCCGGGTATTATCTTCAAACAGGAGCGCGAAGCAGGCGACCAGATCCTGCATATCGAAAATTTATCGAAATCGAATATTGACGGCCTGCTGTTCAAAGATGTGAACATCAACGTGACCAAAGGCGATAAGATTGCCTTCATCGCGAAGAACCACCTCGCTATTACCGCCCTCTTCGATATCCTTAATGAGGAAGAAACAGCAGACAGCGGCGAGTATAAATTCGGCACCACCATTCACAAGGCTTATCTGCCGAACGACAATGCCAGATTTTTTACCGGTGATATGAACCTGATGGACTGGCTGCGCCAGTACTCCACCAACAAGGACGAGAGCTATGTGCGCGGATTTTTAGGGAAGATGCTGTTCAGCGGCGAAGAAGTCCTGAAAAAATGCTCTGTGCTTTCGGGTGGTGAAAAAGTACGCTGCATGACCAGCAGGATGATGCAGCTGAATCCGAACCTGCTGATCCTCGATGAGCCAACGAACCACTTAGACCTCGAAAGTATCATCGCTTACAACGATGCGCTGAAAGATTTTACGGGCTGTGTACTGTTCACCAGCCATGACCACGAATTGATGCAAACCGTTGCCAACCGCATCATCGAGCTGACGCCAAACGGCATCATCGATAAGCGCATGACCTACGACGAGTACCTGGAAAATGCGTCGGTAAAAGAGCAGCGCGCGAAGCTGTACGGAACGCTGGTGTAAATCCTCATTATACTATTTCAAAAAAGCTCAGTCTCAAAGGCCTGAGCTTTTTTGTTGGTTGTGTGCCGCAGGATCGCCCCCTGATCGTTATCTGACTCTGCGGAGCCGGGGATCACAATTCATAAATGCCCGCAATCTTACTAGTCAGGTCTTAATAAATTGTAAAAAGTGATGACTCTTTTCAGATTAATTTTTAAGTTTAAATAAAAAACAGATGCTTCTTTTATAAAAGATATTCTAAAAAATGAAACTGATTACACTACTGGCTATCACATTAATTTCTTCTGTTTTTCATGGGCAGTCTGTCATTTCAACCAAAAGCTACCGTGAGGAACTGGGCCTGAAAGGGAAAGTAAGTTACATGGAAGAAGTGAAACACAAAACCGAAGACGCATCAGGAAGCTTACAATGGGGATTTGAATGGGATAAAAACACCTATCGTTTCGATAAGAAGGGAAACTTACTGGAAGAGGGAAGCTATGCCGGTGAAAAGCTCAGGTACAACCGCATCTACACGTATGATAACTCGGGAAATAAATTAACCTGTGAGAGCTATGACCAAGAGGGCTTAAAATCGGCCACAGTTTATCATTACGATGTAACCGGAAAAAACATGATCGGGGAAACCAGGTCCTATAAGGATGGTAGTGTCTTTATGAAAATTAAAAACAATTACGATCCGAAGGGAAAACTTACGGACCAGATCATTTATAAATCCGATGGCAGCATCAGATCAAAATGTATCTACACATACGACGATAAAGGAAACCTGCTTGAAGAGACCGAGAATAACGCTCAAGGAAACCTGGAAGTGAAATGGCTATCCACATACGACGACAAAGGAAACAGAATTCAATTAGACCGGTATAATTCAGCCGGAATTATCAAGAACAGACAAACATTTTTGTATGACGGGCAAAGAAACCAGACAGAGGTTAACTCGATCAATGCTGACGGAAGCTCAAACAACAAAATTGCCTACACCTATGATGACAAGGGAAATAAGACAGAAATTAAGGAGTTCTCTCCTTCCGGCATCCTTAAATTTAAAACGGTAATAACGTACGAGTATGATAAGAATGCAAATTGGGTGAACAGTACGCATTCTATCAATGAAACGCCTAAATATACGTATGAAAGAAAGCTCGAATATTACCAATAAGGTTTTTATACCGATGCCATCCCAAAGATTTGGGCTTTGGCTTCCGTAAAGAAATTTACCATTCTTTAGATTTCTTCTTCCCGCAAAAGAATAAAAAATTCTGTAACTTTCGCTTCACAAAGCAGTTATAGAGTCATGCGGGGAATTTCTTTTTTCATTCTTATTTTTTTATTCAAGCTTCATTCTTTTGCGCAGCTCAGCGAGCCTGACAAAAAACACTTCGCCGGGCTCGAAGATTCCCTGAAAAAGATGCAGCTGCGGGTATTTTACAGCAAAAAGATCGCCGATCGCTTCGAAGCCAACAAGCAATTCCTGGCGGCCTGGGCCTCCGTGCTGAAGGAGGAGAAATCCATCCAGTATCCTTTCGACAGCCTGAGCGACGTTTCCAGGCTTTTATCGCCCGACAAAAAATTCAGGATCATCACCTGGAATATTTTCAAGGAAGACGGCACACATGCCTACTTTGGCTTCATCCAGGTGAATAACTCCAAAACCGTGAAAAAAGGGCTCTTCAAAAAAGAAACAAACACGCAATACGAAGTATTTCCGTTGGTGGATAAATCGGCAAGCGTGAAAACACCGGAGAATTATGTAGCCGATCCGAGCAAATGGTTTGGCATGCTGTATTACGAGGTTATCAAATCCGACGATGATTTTTATACACTCCTGGGATGGGATGGCAACGACAAACTGATTCAACGGAAATTCATCGATGTGCTATCTTTCAAAGCCGACGGTACGCCGGTGTTCGGCAAGGACGTGTTTAAAATTCCCGGGAAATTCGGCAAGCGCGTGATGTTCGAATATGCTTCCGAGGTAGCCATGTCGCTGAAATACAACGATGGCCGCAAGCAGATCATCTTCAGCCACCTGGCGCCCAATTCGCTGGACCCGATGCTGGTAGGGCAATACCAGTATTATGGACCCGACGGCAGCTTCGATGCCCTGAGTATGAAGAAAGGACGATGGACTTACGAAGCGGCAATCGACATCCGTAAGGACAAAGACAAGAACGACCAAGTGAAAAAGCCGGAGCCGGAAAAGCAGACGCCTGTTTATAAGCCGAAGTAGAAGCGGAGCCTGCGCCAGGGACACGAAGGGGCCGTTCTTTTGGGCGACGCCTCTTTTATCGCCCAAAAAACCGGAGCGGCAGCGAAGCCCGGAGTGGCCCGCCCGGGCGCCCAAATACAAAAATTTCTTATATTTAGCTGTACAATAACAAACTGCGACCATACAATTCCATAATGAAACAACTCCTACTCTTTAGCTTATTACTACTCCATACCGGTTTATTTTCCCAGGACGACGATGAGAAATCTTCCAAATTCTGCCAGGAGATGGATAACAAGCAGGCCCTGAAGCTCTATGAAAAAGCCCTCGACAAGAAGCAGTATAAAAAGCCGGAGCGCCTGGAGTTTCTACGCAAGTGCCTGGAGCTGGAACCCGATTTTGCAGAGGCAAATCTGTTAATGGGAAACGAGATCGTGGTAACCTGCAAGCTTCAGAACAAAGCGTTTACGCCGGCCGTTCCTTATTTCTATAAGGCCATTGCTGCCTGCCCGCAGGTACATTCGGAGCCTTATTATTTCATCGGCT
>CALRIU020000026.1:0-68537 GCA_943362175.1 Hydrocarboniphaga daqingensis | reverse complement strand
CATCGCTAAGGCACCTGTTTCACCTATCCTCTGAGAAAAGCCGAACGCGTTGATGTTGATCCCCGATCCTACCAACCAGGAAGAACGCATGAACATCAGCTCGGTTTTTTTGGTGAAGGCGAGTCCAGCCACGTTATTGTACTGCGACTCGAGGCCGCGGCAGCGTGCTGTATTCGAATTGGCCCAACCTGCAGAACGGGCGTATGGATTTATCAGCAACTGGGTTGCGCCTGCCTGACCGGCCCTTTCCGGGTTACCGGCTGTAGCCATTGTCCCGATAGCCAGAAAACTTCCGGTGAGTGCAACACTTAATGATCTATTTAAAAATGACTTCATACTCTATAAGTTTAATGCGATTATTAAGATTAGTAATTCTGTAAATCCAGCGGCCTTACAACACCGAACCATTTCAGTATTTTCTCGCCTACTCCCGGTACATCCACATGGATAATGTACAATCCACTGGCTATCACGATACCATTCTGGTTTTTCAGATCCCAATCCTGGTAAGAGATGCGTTTCGAGTGAACGAAATCGGAACCTACATCCTGTATCTGAAGATCTTCCTGACCGCTCACATCCCTGTCAAAGGTACGTACCAATGTTCCGTTCAGTGTAAAGATTTTGATCTTGCACTTGTTAGGAAGGTTTGTGATCTTGATTTTGTATTCTGTCCTGTTTTTCTCGTAGGTTGAATACGCATAGTAAGGATTCGGAACCACATTGATCAGGTCGAGCGCATTTTTCGCCCTGTCTGCATTATTGATCTCAGAGAAGATATCGGCAGTACTGAATGTGTAGTAACCGAAGTTGTTGTTCTGAGGAGTCGCTACCATATCGGTAGTCAATTGTGTGTAGTTTTTAGAATTAACCGTAGTAGGATAAATCGGTGTTTTTGCAATTGAGGACTGGAACTGGCTTTCAGATGTAAAGAATGAACCGCTCAGACCTGGCCTGTATGCTTTTTTCACCCGTAATCTTACTTTCACGTCGCAAGGCATATCTGCCGGATTCGAGAAGGCATAACGCTTGTCTGATAAGGTCGGGATCGTTACCCATAAGGCATCCGACCAAAGGTTGTTCATGACTCTTTCTCGTTTTGAAGGATCTGAGGCTGCATATTTGTAGGTATGCACAAGATTCGTATAGTTGCTGTATGGTCCGGCTCCGATCGTTTTGCCGTCAAGGGCCGCCGCTGCACCATTGTATACAGTACTGCTGCGTGAATTACCAAAAATGTAAACATAGTGCCTTCCGCCGAATGAGTATGGGTAACCATTTGCATTTGAAATTTCAGCAGTAGGGTTCCACACCATGTCGCGGCCGTTGTTATAGTCCTGTTTGGAGTCTTCGCCGAAAGCGATGTTCAGACGCTCACCTGTTTCCACGTTGATGGCATATCCAGGGAACCAGCCGCAACCATAAGTAAAGGTATCGAGTACTGCTTCACCTTCATTACAGCCCGGGCTTCCGGTAGGAATACCCTGCTTATCAACCGACCTGTTTCTTCTCAATTCGAGTTTTTTACCGCCGGTTGGGTTAGCGCTTGCCTCGTCGCACTCTTCAAGCACCATGGCCCTTGTCCATTTGCTCTTATCTTTGGTGAATACCACATTCACACTACCCAGGGCACGGATGTCGTAGTAGGCATAATCCAAAGTGGCTGAAGTTACCTGTTGACCGACTGCGGTTCTCACCATTTCAGAGTAGCCAGGTGCAGCAGATGTATTACCCACACCTGTAGCCGTTGTTTTGGTAGCAGCGCAGAGGATGTAAGGTGCCCATGTTCCGTTAAGGATTCCTTCAAATTCCTGGTTAGGGTCTAAGAAGTTGGCAATGGTGGTTTGCGTAGGAACGATCTCGTAGTCATTATGGTTTGCATCGTTACCTGCAGGACTGGCGGTGAATTGTCCGGACCTGATCCAGTTATAAGCATTGGTACCATCCACGTCAGGTACACCTGCCAACCAGCGGTCGGATGGATTAGAGAACTCGATGGTTCCTTCGATGAAATCGCCTTTTTGTACAATTTTATCGGTAGGAAGTACAGGGTTGCTCCAGTTAGCCACATCTCCCGACTGACCAACATATAAAGAGAGACCGATTTCGCTGAAATAGAATTCCTCAGCAATTTTGATCGATTTACAAGGCACGTATTCTTTTTGTGTTGTCAGATCTTTCAATACCCAGGTTGCACTGTCGGCAGAGATCGCGCCATAGGTCGTGCTGCTCATCGGCAATTTATCGTTGATGTCATATTTGCAGGCATTGGTCAAAGCATCTTCTGCATTTTTGTAGTATTTCTTTTTCACAAACATGAACGCGAAGCTCGTGTTAGGGATATTCAACGGATCCACTACTTTTACGTTGATTGGGCCACGGCCGTTTTCGTAAGTCAGGCTGGCTTCCCTGCCACCATTAGCCATGATGCGGTCAATCGTTTCCTGTGTCAGGTCCAGTTTGTTTCCACCGTTACCTTGTCCTTCGATCCTGGTAATTTTTGGTCCGTAACCGTATGCCGAGTTTGCAATGGTTCCGCCTTTTTCAGGATCAGGAATGTGTGGTGTACCATACGCTCTTTTTGATTTACGGCCTTCCAGGTAAGGTCTTTTTTGTCCTTCAGACGATGCAGCACCGAATGTAGACCAAGGCGTATCTTCCTTGTACTGGCCATACTGGTTGTAACCGTAAGCGACAGCCATGAAATAGTATTCTTTGTTGTTTACCACTTTTTTATCGCTGGTAAGAGCAAATTCGTCTTTCGCGAAACGGAACGTCGATTGCAGGCCGTTGTCTGTACCTTCCACTTTTACTCTTGGAACGTCGCCGCCGGTAGTTGCATCAAATTCGTAGTTGATCAAACGTTTGATTCCGTTGTTTACGTCGCAGGCAAATACCAGCTTCGCTTTAGAAGGGTCCACTAACTCTTCCTGGGTAATCGACTGATTTTTCAGCTGGTATACTTTGAAACCTTCAAAACGGTACATATCGTCTTTTTTGTAGTGAGTCGTATCCACGATGATCGCTACATCTTTCTCCGCATACTGGTTCAGGTAGTTGTTGGATTGCGGTTTGTTGGAGAAATAAATGAGGAGCTCATTATTCATTTCCTGGATAGTCATGTCCGGAGCTTCAGGACCACTTAATACTTTAAAGCAGTTGTCGAATAAAGCCTGCGCTTTATCATCGGCAATTTTCAGCAAAGGAATAGAAGCCGAGGCATCGGTTGATGTCGTTCTTGCCCAAGGTAAACCGAAGGTAATGTAGTTGGTTGCACCCGGTTTCAGGGTGAACGGACCGGCAGACTGCATGAAACGCCTGTCGTTAGGAGTATTACCAGCTGTTAATTCCGACCATGGTGCTGAACCGCAAGGCCCGGCAGTATAGGTGTCGGCAGGGTAAACATATTTTGTAGGAATAGAACCGCCGTAAGCATTTCCACCGCAGGTGAATGGTGTTCCATCTCTCCAGAAACCGGTCATGTATTGGTAGAACTGGGTGGCATTCGATGGATCCTGTTGCTGAATAGGTGTACCGGCCACAACGTTGTTATTGTGGTAGTTGAAGATCGTCATTCCCATTTGCTCGCCCGGTTCGTCAACGATACCATTACCATTGTTATCGATGCCGTCTTCGGTATTGATAGGTCCCTGGAAGAAGTCGCAACCCAAAGCCGGGATGTACTGTCCGTAACCATTCACACCACCAACCGTTTCGTCATTGTTATCGGCATTGTAGATATAACCTAATCCTCGTTTTACGTCGCAACCGATATAGTCATCACCGTAGTAACCTAAATCGGCATCCGTCCATACAGTCATGTAAGTCTGGGTCAATGAGAATTTAGAGCGGTTGATGATCTGGTAGTTGTAGAAAGTCATGTTGTTGATCTCATCCGTGGTTTTGAAGGCAAAAGCCTGAGCCCTCACTTCCATACCGATGGCTTTACCACCGGTAGCCTGGTGAACACCACCGTTATCGTTGTATACCCACCATAAGGTCTGGTCACCGAATACACGGGCTTTACAAACGTTTGTATTGTCTTTTCCTTCGTTGTTGTAAACGTCATACCAAGGATAGTCACCGGCTTCCGGCGTGTAGATACCGTCGCCGTTAATATCTTTGAATGGTGCCAGCAATGGATCCTGGTTCAGGGAGATATCCCCGTTACCCGGCCAGTCCTTGATATCGGAAGTGATAGGACCTCCGCTTAATACCATATTATCCACATCCACGCGGTTCATCCTGAAAATTTTGTCGTATTTGTTACAAACGTCAAGGTTTGTAGATGCATCTGTGGTTGACAGAGGTCCTGTCCAGAAATCGATACCGAACTGACGGTAAGTTTGAGCAGCAATCTTTAACTGCCCGCCGACGTCCAATCCACCGAACCATACGTTACCGGCAAAGTTGGAAGAAATACCGATACTCCTATCCTCTACCTTAGGGACATAATACCAGGCATTGGTACCACCGAACAAATCCCACCACATATCGCCGCCGGAAAAGATGATCGTTCTGACGTTGTTCACGGTTAACTCCGCAGATGACTGAGGAGCCGAACAACCTGCCATCACACGTTGGGTATTTGTTGCAGCTCTGAACACGGAGCCGTACTTTTCTCTTGCAGTTCCCGTAAATGCAGTAAGTACTACCGCCGAACAGAGAAGATATTTATTTACTTTATTCATGATTTCCATAACTAATTTCGTTTAAATTAAAAGTCTAATAACACACCTATTCTTATTGTACGGGGACGTGCATAATTGTTCGGGTTGTTGATGTAAATGCTGTACTGATCTGTAAACGCTACAGGATTGGAGTTACTGTTGATAGCAGTTTGTCCTTGTGCAGAAGCGAGGTAGCCGTCATCATCAGGGTTTCCGGTGTAGTTATACACACCTAACACGTTTCTTGTGTTCAGGAGGTTCAGCACCTGCAGGTAGATGTTCAGGTTAGCTGTTTTTTTGCTGTCGCCATCTTTTTTACCCCATGTCAGCTCAATGTTTTTGTCGATCCTTAAATCGGTTCTGAACTGCCAAGGTTTGTTTGAACCGTTCAGTGAACCGGAGATGGAAGAACGGCCGTTAACCGGCACTGCCGCTACGTAGCGTGTGTAAGGTGTACCGGAGCCGATACGGAAGATCATGTTAGCACCCATGTTCTGGAAGATCTGAACCGTTTGGCTCTCTCCTTTTTTCTTGCGGTTGAACTGAGGGCCTTTGTAGTCTTTTCCTTCACCGAAACGGTAATCGAGGTTCACGGTGATGTTGTGACGCTGATCGTAATCAAGCGGTAAGGTTACACGTAAGTTAGGCTGTCCTGAGCTCGCCAGGTTAGCACCTGAAGCAGCGTTGGAACCTGAACCGTCGGCAAATTGCAGGGTGTAGTTAGCGGTTAAGGAAACACCACCCGTTCTGCGTAGATCGAACTCAGCACTTAAGCCTTTTACTGTACCGAAATCGCGGTTTACAAAGGTATAGTAGGTTTTAGGATATGCCTGGTTGATGGTTTGCGTTGTGAGCTGATCCCTTAACTCCCTGTAGAAAGCCGTTACTTTGATCGCAGCATTCTTTTTCTCGTTCAGGATCTGGTTGTAACCCAATTCGTAGTCGATTGTTTTTGTTGGTTTCAGGTTAGAGTTCGTGATGAACGGGTTCGCTGATGTATAGTTGAAGAAGTAGAAATCGGTAGGGTCGAAACGGAAGTTAATCTCGGAAGGACGCTGAGTTAACACGTCGTAGTGAGCAAAGAAGTTAGCCACATCGGAAATAGGGAATGAGAAAGCCAAACGTGGCATCACATTGATCTGTGGTTTGTAATCGGTGAAAGCGCCTGTGCTGAAACCGTTTTTAGAAGCGAAAGAAGGGTCTTTCAATAATGGGCTGATCCTTCCGTCTACCGTTAAGGTATTAGGGTCACTCACCTCTTTACCTTCTGAGTTGTACCATTGGTCACCGTTTCTGTAACCGATGATATCATCGCTTCCTACAGTACGTACATATACCACGTAGTTGTCTTTGATATTCTCAGGTTTCGCCTGGCTGATTTCGCCGGCTGTGTAAGCTTCGTGGAATAAGTATTTATCCTTTAATACTTTCTGGTTGGCGTCGAAACGGTCAACACGCACACCCACATTGAATTTAATATCCCTGAAATCGAATTTATCCTGGATGTAACCGGCAACGTAGATTGGCTTGAAGGCGCCTACGTGGAAGGTATTGTTCCCGTTGGCGTCTTTATCGTTGATGAATTTATCTATTGATGTAGAGTTTTTGTCTTTGTTACCGAGGTAGTCATAACCATAGTAAGATACCAGGGCACCACCGCTGGCAGGAGAGATCAGGTCGGATGCGCTGAACATGCTTAATTTCAGATCTTCCGGATTCAGAGCATCTGTGTTGATGATCCGCTGATCGGTAATTGTTGTTCCAAGGAGCTCCCTTAAAGATTTATCGATCTGGCTTTGGTCTTCCGGATTGTATTTCCAACGGGTTGTGTAGGTTGGAGGTGCATTCGGATCGGAGTTAGGAATCTGGTAGTAATCTTCCGTACCTTTTTCCAGGTGGTTGTTCACCAATAACCTCATCCGCTGCCATAAGCCAACCGGGTTGATGGTGTAACCGCTTTGGTTCCTTTGGTCATACTCCACACCAACCATCAGGGCATGATTTTTGAAATCCGCTGAGAAGCTGGAAGCGAAACGTAACTGGGTGCTGTTTGTAAAACCGTATCCATCGGCCTGACGGCCTGTAGGGAAGAATAACGAATATACGCTGTTAGGACGGTCGCCGTTCACGAGGCCGTTGGCATTTTGTACGGAGTTGATGGTTGGCATCGTTCCGAAATAGTCAAATACCTGGGAGGCATAGTTCGCACCCGTCGCATTGATCTCACTTCTTTCGAAGGTAATCGGTTTCCTGATGTTTACTGATCTTTGCAGGTAAAGACTGTCTGAGTTACCCTGAAGCACGAAGTTGTTGGTATCTACGTCGTAGTTGAATTTACCGATATAGCCGTAGTTGAATAAGCGGTCTTTGTGAGTATCATCCTGTGTTTTGCTTTTTGCCTGCTCGTAGCTGGCCAGGAAGGTAAAGAAGGAGTTGGTAACCAACGACTGTGTTTTTTCTTTTTCAGCGCCTGTTTGAGGAGCACCGAATTTCTGGTTGATACGGGCGTATGTTCTCCAGGTTGTATTGATGCTTTGAGAGTTATTTTGAGGATTGAAAAGGGAATATTCGTAAGTGAAGTTATGTCCGTTTCCGTAATCAAAGGCACCACCGATGGTTAAGTTGGTGTTTGGAGCCACTTTGAAGTCCAGCTTACCGTTTAACTGGATCGACCTGTTGGCAACGTTCTGGCGTGCCTTGATCTGCTCCATGTCGTCTTTAGTAACATATAACAAAGACGGTAAGAAGCCTGTTCCGGTAGGAGACAGTGTCAATGGCTTTTCTTCCATCTCACGTAATTTATCGTCTTTCAGTTTGTATAATTTGATGTAGGAAGGATCAGGATCTTTCTCGTAAGTACCCTGGCCGGAGATGAAGAAACCGATCACCGGTTTTTTAGCACCTGTCGAATCCCTTTTCTGTAATACCGGACCACCTAAGGAGAAGCCTAAAGAGTTGTAGCCGTAAGCATCTGTCAGCTGAGAGGAGATCAACTCCACACCGCCGAAGAATTTGCTCTGAGGGCCCCTGGTTGTTACCGAGATCACACCGGCTGTTGCATCACCGTACTGTGCAGGTAAACCACCTGTAATCACAGACAGCTGCTCTACACCTTGCTGAGGAACACCCAGGCCACCGATTACCTTTACACCATCCACAAAATACGTTGTGCTGCTTGAGCGTCCACCACGTACATTTAAGGCGCTACCTTCATCCGCCTGGAAAACGCCGGCAGTTGTAGCCGCTACCGAGTTGATGTTTTTCGTAGCCATGTTCTGGTACTCTTCGCGGGTTACCGTTCCACCCGATTTCATATCACCGTCGATCAGCGGCTCGGCGTACTCGGTAACGACTACCTCATCCAGCCTTACGCCTTCTCCGTTATTTAACTCAATGGTAATGTAAGCTGTCTTGGCTTCCCCCACGATCACACCCTTAATTTCCTGAGCCTGGTAACCTACATAAACACCCTTTACATCGTACTTGCCGGGTGTCAATGGCTTAATCATGGCATAACCATCCATATCTGTAGTTGCAACCCCTACCTGAACGCCGCCCTGATAGGCAACCACGTTGGCAAACGGGATAGACTCTCCGTTTGACTTGTCTTTTAATAAAACTTTAATGGCTCCACCTGTATTTTGGGCTAGTGCAGCGGACCCGGCTATTAAAAGTGTAACGATAGAAAAGTAAATTTTTCTTAACATATTGATAGTTTTTTGATTATATTCTTTTTATACGAGCGGATAAATATATAAATGATAGGCAAATAGTGCAAGTTTTTGTGTTAATTATTTGTAATATTCTGATTTCGTGACGTTTATTTTAACCAGCATTATCAGACCCTTAACATCTATTAACAACAATATTACGAATAATAAAACCCGTGTTTTTTTCTATCTCTTAAATGGGTGCCACCGATTTATAAGTGGCAGGTTTTGGCAAATAAGTGGTAAAATTACGCGCATTTGGATTTTTGCGGTAGTTAACAGCCGGTCGTGGAAAACTAATTATTTGACCTTCGATGTCTTTTCTTTGGATGACTTCGCGCGCTTGCCCTTAGGATTTTTCTTGAACAGCCTCTGGAAAAAAGGCTCGCGTTTGTGATCGCGGTTCCGGGCTGCGGTTTGCTTGCTGCGCTTCATGCGCTTGCGCACTTCTTTGGTTTGAATACGCTTATGGTGATCCCGGATCTTTTTTTCCTCCAGGCGTTTATTTTTACGGTCTTCCTTCCATTTTTTCTTATCCTCCTTACGCAGCTTGCGCTTGCTTTTCAGGGATTGTTCTTTTTTTGGCGCATCGCCGCCTTCCTGCGCCCGGCAGGTGTTCTGGAGGATGAACAAACATAAAAAACAAAAAATGATTCTCAGGAACATACTCAAAATTTTTTAGTGGTATAACGGTCTGCGAACTGCCTTTTAAGGGTGCGGGTAACGGATCACTTCCACACCGAATTTTTTCAAAAATTCAACGCCTTCGTCGGTCGGAATTTTCTTGTATTCGGCATAGCTGTTTTTATAAAATACCTTACGGATGCCGGTGCTGAAAATAACCCTTGCACAGGCAATGCAGGGCGATAAGGTCACATACAGGGTTGTCCCCTCAATCGACATATTGTTTTTCACGGCGTAGAGGATGGCATTCTGCTCGGCGTGCAGCGCCAGCGAGCAGCTGCCCTTGCTATCCCTGGCACAGCCTTCTTCCGGCCATTCCTCGTCGCAGTTGTGGGTGCCTGCCGGCGGACCGTTGTAGCCCAGCGACACAATGCGCGTGTCCTTGGTAAGCACAGCACCTACCTGCGCCCTCACACAATGCGAGCGCAGAGCCAGCTTCTCGGCCAGGTCCATATAGATGTCATCAAACGATGGTTTCATTCAGAATTAAAGTCAAGTGTAAATATCACTAAAAATTTAAGGATTACACAGCACCGCCTCCCGTTTTTGAAAGAGTAGCGGCACAGAGTCTATCCTGTATCATACAAAAAGGCAAAGAAAAACACATGATTTTCTTTGCCTTTATAGCTTCGTCTGTGTGCTTTGACAAGGGTCAGAGCAAGACTAATTATTTGGAGACTAAGGTTTTACCCATACGCTTGCGTTCGTTCTCGTCGAGGTAAATTTTACGCAGACGGATAAAGTTAGGCGTGATCTCTACATACTCATCGCCCTGGATGTATTCCATCGCCTCTTCAAGGCTGAATTTGATCTTTGGCACGATACGCATTTTATCATCGGTACCCGATGCACGCATGTTCGTTAATTGCTTCTCCGTACATACGTTCACCACTAAGTCATCCGGACGGATGTGCTCACCGATCACCATGCCCGGGTAGATCTCCTCACCGGCTTCGATGAAGAACTTACCGCGATCCTGTAATTTATCAATAGAATACGCTACCGCCGTTCCTTTGTCCTTGCTGATCAATACACCGGCAATACGGCTTGGGATAGGGCCTTTCCATGGCTCGTAATCCTTGAAGCGGTGTGCCATGATGGCCTCACCGGCTGTCGCCGTCAATACGTTGTTACGTAAGCCGATGATACCGCGTGAAGGAATCTCGAACTCGATGTGCGTTAAATCGCCTTTCGCTTCCATGATCAGTAAGTTTCCTTTACGCTGCGTTACCAGGTCGATTACCTTGGAAGCTGACTCCTGAGGCACGTCTACCGTTAATACCTCGATCGGCTCGCATTTTTCGCCGTCGATCTCTTTCACGATTACCTGCGGCTGGCCCAGCTGAAGCTCGTAGCCTTCGCGGCGCATCGTTTCGATCAATACCGATAAATGCAGGATCCCACGGCCAAACACCAGGTAAGAATCAGGGGAAGAGGTTTCTTCCACGCGCATGGCGAGGTTTTTTTCCAATTCTTTGTACAAGCGGTCGCGTAAGTGGCGGGAAGTCACAAATTTGCCGTCTTTACCGAAGAAAGGAGAGTTGTTGATGGTAAATAACATACTCATCGTCGGCTCATCGATCTTCATAGTCGGCATCGCTTCCGGGTTTTCGAAATCAGCAACGGTATCGCCGATCTCGAAGCCTTCGATCCCTGTAAAGGCACAGATATCACCGGTTTGTACTTCGGTCACTTTTACTTTACCAAGGCCTTCAAATACAAAGAGCTCCTTGATGCGGGATTTCTGGATCCGGCCATCGCGTTTAACAACGCTTACCGGCATATTTTCCTTAATGATCCCGCGGTACACACGGCCTACGGCGATACGGCCGATGAAAGACGAGTAATCGAGGGAAGTGATCTGGATCTGTAAGGTTCCCACACGCTCAGGAGCTGTCGGGATATTTTCCAGGATCGTGTCCAGCAAATAGGTAATGTCGGTGGTAGGCGTTTTGTAATCAGGGCCCATCCAGCCTTGCTTGCTCGATCCGTAAACGGTCGGGAAGTCCAGCTGTTCTTCGGTGGCATCCAGGTTAAAGAACAGGTCGAATACCTGGTCATGCACTTCTTCCGGGCGGCAGTTTGGCTTATCCACTTTGTTGATCACCACAATGGCTTTCTTTCCGGCGGCAATCGCTTTTTGAGTTACGAAACGCGTTTGAGGCATTGGTCCCTCAAAGGCATCCACCAGTAAGATCACACCATCCGCCATGTTGAGCGTACGCTCCACCTCGCCTCCAAAGTCGGCGTGACCCGGTGTGTCAATGATGTTGATCTTGGTTCCTTTATAGGTTACCGAAACGTTTTTAGCCAAAATAGTGATCCCACGTTCACGCTCCAGGTCATTATTATCAAGAATCAACTCTCCTGATGCTTGGTTTTCCCTGAATAAGTTACACTGGTGTAAAATTTTATCTACTAGCGTTGTTTTGCCGTGATCGACGTGGGCAATAATGGCAATGTTTCTGATTTCTGACATGTTTGTTTTTTTGAGGCCGCAAAAGTACGAACTATTAGGCAGTTAAGCAATTTTATCTGTTTCAAAATCAATTTGTTTATCTTCCAAAACCAATTTGTTTACGTTCGGGTGGATTTTGCTGCTGTTCAATCAGTTGATCGAAGTATTGAAAGAGCAGCTCGATGCTCTTGGTATTATCCTCCGTTTTTTTCTTAATTTCCTCCATAATCAGGCGTAAATCGACATTATCGAGCAACAATTTCCTGATTTTAACAAAAATCCGCATAATTTTGATATTGACCTCAATGGCTTTTTCACTGTTCAGAATTCCCGACAGCATCAGGATGCCGTATTCGGTAAATACCATCGGGGCAATTCTTAAACCCATTTTATCCGATTTGGAGGTCGCAAACTGCGTCCTCCAATTATGAAATTCGGTTTCGTTGAGCTCAAACATAAAATCTTCCGGAAAACGGCTGATGTGTCTTCTTACGGCTTCTTTCAACCGCTTGGTTTCTATCCCGTACAATGTAGCCAGGTCCCTGTCGAGCATCACTTTCTGCCCGCGGATCGTGTAAATCTTATTTAGAACGATCTCTTCTGTAAATATGGTATCTTTCATCTTCATAGATCTTAGTAAAGTTAACGAAAAACGTAGCAAATTATTGCTATAAATCGTAGCTTTTAATTACCTGTAAACCAACCGAAAAGATTTCATTTTTTTGGGGAAAACCCAATACAGATTAGATGTTTTTTTGGGGCGCGTCCGGCGGGAGCCGAACCGGGCTTTTGCTTCAATCTTCGCATACGCTGACGCTATGCGAAGGATTTACGCGACAATCCCTCGCGCTGGGCTAATCTCATACACAGGAAACTAAGCCCTCGTTTTTATGGCCTACCCGCGTGAAGGTTCCGATAGCTATCGGAAGCAGTGGAAATCCTTTTTGCCGGCCACTGAGCGCAGCCGATTGCGGCAAAAAGATTGCAACGGAAAGCCTGACGGCGCCTGTACTTTGCGCCGGCACGCCCAGGTACGAGTAAAGTACTTTGTTTGGCGCAGCATCGCCGTCTTTATACCTTAGCACCGGAAAAGAAAAAATTGTTGTTTATCTTTAGGGAAAATTCAAGCCATCCGCTACTTTGCCTATATAACCGTCTTCTTTGCCATCGTCCTGTCTGCGGGCTTGTATAGCTGCGATCCCGAGAAACCGGTAGTAAGCAATACCACTCCAAAAACAGACAGCCTGCTTTACCTCAACCATGCGGATTCTGCCAGGTACGTGGGCATCAATACCTGCAGGCAATGCCACATGGATATTTACAAGAGCTTTATCGAAACGGGCATGGGCAAGTCCTTCGACCTGGCCACACGCCAGAAATCGGCCGGAGATTACCACAGCTCGGTGGTGCACGACAAGATCGGCGATTTCTATTACAAGGCCTTCTGGGAAAACGACAGCCTGCGCTTCCTGGAGTACAGGCTCAAAGGAAGAGACACCATTTACAAACGGCTGGAAACCGTGAATTACATCATTGGCTCCGGGCAGCATACCAACTCACACATCCAGTCCATCAACGGCTACCTCAACCAGATGCCGATGACTTTTTACACCCAAAAGAAAACCTGGGACCTGCCTCCCGGCTTCGAGGATGGGCACAACAGCCGCTTTATGCGGAAGATCGGACTGGAGTGTATGAGCTGCCACAACTCCTACCCCGACTTTGTGCTTGGCTCCGAAAATAAATACAAAGCAGTGGAGAAAGGTATTGGCTGCGAGCGCTGCCACGGGCCGGGAAGCATTCACGTAAACGAGCGCCAGACCAAATCGCCGGTAGATACCTCGAAGTACATCGACTACACGATTGTGAATCCTGCCAAGCTGAGCATCGACCGGCAGTTCGACATCTGCCAGCGCTGCCACCTGCAGGGCAACGCCGTTCTGAAAGAAGGGAAGTCCTTTTACGACTTCAAGCCGGGCATGATGCTGAGCGACTATATGACGGTATTTTTGCCGAAGTATAAAAATGCAGATGATGAATTCATCATGGCCTCGCATGCCGACCGTTTGAAACAAAGCCAGTGCTTTATAAAATCAATGCAACAGGCAGCCGCGAACCCTTCCGCCAAAAATTCATTAAAGCCATACAAGGACGCGCTGACCTGCATCACCTGCCACAACCCTCATGTGAGCGTGAAGGAGACGAACAAGAACGTGTTTAACGATGCCTGCCTGAAATGCCATGGAGCAGCCCGGCAGCTGAGCGAAGTCGAAGCCAAAGGAAATGAAAGGACGAAAGAGACAGGAGGCAGCACGCCGATATTTTGCAGCAAGAAAGGCATTACGAAAACAGCGAATTGTGTGAGCTGCCACATGCCCAACTCCGGTTCTATTGATATTCCGCACGTGACGGTACACGACCACTACATCCGGAAACCGCTGAGTAAAGCCGAAAAGCAGGGCCTTAAAACCTTCATCGGCCTGTATGCCATCAACGAAAAAAATCCGGCGCCCCTCATCAAAGCCAAAGCTTATTTGAACCAATATGAAAAGTTCGAGCATGAGGAATATTACCTCGACAGCGCGGCCTTTTATTTAAAGGATAAAACAGACAATGACCTGCGAAATAATCTTGAACCTTTGGTGCAGTTGTATTTCACAAAGAATAATTTCGGACAGATCATCACTTACATCAACCGCCTGGGCGATGCCTATGTTCTAAACTCAAAGCTCATCACCAGCTCCTACGCCAACGACCATGCCTGGACCTGCTACCGCATTGGCGAGGCGCTCTACAAAAGCGGCAACGTTCCGCGTGCCATCAACTACTTCAAAAAATCGGTAGAGCTTGCGCCTTTTGTGCTCGATTTCAGAAATAAATATGCCTCTGCCCTGGCCTCCAACAAGCAGCTGCCGGAAGCGATGCAGCAATACAACGAGATTCTGAAAGAGCACCCGAAACATGTATCGGCTTTAACGAATCTAGGCTACGTAAAGCTGGCGCAGGGAAATCTTGCTGAAGCCGAAAACCTCTATAACCGGGCATTGAAGCTGGATCCGGATTACGAGCCCCTGCTCATGAACCTGGCCGGCCTCTATGCTTATAAAAAAGACTTTACCGAATCGAAAAAATACCTCAACCGCATCATTGCCCTGAACCCCAATAACCAGCAGGCGAAACAGATCCTCACACAGATCCAGGGCATGCATTAATTGTTTCATTATGTCAGTCATTAAATCCACCTCCTACTCCGTTTACGTTGGCGAAAAAAGCCTCGATGCGCTCAATACTTTTCTGAAAAAGAGCTCTTATACAGCTTATTTCCTGGTCTGCGATGAGCATACCTTTGAGCATTGCCTGCCCACACTGCTCTTCAACTGCCCGATCCTGAACGAGGCAGAGATCATAGAGCTGGAAAGCGGTGAGCAACACAAGAACATGGAAACCTGCATGCAGGTGTGGGGCGCCTTAACCGATGCGGGAGCCGATAAAAAAAGCCTCCTCCTCAACCTCGGCGGGGGCGTGATTACCGACCTGGGCGGCTTTGTGGCCTCTACCTTCAAGCGCGGCATCGACTTCGTGAATATTCCTACCACGCTGCTCAGCATGGTAGACGCCAGCGTCGGCGGAAAAACAGGGGTTGATTTTGAGGACATCAAAAACCATATCGGCACCACGTATGAGCCTAAAGGTGTTTTCGTCAATCCGGTGTTCCTCGAAAGCCTGCCGGAAAGGCATGTGCGCAACGGCTATGCAGAGGTCATCAAAATTGCGCTCATTGCCGATGTTGATTTCTGGAACGACATCAGGCAATCGGATACCATCGCCCATTTTTATTCGGAGGAGCTGATCACGCATGCCATCGAATTGAAGAATGCCATTGTCAAAAAAGACCTGCACGAGAACGACCTCCGCAAATCGCTGAACTTCGGGCACAGCGTAGGCCATGCCCTGGAAAGCGCGCTGTTGAAGCAAAAGAAGGACATCCTGCACGGCGAAGCAATTGCCATGGGCATGATCATCGAAAGCATGATCGCGCAGCAGCTGAAACTGATCACCAAAAAAGAATTGAATGAGATCTGCGGCTACATCGATGCCATCTACACCAAGATCAAACTCACGGCCGAAACGAAAAAGCTCTTATTTGAATACATTTTCCATGATAAGAAAAACGAAGACGGCCGGTTGAATTTTGCGCTACCTGATTCTATCGGCGCTTACACTCTCAAAAGTGGGATTACGGAAGAGCAGATTGCAGAGGCGCTGGGGATGTATTGATGATTCCGTCATGGCGAACCGGCGTCAGGAGGTTAGATTGCTTCGCTAAGCTCGCAATGACGCTGTCAATTCGCGATCAGCTTAAACACCGTTCTCCGGTTCTGCTTGTGCTCCGCATCCGAGCAATCCACGCCGTTGGCGCAATGGTTGGTGAGGGCCGTTTCCCCCATACCTTTGGCAATGAGGCGTTTTTTATCGACGCCTTTAGCCTGAATATATTCTACCACGCTCATTGCTCTTTTCTGCGAAAGGTCAAGGTTGAACTCATCGCCGGCCACCGCATCAGTGTGCGACTCTACCTGCAAGGTCAGCTTAGGATTCGCTTTGAGGGCCTCCACCGCCTTATCAATAATAGCTTCCGAAGCCTTAGGCACTGCAAAGGATCCTGATTCGTAATAAATGTTCTCGATGATCGACAGCTCTTTCTTGGCCTTAATGGCAAAGGTGATATTGGCCCAGGGATCGGGCTCTGTAATGGTGCTGAGCTGCGTTTTTTCGATGTCCAGCAGCCTGTATTCGAAGAAGCCCGCATCGTTCTTCGAGATCACTTTCAGCACCTGGCCTTTGTAATCGAGGATGAGCACTTTGTTGGTATTGATGGTTTTCGCCTCTTCGGCGTCGATCCGGAAGGAGTAATTCTCGCCCGGCTTCAGGCTGGTAAACATAAAATAACCGTTCTCGTCCGTCTTGCGCGTCACGACCTCGTTGTTTCCTTTCACCAATTGAAGCGAGACGCCGGGCAAAGGCACCTGCGTGGTGGTCATGCCCATCAGGCGCCCCGAAATGTTGACCATCAACGGCACATCATCAATCGACATCAGGCTCATCGTGGCTGCATCTACCTGCAATAGCTCAAAAGAAAAACTGTTTTTATTGTTTGCCGAGGGTGAAGATTTCATCACCGCTTTCCCGCTTTTGTCGGCCAGTATAAAGCCCGTCTGCCTCATCTGCGCATCGCTCTCTTCCACCTGGATCAGGTAGTCTTTATCCACCGGCAGGTTCTCAAAGATGAAGTAACCCTTGCTATCGGTCCTGCCTTCGTAAAACTCTTCTCCTTTCTGGTTGGTGAGAAAGATCTGCTTATTGATCAAGGGTTTCCCGGAGCCGTCGTTGCTGAGGATAATCCCCTGGAGGCTCACAATGGCGCGTGTTTCGCTCACGATGTGGCCGATCTTAATCGTCTTCGTGCTGACGTTGTTGTAAATATCCGTCACCGTCATTTCCACTTTTTTCAGGTTCTCCGTTTTCAGCACAAACCTGAACTCGGGATTGGTGGCTTCCTTATCAAATTCTTTTTCCTGCTCGTTGATCACGATGGATTTAAGCATGCTCTTATCCAGAATCTGCCCTTCGATCACGAGGGTGATCTGGTTCACATACACATTGGTGAAATTATTATAATCAATGGCCGGGTAAGAAATTTTGATTTGTGGCGGATCGCTCTCCTTGTTGGCGAGGTAATACTTCGAGTCGGCCTGTTTCAGGAGGTTTTTTGCTTCATTGTTGGGGGGATCGAGCTTCAGGCAGGCTTTAAAATCCTTAATCGCATTCTTGAAATCCCCAAGCTCCATTTCACACTGCCCTTTGTAGAGGCAGGTCAGGGCATTCGTTCCGTCGAGCAGCGAGGCTTTGGTAAAATCACTGATGGCGCTCTGGTACTGGCTGGTAGCCTTATATACCACACCACGTTGAAAAAAGAGCTGCGCACTTTTCCCGTTCAGAACGATGGCCTTGTTGAGATTTCCGATGGAATTATTGTAATCTGACTTCGCAAAATAGGATAAGCTATTGTAATAGTAAACCTCTGAATTGGAAGGCTGGATGGTATCCGGAATATCAAGCGAAATAGCCTCGGTAAAATTCTGGATGGCCTCGTCGTAGGAGCGTGTGGTGTTCTGCACTTTTCCGAGGTTCACGTAGTAGGGTTTGTATTTCGGCAAAGCTTTCAGGCGGTTGATCTCGCGGGTCTTCACAATTACAATGGCCCTTTTGTAGGACGTCAACGCTGCCGCATAATCGTGCAGGCTGTCTTTGGCAATGGCCCTGTAATAATGCGCCACATCGGTCAGCTCGCCATCGTCTTTCGGATCTTCCTTGATGGCGAGGTCGGCTCTTTCCACCGCCTTGCTAAAGGCCTTCAGCCTAATCAGGCAGTAAGCCGAACGTTGTAATGCCGGCACATGGTCTTTATCAAACAGCAAAAGCTTTTCGAGGACCTCATTGGCCTCCTTATACTTAGCCAGTGCCATGTATAGGTCAGCTACTTTCAAATGAACGGCCTTGTCCTTTTTTTCAATGTCAAGGAATACCAGGTAATCTGCAATCGCCGATTCCGTTTGGCCGGTTTTCTCATAGCTTAGCGCACGGTTGTAAAACACTTCGGCATCCTTCGGAACGGCAGCCGTGAGCCTGGAATAACCGGCAATCGCGGCTTCATATTTCTTTGCCTTAAAATCGGCATCGGCCTGCTTTTTGATCGCTTTCGGTTCCTGCGCCGACAGGCCGATGCAGAGCAACAGGAAGCTAAAGAGGAAACAACATTTCATCCGAAAAATAGTTTAATGGTATTAAAGATACAAAAAACAACAGAATCGGCCGTTTGTCCCAAAGGCCTGTTTGTTAAATACTGATGTAGTTGCGGTACTCTCCCACTTTCCAGCCACTTGTTTTTTCGATGAAGAGCAGCACTTTATCCTTGAGGCTCAGTTTGATCTGCGATTGATCGAAGCTGAAGTTCCAGTGGAGGGCATTCACGCGGGGCTGCATCACCGCAGGATGCGTTCCCTTAAATTCCTCAAGGCTGTCGATCTGTGAGTAATCAAATTCCTCGGTGGCGGCAATGTGTTTCTTCATCCATTCGTCATCGTGCCACATCTTGTGAAAGTGCTCCTGCTTGGCCTGCTGTGCCTTCGGCGGCTTTACCCAGCCGTAGTGGTAAATCTCGGCGCTGATAGGCTTCACCCTCAGCTTGGAATTATCCGTTTTGCGAAACCCCTGCGCATCCTTATAGGAGCGGATCGTTTTGTCATTTTTAATGACCCGGATCTCCTTCCGGTACCAGCGGCGCGAATTACCTACATAGCCGTAGCTTCCGTAGAAGTGTACATAGTTGAACAAAAGCCCGTCCACCTGTTGGTCGTCCTTGTATTTCAGCATCGCCTCTTTGATGGAAGGCAGGTGTTTTTCATGCACGCACTCATCACTCTGAATATAAAAACACCAGTCGGTATCGGCGCTGATGGCATCAAAGGCTTTATTCGTTTCAATCGCCAGCACCTGCCCGCCCTGGCGCAGGGAATCGTCCCACACTGTTTCGATGATCCTGATCTTGGGAGAGTTGATACTGCGGATCAGCTGCAGGGTATCGTCTTCGCTGTTGCCTACTGCCACCACAAACTCGTCGCATAAAGGTAAGATGGAGGTGATGGCTTCCACAACCGGATAGTCGAACTTCAATGCATTGCGTATGATCGTGAAACCGCTGACCTTCATTTTTTTCAGGTAATTCTTTACCGGCCAAAGATAAGGTTTTATGCATCATGAATCCGGGATTTTGATGGATTGGCTTTACAGCGGTATCATGTTATCATTCTATTCATGTTTTGGGCGCCTGACGGGCCATCACGACTCGCTCTTCGTTTGCCCTTCGGGACAAACAAAGGAGCTCAGACAAATCGCTCTGTCCCTGGCGCTGGGTTCGCCCTTACTGATGAAAAACACCAACAAGGACTTAAACAAAAATCCCCGTCACGGTTTTCATGACGGGGATTTTTTATGTGTTGCTTATGCCTTACTGAACGATCAGCTTTCCTTTCAGGAGAGGCGATCCGTCGGAGGCAATGTGGTAATAGTAAATACCATCGGCCAGGCCTTCGCGGCTCAGTACCGTTTCAGCTTCCGTAATGCTCATCTGTTTCACCATGCGGCCGGTATTGTCGTACAGATCCAGGCTCAGTGTGCCGGAAGACAATTGGTCGAAATGACTGATGCTTACCACAGCGCTGCTGGTCACCGGGTTAGGGTACACCGCTACGGTTACAGCGGCATGGTAGCTTTCAATACCTGTACAAGGGTTTACGCTTACCGTTACCATGGCTGTATTCGTACAGCCATTGGTATTGGTTCCGGTTACCGTATAGGTTGCTGTTACCGTCGGGTTAAAGGCCGTGCCATTCGTCACGCCATTGGTCCACGTATAGGTTGTGGCGCCGGTACCGCTAAGCGTCACAGGGCTTCCGGAGCAAACCAGGGTCGCTGTTACATTCGCAGCAACCATCGGCTTAGGATTCACGTTGAGGGTAATGGTAGACGTTGAAATGCAACCACCGTTAGCACCTGTCACCGTATAGGTTTGTGTGGCAGCAGGCGTAAAGCCTACGCCATTCGTCACTCCACTTGTCCAGGTATACGTTGTAGCACCCGTAGCCGTTAAGGTTGCGCTTGTTCCGGCACATACCGTTGTGCTGCTTGCCGTTACCGTTAATGCCGGAGGAGGGCTAATGGTCAGAACGGTGGTTACCGTGCTGTCGCAGCCACCCGTTGCTACCAGCACATTGGTATAGGTACCGGCTGCTGTGTAAGTACTGGTTCCAACGGTTACAGACTGGCCCTGGCAGATCGACAGGTTTTGCGTGTATGTAATAGCAGCAGGCTCTATGATCGTTACCGTAGAGCTCACCTGGCAGTTAGAAGCATCTTTTACATTCACCGTATAAGTTCCTGCACCCAGGGCGCTGATTGTTGTCGCATTGCTGTTGCCCGGCACCCAGGTATACGTCAGCACGCCTGTACCGCCGGTAGCAGCTACGCTCGCCGCGCCGTTAGTCAGGCCGAAGCAGCTGATGTTGGTATGGCTCAGCGTTGCTACAATCGCCGCAGGCTGTGTGATTGCCAGCGTTTGTGTGAGCGTACAGTTGTTCGCATCTTTTACCGTTACACTGTAGTTGCCCGCCATCAATCCGCTTGCCGAAGAAGCGTTTCCACCGGTTGGGTTCCAGGTATAGCTATAAGCTCCCGTACCACCGGTTACCGTTACACTGGCAGCGGCGTTGGCACCACCGTTGCAAACCACATTGGTCTGGCTGCTGGTAGCCGTTAAGGCTGTTGGTTGTGTGATCGTCACCGTTCCTGTTGCCTGGCAAAGGTTAGCATCCGTCACTACTACGGTATAAGTGCCGGCATTCAATCCGGTTACCAGGGATGTTATCGCAACACCCGGTGTCCAGCTGTAAGTATAAGCACCGGTACCGCCGCTTACAGAAGCAGCCGCCATCCCATTGGATGCGCCGTTGCAGGTAATATTGGTATGGCTCATGGCTACGGTAAGTACCGCAGGTTGTGTAATGGTGTAGGTACGGGCAATGCTGCAGTTATTGGCATCTTTCACCGTTACCGTATAGTTATTGGCGGCAAGGCCTGTAGCTGCGGAACCTGTTCCTCCGGAAGGTGTCCAGCTATAAGTATAAGCGCCCGTTCCACCCGATACCGTGATGCTGGCCGCCCCATTGTTTGAGCCATTACAACTCAGGTTGGTCTGAGAAGTCACCGCTGTCATCGCAGCCGGTTCAGTCAGGGCAATGGTACGCGTAAGCGTACACAGATTAGCATCTTTTACCGTTACTGTATAGTTGTTTGCTCCCAGGCCCGTTGCTGTGGCAGCTGTTCCTCCGGAAGGCGTCCAGCTATAGGTATAAGCACCTGTACCACCGCTCACAGACACACTGGCTGTTCCATTAGTGCCACCGCCGCAGGAGATATTTGTTCCTGAAATCGTTGCGCTCAGAGCCGTAGGTTGTGTAATGGAAACTGTACGGGAAAGCGTACAGTTGTTGGCATCTTTTACCGTTACGGTGTAAGTACCCGGTACAAGCCCTGATGCCGTCGCTGCGTTGCCACCTGTAGGCGCCCATGTATAAGAGTAAGCACCTGTGCCACCGCTTACAGCAGCTGTCGCAATACCGTTAGCAGCGCCATTGCAGGCAATATTGGTATTGCTCACAGTCGCTGCCAGTAAAGCCGGTTCCGTGATCGTATAGCTACGGGCAATGCTGCAGTTATTGGCATCCTTCACGGTTACCGTGTAATTGTTTGGTGCCAGGCCGCTTGCTGTGGAAGCTGTACCTCCTGCAGGAACCCATGAATAGGTATAAGCGCCTGTTCCACCGGATACAACAATGCTTGCCGCACCGTTGTTGGCTCCGTTACAGGTCACATTCGTCTGGGAAGCGACTGCTGTCAGGGCAGTAGGCTCCGTCAGCGCAATCGTGCGTGTGATCGTACACAGGTTCGCGTCTTTCACCGTTACCGTATAACTGTTTGCCCCCAGGCCCGAAGCTGTCGCCGCGGTTCCGCCTGTAGGTGTCCAGCTGTAGGTATAGGCACCGGTACCACCGCTCACGGTTACATTCGCCACACCATTGGTGCCGGCATTACAGGATACATTCGTTCCTGAGATCGTTGCGCTCAGTGCTACCGGTTGTGTAATAGAAACCGTAGAGGAGAGTGTACAGTTATTGGCATCTTTCACATTGACGGTATAAGTACCCGGGACAAGACCGGATGCTGTCGCCGCATTGCCACCTGTAGGTGACCAGGTGTAGGTATAAGCGCCTGTACCACCGCTTACGGAAGCCGTCGCCATACCATTGGCGGCGCCGTTGCAGGTTATATTTGTAAACGTTGTGCTCACGGTTAACGCTGCCGGTTGAGCAACGTTTGCTGTAAAGGTCACCGTACAAGCCGTTGCATCTTTTACCTGGACGGTATAGATGGCGGAGGTCAGTCCTGATGCTGTGGCCGCATTTCCGCCGGAAGGCATCCAGGTATAGGTATAAGCACCGCTGCCACCGCTGGCGGACACAGAGGCTACACCATTATTACCACCATTACAGCTCACGGCTGTTGTCGTGATCACGCCCGAAATATTTCCTGTTGACGAAATAACAAATGCCTGTGTTTTGGTACATGAATTGGCATCTGTGATCGTAACGGTATAGCCACCCGCACCCAGGCCGGTTGCTGTGGCTGCTGTGCCACCGCTTGGTGTCCAGCTGTAAGTATAAGCACCGGTACCGCCTGTAGCGGATACACTGGCAGCACCATTGCTAGAACCACAGTTTGCATTGGTTTGTGTTGGCGTAGCCACAATTGCAGTCGGCTGGCTCACATTAACCGTTGCTGTTTTAGTACAGCTGTTGGCATCCGTTACCGTTACCGTATAATTTCCTGTTGCAAGACCGGTCGCTGTCGCTGATGTCCCGCCGCTTGGTGCCCATGAATAGGTATAAGCACCGGTACCGCCAGTAGCTGTTACCGTCGCAACACCGTTAGAGCCTCCGTTACAGCTTACATTCGTTACTGACGTCGTCGTTGAAATAGCCGTAGGCTGGGTCACATTGACCATCGCTGATTTGGTACAGCTGTTGGCATCGGTAACTGTTACTGTATAATTTCCGGCTGCGAGCCCCGTGGCTATCGCTGCCGTACCACCGCTTGGTGTCCAGCTATAGGTATAAGCACCAGTGCCCCCACTTGCCGTTACAGTCGCGCTGCCATTGGCGCCGCCATTACAGCTGGTGCCCGCAACGGCTGTAGAAGTTGAGATCGCCGCAGGCTGGCCGATGGTAGCGAAGGCCGTTTTGGTACAGCTGTTGGCATCGGTAACTGTTACTGTATAATTACCTGCAGACAGACCAGTCGCCGTCGCTGCTGTACCGCCGCTTGGTGCCCAGCTGTAGGTATAACCGCCGGCACCGCCGCTTACAGTTACCGTCGCAACACCGTTAGCGCCTCCGTTACAGCTCGCATTCGTCACAGACGTTGCCGTGCTGAGCGCTGTAGGCTGTGTGACATTCGCGAAGGCTGTTTTGATACAGTTGTTGGCATCTGTTACCGTTACGGTATAATTTCCTATCGCAAGGCCGGTTGCCGTGGCTGCCGTGCCACCACTCGGTGCCCAGCTGTAGGTATAGCCCCCCGTACCACCGGATGCAGAAACCGTCGCAACACCGTTGGAGCCACCGTTGCAGCTTACGTTCGTCACGGAGGTAGACGTTGAGATTGTTGTAGGTTGTGTCACATTGACCGTTGCTGTTTTCGTACAGCTGTTGGCATCTGTAATGGTTACGGTATAATTTCCTGCTGTAAGGCCTGTTGCCGTTGACGCTGTACCACCGCTTGGTGTCCAGCTATAGGTATAACTACCGGTACCACCGCTTGCTGTTACCGTCGCACTGCCATTAGCGCCTCCGTTGCAGGCTACACCTGTCATTGTTGTAGATGTTGTAATGGCAGAAGCCTGAGTCACCGTGGCGAAAGCTGCTTTTGTACAGCTGTTGGCATCGGTTATCGTTACTGTATAATTCCCTGCCGCAAGACCGGTAGCCGTGGCTGTTGTAGCGCCGCCTGGGGTCCAGCTATAGGTATAGGCCCCTGTTCCACCGGAAGCAGAAACCGAGGCAACACCGTTGGTTCCGCCATTACAGGAAACACCGGTTACTGTTGTCGCTGTCACGATTGATGTAGGCTGAGTAACCGTAACCGCTTTAATGCTTGTACAGGAGTTGGCATCCGTGACAGTGGCGGTATACACACCGGCCATTAAACCCGTGATGGCAGAGGTTGATCCGCCGTTGCTCCATAAATAAGAATAACCACCGGCACCGCCTGAAGCAGTTATCGAAGCTACGCCATTAGACCCGCCGTTGCAGGCCACATGGGTTACGGCCGTAGACGTTATGAGTGCAGAAGGTTGAGTAACCGTCGCTGCTTTAATGCTTGTACAGGAGTTGGCATCTGTGACAGTGGCGGTATACACACCGGCCATTAAACCGGTGATAGCAGAGGTTGATCCGCCGTTGCTCCATAAATACGTATAACCACCGGCACCGCCACTGGCGGTTACCGAAGCCACGCCATTGGAACCGCCGTTGCAGGCCACATTGGTTACGGCCGTAGAGGTTATGAGTGCAGTAGGCTGAGTAACCGTCGCTGCTTTAATGCTTGTACAGGAGTTAGCATCCGTGACAGTGGCGGTATACACACCGGCCATTAAACCGGTGATGGCAGAGGTTGATCCGCCGTTGCTCCATAAATAAGAATAACCACCGGCACCGCCTGAAGCAGTTATCGAAGCTACGCCATTAGACCCGCCATTGCAGGCCACATTGGTTACGGCCGTAGACGTTACCATAGCGGTTGGTTGCGTCACATTGGCGAAAGCTGCTTTCGTACAGTTGTTGGCATCTGTAATAGTTACTGTATAATTTCCTGCTGCAAGACCGGTAGCTGTAGCTGCTGTGCCGCCACTCGGTGTCCAACTGTAGGTATAGCCTGGTGTTCCGCCGCTGGCTGTTACAGAGGCCACGCCATTGGTTCCGCCATTACAGGCCACATTCGTTACAGTTGTTGAGGTTGAGATTGCTGTTGGCTCGCCAACTGTTACTGTTTTTGTAAGCGGGCAGCCATTGACATCTTCAATGGTGCAGGTATAAGAACCTGCGGAGAGACCCGTGGCAATATTACTGTTACCGCCGCTCGGAGACCAGGTGTAGCTATACCCCGGCGTGCCGCCGCTTACAGTTACTGAAGCCCTGCCGCTGGTACCGCCATTACAGATTGCATTGGTAAACGATGTACTGGCTGCCAGTGCCGGAGGCTGGGTTACATTGGCGATCCTGCTAAAAGTACAGCCATTATTATCACGGCCGTTTACGGTATAAGAACCTGCCGGCTGGCCTGTGGCAATATTGCTGTTACCGCCGCTTGGCGACCAGGTGAAGGTATAAGGAGAGGTGCCTCCCGAAGCGGATACGGCAGTAATACCGTTGGAGTATCCGTTACAGGCTATATTTACTACGGATGTACTTGTAACAATAGCGCTTGGCTGAACAACAGAAACTGTTGTGGTACGTGTACAGCTGTTATTATCGGTAATCGTTACAGTATAGTTGCCTGCTGTAAGGCCTGTGGCGCCGGCTCCTGTACCGCCGCTCGGCGCCCAGGAATAAAAATAGCCTGGTGTGCCTCCGCTTACCGAAACTGAAGCTGTACCGTTGGCACCGCCGTTACAGGTCACACTGGTGGAGGACGGAGTAGATACAATAGCCGAAGGTTGGGTTACCATTACCGTTTGGGTTTTTGTACAACTGTTATTATCTGTAATGGTACAGGTGTAATTACCGGCTGAAAGGCCTGTTGCTAAAGAGGCTGTACCGCCGCTCGGTGCCCAGGAATAAAAATAGGATGGTGTACCGCCGCTCACGGAAACCGAAGCGCGACCGTTGGCGCCGCCATTACAGCTTGCATTGGTAAAACCCGGCGTGGAAGTAAGGGCCGATGGCTGACCAATAGCAATAGTTGCTGTAATACTGGCAGAACCTGCATCGGTTACCGTTACGGTATAATTGCCTGCTGAAAGGCCTGTTGCTAAAGAAGCGGTACCGCCGCTCGGTGCCCAGGAATAGGTATAGCCGCCGGCGCCACCGCCGGCGGTGACTGATGCACGGCCGTTAGAACCGCCGTTGCAGCTCACATTGGTCCCGGAAGTAACGGCTGTTAAAGCAGCCACCGGTGCATCCCATCTGAAGTTATCCACAGCCAGGTAGTTGACGGCTGCTCCGCCCTGGATTTCCAGCTGATCGATGTTGATGCTGCCATATCCGGCCGCTACAAAGTCTACAAATGAAAAGCCATTCGTGTTGGCCGTAAGTGTAGGGTTGAGCGTGAATGTCCCTACGCCTGCTTTTTTACCTCTGAATGTCACACCAGCTGAAGTAGAAGATGATGCTCCCTGGTTGGTTGATATATACACATAGATAGATTTCATGGTGAACAGGGCGCTGTTCGTGGTTTTAATCGAATAAGTCTGATTAACGCCTGTAGCGGATCCATTGTCAATGAATTTATCAGACGATCCTCCACATGCCGCCGCCGAAGCGCATCCTACCGCAACACCATATCCCGTACCGGTGCTGGTATGAGGGCCGCCGCCACAATCCAGGTAACCCTGACCAGGTATAAAAATACCGAACAGGCCACCGGCATTGTTGGCACAGTTATTTGCCGTGATTGTAAATGATTGTGAATTACTGGTAAATGTGGTAGGCTTCCCGGTGGTATAGCTCTCAAAGGTCTCCGTGGTTTGTGCCCACGAAAACGATGCTATTAAAATAAGTAAAATTACGTAAAAGTTGTTTTTTTTCATTCGAAGGGGTTTTTATTATAGACCAAAGATAGATTATTTAATATATATTCATTTTATTTTTTTCCTTTGCTTTTTTAAAAATAGTATGAAAGAATCATTAGCTGATATTACAACCCGGATCCTTCATTCATCGGGAATCGATCAGGAGATTGAGGCGGTACGCCACTTATCGGCCTTTTACTCCCGCTTTGTTCCCGGCGATCAAAGTCACTCGCAACAGGAAAAGGGAAATGAAGTGTTGCTCCAAGGCGGCATTGCTCTTTCTTCTTATGATGCCGCCATTTGCCTGGATGAGTTCATCCGTACGGCCAGGTTCCTGAAAGGGACTCACCTGGCTCTCCGTGAACTTCTCAGGCGCTTTCCGGGGCAGAAGCTCAACATCCTGTATGCCGGCTGTGGCCCTTACGCCACCCTCATCCTGCCCTTATTACCTTTGTTTACAACCGATGAACTCGATGTGCTGCTCCTGGATATCAATACAGACTCGCTGCGTTCGGTTGCCGGGATTTTATCGGCAGCAGGACTCGAAGACTACCATGTGCGCATGCAACAGGCGGATGCGATTCGTTACCAATCGCCTGAATCCAGGCCGCTTCACCTGGTCGTATCCGAAACCATGTTCTATGCCCTGATCCGTGAGCCACAGGTGTCTATTACACAGAACCTGGCACCACAGCTTCAACAAGGAGGCATTCTTATTCCGGAAGAGATCAACCTCGACCTGGTATATACCTTTCATGGGGAAGAGCCTTACCTGAAAAGTACGGATCAATATCCCAACCGCTTGCCATACGCACACCGCGTCCATGTGGGTGCTTTGTTTTCAATAAATAAAGAACTCGATTTTTACCGGGCCAATAGCTCTCCCGGCATCTTTGAAAGCAAACTCTATGAATTGCCAACTGACTTTTCGACAACTCCCGATCTTTGCATTCATACTCACCTCCGCATCTTCGGTGAGGTGATCCTGCATTCAGCGGAGTCTTCTATTACCAATCCTTATTGTGTTGTTTCCTTGTATAATTTGCAGGGATACACGCATGCAGCACTGGTCTATGATTTTAACGATGTACCTCAATGGTCCTATAAAGCAAAAGGGCAAAAGATCTAACCATTCTTTTGCCCTTTGCTTTTTTACCTTATGGCCTGGACGGGTAAATGCCTTCCAGGCAGATGATATAGTTCATCGCGATGAAGGGCTGCATGTTATTGACAGGCAAACCTTGTCCGATTGGCGCTGTCGTCACCGAAGCCTGGTTTAAAGCCGTGTTAGGCGTGGCCGTATTGTAACCTAAGGTTGCTGTAAACGTTCTGCCACTGAGAGTGCCCGGTGTGGCAAGGCTCGCACCCACTGTAGGTACACCTTGTCCGGCATCGGTGTTGTTAACCGATAAGGTAGCAGGGTGGTTGTGCGGAGGAATGTTAGAGATCAACAGCGTGTTGCTTTCCGTTCCTGCTACTTCGCCCTGTGTGCGGTAACTCAGTCCGGGGCCTTGTCCCATACCGATCGGCGCGCGGCTTTGCAGGTTTGGCAAAGCAAATGTTGAGATGCCGTCACCACCGTAAGTAGTTCCTAAAAGAGAAAATACCGCGCTGTATTGTGAGATCGGCAATAACTGTCCGTTACACATAGCCCAACCGCGTGGCGCAAAGTTTCCTGCGAAGATTTTGATAATTCCAATGTACTCGTCCATGATGTTTTTTGATTTTAAGGATTAATAAAAGATTCAAATTATTTCAATGTTAGCTAAACGGGTTGGCTGAAGACCGGCAAAACATACGATGTAAAGAACCGTCCGAAGCCGGATCCAAAAGCCTTATGGCCTGGATGGATAAAGCCCTTGCGTACAAATGATATAATTCATGGCAATATACGGCTGCATATTGTTTACGGGCAGGCCCTGCCCTACCGGCGCCGTTACTACCGAAGCCTGGTTTAAAGCCGTATTAGGCGTTGCCGTATTGTAGCCTAAGGTTGCCGTAAAGGTCCTGCCACTGAGAGTGCCCGGTGTGGCAAGGCTCGCCCCTGGTGTGGCAGCGCCCTGTGCTGAGTCGGTATTGTTTACCAATAAGCTTGCCGGGTGATTGTGCGGAGGAATGTTCGTGATGTTCAATGTATTGTTTTCCGTTCCCGACAATTCGCCCTGGCTGCGGTAGCTAAGACCCGGGCCTTGCCCCATACCAATCGGCACACGGCTTTGAAAATTAGGCAAAGCAAAGGTTGTCACACCGTCGCCGCCATAAGTAGTTCCTAAAAGTGAAAATAAAGCGCTGTTTTGCGCAATAGATAATAATTGTCCGTTGCACATCAGCCAACCTGTCGGTGCGAAGTTTCCGGCAAAAATTTTAATCATTCCCATGTACTCATCCATGATTTTTTTGATTTTGGGGGTTAATAAAAAAGGTTTAGTTGTTTCAATATTAGCCCAAATAGCATTGATAAAAAACAGGTAGAAATACCCGATTTACAAAGGACAACTATTAGGCTAAAAAATTAATAATCAAACAGATAAAACACAAAGCCATGCCACTCGCACAAAACCGGAAAGCCGTCAAACGTCAGAATCCCGATTCGCTAAGCGGTTCTTCAATTACGGCCTTGACGGATAAATGCCCGACCAGCAGATAATGTAGTTCATGGCGATAAAAGGCTGCATATTGTTTACAGGCAGTCCCTGTCCTACCGGCGCAGTTACAACCGAAGCCTGGTTTAAAGCTGTATTAGGTGTGGCCGTATTGTAACCTAAGGTTGCTGTAAAGGTCCTGCCGGCAAGCGTTCCCGGAGTGGCAATGCTCGTCCCCACTGTAGGTACTCCTTGTGAAGCATCCGTGTTGTTCACCAATAGGCTTGCCGGGTGATTGTGCGGAGGAATGTTAGGCAGGATCAGGGTGTTGTTTTCGCTTCCACCCACTTGTCCCTGGGCGCGGTAGCTAAGGCCTGGACCTTGTCCCATACCGATTGGTGCGCGGCTTTGCAGGTTTGGTAAAGCAAAGGTTGTTACGCCGTCGCCGCCGTAAGTGGTTCCTAAAAGTGAGAATAATGCGCTGTATTGTGCAATGGATAATAATTGTCCGTTGCATGCAAACCAGCCTCTCGGCGCGAAGTTTCCTCCAAAGATTTTGATAATTCCAATGTACTCATCCATGATGTTTTAAATTAATAGGGGGTTAATACTAGTTTTTTGCCCAATATTAGTCTAAATAACACGTCCGAAAAACAGGTAGAAATACCCGATTTTGCAAAAAAAGCAATTCACCGGCCCGACTCTCAGGCAGGACCGGTACCTAAAACGGCTTTGCTTCCCTCAGGCAGGGGAAATAACTCCAAAAATCAGAAGCCGGGGTTTCTTCCCGTAAAGTTTTGCGGCGTGATCTGCAGCAATTCTTGTTTCACGGCTTCACTGACATGCAATCCCCTGATGAATTCATGCATAGATTCTTTGGTAATTACGCTGTTAGTGCGGGTCAGGTCTTTCAGGGCTTCGTAAGGCTTTGGATAACCTTCACGGCGCAAAATGGTCTGCACGGCCTCTGCCACCACGGCCCAGTTGTTTTCCAGGTCGCGGTTGAAGATCTCTTCATTAAGGATCAGCTTATCCAATCCTTTTAAAATGCTTTTGTAAGCAATCAGCACATGGGCAAGAGGCACACCGATATTCCTCAGCACCGTACTATCTGTAAGGTCGCGCTGCAGGCGTGAAACCGGTAGCTTGGCCGACAGGTGCTCCAGGATGGCATTGGCTATGCCTAGATTCCCTTCGGCATTTTCGAAGTCGATCGGGTTTACTTTATGCGGCATGGCGGAAGAGCCGATCTCTCCGGCTTTCAGCTTTTGCTTGAAATAATCCATGCTCACGTAGGTCCACACATCGCGGCACAGGTCCAGAAGGATGGTATTGATCCGTTTGAGGGCATCGCAGTAGGCGGCAATATTATCATAGTGCTCAATCTGCGTGGTAAACTGGCTGCGGCTTAAGCCTAAGGTCTGGTTCACAAATTCATTTCCGAAAGCGATCCAGTCATGCTTCGGGTAAGCCACATAATGGGCATTGAAATTCCCGGTAGCGCCGCCAAACTTGGCAGAGAAGGGAACGGCATTTAATTGATTGATCTGGGCCTGCAAACGTTCTACAAACACGTAGAACTCTTTGCCCAGGCGAGTCGGCGAGGCCGGCTGGCCATGGGTACGTGCGAGCAGGGAAACATCTTTCCACTCCCGGGACAAGGTGATCAGCTTCTCCGTCACTGTATTTAAATTGGGCAATACCACCTCAGCATTCGCTTGCTTCAGTGACAAAGGAATGGAGGTATTATTAATGTCCTGCGAGGTTAAGCCGAAGTGTACAAACTCCAGGTAAGCTTCCAGGCCCTGCGCTTTTAGTGTTTCCTTGATGAAGTATTCCACGGCTTTTACGTCGTGGTTGGTGGTCTTCTCCGTTTCCTTAATGGTTTCTGCATCGGCAAAGGAAAAGTGTTTATAAACCGCTTTCAGTGCGTCGATCTGCGTAGCGCTCAGCTCCGGTAATTGCGGCAGGCCTTGCTGCGAGAGCAAAATAAAGTAATCGATCTCTACCTGTACGCGGTAGCGGATCAACCCGAATTCCGAAAAATAAGCCGCCAGCTCGTTGGTTACTCTCCTGTAGCGCCCGTCAACCGGCGAAATAGCCGTTAATGCATTTAATTCCATGTGTCAAAAAAAATAAAGGGTAAATATAGGGAAATTTTGGAAGGATAGTTCCCGGAATATTCGGGCTTCTGCTTAATCCAGGATGAGGGTAGGCTGGCCGGGAGGGCGCCTTCCGTTTACCAAATGGTACTGCACATTTTTAGTGTGGATATAATCGTGGAGCTCCGGGAAGCCTGTGGGATTAACAATGATTTTTTCAGTTGAGGTATCTTTCGGAGAAAATCCAACCATGTGATGAATGGCCCCGCTGGTATCGTAATATTTCCATTTTCCGGCTTTAGCGCCTTTCTCATAATGGCCTTCCGCCAATACTAAGCCTGTAGGGTAGTAATAACGCCAATGCCCGGTCTTTAGTCCGTTTTCATAATTCCCCAGATAAAATAGGCTCTCAGGTCCGATTGCCCCCAACTTCACATCATCGGTGAAATCCGAATAATAAGCACGAGCCGTGTAATGTCTTTTATGAATGAGTGTATCCTTAGGCTGCGCATAGCAAATGCCCGCTGTCACACAAAGCAGGATTATACAAAAAGTGGTTTTCATATTTTGTATAATTGTGCGATCAACGGGTCATGTAGGCGTTATAGGCTGTATGGTCTGCTATGAGCTTCCCCAGCCCGTTGATAGTATCCAGCAAGGGCGTTTTACTGATATGACATTTTAAATCGCTGCTTATGTTAATTTGCTTTCTGATGAATTCGATTGCAGAGCCGCCGCCGGTAAAGTACGCCCCATTAAGAACAATCTTACTAAAATTCCGATGCGTGCTTATTCGCTCGAGGCAAGCTGCCAGCTCATCATTCACCAGAAAAAAATAATGCGATACTACCTCTTCAATGGCTCGGGGATCAATTTCCTGTTGCTTCACGGTATGCTTCCCCGCAACATCAGGCAGGCTGAGCTTCTCAAGCATGTCAATAATTTCCTCATCCCTTAGATCCAACTGATGATTTCGTCGCAGAAAGTGTTTGGCCAGGTCGATGATCTTTTGCATGCCCATTCTCAAAAAAGTAGATTCAAGGGGCATCGAATCTGCAAATACAGTCATTTGAATTTTCTCACATCCAAAATCAACGAGGATATAATCTTTTTTGTCAAAAAGAATCCCCATTCCAATCGAGGCGGTAACACTCTGATCGATCATGAAAAGTTCTTTTGCGCCTGAGAACTCCCCGGAATCCCTGTACCCTCTCCTTTCTACTATGGTTACATGTGAAGGAATAGCAAAATACAGTTTCAAAGAAGGCTTGAGTATTGATTTGGATTGAGCGCTTTTTTTGATAGCAGCTTTAAGAAGCTCTTCAAATGCCTGGAAATCATCGATTGCATAGGTCACAGGCTTAATAACCCTATCTTCTTTAACTGATGAAACAGATTCACCAATCCCCGTCGCCACTCCTTCTCTGTTAACAGCGATTAAAGAAGGTTCGTTAAAGATAATTTTACCCTCTTGAACAATGCGCAGGTTACGGCTTCCCGGATCAACTCCCAGCGTTTCAGTAAAGCTAAACATTCCCATACACCTATTTTATAACGACGATCTTACTGAATCGTGTTTGGTCCGGACCGTTGAGCCTGATGAAATAGATCCCTTCCGAAATGCCTGTCAGATCAACTGTTTGGCGGGTATGCTCCAGCTTATTTTCAGAAACCAGGACGCCATTGACGCTGTACAGCTCGTACTTCGTGTACAGGGATCTCTCCTGCAAAATGATGATGTTGTTTTTTGTTGGATTAGGAAAGATCCTGACAAAAGCATCTTTGAGCTCATCGATAGATTCGGGCTGCACGGGTGGCAGCTTCAATTTATTGTAAACCGTATCGGCCTGCATGGCCGCATGGATCAGGGGCGTGAGGCTGTCGGCTCCCAAAATGGCAAAAGCGACCTTCACCGATTTACCCGGCGCGATTTTCAGCGGGCCGGTGCTCATCACATTGATCACGTCATTACCGCTGCCGTTTACACCCGCTGCCAGGCGCTGTGTGCTCATCGACTTGTATTTATCTTTCGTATCCACGCCATTGGCAAAGTCAAGTCCGCCGTTGCCACCGCCGACATGATCTACTGCATAGAAATTAGGTGCGGCCGTATCGGTCAGCAACTTAATGCCACCATACTTCCCATTGGCCGCTGTATAAAAGCTATACCCCATTTTGGTGGCGGCATGGTAATTACTGCGGTTTTGCGTATAACTCGATCCGTCGATATCCCAATCGGCAAAAATGCCGGCATAAGCGTTTCTCAGGGTATCCGTGGCATGCGTGTTCTTAATGTTGTATTCCCAGATCACAAAATTGCGGTAAGGCGCAGAGCTCCAGGCATAGGTGTTCTGCTCGACCTCTACCGGGATCGGCGTAAAGGCCGCATTATCATTGAATCTGGCTTTGGTATCAAAATCAGAGGTCACAGAAGGCAATACCCTCACGATGCGACTCAGGTTCATGAAATCAACATCCGACACGCTGGTGTTCGTGCCACGCACACAATCCGAAACCGTGTTGGTATCTTTCCCGATCATCAGGCCGGCTTCATACAGGAGGTCGATGCCCTTGTATTTAAAGCCCAGTCCCTGCACCTGCGCATCCTGGTTGTAACCTGCTTTTCCTTTGCTGGTAGCCGTGGTATACACGTCGTTGATCTTAATATCGATGTAATCCACATTGATGAATACGCTGAAGAATTGTTTCGCCGAGTAGCTGCCGTCCTGCATCAGCACCTCAAAATCAATGGCCTGGTTCACGGGAATGGCCCCGCCAAGCTTAAAGGCGAAGGCATCATTCGTATTGGTTTTGCTGGCCAGCGTCGTAATCACCCCCAATGATGTCGTGTTATCAACTACAGTGGCATACGCCGAAAGCGGCGTTACCGTGACATTCAGGGCTGTTGTCGGATCGAGGTAATTGGTGAATTTGCCGGTGATGAACAGGGTATCCCCAACAATAAACGCATCGTCGTTATGATCGGTGAATTGCTTGTCGCTGAATACCACGCTCGGCGTTGCCGGATCGGTAATGGCCCTGAATAAATTAATTCGGCCGCTCCCCAGCTTATTGAGGTAGGAAGCGTTGGAAGGATAAATATTATCGGCGGTTACTTTCAGGCGCTCACCGATCTGCAAACCATTGTAGGCCGGAAATTGTTTTTTGACGATGCCCGCTGCACCCGCCACTACCGGCGAAGACATGGAGGTACCGGTTTGCGTGATGTAAAAGCTTCCCGGCCAGGTGGAATTGATATTTTCCCCGGGCGCGCACACGTCGACAAAATAGCCGTAGTTGGAGCTGAAATTTTTGGTATCGCCGGAATTGGTATTGGCTACCGCGAGCACATAATTGTAGGAGCCCGGGAAGAAATCACCGTCCACACCGTTATTCCCCGCCGCCGCTACTACGAGGCAGCCTTTATTAATGGTTGCATAATCCACAATGTCCTGCCCGAACTGGCTGGCGCCGCCGCCGCCCCAGGAGCAGTTGATGATGGCCGCGCCATGATCGGCAGCGTATTTAATGCCTTCGTATGCAGCGATCAAAGCGCCGCCGGCATCGCTGATCTTTACCGGCAGAATCTTGCAGTTGAAGCCGACACCGGCGCCTCCCAGGTTATTATCTGCGCTGGCTCCTGCAATTCCGCACACATGCACACCGTGGCTGTTGAACTCCCAGGTAGGGTCGTTATCGTTCATGCCCATGTCCCAGCCCTTGTAATTATCGATGTAGCCGTCGCCATCGTTATCCACGCCATCCGGCACATCGGCATAATTACGTTTGATATTATTGGCAAGGTCGCTGTGTGTAGGATCGGTGCCCGTATCGGTAATGGCAATCACAATGGCGGAGTCGCCGCGGTTGGTATTCCAGGCATTAAATGCATTGATCTTCTGGAGGTGGTATTGATCCGTAGGGTTGGCCAAAGGATCGTTAGGCGCATACGTCGCCTTAGGGATAAAATGCGGTTCGGCATACACAAGGATACCCGATGCCAGTAACTTACTGATGGCTTTCTCAATAGGAGCGTCAGCAGAATAGTTCAGTTCGTAGATCAATGACAGATCGGCAAAGCGCTGCCCGGCTTCATTGAACTCCTTCTCCGGGGATCTGTCCTTCGGAAATTTCTTATGCAGATTGCCTGCTCCCAGTGTGGCAGCCATGGCGTTAAAGCCGGGATGATCGATTTTTCCTTCCGAGCAAACAGCGGCAAAAGCAGGTTTTACCCTGATGATGACCGTATTTGCCATGTAATCGGATTCTGTGATACCTTTAGCAAGGCTGTAGAGTTTCTGCGCCTGCAGACCTGCCACAAAGAGGGAAAAGCAGGTAAAATAGAATAAACGTTTTTTCATGATCAGATCATTTAATGCAGTAAATATCCCTGGTGCTTGTTGTATTTTTCCAATGTCCGGATACCCGAAGAGCTGATGTGCTCGAACTCCTTGTCACAAAAGATGTTCACGATCTTAATGTCGGGCTTCAGCTCCTGGATATAGCGGTACTGGTTTTGCTCATACTGAAAATCGGTAGAGTTTCTCAGGCCACGGACAATGGTTACTTCATAGCCCAGCGAGTCCACAAAGTCAGTAACCAGACCGTTATACTCCGCCTGCTGCCGGTAGGCAAGGGTTTTGGGGATCTCCCAGGAGCGGTCGCCCTTCTCGGGATTTTTTCCAAAAGCGATGATCACTTTATCAAACAGCTTTTCTGCTTTTTGCAAAACATTATAATGCCCTTTATGAAAGGGATTAAAGCTGCCCGCAAAAACGCCGATATTCGGCTCCACGGAATTGACATAGCTGATGAGGTGGTCCAGCCTTCCATTGGTATTGAAGTGCTGCAGAATCTCACTGCGCTTTTCCCTGTAGACCTTATAATCCACAAACTGAAACTCTTTAAAAATTTGTTTTTCGTACTGGATCAGCTTATCGAAAGGCGCATCGAAAATTGCCAGGTCTGCTTTGATGAACTCCTCCGAGAACGGAACCGTGGCTTTGTGCGTCTTCGTGTCGAGGATCAGCTGCCTGATATGCTCTTTCTGCGCGTTCGTCAGACCCGATGTTTTGGCCGAAGCTAAAAAGTACTCGGCTGAATCCTCTTCATTGGTGGCCGACTGCGGGTTGTAGATGATATCATGGAATACGGCCGCCAGGAATAATTCGTCATGCTTCAGCAGGTCGGCATCGTGCAGGTGCTTCATCACGGCTTCGATGTGCGCCAGTGTATGGTAAAAGCGATGTGGCTCTTCATACAAATTGATGACATCAGAATTGAACTGAAGATGATTGAGTCGGTGTGATATTTCGGCTATGGTCATGTGTTCTTGATTTCTTAACCGCAGAGTTCGCAGAGTATTTACGCAAAGAAACATGAGCTTCTGCGTTCTTTGCGTCTGTTCCTCTCTCTGCGTCTTTGCGGTTAGCTTTTTTTCAAATAATACAACGTACTGCAATTCGTTTTTTTCAGGATCTTAGTTGCCTGCTCCCGGATCTGCTCAGCGGTTACCTTATTGTAATTTTCGATCTCCTGGTTGATCAGGTCCGCATCGCCCAGGAGCTCTGAAATCGCCAGGTTCGTGGCTTTGTTGAGCACATCGGTTTCGCTGTAGGTTACCGTGGATTCGATCTTGTTCTTGCATTTCTGCAATTCATCTGCCGGCACCAGCTCGTGTTGCAGCCGTTCGATTTCCGCGTCGATACCGGCTTCCGCCTGCTCCATACTCACGCCGTCGTTCAGCTTTCCGGAAATCACAAACAGCCCTTTATCAAAATCGCCCATCACGTAAGCGTTCAGGTCGGAGAACAATTGTTTGTCCTTGATGAGCGTTTTATACAAACGCGAGGAATTGCCGCGCGACAAGATATCGGAGATCAGGTCCACCGTATGGTATTCCGGATCTTTGCGGGAGCACATGCGGTAAGCCCTGTAGATGGAGCTGATCGGCACATCGCGCTCTACCGTCATGCTGCGGTATTCGGTTTGCTCGGGCTCTACCGGCAAATTCCGCTGCGGCTTGATGCCTGCATCGATCGGCTCGAACCATTTTTCCGCCAGCTGTTTCACATGGTCCAGCTCCACATCACCCGCTACGACCAATACGGCGTTGCTCGGGTTATAATGCGCTTTGAAAAAAGACTTCACGTCGCTCATCGTGGCATCTTCAATGTGCTTGATCTCTTTACCGATCGTGGCCCATTTATAGGGGTGTACTTTATACACCAGGGGCCTCAAGAGCAGCCATACATCGCCGTAAGGCTGGTTCAGGTAGCGTTGTTTGAACTCTTCGATCACCACGTTGCGCTGCACTTCCAGGCTTTTTTTATCGAAGGCCAGGCTCAGCATGCGGTCGCTTTCCAGCCAAAAAGCCGTTTCCAGGTTTTCCGACGGGACAGTGCAGTAGTAATTGGTAATATCGTTGGTGGTAAAGGCGTTGTTTTCGCCGCCTACCATTTGCAGGGGCTCATCGTAATTGGGGATATTGATGCTCCCACCAAACATGAGGTGCTCGAATAAGTGTGCAAAACCGGTCTTGTTCTCGTCTTCGTCTCGGGCGCCGACATCATATATGATATTGATACAGGCCATTGGCGTGCTTTTATCCTGGTGAACAATAACGGTGAGATTATTTTTAAGCTTGAATTTTTCGAATTGAATCATAAAGTGGTTTAGGAACTGGATTATCCTTTAAAGATACTAAAATTGGCGGAAATAAAATCAAAAAGCTTATTTTTAATCCCTCGATGATAGCCCCCGAAAACATAAGAAAATACGAAAACCTGCACATCGTTTTCTGGCTCATCAAAGACAGCTGCTGGATGCTGGAGCTGCGCTGGCTGGGCATCCTGATGATCATCCCCACGCTCACCATCGCGCTGCTCATCGTATTCGTGACCCGCAAAACGGTGGACCTGTACATCAACCTGGGTGTTTTATTCTGGATCTGCGCCAACAGCCTATGGATGTATGTCGAGTTTTTTACCGACGGCAAATACAAGCTGGCAGCGGCGGTTCCTTTTGCACTCGGCTTTCTCTTCACCGGAATTTTCTATTACAAGGTGATTAGCGCCAAAAGAGCGTCTTCCTAAGGCATTTTACCCAATACCATTTCGTAAGGATATTGCTCCGGGCCAAATGTTTAGTTGATATTAATGCATAAACCCTAAGGGGTTAAACATCGATAAAAGCAACAAATCCTAAGAGCCACGACCCTGAAGGGGGCGAATATTCAACCCCTTCAGGGTTATCTATGGCCTCCCGTACTTTTGTAGTATTTATATTGAATCCCTTCAGGGTTGTTTAAAATATCACAGGTTCTCAACCTAAATCACATGGGCATTTAGCCTCCTAAAATCGACTAATTTTTGCCTCCGGTAGCGGAAAAACTACTATATTAGTCAACTCTATTTTTAATAAACTTTCCAATGGAAACAAGCCCATACCAATCCAAACATAAAATTCGTATTGTCACTGCCGCAGCCCTCTTCGACGGACACGATGCCGCAATTAACATCATGCGCCGTATCATCCAGTCGAGTGGTGCCGAAGTCATTCACTTAGGCCACGACCGCAGCGCGCAGGAAGTAGTAAACTGTGCTATCCAGGAAGACGCGAATGCCATTGCCGTAACGAGCTACCAGGGCGGGCACGTGGAATATTTCAAATACATGTACGATCTCCTGAAAGAAAAAGGCTGCGAGCATATCAAGCTGTTTGGCGGCGGCGGCGGTGTGATCCTCCCTACTGAGATCGAGGAGCTGCATGCCTATGGCATCACCAAGATCTATTCGCCCGACGATGGCCGTGCGCTTGGCCTGCAGGGCATGATCAACGATCTGCTGCGCCAGTGCGACTACGCCACAGGCACTCAGCTCAACGGGGAGATCACGAAATTTGCACAAAAGGATTTTAAATCCATCGCCAAAATCATTTCGGCGGCGGAAAACTTCAACGAGGAGAATACCATCGTCCTGAAAGACATCGAAAGCAAAGCCAAAGTATCGGCCACGCCTGTGCTGGGGATCACCGGAACCGGTGGCTCCGGAAAATCGAGCCTGGTGGATGAGCTGGTACGCCGCTTTCTAATTGATTTTAAGGACAAGCAAATTGCGATCATCTCGGTGGACCCTTCCAAACGCAAGACCGGTGGGGCTTTGCTGGGCGACAGGATCCGCATGAATGCCATCAAGAACGACCGCGTGTATATGCGCTCACTGGCTACGCGCCAGAGCAACCTGGCCCTGAGCAAATACGTGCAGGATGCGGTGAACATCTGCAAAGCCGCTCACTTTGACCTGATCATTTTAGAGACCTCCGGCATCGGGCAAAGCGATACGGAGATCATCGAGCACTCCAACATGAGCCTGTACGTGATGACGCCTGAATACGGCGCTGCCACCCAGCTCGAGAAGATCGACATGCTGGATTTTGCCGACATTATCGCATTGAATAAATTTGACAAGCGGGGGGCTTTGGATGCCATCCGCGATGTGAAAAAACAATACAAGCGCAACCACAACTTATGGGAAATTGCGGACGAGGACATCCCGGTATTCGGCACCATCGCGTCGCAGTTCAACGACCCGGGCATGAACCGCCTCTATAAAGCGGTGATGAACAAAATGGTGGAGAAAACAGGAAATAAAAACCTGGCTTCCAACTTCCACATTACGGAAGAGATGAGCGAAAAGATCTACATCATTCCTCCTTCCAAAACCCGCTACCTGAGCGAGATTTCCGAGAACAACCGCAGCTATGACAAGAAAGCGGAACAGCAGGCGGAAGTAGCGCAGAAATTATACGGCATCCAAAAAACCATCGAAACGATCTCCGCTTCCACCATGGATGATAAAGACCGTTTGATCAAAGGCCTGCAGGAAGCGTATGAAAAAACAAAGCTGGACCTCGACCCGCGCAACATGCTGGTGATCGAGAACTGGGAGGCCAAGAAGAAATTATTCAGCAACGAGTTTTATGAGTTTAAGGTGCGTGATAAGGTTCTGAAAATTGCCACGCATTACGAATCCCTTTCCCACACACAGGTTCCGAAGATCGCCTCACCGAAATACAGTGCCTGGGGCGATATCCTGAAATGGAACCTGCAGGAAAATTTCCCGGGAGATTTCCCCTACACCGCAGGGATCTATCCATTTAAGCGCGAGGGCGAGGACCCAACGCGGATGTTTGCCGGCGAAGGCGGACCGGAGCGCACCAACAAGCGTTTCCATTATGTGAGCAAGGGATTGCCCGCCGCCCGCTTAAGCACAGCTTTCGATAGCGTAACCCTTTACGGGAACGATCCGGATTACCGCCCGGATATTTACGGGAAGATCGGCAACTCGGGTGTAAGCATCTGCTGCCTCGATGATGCCAAGAAATTATACAGCGGCTTTAACCTCGCCGATCCGAAAACCTCGGTATCCATGACCATCAACGGCCCTGCGCCAACCATCGCAGCATTCTTCATGAATGCCGCTATCGATCAGCAATGCGAATTGTACATCAAAGAGCATGGCCTGGAAAAAGAAGTGGAGGAAAAAATCAAAGCCATCTACAAAGCCAAAGGAACCATACGCCCGACTTACCAGGGCGATCTGCCGGAAGGCAATAACGGCCTGGGCCTGATGCTGCTGGGTGTTACCGGCGACCAGGTATTGCCAAAAGAAGTGTACGAAAACATTAAAGCGACGACCTTATCGCAGGTGCGCGGCACGGTACAGGCCGATATCCTGAAAGAAGACCAGGCGCAAAACACCTGTATCTTCAGCACAGAGTTCAGCCTCCGGGTGATGGGCGATGTGCAGCAATATTTCATTGATCAGAAAGTGAGGAACTTTTACTCGGTGTCCATCAGCGGTTACCACATTGCGGAAGCCGGCGCCAATCCTATCTCGCAGCTTGCCTTTACACTCGCCAATGGTTTCACCTTCGTGGAGTATTACCTGAGCCGCGGCATGCACATCGATGATTTTGCTCCGAACTTATCCTTCTTCTTCAGTAATGGCATCGACCCTGAGTACAGCGTGATCGGCCGCGTGAGCCGCCGCATCTGGTCGAAAGCGATGAAGTACCGCTACAACGGTAATGAACGCAGCCAGATGCTGAAATACCACATTCAGACATCCGGTCGCTCGCTTCATGCGCAGGAGATCGATTTCAACGACATCCGGACGACACTACAGGCCTTGTATGCCATCTATGACAACTGTAATTCCCTGCACACGAATGCCTATGATGAAGCGATTACCACACCTACCGAGGAATCAGTAAGAAGGGCCATGGCCATCCAATTGATCATTAACCGTGAGCTGGGCTTAGCGAAAAACGAAAATCCGCTGCAGGGTTCTTTCATCATCGAAGAGCTGACAGACCTCGTGGAAGAAGCGGTATTAAGGGAGTTCGACCGTATCTCGGAACGCGGCGGTGTGCTGGGCGCTATGGAAACCATGTACCAGCGCGGACAGATCCAGGAAGAGAGCCTGTATTATGAAACGCTGAAGCATACGGGTGAGTACCCGATCATTGGCGTGAATACCTTCCTGTCAAGCAAAGGCAGCCCGACCATCATCCCGAAAGAGGTGATCCGCTCAACCACCGAAGAGAAGGAATACCAGATTACGATGCTCGCCGAGCTGCACAAAACGCATGCGGATCAATACGACCACATGGTGCATAAGCTCCAGACAGCTGCTATCCAGAACAGGAACATTTTCACCGAACTGATGGAAGCCGTCAAATACATGTCGCTGGGGCAAATCACCAAATGCCTGTTTGAGGTAGGCGGACAGTACAGGCGAAACATGTAGGATCGCTTTCGTCTTACCGACAGCTCATGAGGTGTACTAAAACCACTTATAAACCGCGCATTTTCCCGATCGTCGTTCTTTTCCTGTGCGCCTGGGGGTCTGCATTTTCCCAGCCGGATACGGCACTTGTCCAGTCCAGGATCGATGAAGCGCGCGCCTTGTTTTCGGCAGACCCCAAGCAATCGCTTGCTGTGGCCTTTGAGGCGAATCGCCTTGCCGCGCATGCGGACAATAAACGTTTATTGGCATTTTCGCTCAACACCATTGGCTCCGCCTATAATTACATAGGCAACAACGACTCTGCCATTGCCTATCACCAGCAGGCGCTGAGCATACAGGAGCCTATCGGCGATGAGCTCGGCATGGGCCGCTCGCTCACCAACATGGGCATTGCCTATACGAGCCAGGGATTGAACGATAAGGCGATCAGGTGTTTTATGCAGGCGGAGCAAAAGTTCACAAAGATCAAATTCGATACGGGGCTCTCTAAATTATACAACAGCCTCGGCTCCCTGTTTTACAATATCCAGGACTATAAGAACAGCATCAGTTATTACAAAAAGGGAATTGCCATCTCCGAAAAGCTGGATGATGTGGTTCTGAATTATTCCCTGAAGATCAATCTCGCCAATGTGTACGGTTCCAGCAACCGGCCGCGGGAAGCGCTGGCGCTGTATATGGAGAGCTACAAAGCCGCGAAGGCCGACAGCAATTTTTCAGATCTGATTATGATCTGTAACAATATATGCCATGAGTACCTCGAGCTGAAAAATTTTGCCGGAGCCGAGCGCTACAGCAGCGAAGCCCTCCATATCATTGCAAACAACACGCTTGAAGATTACCTGAAGACCACCACCTTCAGCAACCATGCCGAGATCCTCGCCAAAAAGGGGAACTACAAGGATGCTGTTGTTTTTGTAGACTCGGCCTTGCGCATGCTGAAAAGCTCACCAGAGATCAACAAGGAGATAGGACTGAAACACCAGCTGGGAAAATTCCTGTATAAAAATAAAGATTACGACCGCTCCTATGAAGTGCTCATGAGCGCGCTAAGCCTGAAGGATACGGTGTACGCCAAAAATCTGCAGGAAAAACTATCCGAGATCAATACTGTTCACGAAGTGGAAAAAAAAGAGGGGCAGATCGTGGCGCTGAGCGAAGCCCAAAACAAGCAAAAGACCATCAATTACCTGCTGGTGGGTGTTGTGGTGGTATCCTTTGCCTTTCTGATAGCAGCCATCGTCAATTACCGCCGGAAGCAAAAAGATAATGAGATCATCCGGCAGCAAAAAAACGATGTGTCCGCCAAGAACCTGATCATTGAAACCAAGCAGAAAGAGATCCTCGACAGCATCACCTATGCCAGGCGCATCCAGTACGCCCTCCTCACCAGCGAACAGCAGCTCTCCGAAAACCTGAAAGACTATTTCCTGGTATTTAAACCCAGGGACGTGGTCAGCGGTGATTTTTACTGGAGCTCCTCCTTAAGCAACGGCCGCTTTTTGCTGGCAATTGCCGATAGCACGGGGCACGGGGTTCCGGGCTCGATCATGAGCATGCTTAACATCAGCTGCCTCAATGAGGCGGTGAATGCCGACAAGCTACTGCAACCGGCAGATATTTTAAACGCCACCCGGAAGAAGATCATCCGCTATTTATCAAACGACGGAAGCCTGGAAGGCGGTAAGGATGGCATGGACTGCAGCCTCTTAAGCTTTGACTTTGCCAATAAGGAACTGAGCTATTCGGCCGCTAATAATCCCATCTGGATCGTCAGGAAACAAGAGCTCCTGGTTCTGGCAGCCGATAAAATGCCGGTTGGCAAGTACGACCGCGACACCGTTCCTTTTTCGCAACATAGCATGACCCTGGAAAAGGGTGACATGATCTATACATTTACGGATGGCTTTGCCGACCAGTTTGGCGGGCCTAAAGGCAAAAAATTCAAATACCGTGCGCTCCAGGAGCTTCTTCTTTCGGTTTCAGAAATGCCTGTGCAGGTACAGAAGCAATCACTGTCAGCAGCCTTCGAACACTGGAAAGGAGAGCTCGAGCAGGTAGACGACGTGTGTGTCATCGGAATCCGCATTTAGCGGTTGGCATCCGGGTGCCTCCGCGGGCTGATTCCTGTTTGGCAGCATGGCTGCTTTTAGTATATTTATAATCATGTTAAGGCTCCTCCTCGTACTTATATTGCTTCCTGTGTTTGGCATGGCACAGCCCGACGCCGACAGCTTAAGGCGTATTGCCGGAAACCCCGGCCTCCGCCTCAACGACAGGGTAAAGGCCCTGATCACACTCACCGATGTGGTAGAGATCGACGCTATCGAGATGTACGCCAAAACAGGGCTTCGCCTGTTGAGCGAAAGCGACTCTGTCAGCTACCCCTACTCCGATTTTGTGAAGGACAAGATTCACCTTCACACCAACCTGGCCTATTTCTACAAGCAAAAAAATGCGTTTAAAAAAGCGCAGGCCATAAGCTTTTATACCCTTATGCTTGCAGAAAAAATCCGGGACGAAACGCTGATCGCGCAATGCCGCTACAACCTGGGCATGAACTACTACTCACAGGAAGAGCACGAAAAAGCGCTCGGCTACCTGCTCAAGGCGCTTCCTGTGTTCCAGAAGAACAACGATCCGGAATACCTCGTGCCAAGCCTTATCAGCGTTGGCGTGCTTTACCAGGACCTCAGGCAATATACAAGCTCTATTTCCTTTTACAGGAAAGCCATTACTCAGTGTATGGCAACCAACCAAAACCAGTACCTGGGTATGGCTTATACCAACCTGGCCGTAAACTATACGCACCTGAAGCGATACGACTCGGCCATGGTTAACTCTGCACGTGGCATGAAACACATCACTGCACAAAACGACAGCTTTAACCTGGCCTGGGCCTACAACGTGAAAGCCAACATCCACTTCGGACAGGGACGCAGCGACTCGGGCGCGCATTACAGCCGGCTATCGCTACAGATCTCTCAAAACCTGCACCAGCTGCAGGAACAGAAGATCAGCGCCGAAAAATTATTTTACCACTACAGGGACAAGCGTGATTTTGAAAAGGCGCTGGCCTACTACCTCCAATACCATCGCCTTTCCGATTCCATCATCAATGATGAGAACAGGCTCCTCCTCGCCAGAAACGAAATAGAATATGAGTACATCAAAAAGGAAGAAAAATTCCTGGTCGAATCGCAGAAGAATGCGATACAGCTGAGCGAAGAGCGTAAGCGAAACTACATCATCTTTTTCTCGGTTGTCGCCATTCTGGGAGTATCGCTGTTCTTTGGCTACATGGTGTACAAAAGCCTGAAGCTGGAAAAGCAGGCTAAAAAAACGGTGCTTGAGCAAAAGGGGATCATTGAGGAAAAGCAGAAAGAGATCATCGACAGTATCAATTATGCCAAAAGCCTGCAGGAAGCCATCCTGCCACCGATGGCGCTCTGGAAAAGCCAGCTGCCCGACAGCTTTGTTTTATACAAGCCCAAGGATATTGTGGCCGGTGATTTTTACTGGATGGAAAAGTCGCAGGGGCTTTTATTTTTTGCTGTAGCCGATTGCACCGGGCATGGTGTGCCGGGCGCGATGGTATCCGTGGTATGCAGCAATGCCCTGAACCGGAGCATCCTCGAGTTCAGGCTCAGCGATCCGGGCGAGATCCTGGACAAGACCCGGGAGCTGGTGATCTCTACCTTTGAGAAAAGCGAAAAACAGGTACGCGACGGCATGGATATTTCCCTCTGTGCCCTGAATACGCAAACGCGCCTGCTACAATGGGCCGGCGCCAACAACCCGCTGTGGCACATTCGTGAAAAGACACTCACACGCATCGCCCCGGATAAGCAACCGGTAGGCGAATACATCGACGAGCTTCCTTTTAGCACGCAACGCATTCAGCTTCTGCCGGGCGATCTGCTCTACCTCTTCAGCGACGGTTATGCCGATCAGTTTGGAGGACCGAAGGGAAAAAAATTCAAATACAAACAGCTGGAGGAGCTGATTGTCCGCATCTCCGGGCAGGGCATGGATGAACAGTCCCGCACACTCCATGCCTCTTTTGAAAACTGGAAAGGAAACCTGGGGCAGGTAGACGACGTGTGCATCATCGGAATCCGTATTTAACGGATGGATCAATGGTAGCGATACTCATACAGGGTTTCTTCTTCTTTCCCGCCTTTGATTGTTTTCTCGCTGATCTTTAGACCTTTCTCATTGTACTCAAACCTGAAATACACATCGAGTATTCCTGTGCGGTGTTGCTCCAGCAGCTGACCCTTTTCACTGTATTTCATCTCATCATGGGTATTCATGCCCATGATGAATGCCGTTTCGCTCTGCTTTAAACCAGCCTCGTTGTAAGTGGCTTCACCATATCCTATCAGCTTCTCCTTGTCGTCATACGATTCGAAGCGGACACGCAGGCCCCTGTTATCATAAAATTCTTTATCTACACCGTTAGATGAGCGCTCGGTGCGCGTATTCAGGGCAGCATTGTACTCTATTTCCGTTACCGAAGCCTTGCCATCACTGTCTGTAAAGGTTTTTCTGATCAGCTTCCCCTCATCGTTATAGCTATAATCCGTTGTAAAGGCAGTTCCGTCTTTGTATTTCGTTTTTTCCTGTACAACCCTGCCTTCGCTGTCAAACTTATGGGTGTAGGTCTTCTTTCCGGAATAGTCGGTTTCTTCGCTCAGCTTGTGCCCTTTTTTATCATAAACCGAAAGCGACCAGCCGCCTTCGTAGGTCTGCCTGACCGATTTCACCCTGCAACCTGCTATAAGCTCTTCCTGTTTTGGAACTGATTTTACCGGGCCTGTGTATGGCGAGCTCTGAATGGGAAGCTGCATGCTATCACCTGCGGGAATCATGCCGGCGGACTGGTTGAGTTGCATGGCATCGTTCAATACCTGCCTGTCCCTATCCGCGGCCGACTGGCAGGAAAGCATCAGAGAGCCAGCAGCCAAAGACCATAGGTAAGCTCCGCATCTTAATTTCAGGGCATCTGAAAGGCGGCTGATATTTTTTCGGTAAGACTTCATTTCTCAGGAATTTAATGTATTCGTTTTTCTGGTGGCCAGGTAATTCAGGTGAATCTGCAAGGCATCCTCCAGGTCCTTTACTTTGGTTGCATATAACTGATCTGAAATTTTCAGGTACCGGCGCTCGTCGCTGTGAATGTCTATATAAACAAAGCCGGAAGGCACATCGCGCAGGTCGCCGAGAGAGCCTTTAAAGGTAAGCACCGGCGCCTGATGCTGATCCAGAAACGTCAGAAACAGCTCCTTGATATAAGTCTGCCCGTTCTTGCGCCGGATCCATTGTTTAGAAAGTGTGAAGGGATAGCGGATCTCCACAGGAGCGGTCAACTCCGGATCATTTACTTCAATGCTCAGGCCCTGCTCATCGCCATAGAGATTGATCTTAAAGCGCCGCCTAAAATAAACGATGAGCCACCAGACCGTCAGCAGCACAAAAGCTATCAGAAAATAAGGATTGGAGCCCTTCAGCGCTTTCGGCACCTGATTGCCGAGGTATACATTCACCGCAAAAAACACAAGCGGAAACAGTGAAAAAGCAATAAGAACAGCCAGGCGCCTGGAATACAGAGGCCTTAGCCCGTGACAGCTAAATTGAGTGGTATACATGATAATCCATCGTTACTTCAAAAAGAAATGTACAGTATTTTTTTAAAAGAGTCCTGAAATTTCAGATCATTTCAGGCTATCTCTTCTAATTTTAAATTTATTCCAAAACGGCTTATCCCAGCTCAGGTACATCACTGTCCAAAAAACAAATGACAGGCCAAATACAATATACACTGCCGTGCAGCCATTTTCCACCAGCACATTAAACCACATGTGAATCGTGACGACTGTGACCAGCGATTTGGTCCTGTCCGTAATTTTGCTCATGATATAAGTGAGCAGGATTAAAAAGCACATCATGAACAGGACAGATAAAACAGCCTGCATCGGGGTTTTGTGAGCCGTGCGGTTGGTGAAGTGCCAGAGCTCCCAAAGCGCTCCAATAAGGATGCTTCGCTTCAGGGTCGGGATCTTTATCAGCATATTCTTAAGGAAATAAGCCCAGCCGGAGTCTTCTCCGACAATGGAGATGAATCCTAAAATACCCATAAACACGATGGGGAACACATGAGGATTCACGCCCATCGTATTCGGTAAGCCGGGAATAGCAAGCATGATAAAGGGCACAAACCAGCACAGCAGGCTTTGCAACACCGAATTGCCGAAGAGGGTGATATGATCCATCTTCAGCTGATTCCTGTAAAGGAGAACCACTACCACGAAGGTGGCGATTCCCGGCCCCCACATAAAGCTCCAGGTTCTCACAATCGGGTGAAGGTCCCATGCCTGAAAGCTCTCGGGATGCAGGTCCCTCCACCAGAAGAAAGGCCATGAAATAGCGCAGGCCAGTAAATAATAAACGACTACCGCTGTCCAGTTGATTTGTTCCTTCTGATCCATCTGTCTCCCTGTTGTTTTTTGTGTAAAAGAGGCCGGGACTCCGCTTTCCCGACCTCACTCTGCATAAAACATCCTTTACCGGATGATCCTGCAAATACATCCTGTTACTCTTTGATGAACTTCAATGTCGTCGTTGAATTGCCGGCATAGATGATGATCATGTACATGCCGCTATCGTAGCCCCGGAGGTTCAGCTGTGCCTTGTCGGTATTCAGGCCGGATGCTTCAAACACGGTTCTGCCGCTTACATCCAGGATGCTGTAAGCCTGAATGGCCAGGTTACTTTGAATAAACACTTCATCCCTCGCAGGATTTGGGTACAGGGAAATACCTGTTGCTTCGCGGCTCCATGATTCGATTCCAGTACACGGCGAAACGGAAAGTGTGAGGCTTGCTGCTTTGGAACAACCGTTCAGGTCGGTGCCATTTACTGTATAAGTAGTGGTTAATACGGGGGAAACAGAAACTGTGGCGCTGTTGGACGATGTATTCCAGGTGTAGCTGTTAGCCCCGCTGGCCGTTAAGGTGGCTGTATTTCCTTTACAGATCAATGTCGGGCCGCTCACTGCCACCACCGGCAATGGATTTACCGTAATGCTCCTTACAGCGGTATTGCTGCAGGTATTGGCCGATGTACCACTGAGGGTATAAGTGGTATTGACGGTTGGTGATACAGAAATGCTGCTGGCATTGCTGCCGCTATTCCAGGTGTAGCTGGTTGCCCCGTTTGCAGTAAGGCTAATGCTGCTGCCGGCACATACAGAAGAAGGCCCCCCGATGGATACGGCAGGAAGAGCGCTCACCGTGACACTTTTGGTAGCGCCACCCATGCAGCCGTTGGCGTCTGTGCCGTACACGCCATAGGTCATATCGGCAAAAGGCGTGATCACCTGGTAAGAGGCATGCGCGCCGGTGCTCCAGGTATAGGACAGAGCACCGCTTACCTGTATGGTAGCGCTGGCTCCTGCGCATACGGTAGAAGGTCCCGTCACAGACAGCGTAGGATTAGCAACCACCGTGATGTTCTTGTAAGCTGTGCCTGTACAGCCGGCTGCATCCGTGCCGGTGACTGTATAGATCGTAAAGGCTGTAGGAGAAACAGACACACTGCTGGTGGTGGCTCCTGTGCTCCAGGTATAGGTCACAGCGCCTGTTGCATCCAGTGTGGCACTGCTGCCGGCGCATAGCATCGACGGGCCGTTAACGATCACAGGAAGTGAGGCCGTAACTCCAACGTTAGCGAAAGCCACTCCCTGGCAACCGTTGGCATCGGTTCCCAAAACGGAATAGGTTATAGAGGAAGGCGGTGATACGGAAACACTGCTGGTAGTAGCACCTGTGCTCCAGGTATACGATATAGCCCCTGTAACCGTTAAGGTCGCATGGGTCCCGGCACATATCGCTGTATTACCTCCGATAACGACGGAAGGCAGTGTCTGTACTATCACATGTTTTGTCGCAACATTCACACAGCCGTTGGCATCTGTTCCTGTAAGCGTATAGCTTGCCGTAAGGGTTGGAGAAATCACAGCACCGGTACTGTTGGCCCCGGTGCTCCAGGTATAGGTGGAAGCCCCGGACGCGGTGAGCGTGGCACTGCTTCCGGAGCATACGGCTGAAGGGCCGTTGATGGCTAAGGCAGGCAGGGCGTTGACCGTTAGACTTTTTGTAGCGTTATTTATGCAACCATTGCCATCTGTACCGGATACGGTGTAAGTGGTATTGCCTGTTGGGGAAACAGAGATACTACTACTGTTGGAAGAAGTATTCCAGGTATAGGTAATCGCCCCGGATGCTATGAGCGTGGCGCTGCTTCCGGAACATAAGGCCGAAGGGCCGTTGATGGCTAAGGCAGGCAGGGCGTTGACCGTTAGGCTTTTTGTGGCGTTATTTATGCAGCCATTGACATCCATACCTGTTACCGTATAAGTGGTATTACCCGATGGCGAAACCGAAATGCTGCTGCTGTTGGATGAGGTACTCCAGGTGTAGCTTGTTGCGCCGGTAGCGCTGAGTGTGGCTGCACTGCCAGAGCATACTGAGGACGGGCCGGTAATGCTGACAGGTGGAAGTGTATTTGCTAAAACAGCCAGGCTTTGCGAAGGGCCGGTACCACAGGCATTAACAGCCGCCACTGTAATCGTGCCGCCGCTTGTGCCGGGGTTTGCCTGGATGGTATTGCTGGTGCTGCTGCCGGACCAGCTTCCCGGTAAGGACCAGGAATAGCTCGTGGCGCCGCTGACTGCCGGAATACTATAGGTTTGCAGCCCTGATCCTGCGCATAAAGCAGCCGCTCCTGAAATAGCAGAAGGTTGAACCGGAACAGGATTGACCTGCACGCTGAGCGTCTGCGACGACGAAGAGCCGCAGCTGTTCAGGGCATATACCGACAGGGTGCCTGAAGCGGAAGGTGTGATACTGATCGTATTGCTGGTGCTGCTGCCCGTCCAGCCGGCCGGAAGCGACCAGCTGTAGCTGCTGGCGCCAGCGGCAGGACTCACGCTGTATACCGTGGCGGCTCCGGCACATGACAGCGTGCTGCCGTTGATAGCGGATAAGCCTGTCGGACCGCCGGCGCAGGAAGCATATTTTCCCATAAACACATCGCGGTTGGCTGTATTACCTACACCTGCATTCAGGTTGTAAACGCCTGTACCCGGATCGGCATCAAAGGAACAGGGGGTTGACGAACCAGATGAGGATCCGCCGATCATTCCCGTCACCAGCACCGATCCATCCTGGCTTCTGTAGCCTATGGCAATTCCTTCGTTGCTCATAGCTCCATTGTAGCAGGATCCTGAAAGGTCATTCCTCCAGATAGTGGCGCCATTGGCATTGTCCAGCTTGGCAAAACACAACCAGCTGTTGGAGCCGGCATGGCTCTCGCGGAAGGTGATCAGGACATCGCCGTTGTTATCCAACGCAATGTTTTGCGAAGCCGCATAATTGATGCTCATCACCGTGGTAATTTGTTTGGCCCAGCTGATGGTATAGGCAGGCGTGTATTTTGCAACAAAGCCCTGAACGTAGTTCCCATTGTTGGCAACAGAATAGGTTGCTGCACTCCAGTCGAAATCGTTGGCATTATCATAATTACCTGTATAAAAAATATTTCCGGCGGCATCCGTTTCCACGGCTGTCATCCTCGCAGTGCCGAAGGAACCTGTTTTTTGAATGACACCCGAAGTGTTGGCGATCTCCGAATACGAATTATAGTTGTAGAAACCCGCTGTGACGATCAGACCCGAAGCGCTTACGGTGAGATCATTGACATAATCGTCCCCTGTTCCTGCTTTAATGTTGACCCAGATCTGTGAGCCGGCAGGTGTATATTTGCCATAAAACAGATCCTTGCTGCCGGACAAGCTGGTTTGACTATTAGTTCCCGGACCCGGATCAAGATCGACAGAGCCTGTATAATAACCACCGATGACGAGGTTACCGGAATTATCGGTTCTGACGGCACCGAACCTGCAACCGGGCATAGAAAAGGCGCTCTGGAATGCTCCGCTGGTATCGTATGTAGCAAGATAGTTATTCATCAGGCCGGGTACACCGGTCAATGTATAAGTTGCCGGCCCCGGGTCCACATCCAGCGGACCGGAAAAAAACGCGCCGGTTACATAAAGGATATTGTTTATCACATGCAATCCGACACCTCCTTCCAGGTTACTGGTGCCAATGGACTTCGCCCATATATAATTCCCATTGCCATCATACTTGGCAATGAACATATCGTCATTTCCTGCTCCGGAAATAGTGTGGATCGCAGGGCCCGGATCCATATCCAGAATTCCCGTAAATGCCCCTGTAATGTAATAGTTTCCGGCATTATCAATAACCATATCCGCGGGCCTGGATGTACCCCCTGCGGTAGAATACTTCAGGTTTTTGGCCCAGATCATGGCCGAGGTCTGTGCCTTAACACCAAATGTCATGAAAACGGCGATACAGCATATTATTAGTTTTTTCATAGTGCTTCTCTGATTCGATTTTTAGTTTAATTATTTTTTTGTGTCATATCCATAAGGCCGGCCAGCCTGATCGGGGCCCATCCTCTTTAAAGTTTCCGGAGCAACGTTCAGCCGGATAGATGTTTCCTAATAGCTGTAGCTATTTGCAGTGCTCTGTCTTTGATCCCGGATGTGTATTTTATTTAGTTCGCTTTACCCAAAATTCTTTGTTCATCCCTTCGAATACTTTTGCCGGATCGCTTGTTTTGGTTTTGTCCTGCTCATCGATCAGCACCATCTTTCCGTCTTTGATGGTAAATGGATATTCTCTTAATTCTTCATTCAGCTTTACTTTTACGACATAGTTCCCATCTTTCAGATCTTCCCTGCTGATGTAATCACTGCCAACCAATTTTGAAAATGTGTGGTCGTGCAGCTCCCAGCTTCCGTGAGTCTGTGAAAAATTTTCATTGATAGGCTGAGAGACTGGCTTATCATTATAAAACAACTGGGTTTCCATGCTGAACTCTTTCTTGTCCCTGAGACTTTGCAATGGTTTCTTATCCATGTTGTTTGTGAACATGCCCCAGATCAGATTACCTTCCTTGTTGAATTTATAATAGGCATATTTCGACCAATAACCATCAATCATCCTGTACTCTTTAATGCCGGCATAAGGATCATTGTTCTTCACCACGATCAGCTCAAAAGGCATAGAGAATACGGTTCTCTGGCCGATCTTCATATCGCAGGTATAGCTCCCGGCTTCCAAAGGGCTTTGGGCTTCCTCCGCTTCCACAAAATCACTTTTTGCCAAAGCCGTCACCGGTGATCCATCGTTTATTTTTGTGTAATAGGTTTTTGAAAACACCTTATCACCCTGCTTAATGTCAAACTCCAGCTCTTTGGAATTTGAATAATCCATGGGCTCGCCGCCGCTTGTTCTGGTTGGCAGAAAGACGATTTCCGGCAGATAGACATAAGGCGCCTTGTAGTCAGGCTCCATCTTCAGGCCGTTCTCCAGAAAGGAGCTCAGTAATACGGTCGGCGGAAAAGGATGCTGTTTAAAATCCAGCTGTGCCAGGACCGAAAAGCCCAGGGGGCCGGCCAGGAGAAGGGTGGTTACTAATTTAAGCTTCATAGCGGTAGATACTTGTGGTTGATGTTTAATCCTTTTTTGCATAATCGTAGGTTTGGAACATGTCGGAAAAAAAACAGGTCCGGGAAAATTTCGCGCATAGAGCGAACCTCCTTAGGGAAGAGGCCCGCACGCGATAGGTTGTAGCCGGAGAGATTCATTCCACACACACCAGTGGCTTTCCTTACAACTTAAGTCCGAGGTCCTTAACCTCCGAAATTTTTCCGCCTTCCCAGTAAATCTCATATCGGCGGGTCGTTACTCCGGACTTCACCTCCATCAGGTATTTTTCCTACTTGTCTTTCACCTCAGTGCTTACCACTTTAGGATCCGCCAGGTTATACATGTCCATATCATGGCGATCAAGGCCTTCCTTCTCATACCTGGCAAGGGCTTCGCCTACCGTTTTGGAGTTCCCGTTGAACATCGCCATAAAGCCTTTCATGTTTTCGGAAACGCCCGCCTTTGCTGTTTGAGCTTTGGTGGCAGCGGGTTTGGCAGTAGTGGCTGTTTGTGCCTGCATAGCACAGGTGGTTATAAAAAGCGCAGATAAAGCGATCAGTTGTGTCTTCATGTTATGATGTAATTAAACGTTTAGGTATTCCGAATTAAAAATGAATGATGATGCCGCAGAGGATAGTCATGTCGCAGTTATTTTAAAGGCGAAGGCCGTTAACCGGCTTTCACAGGGCGAAGTAGCGACTTAAAATCCGGTTTTCCGGAAAGAATGTACAGGCGATACCGTTTAGCTATCTGCCGTATTCTTTGTTGAATAAGTGTTTTTGGGGCTTAAATACGGCTGAGGGCGGCGATCAGCTCATCCTTTCTCCGCACGGATACCAGGGCTTCCGACCCGTCTTTCATCACCAGGCGGCCTCCGTCTTTTTTCTCATAACGGTCGACATAGGAAAGATTCACCAGGTGGGAATGGTGGGAGCGGAAAAAACCACAGGAATGCAGCATCTCCTCGTAATCGATGAGGGAACCCGAAACCAGAACCGGCTTCTGGTTAAGAATAAAAAAGCGGGTATAGTTACGATCGGCCTCTAGCCTGACGATATCGTTGACATGAACCACATGCATCGTCTCCATCGTGTTGAGTACAATTTTACGGGACTGGCCCGAAACCTGCTGCAGGTTGTGCATCAGGGCGCTGAGCTTCAAATCGGTCTGCTCATGGCCGATGAGCACCCTGGCCTTCCGGATGGCTTCCGCCAGGAGATCGGGATCTGCCGGCTTGAGAATATAATCCACCGCCGAAAAGCGAAAGGCCTGCAAAGCATACTCCTGGTAGGTGGTAATAAAGATCACTTTAAAGTTAAGAGGCTGAAAATGACGGACCACATCAAAACCGGTTCCATCCTTCAGATCGATGTCGAGCAAGACCACATCCGGCTGGTGTTTCCGGATAGCCTCGATGCCGGCTTTGGCACCTGTGGCCTCGGCTACAATTTCCACATCGTCACAAAATGTGCTTAGCATCCCCGAGAGCGCTTCGCGGACATGCGCTTCATCATCTACAATCAGTACCTTCAACAATGTATTCATAACCTGTTGCAAAAATACATATTAAAGTTCAGTGCCAATCCGGCATCTGATCAATTAACATTAAATTGATATGCCCGACAGGGGAATGATGAAGCGCACCTTTACTCCTACACGCTCCGTCCCCGGGTAAGCATCAGACACGCTAAACGTGATCTTCGCATCGCTTTTCCGGTTCATGAGCTCAATGCGTTCGCGGGTAATGGTCATCGCCAGCGAGGTATGATCTTTTTCATGTTTCTTCGGGGCCTGAATGCCGTAACCATTGTCCCTGATCTCCAACACCAGCGCCTGGCCCTGCATACTGAAATGCACCTGTATGAGGCCTCCCGCTTCAATGCCGTTCATGCCATGCTCAAGGGCATTCTCAATAAAAGGCTGCGAGAGCATCGGCGGAATATATACTTCATCCTGGCTGATAGCCTCATCTACCTGAACTTCGTAATCAAATTTTTCGCCGAACCTCAGCTTCTGCAATTGCAGGTAATTGCCGAGCAGGCCCACCTCTTTGCGCAGGGGGATCATTTCCATCCGCGAATTTTCGAGCACCGAGCGCGTGATCGATGCGAAGGAGCCGAGGTAGCGCACCGCGTCCTTCTCATTTCGTTTCAAAATAAAATTCTGGATAGCCTGTAACGAATTGAAAATAAAATGAGGGTTCATCTGCGAGCGCAGGAGCTTTTGCTCGAGCTGCATCTCCCGCTCCCTGTTCTTAAAGCGGAACTGGCGTATTACCAGGAAAGCGATCACCGACAAGAGAATGAAGGAGACGCTGACCACCCAGATGATCACCTGCTGCTTTTTGCGGGTCGCTTCCGCTTCCGTGTCTTTTTTGAGCTGCTCCTGCTGTGCCAGCATCTGCTTCTTTTCAAACTCGTAGCTCATTTCCGATTTCACGATCCTGGCGGCGTTCTCCTCGTTGAACATGCTGTCGCGCGCAGTTATATACTTGCGATAATGCTCAAAGGCTTTTTGAAAATCATGCGCATCACGGTGGACCTCGCTGAGGATCTTTTCGGTTTCCGCAACAAAATGCAGGCTATGAACCGCATAGGCCATTTTGTTCGCTTCCTCCACATAGACCAGGCTCTTCCCCACATTTCCTTTTTTGGAATAGATGTATCCCACGTTCACAATACAGGGAATCAGTCCCTCCACGTCGCCCTGTTTTTCCCACAAGCCAATGGCTTTTTGCAAATGCCACAAGGCGGAGTCGGGTAAGGCGGCGCTGAGAAAATAAGCGCCCAGGTTCGTATGGGCCGAGGCTACAGCGCTCATATTTCCGCCGGCTTGCCCGCATTGCAGGGCAAGGTAAAGCGATTTTCTCGCTTTCTCTCCCTGGTGCAGGTCTTCATAGATCGCTCCCAGGTCATTGTACTGGAAACTAAGGTTCATGCTATCGCCCGTCTCCGCAAATATGGAAATGGCTTTTTCGTAATAGGGAATCGCTTTTTCCGGCTTGTTCTGATCCGAGAGGATCAGGCCGATATTGGAGTAAGCAGATGCTACCTGCTTCTTTTTACCAAGCTCTGTCGCATAGCGCAACGCTTGCAGCGTGGCCTCCATCGCTTCCGGAAAGCGGCCCAGATCCCGCTGCGTCAGTCCGATGGCGGCATAAGCCTTGTACATCCCTTGCTTATGTTTATTGGCACGCGCCTCGCTCAGCAGCAGGTTGTATATCTGAAGCGCCTTGACATTGTTGCCCTGGTAAGAAAAAATATGCGCCCTACCGTGATAGTAGGCCAGGATACCCCGTCGGAAGCTAAGACGCTTCGACAGGTCAAGGCCCCGGTTCAGGTAATACAGGGCCGAATCATACTGGCCCGAATAAATAAAGTCCCATCCGACATCAATGACCCCCATCGCTTCCACCGTATCGGTAGTTGCCGGTGCCCCTGCTCCTGGTTTTTTTATAACCGGCACATCCTGGGCACGGCCCAACCAGGCAAAGAACATCATAAAACAGAGAAGCAGGAATGGTTTCATGCTGCAAAAATACCAATTATTGAAATTTGATTTTCAACACAATTTCCCAAATAGCACAAAGAGGTTAAGATATTATGATCTTAACCTCTTTCATTAATGAACTGGAACAGGCCATACAGCACAACGGCGATCTGTTCCATCATTTGCCCGGCCTATTTAAGGCCAAGGTCTTTTACCTCGGAAATTTTTCCGTCTTCCCAGTGGATCTCAAATTTGCGGGTTGTGACACCGGATTTCACTTCGATCAGGTATTTTTCCTGCTTGTCTTTGATCTCGGTGCTCATCACTTTAGGCTGGTTCAGGTCATACATATCCATGTTATGACGGTCGAGCCCTTCCTTCTCATATTTGGCAAGCGCTTCGGTTACCATTTTGTAGTCGCCGTTGAACATGGCCAGAAAGGCTTTCATGTTTTCGGACACGGCAGGCTTGGCTGCTTGGGCTTTGGTGGCAGCAGGCTTGGCGGTTCCGCCTGTTTGAGCCTGTGCCGCACAGGCACCAATCATGAGAAGAGATAAGGTAATCAGTTGTTTTTTCATTGGGTTTATGTTTTTGGTTAGTGAATTAAAATTTGCCGGTGCGAAGTAGCAAATTAAACCTGGCTCTTTGATAACCAATGTACAAGCGCCGGGCTCTGTTTATCATCCGCAAATAATTGGAATGTCAATTCCGGAATGAACCACTACCAGGCAGCTACCGCTCATTGTCTCTCTAAGGATACCAGGGCTTCCGGACTATTTCAAATTCCCGGCAAAGGAATAATGAAGCGCAATAAAAAGCAGTAATCAGGGGCATTGAAAACTTAAAGGAGTTTGATTGTGACTGAAAATTTGCCAAATCATATTTGATTTTTATCTAATTTCGGTAAAAACTAAACCCCATACCTATGAAAAAAATCCTCTACGTTATTCTCGGCCTCATTGCCGTGTACATCATCCTGTGCTTTGCAGGCCCGTCCGCATCCAAAGTGGAACGCTCTGCCGAGATCAATGCGCCTGCGGATAAGGTGCGGGAAAAGACCACCGACCTGAAATTCTTCCATGATGTGTGGAGCCCCTGGACGGAGCTGGATCCGGCCATGAAAGTAAGCTATACCGGGGAAGCGGGAAAAGAAGGAGCCTCCATGTCGTGGGAAAGCGACAAGGACGATGTTGGCAAAGGCACCATGACCTATCAACACACCAGGCAGGATTCTGTGATTTACCTGATGGACTTTGGAGGATTTAAGGCTGATATCTATTTTATCGTGAAATCCCTGGATGCTTCTAAAAGTAATATCTCCTGGGTACTTTACGGAAAAACGCCTTTTCTTTTCAGAGGGATGGCGCTATTCATGAACATGGACAAAAAATTAGGCGATCTTTTCGAAAAAGGGCTTGCCAAATTTAAAACAGCCATGGAAAGCATGCCTGCGGAAACAGCCACAGTACACTATGAGGTGCAGGAGCTGAACTGGGAAGCTAAAACGTACTATGGCAAACGCACCAAGCTCGAATTCCCCAAAATGGCGGATTACATTGGCAAAACCTACGGAGAGATCGGAGAGGCGATGAAAAAAGCCAAGGCAGAAGCCATCGGTGCTCCCAAGGCCATTTATTTCTCCTTTGACGAAACAACCATGGTAGCAGATTTTGCCCCGGTGATGGAAGTTTCGGGAAGCACCAAACTCAGCGGGCTGGAAAAATTTGAAACGCCGGCCGGCAAGGTATTACTGATCGACTATTACGGCCCTTACGACAAATCGGCCCAGGCACACTACGCCATGGATACCTACATGAAAGAAAAAGGACTGAGCCAGTCAGTTGTCGTGGAAGAATACATTACGGATCCGATGACAGAGAAAGATCCTGCGAAATGGCTGACGAAGATCTATTATGTTGTCAAATAGCGCAACACTTTCTGAATTCTCAAAATCCTCCCGAGGCATCGCGGGAGGATTTTTTATTTCCCGTCCGGGCGCCAGTATTTACCACAGAGATGGAGGTGTTTTACCCGGAAATTTGACATTTTATTTACCCAAAACCCTTGCTCATCCAATAAAATGGCCTATTTTTGCTGAAATCTTAAAGACGTATTCATGAAACACCTTTTTCTTTTATTTTTTATCCTTTTCTCCTTCGTCTTTAGCCTGGAGGGTATTGGGCAGGGTAGAAAATCCAAAGGCCAGTTTTGGGAAAATGTACAGCGCTCTACCATCCGATCTCCCTGGATTGTAGGCCTCGGCTGGAATGTGATTGACGATGACGGGAAGCCTTTCAATAAATTATTTGATGCAGGCAAGTCCTGGAATGTGGTGCCTTACCCTTCTAAAGTAAGCTGTGAAAAAGTATTGATCCAGGGCTGGAGCGTAGAGTTTGCAGCTAACTATAACCAGCTGAAAAGCGGCAAGACGCTGAATAACGATGTTCTGAAAAGCACACAGTCTTTTTTCTCCGCTGATATCAACGGCAAATTCAGCTTTGCCGAATTCGCAAAAAACCTGGCGTTTTTCGACCCTTATGTATTACATGGTTATGGCTATACCTACAGGGGTGCCGGCAAAACCACCAGCGCCGCTACTGCCAACATCGGCCTGGGCTTCAACTGCTGGGTATATGACGATATGATCGGCATCAACGTGCAGTCGCAGGCTAAATTTGCATTGAAGTCGCCTTTTATTAAAACTTCCGGCAACTACCTGCAACATTCTCTCGGTTTTGTGTATAAGTTCCAAACGACAGAATCACGCTATGGCCAGAAACCGGGAAGAACCGGCAACAAATACAAATTCTTTAAAACCCGCGGCCACAAAAAATAAGACGCCTTCTTCTCTGTTTACCCGATTCTAAAGCCTTTCCCGATGTTTTTTAACGCCTCCCGCTTTGAGGATGTTAAAAAAAAGCAGTATACTTGTTAAAAAACTACGCCTATCACTTTGCAGAAAAGATTGAAAAGCCCCTTTGGCTTCAGATATTTCAGCCTCCTGCTGGCAGCCTTTTGCCTGTGTTATGCCACAGGGAGTGCTTTCGCGCAAAAAAAGAACATCCACCCCTACCTGGTGCCATCCTACGGACCCAAACAGGGGTTTAAGCACTTCATCACCAAAACTCCCTGGATTCTCCAGGGGGGTGGCAGCGTGGTGGACGATGACGGAAAACCTTTCAATAAGGTGTTTGATGCTAAAAACGCCTGGAACATTTTCCCTTCTGCAAAGCTGGCCATCGAAAAAGAATGCAGGTACAACTGGAGCATCGAGCTTGCCCTGACCTATAACAGCCTCAAAGCCGGGAAGACTATCAACAACGCCGTTTTCACCAATGCGGGGACTCTTTTCTCCGTGGACCTCAATGGTAAAAAAACCCTCACCAAACTGTACAGGATAGAGCCTTACCTCTTCTCAGGCTTCGGCTATACCATGCGTACAGTATCTAAATACAAAAACATCGCGACCTTAAATGCAGGCTTCGGCTTTAATATCTGGGCCATTGACCATGTGCTGGGCTTTAACATCCAGGGATCGGGAAAATTCGGACTCACCTCTCCGATCCTGAAAACCGGCTCCAATTATTTACAGCACTCGGCGGGCCTGATCTGGAAATTCAGCGGCAACCACAAGCGCCTGAAAGCTGCCCGACTTCATATTAAAAAAACATACGACACGTAACCATCTTATTTTATTGCCATGAGGATTTTTTTATTTACACTATTACTTGCTGTCACCTGGCTGAAGGGCTTTGCCCAGACGGTATACAGCGACGAGCAGGTCATTAAGATTTCGGACTATATGACCGAGCTGGAAAAACGCGACTCGCTGGTGAAGCTGGCCTTAGCGGGCATCGATGAGGCTCCGCCTGCAGCAGCAACTCCTGTGACTTCGGTGAAAGCCATCAACATTTGCGGCAAGCTCACAGGCCTTAACAAGGCGCGCTTCCCGATTACAGATATTACGCTGATGCTGGTCAGTGAGAATGGAACTGTGATCAGCCAGAAAACCGCCAACAACGGTAACTTCAACTTCCAGAATGTGGATCCTGCCGCACACTACAGCTTCAAAATAAGCACCGAAGATACCAAAGTGACAGAAGCCGGCAAGCTCATCATCTTCGACTGCAAAGGGCAAACGGTGAATACCATTTCCAAGGCGGGCGAAGCTTACGACTACAAGCTTAGTGATGCCGAGCAGGCACAGCTGAGCACAGAAGGCACAGGCATGGTCAGCAGCGGTGGCTCCGGTGGCGGCACCACACAAGCGGTAAGCGATCCCGTGGCCAAAATCAACAGCATTAAAACCAATTATGAAAAGCTGAAAGCAGATGCCAAAGCCTGCGAGAACAAGGTTGCCGACCTGCAGAAAAAATTCAACGAGCTCGAAAAGATCTTTGATGCGCTCAAATCCAAACCACAGGACATGGATACGGACCTGCAGCTCTATGATGGAAACCTCATATCGAAATACCTGAAGTTCATTAATTTCAAAACCAACGATGCCACGCTGGATGAAGAGGCTTACCGCGGGCTGGACGCGTTGATCGTGCAAATGAAAAAATTTCCGAAAGTAAAATTTGTGATCAACGGGCATGCCGATAATTCCGGCACGGATGCGGTGAACATGAAACTATCGCAGGAAAGGGCCGATGTGGTAAAGAACTACCTGGTATCCAAGAAAGTAGATATCAAGCGCATTTCCACCCAGGCTTTTGGCTCAGCCTATCCTATTGCCAATAACGAGGTGGAAGAAGGAAGAGCGAAAAACAGGCGCGTGGAGATCAAAGTAGGCTCTGCGCCTACTGCTGCTAAAGCGAAAGCCAAACCAAAAGCTAAAACCAAATAAGATTGTAAGACGATACCATAAAAAAATCCCATCATATGCATGATGGGATTTTTTATTTCAGGTATTATTTTCTTTGCCACCACCGGCGCGGCTTATCGGCTCCGTAGCCGTAGCCGCCATACCCGTAGCCATAACCATAGCCTTTGGAATGATCGGAGCCGTTGATGAGTATCGCCATATTCGACAGGCGCTTTTCTTTGAATACCGTTTCGGCAATGCTCAGGAGTCGCTTATCGAGGTAATTGGCACGCACCACATACACAAAGGCATCGGCATAGGCATTCAGCAGCAGCGTATCGGTGACCATCCCCACCGGGGCTGTATCTACCACGATGTAATCGTACTGCTGTTTCAACAGGTCGAACAATTCCCTGATCCGCGGGTCCATCAATAACTCTGCGGGGTTCGGAGGGATCGATCCGGAGGGCAGGATATCGAGGCCTTCCAGCTCCGGTAAGCTGAAAATATAATCCGAAGCGTTCATGTTCCCGCTCATGACAAGGTTGGTGAGCCCTTTTTTGTCTTCCAGGTTCAGGTACTTCAGAATCTTCGGTGCTCTTAGGTCCATGCCCACAAGCAGGGTCTTCTTCCCCGAAATGGCGAGGCTCGCCGCCAGGTTTAATCCCACAAAGGACTTTCCTTCCTGGCCGATAGTGGATGTTACAAATACCGTTTTGCCGGAAGTGCGGTCTGAGCCCAGCATAAAATCAACATTCGTCCGCAACAGGCGAAAGGCTTCGGCAATGCCAGAATTATCGTTCCTCGAAACCACGATCTTATTTTTGGAATCGCTTAACGGAATATCTCCGAGGAATGGCAGCTTCAGCTTATCGATGTCTTTTTTGCCATGCACCCTGGTGTCGAGCAGGTCGGCCAGGTAAAAGTATAATACCGGCAGCAGAACGCCCAACAAAAGGGACAAGAGGTAAATGACCTGCCTCTTCGGCGCTACCATGCGGCCATTACTATGCGCAGCGTCTATGATCTTGGTATTTGAAACGGTCACCGCCAGGGCAATATTGGTTTCTTCTCTTTTTTGCAACAGGTACAGGTACAGCGCTTCCTTGATTTGCTGCTGCCGTTGGATGATCCTGAACTCTCGCTCATACCTTGGCACAGAAGCGATCTTGGAGTTGATGCCTCCTTCCTGCTTATTCAGCTCTCTCATCTTAATGACCAGGGCTGTTTTTAAGTTGGCAAGGCTTTCTTTCAGGCTGGCCCTTATTCCCAGCAACTGAGAGTCGATGTTTTCGATCACCGGATTTTTATCACCGGCATTTTTCAGAATGCGGTTGCGGTCCAGCACGATCTTATTATAATCATTGATCGTAGAAGCAATAGCAGGATCCTGCAAACCTAAATTAGCAGGAATAAGGTCAGCCGGATTTGTTCTTTTCTGCAAATCGTCATACATATAGTTCACAAGCATCAGTTGTGTACCCGCCTCTACCAGGCTCATTTCGCTCTCGCTGCCGGTTTTCAGGAACAGCTCCGCTTCCGACGTAATGTCCGTTAATTTATTTTTTGTTTTAAAATCTTCCGCTTCGGCTTCTACATCCGAGAGCTCTGTGGTAATGTACTTGATCCGCTCGCTGATGAAATTGGCTGTATTCCTGCTCACCTCGTTCTTGTCCTCGATCGCATCCAGGTTATGCTGCCTGATCAGGTTATCGACGATCGACTTCGCCTTGTCCGGTAAGGGGTCGCGCAGGCTGATCACAATGGCATTTGAATTTTTACTGACCGGCTCCACTTTCAGGGCATTGAGGTAAGCATCCACCACGTTATCAAGCGGGGATATTACAATCCTGAAGTTCTTATTGAGGTATGAGCTGCTGAAAAAGGGGGTTGTTGTAAACACAATCTTTCCCTGCTCTGTGCTGATGCTATCGCCGAAATGATACTTGCCGATTACCTCTTCCGTTTCTCCTTTACTGAGCGTAAACCCGCGCTCCGACTCGGGATTCAGCAGCCAGTTTCCTTCGAAGGAGTGCAAGGTATCCTGCACGCTGTATCCCACCAGAACAGGTGTATTGGAAAAACGCTCATGCTCGATGGGGCGCCCGTAGGAAAAGTAACGGCTATTCAGCTTCAGCTCATTGACCACCCTCCGCATCAGGGAACGCGATTTGAGGATCTCGATCTCATTGTCAATGTTATTGTTGCTGTTGAAAATTCCCAGATCCTCGAAGGCCGACAGCTCCGACGATACAGCGCCTTTCTTGTCGTCCTTGATAAGGATGGTCGCATTGACCTCGTACACCGGAGCCTGGTAACGCAGGTACACAAAGCCCAGGACCAGGCAAATCGCCACGCTCAGGGCAAACCATTTCCAGTTGCGCAGGTAACGCAGCAGAAGATCTTTTACATTCCCTTCCTGGTTGTCCTCTATTGAAAAATTATAATGCTCCTGCTCCATATTACCTGGAAATTAAGACGGCGATGGTCGTTAATAATGAGATCACCGAAATGATGATCCCCACGTTGGCGGTATTCACTGCCGAGGAATTGATGCGCGCCCGGTTGGGCTCTACATACACAATGTCGTTTTGGTTAAGATAAAATACCGGCGATGAAAATAATTCCTTCGAGGTGAGGTCGACCCTGGTCTCTGTCTTTTGTCCGTCCACATCGCGGATCACCAGCACATTTTTGCGGCGGGCGGTGATGTTGAGGTCTCCGGCCAGTCCCAGCGCTTCGGGCAGGGAGATGCGCTCATTGGGGATGGTGAATGTTCCGGGGTTTCTTACCTCGCCCAGCACCGTTACTTTAAAATTGAGAATGCGGATATTGACGATCGGGTTGCTGAGGTAGGACTTCAGCTTCTCACGGATCAGCTCGGTCGCTTCCATGCGGTTGAGCCCCGCCAGTTTTACTTTCCCGATCACCAGCATGTCGATGTTTCCTTCCGAATCGACGAGGTAGCCCGTGAGGCTCGGCAGACCGGACGTGTAGCCGGCCAGGTTATTATTCATACTGTTAATGGGCAGATTAAAGGGCTTCACCGCATCCGGGTCGATCCCGGAAACCGTCACTGCCAGCAAATCGTCCTTCCGTAAAACCGGCGTATAGGTTTTATTGGTCTCCGCATGTTTAATGGCTTCCGCGGAATTGAAATACACCATCTTCTTTTTAGACACACAGGCGCTCAGGCATAGAGCCAGCAACAGGGGCAATACATAAGATGATAAAGAGGGTTGTTTCCTCAACAGGCGCATAATGTCTATTTAAGAGGCAAAAATATAAAAAAAATACCGGTTAAAGCCATGAAAAACGTGATCGGCAGAAATCAGGGGATAATCCCTGAGCGGTGAAGGAACCCTGCGCCAGGGATGTTTCGGTCTGTCTGAGCTCCTTTGATTGTCCCGGAGGGCCATCAAAGAGCGAGTCGAAACAGCCCGCCCGGGCGCCCGCATGATTCTTTGCCTGGTTTCTTCTTAAAAACAGATCCCGTCAGGCGACGGGAATCGTTCGACCAGCGGATTTTGATGTGGGTAAAGCCTTTCAAAATCAGGATCTCACTGGCTAAAACGCATTCTTATCTTTAAAGATCACCAGGGTCAGTGTCCTGAAAATGATCTTCATATCGAGCAGGAAAGACCAGTTCTCGATGTACCAGATATCGAACTCCACGCGCTTTTCCATCTCCTCCACATTCTTCGTCTCTCCCCTGAAGCCGTTGACCTGGGCCCAGCCGGTAATGCCGGTCTTGGCGAAATGCCTCACCAGGTAGTTATTGATGAGTTCCGAATATTCCTCGGTGTGCTTCAGCATGTGGGGCCGCGGCCCTACAATCGACATGTCGCCTTTGAGCACATTGATAAACTGCGGCAGCTCATCGAGGCTTGTTTTACGAAGGACCTTCCCGATGGCGGTGATCCGTACGTCATCCTTGGTTGCCTGTAGCTCATCGGAAAGGCTATTCACCGTCATGGTCCTGAACTTATAGCACCAGAAGGTGCGGTTATTTTTTCCGGAGCGCTGCTGCCTGAAAAACACCGGGCCGGGAGAGCTGAGCTTTACCAGCACGATCAACACAGGAAAGAGCCACCAGAAGATCGTAACAAAAAGGATAGCCGTGAAGATCACATCAAAGCCGTATTTCAGAATACGGTTCAGCGGATACTCCAGGGGCTCCTTGCGCAGCGACATCACGGGGATGCTGCCGTAGAAGCTCACTTCCACCTTCCGGCTTTTGGTAAAGTTCCGGAAGTCGGGCACAAAGCGGATGCGGATGAAATTGCGCTCGCAGTAGCTGGTAAGCTCACGCACTTCGGGCGAATCGTAATTTTGCATGGCCATATAAATCTCATGCACCGGGTTTGTAGAAATATACGCAATCGCCTCTTCAACCTTTCCTAATACCTCGGGGCCCTGCAGCTCATTATCAAAAAAGCCAAGTACGCGGTAGCCGTAGCTCAAATCACCCGACAGCGTTTCACGGATGTCGGAGGCGGTTTTGCCGGCACCGATGATCACCACGTTACGGAAGTTATAGCCCTTGCGCCGGAGGTTTTTCAGGATGGTGACAAAGCCGATGCGGCCAAGCGTGGTCGTTACAAACACCAGGCTGCTAAAGGCCAGGAGCCGCGTACGCGACACATCGTTGTACTTAAGGCCTACAATAATCACAAATACCAATGCCATGAGGTAGAACACCAGGCGGAAGTTGCGCACAAGGATCCGCTCGATGGGCTCCATCCTCAGAAAACGGTAAGCATGAAAATAGCTTGCCAGGAAACACCAGATGATGTTTGAGAAGACCAGAACGGTTCTCGCATCCTGTGAGCCAAGCTCCGAGAAGCGCTCGTTACTGATAAAGTAAGAGCAGACATAGGACACATTCAGCAACACCAGGTCCAGTAAAAGCCCGAAGAGCTTTATGTAACGGGAGTAACCATAAATGTAATCACTTCTCCTTTTTCTGGACATGAGACTTAAGCGCTTCTTTTACGCTTAAAAATAATATTAAAAATCGCTTTAAAAAAATAACGTGTATCGGTGGTATACGGACGCCTGCATTTTTCATGCAGGTAAATGCGTTCGGCCTCGAGCACATCGCTCACGCTGCCTTTCATATTCAGGGCCACATAAGGCGGAATGCAACCCGGTTTCTGCGACAGGCGCAGCTCCATCAGGTCTTTCGGAATATCTTCGGCATAGCGGGCCCCGATAGGCCTCACGCCCACCAGCTTCAGGTCGCCTTTCAACAGGTTCAGGAGCTGCGGCAGCTCGTCGAGCCAATAGCGCCTCAGGTACTTTCCCCAGGGCGTCAGCCTGAAATCGTTGGCAGGCTTACCGCTCTCCGCATAGCCATGCACTTTGAGGATATAATCCTGCAGGTATTCGGCATAAGGATGCATGGTCCGGAATTTATACACCCCAATAATTTTTCCATGCTTACCCAGCCTCGGCATTTTATACAACAGCCCGTAACTCGGGTTCATATCGAACAGGGGCTCCTTTACTTTTTTAGAGACCACGTACATCAGGCCATTGACGCTCTGGTAATCGACGATGTCGAAGCCACAGCTGGCAAGCCTTCCAAAGGTTTCGGCTTTCGAGATCAGCCTGTTCCGGCCGCGGGTGATCGCAAAATAGATCTTTTTGAGGCCCCATACTTTGGGAAAGACGCGCAGAAAGATAAACTCGAAAGCGAAGTAAATGCTTTTGACCACCGGGATCGTTCCGATCCGGTGCCTCTCCTTCCGGGCCTGGATGGTTTCGAAACAACAGATAAACATATCGCCGTTCTTAAGCCTGTTATTGACCTGCTCAAAAAATTTATTGACGTAACGGATGTTGTTGACTTTACTGAGGTTGATGAAGCTATGGAACTCACGGGGATGGTTCGCAACATTGAACTCGTTGGTTGTTGAAAGGACAAGGGTTTCCGGCGATTCTACATGCACGTAACGGCTAAAGAAATCGTAAGCTTTCTCTCCGGATTTTTTTGTAATAAGTTGTTTCACGGGACGATGGTTCTCCACGGCAATGCTATGGAAGATGATACGACAAACGCATAGCCACCTTTCGGGAGCTATGCGTTTTGTCTTTTAGAAAAATTCAGATGATTCTATTGTCTGATGACTTTAATGGATTTGTGTTGTGTTCCCTGGCTCACCATAATGTTG
>CALRIU020000025.1:0-72487 GCA_943362175.1 Hydrocarboniphaga daqingensis | reverse complement strand
CCAATGAAGATAATGAGCAACAGGCGGTCGCGTATTATACGACCATTATCAGGCAAGACAGCACAGACGCCCACGCATTTTTATGCAGGGGCACAACCTTAAATTCCCTTGGGCTGTATGCGCCCGCCATGAAAGATCTGAAGAAATCTCTGGACATGTCGAAAGACTGTTATTATAAAGCCAATTATCAATTAGCAGAATCCTGCAACGGGTTGAAGAAATATGATATGGCCATTGCTTATTACACAAAATGTTTGAAAGTGGAGCCCAAATCTTCTGAGATTTATAACAGCATGGCCTGGATTTGTGTTAAGGCGAAAAAATACCCCGAAGGCCTTGCCTACGTTAATAAGTCGCTGGTGTACGATCCTAAGAATGAGAATGCCTATGATACAAGAGGTACGTTATATTACAAGCTCGGAAAGTACGATGATGCCATCAATGACTTTGATTCCACTTTGAAAATAGATTCGGAATATTCAAATTCTTATTATTTCAGGGCATGGTGCTTTATAAAAAAGAGTAACGGCGCAAAGGCCTGTGAAGACCTGAAAAGCCTGCAAGGCCTGCAAAAAACCAAACCTTACAAATTGTTGGATGGGGAAAGGCCGGTTGAAGAGCTGATCCATGAAAACTGTCGCAATAATGGGAAAATGTAGGTGTTCTACGATAAGCTGTAAACTGTTTTTTTTTTCGATAAGGTTCGTCTATGAAATACACCCGCGCCAGGGACATGAAGGGTTTAGTTCTTTTTAGGGCGCTGCCTCTTTCGCCCTAAAAAAACCGGAGTGAAACGGAGCCTGGAATGGCCCGCCCGGGCGCCCAAAAAAAGAATAGCTATGGAGGTTCAGCTATTGTAATGAGGATGAGCTAGACCGATAGCCTTGATTTTTTGTAATCAGATTCCCCGGGAGGATAAATGCAGGTATGCTGTAAGTTGCCCAAAAAGACCATAACTTTTAATCTTCACCTATTTATAATGAAGATAAATTAGACGAATGCCTTTAATCTTTTTGTGAAATTATACCGCAAAAAAGGTATTAATTTCTTAAATTCGTAGCGCAAATCGGATGCTTATTTTCAGATTTGGCACAAAACCTCTATATTGAACGAATTAAACCCAATCAACACTAAATCCTATGGCTTTTGACATTGAAATGATTAAACAGGTGTATGCAAATATGCCTGCGCGTATCGAAGCGGCCCGCAAAGCACTTGGTCGTCCACTCACACTTGCTGAAAAAATCCTGTACTCTCACCTGGATGCTCACACCGAGCTGAAGGATTACCCGCGAGGGAGCTCTTACGTGGATTTCAATCCGGACAGGGTAGCGATGCAGGATGCCACGGCGCAGATGGCCTTGTTACAGTTCATGCAGGCCGGCAGGCCCAAAGTGGCGGTGCCTTCTACGGTACACTGCGATCACCTGATCACAGCCAAGGTAGGTGCTGAAAAGGATTTGGCAGTAGCTACCACAGAAAGCAAAGAGGTATTTGATTTCCTCGCTTCAGTGTCCAACAAATACGGGATCGGTTTCTGGAAGCCGGGAGCAGGGATCATTCACCAGGTGGTACTCGAAAACTACGCCTTTCCGGGCGGTATGATGATCGGTACCGATTCTCACACGGTAAATGCCGGTGGTTTGGGGATGGTTGCCATTGGGGTTGGTGGGGCTGATGCCTGCGACGTGATGGCCGGATTACCCTGGGAGCTTAAAATGCCGAAGCTGATCGGGATTAAGCTGACGGGTAAGCTCAATGGCTGGACAAGCGCCAAAGATGTGATCTTAAAAGTGGCCGGGATCCTGACGGTAAAAGGCGGAACCGATAAAATTATCGAATATTTCGGCGAAGGCGCCATCAGCCTGAGCTGTACAGGTAAAGGTACCATTTGTAACATGGGTGCCGAAGTAGGCGCAACGACTTCGACCTTCGGATACGACGAAAGCATGAGCCGCTATCTGAAAGCCACCGGCCGCGCCGATGTGGCTGCCCTGGCTGACGCCATCAAAGAACATTTAACAGGCGATCAAGAAGTATATGCCGATCCTTCCAAATACTTTGATGAGGTGATCGAGATCAATTTATCGGAGCTGGAGCCGCATGTCAACGGCCCGTTCACGCCGGATCTGGCAACACCGATTTCTAAATTGAAAGAAGTGGCTATCGCCAACGGCTGGCCTTTGAAAATTGAAGCGGGCCTCATTGGCTCCTGCACCAACTCTTCTTACGAAGATATTTCGCGTGCGGTATCCCTGGCCAAACAGGTGGCTTCCAAAAATCTGAAATCCAAAGCGGAGTTCATGATCAACCCGGGATCGGAGCAGATCCGCTACACCATTGAGCGCGACGGTTTCCTGGATGTGTTCAACAGCGTAGGGGCAACTGTATTTACCAATGCCTGCGGTCCTTGCATCGGTATGTGGGACAGGGTAGGTGCTGAGAAAAAAGAAAAAAATACCATCATCCACTCCTTCAACCGTAACTTCGCGAAGCGTGCAGATGGTAACCCGAATACTTATGCTTTCGTAGCGTCTCCGGAGCTGGTAGCAGCAATGGCGATTGCCGGTGACCTCACCTTCAACCCGCTGAAAGATACATTGACCAACGAAAAAGGCGAGCAGGTGAAGCTGGATGAGCCGACAGGCTATGAGTTGCCTCCGAAAGGCTTCGACGTAGATGATGCCGGTTACCAGGCTCCTGCCGAAGACGGAAGTAAAGTAACGGTACTGGTAAGCCCTGATTCCAAGCGCTTGCAATTACTCGATCCTTTTGCTGCCTGGGAAGGTGTTGACCTGAAAGGGTTGAAATTGCTGATCAAAGCCAAAGGAAAATGCACAACGGATCACATCTCTATGGCTGGCCCATGGTTGAAGTTCCGCGGTCACCTCGATAACATTTCCAATAACATGCTCATTGGCGCCGTGAATGCGTACAACGAAAAAACAGACTCGGTAAAAAACCAGCTGACCGGCGACTACGAAGGTGTGCCTCAGGTACAGCGCCAGTACAAAGCCAAAGGCATCGGCAGTATTGTGGTGGGCGACGAGAACTACGGTGAAGGTTCTTCCCGCGAGCACGCGGCGATGGAGCCACGCCATTTAGGCGTGCGTGCAGTATTGGTGAAGTCATTTGCCCGTATCCACGAAACCAACCTGAAAAAACAAGGGATGCTGGCAATCACATTTGTGAATAACGCCGACTACGATAAAATCAAAGAAGACGATGTGATCGACATCACCGGCCTGACAACGTTTGCACCGGGCAAAAACCTGGTCTTGACCTTGCACCATGCTGATGGTACACAAGAAAGCTTTGAAGTAAAACACAGCTACAATGCTCAGCAGATCGAATGGTTCAAAGCCGGTGGCGCGCTGAACATCATTCGCGCCAGCGTAAAAGCGTAATCGGGCTGTCATGGCGAGTCCCGGTTTTGCAGGACGAAGCAATCACCTGCTTTATTGATACATCTAAAAATCCCTTTACTGTTGTAAAGGGATTTTTTAGTTGATTGATACTGACAGCGGCCAGTGCCGTAAATGGTTTTTTATTTTTACCTTTATGATACTCATGAACTCCCGAATAGTATACATGCCATGCCGGCTTGTGTGGCTCCTGCTGCTGCTAAGCACCACCTCCTATGGACAGGCAGATTCCACGCGTATTCCTAAGAAACAGGTTAGTCGTGCAATGTCGTCGGATGATAGCAAATTTTCCATAGCCCTTCGCGGCAAGCTCTTCGGCTTTGTGATCATTGAGGATAATTATTTCTCAACCGCGACCATCGGCACGGAGTTTTGCCTGAAAGGAAAACACAGCCTTGGTATTGATTTTACCTATTTCGGATGGCAATACGAAACGGATAACAGTGAGGATAGTCCTTTGTATGAAACCTACGAAAGGAGAACCTATGCCTACCTGGATTACAGATACAAATTCCTTGCATACAAAAGCTTTGATTTTTATGTCAACCTGTATGATAAGATAGGAACCTATCACGAATGGCGCGACGGTGTGGCGGAAGGTTATAACTTTTTTGAAAAGCCGTTCCTGAATAATAAGACAGATGGTGCCTTCAACCAGGTTGGGGCAGGCCTCGGCTTTAAAAAATATGCCGAAGGCGGTCGGTTTTATGTGGACCTGAGCGCCAATGTGGGGAAGCTTTTCAGTAAGAATAATGTTGTGAGCTATAATGATAGTTTACAGGTCATCGATACACAATCCAATGTGAGAAGCGACAAAACTATTTTTTACATGAGGCTGAGTTTAGGATATAAGTTGTTTATAAAGAAATGAGGACGATTAAAGATTAGCGGATCCTCAGAAATTAAAAAAAATCAATGACTCATCATGCAAGCATCAGAAATGTGGCCGGAAGGATTTAATAATTTAGAAGAGCTGAAAGCCTTTTTAGTAAAGCACCTGGATTATAACAGCCAGACGGGCTTCTCTTTTTTTCAGATCGCCCCGGGTATGGATTTAGAAAAAATCAGCGTCCTGCTTGGGGAGGCTCATGAATCGAATAGGGAAAGTGAAGAGCAGCAGACGCTTCAGTATAATGTCCCGATAGATCATCCCATACATGGCAAGAGAGACCACAACAGGCTGAATGCCTTATTCTGGGCTTTTCACCGCGAACCGCTGGAAATCATCAGGCTTCACATCGATTATTATAAGACGGGGGAATTAGCGGAGGCTTTCCATAAATTTCTAAAAGAACTATTCAATATGGTTATTGAAAAGCTCGGCAAGCCTGACAAGAAAGCATCGCGTGGCAGCGGTAAAGAGCTTTCTTACCAGAGGGGGAAACATGCATTTTTCTTATGGTGGAATGCAGAGGGTGTCCGTATTCAAATCAAATCGTAACAAAGAGCATCAGAAAAAAATTAAAATGAAAACGCGATATGCCGTCATAGCTATTCTGCTTGCGCTTCAGTCGGTAGCTCAGCAAAATCCTACTGTGGTGTTCAACTTCGATAGCACGAAGGTGTTTATGAAGTATTCGGAGCTTGAGCCTGTGCTTAAAAAAAGAAACCGGGATTTCAGGCAGGCAAGTGTCAAAGCATTGAAAAATGATACCATTTTGCTGGATGGGCATACCCTGCGGATGGGCAAGTATTACGATACCCTGGCGATTGAGCTGCACGATGAGCTGTTTATTCTGGTGGATCAGAAGATCGGGACAGTGGTATACAGAGGCCGGCCTGTTACTGCTTTTGAAACCAAAAAAATAAGAACCGCAAAATACGGCAAGAAATATTTTGTCGGGATCTATTATTATGATGCCGATACGAAGAAGCATGTGCTCACGCGCACCCTGTACCTGCGAACGAACTTTACGCCATTTCCGGATTTTTAAATAATGATGCTATGCTGATTAGCTACTGCGAAAAATGTCAAAACGAAATTCCGAAGCCCTTGCTGACGCCTGAGGATAGAAATGATATTCTAGCCCTTGTGCGTGCCAATAAAAAGCTTCAGGCGATAGCCGTATTAAAAGAAAAAGAATACATGAATTTATATAATTCAAAAGTGTTTGTAACTCACCTTTGCGAAGCCTATGGTAAATGTCATAATTGCAACTACAATCAGTTGAAGAATGAGTATGAGAGCTGTCCCAAATGCAGGGCTTTGAACATTAACTGGGACTAAGATAGAATGAAGGAGAGCAAGATAACCGTATTCTACCGCGCCGACATGTGCCCTCCGCTGTTAGGAGAAGGCAATATGAAAGACAGCCGCACCATTAAAATACCCGAAGACTATATCGGATTTCTGTATTGGCTGAAAGAAAAAACGGGAGCGGCGTGGAGTGAAAAAACGAAAGAAGGATGACAGACTCTTCAAAAAACCTCCTTATACGTTTGAAATATCATGACGACCGTTTTCCGGGACTCGACTGGAATGAGTTCCTGAAAAACTGCAACGTGAATTTTTATACCAATCGCAACGATGCGCTTTGGTATTCGGTTCGGGGAAAGGGATTCATCATCTGGATCTCTTCTTTTTATGGTCGCAGCGAAAACGGAAAAACCGTTTGGTACGGTGATCTGGAAATCAATAAGCAGGCATCGGCAGAAGGCATGCAGGCTTTACAGGAGCTGGTGGATGGCGCGCTTGCCAAATTCGCCAAGATGCGGGTGGAGTACGTGACGGATTAAATATATTGACAATGACAATTTCTTTAAAACACTTTATCCTTACCGGCAACTTCGGGCCTGTTTATATCGGTATGCCAATCGATGAGCTTAAAAAATACTTTGGCAAGCCTGGTGATAGTTATGAATCCCAGTCCGGTGCGGGCTTGTTGTTTTATAATGGCTTTGAGTTTTATTATTATACGGATAACCGTACCGTGCACGGGATTCAGAATGATAATCTGCGCTACGAAGGCGGCCCCGAAATGAAACATGCTCACCTTTATTATATTAATGATACTGTTCTCATAAATACCTGGTTTATTGAATTTGGAAAGCCGTTAAGCTATAAACTGGTCAAAGAAACCCTGAGGCAAGAGCATATCGATTTTGAAGAACATGAGCAGGCCGGTTATGACGAGCTGAAATTTCCCAGCGGCGTCAGGTTTGATTTTGAGAACTGGCAAGACAATAAGGGAAAGAAGATCATGAACCGGGAAGAAGCCGTGCTGAATGGAATCAGGTATTTTACATATTAAACAAAACGGAAAATGACTTTCAGAAACGCCACCTTAGAAGACCTTCCGGCCATGAAGGCTTTATATCGGGAAACCATTCTCACGGTATGCCGGAAAGATTATACGGAAGAGCAGGTGAAAATCTGGAGCTCTTCGGCAAACAAGGAAGAGCGCTGGCTCGATGTAATGGTCAATCAGCTGGTGTTGCTGGCGGAAATCGACGATGAGTTCGTGGGTTTCGGAACCCTGAGAGATTACAACTACATCGATTTCTTTTACGTCCATAAAGATTTCCAGGGAATGGGCATCGCCCGCGAATTATTGAACCGCCTGTTGCAGGAAGCCGGCAGGCATGGAGAAAAGCTCATCACCTCCGATATCAGCATCACGGCAAGACCTTTTTTCAGGAAACATGGATTTAAAGTTGTAGCGGAACAGAAAAATGTCAGGGGAGATGAGATCCTCATCAATTATAAAATGATGACGTATTTGCCTGGTCCGGACCTCGATCCGGAAATAAAATCTGTTTATTCGATAGAGGACACCTTTAACATAACCGGAAGAGGCTTAGTACTGGCAGGCCGGATTGTTGAAGGGAATATCACTGTTTTTGCAGAGGATTATATCGAATTTACAGCCCTGAACCGGCTCAGGCGCCGGAGGATAAAAGGTATACCCATGTTTAGCGGATCTCATGTGAATTTCTCTAAAGTCGGTCTGCTCATCCAATGCGAAAACAAAGCCGAAATAGAAGAGCTTCGTGCCTGGCGGCCGTTCAATGAGATCGCACGCATTTATGATGCAAACGCTAATCCCTCGTGATCAGCAGATGCCGCAGGCTAAGGACATCGCCTTTCCGGGAAATCAATTGGATAAAATGAAAGCCGTACTGCGTTTCAAACACTTCGGAAATTTCCCCGGTCTTTAGGCTATAGGCTACCTTTTCAAATTCGGGAACCATCATGCCCGGTACTACGTTATTGTATTGCCCGCCATTGGGAGCCGAGCCCGGATCTTCGCTGTAGAGCTGAGCGATCGAAGCCATGCTCTCGCCTTTGAGGACGCGCTGCCGGTAATATTCACAGATTTTTTTGGCATCTTTTTTTATACATGTCACAGGGTTTGGCTGAGCTGTTGTAAATGCCGGCTGAACAAACAGCATCAGACAAGGAAGAAGAAAGGTCAGGAGCTTCATCGTATATTTATAGAAGATGGTTAATTGTGCTTTCTCAAAGTTAAGACATAATCTTAATACTTCTACCTCAATTCTCACATCCCCTCCTGTCCATTTCACCAAGTCATAAAGACGCTTTACCAAGTATAGCTTTTAAATAGGAAGGACCCGCGGTAGTTTAGAGGAAACAATCTAAAACAATCCGTCATGAAAATTTTATCTTTTTTAATGAGCGCGGTGCTCCTTCCTATCGCCTCTGTAGCTCAGTATAATACCGACAACCTGAAGGTCAGGGAAGCCGTTTCCTTCACCTACAAAAATCTGCGCCTGTACCCGGTCTTTGCCAACCAGGTATTCCTCGACGAACATAAGGACATAAGCAAATACACCTCGCTTCAGAAAGCGGTGGCCGAGAAAAAAATCGCCGTAACAGAAACCGGCTCCGCGCCTAATACCAACGTCGTTAATCATAATGTGGCTCATAACAACACACGGACCCATGCCACAGTCAACCAGGGTTCGGGCGGAGGAAGCGGAACGGTCAATACCCTGTTCATAGAAAATACGTCCAACGATACCATCATGATCATGGCCGGCGAGGTGGTGAAGGGCGGAAAGCAGGACCGCGTGCTGGCGCAGGACATGGTGCTGCTTCCGCACAGCGGGCGCAAGGATATCTCGGTATTCTGCGTGGAGCACGGCCGCTGGCAATACAGCGAAGAGTCGCAGAAAGCCAACAATACCTTCTACGGCTATTCCAAAGTATCGACCATGAGTGTGCGCAAGGCGGCCGTGGTAGAGAAAGATCAGCAGAAAGTGTGGCAGAACGTCGCGGAGGTCACCGCCAAAAATTCCGCCAGCAGTAACTCAGGGAGCTATACAGCCCTCGATACGTCTAAAAAATACAATGAGGAGCTCAAAGCCTATATGGATTTTTTTAATTCAAAAATGAAAGCGGAAGGCAATGTCATAGGCATGGTGGCCTGCACCGGCAACAAAGTCATCGGTTGCGATATGTTCGCCACGCCCGACATGTTTAAGCAATACTTCGATAACCTCATGAGCTCTTATTCCACCGAGGCGATTTCCAACGGGTCAGTAGCCACGGCCGGTTACCAGACGGTACAAACTTACCTCGATAAGATCCTTCTCGATGAAAGCAAACAGGAGAGTGAAGTGGAAAAGAACGGTACGATCCTGAAAAGCAGGGGCAAAAAGCTGCACCTCGCTACCTTTGATTAAATACCTGGCCAAAAAACAGATCAATGACCATATAACAAAACCAAATACATCGTATGAAAATAAAAACATCTCTTATACAACTTGCCATCGTGTTCATGTCTCATGGAGCAGAGGCACAATTCAGCGGAAACATCGTATACGGACAAGGCAACAGTAACAACCATATAGAGCGGAAGCGGGGCTCAGACAGGTTGTACCTCACAGACTCAACGCTCCTCATTGAAGCAAATGTTCTGGCAAATGTGATAGCCGACGCTTATGTCGTTACATTTGGCGTGAGTGAGGAAGCCGCTACGGTGAAGGAGTGCAACGAGAATATCGAAAAAAGGATTAAAAACTTCGTTTCCGACTTAAAGAAGATGGGTTATTCCGATGCTGATATCTACATTGATATGACAACCCAAAACAAAGTGTATGGCTATACTGTCAACGGGAATGTCGCCGAGCAATATGTGAAAGGATTCGAAATTAAGAAAAATGTCATTGTTAAGCTGAAGAGTATCAGGGTATTGGATGGCATTGTTGTGACAGCGTCCAATCATCAGATATACGATCTGGTAAAAGTGGACTATGTGGTTACGGATATGACAAAAGTTTATAACCAGCTGTTTCAATCGGCAACAGAGGCCATTCATCAAAAAAAAGCATTATACACCGGTTTAACCAATATGAAGCTTTCGCCGGCCGCCCGTATCTTCGGCGAACAGTTTTACAGTTATTATCCGAGCCAGCTTTATAAAACTTATACGGCTTATGAAAGCAGCGAAGTTTATCAGGACTACCGTAATTATACCAAAAAAGACCTGAGAAAAGGAGCAACCTATTATTACGATAAAATCGACTATTCGGGTTTCGATAAAGTCCTGAATCCTGTCATTACAGAACCAGCCGTAGAATTTGTCCTGACTCTGCAGATCAAGTATCAGGTTGATAAGGACAAAAAATAACATGCCGCAAAGCATGAAGCAGATAAAATGTAGCCCGTGTAAAAATGATTCATTCTGTTTTGCAAATAGCCGTTGTTAAAATTAAGCTGATAACTCCTACCTCCGGATCAGTACCCGGCATAGCTGTATTTTTACCTTTATCATAAACTAATTCCTCGATGTATTTTAGAAATTTTATATTACTGCCCGGCTTTTGGTGTTTGAGCATGGCCCTGCTGAGCTCCTCCTGTTCGAAAGAAGAGAAAAAAGTCAAGGAAGAGCAGATCGCAGCGCCTGATCCGGGAGAGGCTCCGGCAGGCTCTGATTCCATGCTGAACTCCGTGCAGGGAAACATGGCTCTGAGCCAGATTCCTTCCACGCCCAATGCCGTGATCCTGACAGGAATGCCGGCGCACAGGCTTGTGACAGTGTATAAAGACAAGCCCTCAAAAAGTAATTCCGGCGATCGCAGCTGGTTCTACAAAGGCGCCTACGACGATGACGTGTCTTCGCAGGAAGAGCATTTCATGCCGGGCATCGATATTCTCTACGGGTACCATTTGCTGAACATCGCCCACTACGATCTCGCCACCAGCAGGCTGAATTTCATGTTCAAGAATCCCGCCCTCATCAAAACCCTGTACTATCCGTCGGTAGAGCAGGATTCGCTGAATAAAAAACCGGTGAACCGCAATTATTACCTCGTGTCGGTGTATGATGAAGACACCAATAAGGACACGCTCATCAACCGCAAAGACCTCAGGCGCTTTTACCTGTTCGATTCATCGGCCACGGTAAGAACACAGGTGATCCCGCCCGATTATTCGGTGATCCGCTCACAATATGATGCGCAGAACGATGTGATGTATCTGTATGCAAGCTTCGATGCCAATAAGAACGGGACACGCGATAAGGGAGAGCCGGTGTGTATCTTCTGGTTCAGCCTGGCATCGCCTCAAAAAGCAAAACGCTTGTATTAACTCCAGATCTGAAACATACGTTATGTCAAAATTCGTCATTCATAAAAAAGGCTTTTTCTATACCGATGAAGCCTTTGAAGCTGTAGAAGAAACCAAAGGTACGATGGTAGGGACCTATGCCACCCTCGAAGAAGCGCAAAGCGCCAAAGCAGCAGCCGACATCAGCTCCATGTGTGGCCTGGCGACCTACAATGCGGTGGATTTCTTTTTTTACAAAGATAACTACGATGAGATCCAGCAACAGCTGGCGCTTTTTTATACCTCGGAATTCGGCCTTACCATCGAAGACAAACATTATTTCAACTTCCCGGATCAGATCAGCCGGGAACAGGCAAAGAAGTTCCTGGAGATCCTTGGGCTGTCTTTTCACGATATCGTAGAATATCCGGAAGAGCAGGAGCTGAACCCCGATGATTTTAACCTGGATTTCGAGGAGCTGGGCGAATTTTAAGAAATGAATTCCGTGATCCATGCAAAGATCTCTGTGCGCAGGCGCGGAGGCCGGGTAGAAGATTACCTGGCCATTCACGATTTTATGGATAGCACCAAGGAGCTTTGCAGCGATAACCGCCACCGCGTCCTGCACACCCTTTGGGGCATTCGCCGGGTGGTGGTTCCGGTGTTCGGTCATACCCTCATCAACAGCGACGGCAAAGAAGTAAATGTGAAAGACCTCTGCGAGCAGGATCACATTCTGCCCGACTACCAGAACCGCTTCATTCCCACGCTGGAAGACTTCGTGAAAGCAATAGAGCCCGAAGCGGCAGGACTGCATGATTTCGAAGCTTTTGCGGCATCCTATGCTCACGACAAGGTATTGTACGAGCTTTTATTATCACCCCTGCATGCCACGGGTTTAAAAGCTTCCCTGCTGATCACGCACAATTCCTGGTTCGTGAATGAGATCGTTCCGAAAATTTTCAGAAAGCCGGCAGAGATCAAAGATTTTGGCATCAGTCCCGGAGATCTGTTCAACCACATGGCTTTCAGGCTGTGGATGGACAATGGTAGCGCTTTTCCCGACAGCTGCAGGCTGACGGCCGGGAAGATCGTCGGATAAAAAATAATTTTTTTGCTGGCAGATTGTTCGGTCAATTTCCTATTTTTAACTAGCAGAACTTACAGAAAAACTAAGGGTACATGAAATTATTGGTAACGATACTGGGAAGCATAAACGGACTTTACATGCTGATCGACGGGATCTTTGTGCTGGTCAACGGGAAATACATCGGCCCGGAAAAACCCGGTCCCTGGGCCGGCCTCTTTGATAAGCTCGGCGTGGATGTTTTTAAGCTGGGGCCTTTGTTTATCCTCTTCGGCTTGGCCTGGCTTGGCTGGATCATGGCCCTGTGGAGCGGACAACCTTTTGCATGGCTGTTCGGAATCACGATTTCCATACTCACGCTTTGGTACCTGCCTGTGGGCACGCTGTTTTCCGTCATTGTGCTGGTTTCGCTGATGCTCATGCGGAACAGGGGCCTGCTCTGAAGTTTTATGCATTTACCTCACACCATCTATTAAACACATGCTTTCATTATCCAACCGCAACAACGAAGAGGTGCCGCAGTGGGCAGGCTTCTTTACCAAAGAAGAGTACAATGCTTTTTTAAATGAGCTGGGAAATTATTTTCAGAGCAAAGGCCTGAGCCCGCTACTGGATGGCTCTGTCCTGAAGATAGAAGGCGGTGAATTCGGAGCGCAGCAGCTCGGCCTTACCAACGTGGCGCAGGTATGCAAACAGAGGGAGCCGGCAGATTACAAAGAGGCAATTGCCGCGCACTTCGGGGCGATGGAAAGAGGAGAAGTGTTCAGGAAGGAATTTGAAAAGATAGCCGGCACCTACGAAAAAGTAAAGCCCTACATCGGGGTGAGGCTTTATCCTCAACATTACATGGACAATCTCCCCAAAGGGATTTTCATTGGGAAGCCCTTTGCCGGAGATATGTATGCGATGCTCATCTTCGATCTGCCCGATACCATCACCAACATTAAGCCGGAGCAGGCGGAGAAATGGAGCAAAACATTGGAAGACCTCTTTGAAACCGCTGTCCGCAATACCAAAGCGAATAACCCGGTAGAAATCTCGTCGTTTGATTTCGGTGAATTTGAGATCCTGTTTGCAGAAGCCGATCATTTCTTTGTGCCCAATCTCCTGTTTGAGCTGGAGGGCAGACCCGACCTCGTTGGCGAATACGGGGCACTGGTTGGTGTGCCGCACCGGCATGCGGCCCTGATTTATCCGATCAACGGCATCGAGATCATCAAAGCCGTCAATGGCCTTATTCCTACCATTCATGGCATGTACCGCGAAGGACCCGGTTCGTTGAGCTCTTCCCTGTTGTGGTATCACCGCGGCAAATTCACCGACCTGCCTTATGAGCTCGAGGAGCAAAGCCTGAAATTCACACCACCTGCCGCCTTTGTAGAGCTACTGAACGACCTGGCAGAAAAAGGATAAGCCCCCGATGATAAAAGAAACCACCTACAGGATTTTTGCAGCGCTGATGCTGCTGGGTCTGATCCTCTCCGGCATCGCGCCGCATGATTATTTTACCTGGATACTGGAAGTCGTTCCGGCGATCGTCGCCCTCCTGATCCTGACGCTCACGCGAAACAGCTTTCCGATGTCCGGCCTGGCCTACGGCCTTATTCTGTTGCATGCCTGGGTGCTATACATCGGCGGGCACTACACCTACGCCGAAGTGCCTTTGTTTGACTGGATCAAAGATGTTCTGCACCAGGACAGGAACAACTACGATAAATTAGGGCATTTTATCCAGGGCTTTGTTCCGGCCATCATCACCCGCGAGTTGCTCATCAGGAAACAGGTGGTTGCCAAAAGAGGCTGGCTCTTCTTTTTAAGCACCTGTGTATGCCTGGCCATTAGCGCCGTGTATGAGCTCATCGAAGCGATGGTAGCGATCATGACAGGCGAGTCGGCCGATGCCTTTTTAGGAACGCAGGGTTATGTGTGGGATACACAAACCGATATGCTCTGTGCGCTTATTGGTGCTGTCTGTGCCCTGAGCCTTCTGTCACGCTGGCACGATCGCTCCATTGGTAAATTAGCTCAGGTTTCCTGAGAACATTCTACGTATTTGCCAATTCCGAAGCTGCTGGTTCCAAAAAGTAATTTTGGGCGTGCCTCCGCAAAGAGGCAGCGGAGTCGCGCTTTTCGCTGCAAGTTCCACGCCGAAAGAACAGCGTGGAAGCTTTTCGCTGCAATCGCTCACGCGTTAATCACTACTCAAATACTAAATGCAGGCACAGAAAATGGGATACATCAAAACTAAAAACCTCCGGCTGCTGCCGGAGGTTTTGTTTTTAAGATGTCACGCAAGCCCTTAGTCAATCACCAGCTTTTTGGTGAGCACCTGTGTCTTGCTGTTCACCGAAATAAAATAAATGCCTTTGGCCACATCGCCGAGAGGCATGCTGATCTGGTGATGGCCTGCCTGCAGGAATGATGATGTACCTGTTTTAATGAGGCGTCCCAGCACATCTTTCATTTCCACGCTGATGTTTTTATCATCTACCAGGTCGAACTCTACCGTCACCAGGTCCGAAGCCGGGTTGGGGAAGATCAGGATATTTGAAACCAATGGGAGCTCGGCAATTCCCGTCACGCTGGTCAGGTTGATGTCGTCGAGGTAAAAGTTATTGGACATGCCATATTCAGCCGTGAATTTGAATTTGAACATCACGTTGGGTTCTGTTGTCAAACCCGCCAAAGGAACATTATCCTGGTAAAATTGCGATGAAGCCGGAACAAAATTACCTCCCGTTGTCAGGGGGCTGACACCCACGCTGCCGGTTTTTACATTCCGGTTGAGGCGTGTCGTCCAGGTAGCCCCGCAATTCGTAGAGAACTGTACGCTGAGGACATCCATCGAAGCGTGAGTAGACGTATCCCTTTCGGCACCGGCCCATTTCATGGTGAGTGCCACACCGGGCATGGCAGCAAAATTATACGTCGGGGAATACAGTTCCACGCTGGTTCCCGCTTCAATAGTTTGGTCTACTTTCGCCGATTTGGAGCCCGAAGCGCTGGCTGCTGATGTTTGCTGCCAGTTGGTGCCGAAAGAAGCCATGTTCCTGACAGACCACGTTGGGTTAGGAATAGCGCCGGTTTCAAAGCCCTCCTGTAAGCTGGCCGTTTGCGGTGCATTCACCACAGTGATGTAATTGACCTTTGTTTCGGAAGTGCTTCCGTTGGCATTGGTAGCCGTGAGTAATACCGAATAAGTACCCGGAGCGCTATACGTTACGGTTGGGTTTTGAACGCTGGACGTAGAGGGCGAGCCGCCGGGAAATGTCCAGCTCCAGGAAGTAGGAGCGGAGATATTGCTGATGTCGCTATAGTTTACCGATTGATTCACGCATACCACCTGTTTGTTGGACGTGAAATCGGCTTTTGGAGCGCAGTTCGCCACCGGCGAAATCCCTGTGGCACTCAGGTTGGAAGGCGATGAGAGGTTGTTCCTGCCCACAATGCCGTTGTTAATCGCATTGGTCATCCGTGTTACCTGTCCCGGAGTAAACATCACCGAGCAATACGAGTAATCCATATAGTTCTGGTAATTCTCATAGATGCCGGCGTTACAATCATCCGAAGTTGCCTGTGTCGGGCAGCTTGTAAAACCTTTGGTGATTGGTGTATCGCTTACCTGGTCGTTGCCGCAGGCCACTCCCGGGTTATTGGTATTGCCCCACACGTGCTGTAAGTTGAACCAGTGCCCCACCTCATGCGTCAGTGCCCTTGATTTTCCTACGGAAGACGTCCCGATGCTTCCTACATAATTGGATAAGATCAGGATGGCGTCCATATCGTCGCTGGGGCTAAGGCTTCCCGGATAGTAGGCATAGCCTGCCGCACCGCTGGCAATGCTTCTCACCACATAAATGTTCAGGTATTTTTGCGAATCCCAGGTATAGAGGTAATCGCTGCCTTGCCCGGTCCAGGAGGCTGTGTTGGCATCGTAGTAGCGGTTAATGCCGCTGGTGCAGTTTCCGTTAGGATCTTTTTTTGCCAGCTGGAATGCGAAATGCACATCGCCGATCAGGTTTTTGAAAGGAGTGATCACGACATTGGTGTCGGCGTTTTGCCTGTTGAAGTCCCGGTTGAAGATGGCGATCTGGTCGTTGATCTGGGCATCGCTGATGTTCTCAACACCATATTGGTGCAGCACGTGGAAAACAACAGGGATGGTATACGTAGCGGCAGCCGTTCGCTGTTGCGGCTGGTTTTGCTGTGTATTGGCCTGGGCCTGGTAGGCTTCAAAGCGTTGTTTGAGCTCGGGATGATTCAAAAAGTGCTTTTCCATCGCCTCAACAGATCCGCACCAGTTTTGGCGCATCGCCTCTTGTTGGGAAAAAGCGCCTTTCGAAATGCAGAGTGCCAGGCAGGCTGTGGTAATCAATGTTCTCATGTAAGGAATATAAAAATTTATAGATTTCTAAAATACTTATTATAGATTTGATCACATAATATATACCGTTAATTTTGTAGTGAAAAAGCCCTGATTCTTTTAATTTTACCATTAAAACCTTAAAAAATGACAGTCGATCTGAGAAGCGATACCGTGACAAAGCCCACCGCAGCCATGCTGGAAGCGATGATGAGCGCTAACGTGGGAGATGATGTGTATGCAGAAGATCCTACGGTCGTCGCTTTGGAAGAGCGCACTGCTAAATTGTTTAGCAAAGAAGCAGCCTTGTTTTGTCCGAGCGGAACGATGACCAACCAGATCGCCATCAAATGCCATACGCAACCCGGCGATGAACTCATCGCGGAAAGCAACTCACATATTTACCATTACGAAGGTGGCGGCATTGCCTTTAACTCATCGGTACAGGCGCGGCTTGTAGAGGGCGACAGGGGAAGGCTGAATGCTTCGCAGATCGAAGCCTGCGTGAATGCCTCCTACGACTGGCTGGCTCGCACGGCTTTGGTATCTCTCGAAAATACCGTCAACAAAGCCGGCGGAAGCTACTACGACCTCGCAGGCATGAGGCAGATCAAAACACTGTGTGAAGCGAAACAACTGCCGTTGCATCTTGATGGCGCACGGATTTTCAATGCCATGGCAGCAGCAGGCTACAGCGCAGCGGAAGTAGGGGAGCAATTTGATTCCATCTCCGTATGTTTCAGTAAAGGACTGGGCGCGCCGGTTGGTTCGCTTTTGCTGGGAACGCATGCCTTTATTAAAAAAGCAAGGCGTGTGCGCAAAGTGATGGGCGGTGGCATGCGGCAGGCGGGATTCCTGGCGGCGGCGGGCCTGTATGCGCTCGATCATCATGTGGAGCGCCTGAAAGAAGATCATGAGCGCGCCCGGCAAATGGAAGCCGCTCTTGCTGCTATGCCTTACGTGAAAGAAGTGCTGCCGGTAGATACCAACATCGTGATCTTTCACCTGGCAGACCTCACAGCAGCGGAGTTCGAGGAAAAATTAAAACCTTACAGCATCAAAGTATCAGCCTTTGGAAAACAAACCGTTCGCCTGGTCACGCACCTCGACTTTACGGATGAGATGCTGGATCACACCATAGAAGTCTTCAGGCATAAGATCTGATTCATCTCTGAAAGTAATGATGTTTTTTTTTCTGAAAAATGTGTGACGCTACCTGTCATTCTATTCCCTGTGTTATAGATTCTAGTTTTTCGTTTCCTGTTGTCTTGTGATGATAATATTCCCCAGAGGATTACTGTTGTGATGACAGCATTTCTATTTATCTGATCTCCTGAAGGATTAAACCTTCATAGTGAGTACGTTAAGTTTTCTCTCACGTAATACTACGCAATCGCTTGTTTCCCTGAAATTCCGGTAATTATACGGGTGCGGCGCACCTTGTAAATGTTATACATTTGGACGTAACCAAATTAAAACCTAATGTCATGAAAAAAACACACTTACTTAGTTTGGCATTGGCGTGTATGCTGTCTGTCTCGCAGACGGCATTGGGCCAAAAGGTCAGCCGGGAAGAATGGCGCAAGCAAATTCAGACCCAGGAAGCGAAGATTAATGACTATGTTGACAGGAAACTGAGCAGCTCTAACCACGAGAGTTTATTGAAGCAGTTTCATGCCAGGGTAGGACACAGCGATGAGGTCAAGGCGGCAGATCTGCCTAAATTTCAGAACGCCTACCTGAAGGACGAGTACAGGAAACAATACTTCCAGGAAAATCCGGGAGCCACGGCTCTGTACAATCCAGGCAGAATGGAGTTGCAGGCAAGCGCCTCTCCTAATGCAGCTCCTGCACAGGTGACGAGCGTAGCCTGCTTTAACGGAGATTTTGAGAGCGATCCGACTCTTGCAAACTATACCGGCTACAGAGGGCCGATATACGGTGGCGGCGAGTGCTCTTTTGTACCGGGCAACGCGGTGGCTTACACACCGATTGCTTTAAGCTCTCCGCTCGAGTATGAGCTCACCAATAATTTACCCGATCCACTGATCGCGGGCCTGAATCAAACCAATAATGGTTCGGCGCACGCGGTGAGGATCAACGGGCCTGGTCCCTGTCCTCCGGGAGCAGGTATCAACATGCTCCAGCGGACTTTTACAACGCCAACAGCGGGCTTATACCAGATCAGCTTCTCCTATGCACTGGTGATGGAAAATCCGAAGTACCATCAGAATGCGCAACCCTTCTTCATCGCAAGGGTATTGGATGGCTCGGGAACGGAAGTAGGAACCAGGATCTGCCGTGTAGCCGATCTCACCAATCCTATCTACAACATCACAGGCTACACGCCTAATCCTTCCGGATGCGGTACGACCGATTCGTTGGTATGGCGCGACTGGACCTGTGCGTCCATCCAGTTTCAGGGTGATCCTTCACAAACGTACACCATTGAGTTTTTTGCGGCAGACTGTGCCGCAGGAGGCCACTTCGGCTATGCTTATGTGGATGATATCTGCGCCAGCGAATGCTGTCCTAAATTCTTTATGCGCGACTGCTGCGATATGCACGGTGGACAACACTCCGGTGGTGCTACCGGCCGCCAGTCGGCTGCCACTGCCGCGAGCAACAGCCTTGTTGAGAAAATCCTGGCTGATTACAACACACGCATGGCTCTGAAATATAACTTCGCGGCCAACAGAGCTGCGGCTGCTATCGACCCATGCTGCAACCCTTGCGCATATCCTAACGATCCGTATCCGGTATTCATCATGGATGAGTTCAACACCCTGATCTCGTCTACAAGCTACAGCATCAGCTGGAGCCACGATCCGGGCAATACATCTGCTTACGCATTTATTCTGCCTGGCCAGCAAACCATCATTACGGTAAAAGGTCCTGGCAATTGTGTGTGGACTGATACCCTTAAACTGAACTGCTGCAACGACACGATCACTATCACACCATTCTGCACATGGGATCCATGCGAATTCCCTAACAGTCCGTTTGCCGTAAGAGTACAGGATCAGAACGGAAACACACTGACATCTGCAGGTGGTTATACCTTCCAGTGGTTCTATACCGGCGGTTCTTCTACCGGTGACGCTATCACTGCGACGCTTGCCAATTACCCTATCATCGTGAAAGTGAAATACCCTAACGGTTGTGAGTATACGGATACACTGAAAATCAATTGCTGCAAAGCGACTGCGCCGAAAGACCTGAAATGTAGCCAGGTAACGGCCGGCAGCCTCCTTTCATGGACGGCAGTGGCGGGTGCAACGTATCAGCTGGTGATCACCACAAATGATCCTACCTGCTGCCGCCAGGGTGTGAGCGCTACCTATGTATTCAACACAGCTGCTACCAGCACGGTGATTCCATTGTCGTTTGCCAATTGCTTCTCATGGTATGTGGTTTCTATATGCCCTGATGGTAGCAAATCCCAGGCAAGTGCAAAAATGTGCTCCTGCTCGCCGCCTTCCTGCAACCCGACAACACCGATCAACCTGAAATGCTCTCCGGTAACAGCGGGTAGCCTGATTTCATGGGATCCTGTTCCGGGCACCACGTATAAGGTGATCATCAACGCCAACGATCCTGCCTGCTGCCATACAGGTCTTCCACCGACATCCAGCAGCTTTATGATTTCGGCTACCAGCACGGTAATCCCGACTTCGTACGCAGGTTGCTTCTCGTTCCAGGTAATCGCCGTGTGCCCTGATGGAACACAGTCTGCCGTGAGTGTAAAAGCCTGCTCTTGCTCTCCGCCTCCATGTGTAGCCAATACACCTGAAAACCTCAAATGTACTCAGATTGCAAGTGGTAGTCAGATCTCATGGGATCCTGTACCGGGTGCAACCTATAAAGTGGTGATCAATGTAAACGATCCGGCCTGCTGCCCTCAGGGACAACCGCAATCAACCATTACCTGGAATGTTGCTTCAACAGGCACTATCGTTCCGACGACAGTTGCAGGTTGCTTCTCCTGGTATGTGATTGCTATCTGCCCTGATGGTTCACAATCTGCGGCAAGCGGTAAACAATGCTCATGCTCTCCGGTGTCATGTACTCCGAAAGTGCCTACAGGCTTGAAATGCAACCAGGTTTCGAGCGGAAGCCAGCTTTCATGGAATCCTGTACCGGGCGCAACCTACAAGCTGATTCTTAACTTCAACGACCCGGCCTGCTGCCATACGGGCATTCCGCCGACAGGCATGATGTACAACATCGCTGCTACTACAACGGTGATCCCAACATCTATGGGCTGCTTCTCATGGGAGGTGATCTCTGTTTGCCCTGACGGCTCACAATCGGCGTCAAGCGGAAGAATATGCTCCTGCTCTCCGGTGATTTCAAACTGCCAGCCGACTACACCGATCAACCTGAAATGCAGCCCGCTTTTAAGCGGCAGCCAGATCTCGTGGGATCCTGTACCGGGCGCTACGTATAAAGTGATCATCAATGTCAACGACCCGGCTTGTTGTCATACAAACCAGCTGGGCTACTCTATGGTGTGGAACGTTGCGACTACCAACACGGTAGTTCCGACATCGGTTGCCGGTTGCTTCTCCTGGTATGTGATCGCTATCTGCCCTGACGGCTCACAATCGCCTGCAAGCATCAAAGTATGCTCCTGCTCACCGGTTATTGTTGCTCAATGCCAGGATCCTTACAACCTGAAATGTTCAATTGTTCAGAACCAGACACAGCTCTCCTGGACAGGGGGGGGCCTTGCAACAGGCTACGAGGTTGAGCTCACTTACGATGATCCTGCCTGCTGCCGCTCGACGAACCTTCCGACACAGCAGCGCTTTACGGTATCCGGAACATCATTCATCGTTCCACTCGGATCATGGAGATGCTTCTCATGGAGAGTAAGAGCTGTATGCCCTGGCGGTTATTCCAACTGGGTGAACGGCGGCTGTAACTGTACAGGAGCCATTATTGCTAATCCGACATCAAGGCAAGGAAACTCTGATGGAAACGGCGGTGACGGCACTCCGGCTTTAGGTAACGACATCCGCGTGGAAGCTGTTCCGAATCCGGCATCTGACTTTGTGGATTTCAACCTGTATGGTGCAGAAAAACTGCAGAACCAGGCTTTGGAAATTACCATCCATGATATCACAGGCCGCGAGGTATTACGCAAAACTGTGGATTCTGAGGCGAAGGTAAGATGCGATGTTAACGCTTTATCATCAGGTATGTACATTTACAAACTGATCAGCAAAGGAGAGTTATTCTATAGCGGAAAAATTATCATCGACAGAAAATAACGAATCTGCTCTGCTTTATGAAGGAGGCTGATCACGATGTGGTCAGCCTCTTTTTTTAGAGTATGATGGGAGGTACAGGCTTGTTCCTTCCGGCAGCATTGAGCAAAGGTGGCTACGTAATATTACGTGATTACAGTGTTTCTCCAAAATTCCGGTAAATATACGGGTGCATAGGGCATCGTGAGATTGTACTTTTGGTTTAAACCAATAAAACCTAATGTTATGAAAATTAAGTACTCAAAGCTAAGCCTGGTGCTGGGCTGTATGCTGTGGCTCTCGAACACAGTGTATGGCCAGAAGGTTACCAGGGATGAATGGCGAAAGCAAATTCAGGCCCAGGAAACAACGATTAACGACTATGTGGACAGGCAGCTCAACGGTGCAGACCGTGAAAGCCTGTTGAAACAATTCTATGCCAACATAGAAAGCCACAAGGATGAAATCAAAACAACCTCTCTCCCGACTCTGTTGAATAATTACCTGAGGGATCATTTCAGGGCAAAGTATTTGAAGGAGAACCCGTCGGCGGCAGCTATCTACAATCCCGGAAGAGTAGAGCTGACGTCAGAGAAATCATCGAATGCCGCTCCGGCAGCCAACATTCATTCTGTTGCCTGCTTCAACGGAGATTTCGAAAGCGATCCATCCCTGTCGAGCTATTCGGGCTTCAGGGGGCCATTGTATTATAATGGTGAGTGTTCCTTTGTTCCGGCTACCGCAGTAGCCTACACTCCTGTTGGGCTCTTCGCTTCCCCGAATGAGTTTCAGTTAACGAATAACGTAGCCGATCCTCTGGTACCGGCATTGAAACAAACCAATAACAATTCGGCGCATGCGATGAGGATCAATGGCTCGGCTCCATGCCCTCCGGGCAATGGTGTCAACATGCTTCAGCGCTCCTTTGTCACGCCAACCACAGGCTTGTACCAGATCAGCTTCTCCTATGCGCTGGTGATGGAAAATCCGAAGTACCATCAGAATGCGCAGCCATTCTTCGTGGCGCGTGTCTTGAACGGTGCCGGAGTAGAAGTTGGTTCCAGGATCTGCCGCGTAGCCGATCTCACCAATCCTATTTACAACATCACAGGCTATATGCCCAATCCTACGGGATGCGGTTCAACCGATTCGCTGGTATGGCGCGACTGGACTTGTGCGTCCATCCAGTTCCAGGGCGATCCTACCCAGACATACAGCATTGAGTTTTTTGCTGTAGACTGCGGAGCAGGCGGCCACTTCGGCTATGCTTATGTGGATGACATCTGCGCCAGCGAATGCTGCCCTAAATTCTTTATGCGCGATTGCTGCGACATGCATGGCGGAAGCTCATCCGGTGCAACCGGCCGCTCAGCTGCTACGGCGGGCAACAAACTCGTTGAGAAAATCCTGGCGGAGTATAACACGCGCATGGCCCTGAAATACAACTTCGCCGCCAACAGGGCTGCCGCTGCGATCGATCCATGCTGCAACCCCTGTGCTTATCCTAACGATCCGTATCCGGTATTCATCATGGATGAGTTCAACAACCTGATCTCTTCCACGGATTATATCATTACCTGGAGCCATGATCCGGGCAACAGCTCTGCGTATGCTTACCTCCTGCCTAACCAGCAAACCATCATTACAGTAAAAGGTCCGGGCAATTGTGTATGGACGGATACCCTCAAGCTGAACTGCTGTAACGATACGATAAAAATCACACCGTTCTGCACATGGGATCCTTGCAAATATCCAAGCAGCCCGTTCCCGGTTAGGGTACTGGATCAGAATGGAACAACACTGACAAGCTCAGCCGGTTATACATTCTTCTGGCAATATGGCGGCAACACATCTACAGGTGACGCCATTACTGCTACACTCGCTGATTTCCCGGTTATCGTAACTGTAAAATATCCAAACGGTTGTGAGTATACCGATACATTGGACATCAACTGCTGCAAAGCCGAGACACCGAAGAACCCGCGTTGTAAAGAAGCCACCAATGGCAGCTACCTTGTATGGGATGCTGTTCCGGGTACGCATTACCAGGTGGTAATCACCGTTGGCGATCCTGACTGCTGCGGTCCTTTTGGTCAGCACCCTTACACCGTTACCTGGAATGTAACCGGAACCGATACACTGGTGCCGACTACCTTTGCCAACTGCTTCTCATGGTACGTGGTATCCATTTGCCCTGACGGAAGCAAATCACAGGCGAGCGACAAAGTATGCTCTTGTGGTCCGGTTATCCGCTGCGACCCTAAAGAACCGATAAACCTGAGGTGCGATATGCTCCATACAGGTAGCCGCCTCTCCTGGGATCCTGTGCTGAATGCTACGTATAAAGTGGTCATTACTAAAAATGATCCTGATTGCTGCCATTCACCAAATCCCGGATTAACGACCGTATGGCATGTTAGCGGAACCGATACGGTTGTGCCTGCTATTATGGGTTGCTTCTCATGGTACGTGGTATCTGTTTGTCCTGATGGCAGTGAGTCTCCGGCAAGCGTTAAAATGTGCTCATGCTCTCCGATCATTCCATGTGATGCTAAGCAGCCGGTAAACCTGAAATGCGAAATGCTTCGCAATGGCAGCCAGCTTTCATGGGATCCTGTGCCGAATGCCTACTTCCAGGTATATATCAACATCAATGATCCGGCTTGCTGCCGTAACGGTAACCCTGGCTTTACGCTGGTGTGGGACGTATACGGAACCGATACAATTGTTCCGACTTCTATAGCAGGCTGCTTCTCATGGTATGTGGTATCTGTTTGTCCTGACGGTAGCATATCCGAGAAGAGCGATCTCATGTGCTCATGCTCTCCGGTAGTGGTAAACCTCTGCGATGATCCATATAAACTGAAATGTTCTGCTGATCAGGCCGGTGTGAAATTAGGCTGGGCTGTTCCTGCGGGAGCTGCCGGCTATGAGCTGGAGATTACATATAACGATCCTAACTGCTGCATTACATCGGCCCTTCCGAGCGTCGTATTGGTTGGTCTTTCCACAAACAGCTATTTTGTCCCTTACGGAGGATGGAAATGCTTCTCATGGAGAGTAAGAGCGAAATGCAACGCAGGAGGCTACTCCAACTGGGTATACGGTGGCTGTAATTGTTCCATCTTATCTTCTACAGTATCTCCTACTGCAAGACAGGGTAGCTCAGACGGACAAGGTACAGGATCGCTGACAGGTAAAAATGTAAGCATCGAAGTTGTGCCGAACCCGGCTTCCGACTATGTGGATTTCAACCTGCACGGTATCGAAAATGCTCAGATCCAATCGCTGGAAATATCCATCCATGATGTGACCGGTCGTGAGGTATTACGCAAATCAGTGAATGCTGATGCAAAAGTGAAATTCGATGTTACTTCTTTGTCATCCGGTATGTATATCTACAAACTGACCAACAAAGGAGAAGTATTCCACAGCGGAAAAATAATGATCGAAAGAAAATAAATCATCTGCTTACTTCTGTTAAAGAGGCTGATCACATCGTGATCGGCCTCTTTTTTTTTGTGAGAGTATTTGGTATGACGCTGTACAAGGGGGAATCGTGTCAATCATTGATTCTGCGTAGTTTTACGTGGTTTTTCATGAAAAAACTATGGTTATCCGTAGGTTGCTTTTGTAATGAAATGCATTACATTTACCACAGGAGAACAATCACAAGATCATACCCTTGGTAAAGGTGTGCTGACTCTACAGTATAGAGAATATGTTTAATCACTAAATAGTATGAAAACAATCCTGGTCTTATGCTTTGGCATCGTGATGTCCTCAAGCATGCATGCTCATGTGTACTATGATAAAAACTTAGGCTTCTTCAACCACTACAAGGAAGTAAGTCAAACGAATATGAATAACGGCGATATTTTTATGGAGTGTCACGATCCGGGCTGGACGCGGTGCCGGCCACAGGCGTTATTGGTTATTTCCTTTGATGGTGTGGATACTCCTGTTTCAGATGAAGAATTCAAATCCATTGATGAAGCCGTTACCAGGGCAGTTGTCGGAGGTGATAACGGGGGCCGGTTTGTATATGGTGAAAAATTCTTTGTAAGCTATACGTACAACGAAGAGACTGACAGATTATCCACTAAGATATACACCCTGGCTGAAGCAGCGTATTACAACTTATTTTAATTAGAAAACACATGAGACCAATCTTAATAGTAGCTTGCGCCTTGCTTTCGATAGAGTGCAGCGCCGCCAATACAGGTTCAGATCTACTGGCTGTGCCTACACAAACCAAAATAACAAAAACCCGTGGCGGGCTGAGGGGCTTTAAAACAGTCACTGAGGATATCAGGCCGGGTGTATATGCCAATCTTGCGTGTGCAAATCCCGGCCATCAAAAATGTGTATTTAAAAATCCTCCCCAGCTTGTCACATCCGATCTCACACAGGCCGATCTGGAAAATATTGATACAGCCATCAATACAACGATCGGAAGTGGGAATTTCACAGGCAGCTTCACATTTACAAGCGCCGCTGTCAATAAGTACCTCGTGATATTTGAAGCGGATCCGGAACAGGGAAGGATTGATTATATCATTTATACCCAAACCGAGGCAGCAGAGCAGGGATATGAGATTTAGCACGCTGTTGATGGAAGTCCTTATGATGCTTCCATTTTTTCTGCAATCTCAGAACCGTGTGTATACGGAAGAGTTTAATAGAGACACCCGGATTCAGGAGGCGAACACCTTCCTTGGAAGAACCTGCGCGGCATTATCCAATGGTAAAGTCTATGCCATCAAAGGCCCGGTTGGCAATGACAAAAAAAGAATGCTTCATGTCTATGACCTGGCAACACACCAACACGAAGAAATAGCGTTTGCCGATACCAGGGACACGAAAGTTTTATTCAGGAGCAGGATTGATGCGCTTGAGGTCATAGGCGATCATATTGTCATTCTTACAGATCCTGCCATTGTTGTTTTAAAGATCCATAAAGGGAAAGCTGAATTTGTTCAGAAAACAGCAAATACAAAGTCTTTCAACTTAATTAAAAAGCTGGGCAATGATAAGCTATTCTTATACGTGAATTATAATTTTCATCCGATGGATGCGCCGGATAAGCATGTCTGGGCCTGTTACGATCTTACCAAAAACGAGATCATGCAGTCAAAGAAAATGCCCGATGATAATGCCATCTTTAGCCACTACGTCAACAGCTGGCTAAGTATTTGTGGAGACAGAATCGCCTATAGCAAAACCACAGAGTATTCGGTTTATTTTTACAACTCAGCTTTTGAGAAAACGGATTCCATCACGTCGGACTTATTATTCTCCAACAGGAAGTATTTGGATAGATTTACCAAACCCTTTGAATTTTCAAAAGACAACATTATGAGCATTCAGCAATCGGATGATTCGGTCCTGACGAGAATTCAGAAGGTCTTTTACCTGGATCCGGCACATGTCCTGCTCACCTTAAAGCTTCCGAAGCTTAAGAAACTGGGCATCCATCTCTGGGAAAAGCGAAGCAATGCCTGGAGCCTGATCAGAACCGACTCGATCCCTTATTTCTATGAGCAGGGAAAGGCCTACACCGCAGAGGACAATTCCATGACAGGATTTTATGGAAATGCAGATGCGTTATTGAATGATGGCAAAGGAAGCATCTATTACATCTATTCACCTTACATGGATAAAATTCTGACAGGCTCTTTCGACATGCAGACTGATTACACGGATAAAATCAATGAGCTGATCAAAAACAATCACATGACCTATGGTCTTAAAAAATTCACGTTTGGGATTAAATAGGACCATACTCGCTGTCGTGTTTTGCACGGTCACTTTTGGAATGTCCTCACAGTCTGCCATCTTACACGTTGACAGTGTGTTCCTGAAAGTGTTTGATGCCGAACTCAATCCCGGCAATGCCTCTTTCGAGAAGCTGTTTTCAAAACCAACAGTCATTATATCCAATGTTAACTGTATTGCGTGTACAAAATATTTTACGGATGAAAAGAAGCGCTTTCAGTTTGTATTCATCCTGAGCAACGAATCCCTTGGAGAGATCAGCAGGATTATGGCCTGTCATCATCTCAGCAAGAGGGATGTTTATTTCACGACCTGTAAATACATTGGTCACCTGAAACAGGCTCTATGCTCCGGCCCAACGCCTTGCCTGATTTATAAAAACCGGGCCGCGTATCACTTTTTGGACTATGCTCAGTTAAGCTCGGTAACGAATGAGTTTTCGCTGAAAATAAAACCGTTGAAACAGAAATTGAACGCCGGGAAATAAAGATTATTTTTGGACGTACTTCAAGGCTTCTTTGGCGAGAGGAGCCCATTGGGCTGAATGCGCGTAAGGGACCTGGATCCATTCCTTCATCGGCCGGCCTTTGCCCGATGGATCAAAGAGCTGTGAACCCGAAAGACCCAGCGCCTTTTCGCGAACCTCTCCGGTCAACTTAAACACCATCTCGTTTTGGAAGAAACAGATAAAGGCCTTTCCATCTGTTTTGAAACAGGGCTTACCGAACATCTGGCTTTGCTCAGCCCCTTTTATGGCCTGTCCTGTTTTCAGGTACAGCATCTCTTGTTCTGTCATACTTTTGGATTGCTTTATTTGTTGTTGTTGAGGTTCACTAACAACAGGAGCAAAGATAAGAATATCTTCCCTCAGGCGGCTCTAAAACCTTACCTGCAGCTTCACATTGAGCTGCCTTCTTGTGAGGTAGTTCGGGATCGCATACTGTCGGCCCGTGACATCCGTTACCCAGGTATAGGAAACCGTGTTGTTGATCTGTAACAGGTTAAACACCTCGATGCTGATAAAGGCCGCTTTCATGAAATGGAAAGGATGCGTGTTCGGCAAAGGCTTTTCTTCCTTCACAATCTGGTAGGCAAAGCCCACATCCACTCTCCTGTAGGGTGGCATCCGTGCCGTTTGCTTCCAGCGCACATGGTCCGGCGGGCCGAAGGGCAGGCCCGAACCGAACTGCAGGTTCAGGTACATTTTGCAGGAAGGCAGTTTGGGAATGTAATCCTGGAAGAACATGCCGAAGGTAAAGAGCTGATCGGTAGGGCGGGGGATGTAGCCCGGAAACTTCACGGTACTATCCACCGCAATATTATTGAAGGTAAAGCCCTGAACGATGGTATCACCGTCCGAATTATAATAGGTTACCTGCCGGTCGCCGGAAATATTCTCATAAGACCTCAGAATGCCCAGGGTGAGCCAGGATTCGATGCCCTTGATAAACTCGCCGTTGAGGCGGATATCAGCACCGGTGGTATAGCCTACGGAATTGTTCTTGGCAAAATAACGGATGCGGGTATTGTCGATCTCATAAGGGATCAGGTCTTTCATATCCTTATAGTAACCGGCCACAATCACCTTGAAAGGGCGGCGGAACATGCGGAAATTATAATCGGCCGACAAGAGGTAATGGATGGATTGCTGCGCCCTGATATCAGGATTGAGCTGCCCGCTGAAATCACGCATCTCCCTGTAGAATGGCGGCTGGTAATAATAACCGTAAGAAGCCCGGAAGAGGATGTCCCGTTTCCAGTGCGGCTTGTAGGATAAGGTTAAACGCGGCGAAAATACCGTTTGCGAATTGAAGCTCCAGTAGTTGGCCCTCACGCCACCGGTGAAGACAATGCTGGAAGAATCTTTCAGCAGTTTGTTGTAGGCATACTGCACGTAGCCCATCACCCGGTTGCTTTCCAGGTCGATCCTCGATTTCACAACGTCCTGCAGGTTGATCTCGTTGGCGCGATAGGGAGTGATGTAATCCGAGGAATCTACCATTTTCCACTCGCTCAGCTTATCGTGGATGATTTCGTGCTGGAAGCGCGCGCCCCACAGCAACTCGCTGTGCCGCCCGAGTTCGCGCGTGCCCTTATGCTCAATATTTAGTACCGTGGCTTCAATGGCATTACGCCCGTTGTTGATGTAGGTGCCGATGCCACGGTTGAACGCCACCTGCCCGAAGGTCTCCTTGCTGAAATCCGCTTCCAGCTGGTCGATGTAATATTGCCCCTGCACCGTGAAATTCTCTTCCTCCTTGGTATTATAGGCCGAGGTGATGAGCTTTAATTTGGTGCGGCGGTTTGGCCGGAAGGTGGTGGAAAGCCCGCCCATGTAGGTGTTGTACTGCGTGACTTCGCGGCCGTCGAAATACACGGTGAACTTCACGGCATCCTTGATCGTGCCGAAGGTCGTTTCACGGTTGGCCGGGATTACCAGGTACTGGTTATTGGAAACGTTCCCTAAAAATTCGATGCTCCATTTCTGGTTCAGCGTAAAGGTCAAAAACGTCTGGACATCATAAAAACGCGGGCGGTATTCGCCTTTGGTATCGAGGCCTTTTAATAAATAGGAATTGGATTTGTAGCGTGAGCCAATGCTCCAGGCCACCACCCTGCTTTTGGAAACACCTTCCAGGTGCAGGCTTCCGCCCAGCAGGCTTCCGCTCACGGTGCCGCCGAATTTCAAAGGCTTGCGGTAGGTGATGTCCAGCACCGACGACATCTTATCGCCGTATTTGGCTTCGAAACCTCCCGCCGAGAAATTGATATTGCTCACCATGTCCGGGTTGGCAAAGCTCAGGCCTTCCTGTTGCCCGCTCCTGGCAAGGAAAGGGCGGTACACCTCAATGTCATTCACATACACTAAATTCTCGTCGAAGTTCCCGCCGCGCACCGAGTAGCCGCTGCTCAGCTCATTGTTGCTGCTCACGCCAAGCTGTGTCTTAAGGATACCCTCGATCCCACCGTTGGGGTTGGGGATGGCAAATACATTCCGCGGATCGATGGTGGTCATCTCCACGTTCCGGTTTTTTTCAACGATCACGTCCACCGTAATGGTATTCTTAACCACCAGCTGTGGGCTCAGGCTCAGGATCTCTCCGGGTTTCAGGTAAACCCGCTTATTGAACTGGATATAGCTGATATTGTAAAAGGCAATGGTAAAGTTCTGCTCCGCAGGAATTTCAAGCGCGTAGCGCCCGTTTGCATCCGTTGTGGTAGTCTTCGACCCGTCTTCGAGCACAGCCACCTGCGTGTAGGCAATGCCATTGCCATCTTCGTCTTTCACCGTTCCGGAGATCGTGGCAGTTTGCGCCGATCCAAGGAAAGCACTCCATACGATCAGTAAGGTATAAACAGCTCTTAGTAACACTTTGGCAAAAACGGCATTAAGCTGCAAATATTGTAAAAAGAAATGGAATTTTGGCGAATTATTCAGCAATGGAGCGATGAATCCGGGAATATCAGATCCTGTTTTTGACTATCTCACCAACGTAATAAAACCCCGTAATGTTTTTTGTTCACCGCTAATGGTGGTAATACCGGCTATGTAAAAATAAGTCCCATCGCTGCAGGGTTTATTGGTATACATGTTCCAGCCGTTCCAGCCGTTCTGCGTTCCGCGGAACTCCGCTATCTTCAGGCCCCAGCGGTCCCATATTTCACAAAACACCTCTTTAATTGCCGGCGAATTGAACCGGAAAAGTTCGTTGACGCCGTCTCCGTTAGGAGAAAAAATAGTAGGAATTGTAAAATTGCAGGGAATGATGTCAACCTTTATACTATCGCTTGCGATACATTTGCCATTGGCAGACGTTACCTTGTAAGTTCCGCTTTCCGATACATGAATGTTGGCGGTGGTGGCACCGTTATTCCAGAGATAGGCCGGGAAACTGCTCGAGCAGGTCAACACCAGGGCCTCGTCGTTACAGGCGATTGTGTCGTTGCCCAGGCTTAGCACCGGTTGCTCCAGTACCTGTACAAGCTGTGTGGCCGAAGGCCCCTGGCAAAATGCATTTTTCATGGAGAGGCTGTAGGAGCCGGCATGTGCAGGCGTAGCAGGAAAAGTCAATGGATTCTGTGCAGATTGAAAACCGTTAGGGCCAAGCCACTTTACGGTATAAGGAGACGCAGGACTATAGCTAAGGTAAATATCATCGCCCGCACAAACCGGCGAATTGGATGAAATGACCGGGCCGGGAGGGATATCCAGTACCGTTAAATGCAACAGGCTTGCAGCGCTGATGCATCCCAGTTGCGAAGAGCTCACCGTATAGGTTCCCGACTGCGAAGGCTGGGCAGGCACAAAGATCAGCGAGTCGTTATTTGCCGAAAAACCGTTTGGCCCCAGCCAGGTATATGAATTACCCGGAGATACCGGATCGACAGCAGCATAATAGGATGAGCCGGCGCAGATGCTGTCCCCGCCAGATAGCATCGGAGCGAGTGTATTCACAACCGTAATGTTCACAGAGGACGTTACGCTGGTGCAGCCGAATCCCGAAAGGTACACGGAGTAGGTGCCTGTGCTGCCGGTGCCCGCCTGCGGGATGACCACGCTGTTACTCGTTACCGTATTCACTCCCGGTCCCGCCCAGGCATAAGTGGCGCCATTCACAAGAGGAGCGATGATCTGTAGTGTATCGCCCGAGCATACACTGGTATCTGCCAGGAGTACCGGTGCAATGGAGGTATTATAGAGGTATGCCGTAACAGGAACTGCGGTACTGTGGCAGCCCGCTGTGTTTACCGAGGCCGCATAATACGTGAGCTGAGTACTGACAGGGCCTGTGACGTATGGGTTTCCTGTATAGATCACAGGGCCGCTGAAAGCATTGCTAAACCAGTCGACCGGGTAGCCTGAAGGCGTAACGGACAGACTGGCGGTCTGCCCGGCACACACGGTATCATGAATAGGGGATGTGGGCGGGCTCAGCGTGGAGGTGAATACAATGCTGACAGAAGCGCTTGCCTGGCACCCATGTGAATCTGTTACCTGCAACACATAATCTCCGCCATCATGAGCCGTATAGGATGTACCGTAATTTCCGGAAGGTTGCCAATAATACAAGGTCATACCAGGCGGTGAAGCGCTGAGTATCACCGAATCGTGAGGACAAACGGTTGTAGACGGAAAGGCTGTGATGCTTGCCGTGGGGTTGGAACCGATAATGGTAATGCTGGATGTCGTGCTTATGCCGCACATGGTAACGGTGCAGGAATATACGCCGGGCATGGTGACAACCTGTGTGGCACTGTTACCCGAAAGGGGAGAGCCCCAGACAATGTGTGTTGTATCGATAGCTACAGCATGGAGTGTGACCGGCTGGTTAAAGCACATGATGGTGCCTGGCGCGCTTGTGAGGTAAGGCGTGGAATACTGTTTGAGTTCCACCGGACTTGTTGTAAAGACACAACCTCCGCTATCCGTCACGACACAATAGTAGAATCCCGGTTGGTGTGCGTAGATGATCTGGCTGGTTTGAGGGAGGATTCCGCCGGGGCCGTGCCATTCGTAGATCGGGGCACCGAAAAGATTCACCGCCATGAACAGGGAATCGTTGGGGCAGATGACACGGTTTGGATAGGAAATAATAAACGGATTGGGTTTTACTTCAACGGTCACACTTTTCACGGTTAAATCAGTGCAACCCGAAACGGTGTCCGTCATATAAAGCCCGAAACCAAACATCCCGGTGCTGTAAGCCCATACAGAAGTGGGATTCATGGTATAGGTCGTGTGAGGCGACAGGATAGACAGATTGCTGGCGGAGATGAGGGTAGAATCGCCGGGACAGATCATACCACCCCCCTGGATGCTAAAGGTGCCGGATGGCGCCGTTTTTACATGAACATGAATATGTCCTGTAAAAAAGACGGTGTCATGAGTACATAAGCTGTTTTGAGGATAACCGATGGTATAGGTATAATTTCCTGTAACACTTGCCGTAAGCACAATACTGGGGTCGCAGCTATGGATGAATTGCGAAAAAGAAAGACCGGGAGAAGCAGAGATCAGGAAGGGCGCTGCAGACATAGACACGCAGGGAGGAGAAGGAAGGGAGCCGGAAGGATTAGTGATGGAATCATAGATGATATGCACGCCTGAAGCTCCGGGGCATATCCTGATCGTGTCGTTTTTTTGCTTTGGTACGAAAGGAACAGGAGGAGAGTCGAAGGTAATTCCGATTTCGTTGTAATTATAGCAGCCGAATTGACTGGTGACACTGAAACGGTATATGCCGGGATTACTGGTCACGGCAATGGAATCGTGCGTGGAGGTGTAAGGACCCGTCCAGTGATACGTTGTGTTTTGTACATTTCCGCCCGTAAGCGTGAAGGTTTGTGGGGTGCATACATAGATAGGATTGGCGAAAGCAGGGTGGAGCGTATTGATGCCATAGCTGTCGCTGATCACAGGCGCAGGCGGAATAGGGTCCAGTATGACATACACATTGTCTACGCTACTGTAGCAGCCGTCGAGTGTGGTTACGCTTACGGTGTTGATGCCGTTGGTTTTTACCCAGATCGATCCCCATACCTCATTAGGGTTGTTGTTCCATGAGAATTGATGCAGGGGGCCTACACCCAGTGAGGCCGGAGTGTCGCGCGTGTACGCAGCGATCAGCACGCTGTCGCCGCAGGTACGGATGGTGTCCGGGCAAAAAGGCACGGTCACAGTGCTTGTGGAGCTACAGGAGACACAGCTGATGCAGCTTCCCACAAAGCTGAGGTCACAGTTGGTACCTGCCCGGTCGTAATAATCGTAAGGGGTCCGGCTCAGGTCCATTCCCCGGAACACATATATGTCCGCAAAACCCTGACTGCCAAAAGAGTAATAGTCCTCATAATTACCCGGAGAAGAGCAATAAGAGATAGGCTGATTCGGGACGCCGATGGATGCACTCATGTTCATATTGGTAGCGGTAAGGCTATAGGCCGTGACCGGGAAATTGATGTTGTTTTCGTAGCTGCCTCCCATCACAGGCTCGTTTACTGCCGGCACCAGCAGGCCCAGGGCATTATCCTGCATGGGGCCTCCGAAATGTCTGAACCACTGGCGTGTGCCACCCTGGCTGTATTTGGTAATAAACAGGTCTCTGAAACCGATACTGTTGAATACACCGGGGCCGTAGGCATCCGAGTATTCTTTCATCGTGCATCCGAATTCGCCGAAGATATAAGGATCCTGCTGAGGGTCAAGGGCGACACGCTTTCCGGAAACGTAACCGGTGCTGGACTCTGTTTTTCCCCAGATAAAACTTCCGTTCTGGTCTATCTTTAACAGAAACGCTTTTAAGTTGTAGAGGCCGCTTACAGAACTATTGCCCGAGGCTCCGAAGTAGGTGAGCGTTCCCTGGAAATCGCCGGTAACGTATAGCTTGTTGGAGTTATCCATCGCCATACTGTAAGCTGTTGAAAAAACACCGGCCATTTTCCGGAACCATTGCTCCTGTCCCGTGCTGTTGTATTTCACCACATAAGAAGCATTCATGATCGGGTTATTGTAAGTGTTCTGAAAGGTGATGGTATCGGAGAACTGCCCGCACACATACACATTGTTAGCCGGATCGGTGATAATGTCCAGGCCACTGTCCTCAAATTTGGCTTTTCCCTGCCTTACCCAGTCGAATAAGCCCGATGGTGCATACTTCGCTATAAAGATATCCGCCGATGCCAGGTTGGTCACCGGATTGATCAGGCTGGTTAAGGAGGCACTTCCAAAAAGCGCCGTTCCTCTGAAAGCGCCGGTAACAACGGGGTAACCCTGGCTGTCAACGGCAATGGAGTTTCCCTGATCTGCAAGAGGGCCTCCGAAAGAGACGGCCCACAGAAAATTGCCGCTGGCATCCAGCTTGGCAATAAATCCGTCCTGGGATCCGCTTACAGAGCTCAGGGTATACGTGCCAAAACTCGCGCTACCGCTATAAAAACCGGTTATGTAGATGTTTCCCGATGCGTCCGATATCACAGAGAGCGCTTTATCTGAGCCCAAACCCCCTGCTTTTTTCACCCACAACAATTGCCCGGCTGCATCACACTTCGAAATAAAGATATCTGCATTGCCTGCTGCCGCAGGAATTAAACTGATATTATTGGCATAGGAAAAAACAGTTTGTCCTGAGAAATAGCCCGTCGTAATAATATTGCCACCAGGGTCGGAGCAAATATCCGTAGCCTCGTCTTGTTTTATGCTGCCTGCAATGTAAGCCCAGAAAGATTGCGAAAAGCATGATAAAGAGTTCAGTACTATCAGAAAACAAACTGCTGCTTTTAACATAACAGATGATAGAAGGGGTTCATACTTAAAATTAAGCAAAAAAATCCTTCCAAATCTTAATCAATGTCAAAAAAGTGGGTAGCCTTTGTAACGAGCGTAACTTCGTTACGTCATAAAATACGTGTGGATCTAAGAGCCTGAGAATGGAGCGATCACATCCTACTTGATCTTCAGCTTGCCCTTTCGCCAGGCATCGATGAACTGCGCCCAGGCCACCGGGTTGAGAAGGCTTACGCTCGGGTATTGTCCGGCCTGGTACAGCCGGGTATATTGCTGCTGCATTTTCACACGGTAGTTGGAAGCCGCATCCATAGAGCCACCTTTGATGGATTCGCGGATGTCCTCGTTATCCATATTCTTATAAGCCCGCTCAATATCACTGTCGCTGAGGTCGAGGTTCAGGATGGCGCGCTTGAACTGTTCCTTGCTCGGCCAGGGATAAACGCTGACAGAAGGAAGCTGAATGGTATCTTTTGTAAGGATCTGGATAATGGAATAATGTTTACCTGAAAGCGTATCCGAAAGGTCGTACACCTTGCTCTTATGATTCACGGAGAAAAACTGCATCTCATCGCCCGGCCTTGCCACCAGGGTGAAAAAACCGTAGAAGTCGCTGACGGTGCCATGTCTTGTCCCTTTGAGCATAATAGATACAAAAGGGAGAGGCTGTAAGCTGTCGTCGAGCACCACACCCGAAATTTGCAGGTATTTCTCCGGAGCCAGCTCCTTATCAGTTTTGGTTTGGGCGAATAACGATGCAGAGCAAAGCACTAAAAAAATATACAGAGCGTGTTTCATGTAATCAGGGTATGAAGTAAAAATACACTTTTTTTAAGAGATGATTTATAATCATAAACATAAATTAACAAAGCTATTCAGGCCTGTCCACCACAGGTTTCGGCCGGTTTATCCATTTGTCCAGTTTCCATACGAGCCATGAAGAGCCGATGCCGATCAGGGCGCCGGTGAGCACATCGCTCGGGTAATGTACACCCAGGCGCATGCGTGAGTAGCCAACCGTACCGGCATACATATAGCAGGGAACCGCCACGTACCATTTTTTGGTGGCGAGTGTGGCGGAGGTGGCCAATGAAAATGCATAGGAGGTATGCCCCGATGGAAAGGAATAGGGGCCTGTGGAAGTACGCCTGATGACGAGGTCCGGGTAGCTTTCATAAGGCCTCGGCCGGTTGACGCCATATTTTAAGCCTGTCGTCAGCAGTGTATTCAGGCCGAGGCCGATACAGGTTTTCACCGCGCTGCGTTGCAGGTCTTTGTTTCTGGTAGCGAGGCCGGTGATGAGCATCGTGCCCGGAACGACGGCCAACGCGGGATATACCGAGGCGGAGGTATAATCCATGCCTTTATCCCATTGCGGATAGTGGCGGGCATTGATGTCGGTAAGGAGATCGATATCGGCATTCTGTGCGCCGGCACAGAACATCATCCAGGCGAATAAAAAGCTGATGAATCCTTTCAATTATCCGCCGTGTAGTTTTGTGATCAGCAGGGCCGTCACCGGTAAAACAATAAAGAAGATGAGGTACAGCAGGAGCACCAGGATCTTTCCGAATGCGGAAATATCCTTCATGAAAGGAGTTTTGAGAACGGCGATCACGTGCTGGATCAGGCCGCCTTCCACCGGGCTGTATTGGTGAAGGCCGGCCTGTACACCTGCATAGCGTTTGCTGAAAGACAGGATGATGGCATCGCGGATGGTCCAGTAATGGGCATCGGGCAGGTCGTTGTAATCGGTGATGTAGTTGATGTTCTCCTGCTTCAGAAATTCCCGGATGCGGTGATTCTTTATTTCCATGATCATGTCGAAGATCAGCGAAGCGGGAATTACCAGCAGCAAAATACTTTGCGACATGATCGCCAGCAGCAGGGTGCAGATAATAGAGATGGAGGAGAACACGAGGCGAAGGATATGGTTCTGGTTGACGAAGAGCGTTTCCAGCAGGCGTCCGCCGTCTAACGGAATAAAGGGAAGGAGGTTGATCGCATTGAGGTACAGGAAGATATTTCCCAGCATCTGGAGCTTTTCGTTAGGATGGGAGGCATTGTATAACAGCAGCAGGAAGCCAATGATAATGCCGGGTACAGGGCCGGCAAGGATAATAATGGTCATTTGCCACTGCGACACCACCGGTTTCTTTCCGCTTACATAAGCGCCCAGCAGGGGAAGGATAAATAGTTTGACATTGGTGTATTTGAAGGCCTTCATGGCAAAGAAATGACCGAACTCATGGATCAGTAACACGACCAGCACGGCAGCAATGTACATGAGGTCTTTCGAGAAAATGGCAAAAAACAGGAAGCCATAAATTACCAGGCTGATCAGCGATTTACGGATCCAGTTTTGTTTGTCCTGCACTAAAACCGGTTTGGGAAGAATGGCGGGGCGGACTGGTTGTTCTTCAGTATCAAAATTTTCCACGGCCCTAATTTACAGTTTTTTAATGAGACCTGGCTTTCGAAAGGCGATAGCCGTATTGGATTCCGCCGGTCGAATCGATCGCGAAGGATAATGTCATTATTTCAACAAGGGATTAGCGCGGGTTTGAATGAGGTGTATGAATGTTTGGCTCCTAACGGAGCCAATAGCATTTTAGCCAGACGTTTATCAGTGATGTTTTGCTCCTGCGGAGCAAGGTAGGATATGAAGTGTGACGCAAGCCTGCGCCAGGGGGATGAAGGGTTTAGTTCTTTTTAGGGCGCCGCCCTTTCGCCCTAAAAAAACCGCAGCGGAGCGGAGCCCGGAATAGCCCGCCAGGCGCCCGAATCAAAGAGTAATTTGATATAACAGACCGTATTTAAAGTTATTTCAGTCTCATTATTTATTTCAACGGATAACAGCTTTTATTAAAAAAAAGATATATTTGGGTTATCTATCATTTAACATTAATTAATAAAGATCTTATATGTCTGTTTGGAGAATAAAGCCTGTATCTGCCTTTGAGGCCGATATGAAAAAAAGTGATTTGAAACGCGTGTTAACCAAATGGGGCCTCACATCGCTTGGAATCGGCGCCATTATTGGAGGAGGAATCTTTACACTCACCGGTATTGCGGCTCACGATTATGCAGGCCCGGCACTGGCGCTTTCTTTTGTGATTGCCGGCATCGGCTGTTTATTTGCCTCTTTATGCTATGCCGAGTTTGCTTCCGTATTGCCTGTGGAAGGGTCTGCTTACGCTTACGCCTACGGAACGGTGGGGGAGCTGTTTGCCTGGTTCATCGGTTGGAATTTAATTCTCGAATACATGATGGGCGCCACCACCGTGGCTGTGGCCTGGAGCGGTTATTTTGTGAAGCTCCTGCATTTGTTCCGGGTCGATGTGCCGATCTGGTTATGCAATGACCTGACGACAGCCATCGAAAAAAGTAAAGAGCTGGGCCTTGATCCACCGTCTTTCGCTTTTAACCTCCCGGCTTTATTAATTACCTGGCTGGTAACGTATATTTTGGTGAAGGGTATTAAGGAAGCTGCTAATACCAACAATGTGATCGTGATCGTGAAAATTGCCGTGGTGTTATTTGTGATTATTGTAGGTGCTTTCTATATTAAAACAGAAAACTGGACACCGTTTATTCCCGATCCGGTAGCTGAAATAGGAAAAGATGGAATTGCCACCGGTAAGTTCAACTTCGGTTTCGGAGGGGTGCTCACGGCCGCTACCATTGTGTTCTTTGCCTACATTGGCTTCGATGCGGTTTCCACACAGGCCGGCGAGGCGATCAATCCCAAGAAAGACGTGCCTTTTGCCATTATTGCTTCCCTGATTATTTGTACCGTATTATACATTTTGGTATCCCTGGTATTAACCGGTATGGTAAAATACGACCAGCTCGATAAAGCGGCGCCTGTTGCTTCGGCCTTCTCCGGAATCGGTCTTACCTGGGCGGTGTTTATTATTACGCTGGCCGCTACGGCTGGTCTCACTTCCGTGATGCTGGTGATGATGCTCGGGCAAACGAGGATCTTCCTGGGTATGGCCAAAGACGGACTCCTGCCAAAAGGCCTGTTCGGAACCCTGCATGCCAAATTTAAAACGCCTTACAAAAGTACTGTCCTGGTAGGCCTGGTGGTTTCTGTTGTAGCTGCTTTAACCCCGATTGATAAGGTGAGCGAAATGTGCAGTATGGGCACCTTGCTGGCTTTTGCCATGGTATGCGTAGCGGTGATGATTCTCCGTTACAAAAAACCGGAGCTGGAAAGACCGTACCGCACACCGGCTGTATATGTCGTGGGGACCTTAGGCGTGGCTTTCAATATTTTCCTGATGTGCTTTGTCCGCAAAGATACCTGGATCGCGTTCATCATCTGGGGAACATTAGGCATCCTGGTGTACTTCCTGTACAGCAAGCGTAATTCCAATTTAGAGAAAAAGGAACTGCAATAGTTCTTTGACTGATTTTAGAAAGCCTCATCAATCTTTGGTTGACGGAGATTTCTGCGGCTAATCAAAGGATTTCATAAAGGTATTCTTCACAGGCTTGTAGATGTCCCTTAAATAAAAAACGTATGATGAAAAGATCCCTCAACCTTTTAGATACCACGCTCCTGGTGGCTGGTTCCATGATTGGTTCGGGGATCTTTATCGTGAGCTCCGACATGGCCCGTTCCCTGGGCTCTGCAGGCTGGCTCCTGGTGGCCTGGATCCTGTCGGGAGTCATTACCTTATTTGCAGCGCTCAGCTATGGCGAGCTGGCAGGCATGATGCCGCAGGCCGGAGGACAGTTTGTGTACCTCAAAAAAGCTTTCGGTGATCTCACCGCTTTTGTGTATGGCTGGACGGTTTTCCTCGTCATTCAAACCGGGGTGATTGCTGCTGTGGCCGTGGCTTTCGCCAAATTCACCGGCGTGTTCATCCCTTTTTTTGAAGAGGGGAATGTGGTGTTGCCCCTGGGGCCATTAAAAATTACCAGCGCGCAACTGCTCGCCATCTTCATCATCGCTTTGCTCACCTTCATCAACAGCCGCGGCATCGAGAACGGGAAAGCCATTCAGCGCATCTTTACATCGGCCAAGCTCATTGCTTTGTTTACACTCATTATAGTAGGCGTCTATTATGGTTTCCAGAGCAACGTCTTCTCCGATAATATGACCAATGCCTGGGATGCTAAATATTCTGTACCTGATAATATGGAATACGGAGGTTTTGCTTCTTTATCGGGCATGTCTATTGCCACAGCATTGGGTGTGGCGATGATCGGGTCCTTGTTCAGCAGCGATGCCTGGAACAATGTGACCTTCATTGCCGGTGAGGTGGAGAACCCTAAGAAAAATATTCCTTTGGGTTTATTCTTCGGTGTGTGTATCGTGACGGTGATTTATGTGCTGGCGAATGTGGCCTATTTATGTTTACTGCCTTTGGAAGGAACGCCGGGTACGGATGATGTGATGCAGCAGGGGATTATGTTTGCTCAGAAAGACAGGGTAGGAGCGGCGGCTTTATCTACCATCTTCGGCGATGTGGCCAAATACATGATGGCGGCGCTGATCATGGTATCCACCTTTGGCTGCAACAATGGCCTGATCCTGTCGGGATCGCGCTTATTCCAGTCGATGGCCAAAGACGGCCTGTTCTTTAAAAGCGCGGCGAAGCTCAACAAATTCCAGGTACCCTCCAATGCCCTGGTTTTTCAGGCCATCTGGGCATCTGTCTTATGCTTAAGCGGCTCTTACGGCGACTTGCTGGATTATTGCACCTTCTCTTCGCTGATCTTTTACATCGTGACCATCGTTGGCTTATTTGTGCTGCGCAAAAAAATGCCCGATGCCGAGCGGCCCTACAAAGCCTTTGGCTATCCTGTCATCCCGGCTTTATACATCCTCATCACAGGCCTCATCTGTATCGACCTGCTCGTTTATAAAACGTTCAACACAGGCATGGGCCTGCTCATCATTGCATTAGGTGTTCCGGTTTATTTTTTATTTAAACGAAACAATCATGCTCATCACCAGGTTTAGGAACTGGCTGGCAGGCTTTTTTTATTTCAACAAACAGGAGCGCAACGGCATATTCCTGCTTTGTGTCATTCTGGGCCTGGTGATCCTGCTCAGGCTCATGCTTCCCTGGTTACTGGATGGACAACAGACGGTAAAAAGCACAACCCTTGAACCGGACATATCTGTTGGCATTGAGAAACACGATGCGGTTGTACAGCACTCCAACCCTGAAACATCCGAAGCCCCGGAACATAAACAGCCGGAGCGTTTTGTATTCAATCCCAATACCCTGTCTGCGGAAGAGGCAAAGGCACTGGGTTTCCCGGACAAGCTGAGCGCTACGCTGATCAACTTCCGCAACAAGGGCGGGAAATTCTACAAAGCGCAGGACCTGAAAAAACTGTACGGCATGTCGCCGAAGCTCTATGCCGCGCTCGAATCCTATATCCTGATCCCGGATCGCCAAAGCACATTTCGCCGCGATACCGTATACCCGAAACAAAGCTATCCGAAAAGAGCCTTTCCCAAAAGCCTGCTGGAGCTCAATTCGGCAGATAGCCTGGCGATCGTTTACCTGAAAGGCATCGGCCCGGGCTTTACGAAGCGTATCCTTAAGTACCGCATGCTCCTCGGAGGCTTTCATTCGGTAGAGCAATTGAAGGAAGTGTACGGCATGAGCGACAGCACCTATGCGGCTTTGGCGGCACAGATCATCATCGACCAAAGCAGGATCGTCAGGATTCCCATCAATGCGATCGACCTGAATTCCCTCAGAAAACATCCCTATTTCAATTTTCAAATGGCGCAGGCCATCATCAATTACAGGAGCAAGCATGGCAAATTAACGGAGGCGGATTTGTTGGGACCTGGGATGATACCCGCAGAGAAGCAGGCCTTGATTCTGCCCTATCTGCAGTATTAATTTTTTGAACCATAAGGCATATAAGTAAAGAGCCGCTACCGAAAATAACGCTGTACGGATCATAGCCTATGATCTGCTTGATCCGTGTCAGCAGCGTTTTTTTTTACCACAACTTGTCCCCTCACGGCGCGTCGTGATAGTCCGGTACAGGCACTCTCAAGCTCAACGTTGCTCTATTCGACGCCATCTGCGGGCCATTTCAGGAGTGCTCAAGGATATACAATGTATCTGAAATTTTCCGGGCAAAGACAGGATCACTTTTCTCGAAATAGAAAAATGCCTCTTCCATCATCTCCTGTTTGGAGTCGATCCAGTCTCTCAGCATCCAGCAATCACGCTCGTGGTAATTTTCATAAGTGAAGTCAATGAAGTTCCGGAAGTTTTCATGATGTATCTCAAGGCTTAATGGTTTCAGTAAAACTTCCGTATCACCTAGCAATCCATAGAGCCGGTTTATGGTATCGAGGTCAAATGAAAACGTGTTGGCAAATCCCTTCCACCAGTTCAGCACATAGGCCACGATGGTTTCCTGCTCCTCCGAAGGCCAATTCCGCCATCCGCCATAGCTGAGTTTATCCATAAGAAGGCGGGCATCGAAACTGTCTCTTCCCCACATATAAAGCTCAAACAAACGGGGCAGGTAGTATTTAAAATTTTCCGTTGTCCCCCAGGTGGTCATGGCCTTGAAAGCATAGCGCGAAAGCTCATGGTCGCCCAGCTGCCGCAAAGGCTTTGAGCGGAGCAGCCGGAGATGTTCATCAGATACGCAGCAGGGACAGCCCTCCATACCGGCCGGAAAGGGGTAGCGGCTAAACACGCGGTAAAGCTCTTCTGTCAGGATATCTTCAGGACCATGTTCCATGCGAAGACTAAATTTACACATTTTAGATGTATCCGGAATATACCGGAAGATAATCCTGTCGCTTCAGAGGATACTTCCTGTCTCTTGAAGGTAACGGTTGTTGGAAGTTTTGGGCGTGCCCTGCGGGCCAGGCTTTCCGTTCCAATCTCCGCAAAAGAAGCGGCGGAGGATTTTCACTACAATCCTTCACGCGGGCTTTGCTCAGGGTTGAGCGTTTAACTTCATGACAAGTGAATGCAAGGTTGTTGAGCCCCTCGAAGTACTGCGAGAAGTAAGCCCCGATGGCCGCCCAAAAGAACGGATCATACAATCGTTGAGGGCTTGCTCTTATATCCAGCCAAAGGAATGGTTTAATCCCTTTTTTGGCTTGCTACATTCTTATTAAAACTGTACTTTTACGCGTATGTACAGGCTCCTGGCATTTTTCTGGAAATACAATTTGCCCAGATGGTCAATTCTTATCATTGATTTGATTGTCTGTATCTTCTCGCTGACCCTGGCCTTCTTTCTACGCTTCAATTTCAAATCCATTCCCCCCGAAGACCTGAAGAACCTTCCTTACGATTACGTACTGGTGGTGGTGGTACGCCTCGTTTCGTTTATTATTTCCAAAACCTACAAAGGCGTGGTGCGTTACACCGGGTCGAGCGATGCCATGCGTATCTTCAAGGTCGTGGTTTCCGGCAGCTTTGTCATCTTCCTGGTGAATATGATCACCCTTTATTCCCTGGGCTATTTTGTGATCCCTACCGCCATCATTGTCATCGACGCTCTGGTGACCTTGTTCCTGATGATCAGCTCAAGGCTGGCCGTAAAAGCCGTTTATTTCGAAAATAAAAATCCCGAAAAGGAAAAGATCCAGGTGATCATCTACGGTGCCGGAGAATCGGGCATTATCACCAAGCGTACGCTCGACCGTGATGCTGCTATCCGGTACAAGGTGGTTGGCTTTATTGATGATGACGAAAAGAAAAAAGGACGCAGCCTCGAAGGCGTTTTTGTGTATCCTGTGTCTAAGCTCGGCGATCTTATCAGTGAAAACCATGTGGATTCGGTGATCATCAGCATCCAGAACCTCACGCCTTCCAAAAAGAACGAGATCATCGACGACTGTTTGCAGTATGGGGTCAAAGTGTTGAACGTTCCTCCTGTGGCCAAATGGATCAACGGGGAGCTGAGCTTCAACCAGATCAAAAGCATTAACATCGAGGAGTTGCTGGAGCGCGACCCGATCAAGCTCGATAACAAGCTCATCAACGAAGAGCTTAATCATAAAACCATTTTGATTACAGGCGCTGCCGGTTCCATCGGCAGTGAGCTGGCAAGGCAGTGCGCCAAATTCAATCCGTCGCTGCTGATCCTGCTCGACCAGGCGGAAAGCCCTTTGCATGAGCTCGACCTCGAGTTCAGCGAGAAAGCCATTTCCTGCAGGTATGAAGTCGTGATTGCCGACATCCGCAATACGGAAAGGATGCGGAATGTATTCAACACTTTTAAGCCCGATCTGGTGTTTCATGCCGCGGCCTATAAGCATGTGCCCATGATGGAAAATAATCCTTCGGAGTCTATTTATACCAATATTCTCGGGACCCGCATTGTGGCTGACCTTGCCGTGGAATTCCATGTCGGGAAGTTTGTGATGATCTCCACCGACAAAGCCGTGAACCCAACCAATGTGATGGGAGCCTCGAAGCGGATTGCGGAAATTTATATTCAGAGCCTCGGAAAACATTCGGCTACCAAATTTATCACGACGCGTTTCGGCAATGTACTCGGCTCGAATGGCTCGGTGATCCCGCGCTTTAAAAAACAGATCGAGCAGGGTGGACCGGTAACGATCACGCACCCGGAGATCACCCGCTTCTTCATGACCATCCCCGAATCCTGCCAGCTGGTGCTGGAAGCCGGAAGCATGGGCAGCGGCGGCGAGATCTTTTTATTCGACATGGGGAAATCGGTGAAGATCGTGGACCTCGCCAGGAAGATGATCCGCCTTTCGGGATTGAAAGAAGATACGGATATCAAAATCACCTACACGGGCCTGCGGCCGGGAGAAAAATTATACGAGGAGTTATTGTCAAGCTCGGAAAATGCCCTGCCCACGCACCACCGCCAGATCCTGGTAGGAAAGGTGCGCGAGTATGAATTCAAGGAAGTGCAGCAGTTTATCACGGAGCTCATCCAGCTATTCAAAACGCAGGACAACGACCGCATCGTTTCCAAAATGAAAGACATCGTTCCGGAGTTTCTCAGCAATAATTCTGTGTTTGAAACGCTCGATAAAGATTAAAAACAGGTAACGCGTGTTACCGCTATACACGATTATGAAAAAAATTCTTGTCCTTTTATTTCTTTCCCAGTTTATTTTCGCTCAAAAAAAATCAGGCAACAGCCCGGAGCTCAAACAGCCCCGGCTGGTGGTAGGGATCGTTGTAGACCAGATGCGCCACGATTACATTTACCGTTACTGGAATAAATATGGGAACGGCGGCTTTAAACGGCTGATCAACGACGGGTATTTTTTCAGGAATGCCCATTACAACTATGTGCCGACGTACACCGGTCCGGGCCATGCTTCCATATACACAGGCACCAGCCCGGCCACACACGGTATCATATCCAACGATTGGTATAATAAGGAAACCGGCCAGATGATCTATTGCACGGATGACAAAAACGTAAAGCCTGTTGGCACACAAAGCAAAGCAGGACTGATGTCGCCGAAGAACATGCTCGTCACAACGATTGGCGATGAGCTGAAACTCGCCACCGGCCAGCAGGCCAAAGTGTTTGGTATTTCGCTGAAAGACCGCAGCTCGATCTTACCCGCAGGCCATAGCGCCAATGCCGCCTTCTGGTTCGATGGCAGCATCGGTAAATTCATTTCGAGCTCGCATTATGTGAATGAGCTTCCGGCATGGCTCACGGAATTCAACAATAAGCAGCTGGCCCGCGAATACCTGCTGAAAGGCTGGAACACCCTGTATCCGTTAAATACATACGAAGAAAGCATTGCCGATAAGAACAATTATGAAAAGGCGCCCAATAAAAAAGACACGGCTGTTTTTCCTTACGAGTACAGCAAGCAGCTGGCAGCCAATGATTATGAGATCTTAAAGTCGACGCCTTATGGCAACACCATTACCAAAGACCTCGCCATCGCCTGCCTGAAGGCAGAAAACCTGGGCAAGGGAAAGCAAACCGATATGCTTTGTGTGAGCTTCTCATCCACCGATTACGTAGGGCATTACTATGGGCCGCGTAGTGTGGAAGTGGAGGATGTATACCTGCGCCTCGATAAGGACCTTGAGGAATTATTAAAAACACTGGACGAAACGGTCGGAAGGGACAATTACATGATCTTTCTCACGGCCGACCATGGTGCCTGCGATGTACCGGCCCACCTGAAAGACCTGAAAATTCCGGGCGGTTACATCAATGAAGGCGAATTGGAAAAAATGCTGAAAACCTACTGTCAGTCGCTGTTTGGTGATAGCCTGATCTCCCGTATGGTGAACCAGCAGGTGTTTTTGAACGAAAGTAAAATAGCGGCACTGAAATTAGAGAGGACAGCGGTAGAGCATAAGCTGGCCGATTACCTGTTGGGTATCAAAGGCGTGGCGGAAGCGTATCCTTCGGATGTGCTGCGGTATGAGAATTTTACCGACAACTCCTTCAAGTACCTGATCCAGAAAGGCTATAACCATGTGCGCAGCGGCAATGTGGCATTCTCCTACAACCCGGCCTGGATGGAATACATGAGCAAAGGCACCACACACGGGGCTTCCTACAGCTACGACACGCACGTGCCGGTGATCTTCTACGGTTCCGGAATTTCCAAAGGCAGCTCGGTGAAAAAAGTCAATGTGGTGGATATTGCCCCAACCGTTTCCATGATGCTGCACATGTCATTCCCCAATGGAACTACCGGAAAGCCCCTGGAAGACCTGTTCATGAAGTAAATGACAAGCCCGGATTTTCCGGGTTCTATATACAACACACAAATCCGGGCTTTAGCCCAAACGACACACACACATGGCCAATGCCAATCACGATAGCACAGCTTACAGGCCCCGGGTGATTGTGTCCGTCATCAACGACCTGTCCACCGATCAGCGCGTGGCACGCAGCTGCGATGTACTGACGGAGCTGGGCTATGACGTGCTGCTCGTAGGACGCGAGCAAAAAAGCTCACAGCCATTGGCGGCGCGAGCCTATCCCTGTAAGCGCATGAAGCTGCTCTTCGAGCAGGGACCGCAATTCTATTTCTTTTTTAACCTGCGTTTGTTCTTCGTGTTATTGTTTCGCAAAGCCGACCTTCTGCTGGCCAACGACCTCGATACCCTCGGGCCGAACTACCTCGTTTCAAAGCTAAAAGGCATTCCGCTGGTATACGACAGCCACGAGATCTTTTGTGAAGTTCCGGAGTTGCAGGCTAATCCTGCGAAGAAACGAATCTGGGAGCGTCTCGAAAGGTGGATTGTGCCAAAGCTGAGCTATGCTGTTACGGTGAATGAGAGCATCGCCGCTTATTTTAAAGAGAAATACAAGGTGCCTTTCATTGCGGTGAGGAATATTCCCGACTACCGGAAACCGGATCATTTAAAAAACAGGAAAGACCTGGGGCTTCCCGAAGACAGGAAGATCATCATTCTCCAGGGCGCGGGAATCAACGTGCAGCGGGGCGCCGAAGAGCTGGTGGAAGCCTTCCGCTACCTCGATCACCGCTACCTCCTGCTCATTGTTGGAAGTGGGGACGTGATTGCACAACTTAAAGAATATGTGGCGCGGTTTGAGCTAACACACAATGTCATGTTCGTTGGGAAACTACCGGCTTCTGAGCTCAGGAAATATACCCTGAATGCCGACCTGGGTGTGACCATTGACAAGGATACCAACCTGAACTACCATTTTAGCCTGCCCAATAAGGTGTTTGATTACATCCATGCCGGCATCCCGGTACTGGCCTCCCGTTTGCCTGAAATTGAACGCCTGGTGACACGCTACAACATTGGCACATTTATTGAAAATCATGACCCGGAGCATATTGCCAGCCAGATCGGGTCCTTCCTGGATTCGGAGGCTTATACGCTGTGCAGGAGCAATACGCAACAGGCCGCTTTGCAAAATAACTGGCCGCAGGAAAAACAAAAACTGGTGACACTGTTCAATGAAGTCCGGAATCTATAGCCTCATTCTCTTTTGCCTCCTGGCCTCTGCATCCCCGGCGCAGCCCATGTTCAAAAGCATCGATAGCCTGCTGATGAAAAATTTCGAAGCCGTCAGCCTCAAAGACTCCGCCTACTACCTTTCCCTGCTCAACCTTCCTGTCATCAGCAAAGGCAAAAAACTGAAAAGCAAATCAGATACCCTGAAGCTCGTCAAACCCTTCACCGACGCCTTTTCCGACATGTCGAAGGAGCTCCGGGACTTTGCCGGCAGCGACGATATCGAAGTGAAATATGAGAGCTATACGTCTTCCAACACGGCTTATTATGACAGTAAGGTCAAAGGCAAGATCATGATACAGGTCAATTTGCTCATCAACAATACCTTTACCGTGAAGGTTCCTTTTTTTGTAATGGGAAACGAGGGAGTTTATACCATCGAGGAGCCCATGCTGGTGATGTTTGCGGAATGACGGGGCTTCGGCTACGCTCAGCCGCCGTCATTTAGCCGCTATTGTGGACTGAGCGGAGTCGAAGTCCGTAACAGAACCTGGCGGGTATCCCGAAGTCCGCATAGAACTATTTCCTTTCCCCGATCTGCTGCCTCCACATCGCGTAGTACAGGCCTTTCTCCGCCAGGAGGTCATCATGTTTTCCTTCCTCGATGACCTTGCCCTGTTCCAGGACATAGATCTTATCGGCGTGCATAATGGTCGACAAGCGGTGAGCGATCAGTACCGTGATCTGGTTTTGCCTGGAGGAAATATCGCGGATGGTTTTGGTGATCTCTTCTTCCGTGATAGAATCGAGGGCAGAGGTGGCCTCGTCGAAGATCAGCAGGTTCGGATGTCTTAATAAGGCACGGGCAATGGACAAACGCTGCTTTTCGCCGCCGCTGAGCTTAATGCCGCCTTCGCCGATGGTGGTGTAAATGCCGTCAGACGCGCGGTTCAGTAAGGGATTGCAGGCCGCTTTCGTCAGTACTTCGATCACCTCTTCGTCGGTGGCGTTCGGTTTGGTAAACAACAGGTTGTCTTTGATGGTACCGCTGAATAGTTGCGAATCCTGCGATACCAGGCCCAGCTGGCGACGCAGCTCGGTCAGGTTGATATCTGTAGATTCGATATTGTTGTATAAAACTTTACCGACATTCGGTTTGTAAAGGCCTAACAGTAATTTCACCAGCGTGGTTTTTCCGCTGCCGCTCGGTCCTACAAAGGCAACCGTTTCGCCGCTGTTGATGTGGATATTGATGTTCTGCACCGCGTAGCCGTTCTTCTCGTTATGCCCGAAGGAGACATTTTCGTAATGCACGTCTTTGATATCGCCCAGTTTAGAAGGAGATTCAGGCACTTCTTCGGAAGGAGAGTTGACCAGCTTCGCAAAATTGTCCATGCTCACCTTGGTCTCGTTATACACCGCAATCATATTCCCCAATTCCTGCAACGGGTTGAAGATAAAGAAGGAGAAGAACATCAGCGTAATGAGGTCGCCCACTTTAATGATGCCGTTGAAAACAAAGCAATAGAGGCAGAAAATGAGCGCGCTACGCACCAGGTGTACGGTGGTGCCCTGTATAAAGCTGAGGGAGCGGACGAAACGCACCTTCTTGAGCTCCAGGCCCAGGATCTTAAGCGTGGTGGCATTCAAGCGCTTCTCTTCCTGTTCAATCAGGCCGAGGCTTTTCACCAGTTCAATGTTACGCAGCGATTCGGTGGTAGCACCGGCCAGGGCCGTGGTCTCTCCTAAAATTTCCTTGGAGATCTTTTTGATTTTCTTCCCCAGGAAAGAACTCACCACGGCAATGATAGGCACCGTGCATAAGTATAAAGGCCCCAGGAGCCAGTGGATATTGATGGCATAAATGAAGACGAAGACGATCCCGATGATGGACTGGAATACCAGGGAAATGAAGAGGTTGACAAACTTCTCCGTATCCGATTTTACCTTCTGGAGCTTGCCCAGGGTTTCGCCGCTGCGCTGGTCTTCGAAATCCTTGTACGGAAGTGATAAGGCCTTTTTGATGCCGTCGGTATACATCTGGGCACCGGTACGCTGAATGATGATGTTGGTGAAATAATCCTGGAAGTTTTTGGCCACGCGCGACATAAAAGCGGCGCCAATAGATAGCCCGATAAAGACGATCAGGTTGCTCATAAATTCGGATTGGGTAGCGCCGATGCGCCAGTACCAGCTGCTTCCGGGTTCATCGTGCGCCGCGCTGAACTTATTGATGAGTTTCCCGGTAATAATGGAGTCGCAAAGAGAAAAACACTGGTTGATGGTTGCCAGGACTAAGGCCAAAAAAAGAAGATTTTTATGTTGCTTAAGATAGGAATAAAGAATTTTCATAGAAAAAGAGAGAAAAAGATGATCAATGTGTGCTGAAAACAGCAAAATTACGGTTATTGTTTAACACAGAACGTAAAATTTGAATTAATAATGGGTGGTGAATAACTAAATGTTTCTGTGCTTGATAGATGCTTCTCAAAGTTTTACATTTACCTGATGAGTTTTGGAATCTGCTCTCTGAGTATTGTCCCTTGCCGGAAAGAACCTGCCGGCACCAGCGAAATGGTGACGCAATTGTTGTTCGGCGAAACCTATGAAGTTGTGGAGGACAGGGAAGACTGGCTTTCCGTGGTTACCTCCTACGATCGCTATCCCTGCTGGATCAGCGCTAAGCAGCACACGCCGCTCCCCGCAGCTGATGTTAAGGAATACGAAGGCAGTAGGTTAAGCTCCGAGCTCATCCAGGTAATTAGCAACCAGGATACCCATTCCGTATTTCCGCTTACCATCGGCGCCGTTCTGCCCGGCTTAAAAGACCAGGTGTGCCGGGTCGGCGGCCATCGCTTTCTATTCGAAGGGCAGGTCATCAATGCCGGGGAGCAAAAACCGGTGAAGGAGCTGATCGATACGGCTTACCTGTTTTTAAACGCGCCTTACCTTTGGGGGGGGCGCAGCCCCTTCGGGATTGATTGCTCCGGCTTTGTGCAGCTTGTATACAAGCTCAATGGCTATAAGCTGCCACGTGATGCCAGCCAGCAGGTAGAGTTCGGCTCGCCCCTGAGTTTCGTGGAGGAGGCAGAGCCCGGAGACCTCGCTTTTTTTGATAATGACCTGGGAAATATTGTTCATGTAGGGATAGTGCTTGATAATCAGCAGATTATCCACGCCAGCGGAAGTGTTCGTGTCGATAAGTTCGACCATTACGGGATTTTCCATTCCGACACTAAAAAGTACTCGCACATGCTCAGGGTCATCAAAAAAATCATATAATTTTATTACTTTTGCAGCTTAAAAAATACAACGCCTTAATTCGTAATTCACAAATTCAATAATTGATATGAAAGATATCTTCGAGAAGATCAAGCAAAACATGGGGCCGATTGGTGAGCACTCCAAAGAATCACATGGTTATTTTACATTTCCAAAACTGGAAGGTGATATTGGGCCTCACATGAATTTCAGGGGCAAGCCACTGTTGAACTGGAGCTTAAACAATTACCTGGGCCTGGCAAACCATCCGGAAGTAAGACAAGCCGACGCGGAAGGTGCTGCTAAATTCGGTCTGGCCCTGCCCATGGGCGCCCGGATGATGAGCGGAAACTCCGATCTGCACGAAGAGCTGGAAAGAGGCCTGTCGAAGCTGGTTCAGAAAGAAGATACAATCCTGTGCAATTTCGGTTACCAGGCCATGGTGTCAGCCATCGATTCCCTGGTAGACAGAAGGGACGTGATCGTTTACGACGCCGAAAGCCACGCCTGTATCCTCGACGGTGTGCGCCTGCACATGGGTAAGCGCTTTGTGTTCAAGCACAACGACATCGAAGATTGCGAAAAGCAGCTGGAGCGCGCTAAAAAACTGGTGGAAACAACAGGAGGCGGTATCCTCGTGATCACAGAAGGCGTATTCGGGATGCGTGGTACACAGGGCAAGCTGAAAGAGCTCGTTGATCTGAAGAAAAAATATAATTTCCGCTTATTTGTGGACGATGCGCACGGTATCGGCACCATGGGCCCTAACGGCGGTGGAACAGGGGAGCAGCAGGGCTGTCAGGATGGTGTGGATGTGTACTTCGGTACATTCGCCAAATCATTCGCCCTCATCGGTGGCTTCATCAGCTCTACCAAAGAGATCATCACTTACCTGCGCTATAACATGCGCTCGCAGATCTTCGCGAAATCCCTGCCAATGCCTTTGGTATACGGCTTATTGAAACGCCTGGAATTGTTAAACAAACACCCTGAATACCGCACCAAATTATGGGAGATTGCCAACGCCCTTCAGAAAGGCCTGGTGGATGCCGGCTTTGATATCGGGATCACCAACACGATGGTAACACCGGTGTACATGCGCGGCTCTATTCCGGAAGCTACCAACATGGTCATCGACTTGCGGGAGAACTTCGGTATTTTCTGCTCTATGGTAGTTTACCCGGTAATCCCTAAAGGCATGATCATTCTGCGTTTGATCCCTACAGCAACCCATACGCTGGAAGATGTAAAATATACTGTGGAGAGCTTCTCTAAAATCAAAGACAAATTATACGGTGGAGAATATGCGGCGGATAAGATCCGTGAAGGCTTCTCACAGGCACTGTAATCATTCGATACCATCATGTTAAAACCCACTGCAATTGCAGTGGGTTTTTTCGTTAGTACCTCGAAAGATTGGCGGGCGGATCAGAAAGTATTGTTACATTTATGCTAAGATTCAGTTACCTTGGAGATCATCACATTTTTAAAGGAATTTGGCCTGTCGGAGTCGGAGATCAGGCTCCTGGCTCCACTGGGGAAGGAAGTGGTTGTTCCTGCCAACCAGCTGCTGTTTGGTGCCGACAGGATCTTCAATGAGTTCTGGTTTATCCGGCAGGGCATTCTGCGTGCCTACCGGATCATCGATGGCAATGACTTTACCTACGCTTTTTTTCTGCCGGGAGATATTGCCGTGGACTATGAAAGCTATCTGAAAGGCGTGGAAAGCAACCATTTTATGGAGTCGCTTTCCGAAACCGTTTATCTGAAATTCGACAAGAAGAAAGTAGAAGCCCTGTACGAAGATCATCCCCGGATCGAACGTATAGCCAGGGCCATGGCCGAAAAAGCCTACCTGAGGGCAGTGGGGCGCTTAAAGGAATTTCAGACCGATAGCCTCGAAAGCCGCTACCTGCACCTGATCTCACAAAACGTGGAGCTCTTTAAAACAGCGCCCCTGCAGCATATCGCCTCTTTTTTAGGCGCCAAGCCCCAGAGTTTAAGCCGTGTGCGGGCCAAGCTGGCCAATAAGATTTATTAATTCACATAGGTGAATTTACAGGTTTGGGCTTAGCTCTACCTTTGTCTCATAAATTATGATGAGATGAAAAACAGCAAATCAGGTTTCACCCTATTCATGCTTCTGCAATGCCTCCTCCCTCTGGGAGCAATGGCGCAGAAAGCTCCGACCCTGGCGGAGATGATCGACAGTGCTTTGGTATACGACCATCGCTTCGAAAACAAACAGCTGGAGATCGAATCCACGAAGATCGACCAGCAGCGTCTTAAGGATGCGTATCTGCCTAAGCTGGACCTGGCCGGAAAAGCAGGCTATATGCTCAGTGCCTTTGATCTGGCCACACCGGGGTTTACGGTTCCTGCCTTACGCTTTGGGATCCCGGCCGACGAGAACAGGTATACCCTCAGTTCCGGGATCGTCAGTGTCAATGCCAATGCTTCGGCATTGATCTATGCGGGAGGGAAAGTATCGAACCTGAAAAAAGCCGTGGGAGAAAAAGTAAAGGCCCAGACCGTTATGCTTGAAAAAGACAGGCAGGAGATCATCAGCCAGATGCTGATGGCCTACGACCAGCTGGCTTTGTTGAAAGAAGTAAGGCTGGTGCTGCGTGAAGGCGAAAAACGCCTGGCAGAAAATAAGCGCACAGCCGATAAAGCCTTTACTTACGGTTTGATAACGGCTTATGAACAACAAAAAATCGCCCTGGCACAAACGCAGCTCAATGCCAGGATCAGGGAATACGAAGGCAAGCGCGGGTTGGTACTGATGCAGCTGCATAGCCTCACGTCGATCGATACGGCCAGGCTGGCTTTGCTCGATGCAGACCTGCAGGCCTATCAATCGGTGGAAATGAACAGCAGCATTTCAAACCGCTCTGAGCTAAGCGCCTTGGAGTCGGCCATTAAAGGCAATCAGTTTAAGGTAAAAGCAGCCACCTCCTGGTGGAAGCCCAAAGTGATGGCCTCCACATCTGTCGGCTATTTCGGATTATTAGGCGGCCACCTCGCCAGCCGTGATCCGATGATGATTTCCGGTCAGCGCTTATCGCAAACCATTCCCGACCTTAACGTTCTGCCGGTATTCAATGTCGGAGTAGGCTTCAAATGGGACATTTTCGACGGACGGGAAGGCATTCACGAAGTGCAGAAAGCAAAGCTCGAATTGAAAATGGCTGAAAATGATAAGAAAGAAGCGGAGGAAAAACTGACCTTAAACATGGCAAAAGCAACGATGGAATATACCATTGCCAATGAGCAGCTGACGGTAAAGCTTACCGCTAAAGAACTGGCAAAAAATGCCATGAAGCAGGCCAGCGGCGAGTTCAGGGAAGGCCTGATCAAGCCGGCCCAGTTGCTGGAGGCGGAAGCAGATCTGCAGAATGCCTCTTTAGAGTTTGCCCAGGCGGTGTTTAACCAGCGCCGCGCCGCGGCCGAGCTGCTGAAAGCAAGCGGAAGCTTAACACCGTCCTCTTTTAAATAACAGATAACCATCATTAACTAACAGATTAAAAACATTCCACATGAAACCCACATCCATCTTATTCCTCCTTACCGCCATAACCATCGGCATGGCCGGCTGCCAGGGCAAAGCCCCAAGGCCCCAGGAGGGGAAAATAAAACGCGAAACCATTTCCTTTACGCCCAAAGTTACCGGCCGTATCCTGAAGATCTATGTTTCGGAAGGCGATCTGGTAAACACAGGAGATACACTGGCCATGCTCGATGTGCCGGAGGTGAACGCAAAAATGGCACAGGCGCATGGTGTTGTCAAAGCCACTTCGGCCCAGCATCTCATGGCTAATAACGGTGCGACGCCTAACCAGCTGAGGCAGCTGAGGGCCAAACATGCCGCTGCCACAGAGCAGTATGCCTTTGCACAGAAATCATACAACCGCGCCAAAGCCATGTTCCAGGACAGCCTGATGGCACCGCAGGCCTATGATGAAATGGTGGTAAAATACCAGGCCGCCAAAGCACAGGCCGAGGCAGTAACAGCAGAGCTGAACGAAGCGGAAAAAGGAGTGAGGTTTGAAACCAGGGATGCTACCCTGGGCCAGCAGGAGCAGGCGATGGGCGTACTGGAAGAGGTAGAGGTCGCTTATTCGGAGCGCTACATCATTGCCACGAATCAAATGCAGGTAGAAACCATTTCCCTGCATGAAGGAGAGCTGGCAACAGCGGGCTATGCCTTATTCAACGGCTATATCCCATCTACCACCTATTTCCGGTATACGATTCCCGAAAGTAAAATCGCCGCTTTTAAAACTGGCGACAGGGTCATCAGTGAAGTGCCTTATACCAAGGAAACGTTTGAAGGAAAAATCACCTTTATCAAACAGCTGGCGCGTTATGCCGATATCACGGCTGCTTATCCCGATTATGAAATGGAAGAAGCCATTTATGAAATTAAAGTGATTCCTGACGCCGCTCCCAAAGCGGAGCATTTACTGGTAAACGCAACGGTCATTCTTAAACACTAATCATGAAAACACGTCATCATTTCCTTCACCTGGTCAAACGGGAATTCTCCCTGTTCCTCAAAAACACCACGCTGCGTTCCGTCTTCATCCTGGCTCCTGTGATCTACGCCCTCCTGTTTGCCTTTGTATATAAGGAAGGGAAAGTGACACACCTGCCGGTGATTGTGGTGGATAAGGATAATTCGCCGATGAGCAACCAGCTTATCGGGATGCTCCAGGATAACGAAGGCCTCAGCATTAAAAAAGTAACCTACGAAAGTACCGACCTCAAAAAAGAGATCATCCGGCAGAATGCCTCGGCGCTGGTGGTGATCCCCGAGCGCTTCGAAGCGGAGATGCTGCAGAAAAGATACCCGGAGATTGTCACCTATATCAATACCTCCAATTTGCTGACCGCTAATTTTTCCAGCAAAGCCATTCAAACTACCCTGGGTACTTTCAGCGCAGGGGCGGAGATCAAGGCCCTGCAACGCAAGGGGATGTCAGCATCCCAGGCCGCCACACAGTATGAGCCCTTTAAGGCAAATTACATCCGGCTGTATAATGAAACCGGCAATTACCTCACATTTATGTGGCCGGCCATGCTGGCGGTGATCCTCCAACAGGTCATCCTGCTGGCCATGGCGGTGAGCTTTGCACAGGAATTCGAAAAGCACACCTTTGCAAAAGAATTTCTGAGCTATACACGCTCCACATTCGGCGCTATCCTCGTCAAGGTGATGCCGGTATGGATTTTATCGGTAGCCCACATCATGGTCTTTTATATCTTTCATAAGATCTTCCGGGCGCCTTTGCCACAGCACATCTTTAATTTCGTGGTCATCAGCTCCTTGTTTGTGATGTCGGTCAGCTTTTTGGGAACGTTCCTGAGTATCCTCATTCCGGATTCGCTTCGTGCTACCCAGGTGCTGATGGTAATTTCCACACCCGGTTTTATTATCGGGGGATTTACCTGGCCTTCCGCCTCCATGCCGCTCGCCATCCGCTACCTGGCCGATATCCTGCCTTTGACACCCTTCCTGCAGGCCTTCAGGATCTTATTGATCCAGGGCGGGGAATTGAGCGATACAATGCCTTATATCCTGCACTTGTTATGCCTGGTAATGGTCTTCGGCGTGCTCAGCGTCATAGCCCTGAAGTTCAAAGTCAGAAAGGAACTGAAAAGACTTCCTCCGGAGCCGGATACGGAATAACAGGCTGCCGGCTGATTATCCGGTAAATTTTAAGCCTGGACGAAGCGCTTGTCATATTTTTGAATTATGTTTGAGCTTTCAATGGCTCTTACAGGCAGATACATCAACATCCACACCCACCAGGCATCACCGGGGCATGGTGTGTTTGTGTTCAATAACCGCTTTGCCCACGATTCGCTTTATTATACAGATTCCCTCTTCTCGGTTGGTATCCATCCCTGGGATGCCGGTTCGGTAAGCGATTCCTCACTTCAGGAGCTGGAAAAGTGGCTTGCCCATCCCAACTGCTTTGCCCTGGGAGAATGCGGCCTCGACAAATGGCATGGCCCCGGTCTTTTGGTACAGAAAGAAGTATTCGGAATGCAGCTGGAGCTTGCGCTGCGCGCTTCAATGCCGGTGATCATCCACTGTGTCAAGGCTTTTGACGAATTGATGGAAATGGCAAAGCCCTATGCCGGGAAAATACCGCTCGTCATTCACGGCTTCCATAAGTCTGCGCAGATGGCGGCGCAGCTCATCGACAAAGGCTTTTACCTCTCACTCAATCCGGCCCTGTTTGGCAGGAATGATTTCGATAGCAGCCTCATTCCGCTTGAGCGCCTGTTCCTGGAAACCGATACCCGCGAAGACCTGTCCATCCGTGAAGTATATCAGGCAGCGGCAGCATGGTTTCATGTGGAGGAAGATGAGCTAATAGAAAGAATAAATGGTAATTTTGAAACCTTGAAACAAAAATAGCAGAACATGGACGACAAACACTGGATGCAACGGACGCGCCTTTTGGTTGGAGATAAAGGCATCGATATTTTACAGAACGCCCACGTGCTGGTGGTGGGCCTCGGTGGAGTAGGCTCCTACGCAGCCGAAGCCCTGTGCCGGGCGGGGATCGGTACTTTAACGATTGTAGACGGCGACGTGGTGGACCCTACCAACCGGAACCGGCAGCTGCAGGCCATGGCCACAACCCACGGGCAGAGTAAGGCCAGGCTGATGGAAGACCGCCTCATGCAGATCAACCCCCAGGTGAAGCTCAACGTGATTGCCGAATTCCAGGACCCCGAAAAAATGCTCGCCCTGCTCAACGAGAAAAAATTCGATTACGTGATCGATGCCATCGATAGCATTACACCTAAGATCAACCTCATTAAATCCTGCATCACGCAAAAGATAAATATCGTTTCCTCGATGGGTGCCGGCGGTAAAATGGACCCCACACAATTAAGGGTGGTGGACATTTCGGAGACGCACCATTGCCCCATGGCTTATTATATGAGAAAGCGGCTGAGAAGGGAAGGAATTAAGAAAGGATTGAAGGCTGTATTCTCTACCGAGCTACCCCTGAAGGAAAGTATCATGAAAACCGACGGATCAAACTATAAAAAATCCGCTTACGGAACGATTTCCTATATTCCGGCCGTATTCGGAATGACCTGCGCCTCAGTGGTGATCAGGGATCTGGTGGATTGGAAAGAGGTAAAATCTTAGTATACACATTCTATTTTAATGAAGGGCTGAGTGTGTAATAATTTTAACTAATTTTTTGTTTTTACGTGAATTAATCGTTAGGTTTGCCCGTATAATTACTTATTTTTTCAATAAAATAACATTCAAGAAATGAAGAAACCTTTACTTAATACCGCCCTTTTATCCTTGATAGTTGGTGTTGGTATTGCCCAAACACAAATTAATCCTTGCGTCACCTATAAAATGCAGGATTATTATAGCAAAACGATCCCGGGTTACAAGGAAAAGCTGGACGCAGTAAATGCAAAAACAGCCCAGGAATTTGAAGCTTACAAGCAGGCTATGGCTACTCAGAATAACCCGGCAAGCCGCTCGGCTTCTCTGCCGGCGACCTATCAATTTACAGTTCCCGTGGTTTTTCATATCCTTCATACCAATGGTCCTGAAAACGTGTCTGATGCAGATTGTATTTCGGCTTTAGCACAGGTAAACAGGGATTACGGCAGGTCAGGGACGGATGTAGCAGCCATTGATCCTTTATATGAGCCGCTTTATGTGGACTCCAGAATGAAATTCGTACTGGCTAAAAAAGACCCTTCCGGCAACTGCACCAGTGGTATCGTACACCATTACGATGTGAATACCAAATGGGGCCGCGACCTGACCGGATATAAATACAGCACGATTGGTACTTTCAACTGGTCCCCGACCAGGTATCTGAATATTTATGTTGTGGATGATATCGCTTCTTCGGGTCCGGGCCAAACAATCGGGTACACTTTTCTTCCGGGTACATCACCAAACACAGGATCTGATGCGATTGTGTATAACCGCAATTTCTTAACCGGCAACAACAACTGTGGTGATCCATGGGCACGCTCCTTAAGCCATGAGATCGGTCACTGGTTCGGCCTGAGCCACACATTCGGCTCTACCAACGAGCCGGGAGTGGTATGCGGTAATGATGATATCGCCGATACGCCTCCTACCTCAGGTTTTTTCAGTACCTGTGTATCTCCGTCCCAATATAATGCCCTTAATGACTCCTGCAGCCTTGGTCACCGTCCGAATGTAAATAACATCATGGACTACTCCGGTGTTCCTAAAATGTTTACCCAGGGCCAGACAGATAAAGTACGTTTTACAGCTCAAAACAGTACGGCGAGCAGAAATAATGTGGTAGATACCTCTAACCTGGTGTTTACCGGCATTTTAAGTATGACGACGACGATCGTTACCAACACGGTAACAGGAAGAAATGATACCATCAGAACTTACGCACCGGCTCCGGCAAATGTATGCGCCCCGATCGCTGATTTTTATGCAACCAAAGCCAAAACCTGCCACGGACAATCCATCGTGTATAACAGCACCTCTTTCAACAATACCAGCGGTTTATCGTACAGCTGGACTTTTGAGGGCGGCGCTCCTGCTACCTCTACCTTATCAACTCCGTCAGTAAACTATGCGGTACCGGGCAACTATTCAACAACCCTCACGGTTACCAACGCTGCCGGAACAAGCACTAAAGTGAGAACGCCTTTCCCTTCTGTAGACTGGCATGTTGACCAGACTATTTTCCCTGCATCGGAAGGTTTTGAAACCTCAGCTCTGACTGGCTATCTTCCTGCCGGCTGGAAAGCGATTAATCCTGACTATGGTACGCTGACCTGGCAATATGCCAATTACGGATCCAATTCCTCCAAATGTATCATGCTGCCAAATGCAGATGCAGCCTCATCTTCCATGTTTACCGGTTCCAATGTCGATATGCTGGAGACAGGTCAGTATAATTTTAGCAACACCACCAATCTGGTGATTTCATTCGATTATTCGTATGCGAGAAAAACCGGTGTAACAGGTGATCAGTTTAAAGTGGAATATTCTACCGATTGCGGCGGCACATGGAATAATATGCCTGGTACTCCTACGACAACGCTGATGGCAAATTCGACCGGAAGTGTTGTGAATGCACCTTACATTCCTTATTCACAGGCTAAATGGAAAAACTTCCCGTATCAGACTTCTTCTTTAACACCATTGAACAATAAGCCGGATGTGAAATTCCGTTTTACCTTCACGAATTCGCCAAGCGGTACCGCACAGAACTTTTACCTGGATAACTTCAACATTACAGGAACGGTTGGTCTGGAAGAGCTTGAAAGCACGATCGGTTTAAATATCTATCCGAATCCTACGACTTCTTCTTCAACCGTAGAATTTACCTCTCCGGTAGATGCCAAAGCAACTGTCAACGTGTACGACGTTACTGGGCGCATGGTTGAATTAGCCAGCTTTACAGCTGCGGCAGGAACAGCTACAAAATATTCGGTAAACAAAAATGCAGTACTCACTTCCGGAATCTATTTTGTAACCCTGAGCCTGAACGATCAGAAAATCACCAAAAAACTGGTGATCGAATAGGATAACAGTTATTCCGTCATTATTAAAAGCCTTTCATAACAATGAAAGGCTTTTTTTGCGTTCATCCGGAAAATTGACTATATTTGTTATAAGTAAATCCCCAATTTATTTATTTAATATCTATTACACATGAACAAAGTGTTACTTACTGCAACAGCGGCTTGTTTGCTTAGTACTGTTACTTACGGACAAACCCGCCCTGTAGCTTGCGGCTCGGACGAGGCAAAAGAATATTTTATCAAAAACCTGCCCGGCTACAAACAACAGCTGGAAGCGGCAGAGCAGCAAAATGCCATGGCTTTCCAGGCTTACCTGAACCAGATGCCGGCTCAGAGAGCGGCTAATTCCACTCTTACCACCTATACCATTCCGGTGGTGTTCCATGTACTGCATACCAACGGAACCGAAAACGTATCGGACGCCGCCTGTATTTCAGCCCTGGACAATGTGAATAAGGATTATGCCAGGGGGAAAGGCGATACGGTGAATATTGACCCGCTGTATGAGCCGCTGTATGTGAACTCACGCATTAAGTTTGTACTGGCAAAAAAAGATCCTCAGGGAAACTGTACAAATGGGATCGTTCACCACTATGATGAAAATACCGTATGGAAACAAAGCCAGTTGTACAACTATAAATATACAACGGTAGGTACCTACAACTGGTCTCCCGCCAAATACCTCAATGTTTATGTGGTATCATCGATTGTGGGTGATATCCAGGATGGGTTGCAGATCGGGGGCTATACCTATAAACCGGGAACAGCTCCCAATGTAGGCTCCGATGCGATTGTCCTGTCACTCGGTCTGTTGCTGGATCCTGCTTCCAAAGGCCTGAGCCATGAGATCGGCCACTGGTTAGGCCTCAGCCACGTATTCGATGGAAATAACGGGTTTAACCTCACTACCGGCATTGGCAAACGATGCGGCAACGACGATATTGCCGATACTCCTAAAACACCGGGTTTCGTAAGCAAATGTTTTCCTTACCTGACCTTGAGCGATTCCTGCGATCTTGGAAAACGCCCGAACATTCACAATATCATGGATTACGCCAGCTGCCCGATCATGTTTACACAGGGGCAAACGGATAAAATGCGGTTTACGCTGGCCTCAAGCACGGCCAACAGGAATTACCTGGTGAGTAACAGGAACCTCGCCATCGTTGGTTACCTCAACGAAACCTATACCGTAAATCCAACCAATACCAATGACACGACATTTGCTTATACGGTAGCTCCAAACACGACCTGCGGCCCTATTGCCGATTTCTATGCCAACAGGGCAAATACCTGCCAGGGCCAGGCTGTTGTGTTCAACAGTACATCTTTTAATAATACCACGGGCTTATCTTATGCCTGGACGTTTGATGGCGGTGCTCCTGCAACCTCTACTTTAGCAACTCCTTCTGTAACCTACGCGGTACCTGGCAATTACTCAACTACGCTCACCGTAACCAATGCAGCCGGAACCAGCACCAAAGTCAGAAATCCTTTCCCGGGTGTATCATGGCACGTCGACCAGGTGTCTTATCCTGCCAGCGAAGGATTTGAAACAGCTGCAGTAACGGCTATGCCTGCCGGCTGGAGGATCATTAATAAAAATTATGGTACCCTTACCTGGGAAACAGCCAACTATGGATCCGGCTCATCAAAATGTATGGTGTTGCCTAATGCGAACTATATCAACATGAGCGGCCCGGGTGATGTGGATATTCTTGAAACCAGCCAGTACAACCTCTCGAACGTAACCAACATCACGGTGTCTTTCGACTATTCGTATGCCCGTAAGATGGGTGGTACCGGCGATACTTTCACCTTTGAGTATTCTACGGATTGCGGCGGAAACTGGACAGCTGTCGGTTCAACGCCTTCCACCACCCAAATGTCAGCAATTGGCGGAACACTCAGTGCGCCTTATGTTCCTTTCGACCAATCGAAGTGGGTTACCAAACCATACGTTTCATCGGCTCTTACGGCAGTTGCCAATAAGCCGGATGTGAAATTCCGTTTTGTATTCTCCAATACGTCGATGGCCAATGCCCAAAACCTGTACCTTGATAACTTTAATATTTCCGGAACGGTTGGCTTGTCAGAGCTGGCAAATACCATCGGCCTGAATATTTACCCGAACCCAACGTCTTCGTCCTCTACACTCGAGTTCAGCTCGCCGGTAGATGCCAAAGCAAACGTTTCGGTATTTGATGTAACAGGAAGGATCGTAGAGGAAGCTAGCTTTGCCGCTACAGCCGGCAACCTTACCAAATACCAGGTAAACAGGAACGGGATGTTGAAATCAGGTGTATACTTCATCAGCCTTGATCTCAACGGACAGAAAGTGACTAAAAAACTGATTGTAGAATAAGATTTACAGGTCATTGCCTCTATTTTCAAAAAGGTCCCCACGGTTATCGTGGGGACCTTTTTTGCTTAAAAACCTTCCGGAAATTTAAAAAACGAGTATATTTGCGGCTCTCAAACTGAGTGAAGAAACAAAATCCCTGATTTAAGATGAAATTTTTACGTTTTTATATTTTATACCGCTTACAGATCATCATTGCACTGATTGTATTGGGTGTACTGGCACATCTTTACCTTGATCCCATCACCGCCTGGATCTGTTATGTGCTGGCTGCCGTTTCCCTCGTACTGTATTTCCTCATCGGCACCATGCGCCTGGTACAGGAAGCCGTTCAGGAAGGTGATGTCGACAGGGCCATGCTCTACATGAACAAGATCAAATTTCCGCGTTTATTGTTTAACCCGGTGCGCTCGGGCTACTATATCCTGCAAAGTAACCTCTCGATGGCTACCAACGACCTGGACAAAGCAGAAGCCAATATCCGCAAGAGCCTGAAGATAAAATCGAAGATTGCCGGCGATATGGAAGGCTCTAACCTCATGCAGCTGGGCTTTATTGAACTGAAAAAAGGAAATACCAAACAGGCGCGCCTGCACCTCATGGAAGCCGTGAAAGCCGGGATTCCTGATAAAGACAGCATGGCTGCCGCTTATCTGCAACTGTGCAACATCGAAGCGCAACGTATGCAGTATAAGCTTGCCAAACAATATTTTAAAAAGGCAAAAGATCAAAAGCCGAAATCGGAAGAAATCCTGGGGCAGATGAAAACCATGGAAAAACAAATCAACCGCATGCCGGGATAATCTTTAATGCTAGTATTTACAAAGCCTGGACATCTGTTTCAGGCTTTTGTGCTTTTATGGGTGGCTTCGACTCCGCTCAGCCATCGGGAAGCACTATGACGAAGGTTGGCGGCTGAGCGGAGTTGAATCGGTAGCTGAGCGGAGTCGAATCGGTAGCTGAGCGGAGTCGAAGCTACAACCCTTTCGGATAACAAATAAAATACTTGGTGACACGCTTACTCAGCATTTTAATGTTGAGCTGGTCGGAAGCCCTTGCCACATCGATCAATGAGCCGTCGTTGTAGAGGATATTGATCTTGAATTCAGTGGCGTTATAGGCACTGTTGTTTACACTTTCGGTAAATACAAAATACTCGGCTTCTTTTTTCGTGAATTTATATTTTTTCATCACTAGTTCCAGCCAGGCATTCTTCTCTGCCTCACTGAACTTTTTGTTCTGCAGCTGGATCTTGAACAAATGACGGTCGATCATATTACGGCAGAGGAGCGAAAGCACCTTGTCGTCGTGGCTCATCCATGCTTTGATACTGGCCATGATGTCGTAGTCGTCGAGGAGCACAAAGTGCCGGAGCAATTCGGGATTGCTGATGAAATCCTTTTTGGAATAATTATGTTTTAAGAACAGCGAGAGGGCCGGTGTGGCAAAGAGGTCGCTGCCGCTGAGCGAAAGCTCTTTGGCGCGTTTCAGGATGTTTACCAGCAGCTTTTCGGCGCTCAGCACGGTTTTGTGCAGGTATACCTGCCAGTACATGAGGCGGCGCGCAATGAGGAATTTCTCGACGCTGTAAATGCCTTTGGCCTCTATCACCAGGTTTCCGTCTACCACGGCCAGCATTTTAATGATGCGGTCGGTGCTGATCACACCTTCCGAGACACCGGTAAAAAAGCTGTCGCGCTTCAGGTAGTCGAGGCGGTCTACATCCAGCTGACTGGATACCAGTTGGTGCAGGAATTTTTTCGGGTGCTCATCTTTAAAGATCCGGATCGCCATGCTCAGCTTTCCTTTGAAAGTTTTGTTGAGCTCATCCATCAGCATGGTAGAAAGCACTTCATGATGCACGCCTTTCACGATGGTATGCTCCAGGGCATGTGAAAAGGGACCATGCCCGATGTCATGCAGCAGGATGGCGATTACGGCCGCGCGGCATTCCTCGTCGGTGATTTTTACATTCTTCGATTTCAGCACCTGTAACGCTTCCGTCATCAGGTGCATGGCGCCGATGGCATGATGGAAACGGGTGTGCAGTGCCCCCGGATACACGAGGTTGGTGAGGCCCAGTTGCTTGATTCGCCTGAGGCGTTGAAAAATGGGGTGGTTGATGAGGTCGTATACCAGCTCGTCGGGCAGGGTAACGAAACCGTAAATAGGATCGTTGATGATCTTCCGTTTATTTGCAATCATAAATTCCGCTCAGCCTGTAAATGCTAATCCCGGCAAATTTACAGTTTTTAAGCAGTTATCGGTGTATTAAAAAATGGCGTGAATCCTGTCATAAAATCCTTATTTTTGTGCCTCAATAACAGAACCACATGCCAAAAATATCAGCCAAGGCACATGATATGCCTTCTTCCCCTATCCGCAAGCTCGTTCCCTACGCGGAAGCCGCTAAAAAGCAAGGAACCAAAATTTACCACCTCAATATCGGGCAGCCCGACATCGAGACCCCGGAATCCTTCCTGAACGCAGTAAAAACGGCTGATATCAAAGTGCTGGAATACAGCCACAGCGCCGGTAACGAAAGCTACCGCAAAAAACTCTGCGGCTATTATAAATCCTATAACATCAACATCGATCATACAGACATCATCATTACCTGCGGTGGCTCCGAGGCGATCGAGATTGCCATGATGACCTGCTTTAATGCCGGGGATGAGGTGATCATCCCGGAGCCTTTCTATGCCAATTACAATGGCTTTTCCAGGGCCGCGGATGTAACTGTTGTGCCGGTAACAAGCCATATTGAGAACGGCTTCGCTCTCCCGCCGATCAGCGATTTCGAAAAGCTGATCACGCCAAAAACCAAAGGCATCATGATCTGCAACCCGGGAAACCCAACCGGTTACCTCTATACCAAAGAGGAGCTGGTGGCATTGCGCGACCTCGTCAAAAAGCACGACCTGTATTTGCTCAGCGACGAAGTATACCGTGAGTTTTGCTATGATGGAAAAGACTATGTGTCGGTGATGCACCTCGATGGGATCGAAAACAATGTGATCCTGCTGGATTCCATCTCCAAGCGCTACAGCGCCTGCGGCGCCCGCATCGGGGCTATGATCAGCAAGAACACCGAAGTGATGGCGGCCGCCATGAAATTTGCGCAGGCACGTTTATCGCCGCCAAGCTATGGGCAGATAGGGGCAGAGGCTGCCCTGGATACGCCTCAGTCTTATTTCGACGGCGTGAAAACAGAATACATTTCACGCAGGGATTTCCTGATCGAGGAGCTGAATAAAATCGAAGGCGTATTTTGTCCGAAGCCAAGCGGCGCCTTTTACTGCATTGCCCGCCTGCCGATCGACAATTCTGATACATTCTGCCAGTGGCTGCTCGAGTCGTTTTCCCACAACGGGCAAACAGTGATGATGGCCCCGGCTACCGGGTTCTATTCCACACCGGGCGCAGGTGCCAACGAAGTGCGCCTCGCTTATGTGCTGAATAAGGAAGACCTGAAAAATGCCATGATCTGCCTGAAGGAAGCCCTGAAGGTGTATCCGGGTAAAACCAGTTAATGAGTCGCTAATCCGCCAGGATGTATGCCACAATGTACACCTGTATCCTTTCTTGGTAAGTTCGCAAAAAGCTCCTGTTCAGGCATAAAAACCTCGCCACTGAACCCCGAAAATGACAAGCTGTCGTCCGATGCTCCTGCTTTGTCAGTCTTTTTCCGGATGGTATGTTTTTAGATACTGACTTTGCAAAGCATCAGGTTATGAAGTCCTTTCCCTTAAAAGAATTACTCTCGGTGATATTCTATCCCTTGCTGTTCCTTATGCTTTGCTGGGGCGTTTTTTTGGCTGATACCTATTTTCACCTCGATTTGTACAGCCTCGGCGTAAGCCCACGAACGGCCGCCGGCCTGAAAGGCATCCTGTTTGCACCTGTGATTCATGGCGACTGGAGCCATATCCTCAACAACAGCCTTCCGGTATTCATCCTCAGCTCCATGATTTTTTATTTCTACAAGCCCATTGCCTGGCCGGTAATCCTCTGGACCTGGTTCATCAGTGGCCTGTGGCTCTGGGTGGGTGGGCGCAACAGCGACGCCATTCCCAATTACCATTTCGGTGCGAGCACCCTCATCTATGCCTTTTCGTCTTTCCTCTTCTTTAGCGGTGTGTTCCGTAAGCACCGGCAATTGATGGTGGTATCGGCCATCGTTGTATTTCTCTACGGCAGTATTACCTACGGTATTTTTCCCTTCGATGCCAAAGTTTCCTGGGAAGGGCATTTGTTCGGCGCCATTTCGGGTGTGCTGGTAGCCTTCAGCTACAGGAAAGAAGGGCCCCAGGAAGCCCGCTACCAATGGCCTGATCCGGAAGATGAGCCCGACCTGGAAGGAGAGTACAACCGCCAGCTCGAATACGAGAAAGAGCTGCAACGGCAGATCACGGAGCGGGAGCATATTAATCCGTTGAATATCGTTTACCATTTCAAGCCGAAGGAAGAAGAAAGTGGAGAGAAAAAAGAAGAATGACGTTCCTGTATTTTTTAGTTTAAAATACATGTTTTGGGCGTGCCCTTCCGCGAAAGAGCAATGCGGAAGGGCCAGGCTCTCACTCCTCCCGATAGATATCGGGACTTTTTTCCTGGTCACTTCGACTGCGCTCAGTAAGCGGTAAAAAGGATTTTCGTTCGATCCTTCACGCGGCTTTAACGCAGATGGATGTGGCTGACTCAATGAGCAGGGAATGCCTGCGTCAGGGATTGCAGTGAAAATCCGCCGCCGCCTCTTCTGCGGAGATTGGAGCGTAAAGCCCGCCCGGGCGCCCAAAGATTACCGGTTGTTCCAACGTTTTGTATCGTTTACAGCGCCCTGAAATCAAATTATCGGAAAGGAAAAACAATCCTGTTTTTTAAACCATTTTTTTGTGTATCTTTGCCCGAATTTTAACACAAAATTCAATCTTATGGCTTCATCGTTTTTAGCAAATAAATTTGCTCCCGAAGGTTTAACGTATGATGATGTTCTCCTGGTACCGGCTTATTCTGAAGTGTTGCCCCGCGAGGTAAACATCTCCAGCTATTTTACCAAAAACATCCGCATCAATGCGCCTATCGTGTCGGCAGCAATGGACACCGTTACCGAATACCAGCTGGCGATCACCATTGCCCAGGAAGGCGGCATCGGCGTGCTTCATAAAAACATGACCATCGAAGATCAGGCCATGCACGTACGCAAAGTAAAACGCAGCGAAAGCGGCATGATCGTGGATCCTTTGACTATAGTGGAAACCGCTACCATCGGTGAGGCGCTTGCCATTATGTCTGAAAACAAAATAGGCGGTGTACCCGTGGTGGACAAAGACAAGAAGTTTGCAGGTATCGTGACCAACCGCGACCTGCGCTTCGAGAAAAACCTGAAGCGCCTGGTGAAGGAAGTAATGACGCCTGCCAGCAAATCGGTAACAGCACAACAAGGCGTTACGCTGAAACAGGCCGAGGAAATCCTGCAGGATCATAAGATCGAGAAATTACCCGTATTGGATAAAAACAAAAAGCTGATCGGCTTAATTACCTATAAAGACATTATCAAAATTAAAGTGCGTCCCAATGCCGCTAAGGATGAGCTGGGCCGCCTGAGAGTAGCTGCTGCCGTGGGCGTAACACACGATACCATGCTGCGCGTAGATGCGCTCGTAGCAGCCGGCGTGGATGCTGTGATTATCGATACGGCCCATGGTCATTCCAAAGGCGTGATCAACATGCTGAAGGACGTGAAAAAGAAACACAAGAACCTGCAGGTGATTGTCGGGAACATCGCTACCGGCGAAGCAGCCCTTGCGCTGATGAAAGCCGGTGCCGATGGTGTGAAGGTGGGAATCGGTCCAGGTTCCATTTGTACGACCAGGGTGATTGCCGGTGTGGGTGTTCCGCAGCTGACCGCGATCCTCGAAGTGGCCAATGCCCTGAAAGGGAAATTACCGATCATTGCCGATGGTGGGATCCGATATACAGGCGACATTGTGAAAGCCATTGCTGCCGGCGCAAGCACGGTGATGATGGGAGGCATGTTTGCCGGAGTAGAGGAGAGCCCCGGGGAAACCATCATTTTTGAGGGGCGCCAGTTTAAGGCATACCGCGGGATGGGTTCGCTCGAAGCCATGCAGAAAGGCTCCAAAGACCGCTATTTCCAGGATATGGAAGACGATATCAAAAAGCTGGTGCCGGAAGGAATCAGCGGGCGCGTACCATACAAAGGGCACCTGGCGGAAGTAATGTACCAGCTGATCGGCGGATTAAGAGCCGGTATGGGCTATTGCGGTTCCAAAGACATCAAAGCCTTACAGGGAGCCAAGTTCACCAGAATCACCGCTGCCGGTGTGAAGGAAAGCCACCCACACGATGTGGTGATTACAAGGGAAGCTCCGAATTACACGAGATAGATGTGAGTATAGAGATAAAGCATTCCATGTATTATCTCAATTCTCAAATCTCACTACTCATTACTTTTTTGAATGGAAAAATAAAATATAACAGAAGTAAAAAATGATATTACCAATAGTTGTTTACGGTGATCCGGTGCTGCGGAAGAAATGTGAGGACATTGACAAGGATTACCCGGGACTGGATAAGTTGATTAAAGACATGTACGAAACCATGTACGACGCCCTGGGCGTTGGGCTGGCGGCTCCACAGGTAGGAAAAGCGATTCGCCTTTTTGTGGTGGATGCTTCGCCTTTTGCGGAAGTAGATGAGGACGAGGAACCGGAGTACACGGCAGAGGAAATGGAAGAGATGAACGGGTTCAAAAAAACCTTCATCAATGCGCGTATCCTGGAGGAAACAGGAGAGGAATGGAAATTCAGCGAAGGTTGCTTAAGCATCCCAAGGATCCGCGAGGATGTGTTGCGTAAGCCGAAGATCACGATCGAATACCTTGATGAGACGTTTAAAAAACATACCGAAACCTACGAAGGGGTCATTGCCCGTGTAATTCAGCATGAGTACGACCATATCGAAGGTGTCCTGTTTACCGATAAGATCAGCCCTTTCAAGCGTAAGCTGATCAGCGGCAAGCTGGCAGATATCAGCAAGGGCAAGTTCAAAGCCGATTACAAAACCAGGGTTTACCAGGCAAAAAAATAAGACCATGTTCAAAACACTTGCAGCCATAGCAGGCACCTGTATGCTCCTTGCTTCCTGTGGTGGAAATACAGAGGAAAAGAAAGAGGAGACGGTGAAAAAAGATACCGTTGCGCGGGCTTCTTCCGATAGCTGTTCCCGGCTGCTGGCAAGGGCCAAAGCCTCTGATGCAGTTCTCATGCGGGCGGTGGTGATGGATAAGGATGTGGCCGTGAAAGCCATCGGCGATTTTAGTGCTTATGCATCTTACTGCGAGAACGATTCGCTGTCGCCGGTCTTCTACCTGAAAGCCGGGCAGGTGGCGCAGGCCATCGGCAGCTTCAGCCAGGCGCAGGCCATGCTCAACAATTGCCTCAACAAATACCCTCAGTTCAGGAATAAAGGCGCCGTGTTGTTTTTGCTGGCTCAGCTTTATGATGATCCTAACATGCTGAACGACGAGCCAAAAGCAAAAGACTATTACGAGCAGATCATTAAGGAATTCCCAAAATCTTCGTATGCCAACGATGCGATGGCTTCCATCAAAAACCTCGGTAAAACCGACGAGGAGCTCATCCAGGAGTTTTTGAAGAAGAATCAATAAGCGCCGGCTCCCGGTATGGAATGCCGGTGGCGATAAATCGCAGGCCGGTCGTATTGCGTATTTTTACGCGTAGAGATTATCATAAATAAGGTGTAAATTTATCTGACTGGCTTTAAAGGCGGATCTTTCTCAGGGTTGATACACAGCGAGCCGGCAAGCCGTAAAACTATCCTTATGGAGCCAAACTCTTCCAATTCCACAGGTTCAGCCAGCATCAGGCAACTCCGGAAGCTTTATACGATTATTATTATTTCCATCATCTCTTTCCTGGTCGTTCAGCAGGTACTGCTCTACATTTCCACCTCCAGGAGTAAGACCTTTGCCAAACAGCTCAATGTAGCGGGCAAGCAACGCATGCTGAGCCAGAAAATAGGAAAGCTCAGCGTGTTATACACACAGAACAAAGCATATAAAAACGAATTACTCCATGTTCTTGACGAGTGGAACCGCGATTATAAAGACCTGGTAAAGGGGAACCCGGAAAGAAATATACAGGCCCTCAATCCCGGGGCGATCTATGAAAAAATGAACCTTGCCGATTCCTTTCACAAGGAGCTGTCGGCTGGGGTGACCAGACTCACGAGCGATCAATACGATGCCGGAAAAGTGCTCGATCAGATTCTCAGCTACGAAACACTTTTTCTCCGGCACATGGAGAGTACGATGACCCTTTACGAAAAAGAAGCGGAGCGCTCGGTAAACCGTATTACGATGATAGAGTACACCATGAGCCTTATTGCCATCATCATGGTGCTGCTGGAAATGTACTACATCTTCAAACCTACCCGCAGGATCATCCTCCGCCAGGAAAATGAGCTGAAACAAAAAATCAAGGACCTTACCGATTCCATGTTCTATGCCAAAAAAGTGCAGGACACAATTCTGCCCGCGCAGCGTGAGTTCAACGAAAGCTTTTCAGAATCCTTCGTGTTATATCTTCCCAAGGACATTATTGCCGGCGATTTCTACATGGTGGAATCACTCGTGGGGG
>CALRIU020000024.1:0-81045 GCA_943362175.1 Hydrocarboniphaga daqingensis | reverse complement strand
CCCATTCCAATAATAAAAACTGTGATTGATCATGGCTTCGCGGTGAATGTACTGCACATCGGCATTGCCATACAGGCCGTTGACGAGCTCCCGGTCATAATTCAGCCGCACCATGTCATTTTGGTAAAGCTTCATGAAATTGCTTTTATCCAGCAGGGTATAAGCCGTATTCAGAAGGCTGCTGATCGGGTTATAGCCATTGAACTGCTCGATGAAGCGGCCTCCTGCGACTGAAAGCCTCTGGCTTTTTTTGGGATCGAAAAGCCATTGGCCATTGACACTACCGCTCCAGAGCTTATTATCCACACCATAATGCAGCATCGTTCCGAAGTTTTTCTGTGTGCGCGTTTCCTGATTCCTTTTATTGAAAAATGTTCTGACGGTAACGTTAATTCCTTCTACGGTATTATAGTTAATCATATCAAGTAATGGGTTAGTACTAAAATAGCTTCCTTTAATGGCGTTACGCTTACTGAGCCCGTTTAGCCTAAAGCGGAATTTGCTATCGGCTTTGGAAACGGAGTCTTTGTATTCTTTGGTTTCCATGCGCGCCAGCAGGCTATCGCCTTTCTGGTAGTACTTCGATTCTTCCAGCGATAAAATGCTTGGCCGTGTGGTCGACCAGTAGCTGGTGTCTTTTTTGTTGGCCTGCTCGTCAATACGGAACAACTCGTTGCTGAAAAACTTCTTCGGGAAGCTACGGTTCACCTGGTAGTTGGAAATGGTAGCCGTGCTCAGGTCGGTTGCGCCGAAGCCGAATACCTTGATATGGCTGTAGATCTGCATTTGCAGCGGTACCCAGATGCTGTCGTTCACTTTCACCATTTCCTGCTTGATGTGAACGGTATCCACAAAATCGATCTGCGCATCTTTGGTAATAAACAGGTCGCTGGAAAAGATCTGGTAATTGTCGCCTTCGTTGATGTACATTTCGCCATGAAAGAGCGGATCGCCCTTGCGCCTTGGGATGATCCCGATCTTGTGTACCGGCTTGGCATCCACATAAAAGGTTCCCAGGTATTTGTATTTATAGCTCAACAGCGAGCCTGCCGCCAGCGGCGAAATAAACGGACGTTCGGAGTAGCCGTCCATGTCGACTGATGGCTCGTAGAAATTTACAAATACGTCCTCCACGCGGTTCCAGCTAAAGCCGGCCTTTTCCCCGGCCACTTTGCTGGCAATCATTTCCTCTTTCTTCCTGTCCGGATTTTGGGTGTAATACTTCGCTACCGATTCCGACATGTAAATCAGGCCCAGGTCCGTACTATCGGGCCGATCTTTTTTATTGATGAAGAAAGGCATTTTCTTTGGAATCTGTAAAAGCCTCACCGAGCTCTTCATATATACATCGGCTGAGAAGGATTGCACTTTATCTTTATTGTCCTTGCGACGCTTAATGGCTTCGCGCATGATGGCGTAGGCAGGATCTTTGGAATTGCCTTTGATCATCACCTCCTTGAGCTGCACATTTTCCGACTTCATCTTAATGATAAGATCAGAGGTTTGCGTATTCATGTCGATGGTTTCCTTGTGTTTCACATAGCCCAGCGTCTGGAAAGCCAGTGTGAGGTCCTTGCCCTCCTTCACGTTGAGCGCAAATTCGCCATCGGCATTGGAAGTCGTTCCGTTGGTGGTGCCTTCGATGTACACATTGACGAAAGGCAGCTCGGTGCCGTTCTGGTCTACGATCTTACCTTTCACGGTGATGTAATTTTCCTTCACACCCAGGCTGCGCATAATGAATGCCATATTGAAAGCCGCTTCCTTATAGGCGTTGCTTCTTCCCGAAGCGCCGCCGTGGCCCGCATCCATATTCGTTTTGAACAGCAATAAGTTCGTATCTGTTTTCAGCTCCCTGAGCTTCGAGACCCATTTGGCCGGCTCCCAGTAACCCACCTGCGCATCATTATAGCCCGAAGTTACCAGCAGGTCGGGGTAAGCTTTCTTCTCTACATTATCGTAAGGCGAGTATGACTTCATGTAGTGGTAATAATCCTTTTGCCTGGGATTTCCCCATTCTTCAAATTCAAAGGTGGTAAGCGGAATGCTCTCATCCAGCATGGTGTTGATCACATCCACAAAAGGCACATTGGCCACCACGCATTTAAACAGATCGGGGCGCATGTTGGTCACAGCTCCCATGAGCAGGCCACCGGCGCTGCCCCCGTTGATAGCCAGGCGGTTCTTATTGGTATAGCCCTCTGCCACGAGGTATTCGGCACAGTCGATAAAATCGGTAAAGGTATTTTTCTTGTGAAAGAGCTTACCGTCTTCATACCATTGATTGCCCAGATCGTTGCTGCCGCGGATGTGCGCCAGGGCATATACAAAGCCGCGGTCGATATAGCTCAGGGTATTGGTGGAAAAATCGGCGGAGTTCGGAGCTCCGTAAGAACCATAGGAGTACAGCAGGCAAGGGTTATTGCCATTGAGGCTTAGTCCTTTTTTATACACTAAGGTGATGGGGACAAGCGCTCCGTCGCGCGCAGGAGCGTAGATGCGTTTGGTTTCGTAGTTGGACGATTTAAAGGTGCCCAGGATGGTATCCTCCTCGATGATCTTTTTTTCCTTGCTGAGCAGGTTATAGTAATATGTTTTGGAAGGGGTCACCATATTGGAATAGCTGAACTCAATCTCGGAAGCTGTGTCATAATCATAATCCACAAAGCCGAAGGAGATCTCGTAAAGATCCAGCCCCGGATTCAGGATTTCCGTTTCATTGGTTTTTAAGTTGGTGATCTTCACCCGGTCCTGGGCATTCTCCTTTTCCTCCACGATCATAAAATCTTTGGTAAAGCTCACGTCCTCCAGCAATACCTTCGGGTTGTGGGGAATGATGTCTTTCCAGTTGGTGGGAGCAGGCTGGCTGATCTTTGTTTTTGCCAGGCGATAGTTGATGGCATTGAGGTTTGTGGTAATGGTAAATTCATCGCCTTCGAGGTGGTTGAGTGTGTAAATCACACCAGGCTCACGTTTCAGAAAGAGTGTGGGTTTCGTGGCACTGCCATCGGAAGGGATATACCAGCCTTCGCGGCATTTGGTTTTTCCGGACGTAAAAAAAATGTACTGGCGTGAAGAAGAACGGTGCATGTCGATCTGGAAGGTTTTGTCATTTTCCTCGAACACCAGCTCATCTTCAGTTACCGGCCTCCCGACCACGTGCCTGTAAACCCTGTATTGGCGTAGGGTTTTATCTTCCGGCTTGGTGTAGTAAATGGTTTTATTATCCTCCGCCCAGATCATTTCCATAATGTTATCCAGCTTTTCGCTGGCATACACGCTGTCTTTCGCAATGTGTTTCAGGTAATAGGTCAGGACATGGTTTCCTTTGCTGTCGATGCCGTAATACAGCCATTGCTGGTCGGGGCTGATATGATAACCGGAAACATTGATATAGGGCTGCTCCTCCGCCAGCTTATTGATGTTCAGGATCACCGTTTCCGTGGCATTGACGGTATCTTTTTTCCGGCAGAGGACGGGATAGTCCTTCCCTTTTTCGTAGCGGCTGTAATACAGGAAACCCCTGCGTTTTGAAGGACGAGACGTAAAGCTTTCCTTCCGCCTCGACTTAAATTCCTCATACAACACCTTCTGCAAAAAGCTGCTTTGCTTCATCACATTATCGGCGTAGGCATTTTCGGCGTAGAGGTGATTGATGACTTCCGGAGCATATTTGTCGCGCAGCCAGAAATAATTATCAATAGTGGTATCACCATGAATAATCAATTGGTTGGGGATTTTTTTAGTAACAGGGGCCGTAAACTCAGGCTCCTGCGCCTTCAGAGCCTGTATGCCAAAAACGGAAAGGAAAAGGAGTAGGGTAGATTGGATCGTCATATTCACATTTTGAATATAACGGTTTGAAACAGGAATATGTTACAGGCTGTGCAAAAAGTTTTTGTCCCGCAAATTTCGCAGATGGCAGGAATCAGAACAAAGAGATAATTTAACAGATATCAGTATCTGCGAGATCTGCGGGAAATTAGTGCTACTGCTTCACCACCTTAATGGTTTCATCCGTATTGCCCGACCGGATCTGCACGTAATAAATGCCATTCGCCAGCGAGGCAATATTTACGGAGGTTCTGTCATTAGCACTTTTGCCTGTGTACACCAGTCTTCCGTTGATGTCTGTTACGCTGATCTCTTTTTCAGCGCCGTTGGCAAACTCAACAACAAACTCACCGGCATTGGGATTCGGGTGGATGCTTACCGCCGGCTTGATACCGCTAAGCGCGTCGATGCCCGTGCAGGTACTTACCACAATACTGGTGCTGGCGGTATTTGCACATCCTGTGGAAGCTGTATAAGAGTATATTGGTGTAAAGGTGCCGGTGGAGGAAGGGGTAAAGCTATTGCCTGAAACCTGGGTTCCGCTGTATGTGCCGCCGGAAGGAGAACCCGTTAAGCTTATGCTTCCACTGCTTACACAGAGATTGCTGTTTGCCGGAGTCACGGATACATTTGGTAAGGGATAGAAGTTAATAACAGATGTAGTGGTGTTTGTACAGCCATACGTATTGGTTCCTGTTACGGAGAATGTCAGGGTTAAAGTAAAAGGTGGGCTCACGGTGCGTGTGACTACAGCAGAGCCATTGGAAAAAACATATGTGTTCGCACCTGTTGGTACCATGGTAAATGATTGGCCGGAGCAAACCGATCCACTGTTGACAGCCACCGTCGGTACCGGGTTTACCGTTACTGTCACCGGTGTACGGCTGGCGCTCACACCACAGGTTGTGGTGGTTTGTGCATAGTACGTATAGGTTCCCGCAGCAAGAGCAGGCGTTACATAAGCGGTGCCGGTGCCGAGAGACGTCGTAGAAGTAGGAGTGGCATACCAGTTCACCGTTCCGGTGCTTGTTGCACTGAGTGTTGTGGTTTTATTGGCGCAGATCACCTGCTGCGCTGCCGCCGTGGTATTGGTAGGTGCTGCCGGAACCGTGCATGGCATGGCACAGCAGTTCCCGCCACCTGAAATGGTTTTGGTGGTATTGGCCCAGCAGCCATATTGTAAAAACTGAAAGCGTAAGGTCCCGCCGGTTTGCTGCATAAAATAATAGGAAATCTGATCGGGTGTATTGCAACCGCCCTGGCTGGACGTTGTATTACAGCTATAGCCGCAAATCACGGAGCCATAGCCATTGGGATTACTGTAGCCGGCCGGCGGCGCAAAGTTGATCGTTACAATACCGGAAGAAACACCGCTGACGCTTGTTGTGCTGACGTTGGGTGTACAATTTGTATTCGGGCTGTTGTTATAGCCCGCATAAATCACCTGGGTAACATTGGCAGAGAAGGTTCCCACGATATTTACCCTGACAGCCTCATAGGAGCAGATGCCGATCTTTAAGTTGGGGATGTTCACATCCACATCGATGGTCATTTCTCCACCGTCGTAGTTAGTAAAAATAACCAAGTTGCCCGAAGGATCACAGACTGTCTGGGCTTTCAGGCTTAATACGGATGATACAAAAAGTAAGGCTCCGGCAAGAAATCGTAAGTAGATGTGTTTCATGTTTCATAGTTTTGGTAACATGAATGTACTAAAAATTCCGGGAATTTCCAGACCTGGTTATCCCTGAATAATCACTTCAGCTTTTCATTGTTGAGATGTCTTTCCGAATCCCGTCCTGTTTTTTTATCGAGGTTTTTTTTCAGGGCTTCTTCGAGGTTGATACCGGTTTGATTGGCTAAACAGATGAGAACGAACAGTACATCCGCCAGCTCATCGCCCAGGTCTTTGTTCTTATCCGATTCCTTCTCGCTTTGTTCGCCATAGCGGCGCGCAATGATGCGGGCCACTTCGCCCACCTCCTCGGTAAGCATGGCCATATTGGTGAGCTCGCTGAAATAGCGGACACCGTACTGCTTGATCCAGTCGTCGACCTGTTGTTGCGCTTGTTGGAGTGTCATAAATTGGGTGTTAGATGTGAGTCATGAGACTTGGTCTTTTTTTTCATTAGTAGGTTATTCCTTATTTGTTTGAGAAAAATAAATCTCACATCTCAATACTCATATCTCATTTCTTTATAGAATCCGCTTCGTACTTCTCAATGATGGCCTTCACCAAACGGTGCCTGATCACATCTACAGAGGTGAGCTCCACAAAATCGATGCCTTCGGTTTTTTTCAGCAGCCTTACTGCCTGCTGCAATCCGGAAGACTGGTTGCGCGGAAGATCGACCTGCGTCATATCGCCGGTAATGATGAACTTGGCATTGGCGCCCATCCGTGTCAGGAACATTTTCATCTGGCTTTCGGTGGTGTTCTGCGCCTCATCCAGGATCACAAAGGCATTGTCGAGTGTGCGCCCGCGCATGAAGGCCAGCGGCGCAATCTGGATAATTTTGCTTTCGATGTACTGGTTGAGCTTATCCAGCGGAATCATATCGTAGAGCGCATCGTAGAGCGGCTGCATATAAGGATCCAGCTTTTCTTTCAGGTCGCCGGGCAGGAAACCGAGGTTTTCACCTGCTTCCACAGCCGGGCGCGTGAGAATGATACGCTTCACCTCTTTGTTCTTCAGCGCTCTCACGGCAAGGGCCACGGCTGTGTACGTTTTTCCGGTACCTGCCGGCCCCACGGCAAAGAGCATATCGCTTTTCGCGACTGACTGCATCATTTTACGCTGGTTGTCGGTACGGGCCTTAATCACCAGGCCGCTGTTGCCGAACAAAATAATATCGGAGCCCGACGCTTCTTCCTTGGCCTGCAGGAGGTTGTCGCCCGTTTGGCCCAGCAGGCGCTCGATGACCGTATCGGTGAGCAAGCCGTTCTTGTGATAGTAGTCTACCAGCATGTTCAGCTTCTTCTCAAAGAGGTTGATCTCGTTTTCTTCGCCTAATACTTTAATGGAATAGCCCCTTGCAATGATTTTCAGCTTCGGGAAATATTTTTTAATAACATTCAGTTTTACATCATTTACGCCGTAAATCTCTACAGGCTCTATGCTATCAATGGTAATGGTTTTTTCTGTCAAGGGATCTTAAGTGTTTATGAGCGTTTGGAGTAATTCATAAATCGGGGAGAACAAAAACATAAAAACGCAGCATGCCAAGCGTATATGAGGCTTTTATTTTTTCTGTTCAACGGCGGGATAGGATGTAATCCGAACGTTCTTATGTTAATAATCGTGTTAATCAATTGCTCTGAGTACTATAAAAGTATGCCTAAAATAATATTTACTTTTGAAATAGATTCATACATTTTTTGAACAGGTGTTTTTACTACATAAAACACATGTTTCCGGATGTTGTTTAAACTTAGTGCGGAAGATGCCAGTTATTACCATTACCACCGATTTGGGCTATCGCGATCCTTACCTGGCGATGGTAAAAGGTATGATCTATTCCCGGCAACCCGATTGTAAAGTGGTGGACATAGCCTGTAGCGTGAACCGGCATGCACACAGCGAAGGGGCTTTTGCCCTCAAAAGTGTGTTGCCTTATTTCCCCGAGAATACCATTCACCTCTTTGCCGTTAAGTTTTTAAACTCCTCCGAAACGATTGATACCCTGGCGGTGGATAATACCCGCTACCTGCTCACAACATACAAGGGGCAGTACATTATTTGCCCCGATAACGGCGCCCTGACGCTGATCGATAAAGCCTTTCATGAGCCGGTATATCAGCTGTATTACGAGAATGAGCAGCAACATCCTTTTTACCTCAGGGATGTGTTTGTGGATGTGGCTTCGAAGCTGATCGACGGTGTTTCCCTGGAGGAATTCTGCTCCCCGGCCCAGGATTACTGCAAGCTCTATGCCTTTGAAACCTTTGCCACACCCGGAAATTTACAGGGCATGGTGCTGTACGAGGATGATTTCGGAAACCTCATCACCAGCATTACCAGGGAGGAATTTGAGAACGCGGTGGGCAACCGGCGTTTTTCTATTTCCCTGCCTTCGAGCAACATCACGAAGATCTATAATACCTACGATGATGTGAAGATCGGTGATGTGGTATGTTTCTTCAATTCAATGGGCCTGTTGGAGATCGCCTCTCTCGGGCAATCGGCCACCAGGATCGTGATCCGGAAAAATGTGCTGAGTAAATACAAGATCGACCGGATAGTAATAGATATTTATGATTAAGAGACTGGTAAAAATGACCTTCAAGCCTGAGTTCGTAGACGACTTCAAGGCCTTGTTCAATTCCAAAAAAGAGCTGATTGCCGCTATGGAAGGCTGCTCGCACGTCGAGCTGTTGCAGGATGTGGATAACAGGACCGTCTTCTTCACCTACAGCTTGTGGGCTGATCCCAAATACCTGGAAGCTTACAGGAACTCGGCGCTTTTCAAAGAGGTATGGGCCAGTACCAAAGTGCTGTTTGATGCAAAGCCCGAGGCCTGGAGTACGGAGACAATCAGTGCGAGCAGCTAACGACAAATTAAGGATGAATACGAATAGGTACGAATATATGAATGCTCTATGTAAGCCTTAATTGGTAGATTCGTAGTTATTCGTAATCCTTATTCGTAAACCCGGATTTGTATATTCGTACCTATTCGTAATCTTATTTAGTATATTCGTAGCTTATTAATCCTGCTTATGATCACGATCGTCTTGCTTATTCTCAATGTGGGTTTTTCTATTTATGCGATGGAACGCCCGGATATTAAGTTTAAGTATATATTTCATCCCTATTCCATTTACCATTTCAAACAGCATTACCGGTTTTTATCGCATGCTTTCCTTCATGGAAGCTACCTGCACCTGGCCTTTAATATGTATGCGCTCTGGATCTTCGGGCCGGTGGTAGAAAAGCAGATCATGCCTATCCTGGCCGGCCCTATGGGAGAGCCGGACAAAAAGCTGGGAACGATTTATTACATTCTGTTGTATACGGGCGCTATTTATGCCTCTTCCATTTCCGAATATTTCAAAAACAAAAATAACCAGTACTATACGTCGCTTGGTGCCAGCGGCGCGATCAACGCGATCATCTTTGCCTATATTTTATGCGCTCCTACCAGCATGCTGGGCTTCTTTTTCATTCCTATGCCAGCCTGGATCTTCGGGATCGCTTATCTTGGGATCAGCTATTACCTGAGCAAACGCAAGCAAAGCGGGCAGGCGGTAGACAATATCGGCCACGAAGCCCATTTCTGGGGCGCCATCTACGGTGTTGTATTTACGGTAGTTGTGGGATTATTGAATAAGGACGTGTTTTTTAAGTTGGTAAGCATTCATTGATGAAAGTCACATTTTTAGGCACCGGCACATCACAGGGCGTTCCCATCTTATGTTGCGAATGCGAGGTTTGCCGTTCAACCAATCCTAAAGATAACAGGCTGCGCTCCTCCATTCTGGTGCAAAGCAGCCAGGCCAACATTGTGATCGACTCGGGGCCTGATTTCAGGCAGCAGCTATTACGGAAAAAGCTGAAGACGCTGGATGCCGTGGTGTTTACACACGAGCACAAAGACCACATTGCCGGGCTTGACGAAGTAAAAGCCTTTAATTTTTTCAATAAGGTCCGCATGCCGGTATATGCCACCGAACGTGTACAGGAAGCGCTGAAGCGTGAGTTTGCCTATATTTTTGCCGATGAAAAATACCCCGGCATCCCGGAGGTAGACCTGTATACCGTGCGCAACGAGCCTTTTACGATTAAGGAAATCACCTTTACGCCCATCGAGGTAATGCATTACAAGCTGCCGGTAAAAGCCTACCGCATCAAGGATTTCACTTACATTACCGATGCCAATTTCATCTCGAAGGAGGAAAAGGAAAAGATCAAAGGCTCTAAGATCATTGTGATCAACGCCCTCCGCCGGGAAGAGCATATTTCGCATTACACCCTCGATGAAGCGGTGAACCTTCTCAAAGAGCTAAAGCCCGAAAAAGCTTACCTCACCCATATTTCCCACCAGATGGGCCTGCACGACACCGTGTCCAAAGAGCTTCCGGACTTTATCGAGATTGCCTACGACGGCCTGGAGATAGAGATTTAATATTTTTAATTAAATTTATAGTATGAGATATCTGCTTTTCATATTACTGGTGATTGGAATACTTTCCTGCAAAAAGGAAGAGTATATTCCTAAAGGCCCTACCTGCAACGATCCCGGAACCAAATACATTACTCCGGAAATCTCCGGCTTTAAATTTAAAAAAGGAAGCTATTGGGTATTTGTAGATTCCGTTACTATGATCACCGATACCTTACGCATAGACACAGCCTATTCTATGATTTCAACCTATCAGTATTGCCCCGATAGCTATTATGAATATTATGGGTTTCAAACCAATCAGAAAACAGACAATTCCTCTCAGTTTGATGTTTATTCATTGACGACTGCTCTCCTGACATTGAATCAACGGAGTGAGAATGGCTATGGCTATGCCATATATACCGATACGACACCCGAAGCGGATTCCCTGTTTGTTTATGACCGTTATTACAGGAAAGTCGCTAAAACCTCGCTTGGCCCTGCCGGAGGCAATACCGTATTTTATATCAACACCACGGATGGCTTTCTGAAAAAGGAAATATATAGTAACAATCAGCTGATCTCGAAAAAACTGCTGAAGCATAAATATATCCTGCGGTAATACGCATTTGGTATCCTTTGGCTTCGCCGGCCTTCCGGATCTGCCAGACCCGGAAGGTCTTAAAACGCCATCTGCGGGAAATTTGTTCTATTTTTAATAAAACTGCACAATTGTTCATTTGTTATTGCCTGATATTCCCGCATGAATCGTAAATTTGATGGCTTTTTAAACAAAGTAGAGATTATGATCAAATCGGATGTGTTATTAGGCCTGCAATGGGGCGACGAAGGAAAAGGAAAAATCGTTGACGTTTTAACTCCTAACTATGATATCATCGCCCGTTTCCAGGGCGGACCGAATGCCGGCCACACGCTGGAGTTCAATGGCATCAAGCACGTATTGCACACCATCCCAAGCGGCATTTTCCACCCGACGGCACTCAATGTTGTCGGAAACGGCGTGGTGATTGACCCTGTGATCTTCAAAAAAGAGATTGATGCCCTGGTAGGAATGGGAGTTGATGTCAATAAAAAGCTGGTGATCAGCAAGCGCGCGCACCTCATCCTGCCCACGCACCGCCTGCTTGACGCAGCTAGCGAAGCCGCCAAAGGAAAAGACAAGATCGGTTCCACGCTGAAAGGCATCGGGCCAACGTATATGGATAAAACCGGCCGTAATGGCCTGCGCGTGGGCGATATCGAAAGCCCTAACTTCAAAGAAAAATACAATGCCCTGGTAGAGAAGCACAAGCAGCTGCTGGAGTTCCATAAGTTCGAGTACAACCTCGCTGAGCTGGAGCCGGCCTGGTTTGCGGCCATCGAAGAGTTGAAGAAACTAAGCTTCATCGATACCGAGCATTTCATCAACGACGCTATTAAAAAAGGAAAAAAGATCCTGGCTGAAGGAGCACAGGGCTCTTTACTGGATATCGATTTCGGCTCATACCCTTTTGTAACCTCTTCCAATACAATCTGTGCCGGAGCCTGCAATGGCCTGGGCATTGCCCCGAATAAGATCGGGAATGTGATCGGGATCTTTAAAGCTTACTGCACACGCGTGGGCAGCGGGCCTTTCCCAACGGAGCTCGATAATGAAGTAGGCGAGAAGATCCGCCAGATAGGCCGTGAATTTGGCGCTACCACAGGCCGCGCACGCCGCTGCGGCTGGCTGGACATCCCGGCCCTGAAATATGCGATCGACATCAACGGCGTAACGGAATTGATGATGATGAAAGCCGATGTGCTTTCGGATTTTGACACCTTACAGGTATGCACGCATTACATATACAAAGGCGAAAAGATCGACTACCTGCCCTTCAGCATCGAGCCGGCAGATGTGACGCCTGTGTATGAGGAAGTAAAAGGCTGGAACGTGGATTTAACGAAAATGACCAGCAAAGACGCCTTACCAAAAGAATTAACAGAATACGTGAAGTACATCGAGAAATTAGTGGAAGTTCCTATCAGCATCGTATCTATCGGGCCAGACAGGACACAAACGATTTTCATGTCTTAACTGAGCGCGTATTCAGATTAGAAAAAGAAGAATTACGAATTTGTACGAATATACTAATCTGTGTAACGGGTATAAATTCGTATATTCGTAGCAATTCGTAATATAATAGATAAACAGTGAAGCCTAAAGTTTTATTAGAAAATAAACAATTAGAAGTAACACTTACCCGCCTTTGTTACCAGTTAATAGAAGTTCACAACGATTTTAGCAACAGTGTTATCATTGGCCTGCAACCGCGGGGAATCTACCTGGCACACCGCATTCAGAAATTGCTGGAAGGTATTTTAAAGAAAAAAGTACTTTGTGGCGACCTGGATACCACCTTTTACCGCGACGACTTCCGCAAAAAAGAGCTGAAGCCCAACAAAACCAATATTGATTTTATCATCGAGGACAAGAACGTGATCCTGGTGGACGACGTATTGTTTACCGGCAGGACCATCCGCGCAGGACTCGACGCCATGCTGGCCTTTGGCCGCCCCAAAGATGTGGAGCTGCTGGTATTGGTCGACAGGCGCTTTAGCCGGAATGTGCCTATCCAGGCAAAGTACATTGGCCTGGTAATCGACTCGATTGAAACGCAAAACGTCAGGGTAGAGTGGGTGGAAACCGATAAAAAAGACCGTGTCACTTTAATTGATAAATAACATGAGACCAAAAGCAGAAGATCATATTCCGTATTTCTCGAGATACATTGAGCTTGTGCCGGAAGGTGATGTCATCTCCGCGTTGGAAAACGATCAGGATGCTTTTTTGAGTTTTATCAAAAGCATTCCGGAATCGAAGGCTGAATACGCTTATGCGCCCGGCAAATGGACCGTAAAGCAGGTGATCAATCATGTGATCGACACAGAACGTATTTTCAGCTACAGGGCCTTGTGCTTTGCCCGTGGCGAAACACAAACGCTTCCTTCATTTGAGGAGAACGACTATGCCGCCAATGCCAATCTCAGCAGGACAGATCTGTTGATGCTGGCCCGGGAGTTTGACGTGGTAAGAAGGGCAACGGTCTTGTTGTTTAAGCAACTGGGAGAGAAAGAGCTGTTGACCAAAGGAACAACTCCTTCCGGTGTCAGCAATGTATTATCGCTGGGTTTCACCATCTGCGGCCATGGCAAGCACCACGTGAATGTGATGAAGGAACGGTATTTAATGCTATAAAGATTAAACATGGTCCGTTCGGGCGCAGTCGAGAACAACAGGGCATACACAACACTTCCCGACTGCACCCGAGTGACAAAATAACAACCTCATAACTAACTCAACAACTCCATAATTCTCCAATTAAACATGAGCAGCTTAAGCGTTAACCATCTATTAGGAATTAAGAATATCACCACCGGGGATATTCAGTTAATACTGGAAACCGCTAAAAACTTTAAGGAGGTGATCAATCGCCCCATCAAGAAAGTACCTTCCCTGAGAGATATCACGGTGGCCAACCTCTTCTTCGAGAACTCCACGCGCACCCGCTTATCCTTTGAACTGGCACAAAAGCGCCTGAGTGCGGATGTGGTGAATTTTTCTGCCGCTTCTTCTTCGGTAAAAAAAGGAGAGACCCTGATCGATACCGTTAATAATATCCTGGCCATGAAAGTGGATATGGTGGTAATGCGCCATTCCAGCGCCGGTGCCGCCGAATTTTTATCGAAGCGTGTCAACGCAAAAATTGTCAATGCCGGCGACGGTGCCCATGAGCACCCGACACAGGCTTTGCTCGATGCGTTTTCCATGCAGGAAAAGCTGGGCGACCTCAAGGGAAAGAAGATTGCCATTGTGGGTGATATCTTACACTCGCGGGTGGCTTTATCTAATATTTTCTGCCTGCAAAAGCTTGGAGCGGAAGTAAAGGTCTGCGGTCCTACAACACTTATTCCTAAATACATAGAGTCTCTGGGCGTGAAAGTGGAAAGCGATCTGCGTAAAACCCTCGAGTGGTGTGATGTGGCCAATATGCTGCGGATTCAGCTCGAACGGCAGGATATTAAATTTTTCCCGTCTATCCGCGAATACACCATGCTTTATGGCCTGAATAAAGAGCTGCTGGACTCTCTTCCTAAAAAGATCGTTATCATGCACCCGGGCCCGATCAACCGTGGCGTGGAGATTACCAGCGACGTGGCAGACAGCGATCAGTCCATTATCCTCGATCAGGTAGAGAACGGCGTCGCTGTGCGTATGGCGGTGATGTTCCTGCTCGCCGGCAGGCAGTAATTCATCCTTTCCTGTTAAAAACTTAGGGCTTTATTTGCAGTGTAAATTCATTGTGACATGTAAAATCATTAAATTTACATGAAACCAACAAATACTCACCCTATGAAAAAAATTTACGTTTCTATGATTGCTGTAATCGGCTCTTTAACCATGGTGTCACAAACAGTGCCAACCTGCTCCCTGGATGCGGCATTTATTGCCGGTAATAAAGTAGGTGTATGGCCCGATAGCGCTACCAACTTCATGGTTGGAACGGTGGGCGTACCTTATGAGCAGAACTTAACGGTAAAAGTACCGAAAGATACCGTTCAGAACCCTGTACGGATTTGCTTCACCCGTTTCGAAGTATCAACACCGACCGGCGTAACCAATTACAATATGCCTCCGGGCCTGATACTGGGTTCCTCGACGGCAGCTGTAAATAACGGAACCGTGAACGGAGCGCCTTCCCTCAAATTCCCAGGCAATGCCAACAACTGCGCCAGCATTTACGGAACGCCGACAACAGCCGGTACCTATACGCTGCAAATGCAGATCTCGGCTTTCGGAAATCCGGGCCTGGTGAGCTCTACCTGCCCGTCGTCGCCAAATGTGAGCACCGGCAGCAACATTACGACACAAACGCTGAAGTATTATATCATTAAGATCAACCCGGCTCCTGTAGGTGTGAAAGAGATTTCCAAAGACAAATTCGGTGTGATGCAAAATGAGCCGAACCCGGTTTCAGGTACTACAAAAATCCGCTATTACGTGGAAGAGCAGGATGCCGCAACATTGACGGTATACAATGCGCTGGGCGTAATCGTTCACCAGGAGTCAGCCAAAACGGCTATCGGTGAAAATGCCTTTGACATCAATGCTTCCGGCTGGGCTTCGGGCATGTACATCTATACCGTCAAATACAAGAACCACGTGGAAGCCAAACGATTGATGGTAAACCACAACGCTAACTAAATACAACCTTTTTTTGAAGGTACACCAATGTTATGTCTGTCCAAACCTTCGAATTATTGATATTGGGAAGTAGCGCCGCTACTCCCACCTCTTCCAGAAATCCAACCGCTCAGCTGCTCAACATCGCTGAGCGGTTTTTTTTGATTGACTGCGGCGAAGGAACGCAAATCCAGCTACGGCGCTACAAAGCCCGCTTTCAGAGCGTCAATTATATCTTCATCAGCCATCTGCATGGCGATCATTTCCTTGGCCTGCCGGGCTTCCTGGCCAGTATGCACCTGCTGGGAAGAAAGAACGAGCTTACCATTTACGGTCCCCAAGAACTGGAGGAAGTCATTTCCGTCATTCACAAATACTCCGATACCTACTTAAGCTATCCTGTCCGCTTTGTGGCTACGCAGGCAGAGCACAAAGCGCTGCTCTGGGAAGATGATAAGGTGGAAGTCTATAGTTTTCCATTGCAGCACCGTATCCGTACCACCGGCTTTTTATTCAAAGAAAAACCGCTGCCGCGAAACATTGACAAATACAAGCTTGAAAAGCTGGAGGTCTCTTTTTCGGAGATTCACAAGCTTAAAAAAGGAATGGATGCGACAGACAATTACGGAAACATCATCCGGAACGAAGCGCTTACCTTTGATCCACCTCCACCGCGCAGCTATGCCTTTTGCAGCGACACGCGCTTTTTTGAAGCGCTTGCCGAATCCATTGAAGGTGTTGATCTGCTGTACCACGAATCGACATTCCTTGAAGACCGCATCGACCGGGCGGCTGTTACCTTTCACAGTACAGCTTCGCAAGCCGCAAAAATGGCTGTAATGGCCAATGCCAAACACTTGCTCCTGGGGCATTTCTCCGCCCGCTACACGGAGCTCGACGATTTTCTGGCGGAAGCCAGACCCGTTTTTCAGAACGTCTCGCTGGCAACAGAAGGCAGGGTCATTACCCTATAAATGCAAAAAGCAGTATGATGACCATACTGCTTTTATAATTTCTACTATTTTTTCAGAAATTCATAGATGTTCAAACAGGAGCTCATCCTTGTGGCCTGCAATGGCAGGAAATAACATCTGCTGTGGGGTTGGCGTTTATAATGCTTTCAATTTCCCCAGGCTGAAATTGTTCCTGCTCAATCTGGAATGAGTTGATCTTTCTGATGGCGTGTAAATGGCTGTAGTATTTCGCAAAGTAATGCCCATAAGTTTCAAACTCAGAGAACACCCAATAGTCGCTTGTTTCTCTTTCCACGAATTCGATTAAGCCTTTTGTATCGCCGAACATGTTTGAAATCATTTCGTTGATGATCTTACGGTCGAACAGCATAATTTCAGAAATGTAATTCACGTTCGGTGCCGGGTCCAGTCCCATGTGCTCTATGACTTTGCGAAACACCGGGTATTCAATCTCAATACTGATCAAAAATTCGCCGTAGCCTATACTGATCGGTTTGTTGATGATGGTGTCCGCGTCAATCACTAAAAACAAATCGTTTGTGAAAGGCTGGAGGAGCTTCAACAGCTGCTGTTTGAGCCAACCCTTGCCATACCTTAGTGCTTTCAGGTGTTTGCCCATCAGGTCTATCTCTTCATCGCGTATGTATACCACACCCGGAAGTTTTTTCCCGACTTCAAAATTACTGCACACATATACCGTACCTTTAAAGTTGGTCATGTTTTTCAGAGAATCGATACAGACGTTCAGCATCAATTCATCTTTTTGTGCACAACATATAAAACAATCAAAATTCATTTTTCTAATTTCTTAATACAATGTCCTGTCAGGTTTCTTAATAAGAACCGGTAAAATTCGCCGCCGTCCGGTTCTTTGCAGAATAAGAGAGCAGGAGTTTTACCGGTTTTATGGATAAAGGTTTGTCAGGACCGCCTATTGATCTGACAACGCCTTATAGGGTTTTACTATCCGGTGATAGGATCCGCCGTTGTCCAGTACAGCGCTTCCAAAGCCACGCGCTCGCAGCGCAGCGTATCGCCGGAAACCGCTTTGGTCGCGCTGATCACATAATACAAGGTGTTGGTATTAATGTTAGGAACCGTGAAGGCCGAATCCAACGCGCTGCTTTCGCCATTGGCGGATGACGTTGCCGGTGCCACACCCGCTTTCGCCGTAGTTGTTGTCGGGAACAGGATCTGCCGCTCGAATTTAAAAGAACCAACAGTAGACGGAACCGTGTAGGTGCCGATCAGTGTTCCTCCTACAGCGTCGGAAGTATTGAGGTAAAGCTTGATGGTTTTGACATTGGCATTGGCTGTCGCACCAAACCAGGCCGTCACATTCACCTGGTCGTTTGCTGCCAGTACCCCCGAGTTGATGGGGGTAGAGAATACCTTTGTTTCGGTAGTGCCGCTTGCTGCGGTAACCGAGGCGTTCAGGTGCAGGGCGCGCTGACCTTTTGTGAGCAAGGCTTTGGTAAGCCTGGTATTACCATCGAGAGAGGCATAGCCATTGGCCACTCCTTTTTTGGAGACCTCTTCGCGTGCGTTGATCTGTCCCTGCACTTTCTGGAAGGCTGCTAAAATCGTATCGGCAGCCAGAACCGTACTGTTGGCTCCTGTCGCAAAGCCTGTCAATACATTGGTGATGGCCGAAGGTACCTGAGCAGCAGTTACTTTTCCTGTGGCGTCGAGAGAAGCATAGCCATTGGCCACTCCTTTCTGAGAAACAGATTCCCTTGCATTGATCTGCCCCTGTACTTTTTGAAGGGCGGCCAAGATCGTATCTGTCGCGAGGATGGTACTGTTGGCGCCGGTTGTGAAGCCTGTCAGGACATTGGTAATAGACGAAGGTAGCTGCCCTGAAGGTACTTTGCCTCCGTTATCGAGAGCAGCATAACCGCCTGCCACTCCTTTTTGAGAAGCAGATTCTCTTGCATTGATCTGTCCCTGTACTTTTTGAAGGGCTGTCAAAATCGTGTCCGTCGCCAGGATGGTGCTGTTAGCGCCCGTCGCAAAGCCTGTGAGCACATCGGTGATTCCTGACGGCAATTGCGCCGCCGGAACTTTCCCTGTACCATCGAGAGAGGCGTAACCATTTGCTGCGCCTTTTTTCAGGACCTCCTCGCGGGCATTGATTTGTCCCTGGAGTTTTCCAAGAGCGGTCAGCAGGGAGTCGGTCGAAATAACAGCGCTGTTCTGTACGCTAAGTCCTACAAGGAGCTCAGCGAGTACCCTTGCAGCGGTGTAATATTTATGACTTCCTTCCGCAACGTCCGTTGTGGTCAGGGCCGGAAGCTGTTCCGGTGGAATAGTTCCGTTGTCCAGCTGGGCGAATTCGCCCTGGGCAATAAGAAAATCAATGAGATCCTGGATCGTTGTTTTGCGGGTTTGTGCTTCGTTGACCAGTACCAGCAGATCGTTGATCGTTAATGTGTTTGCAGAAGCGAGTTCTGTGATGCGTTTGTTTGCCATTGTTATTTGAATTTAAAGGGTTATGTTTTTAAGAATGTTGTAGAATCATGCGCACCGGTGTAAGCGCGCTTTCATTCTGTTGCATGAACAGGTTGACGATAGTTCCATGTGGCATTATTCTACAACAATTTTTTTATCAGACTAAAAGTGATCCGGAATTATCTTCCAGGTTAATATTTCCACCATCTTCCTGTGCGAGCTCAAACTGTTGCAGGATAAAGACGTTGTCCTGCAGGTTGAAAAGCCCCGATGAGTTCTCTACCTGTACCCTGAAGCGGTGATAGATCAATTGATCATCTTCATTTTTCCGCGGGAGCAGACTTGTTGCCGTATGGGTTACAAAATCAGGAACACCGCCGGCAAATGGAGGATAGCTCACCGTGCCGGTTTTTTGTGATGTGTGATAGATTTCTACCCAGTTACCGGAATCATTCATCTTCTGCAGGGAATAGCTTCCGTTGTAGCAGGTTGTTTGCCAGCTGATCAGCACATTGCTGTACTCGTCACCCGTAACGCCACCTATCACAAACTCCAGGTCGGGAGCTACCGGATTGACCACATCAATGAGTGTGGCTTTGACCATATCGGAAGGGTGGGAAGGGATCTCCACAACCTCTGCCTCCGCAGCGCCTAATACATCGCGTACATCTTTGACATCGCGCACCGCTACCAGCCTGTACACCAGGTCTTCGCCGAAAAGCGGAAAAGCATCGTTCGCAAAATCATCGACCAGCGGATCTCCCCATGCTATGGTTTTTACTTTGGTCATGGTACGGGTGCTGAGTGCATCCGTTTCACCAATGGAGCGGTAAATGTCCAGCTTCGAGATCTTTTCGGTTTCGCTGTATGGATTGAGCTCGAACACAACGCCTGCCGGAATTTCTTCCGAAGGATTTTCCAGGCGCGTCAGCACTTTTCGGATCTGAGGCCTCTCGGGATAAAAGGAGTTCACCATCACCACAGGACCAAGCGTATCACTCACCTCACTGAATTTGAACTTGTCGTCCATCTCCATCGCGCGGTAAAAATACAGGCAGTTCGAAGCGCCGTCGAGGGTATAATCCGTGAAGCGTACATAGGTCTGGTCATCCAGCTCATACTTACGTACCATCGGGTAAATATCGTTCGTTTGAGGATCGAGCAGAAGGCCATTCGTGTCGCGGATCACGGAAGGAGCGGAAGACGTTTGTCTGCCCGTTTTCAGGTGCATGAACAACGGAGGCTGCTCATTCAACGGAATGAAGCAATCGCTCACGGCTCTTTTCAAAAGCTCTGCTGCCGTTATCGTACGTCCGTATACAGTATAGCTTGCCGAGAGTGAAAAATTCTGTGATGCTTTGAATAGATAAAACAACTCAGGATCGGTCAGCAGCTCAATCGGAATATTGGTTTCAAACGGGATGTAGAAACTCTCATTATCAGGCATCGGCCATTGGAAGGTTCCGGCTGTGCTGGTATACACGGCAAACTCTGCCGGGCTTCCGGGCTCTGAGATTCCGTTGATCAGGATTTTCCAGAGCTGCGGATCGAGCTGTACCCCGGGCGACAGTTCACTCCAGGCTTGTTTGATCAGACCCTGCGTTTCTTTTTTATAAAGTACATCCAGCAGTTTATCGTTGGTGGATTTCAGGAAGACAAGCGCATAAGGCGATCGGCCGCCCGTTGTATCCACCTGCGTATCGAAGGTATAAGTGCTCTTGCCGTAGAAATCCGGCCTGGTGGCATACAAGGGCCCCTGCGGTAAGCCAGGCGCTACAGGCACGGTGATTTTCTGCGCCAGCAGGGTGGAAGGCGGAGCAAGGTAAGAGCTCACATTTTCAACAACGTCCACAGAGCGTACCGACATAAAGGTCTTCTTGTTGCTCACTGCCGGATCGTTGAGAACAGGCAGCGTCGCCGCCTCGTCGAAATGAACTCCGGAAGGAGCTACCGGCGCGCCTGAAACAGGGTACAAGCCATTCGAATAAGGCAGATACAGCTTGTAGGAAGGATGGTAATTGCCTGTAGCACTAATGGCATCCAGGTCGATGGTATACAGATCGCCGCTTCCCGGATTCGCCGGATCTTCGGCCGTGAAGCCGGGATCCTGGATTACCAGGGCAAGGCCTGATGTGCTCGTCGATGTGAGGTTACCGATGTAGGAAACAGGATAGGACTGTGTATCGCCGGCCACTGTTTTTAAGCGGATGGTTCCTTTGTACCAGCTGATGCGTGGGTCGGGATGCGCCGCCAGGGTATGATTCATAAACACCTGCACGTAGCCTGTGCCCATGCCGTTCTCTGCAAGGAGAGGTTCGAAGGTAACAGGCGCTGTGATCCCGCCAACGACAAAGCGTGTTTGTGATCCGTCGCTTTCAGTTCTGTATTCCACATAAGCAGCGCCTATTTCGGCAGCATACAGCCCGGGAATGGTAATGGTGTTCGCTAAGGTGTCCAGGTCGTCCAGTTCCCTTAATACCCTGAAGCTTGCAAAGCCGCCGGTAGTAGACGGAGAAGGCAAAGCCTCAACGAGGTTTACGGTTGATTGCCCCGAACTATACGTTACTGTGCCGGAAACCGTGTAGATGCCATCATTCGCGGTATTGCCGAAGAGGTAAATCGTATTGCCGTTTGTAAGCTGTAAACTCCAGTCGCCTGTGAGTTTGAGCTGTGTGGCTGTTTGCGTGGTAATAGTTGCACGAACCATATATTCGGCGCTGATCCCGGATGCATCGCCCACTTTGAGAGGCTCATGCAGCTCAACAATCGTATCGCCAACGGTTTGATGGATGCTTTTAATACCATAGCTCACCACATTGGAAACAGAAGAGCGAAGGCCGATAGACGCATTGGTATAATGCCTTTCGATGTAGGCGCGCTGTGGATGCTTCAGATCCCAATTGGCAGCTTCCGACAGGTTCTCTATCACAAAGAACAGATCTCCAACCTGTGGTAAGGTAAACGTTTCCTGTGTGAGAAACTGATTCTGATTGGAAGGATCGGGAGCAACCGCCTGATTTTGCTTCAGCGCTTTCACTCTGAACCAGGGGGCATTGCCGGGATTCTGTACCTGCTCGATAAAATATCCCTGCTCTCCGGAGCTGAACAAGGAGCCCGCAAACCGCGTTGCCTGTCCTGCAAGCACCGATGGTACAACCGTCTGGGCCGGGAAACTGCTTGTCATCAGGTAAGAGCCTGTTTTCACCAATACCGTTTCGGCATCTATCGGTATCACCTCCGTGATCTTTCCCTTTACGACCAGCGGATCATGCTCACGGAAGAAAAATTCAGCATAGTTCACCGTAGGATGTGCGTTGTTCTGTATGTGATTCCAGTCGAAGGAGGTTCTTACCAGCGTCTGGTCGGGCTCAGCTGAAAGCAGCGCCAGTTGCTCCTGTTCGGCAATGGTTGTGAACAGCAGTGCTTTTTCCGCAATCACCGTTTCAGCCGGATCCTCATCCTGGATGAGATGTGTGGCATAGTTGAAAGGTGGAAGCAGCCTGGTGATCTTCGGGAACACCGTCGTCACCTGTTTAACGTTGCTCAGGGGAGAAACACGGGAGAACCAGTTGATGGCATAAGCCGCGTAAGCGTGGGTGCCTTCCTCCTCCTCGAGGTGAGTAAACAGCCTCGGGCCACCGTTTTCAAGAATGATGGTTGTTTCGTCAACACCCGTGCGGTCTTCAAAAGCCGAATCGTGGTTCAGGTCCGGTTTTCGGTAATCGGCTTCATTCACTTCCTTGTATTTCAAGCCATAGCCAATCGCCTGTGTTTGTCGGGAAAGATCGATGGCTGTTGATTCGTAGAAGAACGGGCCGAACGGTTTTTCATAAGCATGCGGCGCACGGTTCAGGTTAATGAAGCGCAGGTTTTCCTGTGGTGTGTAACCATCCGCATCCGTGATCACGGCAGGCTGCCCTGTGGCATTATCAATACCGGCTCCAAACGTCACCTCTTTTAATGCAGGAGCAGCAGGCAGGCGGCTGTCATTTTGGGAAATGAGCGGCAAGGTCATGTAAATGTGCGAATGGTCGACTGTGCCGTTGTAAGGCGCGTCCAATCCACTTTTTGTGAGGTACTGCAGGCAGTATACATAATAGCTCTGATAGTAGCCCCGGTCGAAGGTTGTATCGATGTGACCCAGGCCAAGAACACGGGCCACATGAAAGTCGAGAGACATCAGGCGGATCATATCCAGGCAGCTCATGGTTTGAAAGGTCTCGTCGTCCGGATCGTTCGATGGGAAAGACACGACTGCCCTTGGATCCGTTGTGCTCTTTTTCAGGTAGGTATGAAGAAAAGTTTGAAGTCCTTCCGGGTCATTGTCACTTTCATCCAGCGAATCGAAGGTATAGCCAGGCCCCTGCCATCTGTCGATGTAGTTATTGGCATTTACGGCAAACTCGCCGGATGTGGGCGTGATGCTGAATTTAGGCCAGGTGCCGTGAATGTCTGAAGGCATCAGGCGATTTTCCATAACGGTGTTGTCGAGGGTAAGGGCAAAGCTCCCTACCTGTTGCCAGGCACCGTTTCCGGCATTGCTTTCCCTGATAAAATCTTCATAGGTAATTACCCGGATGCGCCCGATCTTATTGTTTGTTTTATCAAAACGGATGCGCTCGGTGTTTTCACTGAAAAAATCAAACGAGGAATAATTGCTATGGGTGTTTCTGTAGTTCAGCTGCTTCGTATCAGGCTCCAGTGAATTGGGCAGGCCCACGGCCTCCACGCGCATGGAGTAATTTCCTGAATTAGCAGTCGGATCAGCGACAGAAGACAGGAACTGCCAGTAGAATGACAGCTTACCGGTGCAGGATACCTCGATGATACCTGTATACTCGTCCAGGATCTTTCCCCATTGCGTGGAGAAACTATACGCTGCTGCCAGAGCGTTGTACAGGGCCACATCGGTAAAGAAAATCCGCATCTCCGTTTCCGCGTTGGTAGTACTGCTTTCCACCGGAAGAAGAATCGCCCAGTACGGCACTCCTGCGGCGGTAGTGCCGCTGGAGTCAGGTTTCACCGATGTGTTCCATTCGATGAAATGCCTGCCGAAAAAAGGGAGTTTATAGATGTTGACCACATCGTTCGGTTTATTAAAACCGGAACTTGTTTGGTAAGGTGCGCTCTGGGCATACGAGCCTTTAGGCAGGTGATTCTCGCCAAGTGTGCCCAGCAGGTCCCAGCGAAGGTGACAACCCGCAATTGTTTTGTCTGCTCCCGACGATCCTGCTGCTTCCAGGTAAGTGTACCCGGATTGGAAGAGCGGGGAGTTCTGAATGTTTACTATAGCCATGGTGTGTTGATTAAATCTGGTGGTTATTTAAATTGATTTCTATGATTTCTTCAGCGGCATCCTCGAACAGGATTCCATTATAGGTTTTGTATGTGAACGTGAATTGAAGTGACGCTGTCTCATCCATGCCGAAGCTCATATCCGAAGGAGTGATGAAGATGGACGAGCGATCCGGCGAATGCAGAATGCTGAACAGCTCCGGATTTGCAAACGCCGTTCCGTTAAACGTTCTTACCTCAAGGGTTGTTTGATCCTGTGGTAATTTCGGATTATTGAACGGCTCCGGGTTCCGGATGAGGATGCCTCTCAGCTGTCCTTCCGAGTGAAGCAGGTTGAATTCCGTAGTCGCCGCAGTCTGTAAGGCATTGGCATCCAGGGCAAACACACCTTGCACCAGCCTGTCGAACACGTTGGCGTATTGTTGCTTCAAAACGTCCTGTGCAGGCGTCAGTGTATCGTTGATCACCTGTGCTGCAAGTGCATAGTTCGGAACAACAGGCAGCTCCAGCGGATAAATGGCTTTCTTCACAGCCACATTGTTTTCTTTCAGTAAAATGTAGCTGTTGACCTGTTCTGAGAAATTGGCGTAACGCGAGGTCTGGAAGACATAAGCATGCACAACCGATGAAAACGGCGTTGTTGCAAATCCTCCGTTGATACGGGCGTTGTAGTGTGCCACAAACTGAGCGGTATATAATTTCAGCGGTTTCAGATCCACTTCCTTCGCCGAAGAAATATCGATCGGGATGAGCGGAACTTCCTCAGCACAGGAGCTTCCACCAACCAGCAGGTTATTCAATAACGCAATATCGTTATTCACCGAATGGATCAGTGCAGGCGGAACACCTGTTGCCAATGTGTGCGGAATCATATTCGCCTCAAAGCTTCCCGGCGTTTGTACCGGTGGATTCGCTACCGGTGCCGGGTCAATGACCCTGATCTCCAGTGAGGATTCTGCAATCTTCGCAGGCTGGTGCTCGTGATCCACCCAGTCGTTGTAGAACTGGTACACGTAGTTATAGAGGTAGAACAAACGGAGCTGCGCATTTTCATAGAACAGCGGCTTGGCATTTACCAGTGAGCCATCGGCATTAGGGTAGGATTTATCGTAATCGATGTAAGACTTCAGGGAGCTTAAGCGGAACTCATCCTGTCTGCCTTTCTGGTCGAGCGCGGAATAATCATCGCGGTCATGGCGCTTGATCGTGCCACTTTCTAAACGAGGGTAGGAGTGGAAATGCCCGACAGGACCTGCCGTTCTGAATCCGTAAATATCCGCGTTCGCCTGCAATCCGCCCGTTGAGGACTGTCCTTCTCTGAACATCCGGTCTTCCGTTTTCAAACGGATAGCGTAAGTTGTGTTTGGTCTCCATACAGGCTGCAGGGTTTTGTTGATTGTATCAAACATGGCCTGGTTTGCATCCAGCTGTTCCTGGGTATCAGGAATCGTTTCATTGAGCAGGTAATCTTCCAGGCTCAGGTAGCACAATTCATAAAGTCCGGCCGAGCAATCGGAAACACAATAAGCAATGGTCTTACCGATCGTGAGCTTGCACTCGATGTACGCATTGTTCTTTTTCGAGATGAAGACGATGGTCCACTCATTGTTGGCACCACCCGAATAAGAAGCAGGTACAATGCTGGTGATCGTTACAGCGTCGGCAAGCGTATGTCCTACAGGTGCATTGGTTACCAGGAGCTGGTACTGACCGTTGAAGCCGTGATTGTCGCTGATTGTAAAGCTCAGGCCGGAAGGAGAATAGTATCCTTGTGTCAGCATCACCTGGTCTCCGCTCTGAGGATGAGCCGGATATAAAGTAGAACCGAAGAAATTCTGGTATTCTGTTTCATACTGATCATACAGCTCAACCGAAGGCTGGATCAGGTGCCCCTGTTGGATCAGCGTTTCAATGAAATTGAAGACATCGGTACGGATCGTGTTCAGATTGCTCACAGGTACACAGAAGAGCGGTTTTTGTACCCTGCATTCCTCTACGGTAATTTCGATCTTGTCGAAAGCGCCGTCAGGCTGCGTATATGCGATCATGCCATTGTTCGGGTTCTCCGATTGGGTGCCGACAAGCACATAGGTATAAGTATTCAATCCATTCACAACAGGCCCTTCCTGTCTTTGATAATACTTCAGGGTGAGCTCTGTGGCTTGCGAGCGCAGATCCAGGTGTACATCTTTCATCGGCTCGTTGAAGAATATTTCCAGCGTACTTTCCGGTTCTACATACAAGCCGTACATGTTGGTGATGCCGTTTAAGACCACGCCGTCTTTCTGTGTCACACGGAAAATCACGTTTTGATGAGAATTCAGGGTATCCGCTGCAAAGAGGCGTTGCTCGTCTTGTGCCTGGAACGTCACGCAGGTATGGCCGATAGGGTCTCCCGGACAGAAGATCGTGGAGTCATTAACCCCCATGTCTTCGATGTTGAAGGCATTTCCTGTAGTGGATGTATAAGACAGCGGGCTGGTAGCCAGGATCCTCAGCTTGTTGTTAAGCCCCGGAGCCTGTTGTTGCCAGTAGCCCCATTTCATCGTGCTCAACGCCACCGGGTCAATAGCATTGACCATCGTTCCGGTAGCGTTTTGATACATCGGAAGCAGAGCGCTGTAAAAGTCATAAGGCTTCCAGGCTGCGGGACCGGCATTCTCATCCCAATAAAAGATCTCCACGTCTTTCAGGGAATACTCGTGCCTTACCCTGTCGGATTTACCACGAAGCGGCGGAACAAATTCCATGTAGCTTGCAGGTGTCGACATCCCGCCGATCTTGCCAAGGTTATTTCCGGTTGCAGGAACCATATTAACACCCTTTTTGAATTCGATGTCGAAGAAGGAATCCATTGGAACCCGGTAATCATCACTGCCACCGGTGATCCAGGTACCGGGTGCAGGAATGCTGCCGGCGCCGGTTGTATGGCTGAGCGCATAGGTCTCTCCCGTTACCATGTTAGTCATTTTGGCTGCCTTGCGCACATCGTTCATGTCGCGGTCATCTCCTTCACCGGAGTTGGCGCCAATCAGCGAGTTCGGGATCATCAACAGGTCCTCGTTGAAGAACCAGGTAAGCTCGAAACGCACACAGCGCTCTTTCTTCAGTACTTTCACACACACTTCAAATTCACCGGTGACCACGTGTGGTTTCGGAGCCTCTGCGGCGAGTGTGGCAGCGCCAGAAACGGAGAAGCCCAGGCCGCAAACCTTGATGCCTACGGTGCCTCCAAGCTTGATGGCGCCACCGATCTGGCGTGGGCGTTTACTGAACTTGCCGAAGGTGTCGATGTAGGCTTTCAGCTCGGCACTGATCGGGCCGAATTTTTTAACCAACTCGAATTTCACACCGGCCCCCAGTCTTAATCCTCCCGATGAGATCATCAGGTAGAAATACATGTTAAGGATATCGAAGAGCCTGGCTTGTATCCTTCTGTCCTCAGGCGTTTCGCGGCCTACGTTGACGTACCAGGAAGACGAGCTTCCCCAGAAGAATCCCAGCTCAATCACACCGTCAACGGTCACGATCTTGCCGTCTTCACGCAGCTTGTAGTTCACGCCAAAGCCTGCTTCCACAGAGTGTTTGGTAATGGCGATAATGGCAAAGAAGGGAGGATCGGGATTGGCATCGATGCCAATGCGCTCTTTCAGGAACTGTGCCTGTCCCTGGAACAGGAAGACATCCGGCAGAGAGAGCAGGAAAAATAATTTGGAAGAAAAGATCTTCCCGGAGTCGGAAGAGGTTGCCAACGAGACGCCGGCTCCAAGGCTGAAGCCTTCCTTGATGTCGAATTTAGAAGCCTGGATCCCTTCCTTATAATCGGGATCGATCTTGGCTTTGTAATACTGCCACCATTCACCGTCTTCCGGAACACCGGCTGCTCCTTTGGATGCCACGTAACGCTTGGCAAGCAGGGCGCGGAAGCCATAGATACCAAGGCCTGTAGCTCCCAGCGGGATCGGCGTCGACATTTCGATGGCGAGGTCGATGAGGAAAGCCGGAACTTTTGGGGTAAAGCGCATGGCGGCGCTGGCCTGCAATCCCCTGAACTTAGGGATGCGCACATCCACACCGCCAATGTATTCCTGGGCGCTTTTCAGCAACTCGATCATTTTATCAGACAGAGGAGGAGTCGTATTCGGAATACGCGGCTCGGCGATAGACAGGAAGCCCTTAATCGCAACGGCTGCATCCTCCGGATTGGCTCCTCCCGGAATGATGATGTCCACTTTCAGACTTTCCAGGCGAATGAACCAATCGAAGGTACCATCGTCAACGGTGTAATAAAATTTGATGCCCTTGCCCTGTGCGTCAACCGCAGAGGGCTTCACGCTGATGCCACCGTCGAAGCCGAAGTATTTATAATCCCTTCCGTTCTTTTCATAGTTGCCGCTGTGAATACCCGTAACGGAAACGGTAGCCGCACCGAAGTTCACCGTGTAAGCTTTTGGCAAGGTGATTTTACCACCTTCGAACTCGAACTTGCCGTCATCATAGATCAGCATTTTCTTGATGTCGAGCTTGTCGGGCAACAGGCTGCCGAGTGGGGCAGGAGGATGGATGTCGAGCTGGCCGCCTACACCCAGGTAGAAACGTCCGTCGGATCCTGCTTCGCGGCCAAAGAAGGCGCTTTGAATATCGAAATCGAAAGCCTTGGGGATGCTGATTTTTTTGATCTGAGGCTCAGCAGCAGCAACAATGTTGAATTCACCGTTTTGTCCGATGTGAATGTCAATGTCGATGACTACCTGTTCCTCGTTTTCATTTTTGAATCCCGGAATTTCCAGCTTCCCGTGAATGGAAGAGCTGATGATGGCATTCTGTTGGAACACGATCTCAAAATCCGATAAGGACACTTTGAATTTACTTCCGAATTTCAGTTGGATGAGTCCGGTTGTATTTGACCCAGTAGGGCGCATGCCAATCGTGCCGGAGATGCCGCCGGTACCCACGAGCAGGTTGCTGACGAAAAGCTCCGCTGTAGAAGGCGGAACGTCGGGAGCATTATGCCCCCAATCGGTTGGGAAACCGATAGAACCTTCGGTGATATATACACCGATAAAATCACTAGGGCGCCCGTCGGCTGTGGCTTCAGGAATGTTGGTGGTACGGGAGAGGTCGAGCTTGATGCCGTTCGCTGAAAGGGTAAAATTCGTATTACCGATCTTTGACTTGTAGAATCGGATATTATCCGGCGCGTCAAATTCAAAGCTTTTCAGATCCGTTAAGATAACCGTGTTATAGTCGATTGCTATTTTGCTTAAATACGGATCAGGCAGTATATCTCCCGGTTGGGTCTGAGGATCGGCGTTTGGATAATCCGTGAAATTAGTGAACACAGGCTGGAGGTATTTTCTTGGGAACTCCACTCCGAAAGAAATAGTATCGAGAGATACCATGATCTCGGGATACAGTAATTCCAGTAAGTGCTTGTAATCAAATTCAAATTCAGGTTTGAGCAAATACGTTTTGAGGTTGTCAATGATGCTTTCAAAGGAATCAGCGTTAATGAAATTCTGAAAAACGAATTCCAGCAAATCGATATTCCCGCTGTCTTTGACAGACATGATGGCGTCAATGGCATCTTCCCAGCCGGAAGGGTCCTGTAAAAGATCGATCTGGAAGGCGCCGTTCCCGAAATCATTGACCTGGCTGATCAGCGCATTGGCATCTGATTCGTTGGCAAGCAGACGGCTTAAAATATTCCGAAGGAGATCATCGTCTTTGAAGTTGAATAATTTTAAGGCGAAGTCGAAAGCCTGCCGGCCCGTATCTCCGAATGTGGCCAGGCTAAAGTCAGGGACGTAATCGAGTACTTTCCACTTCAGGTTGATGTTCATCTCAAAAACGGTTTCCTGGTCCTGGCTATTGAGGCTCACGATGATGCCCCCGGTACCCGGGATCTCGAACGAGATTTTCCGGTGCAGAACAATGTCCAGCTCGAGTTTTGAGAGTGATTTGCTTTGGTTTTGATTGACACGCAGGTCCTTGAAGAAGGCCTTTTCCGCGATCGGGTTCCCTTCCGACAGGAATTTGAAAAAGGGATGTACCTTCCGCAGCTGGTCAATGGTTGGTAAATTAGAAAATGCAGACATTTTGTTGTAATTCTGAGGTTAATAAATTGAGGTTAGACTGAATGATCAGGCGGTTATTGAGCCAATGATTCAATGCGTTTTTAATAGTTTAATGTTGCAGGCTGAGAGCCCTTCGTCAGGAGAGCCCAAGCAAGTGTTCTTTTACACCAGGGTATTCGAAATATTCCTGGATCCTCAAACATTCGATGCTTTCAGCCATAGGAGAGAGGGTGCGCCAATCGGTGTCTTCCATATAGGTCTTGTCATACGATAAGATGACTGTACCGTTTAATTCAAAGCTTAGCTTTGCCAGTACGGCAAATTTAGCCTCAAGGCCAGCGGAGAATGCCATTTCTCCATGGCTTGCTACATTGTCATATCTAAACTCGCACAAAAGCATATTGTACAATTTTCTCAGATCGGCGGTGATCGTTTTTGTATTGATCATTGGCGTCATATTATTTGCAATTGACGTTGTAACACCGATCCATGAAATATTCTGTACTGCATCATACAAATCATGTTTTGTTTTCTGAAGTATTTTGACAAGCTCATCCTGCATCGTAAGAACAACTTCATTGGGGATGCGAAACTCTATTTCGTAAAAAGATTCGATACCTGCCGATATGCCGATGTTGCTTACCCGAATGTTTTTAGCTTTTTTCTTTGCAATAACAGGAATAGCACTACTTACATTAAGCTTTTGAATATTTATCCGTTTCTTAAGCGAAAAATAATCGATATGGCTGACAAGCTCGTACACCGTTTGCGGTACCTGTGTCATCTTCTTGAATGCTAAGCCTAATATGCTGGATGAGCGATTCGTGATACTCCAGTTACCATATCCGGCCAGCAGCATAATTCGCGCGGCCCCTTCATCGAGCAGGTAATTGACAGAAGGAGTAATAAAATAGCTGGGCCTTTCGAAACTGATGCTTAACTCAAAACTTGCAGTAGGCTCAAAATCGGCAATTGGCACAACCCAATTAGCAAGATACAAACTGGTTGTGTTCGTAAGTGTAGCGTTGGTGATCGCTGCAAGCTTGAAAGACCTTGGGATACGTTTGGTTAGTATCCTGTCGAAACAAAATTCATCATAAGTGGCCTCATATGTAAATCCTGTAGCAAATTCAGCGCTTATTTCAGTGCCAAGCTGTAAGTTCAATAAAGCCGACAGGTTTCTGATATCCCAGGCACTGTTGTCCCTGGTGCTGTATTCGCCTGATCCGGTAGTCCATAAGTCCTCTCCATGGCTGTCGCCAAGGCTGAAGCCAGCGGCGGCTTGTCCATAAGCACGTATATCCTGTGTAAAGCTTACCTTGGTCAGGTAGTTGTTCGGATTGAGGTTATTGTCTATGAAGCCTTTTAAGAACTCATAACCTATCAATTCCATAGGATTTGGAATGGCCGAAGCAAAAGTCATCAGTAAAGGCCACAAGACATAATCATTCATCATGTTAATGTCATTGTCAGAAACAACAATTGGAAATTCATATTCAGTACGCAGGGTTAATCCAAGTTGCGCCCCTACGGACGCATCAGCGCCGAGGCCGGCAGGATAATCCTGCCCGCTATGTCTTTGCCCGGCTCCGGCTTTTATGCCAACGCCAACTCCTGCCTCCACACCTCCGGCTAATTTTCCTTCCTTTTCAATAACAAGGGTAACTTCCTGCGGCGTTTCAGTATGTTTTCTGCTAAGCTTGAACTTCATCCCCACTTCTCCTGTGAAAAATCCGAATTTGGCGGCCAACGTGCCATCCAATTCCACACCAAAACCTCTGGGCCAACGGGTTTGAATGGCTGATATAGCCTGGTGCGCTATATCCGTAAGAAAATCTCTGTTATCGTTAACAACGGCATACAAGCGGTTGGCAAAGCCAGGGCTCGGAACCCATAAGTGAAACCCATCTTTTACGTCGATCGTATTTTTTCCGGAATATTCCCAATGCGCTCCGTTGTGCCATTCTTTAACCAGCTTCAGAAAGTAGCGGTAGTTGGAGTAATATTGCTCTCTGCTAACGTTTGTATAAGTGACCCGGCTGTTAATTTGATCCAGCCAGTTATTGTCCAGAGCCTGGGCTGTTTTAAGGTATATACCAACTACAGAAGAGTTTGCCGCCTCCGGGTTATTGGCATATAAAAGCAGATTCACATAAAATTTAAAGCACGTATAATGTTCATACGCGTCGCTTTCGGGATCGCTGGGTTCTACATACACCAACGGCATGTTTAGGGCATTCAGACCGTTATTGGTGTAATAATACTGTTGAATAATGTCGTACACCGAATCATGATTAGGATCTGTGGACGAAACTTTGATCAATTCGGAATCAGGGTCCGGCATACTTGTCAGTCGTGGCAATAAATCCAGCCTGTTGATATACCCGTCTTCAAAATAATAATCGTTGGTGCCTGGTTTTTTTAGCAATACTTTGGCGTAAAACCAGTCCTGACTATAATTATTAACATCTTTCAGAATAATAATTTTTGTCTGGTATTGTACAAGTTTGATTTGTTCAGGCTGTCCGTTCGCACCTTTCCTTTTTTTAATGTATGCCCCAGGATTATCTACCGGCCTCTTCGGTATCATGTAAAGAAATGTTTCTTCCTGGTGCGGCTTAAGAATATAATCGGCGTCCTCACATACATACTCGGCGTGATAAATAAACGGGTAATCAGATGAGTTATAATATTTGATCATTTCCAGGCGCTTGTCCATTTCCTCAAGTGTTACCGGACCTATCCTGTTGTCTACGTTGATTTGAATATCTGTTTCCTCGTCGCTATCGCTTTCATAATAGTCGTTGAAAGCCTCTTGCATTTTTCCAACCAAAGTCTGGGTTTCGGCGTCAAATACACCGGAAAAATTTCGCTTGTAGAGTTCCGAATTTTCGCTCATCAATACTGACTGATTTGCCCTTTTGCGGATTCTGTCAATATCTGTAAGTACAATATACATTGCCTTTTGGCAGGCAAACATTTCAGGACTTGGATTGGGATTAATTTTTAGCACCTTTTTTATAACCTTGTTTGTCACCGGATCTACCGTTTTTTCGTGGTAACAGCCAATAGGAGCGGGTTCTTTGCCGCTGAAGACATTCTTAATAACCTTGTTGTATTTGAAAAAAGGACTTGTCAGAACAGTTCTTGTCTTCTTCGTTTTTTTGATTATTGTATGAGCGGCTTCAGGAGCGGTTGATGATTGTGATGATGTAATAGCCATTGTCTTAATGTTTAGGGATTAAGGTTTTTGTAATAATTGAAGTGCCGTGATGAATCGCTTCCAGTACCAGGGAACCTGCATTGTTCTGTGGGTTAAGGCTCATCAGAGTGAGCTCCTGCTCCAGGAACGTATAGTTTTCAAAGTCGCGGATTTTGGTGGATGCTTCGTCAAACGAAACAAAAACATCATATCCGGAATGAATGTTATTGGCAGGTAGTAAGATCATATCACTAAGCGACTGGTGCTCTGTATGGCTTATCTGGATGCAGTCAAAACAATCAAGCGCTACTTCGGGCGTGCTCTCCTCATCTAATGTGTAGAAAAGCACATGCCCCTGGCAGGTAGGCGCTTCTTCCAGGCTGCAAAACTGATTAGACATTCCTTTAATACCTAAGCTGAGATAGGTGATAAAATCAGTGTCGGTGCCAATACAGGATGTTTTGAGGTCATAAGACTGTGCTTCGAATTCGTCCCGGCTGAAGCCGATCTTATCCGTCGGAAAACAGAAATAGTATATACTGCTTTCATCTTTCGCTATTCCCAGGCTGGCAAGGTATAAGTCGCCATACAGGTTGTTGTCGTCTTGTTTATAAATGAATACAGCATCGGGCATAATTCGCGTGGTCAGAAATGTCTGAGTTCCGCCGGGAAGCGGTTTGAGCTTGTTGAAAGGAAAAACAGAATCCAGGAAACTGCCTTTCCGAACAAAATCTACGTTTGTCGAAGGTTCATCCAGAATGTCAGCCAGCTCCTGCCTTTGTGCTTTCAGCATGATGCGCCTGTATTGACTGATATTAGCCGATGGTACAGGCAGCGGAACGGATACCTGATCTTCCAGAGATTCGTTGTAATAAAACACCGGCTTATCTTCTGCATAAGATTTCTGGCTGACAAATACAGCTTTGATCCTGGCCAGGAAAGTACCGAAATCGATTGTAAACGTGCTGGAAGGAGCTCCGGGAGTTATGCCAAGCAGTGGCCATTTGTAGTTGCCGGTACTGTTGTAGTAATCAACAGAAGTCAGGCTGCCCGTATCTGTCCCGGCCATAAATACATCTGAATATTCATTCAGCAAATTGTACGAATGGTTGTTTTCGTTTCGGATATCGATATAGATCCTGCTTTTGTTCGTGAACGCTGCGAGATCTGTCAGGAAGGTGGTGTCGGTAATCACAGCGCCTGCTTTTTTCAGGCCTCCTTTTCTGGCGGCCACAGAGCCCCAGAAAGCCACAGGATCAATATAACTGAGCACTTCCTCTTTTGCCCATCTGATGGCATAGGCATCGGCGGAGGCAATTGTGCCTGTAACATCGATGATCGCATTTGTTTTCCTGACATCAGCCAGTTTTTTCTGCCAGTTCGGGGTTTCCACCCAGATTTCAAATCCGGCTTTAGTTGCCCCACCGGTAAAGGCTCCTATGCTTTTGCCGCTTGCAATGATCGGAAGTTGAATCGTTCCTTGTTTTCCAAATGCGATATGCACCTCTTCACTGTTTTGAATGTAGTCGGGCGATAGCTCGTCGGCAAAGTGAAGTCCGAGTGTTTGGATGCCGGGAGTGGTGTTTGCGACGCCAAGTTCGGCATCGTTCTTTTCCTGGTTAGACCAGATCAATTCCGTAAGATCATTGTTCGTTCTCGTCGCAATATTTCCTCCTGAAACCAGGGAGGTCGGATCGATATTTTTGTAAATGAAATACGTAATTCCTGAAAACAGGGAGTCGCTCACTAAAGGCTTCAGAATCAGGTTTAATTTCCCGGAGTCATTCCATTGCGCAAGCACAATAGAATCGCAGGTGGCATATGCCGGGGCATTGCTCTGCACACTTACAAAGGTATCTGCTCTGAAAAGTGCTTCAGAAGATGGCCCGTAGGCATCTGCCGTAACCTGGCCGGTAATGGAAGCCGGGTTTGTAAAAAAATGGTAATCTGCCATAATAATTGATGTTATTGATTGATACTAAGCCCCAACAGCTCTTTCAGGCAGGATCATCCTCTCTCTCCGGATCCTGGAAGAGGAGCGCATGATCTCTACGGGAAAAACGCAGGGCATTTAATTGTTTTTTTGCCGCTTCCTTTTTGTTTTCAAAAAAAAGGCACGACAAGCCCGTATCGCTTAGCGCACATGCATTCCTGCTCCGTGGAAAGCCACGAACGTTCAGTGACGCCTATACAAAGCGAATCGGTAATTGATTGGAAAAACAAAGAACATACCCCGGCCCGTTGATGTGTTTACATCAGTCAGCATCGGCTATAGCAAAGCACATAAAATAGCTGTGTAAAAAAGTAGGGCAGGGTAGTTCACGTTTTTCAGAATGCAGGATGGCTTATCCTGCGTTCTACGATGGTGAGGTGGATGCGGTTGTTTTCATGATCGGGGGAGATTTGAAGAGTTAGTATTGCAGTGGATTTGGTATTTGTAAAAGAACGGAAGCATGCCTGCTTTGGTGTGTTGATCAACGTTATTTTTGATTTTTTTTCAGATGTTTCAGAAGAAAAAAGAAACAACAAAAAGATGTTTCAAAGATACGGATTTATAACGAAAAACGTAGCAATTTATTACTACGTTTTGTAGTAATTAAGATTTTTTCTGAATTCAAAATGGGAAGAAAAACGCAAGTGCCTCTCGCTCATGATTTTTTAATTTCTTCGCTTTTTTTGTTTCAAATCACTTCACGATACAGGTCGATCGTTTCAAGAGGAAAAAAAGGAATTGTGCTTTGACCTTAATCGTCCCTGAAGTTTTTGCGGTAAATTTTCAATGAAACAGATTAAAAAAGTTTTTGGCTCAGGACCATGATTGTATCTGCCGGCCGGGATTTATTTTCCGGATCCGTCAACCGGGAGATAGAAATTGTTAATTCATAGTAATTAACGCCCCCTTTTTGATAAATTTCGCCCGATAACTTGCATGTTTGGATATAGAACGTATCTTTGTTTAAAATTAATCTAAATAAGGTTTTTGGTAATGATTTCAGTTCTCATAGCAGATAACAACTACTTAAGCAGACTAGGGCTTTATACATTATTAAATACATCGCCCAATTTTGAGGTGGATTATGTGGAAGATGGCAGTTTTGACAGCCTGGTAGCTTCTATTAAGAAGATCAAACCACGCATCTTAATCCTCGATTTCGAATCGCTGAACTATAGCGTTCAGCAAATTACCAGCCTTATCAAAAGCTTCCGCCGCATGCAGATCCTGGCCATTACCGGCTACCTGACGAAAAAAGACATGCAGGCTGTGCTCGACGCAGGCGTGAGAAGCTACCTCCTGAAAGAATGCGACCGTGAAGAGATCATTGAAGCCCTTCACGCGACTTATAACAATGAGCGCTTCCTGTGCGGGAAAGTGGCTTATTACCTCACACAGCATGAAGACGCTACCCGCATCAAGCCGGAGCTGCAAAAAGTATCCTGCCAGGGCCTGGGCATTACCGACCGTGAGCTGGATGTGATCCGCCTCATTGCCGAGGGCTTATCCAATAAGCTCATTGCCGATAAGCTGGAGCTGAGTACACATACGGTAAATACGCACCGCAAAAACATCATGACCAAGCTCGATATTCCCAATACAGCCGGGATCGTGATGTTTGCCGTGAAGAACAACCTGCTCGTTGCTTAAGCCCATGAAAAGCTCTTTATCCATCAGCGATTACTTTATCCTGCTGTTTATTGCCTCTGTCTTTATCTTCGGAGCTTATACAGTTTTCAAATTCATGCGAAAAAAGGATTAATCCGGTTTTGTTTAAAGCCTGTACCTCAATCCAAGAGTGATTTGCCAGTTAGTTTCTCTTAACTTATACGATTTCTGATTGACCTCTAAGGCATTAGGCAAGAGCTGGATCATGTAAGCAGGTCTGAAAGTAAGTCCTATTCTGTTATTGAGTTGATAGATCAGGCTCAAACAAGGGTTCAGGCCAAAGATCAGCACCTGTTTTTTTCCGGAAACAGGTTCGGGACCCGGTGTCTTATCTGCTAAAGCATAAAATGAGGCAGCATTTGGTGTATACACATTATTGACAAAAATACCGGTGTCTGAGATTACTTTACTGATGCTATAGTTGAAGCGCATCCATGTGAGATTCAGAAATAAGGCACCTTCCAGACTGATCTGGCCCCTGTTCAGCAGTTGGTAGCCGGCACCACCGGAAAGATTCCAGACTGTGCCTGATTTGAGTTCAAAGGTAGATTTTTGTGGGACGTAGTACACAAGAGTATCTGTTGAATTATTAACCGATGTAATCGTATTAGGATCGATCATCCTTTTGATGATCTTGTTGGCCTTTGTTTCTTGATGGTATTGCAGAGGATTATAGTTGAATATGAATTGTCCGCTGACATAAAACCTGGGCTTTACCGGAAAGGTTGCCGCAAGGCCTGCCGAAAATCCCTTAGCCTGAACGGCTTCCTTATCCTTCTCCAACTGCAGCAGTAAAGACCTGTTACTGAAACCGGAAAAAAGCTCAAGGGTTGGCCGCATTTTGTTTGAACGCGCAGGGTCAATAGGAGCAATGTTAAATAGTGACAGTTGGGGATCAGGCTCAGAAAGTACTTCCTGGTCTAAAGAGGGCCGTTTCAGAAGGAGCATTAATTCCTGGTTTGTACCGTCCTGAACCTTATAAACTGAAGCCAATGTTTCCTTATCTGTCCTGTTACTTATAAAAGTGCCTGTTTCTTTTGTCAACACCGTGTTTTCTGAGGATTCTTCCGGTACAGGACGAAAGGTATTTGCCCAAGCTACAGACGAGGATCCGGTCTCATGACGCACTACTACCGTTTTTTTATATGTCTGTATCACTCCAAAGACAGGTACGCTTAGCGGAACAGCCTCCTGATTGGAATTTTTTCCGGGATGCTGTGCTGAAATGCCCTGGCGCATTTTTGTGCGTTTAAAATCAATGACACGCGGGGCAGGTATTACGCGCTGCAAAGCCGATAGAGTGTTTGGCATTCCAAACTTCTGCATTTTCATCAACAGGAAACCCATTGCAAAAATAGCCGCCGCCACAGCCGCGATCCCTGCTCCTTTGGGGAATCGGTAAAAAAAGAAAACCCGTTTTTTCTTTTCTTCCTGAGGTAAAAAATAACTGATTTTCTCCCAGCCGGCATCAATCTGCGCTTCAGGCACTTCAGGCTCGAATCCTGAAAACTTATCCTTTATCTGTTTATCAAAGCTCATCCTGCAATTTTTTGTTTTGAGTGAGTTTCCAATAGACTTTTTAAATATTTTTTGGCTTTAAAAAGCTGGGATTTCGAAGTCCCTTCATTAATATTCATCATCTGAGCAATCTCCTTATGGCTATAGCCATCAATGGAGTACAGGTTTAAAATAAGTCGGTAACCCTCGGGAAGCTTGTTTAAAAGCGTAATGATCTCTTTAGCTTCCAGGCTTTCAAAAATGGCTTCAGGACTATCGTCGCTCAAGAGTAATTCCTGATCAGATACATCAATGTACAGGCTGAACTTCAGCTGACTGCGGTAGCTGTTGATCGCCGTATATTGAACGATGCGCTTTAGCCAACCGTCAAAGGAACCTTCTCCCTGGTAGCTCTGAATGCTGTTAAATACCTTGATAAAGGAATCCTGCAGGACATCTTCAGCTTCTTCCGCGCTCTTAGCATACCTCAGGGCAATGCCGTACAATACACTGTAATAGGTTTTGTACAACAGCTCAAAACCCGCAGGCTCTTTCGCTTTACATCGTTTTATTAATTCAGAAGGATCCGTCACCTACTTGCGCAAAAAAATTATGGGTTTTGTACCATCAGCTTTCCCGATTTACATTGCTCACCATCATCCGTGATAATGCTGTAAAAATACGTCCCGTTTTTTAAATTAAGAGGTAAAGATTCATCTCCTATCACTTTCTGTTCAGTTTGCAACTCGCCTAACAGATTATATATTTTTATAAGAACCGGAACAGCCGGCTGATCATTAAACTGAATGTTCAACTCCCCTGAAGCCGGATTCGGATAAACCCCGATACCCTCCTGTTGAAGGAATTTGTTGTAAATGGACGTAGCTGTAGTGGCACTGATCTTAATATTATCAAATTTCACATCCAACCAGTTATTAATGGTTTTATACCTTATTGCCAGGTAACAGGTCCCTGTGGCAGAAGAAACAGAGACCGTATGTTTCCTCCAGGTGTTGTCATTGGAATACTCGCTTCCCCTGTAATCGAGCAACAACCTTTTGGAGCCAGCCAATGCCGGATCAGGAGACCCAATCAAAAGGTACAAAGCAACGGTATCAGCAGAAGATGGCATTCCGAACCCTGAAAAGGCACAGCGTACGGAATCCACTTTACCTCCTGCCGGAAGGCTAAAGCCAGGTGATACAAACCAGTTGTCGGTAGTTCCCGTGCCTCCTACCGGGTAAAGATGGGAGAGGCTGGCAGGCGCAGAGTAAGCCCCGAAAGTAGAATAGTCCCATTTAACGTTCGGGTCTCCGTTCCCTTTCCTGAATTCCTGCCATCCGGCAGTTTGTGTGGCATTATCAAAGCCGGTGAAATAAGGCAAGGTAGTCTGGGCTTTGGAAGAGTTGATGTGTATAAGCAGGGCACTGGCAATGGTAAAGATTGTTTTCATAGTTTTAGTGAATTGGTTATGGTATAAGATTTAGTGTTTGACAAAAAGAATAGTTCTGCGGAGCCCTGAATCAAGCCCGACACTCATAAAATAGGTTCCTGGCGCTAAATGACCTGCTTCCAGCGACGGTTCTGTTGGGTTTAACGGTGTTTCCGATAGTACCGTTCTTCCGGAAGGATCTGTGATCGTGATGCTTTTTACAGGCTCTTTGGCTTTTATATAAATCAGATCCGAAGTTGGGTTGGGGAACACGGAAAGAAAATCATCATTATGAAGCTCATGGATTCCCATAGGTACAGAGCAGCTGATGTTAACGGCCACAAAATTCTGGCAGACTGTATTAGGCATATTCATATCCCAACTCCTGATGCGTACAATGTAATTACCACAGGCTGCATAGGTATGAATCGCATTTGAAATGACCGGCGTACCGTCTCCGTAATCGTAGCTCGTCATGATTTCCGGAATGGCTACACCTGCCCATACCGTTACCGTAGAGGCAGCTAATGTAAAATCAGGTGGTACATTAAAGCAGGGCGGAGCCGAAATCACACTTACATTCAGGGTGGCAGTGGCACTGCCTGCACAATTCAGTACAGGATTGAAATAGCTTAAGGTAACAGTTCGTGTGGTATTTCCGGCTGTGGTTTCCGAGGCATAGCAGTGGTTCAGCATTCTACCGGTTTCCGAGGGCGTACCATCACCAAAATTCCAGGTATAATAGCTGTCGGGTGCTCCTGGATGCAATACCGATGATGACAGGGAAAAGCAATCAGTGGTAGCGCTAATGCTCCCAATAGTAACGGAAGGATTGCACACAGGAGTAAAGGTATAACCGGACGTACTCATGGCCTCTATTTCTGTAAAAGAATATAGCAGGAGACATAAGGAAGCAATATGAGTAATGGTTTTCATGATAAAATACGTATTATAGGTTTTAATGACAGCGTTTGTGTATAAGACAGCTTGTTTGAAAGATTGGTTGCCTGAGTCTGTAAAAAATCTGATTTTCATTCATTTTCTCCCCGGCGAGGCGGGTTTGTTTATTTTCTTTTCACAAGTTATTTGGCGGCCTTTCCCTTTAAAACGAAAGATTTAGCTATCTTTGTCGGCTACTATGCAAGAACAAATTTTAATCCTCGACTTCGGTTCACAATTCACCCAATTAATTGCGCGCCGCCTGCGCGAAATGAATGTCTATTGTGAAATTCATCCTTATAACAAAATCCCGGCCTTAAGTCCTGACATCAAAGGAGTCATCCTTTCCGGCAGCCCGCACAGCGTTCGCCAGGACGATCCCCTGAACCCGGATCTGACACAGATCAAAGGCAAATTGCCGGTATTAGGCGTTTGCTACGGTGCCCAGCTCTTATCGCATTTTTATGGCGGAGAGGTGGGCAAATCAAGCTCCCGCGAATACGGCCGTGCCAATTTAAGCTTCGTGGAGGGTTCAGATCCCTTATTCAAAGGCGTTCCAAGCGGATCGCAGGTATGGATGAGCCATGCCGATACCATCATTAAAGTTCCTGAACACTATACCGTGATTGCCAGCACTGCCGATGTGAAGGTCGCAGGCTATGCCATCAAAGGCGAGCAGACCTGGGGCATCCAGTTCCATCCCGAAGTATACCACTCCACGGATGGCGCGCTCCTGCTCACCAATTTCGTGAAGGGCATCTGCGGCTGCAAAGGCACCTGGACTTCCGACTCCTTCATCGACACTACTGTTGCCGAGCTGAAACAAAAATTAGGAAGCGATAAAGTTGTATTAGGCCTTTCCGGCGGTGTGGATAGCTCGGTGGCTGCCGTGTTATTGCACAAAGCCATTGGTGCCAATTTACATTGCATTTTTGTGGACAACGGCCTCCTGCGTAAAAACGAATTTGAAGCGGTGCTCGATTCTTATAAGCACATGGGCCTGAACGTAAAGGGTGTGAACGCAAAGCAGCGTTTCTACGATGCGCTGAAAGGCCTGTCGGATCCTGAAGCCAAGCGTAAAGCCATTGGCAAGGTATTTATCGATGTGTTCGACGACGAATCGAAAACCATTACCGACGCCAAATGGCTCGGACAGGGAACCATTTATCCCGATGTGATTGAAAGCCTCTCGGTAAACGGCCCTTCGGCAACCATTAAATCGCATCATAATGTGGGCGGCTTGCCTGATTATATGAAGCTGAGCGTGGTAGAGCCTTTGCGCAGCCTCTTCAAGGATGAAGTACGCCGGGTAGGAAAAGCCCTGGGCATCGATGCTTCCCTGATTGGCCGCCACCCTTTCCCGGGGCCTGGCTTAGCCATTCGCATCCTCGGTGACATTACAGCCGAGAAAGTACAGTTGCTGCAGGAAGTGGATTCTATTTTCATCGAGGGCCTGAAAACGGCGGGACTGTATAATGATGTGTGGCAGGCAGGCGCCATCCTTTTGCCGATTCAAAGCGTCGGTGTGATGGGCGATGAACGTACCTACGAAAAAGTGGTGGCGCTTCGTGCGGTATCTTCTACCGATGGGATGACCGCCGACTGGTGCCATCTGCCTTACGAATTCCTGGCAAAGATCTCGAATGAAATTATCAATAAGGTGAAAGGGGTGAACAGGGTGGTGTACGACATCAGCTCCAAGCCCCCGGCTACCATTGAGTGGGAATAAATCAGTAGGAGAGATAGAGCGTTGAAGAAGCAAAAAGTTTATGAATAGCGGTGGCTGAGGCACTCGAAGCCGCATCATCGCGTAATTTTAATGTAATGTCCCAATGCGTCGTGAGAGTCGAAGGGTTTTCAATCAAATGAATAAACAAAAACATATCTTTTTTAAACTGGGCTGGTCTTTTATCTTTTGTCTTTTAGCCGTTGCTTCTTTTTCCCAGACCAGGTCCACAGACATCCGTACCATCAACGGTAAAAAGTACTATATCCACAAAGTGGAGAAGGGGCAAAGCCTGTATGCCATTGCCAAGCTCTATAATATGGATGTGAATTCCATCCTCGCGGAAAACGACGAAGCCATCGACGGCCTGAAACCGGGACAGGAGCTGAAAGTGCCGATGGAATCGCTGGTGCAGAAACCGGCCATCGACACCAACCGCTATGTGTACCACCGCGTCAAAAAAGGAGAAACGGTTTACGCCATTACGAAGAAATATGCCATCGACGAGAAAAAGCTGGCAGCCTGGAACCCTACTGTGAGCGCGGGTTTAAAGGAAGGTGATTTTGTCATCATTGGTGAAAAGAAAAAAAGCTCCTCGCTTCCAACTAAAGTTGCGGTAAGAGATACGATGCTGTATACCGTAGCCGCCGGTGAAACGGCTTATGGACTTACCCGCCGCTTCAATATCACCCAGGAAGAGTTTTACCGCTGGAACCCGGGAGCCCAGGCAGGTGTAAAAACAGGCCAGGTTGTGAAGCTTCCAAAAACAACCTTAACCACTTCAGCGAACACGCTGATTACCCAGGCAGAACCGTTAAGCCAGCCGACAGCAACTGTTGCCTCTGGCAGCAGGCCTAAAAAAACAAACTATACCATCGGCTTGTTCCTGCCGTTTAAATTAGCGGAAAGCGATCAGATCGACATTGATGCCCTGGCCCACAGTAAATCCGGCTTTCCGGCCACACAGGCGCTGGCCCTCGATTTTTATACAGGTTTCAAAAAAGCGGTGGATTCCCTCCAGGCTAAAGATTTTGACGTGACCCTCAATATCTATGACCTGCAGGAGCGCGATTCGGCCAAGGTGCAAAGCATTTGCCGCTCGGAAGAGTTCAAATCGCTCGATATGATCTTCGGCCCTTTGTATCCGGGCGCTTTCAAAACGGTATCTTCGTACGCGGGCCCCTTAGGCATCCCGACGATCTCTCCGCTCACACAGCAAAACAAGATCCTGTTCAAAAATCCGCTGTCCAGCAAAATTACACCTTCACAGTTTACCATGATCGAGGGCCTGGCCGATTACTGCATCGACTCCCTGATGTCGGGCAGCAAGGTAATCCTGGTGAATACCACCGCCAAGGACCAGGCTTATGTGAAAGCATTTAAAGAGCGCTATAATGCAGAGTTGCTGCGCATCGGCAAAACCCTTCGCGACAGCATCACAGAGGTAAAAGGATTGGCGGGCATTAAAGGGGCTTATGTAGCCGGTAGAAGAAATGTGGTGGTATTGCTTACCAATAACCCGGTGTACCTGCAGGACGTGATCACGCAGCTGTATGTATTCTCCAATAAAAAAGACATTGTGCTGCTGGGATTCAGCAATGTGGCCAACATCGATAACCTCGACCAGGACTACCTGAACGATCTGCACTTTACCTTTGCCAGCTCTACGGGGCTTAACTGTAAGGATTCCCTGCAACAGCACCTGGTGAAATATTACCAGAGCTTCTATACCACCGATCCGAGCGAATATTTTTTCCAGGGCTTCGATGTGGCCATGTATTACCTTACACAGCTCAAAATGCAGGGGCCTGGCTTTATCAACAGCCTCGACCGCTTTCCGGCACAGGGCCTCAGCACCGGCTTTGAGTTCTACAGGCCGGACGAGGAAACCGGCTTCGAAAACAGGGCGGTCTTCATTTATAAATACTCAGATTACAAGCTACAGAAATTAGGATGGAAGTAAACCGGGAAACTATTTCCGCTTGGTTGCAGAACCTGCAGGATAATATCTGCCAGTCGCTCGAACAGGCGGATGGCAAGGCAACATTCAAAGAAGAGCAGTGGAGCAGGGAAGAGGGCGGCGGTGGGCGCTCCCGGGTGATGGAGAACGGCGCCGTGATCGAAAAAGGCGGTGTCATGTTTTCGGCGGTGAGTGGTAAAGCGCCTGATTTTTTGTTTAAGGAGACTGCGCACAGCGGCTCGGCACAGGCAGGCAACCGCGAAGGTCTGACTTTCTTTGCCACCGGTGTATCCATTGTCATCCATCCGCAAAGCCCGATGGTTCCGATCATCCACATGAACATCCGCTATTTCGAGATGAGCAACGGCACCCGCTGGTTGGGTGGAGGCATCGACCTCACACCGCATTACATTGTGGATGAAGATGCTGCCTGGTTCCATCAGCAATTGAAGGCCGTATGCGATAAGCACAATCCTGCCTACTACCCGGAGTTTAAAACCTGGGCCGACGATTATTTTTACATCCCGCACCGCAAGGAAACACGCGGCATTGGCGGGATTTTCTTCGATCGCCTCAACGAGCGGGCAGGCATGAGCTTTGAACAGAACCTGGCGTTCTGGAAAGAAGTGGGCGAGGCTTTTGCCCCGGTATATACAGAACTCATCCGCAGAAACAAAGACAAAGCCTTTGATGAACAGAACAAGCAATGGCAGCTCCTGCGTCGTGGGCGTTATGTAGAGTTTAACCTGGTATACGACAAGGGAACGAAATTCGGATTGGAAACCAACGGTCGCGTGGAATCTATCCTGATGAGCCTTCCGGCACAGGCCGGCTGGATCTATGACTACAAAACGGCAGCTGGATCTCCGGAGCAGGAAACCCTGAGCAAGCTTAAAAAGGGCGTGGCCTGGGCTTAAAATAAACGATGAACAATCTACTGAAATATTTCCTTCAGGGCCTTGTGCTCTGTATCCCTTTCGGCATCACACTCATTGTGTTTGTGAAGCTGTTCCAGTTCTTCGAAGGATTGTTTTCCTTTGTGGGGCTTACCGGCTACCCGGTGTTCGACACGCTGATCTCCATTGTGTGCGTGCTGGTCATCATTACCGTCATCGGCATGCTGGCCTCCTCGTTTTTGTTCAAGCGCCTGTTTGCATTCTTTGAGGAAAAGCTGGAGCATGCTCCTTTCGTCCGCCATGTCTACTCGCCGATCAAAGATTTTATGAATGCCTTCATGGGCAATAAAAAACGTTTTACCAAGCCTGTGCTGGTGCTTACCAACCCGCAGGCCAACATCGAGGAGCTGGGCTTTATTACCCAGGACGACCTGAGCGACTGGGGCATCAACGATAAGGTTTCCGTTTATTTGCCGTATTCCTATTCCTTCTCCGGAAGACTGGTGATTGTGCCGAGAGAGCAGATTAAGCCGATCGACGTGGAAGGCGGCGAAGCCATGAAGTTCATCGTGTCGGGCGGTGTAACGGATGTGGAGAAGGAAAGTTAAAATCCTCCCATTTCAAAGCCAACAAGTTGGCGTGAAAGATAAAATGCATCATGCATTTGCTCTGTTAAAAAAAGGATAATCTTTGGGCGCCCGGGCGGGCTTTCGCCACTCGCTTTTTTTGCAGTGGAAAAGGCCTGCAAAAAAGAGCTCAGGCAATGGCTCTATCCCTGGCGCGCGCTTGTCCCTCAATAAGAAGATTAAACCCCACTCCTGGCGTTAGGGCCGCGTGAAGGTCCAGATAGCTATCGGGAGCCGTGGAAATACTTTTGGCCGGGCACTGGGCTGTCACCCTGAGCGAAGTCGAAGGGGCAGCCGAAGTGCAAGGCCAAAAGATTGAAACGAAAAGCCTGACGGCTTTCGCCGGCACGCCCTGATTTTTATGCTTGCAGATATAGCGGAGTAATCAATCTCCCATCTAAATGATACTGTTGAGCTCTGCGATTTACAAACAGAAACATGTAAGCACAACAGTCCTCCTGGTCTTTTAACAAAAAATTGTCATATTGTAATGGCTTGTTTGGGAATAACCCTTACTTTTAAAAAAGTGAAATTAATCACGCCATTAAAAAAACAGTTTATGAAAACAGCATTAGTTTTAGCAGCCTCCCTGGCAACCTTAGCCGCATCCGCTCAGCGTATCGAGTTAAAGGAAGGGAGTGAGAAATTCTCTACCGGCTCTCAGAATGCCATCAGCACCACCATTTATGCCAATACCCAGGACGATGTGCAAAGCGCCTGGAAAAGCCTGATGAAAGACTACAAGAATGAAAAAGTAAAAAGCGATAAGAACGAAGTATTCGGCGACAATATCCTGATCAAGGAATTCGGCAATAACCCGGTGGATGTATACGCTACCTTCGAAGAGAATAAGAAAGAGATGACGGTGAAGATGCACGTGGCCTTCGACCTGGGCGGTGCTTACCTGGCATCTTCCGACAATAAAGACAAATACAGCGAGGCGGAAAAAATCGTGAAGGATTTTGCAGTGAAGATAACCAAAGCGCCATTGCAGCAAAAGGTGAAAGATGCCGAAAAAGTGCAATCGAAGCTGGAAGATGAGCAGAAGAGCCTGGAAAAGGATAATAAAAACCTGAAAAGCGATATCGAAGACAACAAAGGAAAGATCAGCAAGGCAGAGAAGGAAATTAAGGAAAAAGAGCTTGAGCTGGAAAAGAAAAAAGGCGAGGTAGAGATTCAGAAGAAAGTGGTGGATGCCAGTACCGGCGCGGTAAGTGAGCAGGCCAAGGCTTCCAAAAAAATCCTCGAAAAATTACAGGATCAGCAAAAAGATCTTGAAAAAAACATCAAAGGCCTGAAATCGGATATCGAATCCTATAACAACAAAATTAAAAAAGCGGAAGACGATATCAAAAAGAACGAATCGGACCAGGACAAGAAAAAATCGGAAATCTCCAAACAGAAAGATGCGGTAGAGGAAGCCAAAAAGAATGTGGAAAAGGTTGATTAAGGTTTTCGTTTTGTTTAAGATTGAAAAGCTGGTTCGTAAGGATCAGCTTTTTTTCAGATATAGATTCTCAACCAAAAGAGAACTAAAGCTCTTTCTGGTTCATTTGAAAAATTAAAAATTCACAGCATGCCGGCGCCGCATTTTGCCGGTCCCCGCGCATTTCCTCAGGTGGATGATTTTAAAATTTGAGTAACACTCCTTTGGTTATTTGATGGAGTTCACATGAAGTTTAGGTCTGATTTTGTGAAGCAATAGCCGTAAAAGCAATGAAGGGCAGGCACGCGCAAGCGGATTGCTTTTATCGGCGGTTCCGCTGCTTTTCAGTCGGAAATTGCCTGCCACTCCCGATAGCTATCGGGACAGAAGCTTTTGGATAATTTGGCTTCAAAAGTATCAGAGAGAAAATGTAATACATTCTTTTTCCAGCTAAGGAAAGAACCCGAATATGTGCTTATCTTTAAGCGATGGGAATCCTTCGAACCTTACTGGCACTGGCCGTTGTTGTGTATCATTCGTATAAGATCTTCGGATTACGGCTCTGCGGAGGACAGGTTGCCGTGCAATCGTTTTATATGATCTCCGGCTTTTACATGGCGCTGGTGCTCAACGAGAAATATACGGGCAAGGGCTTTTATAAGACCTTTATCGCCAGCCGCTTTTTCCGTATTTTTCCGGTTTATTGGGCGGTGCTGCTTTGCGCGGTGCTGGTATCGGTGGTAGGCCTTTACAGTTTCGGAAATCCCTATTACCTGGCGCGCTATCTTAGCGGCAAAGACTGTCTCTCCTGGACAACCGTACTCTGGTTTGGGCTGGAGAACATCATCGTGATCGGGCAGGACATCCTGTACTTTTTACGTCTCGACGAGCTTTGCCAGCCTTCGCTGGTGTATAACCCCTTGTCGTTTAAGCACACCGGTTACCAGTATTTGTTTGTCCCGCAGGCCTGGTCTATCAGCATCGAGTTTGTATTTTACCTGGTGGCACCTTTCCTTGTCACCAAACAACTACGCTGGCAATTGCTGGTAGTTGTACTGAGCCTGGGACTGCGCTACATCTTCGCCACGAAGCTGTACCTGAGCTTCGACCCCTGGACCTACCGTTTTTTTCCGTTCGAGCTGGCCTTTTTCATTGCCGGGAGCCTGGCTTACCGCTTTTACAAATGGCTGGAAACAAGGCCTACCAATCCCGGGATTGGCTACGGCGCTTTAGTCGTGTTAGCGGGGTTAGTTGTTTTCTACGAGCAGATCATCCTGCCGGAAACAGCTAAGAATTATAGTTTTTATGCCCTATTCCTGCTGGCCCTGCCCTTTATTTTTTACAGCTTCAAAAGCAACAAAACCGACCGCTATATCGGGGAGCTCTCGTTTTCCATTTACATCATCCATCACCTGGTGGTAAACCTGCTCCGGAAGCAGTTCTTTGGCAATCCCTATATGCTCGATTATTATGGCTATGTGGTGATCGGGATTACACTACTGCTTGCCATAGCCATGCAGCGCTGGCTGGTGGAGCCGCTGGACCGCTACAGGCACAGGCTAAGCCGCAGGTAATTGGCTCTTACTAAATATATTCTCCGGTTTTTTAAGTGTCACGCAACAATTTTCAACAAAAGAACGTGAGTGGAAAAAAATCAAAAAAATAGAAATATTTTTTTGCGGATAAGAAAATAGTTGTAAATTTGCACTCCATTAATTAAGCAACTGACCTGAAAAGCAAAGTTCATTAATCAAATGGCCCGTTCGTCTAGGGGTTAGGACACGTCCCTTTCACGGATGAAACACGGGTTCGATTCCCGTACGGGCTACGAAAGTAGCAAAAAACCCTCAGCAAAAGCTGGGGGTTTTGTCTTTTATATCTCTGCCGTGCCTGCGGGATTCATCCACTGTCTTTGCCAATAATCGTCGCTATTACCTGACGCGTTTCCACACCTGCGTTTTGGTGAGCTTCCCCAGGTAGCCACGAACGTACATCGTGTTTTTATCCTTTAAGGTAATAATGGCATTCGCACTAAACCCAACACTGGGGATATACACTTTTCCTTTCCAGTTTTGTTCGGCCTGATCAAACTTAAGATCGTATAAAGTATGGATTCCTACGAGCGTTCTGTCTCTCAGCCCCGGTTCCTTATTGTGCCGGTCCTTCTTCGGATTTCCCTTATTATCCAATGGGCGTGCCAGCATAATGACTTTTCCAAAATAGAGCCCTTCGTTCTGAAACACCTGAACCAGGGCTTCGTTATCATCGGTATTCCAAAAGCCAACAATCCCGTTCTGATCCACATTTGTCCGATTGCCGGTAATAATAAAGGTGAGACAAAAGAGTGGGTATAAAAGCAGGCGAAACATGTTTTTTACGGGCTATTTTGCGATAGCGGATCAAAATTAAGTTGTTTTTTTGTAATTGAAAATAGCCCAGGCATTAAAGAACACCGCCATTCCACTGATGATCAGAAACTGGGATTTGATATCGCTGAAGCCGCTGCCTTTCAAAACCACCATCCGCATCACCTGGATGAAGTGCGTCACCGGGTTGCAGTTGGCGACTACTCTGGCCCAGGCCGGCATGCTATCCACAGAGGTAAACAGGCCGCTCATCAGGATAAAGATCATCATGCAGAAGAAAGCCAGCGACATAGCCTGTTGCTGTGTGGCAGAGTAGGTGGAGATCAACAGGCCGATGCCCAGCAAGGCGATGAGGTAAACAGCCAGGAAAGCATAGATCACCCCTAAGGAGCCTACCGGAACAATGCCATAGATCAGGCGGCCTACGCCTAACAGGCCTACCGAAAAAACAAACATCCCGATCACCCAAAAGGGAATAAGCTTCCCTAAAATGAAATGGTATTTTTTGACCGGCGTCACATTGATCTGTTCAATGGTGCCCACTTCTTTTTCTTTCACAATATTCAGGGCACACATGTAAGAGCCTACCATCGTCACTAATACGACCAGGATGCCGGGAACCATAAAGAAGGGATAATTCAGAAAAGGATTGTACCAGTTCCGGGAAACCACTTCAACAATCGGGCTCTCACTGGCCCGTGGTGGCGTGATCCACTCCAGGCGGATCTCTGTATTGAAATTGGCAATGATGCGCGTAAGGTAAGCACTGCCGACAGAGGCTTTCGTACCGTTGATCGCATTGACTGCCAGGAAGAGGTTTCCGGCGTTTTGAGAGACGAAGTCTTTCTCGAAATTCTTTGGGATTTCCAGGATGAGGTCCGAACGGTCCTTCTGAAATTCCACAAACGACTGATCAAACGAATGGCTGTAATCATTCAGCTTAAAATATCCGGAGGCAATGACCTTATCGGCCAGCCGGCGGGAATAGGTGGAGTGGTCATGATCCACGATAGAGATGTTTACATTCTTTACTTCGTAGTCGGCCGCCAGGGGCATCACGATGAGCTGAATGATAGGCAGGGCAATGATGAGGCGCAGAATGGCCTTGTTGCGGAAGATCTGCCGGAATTCTTTCTGCAATAAAAATACAAGGGTTCTCATGCCAGTCTTATTTTAAATTTCTTAATACTGATCGTTAACAGAACGGCTGTCATCCCGGTGAGGACCAGCGTTTCCTTCCAGATGGCCGAAAAGCCGAGCCCTTTGATCATAATGGATTTCACAATGATGTAATAATATTTTGACGGAACGATGTTGGAAATAATTCTGAGCGGCAAAGGCATATTTTCGATAGGGAACATAAAGCCGCTGAACATCAGGGTTGGTAAGAGCATGCCCATGAGGGAGATGAGCATGGCGCTTTGCTGGGAATCGGTGCTGTTGGAGATCAGCAGGCCTAAAGAAAGGGCCGTGAGGATAAACAAGGCGCTGACGGCATACAATAACAATATACTGCCTTTGATGGGGAGATCGAGCAGCGTGACGCTCAGAATTAAAATAACCGTAAGGTTTAAGAGCGACAGAACGAAATACGGAATCGCTTTTGCCAGGATCACCAACACAGGATTGAAAGGAGAGACCAGCAAAATCTCCATCGTCCCCAGTTCTTTTTCCCTCACAACGGATACGGATGTCATGAGTACGCACACCAATAATAATACCAGGGCAATGACTCCCGGTACAAAATTAGGAGCGCCTTTTAGCTCGGGGTTGTAGATCATGCGCAGGTCGGTCTGAATGCGAAAAGGCATTGATCGTCCCTGCAAGAGCTCATGCTGATAATCCATGATGATGGTCGTGGCAAAATTGGTGAGTGTGCTGGCCGTATTGGGATCAGAAGCATCGGCAATGATCTGTACCTGGCCTTTGTTGAGGTGAAGCAGGTCGTGGTTAAAATTGGCCGGGAAAATGATGGCCAGCTTGGTATTGCCCTCCTTAAAGGCCGTTTCTATATCGCGGTGGCTCATTATGCTTTTGCGGATGCTGAAATTGCCACTGGCTTCGATCTGATCAATGATCCGGTGAGAAGCCTCATCGTTGGCATAATCACAGATCACCACTTCCGAATTTTTAATTTCGTTCGTCAGGGCAAAGCCGAATAAAACGATCTGCGCAACAGGCAGGCCAAACAAAAGCAAGAGGGTCTTTTTATCACGGAACACATGATAAAACTCTTTACGGACAAATGCGAGAAACTGTTTCATATCAATCGGCTTTACGTTTTGCACCCCTGGCCAGCTCAAAAAAGACCTCGTCCATCGATGCGGCGGAAAATTGTTCTTTTAGCTTAACAGGCGTATCCAGTGCTTTGATCACGCCATCCACCATCATGGAAATGCGGTTGCAGTATTCCGCCTCGTCCATGTAATGCGTGGTCACAAAAATGGTGATGCCCTTATCGGAAGCCGCATAGATCAGGTCCCAGAATTGCCGCCGGGTCACAGGATCCACGCCGCCCGTGGGCTCATCGAGGAACACGATCTTCGGCTCATGAACCACAGCCACCGAAAAAGCCAGCTTCTGTTTCCAGCCAAGCGGCAGCGATCCCACCAGTTTTTTGGCCTCCTGCTGCATGCCCAGGGTTTCCACCAGCTCTTCGCGTTTCAGCTTCAGCTGTTTGTTGGACAAGCCATAAATCCCTCCAAAAAAATTAATGTTCTCGAGCACTGTCAGGTCTTCATAGAGCGAAAACTTCTGGCTCATGTAGCCGATGTTCTTTTTGATGTGTTCCGTTTGTTTGTAGATGTCGTAACCCGCTATGGTAGCGGTTCCCGACGAAGGCGTGGACAGGCCGCAGAGCATTTTCATAGCCGTTGTTTTCCCGGCACCGTTGGCTCCCAGGAAACCGAAGATCTCTCCGGCATACACCTCAAAGCTGATTTCGTTGGTGGCGATAAAATCACCGAAACGCTTGGTAAGCTTATCTGTTTTAATAACAACCTCTTTCATTTTTTCGCGTTCATTAAGCGGATGAAACAATCTTCGATGCCCGCTGTGATGAGTTTAATTTCAACGCCTTCATACGTTTTAGCCTCAAGGCGCTCTTTCAAGGCAGAAATGTCCCCCTTGTCTTCTCCGTTGAATGTCAGGTGATGGTATTCTCCGAACGAATAGCAGCTCTCCGTTTCCGACATCGCTTTCAGATCATTCAACAACCGGCTCATCCACGACGCTTTAATGGCATACAGAGGTTTTGGATAAGCGGTGATGATTGCATCGGGCGTGTCGATCGACAGAATCCTGCCATCCTGTATCAGGGCTATCCGTTCGCAAAGGCTGGCCTCATCCATATAAGGCGTCGACACCAGGATGGTAATGCCTTGCTCTTTTAAGCGCTTCAGCATCTCCCAGAACTCTTTCCGCGATACTGTATCAACCCCTGTGGTAGGCTCATCCAGAAACAAAACAGTAGGGCGGTGGATAAGAGCGCAGCACAAGGCCAGCTTCTGTTTCATGCCTCCCGAGAGCTTACCCGCCCTTCGGGTTTTGAAAGGTTCTATCTGTACATAAATGTCTTTAATCAGATCGTAATTGGCCTCAACCGTGGTGCCGAATACCGTAGCAAAGAAATTGAGGTTCTCTTCGATCGTGAGGTCCTGGTACAGCGAAAATTTACCGGGCATATAGCCTACCTGCTTCCGGATACTTTTATAGCCGCTCACAATGTCGGCCCCGTTTACCATAGCGCTTCCGCCATCGGGCAGGAGCAGGGTCGTCAGCATGCGGAAGATGCTTGTCTTTCCCGCGCCGTCAGGACCGATCAGGCCAAAGAGCTCTCCTTTCTTTACCGAAAAGGATACCTCCTTTACCGCCACAGTGGCTCCCTTGTTATAGGTCTTTGTGAGATTATGAAGCACAACATCATCCATATTACTTAAATGTTAGTTCGCCGTACATTCCTATTTTATAAGAGCCGTCATTCTTCACCATCACTTTAATGGCATACACCATATTGGCCCGCTCATCCTTTGTCTGGATGGTTTTTGGCGTAAACTCCGCCTTATCGTTGATCCATGTCACAGTACCCTGCGCCTGCTTAAAGCCGCCCTTACCATCATCGGTATGAACCCTCACCGTTTGGCTCAGCTTCAGCTGCGGAAGCTGATCGCCGGTGATATAGGCCCTCAGGATGATCGTGGAAAGATCGGCGATCTTATACAGCGGTTTGCCCTGTACCGCTATTTCATTGGCATTGGCATATTTGCCAAGCACAGTGCCGTTTATGGGATTAATGATGCTGCATTTGCGAAGCTGATCGTTTACCTGTTCTACCTGGATACTGAGCGGTACCGTTTCCTTGCCAATCCCTTCCGATGAAATATCCAGCGACGAACGTTGTGCCTCCGTTTGTTTTTTGATCAGTTCAATCGAGGCATTGATGTCGTCGAGCTGCTTGGTGGTGGCCGCATCCGCCTTTACCAGGTTGCTGATCCGCTTCTGCTCTTTTTCAGCCGTTTTCAATTGCTCCTGCAGGGAAGCCAGCTGAACGGCCACGTTGGGCTTTTTGCTGAGCACAGCGCTGATCTGCGCTTCCAGCTGTTTCTTTTTCAGGTAGAGTTGTACGCTGTCGATGTAGCCGACGTACTGCCCGGCCTTCAGCGTTTGGCCTTCTTCAATTGTCAGCTGTTTAATGGTTCCGTTCGCTTCCGAAGAAATAATGACCTCTTCCGCTTCAAATGATCCCGAAGCATCGAATTGGGCTTTATCACTTTTGCAGGAGCTTAGCATTAGCAGGGAAGAGAAGGAAAGGAGTAATGAAAAAGTTTTCATAAGTAGAGGGTTTATCTGTTATTAATTTCCGGATGTGGTTTGGTAGCTGTATTGTGCCATGAGCAATTGGATAGAGTGGAGCAGGAGCTGTTGGTTTGCCTGATCCTGCGCGTTGACGTAATTCAGGTAGTCGAGTGCCGTGATGGTGCCATTAGCCAGCTGCTCATTGGAAGTGGCTTTTACCTTCTCCCGCAGGGCAACAATCTGTTTATCGGAAAGAAGCAGCTCCGACAATTTGTTGATCTCGCTGTTCTGTTGTTTCAACGTGATAGACGTATTAAACAGGAAGACTTCCTTCTGCAAATCTATGGCATCCTGGCTTAGGTTCTGTAATAGTCTTTCTTTTTTATAGGTATAAAATCCGGAAATATTCCAGCTGAAGCGCGCACCGCCGATATAGTAAGTCCCAAACTCATTACTGAGCATATTGAGCGTAGGCCGCCCGTAGCCTCCCTGGAAGAATAGGCTAAGCCTCGGTAAATTTTTCGCCAGGAGTAATTTATTCTGAAGTGTAAAACTCTTTTTCTGGACCTCGAATAAATGAAGCTCGGGTCGGTTGACGGTAGAAGAGGGGACCTGCACCGGCGGCTCTTTCAGGGAAAGCGTTTCATCGATGGGCCTGTTGACAAACACAGAAAGCATATCTGTAAAGCCTTTGCGGTTTGCTTTCAGCTCAATGCTTCGTTGCTCAGCTTTCAGCAATTCGGCGCTCAGCAGGTCGGCATTGCTTTTGAGAGCAGTGCCATTGGCAATGGCAGCATTTGTTTTTTGGAGCCCCGAGCGGATATCTTTTTTCAGGAATTCATTTTGTTGCAGCTGGGCATCGATTAACAGGATGCCAAAATACATCTGGTTGATCCGTTCCTTCAGCTTATAGAGCTCTACTTCCAGCTTCCCGGCATCCGTTTCCGAATCTGTTTTCAGTAAGGCTTTCTGTTGCTTAATGATGAATGGATCGGTGAGCGACTGATTGATTTCGCCATAGATCCGGTACTGGTCTTTACTTAATTCGGCAACAGACATCCCGGGAAGCGAGATGGGAATTTTAGTAACCTCCGATTGATACGTAGCCTGGCCGGCAAGTGTGAGCTGCGGCAAATAACCTTTGGACGCATTCGCAAGCGTATAGTCCCTGGTTTTATCGATCAGGGCCATCTGTTTCACCAAAGGATAATTCTGTTTGGCCAGCTGGTAGCAACGCTCAAGGCTAAGCGCTGTATCCGTCTGGCTTTGCAGCCGGCTCAGCAGGAAGAGCATCGCTGCCAGTAATGGGATTGTTCTCATGGGTTTATGTTTTTAATAGAGTTATTTACCCAAATGGGTAATTCAAGTGCAAAAAAATTTACTTCCTCAAAGCCTGTTTGATAAACAACTTGATCATCTCCCGGCGCTCCTGCATCAGGTTCTGAAAGGCTTTGTTATCAAGGCCTACCACCACCTGTATCATCGGCCTGCCCACATAGGGAAAAATGATCATAGAGATCATATTCATGAATAATTGGGTGGGATCTATGGGCCTGATGTTCCCGGCATCTACTTCTTTTTGTACTGAAGCAATAAAGCTGGAAAACACATCCTTAAAATTGTTGTTGAGGTGTTTGGCAACGAAGCGATCAGGGTCCTTATTGAGTTCTGTAATTACAAAGCGTGGGAGGGACGAATTGCGCGAAAGCATGTTCATATAGCCATCCACAATCAGATCAATTTTTTCTTCCAGGGGAATCTCCATTAACAGAATGGAGTTGATGTTAGTTACCATACGCCTGAGCGCCATGCTAAAGATGGCATCGAAGAGGCTGTCTTTGGTTTTGAAGTAGTAATGCAGCAGGCCTTTATTGATGCTCGCCTTATCGGCAATCTCCTGCATCCGCGCGCCATCGTAGCCTTTTTCGTGGAACACCGTTTCGGCGGCATCCAGTATTTTTTGCTCGGTGCTGTTATCTGTTTTGGCAGGCATTGTCACAAAGGTAATCATATATTTACCCAAATGGGTAAATCAGGTAAAGAAAAAAGTTTTTAAATTGAGAATCAGCCCTTTAAAATTAAAACAGGCTTATTGAAACAGAGCTAAAAAAGTGTGTGCCTTATCAGAAAGAAAATAAAACCAATACATTTGAGGTATGGAACCCTATGCTCCACATCCCGATAACTGGCCGGGCTTTGTAAAGCTTGCCAATGAAGCCCTGAAAGCCTCACAGCCCAAAACATACAAGCGCCACATATCGCTGATGCTGGAGCCTTCATTCGATAACCACGTCCTGCTCCAGCTGCAATGGGCGGAAGAAGGCATTAAATGGTACCGCTCTGTGTGGTTTAAACACGAAGACGCTCCTAAATTTCTCAACCCACTCGAACAGCTCAAATACATTGGTAAAAACATCGCACCAACCATGCTTTCAGAATCGGGAATGTTGAATGCAGAAGAAACAGAATCTTTGCAGAACCAGCTTCGTAAGCTCCGCATCAATCCCTACATTGATGATGACGGAGGCATAGTACTGGATGGTTGTGTGCATACCCTGACGTTTTATACAGATTACAGCACCAGCTGCCGTTACGTGTGGAACTACCTGCCGGAAGAATACAATGCATTACAACCCCTTGCCGATATGCTGAAAATGCTCTGCCGCCCCCATTAAGTTTTTTTGATGTAGGGCGAGAAACGGGCAATGAGGTCGTTTAAACTCATGCGCACCCGTGGAGAGGTAGACGTTAATACAATGCACTCTATCGTTCTGCCATCCATCTGAAATACAAAGGAAGCGCCATGTGTCACCGGTTTAGGAATAGCAACCACGATGTGATGTTCTTTCAGGTAGCGGATAAAGCTATGAACGGTGCTACTCTTGCCGGAATAGCCGGGCATCAGGATTCTACTGAGCTCCGGATGTTGATGAATAATGCCGAGGATATCCTGGAACTCGAGGATCTCGATGTCGTTATCAGCGGCGCTTTTGCCTTTTCTTGAAATCTTCAGGCCAACGTTTTGCACACCAATCTGCAAATCCTCCATCAATTGCTTCCGTTCCTGCACAGCTTCTTCTCCTTTGAAATGCTGCAACGTGTGGCCTTTAATCCCTGCTAAGATATTCCAGAAACGATTGACCTTGTTGGGATAATAAAACTCATAATGCCTCCGGTCCTCATGCGGTGGATAGCTTCCCAGGATCAACGTGTGCATCACAGGAATGTCATGGTACCAGTTGGGGTGGTGTTCTATGGAGTGGGTATTCGTCAATGATACAACTGAAACATATTGGATCTGATTAAAGATAGGTATTTTCCAGCTGATCCGGTAGTTTCGGCTTCGTTCAACTACCACAGATTATATTTTACTTACCGGATAACCGGTGACTGAGCGTAGTCGAAGGTACCCCTATGCGGTGACTGAGCGCAGTCGAAGGCACCGGTTATCGGTAGTCAAAATACATTAACACTAAATGCTACAAAGTATAGCAGAAGAATATATGTATTTGTAATATTTTCAATGTATGAAAGGCTATATGTATATACTGGAATGTTGTAACGGATCCTATTACATAGGAAGTACAATCGATCTCGAACTTCGTCTGGCACAGCATCAAAATGGCGAGGGTGCTAATCATACAAAAAAGTTTTCACCTGTGCGGCTTGTTTATTTTGAAGAATATGAGCGTATTGATGAGGCCTTTTACCGTGAAAAGCAGGTGCAAGGCTGGAGCAGAAAAAAGAAGGAAGCTTTGATAAATTCTATGCCTGAAACATTGAGAGTACTGGCAGAATGTATGAATGAGACTCATTACAGGAATTTTTCCGCTTCGTAGTTTCAACTCCACTCAACAGCAGTTCCGTAGTTTCAACTCCGCTCAACCACCGGAAACGGTGCATTCTTTTCTTAGGATAGAGGTGACTTATCACAACCAGAGTTATTGCGTAACACAACAACCGGTGACTGAGCGGAGTCGAAGGCACCGATGAAGGTACCAACAGTTCCGTAGTTTCAACTCCGCTCAACCACCGGAAACGGTGCATTCTCTTCTTAGGATAGCGGTGACTTATCACAATCAGAGTTATTGCGTAACACAACAACCGGTGACTGAGCGGAGTCGAAGGCACCGATGAAGACACCAACAGTTCCGTGGTTTGGGCTCCGCTCAACCACCGGAAACGGTGCATTCTTTTCTTAGGATAGCGGTGACTTATCACAACCAGAGTTATTGCGTAACACAACAACCGGTGACTGAGCGGAGTCGAAGGCACCGATGAAGGCACCAACAGTTCCGTGGTTTCGGCTCCACTTAACTATCGGAAACGGTGCATTCTCTTCTTAGGATAGCGGTGACTTATACAATCAGAGTTATTGTGTAACACAGCAACCGGTGACTGAGCGGAGTCGAAGGCACTATTCACAAAAAATAAATCCTTACCTTCGACCCCTGCAAAACATGCCCTTCAATCCCTTACATAGCGAACTTCCCGTTGTGGAGATCATCCCCGACGTGCGGGCCTCTTTAAAGACCAATACCACGCTCATCATCGGTGCGCCGCCGGGAGCCGGAAAGAGTACCTTGTTGCCGCTGGCCTTGTTTGAGGAAGACTGGCTCGAAGGCAAAAAGGTCATCATGCTGGAACCCCGGCGCCTGGCGGCTCGCAGCATTGCCACGCGCATGTCGGATTTATTGGAAGAAGAAACCGGGAAAACCGTCGGCTACCGCATCCGTTTCGAAAACTGCGTGAGTACACAAACAAAAATTGAAGTCGTTACCGAAGGTATTCTCACACGCATGCTGCAAAGCGACAATGCCCTGGAGCAGGTAGGGCTGGTGATCTTCGATGAGTTTCATGAACGGAATTTACAGGCCGACCTGGCCTTGGCCCTTTGCCGTGAGGCACAGCAGGTGTTGCGCCCCGATCTGAGGATCATGATCATGTCGGCCACGCTCAACATTCCGCAATTGCAAACCCTGCTCAACGCTCCTGTAATTGAAAGCAAGGGACGGCAATACCCGGTGGAGATCATCCATGGCGGCGATGCCGACGAGTACCTGCTTCCTGAACTGATGGCGCAGGCCATAGCCCGTGCTGTGAAAGAACAGGAGGGCGATGTGCTGGCCTTTCTTCCCGGAGAAGGAGAGATCCGCAAATGTGAGGAGCTTTTAGATAAACAACTGCCGGATTTCAGGATCCACCCGCTGTATGGTATGCTGCCGCAGAAAGAGCAGTATGCAGCTATTATGCCCAATCGCCAGGGCAAGCGTAAGATTGTGCTTGCTACCTCCATTGCCGAAACCAGCTTAACGATTGAAGGCATCCGCATCGTGGTGGATTCAGGCTTCGGCCGCAGCTCGCGCTTCGATCCGGCTTCGGGTTTATCACAGTTGGAGACCTTGCGGATTTCCAAAGACGCTGCCGACCAACGCGCGGGCAGGGCAGGGCGACTCAGCAGCGGTGTCTGCTACCGCCTCTGGACCAAAGCCACCCATGAGCGCCTGGCCGAGCACCGCGTGCCGGAGATCATGGAGGCCGACCTCTGTTCCCTGGTACTGGAGCTTTCCAAATGGGGCACCGATGACATCACGCAGATGTGCTGGCTCACGCTGCCACCCAAAAGTAGTTTACAACAGGCTTATGATACCCTGCAGCAGATCGGCGCGCTGGAAAACGGGAAGATTACCGAACATGGCCGTCAGGTACATCAACTGGCCTGTCACCCGCGCATCGCGCACATGCTCATCCTGGCGGAAACAACAGAGATGAAGCAACTGGCCTGCGACATTGCCGCTGTGCTCGAAGAGCGCGACCCTTTGCCGAAAGACAGCGGCATCGATCTCAATTTAAGAATCGAAGCCTTGAGAAGGGCAAGAACCAACAACAGCCTCAACAACAAATTCAAACGCATCGAAAAAAATTCGTCCAGCTACCGCAGGCTTTTAAAACTGGAGGCAGGCAACGAAATCGTCGATCCTTCGGAAACCGGTTTATTGCTGGCTTATGCTTATCCGGAGCGCATTGCATCTGCCAAACCCGGTAACAATGCCCAGTTTCAGCTGGCGAATGGAAAGATTGCTACAGCCGGTCATAAAGACGACCTTGCACACGAGCCCTGGCTGGCGGTAGCGAACATGGACCTGCGCGATGGCCTCGGAAAGATCTTCCTGGCGGCACCGCTCAATCCGACGGATCTTATTCACCTCGTCAAGGAAAAACAAAACATCAGCTGGGACACCCGGAAAGGCGGACTCATCTCAGCCAAAGAATTGAAGATCGGGAGCATCGTGCTGCAATCAAAACCGCTCACTCATCCCGATGAAGCCCTGGTAATGGATGCCATTTGCCAGGCCATTAAGCTTGAAGGCGAAAGCTTGCTGGATTTATCTGATCACAGCTTTATACAACTCCGGCACCGCATTGCCAGCCTGCATGCCTGGAACCCGGAGGAAAACTGGCCTTCTGTGGATATCTCACATTTGCTGGCAAGCGCTAAGGACTGGCTTGGCCCTTACCTGAAAGGCGTTAAAAAACCCGAAGACCTGAAAAAGCTCGACCTGACGGCTGCCTTATTGCACTCGTTGAGCTGGGAACAGCAGCAGGCTTTGGAACAGCTGGCACCGGCAAAGCTGGAAGTACCCAGCGGCTCGAAGCTGCCGATCGAATACCTACTGAATGGTGCTGCGCCCATCTTATCTGTACGCTTACAGGAAGTGTTCGGACTAAGCGATACGCCCACTGTGAACAAAGGAAGGAACTCTTTGGTGATGCATTTGCTTTCGCCCGGGTATAAGCCTGTGCAGGTTACTACCGACCTTAAAAGCTTCTGGAACAATACTTACCATGAAGTAAAAAAAGAATTGCAGCGCCGCTATCCTAAGCATGCCTGGCCCGATGATCCCTGGAATGCCGCTCCCGTAGCGAAAGGCCGAAGCACGAAGCGATAACGCGATGTTGTCGACCAGGGCTCGAACCCGGACTTCTTTTTTTAACCACAATAGAAACATAGGAACAATAGAGAACAGAAAGAGATCATAGAGGTTTTGCTTGTCAGCTCGTCACGACGCGTCGTGACAGTATAGGTAGAAGGACATATAAGAAAAGTAAACCATTTATTACCTATCTCTGGTATGCTTTGATCTGCTCTATCCGCGGAATCTGCGTGCTATAGTGTTCTTATAGTAAGGTTGCCCTCATCTGTATTCTGTTTTTTTTTTACATTTACCCCAACCATTAAATAAACACCCATGAGCCGTTTATCCCGGATTGCTTTCAGCCTTTGTTTTTTACTCCCTCTTTTCCTCTCCTCGCAGGAAGAGCTGAAAATGAGCATCGCCCTGCTGGGCAATGAGCTCATCGCCGATGTGAACGTCGACCAGGATCCTTTTGTGAAAGGTATCGGGCAGGTGACGGAGCTGACGGGTAAGCAATTCAAAGGGATGGAGGAAAGTCAGAAACTGGCCATGCTGATGGTGGTGCATAAAAGCGGGAAGACGGATTTCGAGGTACATGCCACGCCGGCACTGTCACCCGAAAAAGAGAAGGCTTACCTCGATGCACTCAAGCGCCTTTCCATTCCCAATACCAAACTGGTGGACTTTCCGATCCTCCTGCTGGTACATGCCGACCTGAAAGACCTGCCCAACGATTTTAAAAACCTGGAGCTACCGGCAGATAAGGCAGACGCTGCTTATGTAAAAGCCGGGTTGAAAGAGAAGATGATGCTTAATAAAACCTATGCGGTGGAGCAGGTATTGCCCGTGCTCTCGGCTTATGAGATCATCGTGGATAAACAATTTGCCGGTGTGAAAGGGCTAGGAACGACGATCCGGCAGAAGGATTTTAAAAAGACGCAGGATGTGAGCGCGCTCACCAGCCACAACAGCGATTACTGGCGGGCCAATATGGAAATGTCGGTAGGTAACCAGCTCATTCCGGCGACGAAGATCGCGATGCTGGTGTCACAGGGAGAATTCGATCACGCAATGAAATATGTGGAGATCATCCGCCTGTTTGCGGAACCAAAGTCGGCAGCCGCTGCCTACTTAAAGGAGATCTCGCGTCGCCTGAAGGAGTTCAATAGAGCCTTGCAAACCGAGATCAACACAGGTATTGCGGAGCATGATAAAGGAAATTATGAAAGGGCCATGGCCATCTACAAAGAGATCCTGGCTCAGTATCCCAATTCGGCCGCTGCCAAATATGAATTGTATTATTCTCAAAATGCCCTCGATCTGAAAAATAAAACCGTCACCACCAGCGACCGCAAGCTTTGGGATGAATCAAAGGCATCGATCTATCACAGTAACCCCTTATACCCGATGGATGTAAGGGCAGGCAACGGCAAAGAGATGTACCTGTTATTCAGAAGACAGGCCACCCAGAGTCTCTTCAAAGATGACAAAACTACCCTGAAAGATGTATACACCTATGCCGATATTGCGATGGACCTTGGTGTCTACGATTTTGCAGCTCAGCTCTTCTGGTTGTCGGCTACCTACGATAAGGACCAGGAAGGGGCTATCACTAAATTTCTGTACTGCCTCGAAAAGCTGGGCGTGAAAGACATGAAAGAAAATTTCAAAGGCGACTTCGAAAAAGCATTCGCCGAGCTGGAAAAGAAAAAGCAGGAGGATATGGAGAACGATCCTATGTATAAGTCTTTTGGGAAGTGATATTGAAAGTTTAGATTTTACAGATTAACGTCCATTCCTGAGGGCTCCCCGCGCCAGGGATGGAGCGTCCTGTTTGAGCTCCTTTGCTTATCCCGCAGGGCAAGCAAAGAGCGAGTAGCGACAGCCCGCCCGGGCGCCAAAATAAATTTTCAAACAACGGTTGTCGTGTCCGGAAGCCTTCAGAATTGTATAGGCTTTTCATGTTTTCTCTACATGAATAAGAGAACATTCTTTTCTATCAAAAGCAAAAAATCCCCTATCTTTGCAGGACGCTATGCCGGATACACAGGAAATAACCAAAGAAGAAGTCACAACGCAGATCAAGCCACTCGAAAGCGAGGAGCGCCAGACGATCGTGCATTGCCATTGCGGAACCGAAGATGCCTACCGCATCTGGCCGTCGACCTACCTGCTGGAGCATGGCTCGGGCAGAAAAGCAAAGCTTATCACAGCTTTCAATATTTCCTTTGCGCCGCAATGGACGCTCAGCGACGGGAAGGGCTTTACGCTGATCTTTGAAGGACTCAGCAAGGGCTGCACCATGTTCGACCTGATCGAAAACATTCCTTTCGACGGCGGCTTCGAATCCCGGAACATTCCACGGAATAACATGGACGTGTACCAGGTGAGGTTCTAGGTTTGTATCAAAAGAATAAATAAGCGTATTTTCTCAGGCCTTTTGAATTCAAATTATCTGAAAGTCTTGAGGCTAACAAAACAATCCTATTAAATTCAAATCAACCATCATTAGTAAAAGCGCCAGGCCGGGCAAAACGCAATGGCGATGAGCTGTGAATTTTATTTTTTTAGATGAGCCCGAAAGAGCTTTAGTTCTCTTTCGGTTGGCGAATCTTAAAAATTAAAAGAGCGGGCAGGGATCGTTTTGCCTTGACTTTTTTGTTTCTTTTTGGTCAAGCAAAAAGAAAGCAGGTAAAAAATATTTACCTTACGATTTTTATAAGCCATGAGAATCGTTGCCATCGCAGATACCCACAGTCAGCACGACAAGCTGAAACTCCCTGAGGCAGACATGATCCTGCATGCAGGCGATATCAGCAAAAGAGGAGAGGAGCAGGAGATCCTGGCTTTCCTGGACTGGTTCAAAAACCTGGATTACCGTTATAAGATCTTCATCGCCGGTAACCACGATTTCTATTTTGAAAGAACATCACCTGAAAAAATAAAGGAGATCATTCCTGAAAATGTCATTTATTTATGCGACAGCGGTATTACAATCGAAGGCATCCGCATCTGGGGATCGCCGGTAACACCGACCTTTTTCAACTGGGCTTTCAACCGCGATCGTGGCGAGGCTATTTCCAGGCATTGGGACCTGATCCCCGAAGGAACGGATATCCTGATGACACATGGCCCTGTAGCCGGTATCCTCGATAAAACGACTCGTGGCGAAGAGGTAGGCTGCGCCGGTCTTCTGAAAAGAGTAGGGGAGCTAAAACCCAAATACTACATCGGCGGACACATCCACGAAGCTTATGGGAAGCTGGAATCTCAGAGCACGACTTATTTCAATGCCTCGGTACTGGACGAGCGCTATCACCTGAAAAACGGCCCCTGGTTGTTTGATTATTAAGCGGGCTATTTGTTAAGCTCACTCACAGACTGTAAGCCCTGTGGGATCTTAGGCTCTTCATAGTCGTAAAAACTGATATACAGTGCTTTTACTTTGCCGTCGATCACTGCCTCGTACCGGTCGCATAAGGCCATGCCAAAAGCGCTGCGGGTGTTCCTATAGGCACAGCAGCTTCCCGTTCTTTTATAATTCAGGGGCTCGCCCTTGTTGTCGCGAAGCATAGACAGATACATTCTCTCCCGTTGAACGGAGATACCTATTTTAATTGGATTTTTTTCGGAGTAGCCATAGCTGTCGTCGGGAGCGTGAGTCGTCAGGGTCTTCAGCAGGTAGCGCTGCATGGTGACGGAATTGCTGTCGCAATACTTTCGGATCATGTGATACGCATCAACATAACCATATTGAAGCGCTTTTTGGAAATTCTCGCAGGCATCTGTCATCCGCTCTTGTTTCTTGTACACCAAAGCTTTGTTGGAATAGGCATCCCCGAATGTAGAATCGATCCGGATGGCCAGATCATAATCAGTCATGGCATCTTCCAGCTTGTCTTGTTTGTAATGCAAATTTCCTCTCAGGCGTATGGCTTCCTTAAAGCTGTGGTCTTTCTCATAGGCCGATGTCAAACTCGCGATTGCACTGTCTAAATTACCCAATTCGACATGCACACCGGCTTTCTTACAATAGATGTCGGGCAGGCTTTTCGATTCCGGAAATTTGAGGATAAACTTGTCCAGCAGGTTCAGCGCTTCCGGGTAATTTCTTTCCTGTAAGGCGGCATAATACTTTTCATAGAGCTTCTGTTCTTTCTTTTGTGAAAAGCCCTGTGTTGCTATCAGCAAAGCAGGGAGAAGCAGAATAAGGTAAAGAGTTTTCATGTAGATATAACCTGGTTTAGTAGTGAGAAAGGCGCGTAATGATTTGCGGGTAGGTGTTGACGATCGTCGCCGAATCTTTCAGGAGCGTATCGCCGGCATGTTTGCCCAGGTCAATGATCCAGAAGCGGTTCCAGCGCTCTACCGTTGTATCGTTCTCATTGTCCACGCTGTGGCTGTATTCCGAATGCCATTGCGTAGCCACTTTCAGGCCATGATCCTTTTCCCTGAAGATACAGGAGCTGTATGACATGCTTTCTCCGGCGTCACCGAATACATCCGCGAGGTGCAGGGTCTGAACAACGGAATCTTTTTCGACATCGAATACGAAAAGATTGATGGCGGTGGATTCATATTCACCCGGAACCCTCGCAATCAGTGCAAAACGGGAGGCATCGAGCGGGAATTTGTAGCAGGCGCCCACATCCTTAAAATAGGAATAGCTCGTTTTCAGATGGTATGTGAGCGAAGCTACCTGCACACTATCCATCGGTGTCCCTTTAAAGGGATGGTTTTCAGTACCTCCCCAGCTGCTGTACACATAAAAAGTATCTTCGATGATCAGATCTTTGAACAGGGAATCAACGACCGAGAGCCTGGAGGCTTTCGGGACCTCCTTTGGTTTTTCTGCTTCAGGCTCAGAGCAGGCTTGTAACACAATAAGAGGAATGGCGAGAAGAAAGGGTGTTTTCATAGAGGCTTGAGGATGTATGTGAAAAAATTTAAAGCCTGGTTTCAATCAGGCTCCGGTAGTAATCAGGGAAATCTTGTCATAAAGGATGAGTACGATTTCTCCAAAAATAGCAATCAAAAAGAATAAATGAAACATAAATCAGCCTCAGGCATCCCATTTGACATATCCCTGTATGGTTATACCGGGACATCGCCGCAAAACCGCAACAGGAGCCAATCCTCGCCGGAAAGGCGCTATGAAAAACGGTCGTGAAGCTCAGGAATGGGAAAAGAGTTCCCGACAGTGTACCGGCTAAAACTAAATACGAAGCAACATGGAAAAGGAAATCACCAGGAACCAGGCAGGCAGGATCATCCGCGTGATCCACAAAGGCTGTGTGGAATTTACCTCCACGATCCTGCTTCAAACCAGACAACACCGCTCGCATTACCACCATCGCCAACTGAGGATCTTTACACGCAATGGTTTAGACCTCAATAACAAACAAAGCAGTGAAGCTGTATGACGCCCGCTGATTCAAACCGCAACGGGGCATAAACAATGGGTGGCTAAGGCACTCAAAGCCACACGGGCACTTACCGTATCAGCAAAGCATAACCAGGGAACAAATGCTCCTTGTCTTTCTTATCAATGACTTTGATGAGGTAATAATACGTCGCATCCGGGCATTTCTCGCCATTGGCAGCCATGCCATCCCAGGAAGCATTCAGCACATCCCAGCTGAATAACAATTGCCCCCAGCGGTTATAGATATAGCCTTCGGCCGACTTAGCACCTTTGATAGTCACATGGAAGGCATCGTTCACCCCATCGCCATTCGGTGTAAACACATTAGGCACGATCACCGTGAGATCATCTTCCACTTTAATGATAACTGTGGCCGTATCGAGGCATCCGCTTTCAAGATCCGTCACCGTTAAGGTAACCGTATAGATGGCCTCCGAGCTAAACACATGGTTCGGGTTGATGACGTTAGAGCCCGTATTATCACCGAAGTTCCAGTTAAAGCTGTCCGTAGAGGTCACGCCCGTGCTGTTGCTGCCGGTGAAGTTCACTGCCAGGGGCGCCGATCCGCTGTATACATCGGCGGAAGCAATGGCCTGGATGTTATAGAAGTTGCCCGTCACCATCGCCACATTGCTCTTACAGGTACCGATCACACCCTGAACATAATACGTATAAGTGCCGTTTGCCACAGGTGTTGTTTGGTAGGTGTTGGAGTTCGCCTGTACCAGATTCGTGAGTGCTGCATCGCTGTACCAGTTCACACTGACACCGCTTCCGAAATTAGCCGCCAGGCTTAGCTGCTGTCCGTAGCAGGTAGAATCACCCGAGATGGAGAGCAGGGTAGGAGCGGCGTTCACGATGAGCTGTACCGTATCCATCGCTGTACAATTCGTCGTATTGTCCGTCACCGTTAACGTATAAATCCCCGCTTCATTGGCTTGTATGGATGGGAACTGGGGATTTTGATTCGTGCTCGAAAAATTGTTTGGGCCGGTCCAGCTGTATGTTCCTCCGCCTGTTCCGCTCAGGTTGGCTACCGTGCCGGCACACAGCACATAGCTTGCCGCAGAAGCATTTGCCATGATCTGCGGATAGACATTCACCGCAAGGGTTTGCGAAGCCGCACAGGATCCGGCAGACGCCGTTACCGTATAGGTCCCCGAATTGAGCGTAGTCGCATTAGGGATTGTCGGATTGGTGCTATTGGCTACGGTATAAGAATTAGGCCCTGACCATGAATAGGTAAAAGGACCGGAACCGGCGTTGAACTGAATCGTTTGACCGTAACAGATATTCGCGCCGTTTGTGCTCAGTGTAAAGCTCGGCAAAGTCACGATGGTAACAGAAGCAATCGCCGAAGAAGAGCAGGAGTTGGCATCCGTCACCGTCACGGTATAATCACCCACATTGGCAGAGCCCGCATTCGGGATCGATGGATTTTGCGTGTTGTTGCTATAGCCGTTAGGTCCCGACCAGCTGTACGCCGTTCCACCACCGGAGTTGAGGTTGATGGTACCGCCTACACAGATCACGTTCGGGTTGGCGCTGGCCGTTGCCGTGGGATTGGCGTTGACGAGAATGCTGAGGGTTCTTGTACCCGGGCAGTTGTTCACATCCGTTACCGAAAGCGTATACACCCCGGAGGCAGTTCCCGGAACGTTAGTGATCTGCGGGCTCTGGCTGGTAGAGGAAAAGCTTCCCGGCCCGGTCCACTGGTAAGAGCTGCCGCCGTTACCGATAAGCTGCAACGTACTACCCTGGCAAACAGCCGTACTGGTAGCGGTTGCCGTGAGCGATACAGGCGCATACACATTCACCGCGAGCGTTTGAGAAGCCGTACAGGAGCCGGTGTTGGCGGTTACCGTATAGGTTCCGGAATTGCTGACACCCGCACCATTGATGAAGGGGCTGGCATTATTAGTCACACTGAAGGTGGCAGGTCCCGTCCAGGAATAGGCATTCGCCGAAGAGCCGGCATTGAACTGGATCGTGGCACCGTTACAGATATTAGCCGCATTCACCGATGAGGTAAAGGAAGGTAAAGCATTCACGCTCACGCTGGTCACAGCAGAAGCCGTACAGCTGTTAGCGCCCGTTACCACCACCGTATAGCTGCCCGCATTGGCCGTGGTCGCATTCGGAATGGTCGGTGCTTGCGTACCGTTAGAGTAAGCATTAGGGCCTGTCCAGTTATAGGAAGAGCCGCCACCTGCAGCAAGGTTAATGGTTTGGCCGGCACAGATCGCCGAAGGATTAGCCGTTGCTGTCGGAACAGGATTGGCATTCACTGCAAGGCTGAGGGTCGTAAGACCTGTACAACCGCTGGCATTCGTCACCCTTAACGTGTAGGTTCCTGTAGCCAGGGTGGAAGCATTGGTTATGGAAGGATTCTGGCTGTTGGAAGAAAAACTTCCCGGTCCGGTCCAGGTATAAGAAGTCGCCGAAGACGCAAAGAGGCTGATCGTATTACCCACGCAGTAAGCCGTTTGGGTAGCTGTTGCATTCGGCGCAGGCAATGCATTCACGGCCACTGTTACGCTCGTGGCCGGCCCGCTGCAACCCGAAGCCGTCATGTACACCGAGTATACGCCACCGTTTGCTGTGGTAGCATTGGCAATAGAAGGATTTTGCGTGGTCGTCGTAAAGCTGTTGGGCCCCGACCAGGTATAGGTTCCGCCCGAAGCACTGTTGGCATTCAGGTTAATCGTTTGCCCCACACAGACGGAAGTAGCCGTGGCATTCGCCGTTGGTGCGGCAGGAGCGCCCGGGTTGGTAATACTGTAAGGGCCGAAATTATTGATGCAACCGTTTCCGTCTCTTACCTGCAGGTTATAGGTTCCGGCCGGTTGGTTAGTGAGGTTTGGTGTAGAACCCACATTGGTCGCGCCATTGGTCCAGGTATAAGAGAAAGCCGGTGTACCGCTTACCGTCACATTGGTGATAGATCCTGTAGCGGCGCTGCAGTTGCTTGGAGCCACATTAGGCGTGGAGGTGAGTTGTGGCAGGGCATTGACATTCACAGTAGCCGTTGTGCTGTTGCTGCAGGAGCTTAAAGCCGTTCCGGTAACCGTATACGTTGTTGTCACGGTCGGGCTCACAGAAATCGATGTGCCGTTCTGTGATGTCGACCAGGTGTAAGTATTGGCACCGCTGGCGGTAAGCAACTGCGCAGAGTTCTGGCAGATGGTGGCAGACGGGACGGAAAGCGTTGGCAAAGCCGTCACGGTAACCTGGGCCACAGCCGCATTCGTACAGCTATTGGCGGCAGTGCCGGTAACCGTGTAGCTGGTGTTGGAAGAAGGATTTGGTGCAATGGTGCTGCTTGTTGCCCCCGTGCTCCAGGAATAGGTAGAAGAGCTGCCACTGGCGGTAAGTAACACGGAGCTTCCGTTACACACCGTTGCATTATTTACCGAGATCGCAGGCAGGGCGTTAACCGTTACGGTTGTCGCCGCCGCATTGGTACAGCTGTTGGCAGCCGTCCCGGTTACAGTATACACGGTGTTGGAGGAAGGGCTCACGGTGATACTGGTTGCCGCTCCTCCGGGAGTCCAGGTATAGCTCACGCCGCCATTGCCGGTAAGTACGGTGCTCTTGCCGTTGCATATAGTTCCGGGGCCGGTGATCGTAATCGCAGGCAGGGTGTTGACCGTTACCGTCGTCACGGCGATGTTGGTACAGCCGGTAGCCGCCGTGCCCATCAACGTATACGTTGTGTTGGAGGTGGGCGACACATTGATACTGGAGCCGTTGGAGCCGGTGCTCCAGGTATAGGTAATTCCGCCGCTGCCACTCAGGGTCACCGTTTGATTGTTACAGATGCTGACAGGATTGCCGGAGTTGATGGCAATGGAAGGAAGCGCATTGACAGCTACCTGGCCTACAGCGCTGTTGCTACAGCCATTGGCATTGGTGCCCGTTACGGTATAGGTCGTTGTTACCGTAGGACTCACCGTAATGCTATTACTGATAGCTCCTGTGCTCCAGGTGTAGGTGGAAGCGCCGCTGGCCGTGATGCTTCCCGAATTACCACGGCAAATAGTCACACTCGTGGAACTCACGGTTGGCAGGCCGTTCACAACAACCTGCGTGGTGGCCGTTCTCGTACAGCCAAAGGCATTGGCGCCGATCACACTATACACCGTGGTGGTGGTAGGTGTGATGGTGATGCTTGGAGAGACCGTGCCACCCGGTGTCCAGGTATAGCTGCTGCCACCGCTGGCCGTGAGCGTGGTCGATTGCCCGATACAAATGGTGTTGGTTCCTGAAATGGTGATGACGGGGAGGGGATTCACCGTCACATTCGCCACAGCCGTGTTCGTACAACCGTTCGAGGCCCGCCCGACGACCGAATAGGTCGTGCTACTGACGGGGGCCACTGTAAATGAGCCTGTTGTATTCCCGGTATTCCAGGTATAAGTATTGGCGCCGCTTCCTGTTAAGGTAAGGGTTTGCGTGCCACAGGTCGTGATCGGATTGCCCGAGTTGATGAGCACCGTCGGAACGGTTTTTACATACACCGTTTTCGTCAGTGTTTGTTTCTGGCCACACACGCCCCCGGCAATGCAGGTATAGGTCATCGTGGTTCCCGGGCTTACAGAAATGGTGCGCGTGGTTACCGGTGTGGAACCGGAAGGATACCAGGTATAGCCCGTGGCACCGAGAGGCGCCGTCAGTAAGGAGTTTTGCCCGGGACAGATGCTGTCAGGTACCGCCGTAATTTCCGGTAAGGCGACACCATCCAGTGCCTGAATTGTATAATTACAGATGTCGCGCGCATAGCCATCCACCATCAGGTAATAATCATTACCTACCGTGAGGCCTGTTCCCGTTACCGTAAAGGTATTGGACCCTTCCTTGAAGCTCGACACCGGTGAGAAATTATTACAGTTGCTTCCTGAAAAAATCTGCATCTGGATACCGCCGCTCGGGTAATTTCCTACCCAGCAGTTTCCTACAGTAACGCGTAAATTAACCGTAGAGCTCCCTGCCGTAAAGCGGATCCATGAATTGTTCTCAATATTCACGTCGATCGCCGGGGAAGAGTAGGGACCCGCAATATTGCTCGGAGGATAATAGCCGAAAGGACCGCCGGTATTGGTCCCGTCAGGTTGGTTGACGCCCGCCGGAGTTTCGTTGTTGGCATACATTTGTCCCGCGCCGGTGCCAGGCCTGTCGGGGCTGTATGCCGGACTGGTAGACGCGGAATAACCGTTGAGGTCGCAGATGTATAAAGCATTTACGCAGGCATCATTGGTAGGCGCCTGCACGCATAAGCCAAAGCTTCCCGTTTCGCCGCCCCAGCCCCAGTACCTTAAATATACCGTAGAGCCGGGAGTTAATCCCGTCGCATTGATGTAAGGCTGAAAATCATTCGCGGTACCCGGATAATTATAAGGAGCGCCGCCGCCGCCATCCGCATCGTCCGAACAGTCGATTTGCGTCAGGCTTCCGCAGGTGCCGCTGTATAAAGCCATCGCTCCGTCATCGATTACCGTGGTGGAAGGCGTTAAATTAGGTTGAGGCGTAATGCATAAATTGCCACTGGCCGGCACGGTGATCTTGAACCATACATCTTTCGCAGCAGCATTAAATCCGCCCGTACCTCCTGTACATCCCGTCGGCGCTGTGGCAGAGCTTAAAGTAGCTCCCACATTGGAAAAGGACAGGTAATTACAATCGGCAGTCACAGGAGGCATCTGGATGGCATTGCAGGGTTCGTCGTTGGGCTGTGTGCCTACCACAATAGAAGCTCCGGTGATACAGATGTTGAAGGGATAGCCACCCGTTGCATAATAATCATACACCCTTACATAATAGGTACTGCCGGGCACTAGGCCGGTGGCACTGATGGTTTCGGTGCCGCCTGAAAAGGTCGCATCCTGACAGCTCAGAGACGTGAGCGAAGCACAGGTGCCGGAAAATAACTCCACAACAGCATCCATGCCCCCAGATCCGGCTACCTGGATGGTTTGCGTATAGTTGTTAGCCGTGAACATAAACCACACATCATCGTCGGCGGTGCCCGAGCAGCCCGTCATGGATTGCGTGGCGCCATACGATGTGGCAGCGGTGTTCACGCAGCTTCCGTTTACAGTCAGCGCTGTGGCAGTGCCACAGTTATTATTGGCCGGTGCGGCAGGAGGCAGGTTGACACAGGTCGTAAAGGTGCCTGCGCTGGTACCTGTGTAATAATCATAGATCCGTAAATAATAGGTTACACCAACCGTTAAGCCGGTGGCATTGATGGTTTCCACACCTCCCATAAAAGTATTGTCCACACAATTCAAAGACGTTAAGCTACCGCAGCTGCCCCCGGAAAGCAGCTGGATCACCGGATCGTAACCTGCCGAGCCTGTAACGGAGATCTGGTGGGATGTATTGGTAGCCACAAAGCGGTACCAGGCATCATCATCGGCATTGCCCACGCAGCCCGGCAAATTCTGGGTAGCACCGGGACTGCCCGTAACGCAGTTACCTATCGTTAATAACACCGCGCCCGAGCAATTGTCGGATTGCGACTGCATCTGGAAACATGCCAAAAGACATAAAAGAAGCGTGTAAATGTTCTTCATAAACAGGAATTGAAAAAAGAAGGTTATGGATTGGTAATCGTTTCGTTGTGGTATTCCACAGGAGTAAAGCCTTTGTTAACCAGGCTCCGTTTGATATTGACAGCGCTGAATTGCTTATCGCCTTCACCCGCAACGGCGGCTTCGGTAGTGATGAGGCGGACCTGCCCGGCGCCTTTCTCGGCTTTGTACTCGATCTTGACTTCGTTCACAAACTCCAGATTCTTCAGATCCTGTTGCAGGAATTCCAGTTGTTCGGGAGAGGCCTGACCCTGGAAAGAATAATAATGCATTTTGGTGATCTGCCTGTCGGATTTCAGCTTTGGTTCCTGCGAAAAGGCAAATTGGCTAAGGGAAAGAAACAGGACGGTGAAGAGAAGATACATTAAACGCATAGGAATTTATTTTGATATTTATCTGATATTTTAAGAACTATTAACACCAAAAATATATCAATTTTCCGAGGTAAATCGTATTGCTAATGTTAAATATCGGGGCTTTAACGTTTAAAACAATTTAGTAGGATTTACAAAAAGTGAAGAGATGGCCTGCCTGAGTGAGGAATTATTTTTTGGGATAAACGACGGAAATCAGCCAGAAAATTAACAATCGCATGGATTCTGTAGTTTTTTTGATCAGAAATACCCCGAAATGGCCGCTGCTCCTTAATTTTTTTGTTCTTTCATTTTATTAGTTATATTTGTTAATTAACGATTTTAGTTATTAAACTTTGTATATGAAAAAAGCACTCACTCTTTTTGGACTCGTTATTTCAGTTGTTTCCTTTTCACAGATCACCATCACCGCCAATTTACCTGCCAGTATCAGTGCCGGGTCTTCTATAGATGCAGACGTTAAGATCAATAAAGGAACAGTCGGTAATTTTGCGAAATACCAAATGGATGTACCGGGCGGATATATCGTCACTGCCAGCGATGTGAAAGGCGGTAACTTTACCTTCGAGAATCAAAGGGCTAAAATCGTATGGGTATCCGTTCCATCCGAAAATGAATTTACCGTACAGCTAAAGATCCAGGCGAGCAGCACGGCGGCGAGCGGCACCTTCTCTCAAAAATTTTACTACCTCGAGAATAACGAGAAAAAAGAAGTGGATGGGAACTCCATGAATGTAACGGTTGGTGATGGAGGCGCTGTAGCAGCAAGCACTCCGGTAGAAAGCAAACCTGTGGAAACCACACCCAATACAACCCCGGTAGAGCCTGTAACATCTACTCCGGTGGAAACCGTGAAATCCACGCCTGTCGAAACTGTAAAATCTACACCGGCAGAACCTGTAAAGTCTACTCCTGTAGAAACCGTAAAATCCACACCTGTAGAAAATACCACAGCTTCCAAAGTTTCCTCTGCCACGGCATCCGGAAGCGGCATGACCTATAAAGTGCAATTAGGCGCTTATTCTACGCAACCTAACAAAAGCAAATTTTCAGGTGTGAGCAACCTGAGCATCGACCAGGTGAACGGCTTGTATAAAGTAACCTGCGGCAGCTTCAAAACAAAAGAGGATGCCATCAGATACCGCGATGAACTTACGGCAAAAGGCTTCAACGGCTTTATCGTAAAATACCAGAACGGCCAACGCATCAATTAATTATTGATTCCTGCATTTTGATCAAAGGCCTCCTCATATCTGCTTGCTTATTGTTTTCTTTGTGTTCCTGGTCTCAGCAATACCCGTGGTGGACCCAGTTCAGAAGCGCACAAACCTTATTGAATCCCGGTTTTTGCGGAACCAAGCGCCTGGTGGATGTCAGGCTGAACTACCGCAACCAATGGACGGGCTTTGACGGCGCTCCCAAAACCTATGCTTTAGCGCTCAACTCCCGCCTGCTGAAAGGTAAGCTGGGCGCCGGTGGCTTTATCTATAAAGATGACATCGGTCCGTTCAAAAATTTTTCCGGTAGCATCACCGGAGCGTATCACCTGAAATTTCCTGATTCGGAGCTATCTGTTGGCGTGCAGGGAAATTACATGAGCAGGCGCTTCGACGGGACAGACATCACCATCCGCAACCAGCAGGATAAAGCCATCAATCAATATACCGCCGATAAAGTTTCCAATTTTGATATGAGCTTTGGGATTGTATATTACAACGACCGCTTCCACATCGGGGCAGGCGCCAATAACGTGGCCGGCAGTGCGTTTGAGTTTTATAAAAAAGACGATGCCAAAATGGGGAAATTTACCAATGTGGCGCACTACAATGTGTCGGCTGGCTACAACTGGGCCGATAACCCGGACTTTGTGTTCGAAAATACCGTATTGGCCGTGTACGTCCCTTCGGTTCCTTTTTCCTTTGAATACAATTTAAGGCTGCACATGAAAAAGCAATTGATGGCCGGGCTCGACTTCCGCTTCAATGATGCCATTGCCTTACAGGTAGGCTACACCATCAAAGATTATCTCCAGATTTCTTATTCCTACGACTTCGTTACTTCGCCTCTCAGGACCTACCAGAAAGGCTCTCATGAAGTAATGATCATTTTCTCATCCAACATGGGAACCGACAAAAAAAAGAGGGGATTCAACGGAAGGTTTTTAAAACAGCGCTTCCAGTATCTGCTCCAGTAATTGTTGGTATAATTTTAGCTTAATCTTTATTTATGGTATTTGCAGTCATAGATCTGGGGACGAACACCTTCAATCTTTTAATAGGGGAAACGCTTCCGGATAATACCTTCAGGCGGCTGTTCAATACCAAAATTGCCGTGAAGCTCGGCGAAGGAACCATCAACTCCGGCTACATCGGCGATGCTCCCTTTCAGCGCGGCATCAGCGCCCTCAAGCAATACCAGCAGTACATCCTGGATTATAATGTCGAGAAAGAATTTGCCTTTGCCACCTCTGCGATCCGCTCTGCCTCCAACGGGCCCGACTTTGTGAAAGCTGCCCTGGAGCAGGCGAAGATCTCGGTAACCGTAATCGACGGCGATGAGGAGGCTGAGCTGGTCTATTACGGGAACCGCATGGCCGTAAAGATGTCGGAAAAAATTTCGCTCATCATGGATATCGGCGGAGGCAGTACCGAATTTATCCTGGCCAACAACGATACCGTGTTCTGGAAAAAAAGCTTCAAGCTGGGCGCGGCGCGGCTGCTCGACCGCTTCAAGCCCAATGACCCGATCACGGAACAGGAGATCAAGGCCTTTCACGACTACCTGCGCGCGGAACTGCAACCTCTCCGCGAAGCGGTAAAGCAATACCAGCCGCTGGAACTGATCGGCTCGTCGGGGGCTTTCGATTCTGTCGTAGACCTCATTGGCGGCGAGTTCAATCATCCGCTCATCAGCGATGGCCAAACCGAATACCACATTTCTTTGGGCGAGTATGACCTGATCAGCCACAAAATCAAAGCCTCTACCTTGCATGAGCGCTACCAGATGCCTTACCTCATTAACATGCGGGCCGATATGATGGTGATTTCCGTGATGCTCATCGATCACGTCCTGAAAGAGCTGAACCTGAACGTCTTTAAAGCCTCTACCTTTTCACTCAAAGAAGGCGTCATCAGCAAAAAATTAGGGCTGACGGTACGGTAGCGCCGGATAGGGTAATAAAAAGCAAATTCTATTTCGTCACCATGTTTGAGAGAGCTTAGGGCAATCTGAAATTTTGGGCGCCCCCCGAGCCTGCCCTGAGCCTGTCAAAGGGGGCCAGGCTTTACATGCCAATCTTTTTGCCTCGCACTTCGGCTCCGCTCAGTGTCCGGCAAAAAAAGGATTTTCATGGCAATCCTTCGCGCAGGTTTACCACAGAATGGTGAATGCATGCGCCGGGAGCGTCCTGGAAAATAAACAAAATGCCGCCGTTTTACTGCGGTCACCGTTACGATAGGTCGTGATGTCGAATGATCTTTTTTCGTACCTTTGGGCGGACATGATCGCCGCCAGCCCATACACCTTACCGGTTACCACAGACTTCGACGACAAGCTGCTCCTGAAAAACAGCTGGCTGATGATCCTGCATGCCTCGCGCATTCCGCCGCATGTGGGTATTATGATCAACGGCTCCTACAGCTCGCTTACCATCAAAGGGCATGAGCTGAATGTGAGAACGGAAGTGCTCCTGAAAACCATCTCCCAGAAAAAAATCGAAGTGCTGGCGGTACAGCTGGTGAAACAGCCGGTGTTCAGTGCCGATTATCAAAAAGAGGTGCTTGACTTTTACGTGAAGCAATTTCCGAAAGTAGAGGCGCATAAGGCCAGCTGCCTGAGCCCGGTGAAGCTTTTCCTGCAGGAGTTTTACGCCATTCCATACGATGCCCGGGAGCTTTTGTTTGAGATCACAGAACGCCTGAAACAAAATGCGTATATTGACAAGGTGCTGGGGTTCAACCTGAAAGATCCGCTCATGGAAAGTGAGTTTTCACTGCCGGTATATTCGCATGAGCGCTTGCAGGAAGTCATTGCCCAGGAAACAGCTTATCAGAACTAATGTTTATTAAGAACACTCATATTTTCCTGCGTGCGGTCGAGAAAAGCGACCTTGATGTGCTTTATGCCTGCGAGAATGATATGTCGGTTTGGAAAGTAAGCAACACCCAAACGCCTTTCAGCAAATATGTCCTGGAGCAATACCTCGATACCGCATACCAGGATATTTATACCAATAAGCAGCTGCGCCTGATGATCTGTACACAGGATTCGGGTGTAGCCGTGGGAACCATCGACCTCTTTGAATTTGAGCCGGCCCATGCCAGGATAGGAGTAGGGGTGCTGATCTTCGAAACCTTCCGCAATAAAGGCTATGCTTATGAAGCGCTCTGCTGCCTGAAGCAATACGCCTTCGAAACCTTACTGCTGAACCAGCTGTATTGCAATATCAGCGCCTCCAACGGCGACAGCATCCGTTTATTTGAAAAGCTGGGCTTTCAGAATTCGGGCCTTAAAAAAAGCTGGAACAAAACGGCGGAAGGCCAATTTGAGGATGAGCTGTTTTACCAGTTGATCCGAAGCTAAATCAACGTAGTATCAGTTCGCCACGACGCGTCGTGACAGTCGGAAATTTTCTACCACATAGTCACATAAGAAACATAGAGAACCGGAAGAGATTATAGAATTTTCACAAATCAAATCTTGCCCGAATCCTATTCTAATCATAGTGATCCGCGCCTGCCTGTCGGCAGACAGTTCATCTGCGTTCTATTGCCTATGAGTCATTTTGATCACCTTACCTTTTTCGCCACCACAATCATTTCCTCGCCAATGTTTAAAACAGAGAGCGTTTTGTAAATCACGTTATGTACCCACATGTAGAGCTTCAGCTTCCACATCGGCTTTTGTGTAAAGGTGTTGAAGTAGTTTTGCCGCTCGCTGGCATTAATGGTTTTATTCTCCTCCGTCAGAGTGACTTTCTTCTTTCCCTTAAAGCGTTTGATCAGGGGCAGAACGGTATACATGATGAACAGCTTGATCTCGAAAGACGATTTGATCGTTTCCACCCGGTAGCCGTATTTTTCGAGCAGTTGGGTGATGGTCTTCTTCCCGAAATAGTTAACATGATCCAGGCCCATCATCTTCCACTCGTCTTTGTATTTTTTCGCAAAGTAGGAGTCGATCTGAGGTACCTGCAGCACGAGGTAGCCGTTCATCGCCGTTACGGAAGCACACTTTTCGACAAAGGTATCCGCCTTGTCAATGTGCTCCAGGACATCCCACATGGTAACCACATCAAACTTTTTAGATTCGTCCATATCGAAGAAATCCATGTGGTCTACCGGGAGCTTCAGGTCGTTTTTGGAGTAGAGGTAGGGCTGCTCGGAAATTTCGATGCCGTATACCTTATAGCCCAGCTGTTGGCCTGTGAGCATGAAATGTCCCCAGCCGGCGCCCAGGTCGAATAAAGAAGAGCCCGGAGCTTTGTATTTTTTAATGAGGTCGTAGCGCAGTTTGTGGCGCTCGATCTTAACCCAGTTATTGCCGGCACGTACGGCATTAGCCACATGTTCATCCTTGTAATTATGGTAATCGATGCTTTTCCGGTAATAAGGAGGAATGAACAGGAAGGAGCAGGACTGGCATTCAGCCACAGCAAATGTTTCTTTCTGGTATTTTACTTTAAATTGGGAATGATCTGTATTACCGCACACACAACAACGAATGTCTTCAAAAATATCGGGCATAATTTAGGATAGGTTCTTTTTTAGGGTTTTGTTTCTTGTTCAAAGGTAGATTCGGTGACGGGAGTTGTGTCCCTGAAATAGGAGATGCCTCCCCAGCTGAAAATTTTCTTTTGATACACATAGGCGGACGATTCTTTGACGACCACACGCTGAATAATAACCACACCTGTAGCGGTAATGGTTTCTTCCGTTACTCCCGGGGGATATTTGGCGAGCAAGGCTTTTAATTTAGCATCGGTTGCCGCGGCGGTTGCCGTATCGGAGTTAAGCAGCTTTTCGATCTCGGCCAGTTTCCCTTTGGCATAGGCATCGCCCGCTTTGACAATCAGCGCATCCTCGTAGGAGGTTTTAGCTTCTTTGTAACGTTTCATTTTAAACAGGCCATCCGCTTTGGAGATTGCCTCTTTGTATTTGTCGCCACCGAGGGTAGGTGCGATGGAATGTTTGGCTTCTTTTTCAGCTTTCTCAGCAGCTAATTTATCGGCCGCAGCTTTTTCTGCTGCTAACTTATCAGCAGCGGCTTTTTCCTCAGCAGCTTTGGCAGCCTTTGCTTTCTCTTCAGCCAGTTTATCTGCCGCTAACTTATCGGCAGCAGCTTTGGCAGCCTTTGCTTTCTCTTCGGCCAGTTTATCTGCCGCTAACTTATCGGCAGCAGCCTTTTCAGTAGCGGCTTTTTCCGCGGCTAGTTTTTCGGCGTTTGCTTTATCTGCTGCTAACTTATCAGCAGCAGCTTTTTCTGCAGCGGCTTGGGCAGCCTTTGCTTTCTCTTCGGCCAGTTTATCGGCGTTTGCTTTATCTGCCGCTAACTTATCAGCGGCTGCCTTTTCAGCAGCGGCTTTCTCAGCGGCTAGTTTTTCTGCCTTTGCTTTTTCTTCAGCCAACTTCTCGGCGGCAGCCTTTTCCGATGCTAATTTATCTGCGGCAAGTTTCTCTGCCGCGGCTTTTGCAGCAGCAGCCTTTTCTGCAGCAGCTTTCTCGGCGGCAACTTTCTCGGCGGCGGCTTTATCAGCAGCGGCCTTTTCGGCAGCGGCTTTTTCTGCGGCAGCTTTCTCAGCGGATAGTTTTTCTGCCTTTGCTTTTTCTTCAGCCAACTTCTCGGCGTTTGCTTTATCTGCTGCTAACTTATCAGCAGCGGCTTTTTCTGCGGCAACTTTCTCGGCGGCGGCTTTTGCAGCAGCAGCCTTTTCCGATGCTAATTTATCTGCGGCAAGTTTCTCTGCAGCTGCTTTTTCCTCAGCAGCTTTAGCAGCTTTTGCTTTCTCTTCGGCCAACTTATCGGCGTTTGCTTTATCTGCTGCTAACTTATCGGCAGCAGCCTTTTCCGCAGCGGCTTTCTCGGCGGCGGCTTTATCAGCAGCGGCCTTTTCTGCAGCGGCTTTTTCTGCGGCAGCTTTCTCAGCAGCAGCTTTCTCGGCGGCGGCTTTATCAGCAGCGGCTTTATCAGCAGCAGCTTTCTCGGCAGCAGCCTTTTCTGCAGCAGCTTTCTCAGCGGCGGCTTTTGCAGCAGC
>CALRIU020000023.1:0-85366 GCA_943362175.1 Hydrocarboniphaga daqingensis | reverse complement strand
CAGTTGAAAACGGTAGTGATGTGCGCCTAATACCGAATCGGCACCAATGAATTCCCCGAAGCTCTGAGCGGTATAGCCGCAATACGAAGTACGAAGCTGAGTCAGCACGGGAGCGGCATCGATCGTCTGAACACCACCGGCATTAACGGAAGCAATCACCGAACCGGCTGCAAAGGTAAAATTCCCTGCACTCAGGGCCGAGGCACTGATCGTATTTCCTACAGTGGCTGAATTAGCGATATCCGCTGTTACCCAGAAATAATGCGCGCTGTTTTTCGCAATAGCATAGTTCAGGCTGTTGAAGTTTACCGTTTCCCCAGAGCCTGCTGCCAGTGAAGCGTTAGAAGATAGTAATGTGGCCGACGCAAAATTATTGGTAGCAGAAGCGTATAACTTCAAACCCGAACCGTTGACATCGCTGGCAGAATACGTTCCGGCGAGAGGAATGGCAACTACGTTTAAGGTGGCAGAGGCCACGTTGCCTTCTGCAATCCTAAAGCTCTGGAGCAGGTTGCCGTTACTGTTTTGAAGCACAGTAGCCGCAGCAGGCTGAACTCCGTTATCACTGATATTCAGAGACGGAACCGGCGCAGCGATCGTCTGAATGCCGCCGGCATTAACCGATGCCGTCACTGATCCGGCAGCGAAGGTAAAATTGCCTGCATTAAGTGCCGTGGCCCTGATCGTATTTCCTACAGTTCCTGAAGCGGAAACATCGCCTGTCACCCAAAAATAACGGGCCGTATTTTTAGCAATGGCGTAATTCAGGGAATTGAAACTTACCGTTTCTCCTGAGCCCGAAGACGCAGATGTTTTGGAGGATAATAAGGTGGCAGACGCAAAGCTGTTGCTGGTACCACCGTATAACTTTAAACCAAGGGCATCAATATCACTGGCAGTATAAGTTCCTGCCAAAGGAATGGCAATGCTGTTTAATGTGGCCGCAGCGACATTTCCCTCTGTAATTGTAAAACGCTGAAGAATATTATCGTTGGAGTTTTGAAGAATGGAGGCGGCATTTGGCTGAAGGCCGTTATTGGTAATATTTAAAGGCGGAGCTGCCGGTGACAATATACCCTGCACCTGGAAGTTATCAATCCTCAGGGTACCTGTACCCGATGCCCCGCTGGCAAAAAGCCGGATGTCGAGCGATGTCGGATTATCTACTGCTGCAGGCAAGACGAGGGTTATCGCATTGAAGGCTGTTTGCGGACTCATCGTGTTCGTCGTAAATGCCGTATAAGCACCGCCATTCAGGCTATACTGAACAGTGACAAGCGTTGCGCCTGTATTCGAACGTTGGGCCTGGAAATACAATTTCAGCGTTTTATAATTGGCAAGGGCTGATCCTCCTAAGCTAAACGTAAAATATTTGGTATTCGTTCCGCTGGAATTATTCATCGCAATGGCATTACCTGCTGTAGAGTTCGCCGTGAAAGCCCCGGCCGTCGTAGCTACTCCACCGAAGGTGGTAAAGGCCTCGGTACAATTTGCGGAAGAAGTTACGTTGGCCACTGTTGTTGTCGGCAGCACCGGGTAAGAGCTCGCCGAGTTAAAATCATAATTAACCAGTGTGGTTTGAGAAAGCAGGTTTGTAAAACCTAATACCAGAAATAAAGCTATTACGAAAAAGCGTGTAATTTTTTTTGCCATGGGGAGGGTAGTATTTTTACGTGGTGTACTACGGGCATCAAAATTACAGATGTTTATAACTACCTATGCTGGTTCTCCATTAAGTTAAGTTTATGCTTGTGTTAACCACTGTTGTCATTAACTATACCCGGCACCCCGGTGTTCCATACGACAAACGCATAGCCACCTTTCGGGAGCTATGCGTTTTGTCTTTTAGAAAAATTCAGATGATTCTATTGTCTGATGACTTTAATGGATTTGTGTTGTGTTCCCTGGCTCACCATAATGTTGTATAAGCCTTCGGCATAGCCTGCACCTATGGTCAGCTCTTTTACCGTTTCTGCAGACACATCGTGCTGCTCTACCAGCTTGCCCGTAGCGTCATACACACGGATGTGTACCGGTTCATTCACCGTATAGCTCAACAGCGTCAGGGAGAACTCCTTGTTGAACGGGTTCGGATAGGCAAGGGCATTGAAGCTGTTTTCTGCAAGAGTAGGATCGGCATTTTCAATTCCTTCTCTCGAAGCCATACCGGTGTTCCCGTTCAGCATAAGGGCAGAGGCCGGTGTGGTGATCGTGCAAATGCTGCCGTAGCTGCCCCAGCCGCCGTTGAAGAACACGCGTACCTGTACATCGTAAGCCGTGCTGTTCGCCAGGCCGGTGAACTGGCCAAAGTTGAAGTTATTGTTTGTTTTTACAAAGCTCTGGCTGTAGCCAAGGCTTGTGTTCTCAAGCTTGTACTCGTACTGTGTGGCACCCGTTACCGCTACCGCATACAGGATCTGCGTATAGCTTGATAAGGTAATCCCACAAGAGGCCGGTTGTAACGACGTTGTTGGAGAGGAGGCCGGTGTGGCTACCGTGCATACCGGGCCGAAGTTGCCCCAGGAGCCGCCGACATTAGCTCTGACGCTTACCGAATACGTCGTGCCGTTCGTCAGACCCGTAAATTGGGTCAGGTTAAAGTTGTTGTTCGTTTTTACAAAGCTCTGTGTGTAGCTGGCAGCGGCATTCTCAAGCCTGTACTCGTACTGTGTCGCTCCGGTTAAGGCAACGGCATATAGTACCTGGGCATAGCTGCTGGCGGTGATGCCACAAGAGGCAGGCTGTAAAGAGGTGGTTGGAACAGTAGATGGCGTCGTCACCTGGCAGTTGTTGGCAAAATTGCCCCATACGCCGCCCACGTTGGCTCTTACTGCTACCGAGTAAGTGGTTCCATTGGTCAAGCCCGTAAACTGGCCCAGGTTAAAGTTGTTGTTCGTTTTTACAAAGGTCTGTGTGTAGCTTAAGGCGGCATTCATCACCCGGTATTCGTACTGTGTGGCATTCACTACCGGAACTGCATAGAGGATCTGTGGGTAAGAGCTCACCGTCACACCGCAGCTGGTGGATTGCAGGGACGTCGTCGTGACGCCCGATGGCGTTGTCACATTGCAGCTGCTGCCATAAATATCCCAGGCACCAAAAATGAACACTCGCAAGGACACGGAATAAGTCGTGCCCGGCTGTAAGCCCGTGAACTGCGACAGGTTAAAGTTATTGTTCGTCTTCACAAAGGTCTGCGTATAGCTTTGTGCCGCGTTCACCAGTTTATACTCGTACTGGGTAGCACCGCTTACCCGGTTGGCATAAATAATCTGTGAATAGCTCGAGGCCGTAAAGCCGCAATATGCCGGTTGTAATTCGGTGACTTCGTTCATTGGCGACGTAATTGTACAAGGACTGCCGTAATTGCTCCAGGTCACATTGTCTGCAGACCAGGCTACCGTTACCGTATACGTCGTATTGTAGCTGATCCCAGGAATGGTATACAGCGTCAGGTATGGATAGCCTGAGGAGTTGGTGAAGGTTTGCGTAAAGGACGTTGCTGAATTTACCAGTTGAAAACGGTAGTGATGTGCGCCTAATACCGAATCGGCACCAATGAATTCCCCGAAGCTCTGAGCGGTATAGCCGCAATACGAAGTACGAAGCTGAGTCAGCACGGGAGCGGCATCGATCGTCTGAACACCACCGACATTAACGGATACGGTAGGTGCAGCGGATGTAAAACTGAAATTGCTTGCGCTCAGGGCCGAGGCATTGATCGTGTTTCCTACAGTGGCTGAATTAGCGATATCAGCCGTTACCCAGAAATAATGCGTGCTGTTTTTGGCAATGGCATAGTTTAACCCGTTAAACAGCGCTGTTTCTCCGGAACCTGATGAGGTTGATACACTAGCTGACAAAACGGTGGCAGATGTAAAGCTATTGGTTGTGGAAGCATACAGCTTCAGGCCCGCTCCATTGATATCGCTGGCGGAATACGTTCCGGCGAGAGGAATGGCAACTACATTTAAGGTGGCAGCGGCCACGTTTCCTTCTGTCACCACAAAACTTTGCAAAAGGTTATTCGTTGTATTTTGGAGCACAGACGCGGAAGCGGGCTGTGTGCCGTTATCGGTCACATTCAGGGAAGGTGTTGGTGCAGAGATGGTCTGAATACCTCCCTGGTTAACAGAAGCCGTCACCGTGCCTGCTGCGAAGGTAAAATTGCCTGCATTGAGTGCCGTGGCCCTGATCGTATTTCCTACAGTTCCTGAAGCGGAAACATCAGCTGTGATCCAGAAATACTGCGTACTGTTTTGTGCCACAGCATAGTTCAGTGAGCTGAAGCTCACCGATTCTCCTGAACCTGAGGCCAGCGATGCCTGCGCCGATAATACTGTCGCAGAAGCATAGTTATTGGTAGGTGCTGTATATAATTTTAAGCCCGCAGCATTGATATCGCTTGCCATATATGTCCCGGTTAAAGGAATAGTGATCGTATTTAAAGTGCCTGCGGCCACATTCGTTTCCCTGAGAACAAACCGCTGAAGCATGTTCTTGTTACTTCCCTGAAGAATGGAAGCTGCTGTTGGCTGAAGACCGTTATTGGTAACATTGAATGAAGGATTGACCACAAAAGCTGCGTTGATGGAGATATCGTCCAAACCAAGCTCATCTCTTGAGCCTGAACCTGCCACATCATTAGAGCTCCAGCGGATATAGAAAAAGCCGCCCGGTGCAATATTTAAGGAGTTGATGACCGTTGAACGGGAGGGAGACGTTCCTACTTTTACCCAGCCCAGGGCATCTAACGCGGCACCACTGGTATAATCCAAAGCGGATACCGCGGTGTATGATGAATTATCCAGTGAATAGGAAAAATTAAAGCTGCTGGATCTTGCCTGATCGTTTCTCACATATAAGTCGTAAGAAATTGTAAAGCTGTTGATTGCTGTAGTGCCATTATTGACAACCCTCAGCGTCAACGTACCCGGTGCAAAATCGCTTCCTCCCGGTTGAAACATAAAGGCCGGATTTGCGGCGCTGCCCGGTGCTCCGGTATAAGCATACATGCCGCCTGTGGTCACGGATACAGAAGTCGCACCTCTGATATAGTCACCCGTTACATTACTTCCTCCGAAAGTAACCGCACCATCGCTCCATCCCGTCAATGCCCATGCATTGGAATTCAACCTGCCGGCAGTAGTCGGATTAGCCGAGAAGCCCGCAGCGGCATAAGCCGTTGCCGGTGTCGTACCAACGCTTGAAGGTGTTGTATTCGAAAAATCGATCAATGCGCTGGCCGCCGCATTGGTCAAGCTTACCTGTCCGGTGAGCGTGTTCATGCTTAGCAAAGATAACAAAGCTGTTACCAGTGAAATAGTCGTAATTTTTTTAATCATGGTCGTGTGTGTTTAGGTTACTAAGGTATTGGGCTAATTTACAACGTTTAAACCCAACTATTTTTTCATTCATCGAAATCAGACTGGTATTTTGTATGCCGCTTCTACCAAATTTAAGACATTAATTTGTTAATTGTGCCAGGGAAGGTTGAAAAGTATTACCTGCTGTTTCCGTCAACAGTGAACAGGAGTACCGGCTCTTTGAAGGTACTAATCAGCCTGCTTTCTGACAATAAGTAATTTTACCTGATTTTTAAGGCTCTGCATCAGCCATTCTTTCATCCACATCAACTTACGGTCGTTCCAGCGTTGTGGATGAAAGGTGAACATGATCTGATCCGGCAGCTTTCCTGAATCGGCAAAACGGATGATTTCCGAGGTAGAATGAAAAGACAGGTTGTAGCCCGAAGCCTGCACCTTATCCCTCACACTTACTTTATCGCCATCCCAACGGCGGCCGGTATCCGTGAGGTAAAACACCTTGCTGAAATCCACATCGAAATAAGGCTCTCCCGTAATGCCATACTTCCGGTAGTTGGCATGCTTCCAGAGGTCTTTGGAATCGTAGCGGCTCATGGGGCTACCGTGCATGCAAATGGTAGAAACAGGCGCCAGCTTCCGCAGCGCCGCCAGGTTCTGTTCGAAATCGGCGATGGCGCTTGCCATGTTTCCTTTGCAGGTGGTGAGGCATTCGTAATGATAGCCTATTTCGTGACCCAGTGCGGCAATTTCCTTAATCACCGCCACATCCCAGCTCTCAGGTACGGCCCTGAAATAATAAACGCCTTTGAGCCCCTGCTCTGCCTGGATCCTGGCAAAAGCAAGTGAATTGTCAGGAAGCAGATCCACATCATGCCTCAGGACAATGGCCCTGGGAAGCGGGTTCTCCAGGAAATCCCGGAAAGTTTGAAACCGGTAGTTTTGGTTGATGAGGCTTTGCAGCAGAAGCTTATATTGACTGACCGTGAAATCCATTATTTAAACCGGTATTGGAAATCCATACCCGATTGCAAGCGTTGCTTACTCTCCGGGTAGTTCTGAATGAACCACATGAAAAATTCGAAGACATTGATTTTCTCCTCCAGGAGTTTTTTCCGTTTCCCTTGAAACTGCTGTTTCAGCTCCTGTTCCGACAGCAGGCTTTCCGTGAGGCTAAAGAACTTTTCGGGTTCCGTGGTTTTCACACTATGTGTGAGCCCGTATACCTGCTCCAGCTCATTGAGCACACCGATCTCGCCGGCAAAATCGTTGAAGCGGATACCCGGAGTTCCCAATAAAGCGGCTTCTACGGCCATCGACTGGCTATCACCAATGTATAATTTCGCAAAGCCCAGGGCGTGATGGATCTTCAGCGGATCGATGGCCAGGCGGTAGGGCTCAAATTCCGGCTCCAGTTCGCGCTCCGAGGTAATGTAGATCTTACCATGCGGCTTCAGAATGTCGATCAGCCTGACAGCAATGGTTTTGGTAATCCCGCTGCGGTTGGTATCGTGATAGGCATTGAGCTGCGCAAAACGCAGGATAAAAAAATCGCCCTCCCCCAACTCTTTGATTTCATTTCTGTCGGGCACAAATACCTTCGGATGCAGGTAAGCCAGCTTATGGAAGCCATTATAGCCAATCTTCTTATATTCCCATTTTCCGGCGTTACAACTTGCCGGAGAGAGGATCACATCCGTGAGCGGATAGGTAATCTTTGCGAAATTCTGAATGATAGCCGCATCGTCTTCACTAAATACAATGCTCGGAATCCTGTAAAATTTCCCAAGATGTACCAGCGATGGCTCGGAGCCAAGCAGCAAGGTCGGCTTAAACTCCCGGATAATTTTCGAGATGCGGCGGTATTTGCGCGCATAGCTCAGGGCCAGCGATGAAAGGCCTTTGCCACGCTGCTCCGGAAGTACATTGGTGCAGGCCAGTCCTGATTTCCGACAAAGCTCTTCCAGGATATCCTTGTTGCGGATAAGCACTTTCACCTCATGTCCCTTCTTCTGCAGGGCAGGGATCATAAAGCGGAACAGGTGGAAGTGGGCCGGATGGCCCATGAAAATAAGGTAACGCATCAGTCCTGCTTTTCTACCGGAACGATCTTTTTAATTTCTTTGGCCGGCGTGCCTCCGACGATGGTCATCGGCGGCACATCTTTCATCACCACGGAGCCGGTAGCCACAATGGCATTTTCGCCGATGGTCACACCCGGCAGGATCACGACGTTCACCGCAATCCAGGCACCACGCTTGATGACTACCGGCGCTACTTTTTTGGAGGCTGGCCCCAGGATCTCGCGCAAAGGCGTCGTCGGATTCGAATGCGTGAGGATGTATACTCCTCCCGCGAGCGACACATAATCCTCGATCGTGATCAGATCAGGACGTGCCCGGTCGAGCACATTGCCACCTCCTAAAAACACATGCTTTCCTACTTTCACGCCACGCATACGCTCGAGGCTGCAGCGAAAGCGGGAACCCACAGGTAGCCTGGTCATGGCCACCACCTGTATGAGCTTTCCGAAAAAAGATTTCAAAAGCCCACCGGCCGATTCTGCTTCCAGGTGCGCAGAGCCCATCTGGTCCTGCGCTAGTTTCATAAATTTATTCGTCGGTTCTGCCATAGTTTCTACTCCTTTATCATCTCATTGCCTTAATGGCTTTGATGCTATCGTGGAAGACGTTTTTATTCTTTAAATTAAATATTCCTGCCATTCCACACATTTCTATTTTCTTTTTTGCAGTTCTGTTTCGTAAATCTCTTTCATTGTATAAAACTTTGCGTTTTTTGCTTTACACATTTCTATTATTTTTTTATACGCTGTTTTGTAGCCCGGAAATTCTTTTTCGTTGTACACGTGATTATGAAAATTTACTACCAGGTAAGCACCATTCTGAATACAAAGGTCAATTAGTTTTTCAAGCTCCTGCCAGCGATCCTGGATACCCATAAAATTTGCATCCATAAGAACCAAGGGAATAACCGAGAACTCGTCGTTAAAAGGAAAGAATGGTGTGAGATGCTCGTCAATAAAACCGATTTTTGTTTTGCTACCGTTGTAACCCAAGCTTGAATCATATTTAAATCCAATCTCTTTTTGGATCTTCCATGTATTATCATTTAAATTAAGATAATGTTGACGTGTCCCTATTATTTCATGCCCAACAATTTTTTCGAGTGTAAGCTTTTCTCTATTCAACAGTTCTTTATCTTTAAAAGAATTATATGAGCCGTGTACACCTATCTCCCAACCGCCTTTATCTAAGCGTTTAATAAGTTCAACCATTTTGGGATCAGAAATTTTATAACGACCTAACGCAAGCTTATACGTTCCTAATTTTAAAAAATTAATTTTAATCGTTTCGTTAAGAAAAAAGTAAGTTGACTTGACATTGTTCTCTTCTTCTATTCTAATTATTTCTTCAAAAGTCCAGTAATTTTTATTACTTCCAAAAGAAATTAACTGGTTTTTTAGTGCTTTAAAGTCCAGTTTCGCCAATGCACGTAAAGGCTTGGTAAAGTACTGGTACGTTTTTTTGGTTCTGTCGATATCATGCGATAAAGCTACTTTTAACATATTACTTATAATTTACGATTAAGCGGATGCCCCAATCTCTAAGAACGCTCATGATCATCTTAGCTTCTTTAAGTGGCATATTCTTGCATTCGCGTTTAGAAAGATCGAACCAATTGAATTTATTGTTCTTAAAGTATTCCGGATTGTCAATTTCTTTAAAGATAACTATCGAATGTTTTGCATCAATTGATGCCCTGTTAAAATCATTTCCTTTAAAAAACAAATAGACTTTACATTTATTTAAATGATAGATCAAATAGTGCTCCCCCTCTTCAACAAACCTAAATTCAGGATATTTTTTAAAGATATCTTTCATGATAGCAATAAATCCTTTATCGCTTCTCATGTCATTTGTATTTTTCAAGTACTTTGCCGGATTACCGGCAATTAATGAATTGTCTTCAAAAGATTTAGTTACCACCGAACCTGCGCCAATGATGACATTTTTACCAATAACAACACCGGGCAAAATAATGATATTGGTTGATACCCAGGCACCATCCTTTATCGTAACAGGTTTATATGTTACAGGATAGCCCTCATCTGCCGGCGGAAAATACCCATGTGTCCAGATCACAGAATTTTCACCTATACCGACATCCTTCCCTACCAAAACGTTTTCGCTTACATTAATGCGTACCCTTTTCCCAATAAATGTTTTGTCGCCGATTTCAAAATCGGCACTACCTGTTATATAACACTGTTCTGAAATAATACAGCTGTTTCCTATCCGTACTTTTTTTGCTTTTATTTTTGTATGGCTTTTAATAACAACATCATTTCCAATAACTAAATTTCCCGAAACGATTCTTGATGAAAAACTTACAAATGTATTTTTACCAATTTTTGCGCCATTAAGTCTTAATAAAGCTTTCATCAGTTCAGACCCTGCGGTATCAAAAAAACCTGAAACTTTGATGATTTGTTTGATGATTGACATATTATTTTTTGATACTACCTGAATATATATAAATTAATTTTTCGGCTATTTTCTCACTGTCTAAATGCTCAATATCTTTTCTTCCGGTTGTTTTGCCATGATCGATTGCTTTTAAAAGTTTTGATGCAATATCTTTTGCGTCATAAGAAGTCACATAGCACCCTGCCGTATTGCCTATAACAGATCTTACATCACCAACATCCGTTGAAACAACCGGGCAATTGCAGGCCATGGCTTCTTTTACAACGTTAGGAGAGCCTTCGCTTAATGAAGTTAATATAAGCGCGTCCGCCGCATTTAAATAATCAGGAATTTCTTTATTATCAATTCCGTTCTCACCAAATACAACAAATAATTCAACGTCCTTTTCTGTTTTTAAACTATCAACGCTTTCTTTTGCCAGCTTAACGTTCTTTTCTTCCCTTGCAGGATCAGCAATAAAAACAACATATTTTTTATCCGGAAGAAAATTTACTTTCTTCTTTGATTCCGTTTTATCCAGAGGCCTGAATAGGTTAAAATCAACACCATTTGGCAGAATTAAAGCGTTGCGCATTGAAAGATTATCTTTAATATTTTGAGATTTCACAATAGTTACTTTCCAAAAAAAAGAATAAAAGATCTTTATGATCCAGCGAAAGAAAAACTTTGCCTGCGAATCGCTACCCATTAAAGAAACAACCATTGGCTTGTTTGTATTTGCAATTGCAGCGACGATGGCCGATAAAGAATAATGCGCATGAATAATATCGGCATGACTTTCTTTAATGAAACGTCTCAAGCTTTTAATATTCTTTAAATAGTTGAACTTGCCTTTACCTTCTATACCGTAATATATAACGTCCACCCCTGCCTTCTTTAAAGAGTCGCCCTGGTTGGTAACAATTGGACTAATCCCAAATTTTTTAATATTACCACTTGAAACAAAAAGAACTTTCATAAACTACCTGAAATTCCAGTACACCATCAGGCCACAAAGGACAATAGCCGCCACATGAAACGATTTTTTATAGAGCATGTGGTTTTTGAGGGTAAGGAGCTGATTGTGATCGAACTTATATATAAAAATAAAGGCAATAATATATACCAGCGGAAAATGGGGCAGAGATTTTCTTAATTCCAAAGCCTCCAGGATATACGTTAAGGATGCCATTTCTGCTATCACAAAAAACAGCATGGGATATATCCTGCTCATTCTTATGTGAATGCAATGGATGACCCCAAGCCAGAAGGCTACTGAAATAAATACCTTGAAAATGAGCCCGGGAGCATAAAACATAAGGTGTACCTTGGAAGACAGAGGGCTGGGAAAAGGACCGAACATGGACGATAGCGTATTCACGAAATAGGTAAAGGAAACGCTTCCCTTCACCATGCCTGATATTTCTTTGATCTCGAGCATGGACTCGGTTCCACCTACCAAAAATTTATCCGTTGAGCTCACAATCTTTTCCATAAAATATATTCCTGCCAGGGCTCCGGCAATCAGGAGCAACACCTGGGGGACGCTCAGCTTACGTTTCAACAAGAGGCCCATGCCAATGGAAAAAAGGCAGAACATCGCCAACACCGGTCGGAACAACAACAGCATACAAGGCACAAGCGCCAGCCACCAGGCGGAAGTTATTTTTTTATCAATGTCGACGCGGTAATAGCTGCTGTAAAACAGGGTAATGAGCAGCACCAGCACGCTTTCCTTTAAGCCGGAAGAATGGTACCAGATCATATAAGAAGACGTACAATATACCAGGGCGCATAAAAAGGCATACTTGGCCGACATGAAGCGCGCAGAAATGCTATAAATGCAATTGGCGGTAACTACGGCAATGAAGACATAAAAGATGCTTAGCAATACCTTGGAAGCCACAACTTTGTACAGCGCGCTCAGGATGATGACGATGCCCAGGTCTTCGGATTCATGCCGAGACAGGTAATAGTCGATGCTTTTTACGAAAGGCATGTCGGCCATGGCGGAGGCTTCGCGGTGGTAAAGCATGGCATCGTCTTCGCTGAACACATACAGGTTGCCGGTGTAAAAATAGGAGATCACATTATAGCAGAAGATCATGAACAATGAATAAAAGAAAACGATGATCCCGAGCTTCTTCCTGTTAAAATATTCTTCCGGCCTTCTCTCCAGCTGGCCCACGAACACAGCCAGCATGATCAACGATAAATAGTTAACGAGGTACAAAGCCTTGAGCTCTACCGGGAATAAAAAAGCCACGAAAGCATAGAAGAATGTTCCGAAGATCAGATATTTACGGTTGATCGCTTTCAGCATCAGTCCAGGAATTTATTCAGCTGGATCAGTGTCCAGATAAAATTGCCGTTGTCTTTTTTGCCTTCGTTATTTTCCCTGATGATTTTCTTTACCGTAGCTTCATTCAGGAGCTTATTCACGTTTTCAAGATTCTCTGCCAACACGCTGCCGAACTCTTTTTCCTTGAACCATTCGCGCAAAGGGATCCCGAAGCCCCGCTTGGAAGCTTTTAAGATCGCTGGCGGAAGATGACGGCCAACGCTTGCTCTCAACACGCTTTTCAGTTCCCATCCATCCATTTTCACATCCTTGTGGACGCCTGCCATAAATTCCACCAGCCTGTAATCCAGAAACGGAACCCGTGCCTCAATGGAATTGGCCATCGTCATGCGGTCCACCTTCACCAAGTAATCGTTTGGCAGGTTATGCCTGTAATGCACATACATCAGCTTATAAAAATCATCCTTAAACCGGCATTCCTCCAGCAGTTTTTCGAAGTACTCTTCCACCGGGATCACCCCTTCGATGTGCGCCGTAAGTTGCTTAATATCTTTCAGGCTGGTAAAAGCTGTTTTTTCCGCGAGTCTTATATGAAAAGGTAGCTCTGATGTTTTGAGCACGTTGGCTACTTTATTAAGTTTATAACGAAGGGGGCCTTTCGCCACACGCGACAGCAAATGCACGGAACCGATAAGACCTTTCTTTAAGACTCCGGGCAACCAGGTATTGATGGCAGAAGAAACCTTGACACCTTTATAAGAGTTATAGCCGCTCAGGGCTTCATCGCCTCCATCTCCTGTCAGCACCATTTTTACTTTTTGCGAGGCATAGCGCGACACAAAGTCTGTGGGAATGGCCGAGGAATCTCCAAAAGGCTCATCATAATGATGCGCCACACGGTTGATGGCATCTTTAAAGCTATCGGGCACAACCGTTCCGCGATGATGCCCTGTACCGAATTTGTCAGACACTTCTTTGGCTAGCTCACTCTCATCAAAATCCTTGTTATCAAACCCAATGGTAAAGGTATTGACAGGAAAGGAAGAGATGCCGGCCATGATGGAAACGATTGCCGAAGAATCGAGCCCGCCGCTCAGAAAGGCGCCAAAAGGTACGTCACTTCTCATCCGAATGCGTACGGCATCTGTGAGCAGGGATTCAAAGGTTTCGCAGACCAACTTTTTATCAGTGATCATAGTCTTTTCTGCACACTGTGGAAACTGCCAGTAGCTTTTCTCAGAAACTGTACCTTCTTTCACCACAAGGTAATGCCCCGGCATTAATTTATAAATGTCTTTGTAAAAGGTATCGGGCGCCGGAATATTGGTGAGCGCCAGATAAATTTCGACCAGCTCTTCTCTGATCACTTTCGGAACGCCGAAGCTCAGGATGGATTTGATCTCCGACGCAAACACGAAGCTTTCTTCAAACACCGCATAATGCAAAGGCTTTTCTCCGATCCGGTCGCGCGACAGGAACAACTCCTGCTTTGTTTCATCCCACAGAGCAAAAGCCCACATCCCATTAAATTTATTCTGGCAGTCATAGCCCCATTGCTCGTAAGCCTTGATCAGCACTTCCGTATCCGAAGTGGTTTCAAAGCGGTGGCCTAACGCGCTAAGCTCTTCTTTGAGTTCTAGGTAATTATAAATCTCACCGTTGAAAACAAGAACCTTATGCCGGTCGCTACTATACATAGGCTGAGCGCCAGAGCTCAGATCGATGATGCTCAAGCGCCTATGACCCAGTGCCAGGTTATCCTGCACATAAAAGCCATCGCCGTCAGGCCCGCGATAAGATATGCAATCCGTCATGCCTTTTAAAAGCGGCTGTTCTGCTTTTTTAGTCTTATTGAAATGTAAATATCCGGCTATTCCGCACATGTGCTAATGTATAATGTCTGTATAAAGTGAAAGGTAGCGGGCCGCACAAACGCCGATGCTATATTTTTCCAAAAATGCTTTCCTGTTTTCCGCAGCGATGTTTTCCTTATTAGCTTGCTCAAGGTTCATATAGGAATGAAGGGCCTTTACGAAAGCTGGCTTGCTAAAATCGTCTGCCACAAAACCATTCACCTCATCCCTTACCAGGCTTCTTAAACCACCTGCTGGTGTGGCTATCACAGGCAGTCCGCAAGACATCGCTTCCAGCACAGAGATGGGCATGCCTTCATTGAAAGAAGTCAGCACAAAAGCATCGCAGCAAGCCATATAATCAGCAATGTTATCTTTGGCTCCCAACATAAAGACATGAGAGCTCCTGAGCGAATCCAGCCGATACTTATAGGCTTTGTCATGAGACGAATCTTTACCGATGATCAGACAAATTATGTCGGAGGCTTTCAATTCATTCATGGCTTCCATCAGCAAGGCCTGGTTCTTATTGGCATCCAGCCGCCCTACGGATAACAGCACCTGTGTCTGTGGAGTGGGTTTTAGCTGCCCGATTTCCCGGCGCACCTCCTCTGCTTTTGTGGTGGTACTAAGCGGAGCGATCCCATTCTCTGCGAGTTCAAACCGAAAGCAAGGAAACTCTTTTTGAAACTCATCCCGGATATTGGCTGCAATGCAAACCAATTTTACTTTACGGACTAATGCTTTTATGTAGCGAAGCTGGCGAAAGATCTTCCGTTTCTCAGCATTGACATCGCTGTGCAGTGTGTGAATAAATCCGATTTTTGAAAAGACAAGAACGAAAGGCAGGATGTATTTCAGGGTTGCATCTAGGTGAAAATGGATGACATCAGGCTTTTCTGCTTTGATCAAGCGGTATAATTTTCTGTACATCCCCGGATCCAGTCCTTTCTTTTTCTCAAGAGAGATCAAAGGAACTCGGTCCTGCACGTATTTAGGGAACTGCATCTCAGCACTTACCGGCTTAAAACTGCAAAGGGTGACGCTATGATTTATAGAAAGCTCATTGGATAATTCCACCGCAAACTTTTCGGCGCCACCGGTCCCGAGTCCGCTTATCACCTGGAGAATCTTCATTTCAGCAGGCGGTACAGCGCTCTAAAGAATTTATGCCGGGTAGTCAGCAACAACATCCGTTCTTTCCTGCTAATGGGATAGCCCCGTGTTTTTAAAAACATGGCGGCTTCCTGTGCCAGCGCAGCATCTTCCAGGTTGAAGGCGATACGGATCAATCCTCTGTAGTGAGCCTCGTCGAGGGCCTTGCAGTTTGATCCCTCTACCTTGTACTTGTCAAAATACAGTTGCTTGATGGCATACAATTTCTGATGGTAGGCCAGTTTTTTCTGTGGGGACTGTGTCCGGCTGGCCGATTCGGTGAGCAAGCGGTAAGTCGCAAACACCTCATCGAAGTAATGCGCTTTCGTTTGCTGTGTAATATCCATCCACAAGGGCATATCGATCAGGGGCCAGTTCTCGCGCTCTGCGCGATCCAGGTCGAAAGCGGAAGCCAGCTCTTTCCGGAAACAAACGGTGGCTGTTTTAATAAACAAGGGCTTTGGCTTCACCAGCTCGGGGAAGAGATCACCATCCGGCACATGCAGCCCGTTCGTCTTATTCACACAAGGCTCTGTCTTGCCACTGTCTTCATAATAGTGGTTGACATCCGCATGCACAAAGCCATAATCCGGGTTCGCCTCCATAAAGCTCACCTGCTTTTGCAGCTTCAGCGGATCAGTCCAGAAATCGTCCCCATCGAGGATGGCCATGTATTTTCCGGAGCAGGCCCGGAAAGTTCTGCAAAAATTGGCCGCAACACCGATGTTGCTTTCTGCCCGTACCACTTTGACAATATCAGGAAAAGCCTCTGCCAGCGCATCGACTTTTTTTCCGGTCGCATCAGGACTGTGATCTTCCCCGATCACCAACTCGAAGGGATAGTCTGTTTGCTGTGACAACACGCTATTCACGGCGGCTTCTATAAACCGCTCATGGTTATAGGTAATCATCAACACGCTAATCATTGGTTGCATCATGAAAAGTTATGCGCTGAAATCTTTTTTAATGATGGCCGGGATCCCCGCTACCATCGTCTGATCGGGAACGTCCTTTGTTACCACGGCACCTGCAGCAATCACCACCTGCTTTCCTATCCGGATCTTCGGCAGGATGGTCGCATTGGTGCCTATAAAGGTATGGGCACCGATATAGCAGTTGCCGGAAATATTGGTACCGGGCGACAGTTCCACAAATTCTTCGATCACCGTTTCGTGACCGATGGTGCAATTCAGGTTAATCAGAACACCTTTCTCTACATAGACCCCTGTCGTGAGCACCGCCCCGGTCATCACATTACATCCTTCGGCAATGGTATTTCCATAATGCCCTATCCTTGCAAAAGGGCTCACCGTAGAAGTTGCTTCACCGCCAATAGCTACGAACTTATCGTAGAGTTTTTTGCGGAGGGCCGGAATCCCAATTCCTAATACAAACCGCGGATCTTTGCCGAACCGTGCTTTGGCTTCCTCCGGGCTCCTGAGTACCGGGAATTTTCCGTGGATCATATCCGGAAGGTCGGTGGAGACATCATCATAGAAGGCAAGGCCTTCTGTCCGGTTATCCTGGTGTAGTACTTCCAGTACTTCTCTGGCAAAGCCTTTGGCTCCAATTATCAGCATGAGTTTTCGAATTAATTAATCTTTGTGAGCGGCATGATCTACAACCGGTCGTTTGGCCGCAAACTTTTTCTGCAAACCACCTATAATGTTTTTGATCTTTGCGAGCTCCTCTATGTTCAGCAGGTAAGAAAACCCGATGTAAGCAACAATACCCGCTACCGGAACCAGGATAAATTTCAGCGCCGGCGATTGAACGGCATACAGGATGCCGGTCAGGAGGGCAAGTGTAAGCCCCGATACCAAAGCCAGGGCTAAAAGGTCTTTCAGCTGGTCACGCACCCCGTAACCGATCATCTTTTTTGAATAAAAAGTATTGACATAATAACAAACCACGTTGAGGGCCACAGAACCCCATACCAGGCCATATACCCCCCAGCGGAAACAGATCACGATCATGAGTACATTCAGGAATTGCTTAATGACCTCGAGTTTTAAGAACAAATCGGAGCGGCCTTTCACTTTCAGGATATCAAGGTTAATCGCATGCAAAGGATAAAAAGCCCCCACGATACACAGGATCTGCAAAAGAGGAACACAAGGCAGCCACTTATCGGTCAGCACGATTCTCACCATCGGCTCAGCCACAGCGCCCAGGATCACCATCACCGGAAACAGGCACCAGGCCACCATCCGAATCATGGAGCGGTATGCTTCGCGCAACTTTGCCGGCTCGTCTTTCAGCTCGGCGAGCACGGGATAGCTCACCACACCGATAGCGCCGTAAATACTGCTTACCGGTAATTTCTGAAACTGGTTGGCCCTGGTATAAAAGCCCAGGCTTTTGGCATTATATAATTTCCCGATGATAATGGCATAGAGGTTTTCGGAGACAGCATTGATCAGGCTGGAGAGTAAAAGCTTGGAGCCAAAGCCAAAGAGCTCATGGAACGAGGTCTGTGAGAAAACCCTTTTGGGCCGCCAGCTGCTTTGCAACCAGAAGCCGGCATTCACCAGGAGGTTTTTTGCGATGTTCTGAATCACCAGGGCCCACACGCCGTAACCGCGCCAGGCTGCAATGATGCCGATGATGCCGCTGATGAGGATAGAGGCGATATTGATCCTTGCCTGTGTTTTGAAATCCAGTTTTTTGGTGAGCAATGTTTTCTGGATCATGCCAAAGGCATTGATGATGATGTTTAAGGCCACCACTTTGGCCAGGGGAGCCAGCAAAGGCTCATCGTAAAAGTCGGCGATAAAAGGCGAGGCCGTAAAGATAAGCAGGTAGCATAATAAAGCCACGCCGAGGTTGAACCAGAATACGGTGGAGTAATCCCGGTCGCTCACCTCTTTCCGACGAATCAGCGCTGCCGAAAAACCACCATCCACAAATACCTGGGCAATGGAAATAAAAACAAGCAGCATGCCCAGCAAGCCGTAGTCTTCCGGCATGAGCAGGCGGGCCAGCATCAGCCCGATCAGGAACTGGATGCCCTGGTTGCCGAAGCGTTCCGTCACACTCCAGAACATTCCTTTGACTGCTTTATCTTTTAAGGTGCTCACGTTTTCTTTTAATAACAGATCAGGCTTTCAGGTTTTCCCAATACCAGGTAACGGCTTCTTTTAAACCCGCTTCAAGGTTATGGCTTGGTACATAGCCCAGCATGGCGCCTGCTTTTTCAACCGAAGCAAGCGAATGCGGGATATCTCCCAGGCGTGCAGGGCCATGCGTTACAGGAACGGAGGCAATAGCCGGATCATATTCTGCCAAATAATTTTTCAATAAGGTCACCAGCATGTTCAGGTCGGTGCGCTCACCTACTGCTGTATTGAACACTTCCCCGATTGCTTTCGGATTGTTTGTGGTAGCAGCCAGGTGATTCATGCGGATCACATTATCGATGTAGGTGAAGTCGCGCGAGTTGGTACCGTCACCATTGATGAGCGGCGACTCGTGGCGCATAAACGCCTGTGTGAATTTCGGAATAGCGGCGGCATAAGCGCCGTTAGGATCCTGGCGTCGGCCATACACATTGAAGTAGCGGAGGCCGATGGTATCCAGGCCGTAGTTGAGGCGGAATACGTGGGCATACAATTCGTTCACGTATTTGGTAACGGCGTAAGGCGACAAAGGCTTACCGATGACGTCTTCCGTTTTCGGTAGCACTTCGGAATCACCATAGGTGGAAGAGCTGGCCGCATACACAACGCGCTTTACCTTTGCATCGCGCGCAGCCACCAACACATTGAGGAAGCCGCTTACATTGACATCGTTGCTCGTGATGGGATCGTTGATAGAGCGCGGCACAGAGCCGAGCGCCGCTTCTTGCAAGACAACGTCCACTCCCTGCATGGCTTTGGCGCAAACAGCTGCATCGCGGATATCGCCTTCGATGAGCGTGAAATTTTTCTGTTCCAGGAATGCATGGATATTTTCACGCTTTCCGGTAGAAAAATTATCGAGGCACACCACCTCATTATGATGCTGCAATAAATTTTCGCACAAGTTGGAACCGATGAAACCTGCACCTCCTGTTACCAGGACACGTGAGTTGCTGAGAGAGTGATTAATTTCAGACATAACTAAACTGTTAAAAAAGCCTGCAAACAAGTTACAGCTTCGCCGGCTCAGTCCCATTTTCAGAGGCCGCGTCAGACGCGGCAAAGCTACTCATAATTTGTTGAAAAGGCGTTCGTTTTAATACAAAAACCCCGATGAATTAACGTTTTAAAACAAAGCGGAAATGAATCCGTCCAACTTGATTTTTGTCACGCCCGATCAGGTATTTTTACCCGCTCAATCGTCGTTCAGAAAACACATGGTGCCGGCATTTGCATTGCATGAATCAACCCAAATTGCCCCAACTCCTGTAATCTTAACACTGTCGTAACAATCAAATCATACACCCATTGATTTGCTGCTTCGGTTTATACGCAGCAACATGCGATAAATACGCTTTTTCTGATGAAACAAAAATAGTTCCTGAATGACTGGCATTATGAAAAATTCATGCCACTCCAAAAGTAACGCTGTAAGAACACAGGAAGAAAGCACTGAGCAGTACGCGTTGTTATGGTGGATCTCTTAAAACTGGAAATAGATAAAAGGCTGCATCTCACCGCTGATGAGCTGGTAGATACAAAACACGGCAACAATTACAGTGGTAGCCATCGCCGGCAGCGGAAGACCGGCAAAGCGCTCACGATAAGCCTGCTTCCTCTGTTCCGGGATCCAGTGGATCAGGTAACCGATCGCGATGACCGTAAAGACCACCCAATAGCCCCTGATGACATCGAAGATCAGCTCAAATCCGAGGTGGTTGGTGATGCGGTCGAAAATCAGGTTGACGGTATCGAGGCTATCGCTCCGGAAAAAGATCCTGGTGAAACTGATAAAGCTTAAGGTGATCAGCACACAGAGTGCTTTGACGGTGAATGAGCCGCTGTTTTTGAATGGCGAAATTTTCAGCCAGAGCTTATGGATGACAAGCCCTATCCCATTGAGGCCGCCCCAGATAATGAAGAGCCAGGAGCTGCCGTGCCAGAGGCCTCCCAGCAACATTGTCACGAGCAGGTTGATATTGGTGTTCACACTCCGCTTCACCTTCGGAAAGAAATAAGCGAGCAGCACAAAGATCATGGCAATAAGCAGAAGGACTAATAACAACCACATCTTGCCGGTGAGCAGGACGAGCACCGCCGAAAGAAGCGCAATACAAATGTAAGAGCCGATGGTGCCATGCTTGTTGCCTCCCAAGGGAATGTAGAGGTAATCTTTGAGCCAGGACGATAAGGAGATGTGCCAGCGTTTCCAGAACTCGCTCACATCCTGGGCTTTGTACGGCGATTTAAAATTGGTTTTCAGCCTGTAGCCCAGCAACAGCGCCACGCCGATAGCAATATCGGTATAGCCGCTGAAATCGGCATAGATCTGCAACGAGTAACCGAAGATGCCGAAGATGGTTTCCACACCGGAGTAATAGGTCGGGCTGTCGAAGATGCGGTCGATGTAATTGACGGCAATGTAATCGGCCAGGATTTTTTTACCGAGCCCATTGATGATCCAGAACACCGCCATGCCAAATTCTTTTTTGCTCAGGTTATAGGGCTGGTAGATCTGGTAGAGAAACTCATTGGCCTTCACAATCGGGCCGGCCACCAGGTGCGGGAAGAAGCACACAAAGAAGCCGTAATCGAAAATGGAAGTCACGGGCTTGATCTTTTCCCTGTAAATATCCACGGTGTAGGAGATGGACTGAAAAGTAAAGAAGGAGATCCCGACCGGAAGGATGAGCTTATCGATAGGGTCCGTTGTTCCTAAAAAAGTATTACTAAAGCTGGTGAAGTGATTGAAGAACTCCAGGTGCGTGTTTCCGAGCTGGTTGACACTTTCTACAAAAAAATAGGCATACTTGAAATAGCAGAGCAGGCTAAGGTTGAGCACAAGGCTGCAGGTGAGGTAGAGCTTTTTCTTTGCTACCGACGTGCTGGCCGCAATGAGCCTTCCCCAGTTATAATCACTGATAATCGTAAAGATCAGCAGGATGAGAAAAACACCACTGGTCTTATAATAAAAGAAAAAGCTGACAAGCAGAAGGTAGATCGTGCGTGATTTGTTTTGCTTATAGATCAGGGAATAGATGCCCAAGACCACTGCAAAGAATCCCCAGAAGTAAAGCTGCGTAAAAATAACCGGCTGGCCTTTGACGTAAAGGAGGTAGGGTTTTAAATATGTGAGGAGGTCGTCGAACATGATTATAAATGTGAGTAGTGAGATAAGAGATGCAAGATAAAACGGATCTCACTACTCATCTCTCACATCTCAATTCCTGGTGTCTTTGTCTTTTATCTTACTGTTATTCTGATAGCTCTTATCAATGGCCTGGTACATCATGTTGGCAAGGAGCCTGTAGCCACGCGCGTTGAAATGCACTTTATCCTTCGCCGCCAGGCCGGCCTTGTACCATTTGTAGATCGATTTGTAACCTCCCATCACGGCATACAGGTCATACACAGCGCCTTTATGTTTTTCGGCAAGCTCATAGGCCGCCTCTGCCGCTTTGATAGGGCGCTTGTTGGCCGTTTTCCGGTTCATGTAATTATCGGTGGTGGTCACAAAAAGAAAAGCACAATCGGGCGATACCTTTTTGATGTTGGCCACAAGACTGTCGTACTTATTGATAAAAGCCTGCTTGCTGAAATTAACATCATGCGTATCGTTCACGCCCAGGGAAAAGATCACCAGGTCGGGCGGAATGCTTTTCAGCTCGTTCACAAATTCGGGACACCTCAGGAAGGAGCCTGATGCCGCACCATTCACGCCCATAGAGGCATAGTAGAATCCCGGCTCTGAATTTTCGACACTCATGCCGCGCAGCATAAAATCCTTGCGTAGCGTATCGCGACGGATCACCACAAAGTTCAGCGAATCGATCATCGACTCAAAGGTAAATTCGCTATAGCCTTTTTTCTCATAATCCTTACGGATGAAATGCAGGTTCGACTCGTGGTTAAGCGCCAGCTCGAAACTCGAATTGAAATTGTGATATACCTTCACCGAATTGGCTACTTTCGGGCGAACGGCATCCAGCAACTTGAATCCGAAGGTGCTGAGGCTATCATTGGTAACCGCCGCCATTCCTGCCACTCCCAGGTTATCGCACATCTCCTTCGTCACAGCACAGCGGCAGCGTTTCCATTTGCCATAGCTGAAAGTCCTGAAGAAATTGGGATTATTGGTCTTCACCGCTTTGAAGGGAAAAATGAACAGGCCTCCGCCTTCGTAGTTCCCGGTACTTTGAAATCCATTGATCAATACCTCCGGCCAGAAACCCGCCTGGATGTGCGAGCCGCCGAAGTGCGCAATGGTAATGCGCCTGACCCTTCCTTTGCGCATATCGTCCATTCTCCGGAACAGGTCCATGAATCTGGAGCTGTCTTTGGCATAAACCAGTTTACTAAGCTCAGGCCTGATGAAAGGATACGAACCCGGCAAAGGCGGCTGTGCGGTGGTTTGCGAGAAGGATACCGGGTAAAGCAGAAACACCGACAGAAAGAGCGTCAGGGCTTTGAACGACAGAAAAGACCTGCCGGCCAGGGACGCGAAAATCCTGTTAAGCCATGTATATACCATACTGTTCCTGATCATGGGTCCTCCTTTTTTTAAAGTACACCGCCTGTTGTACATTGTATCCTCTCTTATCCTAGTTATAAGCCATTTTGGGCGTGCCCTGCGGGCCGGGCTGTCGCTACTCGCTCTTATTCCTCACGCCGGGGGCGCGATTCATAAGGAGCTCAAACAGGCCGCTCCATCCCTCACGCCATATCCTGGTTACCTTCTGTTCTGCCGGATCTTTAATCTTTCAATCTTGTCTCTTTAGTTTTTCCGTTCCTTCAATCCCTCTTGTTTTTTTATATTTACCTGCTCTTCAAATATGCATTGTAATCGTTCATCAACGAGCTGTAGAGTAACACCGCTATTTTGCGCGCACCACCCGAGCTGAAGTGGATGTAGTCTTTCGCCGCAATGCCCTGCTCCACCCAGGTCACCATGCTGTTCTTTCCACCCATGCAATTGTACATGTCAAAAAAGGCACAATCCGTTTCGAAGGCGCTGCGCTTAATGGCATCACGCAGGTTTTCCAGCTGCGGATGCGTCACATACTCCGTTCCTTCCTTCACGCTCATGTCGGCAGGGCCGATCACCAGGATGGATGCCTGGGGCGCTATTTTTTTAATGGTGTTGATCTGTGCCTTGATGTAGCCTCCGAAATTATCCGCCTGCTCCTTCGTGGTGATGTATGGCAGCGAATTGCCGCCAAACTGCAGGATGATGAGCCTGGCATTCAGGTAATCGAAAAAGTTCTTAAGCTGCCCGTAGTTGATCTGGTTGAAAAAAGTTCCGGAGCTTCCGCGAAGGCCGAAGTTATCCACCATCACGCCTTTGCCGCCTTCCAGCGATACCCCATAGAAATCGGGGCTGTCCTTCCCTTTGAACTTGAACTCGTGCAGCAGGGCGCCCTGGTTCAGGTTAAATTCCTTGACATTGAAATTACCTCCCGATACCAGCGAGTCGGAATTGTTGAGAGAGCCGTTCTCATACAGCTCCACATGGGTGCGGGTTTGCGCACCGCCATAAAAGAGCTTTATTTTTTTGAAACCTGCCGCTTTAGGGCCACCGTTTTTGCTGGTCACGATCTTGATCCAGGCCGAACGGTAAGAGGAGCTGTCGCTGATACTGACGTAAGGTGCAAAGCGCGTGATGTGCGCCATTGCCCCAAAATTATTGTGCTTCACCCGTTTGTCTTTCCCGGCAAACACCTGGTAGCGGTCCCAGCCGTTGCTCCACGACAATTTATTGATCACGCTGGGTGCCACCGGCATAAAGGAAATGAGGCCTGGGCCTTCCCCGCCGAACTGCCCCTGGAGCTTCAGGCGCAGGTAATCGCTGATGCGGTCGCCCTCGATCTGTGAGTCGCCGTAATGCAGGATGCGGACACTTTTGGATTCAGAGCCAAGATCGGCCAGGGCCGCAAAAAAGCTGGCCATGGCGGTTTTTGAAGCATTTTTATACTGGATGCTGGTATTGAGCCTGATCGTAGAATCTTTGATCTCAACCGTTTCTACAGCTTTGCCCGTGGTGTCCACCGTTACTGCCAGGCTATCGGCATCTTCGGCATCCGCCAGGGCAATGATCCCCGAAATATCAGCCTTCTCCGCCTTTTTTTCAAAAAAGAGGGAAGCAAAGGTAGGGAAGCGGATCGACAGCTTATCGTTGATGTAAATTCCCTTTTCGGGAAAGCATAACGATAAAAGCGTCAGGGACAAAAATACGCCTATCAGGAAAAGGAGGGTATGAAACGGTTTGTGCAATGCCTGGTTTTTATAATCAGGCAAGATGCAAAATTCTTTGCAGCAAAGCGGGCACAAAAAAATTTAGTTTTTCACAATGCCTGTGTAGATAAACAGCCCTGAACAGGTCTTCTCTCTCAGAGCGTATGCGATCTGTAAAATTCCAGCAGGGCAATGGCATTGGGGCTGCCGGTTTTCTGGAGCATTTTACGGCGGTGCGTATCTACCGTGTGCTTGCTGATGAACAGCGCTTTGGCAATGGCATTGCTGGTATATCCTTTATCGATGAGTTCAAGCACTTCGCGCTCGCGGGCCGAAAAGAACTGGGCATTGGATTGAGGAACGTACATTTTGATCGTATCAGAATTAAAATCAGGGGCGTCGAAGGTCCACTCCACCGCAGGCCCCGTTTTCATGAAAGAAATATCGGTGAGGATGTTATTGTGGTAGATGACCTGGGGATCGTACTTATGGCGCCCGATAGAGGTTTGCCTGAGCACTTTGATATAGTTGCCGTTCTTTTTGCGCACCCGGTAGGTCACGCTCAGGTTTAGCTCATGAATGGTGTGATTGGCTGTGACATAATCCACGACCGCATACATCACCGATGTCAGCGCATCAACGTCTTCCGGATGCACGTAGTTGACCAGGCTGTTGAAATTAAATTCGTGGTCCTTGTAGCCCAGCATATCCTCTACACCCACGCGGCTGATTACTTCACGGGTTTTGAAATTAAGGACGTACATGCACTGCGATTTGCTGCAGGGCATAATCGCGGGCACCGAGGCCTCTACCTTTTTATCCCTGAGCATGAGCTGCAGGTCGTTGAAAAAAGCATGCGTTTCGGCAATCGCGGGCTGGTTCTGTTTATCGCCCGAAGGCTGATTTTCACTGATATTGTCTTTCGTAATGAGTCCCATATATGCTTTTGTTAAATGAACGAGGGTATGCACGGATTCACACCCTCGTTTCGTGGGGGATAAATACTACATTGATTTGTTTCTGTTATTCAGACGGGGTAATTCTCGTTTTCCACAAAGATACCGGATCCCCCTGGCACTACGTAAAAACACGTGTGCTAAAAACCTCTTTTACGGTTGGTATATCCAAAAGATTTGTACATTATTTCATCATCGTATCGTCGTTTTTTAGTTAATAATACTGGCCTCAGACTGCCCTGCCTGCTCTTTGCCCGTGGTTCCTAAACCCAGCGCGTAACGGTAGAATTCCTCTACCAGGGCATTGAAGGGTTTTGGAATTTCCATTTGCGGAACATGGCCTGCATCCAGCTCTATAATGCCGTTTTTCCATAAGGATACAGGGTTTAGCCCATCCAGGTAGCCGGGATTGATAATGCGGTCGTTCTTCCCCCGCAAAATAGCCAGTGGCTTTGTGAACCTGCGGAGCATGTTGAGCTCATCGCCGAACTTATCGAGGCCCAGCGACGCGGCAAAGCTCATGCGGGCGGCGGTATCGGTTTCCAGGATCCAGGAGGCCAGCTCCCTGGTGAGCGCTTCGTTCCCCTGCAACAGTTCTCCCGCCAGCAGGAGGGCTTCCATGGGGCGCATCCCGCCGCTCACCAGGTAGCCCAGGAAAGGGTTGGGCCTGCACATGTGAGCCAGCTGCGGCGGTATGGAAAAAGGATTCATACTGAATAAAAACAGCCCCCTGAGACCGGGAAGCTGCTCCGCGGCTTCGATCGCAATATTGGCGCCGATGGCATGGCCTGCCAGCACAACATCCTCGAGCTCGAGCTCATGGACAATACGCACCAGCAGGCGGGCATAGGCCGGTATGTTGTACACGGCCCCCGGGTCGTCCGCCCTCACCGAGCGCCCATGCCCGGGCAGGTCCACGGCCAGCATCGGAAACGCATCAATCTGCCGGAACTGCTCCCGGAAGGCGAGGGCGTTGAGGGAGCTGCCATGCAGGAAAACAACAGCTCCCCGCTTGATATTGCCTTTATAGTAGATATTAATTCCTTCTATCGTCAGGTTTTCTCTCATCACCGGGGCTGATATGGATTGCCAGCTAAAGTATCCCGGTTTTATAATTTTTAAGTACGTACTGCTGGGTATTTTATTATTTTGTAAGATATTTGATGGTATTTCAGGCAAAAAAACCCTATTTTTGCACCCCTTATATTTAAGAATAAACGAAGATGAACATCACTAAAAAAGACATAGACGCATTAAATGCTGAGCTTAGCATTACATTAGCCCCTCAGGACTATGAGGAAAGAGTAAACGACGCTATTAAAAAAGTGCAAAAACAAGCCGCTATGCCAGGTTTCAGGGCTGGAAAAGTTCCGGTGGGCCTCATCAAAAAGCAATATGGCAAAAGTATCCTGGTAGATGAGATCAATAAAATCCTGAACGATTCTTTATACAATTACATCAACGACAATAAAATCGAGATCCTGGGCAACCCTATGCCTAAGGCCGACAGCGCTGTTGATTTCGATAACAAAACGGAGTGGACCTTCGATTACGAATTAGGCCTGAGCCCTCAGTTCGACCTGAAGCTGGACAGCTCCCAAAGCTTTACCTACAACACGGTAAAGGTAGATGATGAGCTGGTAGAAAAATACCTGAAAGACGTGAAACGCAATTACGGCAAGCCTTCCAACCCGGAAGTCGCTGAAGCGAAAGACGTTCTGTACATCGATATCGTTGAGCTGGATGCTGACGGCAGCATTAAGCCGGGTGGCGTTTTCAAATCCACGAGCATCGGCATCGACCGCCTCAAAAACGAAGCAGCCAAAGCCAAGCTGACCGGCGCTAAAAAAGAAGACAAGATTGTAATCCATGCAAACGAGTTGTATGACTCTGCCGTTGATAAATCCATTTCTTTAGGCATCGACAAAGAGCTGGCCGAAACATTCGATGCCAACCTGCAGGTGACTGTTAAAAACATTGCCCGTATGGAAGATGCGGAACTGAACCAGGAGTTGTTCGACAAGCTGTACGGCGCGGGCAATGTAAACTCCGAAGAAGAGTTCAGGGATAAGATCAAAGCCGAGCTGGGAGTGATGTTTGCACAGGACACCGACCGCAAATTTGTGGAAACGGTAGAGAAAACACTGGTAGATAAATTAGGCATCCGTCTTCCGGACGAATTCCTGAAACGCTGGCTGATGGCGGTGAACGAGAAACCTCTTACCAAAGAGCAGCTGGAAGCGGAATATCCTGCTTATGCCCGCTCGATGCAATGGAAACTGATTGAGAACAAGATCATCAAGGATAATAACATCACCGTAACCAACGAAGAGGCTAAGGAAGAAGCCGGCAGGTTTATCCGCTCGCAGTATGCCCGTTACGGACAAACTCCTGACGAAGCCGAGGTTGCTAAAATCGCGGATTCTATTTTGAGCAAACAGGATGAGGCCCAAAAGATTTACGAAGGGCTTTACAGCCAGAAAGTGCTGAATCTCTTAAAAACCAACTGCAAACTTGACACGAAAGAGGTAAGCTATAATGAATTTTTTGGCATTTCCGAGTAAACTATTTTAGTGGTATTCTGTTTCTTTTTATAGTTAATTATTTTAGCGCAGGCTAACGGATGCAAGAAGTTTATATAACCAGGGCGGCAAAGTTCTTACCTAATGATCCTGTTTCCAACGATGAGATGGAAGAGTATCTGGGGATGATTGACGGTGTTCCTTCCAAAGGGAAACGCCTGACCTTGCGCAATAATGGTATTAAAACGAGGTACTATGCCCTTACCAAAGAGGGAAAGTCGACCCACTCCAACGCTGAAATGACGGCTATTGCCATTAAGAAACTCACCGATGCCGATTTTAAGCTGGAAGATATTGAGCTGATTGCCTGCGGTACGGCCTCTCCGGATAATCACATGCCATCGCATGCGGTGATGGTTCACGGCGAGCTGAAAGAGGCCGGCCCGGTAGAGCTGATCTCTCCATCGGGCTCCTGCTGCGCCAGCATGCAATCCTTAAAATTCGGCTACACCTCTATCCTGGCGGGTAACACGGCCAACGCAGTATGCACGGGCTCCGAAAAGCTTTCGGCGTTTATGCGCGCCGAATACTTTGAAAATGAAACCGAGCGACTGGCGGAGATGGAGCAAAACCCGATCATCGCTTTCGAAAAAGATTTCCTGCGCTGGATGCTTTCCGATGGGGCTGCCGCCTTATTGCTGGAAAACAAGCCAAGGGGAACTAGGTCTTTAAAGATCGAGTGGCTCGAGATCCGCTCTTACGCCAACCAGCTCGAAACCTGCATGTACGTAGGATCCGAAAAGACCGAGGACGGAAAGACGCTGGGATGGAAAGAGTTCAGCCCCGAGCAATGGCTCGATAAATCTATTTTTTCCTTTAAGCAGGATACCAAATTACTGGGCCGCGAAATTGTTCCGACAGGAACCAAATACCTGAAAGAGATCATCGACAAAAAAAACTTCGATATCAGCAGCATCGATTATTTTCTTCCACATTTATCATCGGAATTTTTCAGGAGCAAGATCGCCGAAGAGATCGTAAAATACAACATCGATATCCCGCAGGAGAAATGGTTCACCAACCTCACCTCGGTGGGTAATATCGGTTCGGCCTCCATCTTCATGATGGTGGAAGAGCTGATGAATTCGGGCAAGCTCCAAAAGGGCCAGAAAATACTCCTGATGGTTCCTGAAAGCGCCCGCTTTACCTATGCGTATTGCCTCCTGACGGTGTGCTAAGAAAGTTCCTAAAAGTCAATTTCACAACATCATTCTGAAAACCGGTAGTTAGCAGGGGATATTTCACCGTTATGTAAGTGTTTATTTCTAATACTGCTCGACTTTTTGGGCGCCCGGGCGGGCCCTCGTAACTCGCTCTTTGTCTGCCCTGCGGGACAAACAAAGGAGCTCAAACAGATCACTCGGTCCCTGGCGCCGGTGTTCGTTCCTGATTAAAGACTGAGCCTCTATTCAGAGATAACCCCGCGTGAAGGTTCCGATAGCTATCGGAAGCAGTGGAAATCCTTTTTGCCGGTTACTGAGCTGTCATCCTGAGCAGCCTGTCCCGGATTTATTTCGGGAGAGCCGAAGGGCAGCCGAAGCACGGCAAAAAAGTCCCGATATCTATCGGGAGGAACGGAAAGCCTGACGGCTTTTCGCCGGCACGACCAAAAGCTGTTGGTATGTTTCATCAATAAATAAAGAAAGAAGAGTCATTTCAAATTTCAAGTAAATAATAGTATTATTTTCTTTTTAGCATTCTCGTCCTATCTTTGTTCTGCTGGAATCAAATTTGATGAGAGCACGAAGACCTTAACCCCTCTTTTCTACACACATGAAAAAAGAAGATGTACCTCAGGACCCTTCCGCCTTACTGGGTGTAACGCGTGATGTATGCTATGTAAAAGATAAGGACGGAAAATACACGACCGACCTGAGCATAGGCTGGGATGTGAAGAAGCAGGCGCTGGATAATGCCTGGGACGACATTAAGGAACGTGTAGCGGAAGCTGCGCTGAAGGTAAAGAACGGGGAGAGCAGTCCTGTGTACTATTTCATGGAGCTGAAGCTGATGGATGTAGGGCTTTTGAGCAGCTACACCGGCTTCTGGAAAATGACCGTCAGGCGGCACTTTAAGCCTGCCGTATTCAAGGCGCTCAGCGATGAGAAGCTGGCGATTTATGCGAGGGTATTTGAGATCAGCACAGAGGAGCTAAAAAATTTTAAAGGATAAAACTTGGAACCTAACTACAAACACTTACAGGCGGCGCATTGCGAGAACGGCGTCGCCACTGGCTTACTAAGACATCACGGTATGGAGTTCATGACAGAGCCGCTGATGTTTGGCATGGGATCCGGGATTTTCTACATTCATATTCCTTTTATGATGGTGAATGGCGGGCCGGCCATTTCTTACCGCAGCATGCCGGGGCTGATCTTCAGCCGCACCTGCAAGGCGCTTGGCGTAAAAGTGAACCGTAAAAAGTTCAGCACCGAAAAAGAAGCGGTGGATTACCTCAATAAGCAAATTCAGCTTGGCAACCCGGTGGGCTGCCAGGTGGGCGTCTATAACCTGCCCTATTTCCCGGCCGAGTACCGCTTTCATTTCAATGCGCACAACATTGTGGTGTATGGCAAAGAGAACGGCAACTACCTGGTGAGCGACCCGGTGATGGAAACGGTGACCACACTCACGGAAGAGGACATGCGCAAGGTGCGCTTTGCCAAAGGGCCGCTGGAGCCGAAAGGCCATGTATACTACCCGGAGCATGTGAAGCAGGTAAGCAAGGAGCAGATCCGGAAGGCGATTGCCAAAGGGATTCAGAAAACGGCATTCGAAATGCTCTACATCCCCGGGCCTATTGCGGGGGTGAGCGGCATCCACTATACGGCGCGCCAGGTGCGCAAGTGGCGCGACAAGCTCGGGCCGCGCAAAGCAGCCTTATACGTGGGGCAGATCGTGCGTATGCAGGAAGAGATCGGCACGGGCGGCGGCGGCTTCCGCTTTTTGTATGCCGCATTTTTGGAGCAGGCCAACGGCTATATCCCGAATGACGAGCTGCTGCGCATTTCAGACGAGTTTACCAAAGCGGGTGATATGTGGCGCGCCAGCGCCATCAACATGGGCCGCATCTTCAAGGGCAGGCTCAATGAGCAAAAAGATTTTGAGGAGAGCGCCAACATGCTCGACGAGATTGCTGCCGTGGAAAAGCAGGCCTATAAGGATTTGCGGAAGCTGAAGTTGCTTTAGTGCTTAACCGCAAAGGTCGCAGAGAAGACGCTGGGACCGCAAAGAATATATGCCTGGTTTGTACATTACCACACATGCCTTATTACAATCACCCGTTCTGTTTCCATGAGGCAATTTTTGGGCGTCCGTCACGATACGTCATGACAGGAGTTTTCCGCAACGATCCCTGACGCCGGGTTTTACAGGAGCTTATTTCCTGGTCCAGAGCGCGCCATTCTTTGTAATCCATTTGCTAAGCACCTGCTCTTGTGCGAGCTTTTCCAGGGTCTGAACACTTTCTGCGAAGGAGAGGCCGCTCAATTCGGAAAATTCCGTGGCAGTGAGCGTATGGTATTCATTGAACAGGCTTTTCCAGTCTTTGTTGTAGGCTGTCTTCCTGATCTCCGGGTAAACGGCAATCAGGCTGCTTTCGAAAACACTGTAGGGTTTGAATCCATACACTTTCTCCTGGCTGCCGGCAGCGTTGGAAATGAACAAGGTGGGAAAGCCACGCACCGCCATTTGTTGCGCAAGTTCAAGGTCCTTCTGAAAGTCAAGCTTTGCCTGCCCTTCATAATCGGCTTTCAGGCGGCTGGTATCGAGGCCTGTATAAAAGGCAGCTGCCGACAGGTGCTCCCAGCGGGCAATGTTCTTTTTCTCAAGGAATACCATCTCGCGGATGAGCCTCAGGAACTTAATGGCTTTGGCCTGATCCTGTAGCTGCGCGGCCTTAAAGGCGATAGAGGGCGGGTAAGAAGAGGGCAAGGGGTCTTCCAGCCACACGTCCCCGTCGATGGGCATATTATAATATTTGCTCACCTCGTCCCAGTGATGGGCCACGTCGGAAGGTTTACTGATACCGCCGCTGTTATAGCTCCAGTCGGGCAGCAGGCCGCCCATGTGGTAGTCGATCTCTACATCTTTTCCGTACTCCAGCTTCAGCCTGCGCAGCTGAGGCTCGATGCCCCAGCAGGAAGAGCAGATGGGGTCGGTAAAATAAATGATCTTCACGGGTTTTGGTCCCGCCGGAACGCTTGTCTGGCTGGCATTGGCGGTAGCAGTAGGAATCTCGCAGATGCCTTGTTCGGGGTCGCATAACAGCGGGTTGTTTTTGTTTTCGGACATGGGTTTGTTGGGTTGTGCCTGGCAGGCGGAAAAGCCTCCGGACAGGGTTAATACTAAAAGCGGATAAAGGATGCGTTTCATAGACTGATTTCCGTGGGGATCATTGCTTAGGCTATTGGCCTCACAATCTCCTTTATTTTAAATGCGTATCTTTACGCAAAGTTGCAGGCTATTTTAATTCCCTGCAATAAGTCAGAAAAACATGACTACTCAGAATCCGAAAGAAGATAACCAAACCTGCCCGGCACAGAGCCTGCTGAAGCTATTATCCGGCAAATGGAAGCCCGAGATCTTCCGGCTGGCTACGGAGGCGCCACTGCGATTCAGCGCGTTGCTGCGCGACATCAAAGGCTCCAATAAGCAATCGTTGAATGTGGCTCTCAAAGAAATGGAAGAGGCCGAGCTATTGACACGCGTAGTGATCAAGCCCAAACCTTTGCATGTGGAATATTACCTGACGGAAAAGGGCAGATTGCTGGTGCCTGTATTTGAGCAGCTGGAAGGGCTTTCGTAGGCATTCTTCCCCGTCATAGTTTGTATGAAGGGCAGGCAAGTACCTTCAGTAACTGTCGGAGCTCATCGCTTATAGCCTATCTGCTTTCTCTCCTTTTGACTAATGTCCTGCTTGTCTTTTTGCAAGAGGTAATCAATGGCTTCGTAAACGTCTTTGAACTGCTGGTTGTAGCTGTCTTCCAGCTCTTTCAACTTGTTATTCAATTCTGTGTTTGTTAAGGCAAACTGCTTTAAGGCGATGAAAGCACGCATGATGGCAATATTGACATCTATGGCTTTATCACTGTTTAATATGCCGCTCAACATGGCTACTCCCTGCTCCGTAAAAGCATAGGGCAGATAGCGTGTTCCTCCTTTTTTCTTTGAGGTTTCAAATTGCAACCTCAAATTATCCCATTCGGTTTTGGTTAGCTGAAACATAAAGTCCTGGGGGAATCTTCGCGAATTCCGTTTAACCGCAAGGTTTAGATTTTTGGTTAATACCTCATACAGCCCTGCCAGGTCGTAATCCAGCATCACTTTTTGCCCTCTCAGCTCGTAAATTTTGGTTTGAATTGTCTGTAAATGCATGCCCTCTGTAAATTAAAAATGGCTCTCTTATACAAAGATAAGCCATTTTAGAGCCGCTTTCTGCTACGGATTGTAGCATCCGGGATTGGGACTTCGACTGCGCTCAGTCACCAATTCCAGTACACTCAGCCACCGTCGACTACGCTCAATTACCATAACGCTCTCCCGAAGCGGTTCCGGGGCAGGTTGCTCAGCCTGACAAAACAAAAAACCCCTTTCATTGATGAAAGGGGTTTTATATGATTAGCAGCGTTCGGTTGCTGAGCGTAGTCGAAGCACCGAAGCCATCGTTATTACGCTTCTTCCTCGATCTCTTCTTTCGAAGCCATCAGGCGCTCGTACTCTTCTTTGCTTCCTACGACTAATTTCTCGTATTGGCGCAGACCTGTACCGGCCGGGATCAAGTGACCTACGATCACGTTCTCTTTCAAACCTTGCAGGGTATCCACTTTTCCGTTTACGGCTGCTTCGTTCAGTACTTTGGTGGTTTCCTGGAACGATGCGGCAGAGATCCAGCTGCTGGTTTGTAACGACGCCCTGGTGATACCCTGCAGGATCGGCGTTGCCGTTGCAGGAACCGCATCACGCGCTTCTACCAATTTCTTGTCTTTACGGCGCAGAACAGAGTTCTCGTCACGTAATTTACGTGCTGTGACGATCTGCCCGCGTTTCAGTGTTTCAGAGTCACCCGGTTCTACCACTACTTTTTTACCGTAGAGGTTATCATTCTCCGTCATGAAGTCGATCTTGTTGATCAGCTGCAGCTCTAAGAATGATGTATCACCCGGATCTTCGATCTGAACTTTACGCATCATCTGGCGAACGATCACCTCGAAGTGCTTGTCATTCAGTTTCTGACCCTGTAAACGGTATACCTCCTGGATCTCGTTCACTAAGTATTCCTGAACGGCTGTAGGGCCTTTGATCGCCAGGATATCGCCCGGAGAAATCGCTCCGTCAGATAATTGCTCACCTGCTTTTACGAAATCGTTTTCCTGTACGAGGATGTGTTTCGATAAAGACACTAAGTAACGGTGCTGCTCACCTGTCTTAGCCTCTACGATCACCTCACGGTTACCACGCTTGATCTTACCAAAGGTTACGATACCGTCAATTTCAGATACTACCGCAGGGTTCGATGGGTTACGTGCTTCAAATAACTCGGTTACACGAGGGAGACCACCGGTGATATCACCTGTCTTACCTGTCACACGAGGAATTTTCACTAACACCTGGCCCGGCTCGATCTTCGCTTTTTCATTCACGATGATGTGAGCGCTTACTGGTAAGTTGTATGTTTTCAAAGGCTCACCTTTTTTGTCCACGATACGGATCAATGGAGATAAGGTTTTGTCTTTGGATTCTATAATTACTTTTTCGCGGAAACCTGTTTGCTCATCGGATTCTTCACGGTAAGTCACGTTCTCTTTAATACCTTCGTATTCAACGTTACCACCGAACTCCGATACGATCACCGCATTGTACGGATCCCAATCACAGATTAATTCGCCTTTTTTCACTTTTGCACCCGGTTTGATGTACAACTGTGAACCGTAAGGAATGTTACCGGTGGTTAAGGTAATGCCGGTGTTGGCATCCACGATACGCACCTCTGTCGAACGGCCGATCACCACATTGGCTTTGGTTCCGTCCTGGTTAACACGCTCTACCGTACGTAATTCGTCGATCTCGGCAATACCGTCGTATTTAGCGATTAAGCTTGATGCAGCAGCCGTGTTCGATGCCGTACCACCTACGTGGAACGTACGTAACGTCAGCTGTGTACCCGGCTCACCGATGGACTGTGCTGCAATCACACCAACAGCTTCACCTAACTGTACCTGGCGGCCATTGGCTAAGTTACGTCCGTAGCATTTAGAGCACACACCCAGTTTCGACTCGCAGGTTAATACCGAACGGATCTCTACTGATTCGATTGGAGATGCTTCGATGATATCGGCCACATCTTCGGTGATCATTTCGCCGGCACCAACGATCAGGTCGCCGGTTGTCGGGTGATAAACGTCTGCCAGGGCAATACGTCCTAAAGCGCGGTCCCTTAAGGTTTCAACGATATCGTCGTTGTTTTTCAGGGCAGTTGCCGTTAAGCCACGTAATGTTCCGCAGTCTTCTTCATTAATAATAACGTCCTGCGCTACATCCACCAGACGACGGGTCAGGTAACCGGCATCGGCCGTTTTCAAAGCCGTATCTGCCAGACCTTTACGCGCACCGTGGGTAGAGATAAAGTACTCTAAGATGGACAGACCTTCACGGAAATTGGATAATACCGGGTTCTCGATAATGGAAGCCGTTGTATCACCTGCTTTCTGAGGTTTTGCCATCAGACCACGCATCCCGCTCAGCTGTTTGATCTGCTCTTTGGAACCACGGGCTCCGGAGTCAAGCATCATGTATACCGAGTTGAAGCCCTGGCGCTCTGTACTGATCTTATCCAATACTTTCTTCGTTACCTTTGAGTTGGCGTGTGTCCAGATATCGATGATCTGGTTGTAACGCTCATTGTTGGTAATGAAACCCATGGAGTAGTTAGACATCACCTCGTCTACCTGGCCCTGAGCTTCTGCGATGATCTTGATTTTATCTTCCGGTGTTTCGATGTCACCTAAGTTGAACGATAAACCACCGCGGAAGGCTGTAGAGAATCCGATCGTCTTGATATCATCCAGGAACTTGGCTGTTTTAGCCATACCTGTTTTCTTCACGACCATCCCGATGATGTCGCGGAGTGATTTCTTGGTCAACAATTCGTTGATGAAACCTACTTCGTGCGGAACCACCTGGTTGAAGATGACACGGCCTACAGTCGTATCAATAATCTTGGTGACTAATTTATCTCCTTCCAATGCATTCGTAATCTTGATCTTGATCTGAGCATGCATATCAACACTCTTCTCATTTAACGCGATCACCACTTCTTCTGCACTGTAAAATACTTTTCCTTCTCCTTTTACCGCATCGTTCTCCAGGTTCTTTTTGGATTTGGTCAGGTAATATAAACCCAACACCATGTCCTGGGAAGGTACAGCCACCGGCGCACCGTTCGACGGGTTAAGGATATTGTGAGAGGCCAGCATTAAGATCTGTGTTTCCAATACGGCAGCATGTCCTAACGGAACGTGTACCGCCATCTGGTCACCGTCGAAATCGGCGTTGAACGCCGTACACACCAGTGGGTGAAGCTGGATCGCCTTTCCTTCGATCAGTTTTGGCTGGAATGCCTGGATACCGAGCCTGTGGAGTGTCGGGGCACGGTTCAACATCACCGGATGCCCTTTCAGTACATTCTCTAAGATATCCCAAACAATAGGCTCTTTTTTATCAACGATCTTCTTCGCGGATTTTACCGTTTTCACGATACCACGCTCGATCATTTTACGAATGATAAACGGTTTGAATAACTCTGCCGCCATTTCTTTTGGCAAACCGCATTCGTGTAATTTCAATTCAGGCCCAACGACGATTACCGAACGTGCCGAGTAATCCACACGCTTACCGAGTAAGTTCTGACGGAAACGGCCTTGCTTACCTTTTAAGGAGTCGGATAATGATTTCAGGGCGCGGTTCGATTCTGTTTTCACCGCATTGGATTTACGGGAGTTGTCGAACAATGAGTCAACAGATTCCTGTAACATACGCTTCTCGTTACGTAAGATCACGTCCGGAGCTTTGATCTCGATCAGGCGCTTCAAACGGTTGTTACGGATGATCACACGACGGTATAAGTCATTTAAATCGGAAGTTGCGAAACGGCCGCCATCCAATGGAACGAGTGGACGCAATTCCGGTGGAATCACCGGAACGGTTTTGATGATCATCCACTCCGGCTTGTTTTCGATATGGCCTTGTGCCGCACGGAATGCCTCAATGACCTGTAAGCGTTTCAGCGCTTCGTTTTTACGTTGCTGAGACGTTTCGGTATTGGCTTTGTGGCGTAATTCGTAAGAAAGGTCATCCAGCTCCAGGCGCGATAATAAATCCTGCAAAGCTTCAGCACCCATTTTGGCGATGAATTTATTAGGATCTGTATCGTCGAGCAGGTGGTTGTCTTTCGGTAAGGTCTCTACCAGGTTCAGGTATTCCTCTTCCGTTAAGAAGTCGAGGTATTGTGTACCATTGGCACCGGCAACACCGGCGTTGATAACCACGTAACGCTCGTAGTAAATGATCATATCGAGCTTTTTAGTAGGCAGGCCTAATAAATAACCGATTTTGTTCGGCAACGAACGGAAATACCAGATGTGCGCTACAGGAACCACCAGGTTGATGTGCCCCATACGCTCACGACGTACTTTTTTCTCAGTCACTTCCACACCACAGCGGTCGCAGATGATGCCCTTGTAACGGATACGTTTGTATTTACCGCAGTGGCATTCGTAATCTTTTACCGGGCCGAAAATACGCTCGCAGAACAACCCGTCTCTTTCAGGTTTGTAAGTACGGTAGTTGATGGTTTCCGGTTTCAATACTTCACCGGAGCTACGCTGAAGAATAGTTTCCGGAGAAGCTAAACTAATGGTGATCTTGGAGAAGTTTGATTTTACTTTGTTATCTTTTCTTAAAGCCATTATATATTGCTTTTAATTTAATTGATAATTGAAATTCCTTCCTCAGTTCCGGTGACTTCGACTGCGCTCAGTCACCGGCTCTTGAAGTATGTGTTAGTCAAGGGTCACATCCAATGCCAATCCACGAAGCTCGTGCATCAATACATTGAAGGACTCAGGAATGCCCGGAGCAGGGATGTTCTCGCCTTTTACGATCGCCTCGTATGCTTTGGCACGGCCCATCACGTCGTCAGACTTAATGGTGAGTAATTCCTGCAATACATTGGCTGCACCGTAAGCTTCGAGTGCCCACACCTCCATCTCACCGAAACGCTGACCACCGAACTGCGCTTTACCACCTAAAGGTTGCTGCGTAATCAATGAGTAAGGTCCGATTGAACGGGCGTGCATCTTATCATCCACCATGTGGCCTAATTTCAGCATGTAGATAATACCTACAGTAGCCGGCTGGTCGAAGCGCTCACCTGTACCACCGTCGATGAGGTAAGTACGGCCATATTGAGGCACACCTGCTTTTTTGGTGTACTCGTCAATCTCGGTCATAGAAGCCCCGTCGAAGATAGGCGTTGAGAATTTCAATCCTAATTTTTGTCCGGCCCAGGCCAGTACTGTTTCGTAAATCTGACCCAGGTTCATACGCGAAGGTACACCCAGTGGGTTCAGTACGATATCTACCGGTGTTCCGTCTTCCAGGAACGGCATATCTTCATCCTTCACAATACGGGCAACGATCCCCTTGTTACCGTGACGACCCGCCATCTTATCACCTACCCTCAACTTACGTTTCTGAGCGATGTATACTTTGGCCAGCTGTACGATACCGTTTGGCAGCTCGTCACCAACAGTGATCTGGAATTTCTCACGCTTGTACTGTCCTAAATGATCGTTGTACTTGATCATGAAGTTGTGCAGCAAGCGCTCAATTTGTTCGTTTTTATCCTTATCGGTTGTCCAGTTGCCCGGATTTACTTCCGAGAAGTCAACTTTCTCCAATAATTTCTGAGTAAACTTCGTGCCTTTAGAGATTACTTCCTCACCCAGGATATTGCTCACACCTTGTGATGTACGGCCGTTCACCAGTTCGAATAATTTTTCGATCAGTTGGTATTTCAGGGCAGCGATCGCTTTGTTGTGGTCTGTATCCAGTTTCTCGATCAGAGGTTTCTCATCGGCTTTTTGTTTCTTATCCTTAATGGCGCGGGAAAACAATTTCTTGTCGACGATCACCCCTTTGATAGATGGAGATACGCGTAAAGAAGCGTCTTTCACGTCACCGGCTTTATCACCGAAGATCGCACGCAATAATTTTTCTTCCGGAGAAGGATCGGTTTCACCTTTAGGCGTAATTTTTCCAATGAGGATGTCACCTTCTTTCACTTCGGCACCGATGCGGATAATCCCTTTCTCGTCGAGGTCTTTGGTAGCGTCTTCCGATACGTTAGGGATGTCCGGAGTCAGCTCCTCCATACCACGTTTCGTGTCGCGCACTTCCAGTGAGTACTCGTCGATGTGAATCGATGTAAAGATATCGTCGCGGATTACGCGCTCAGAGATAACGATCGCATCCTCGAAGTTGTAACCTTTCCAGGGCATGAACGCTACTTTTAAGTTACGTCCTAAAGCTAATTCACCTTTTTCAGTGGCATAACCGTCGCACAGTACCTGCCCTTTTACCACCTTGTCGCCTTTCTTCACGATCGGTTTCAGGTTCATGCAGGTGCTCTGGTTGGTTTTCTGGAATTTGGTGAGTTTGTATGTTTTCACATCCCCTTCAAAGCTTACCAGTTTCTCGTCGGTGCTGCGGTTGTAGCGGATCACGATTTCGCGTGCATCCACATACTCTACCACACCTTCGCCTTCGGCATTGATCAATACACGGCTGTCTTCCGCCACGCGGGCTTCGATACCTGTACCAACGATCGGTGCTTCAGGGCGCATCAACGGAACCGCCTGGCGCTGCATGTTCGATCCCATCAACGCACGGTTGGCATCGTCATGCTCCAGGAACGGAATCAATGATGCCGCAATCGAGGCAATCTGGTTAGGAGCAACGTCCATCAGCTGAACCTGGCTAGGCTCTAATACCGGGAAGTCGCCTTCGTAACGGGCGGTTACTTTTTTACCCACGAAGTTTCCTTTGTCATCGAGCTCTGCACTGGTTTGTGCAATGTTCTTCTGATCTTCTTCCTCAGCGGTTAAATAAGTAATGCCTTTATTGATATCCACTTTACCATTCGTAACCGAACGGAAAGGTGTTTCAATGAATCCCAGCTTGTTGACCTTGGCGAATACACACAGGGAAGAGATCAAACCAATGTTCGGTCCTTCCGGTGTTTCAATCGTACAAAGACGGCCGTAGTGTGTGTAGTGAACGTCACGCACCTCGAAACCTGCACGCTCGCGGGATAAACCTCCTGGCCCGAGTGCCGAAAGACGACGCTTGTGCGTAATCTCTGACAGAGGGTTGGTTTGATCCATGAACTGAGATAACTGGTTCGTTCCGAAGAATGAGTTGATCACAGATGATAATGTTTTGGCATTGATCAGATCCGTTGGTGTGAACACCTCGTTATCACGTACGTTCATACGCTCGCGGATGGTACGCGCCATACGCGCTAAACCAACACCGAACTGGGAGAACAACTGCTCACCCACCGTACGTACACGACGGTTTGACAAGTGATCGATATCATCCACATCCGTTTTAGAGTTAATCAGCTCGATCAGGTATTTCATGATCAGGATGATGTCCTCTTTCGTCAACACACGGATATTCATCGGAATATCGATGCCCAATTTTTTGTTGATACGGAAACGGCCTACTTCTCCTAAATCATAACGCTTGTCGGAGAAGAATAATTTGTCGATTACACCGCGCGCTGTTTCTTCATCAGGCGGCTCGGCATTACGCAGCAAACGGTAGATATACTCGATCGCTTCTTTTTCCGAGTTGGTGGAATCTTTCTGTAAGGTATTGTAGATAATCGCGAAGTCAGCGGTGTTCACGTCTTCCTTGTGCAGGATGATGGATTTCACGCCGTTGTCGGCAATTAAGTCGATATGTGCATCTTCGAGGATTGTTTCGCGGTCGAGGATAACCTCGTTACGCTCGATGGAAACAACCTCTCCGGTATCCTCATCCACGAAATCCTCGATCCATGTTTTGAGAACACGTGCCGCTAAGCGGCGTCCAACTTCACGCTTCAGACCTGCCTTCGAAACTTTTACTTCGTCGGCAAGACCAAAGATCTCTAAAATCTGCTTATCACTTTCAAAGCCGATCGCCCGTAATAAGGTGGTTACAGGTAACTTTTTCTTACGGTCGATGTAGGCATACATCACGTTATTGATGTCGGTAGCGAACTCGATCCATGATCCTTTGAACGGGATCACGCGGGCGCTGTATAGTTTTGTTCCATTGGCATGGCGGCTTTGTCCGAAGAACACGCCCGGTGAACGGTGAAGCTGGGAGACGATCACACGCTCGGCACCATTGATCACGAAGGATCCTTTTGGTGTCATGTAAGGGATCGTGCCCAGGTAAACGTCCTGCACAATGGTTTCGAAATCTTCATGCTCAGGGTCTGTACAGTAAAGCTTTAATTTGGCTTTCAACGGTACAGAATAAGTTAAGCCGCGGCTGATACACTCATCGAGTGCATAACGCGGCGGGTCTACGAAATAATCCAAAAATTCCAACACGAAGTTGTTTCTCGCATCGGAAATCGGAAAGTTTTCGGCAAATACGCGGAATAATCCTTCGTTTTTTCGGTTATCCGGAGTAGTCTCCAATTGAAAAAAATCCTGGAAGGATTTTACCTGTATATCTAAGAAATCAGGGTACTCAATCGGAAATTTGTTGGAAGAGAAATTAATTCTCTGTGATTTTTTTACTGTTGTAGCCAAGATAATTTTGTTTATTTAGTGAGTATTCTAAAAGATCGACTGGATGACTAAAAGCAGAAAAAGGGTTAAGGTCTTTTGCCGAAGCAGTGAAGACCTTAACACCTAGTTTTGTAAGTAAAATTATTTTACTTCTACTTTTGCACCAGCTTCTTCTAAAGCCTTTTTAATAGACTCAGCCTCTTCTTTTGCAATACCTTCTTTCACTGGTTTTGGAGCGCCGTCCACTAAATCTTTAGCTTCTTTCAAGCCTAAGCCGGTTAAGTCTTTTACAACTTTAACCACACCTAATTTAGCTGCACCAGCTTCAACTAAGATCACATCGAAAGATGTTTTAGCTGCTGCTGCGTCTCCGCCGCCACCGTTACCAGCTACTACTACTGCAGCTGCTGCAGGCTCAATTCCATACTCGTCTTTTAATACTGTTGCTAATTCCTGAACTTCTTTAACTGTCAGGTTTACTAATGATTCAGCGATTGCTTTTACGTCTGCCATTTTTATTAGTTTTTATTTTATGAATACTTTTAATTAAATTGTTTTTGGTTTGCCTGCCTGCGCAGGCGATTGTTCTTTACAGTGATTAAGCTGCTGCTTCTTCCGAACCTTTGAATTTGTTCTCTAAACCACCGATGACACGCTGGATTGGAGACTGTAACAGGCCGATTACATCGCCTATCAATTCGTTTTTCGATTTCAGACCTGCCAAAGCATCGAGTTTATCGTCGCCGATAAAGATCATTTCTTCGACATATGCTGCTTTAATCTTCGGCTTGTCGCCGCCTTTGCGAAACTCTTTAATGATCTTGGCCGGAGCGTTAGACACTTCGGTCAGCATTAAAGCAGTCTCACCTTTCAGTGCCGGGATCAGTTCAGCTAACTTGCTGTCGTTTGCACGCTCCAGGGCTTTCGCCAACAGCGTGTTTTTTACAACCTGCATGCTTACTTTTTTCTCGAAACAAGAGCGGCGTAACTGGCCAACTTTTTCTACTGTTAAAGAAGAACAATCAGCTAAGTAGATCTTGGTATTAGCGTTTAATACTTCTACTAATCTTTCGATCTCCTGTGTTTTTTCTTGTTTGTTCATACTAACAGATGTTCTTTAAAAATTAGTTAAATGATTTTGGATCGATTTGGATACCTGCGCTCATAGTGCTGCTCATGTACACAGACTTTACGTAAGTGCCTTTTGCAGAAGACGGCTTCAGTTTCACGATGGCTGATAATACTTCCATTGCGTTCTCAGTCAATTTAGCTGCGTCGAAAGAAGCTCTTCCGATACCGGCATGCACGATACCTGCTTTATCAACTTTGAAGTCGATTTTACCACCTTTTGAGTCAGCTACAGCTTTACCTACTTCCATAGTTACTGTACCTGTTTTCGGGTTTGGCATTAAGCCACGTGGACCTAATACACGACCTAAAGCACCAACTTTGCCCATTACTGAAGGCATTGTGATGATCACGTCTACATCTGTCCATCCACCCTTGATTTTGTCGATATACTCGTCTAATCCAACATAGTCTGCACCTGCTGCCTTAGCTTCCGCTTCCTTATCAGGAGTTACGATCGCCAGTACACGCAGAGTTTTACCTGTACCGTGAGGTAAGGTAACGGTGCCACGTACCATTTGATTAGCTTTACGAGGATCAACTCCTAAACGGACTGCGAGGTCCACAGAAGCATCAAATTTAGTGGTTGTGATATCTTTCACCACTTTTGAAGCTTCAGCTACAGTGTATGCTTTCGTTGCGTCGAACTTAGCATCAGCAGCTTTTCTTTTTTTAGTTAACGTTGCCATTTTTTAAAGCGTTGTTTGATTATTAAATGATTAGTTTTTTGCTGGCGCGTCACCTGTTACGGTAACTCCCATGCTACGAGCTGTACCGGCTACCATACGCATGGCAGATTCGATCGTGAAACAGTTCATGTCCACGATTTTGTCTGTTGCAATAGTGCGGATCTGATCCCATGAAATGGAACCAACTTTTTTACGGTTGCTCTCGCCTGAACCTGCTTTAACTTTAGCCAACTCCATGATCTGAACTGCTGCAGGCGGACGTTTGATAACGAAATCAAATGTCTTGTCAGCGTAAACATTGATCATAACCGGTAATACTTTACCGGCCTGCTCCTGGGTTCTGGCGTTGAATTGCTTACAGAACTCCATGATGTTTACACCTTTGGCACCTAATGCAGGACCAATCGGAGGCGACGGGTTAGCAGCTCCACCTTTGATTTGAAGCTTTACGATTGCTGATAACTCTTTTGCCATTTTTATATGTTTTTATTTGTTTGGTGAAAAGCGTCCGGATGGCTCATCATCTGTCTGCTTTTCGTATTGAGGCGTTCGGTCAGGAGATAACTTTGAGTTGGAAGCAGCAAAGCGCTCATGTTCCTGATGTACTAACCTTCAATGGGTTTATTTCAATATGTCAAATTTGTTTTTTTGTGCCTTCGACTACGCTCAGTCACCAAAAAACCTAACTCTCATAGTACTTAGCGATTCGGTCGCTGAGCGAAGCCGAAGCGCTGAAGCCTACTCTCTCTCCACTTCACCAAAGCCCAGCTCTACAGGCGTTTTACGGCCGAAGATCTTAACGGTAACTTTGATTTTTTTCTTCTCGTCGTTGATCTCTTCGATCACGCCGTTAAATCCGTTGAATGGTCCGTTGATCACTTTTACGGATTCTCCAACAACATAATTGCTTGTCACCACGCTTTCGGCCTCGGTGAGCTCATCTACTTTTCCTAAGATGCGGTTCACTTCGGATAAGCGCATTGGCACAGCCTCTCCGCGTTTTGTTTCGCCCAAAAAGCCGATCACGCCGGTAATATTTTTAATGATGTGTGTAATCTCACCAACCAAAGCCGCTTCGATCAGCACATAACCCGGATAGAACGAACGCTCTTTCTGGATTTTTTTACCGTTGCGGATCTGGATGAACTTCTCTGTAGGGATCAACACCTGGGAAACATAATCGTTTAACTTCAAACGGTTAATTTCCACCTCAATATATTGTTTCACTTTCTTCTCCTGCCCGCTAATGGCGCGTACCACGTACCATTTTTTCGCGATAGAAGAATCTTTGTTTGCAGTTTCCGCCATGTCTTTCCGTAAGTCTAAAAAATTATAATCCGTTTACCATTTTGTAGGCGTTGCTCATCAGCACCTCAAAACCTAAATCCATACCCCAAACCAGGAGACCGATAATAGTGGATGCGACAGCAACCAGAATGGCGCTGCTTTGCAACTCGGACCATGTTGGCCAGGTTACTTTATTAAATAACTCGTCTTTTGTTTCTGCGATGTATGCTCCAAACTTACTCATATCTCTTTTAGTTTAAGGTTTAATGTTTAAAGTTTCAGGTTCGGTAACCCGAAACTTTAAACCTTTAACTGTTTCGCACGGGCGGAGAGATTCGAACTCCCATCTGCGGTTTTGGAGACCGTAATTCTACCCTTGAACTACGCCCGTAAATGCCTTTTCTTTTAAACAGCAAAATGGCTAAGCCTTCATGAGGGCAAGCCATTTTGCTAGTTTGGAATTCTTATTACTCGATGATCTCAGTTACCTGACCAGCACCTACGGTACGGCCACCTTCACGCATCGCGAAACGCAGACCTTTATCCATAGCTACAGGAGCGTGTAACTCAACTGTAATAGTAACGTTATCACCAGGCATAACCATCTCGCGTCCTGCTTCCAGAGTGATCTCTCCGGTAACGTCAGTTGTACGCAGGTAGAACTGAGGACGGTATTTGTTATGGAATGGCGTGTGACGTCCACCTTCTTCTTTTTTCAGAACGTAAACCTCAGCTTTGAATTTTTTGTGAGCTTTGATTGAACCTGGTTTCACGATAACCATACCACGACGGATATCTTTTTTGTCGATACCACGTAACAGTAAACCTACGTTATCTCCAGCCTCACCGTAATCCAAGATTTTACGGAACATCTCTACACCTGTTACAGTAGAGGTTAATTTTTCTTCACCCATACCGATGATCTCAACAGCATCGTTGGAGTTGATCACACCTGTTTCGATACGGCCTGTAGCTACAGTACCACGACCAGTGATTGTGAACACGTCCTCAACCGGCATCAGGAATGGTTTGTCTTTTTCACGTGGAGGTAATGGAATGTAAGAATCTACAGCGTCCATTAATTCCATGATTTTTTCAACCCATTTCGGGTCTTTGTTTAATCCACCTAAAGCAGAACCTTTGATGATTGGCGTATTGTCACCGTCGAATTTGTAGAAAGACAATAATTCGCGGATTTCCATTTCAACTAACTCCAATAACTCAGCATCCTCAACCATATCCACTTTGTTCATGAATACAACGATTGCAGGAACACCTACCTGACGAGCTAACAGGATATGCTCGCGAGTTTGAGGCATAGGACCATCAGTAGAAGCAACCACTAAGATCGCACCGTCCATCTGAGCAGCACCGGTGATCATGTTTTTCACATAATCCGCGTGGCCTGGGCAGTCAACGTGAGCGTAGTGACGGGAAGCTGTTTGGTATTCTACGTGAGAAGTGTTGATCGTGATACCACGCTCTTTCTCTTCAGGGGCATTATCGATAGACGAGAAATCCCTTACTTCTGATAAACCTTTTTCTGCCAATACAGTCGTGATTGCAGCGGTTAATGTAGTTTTACCGTGATCGACGTGACCAATTGTTCCAATGTTTACGTGTGGTTTGGAACGGTCGAATTTTTCTTTAGCCATTGTTATTTTTTTAGTTGATTGTTATTATTTATTTTCTGTTTTTACTTTAAATCTTTTTACCTGAGCTGTTGAGCGGGATTGAACCGCCGACCTCTTCCTTACCAAGGAAGTGCTCTACCACTGAGCTACAACAGCTTTAATTACCTGTTCGTCCTGCTGCTGTCCTTTGTCGGCCGCCTACGGGCGCCTCTTTCTGACTGACCTACAGTCTTTTATGCCGGCTTGCTTTATTTTAAAGAACTTTGTGCTTGTATATACGAAAAGTCCCTCATTCTGGGGGACTGTCAAAAGGGTTAAGGCCGCCAGGCAGACCTCTACAAACTTTTGTCCGTGTTCTACGGTTATTCTTCAACTTCACATGTCTTCGTTTTGGAGCGGAAGACGGGTCTCGAACCCGCAACCTCCAGCTTGGAAGGCTGGAGCTCTACCAATTGAGCTACTTCCGCTTGATTTCTTAACAATGTCAACCATCGTTACTTCTGTGGGGACAGGAGGATTCGAACCTCCGAAGTCGAAACAACAGATTTACAGTCTGTCCCATTTGGCCACTCTGGTATATCCCCAAAAAAAAAGAGCCGAAGAAGGGACTCGAACCCCCGACCTACTGATTACAAATCAGTGGCTCTACCAGCTGAGCTACTTCGGCTTTATTTTTTTCTAATTTTAAAGAACGTCCCGTTGTAATTGGGGTTGCAAATTTAGTAACAATTTTCATTGTTGCAAAAAAAAATAAAACTTTTTTCGATTTTTTTCTGCATTTCTTTTTTAATCCCTATACGCTCCACTTTCCGGTATGTCAACAGCCCTTTTTTGAAGCCGCCGTCCGCTTTAACAAAATTTGCCGGATCGCCCTCTGACAAGGGCTTCAAATATAGCGCGAATTCTCAAATAATAGCTATATTAGCACACTTATATTTCTATGAAAGATTTCCTGGCATTTCTTAAATCCAAGCAGTTTTTAACGCATTTTCTGATCGCCCTGGTGAGCCTGGTGGTAGTGGTATGGATCCTTTTTAAGCTCCTGAATGTATACACTCATCACGGAGAAACCGCCGAAGTTCCTGATTTTAAAGGAAAAAAGATCGCGGAGCTGGACAATTTCATTCAAAACAAAAATGTCCGCTACCTCATCATCGATAGTATTTACGACCCCAAAGAGACCTCGGGCATTGTCATCAAGCAGGATCCGGAGCCAAAATCGCAGGTAAAACACAATAGAATGATCTATCTGTACGTTACAAGCACACAGCCGCCGCAGATTGCCATGCCCAAGCTGGTTGACAGAAGCACCAGGCAAGCCCTGTTCATGATCGAAAGCTACGGGTTCAAAAAAGGAACCCTTACCGAAGTAGCCGCCGACTGCAAGGGATGCGTGGTGAAGCAACTGTTCAAAGGCAAGGAGATCAAGCCCGGCGACCCGATAAAAAAAGGAAGCAAGATAGACCTGGTGATTGGCCGCAAAGAAGAAGGATATGCACTGCCGGATGACAGTAATACACCTGATGATGGCAATGATCCTGCAGAAGACATTCAATAATGATTAAAAAACGACTCCAGACACCTGTATTTACCGCCCTGGCCCTGTTGCTGGGCTTTTGCATGAAAGCACAGGAGCAGCTGATGCCTTTGAACGCCAATGCGCAGCTGCTCTCGGCACCTGTCAAAAATACGAAGGCCGCCAGAACTGCCACCCTCGCGCCACTCGATACCATTCCCTTTTTTGAGGATTTTTCCTATTCCCCGACCTCACCCTACCCTGCGGTGAATCACTGGGTCGACTCCAATGTGTTCATTAACCATACCTTCCCGATTGCACCGCCCAGCATTGGCGTGGCTACCTTCGACGGCCTCAACAAAAAGGGCTATCCTTATAACCTCAGCGCGCTGGTATCCAACTCGGCCCAGGCCGATAAGCTGACCTCCAGGCCCATCAATCTGCAGAAAAAGGGTGCCCTGGTATATGCCCCAAAGGATAGTGTTTACCTGAGCTTTTATTACCAGGCCGAAGGCCGCGGCGATGCGCCGGAAGCCAACGACTCGCTGAGCGTGGATTTCTATAAGCCCAACCAAAAAAAGTGGGAGAAAGTATGGGGCCGCAAAGGTTATAATCCCTCCGGGGCCGACAGCCTGTTTCACCTGGTCATGATCCCTATCCTCGATACCGCTTATTTCGATAGCCTCTTCCAGTTCCGTTTCCGCAACCGCGCTACCCTGAGCGGAAGCCTCGACCACTGGCACGTGGATTACATCTACCTCGACAAGAACAGATCGGCTGCAGATTCCATCATGGAGGATAATGCTTTTCAGTACATGAGCACGCCTTTCCTGAAAAACTACTCTACCATGCCTTTCAGACAGTACATCTCTTCTGAAATGGCATCAACAACCGGAAATTATATCCGTAATAATTTTACGACCGGCAAAAACTTATTTTACAATTACTACGTGCATGATATGCTGGGCGCCATGACCTACTCATACAACGGCGGCAGTGCCAACATTCCACCTTATGCAACAAGCGGCATCCATAGTGCTCCTCAGCACAGCAATCCGCCGGTGTCATTCGCCTTTCCGGCTATGACCGATATGGGCATTTACACGATCAAGCATGTTATTTCCTCCAACCCTGATCTGCAAAGGCAGAACGATACCATTCTACAAACCCAGCGTTTCAGCGATTATTATGCCTACGACGACGGCAGCGCGGAAGTGGGCTATTACAACAATACCTATGGCGCCAAAAATGCCGTGCGCTACACACTCAATGCCCCGGATACCCTGCGAGCACTTCGCATTTATTTTGATCCCGTAACCGACGGACAGAATATTATCAATTCCACCTTCAATATCATGGTGTGGAACGATGGCACAAATGGCCCCGGAAGCCTTATCTATAGCGATAGTACCAATAATGAAAGCCATCCAATGTATCTACAGGGCGGCCACAACCTGATGCCGATCTATCCTTTGTCTCAATGCCTGCTCTTAAGCCCGGGGACCTATTATTTTGGGATCAAGCAGAAAAGCAACCGACCTTTGAATGTGGGCTTCGACAAAAACACAGACCATTCCAGTGCGTTTTATTATGATATTGGTAACGGCTGGGTGCAATCGGCCATCAAAGGTTCCATCATGATCAACCCGCTCATGGGATGCCTTCTTCCACCGCTTCCTACAAACATAACGGAGCCAAAGGAGTTGGAAAACAGCCTGCTTGTTTTTCCTAACCCGGCACAGAATAGCATAAACGTAGAAGTTAAAGGACCCATTGCCGAAAATGCAGGTATTGTGATTCTTTCTTCCATCGGCCAAACAGTATATTCCGCTCCCTATACGCCTCAGGGACCCATAGATGTGAGTGCTTTGTCAAATGGCGTGTATGTTATCCAGCTGATGAATGGCCCGGCAACAGCGCCTGTCACCAAAAAACTCATCATTGCCCGATAGCAGAATCGCTGACACCGGACATCCGGGATCCGCTCGTGATTGCGCGACAGACCGGCGATTTCATAGTTAGAAGAAGATACGACCGTTATATGATTAAAAGGAAAACACGACCGGCTGTTATAGTATTATTCCTGCTTTCGACTCTTTGCCTGAAAGCACAGGAAGAGCTAGAACCCTTACACGCCAATAACAGCCTTATTTCTCTCCCGGCAGAAAACGCTTTTCAAAAACGAAGCGCTACTCTTACCGCCCTGGACAGCCTCCCGTTTTTTGAGGATTTTTGGTATTCCTCGGTTTCCCCCTATCCCACGGTGAACCACTGGATCGACTCCAATGTATTCATCAATCATAATTTGCCGGTTGCTCCGCCAAGCATTGGTGTGGCTACCTTCGATGGCTTAAATAAACGGGGTTATCCTTACAACATCAACGCCTCATCCACAAGCTCAGGCCCCGCGGATAAGCTGACATCCCGCCCTATCAACCTTCAGAAAAAAGGACCTCTTGTATATAATCCGGCAGATAGCATCTATTTGAGTTTTTATTATCAGGCCGGAGGCCGCGGTTATGATCCAAGCCCTGCGGATTCCTTAATCCTTGATTTTTATAAACCGAATCAGAAGAAGTGGCAAAGGGTTTGGAGCCGCAAAGGGTATGTTCCATTAAGTACGGATAGCCTGTTTCACCTGGTGATGCTTCCCATTAAGGATACGGCCTATTTCGATAGCTTGTTTCAGTTCCGTTTCCGGAACCGCGCCACTCTGAGCGGAAGCTTTGATCACTGGCACATTGACCAGATTTATATAGACCGCAACAGATCGCGCACCGATACGGTGATGGAAGATAATACCTTTCAGTACATGAGCACCAGCTTCCTGAAAAATTACGCCTGCATGCCCTACAGGCAATACATTCCTTCTGAAATGGCTTCTGTCATCGGGAATTATATGCGCAATAATTCTACATTCACTAAAAACACCAGCTATCAGTATAATGTATCCGACATCAACAACATTCCGGTAGCCAGCTATAACGGCGGGCATGCCAATATGATGCCTTACCGCAGCAATGGCCTGCAAAATGTGCCTCAACATGCCCGCCCGCCTGTTCCCTTTGCCTTTGCTGCTCCCATGACGGGCATGGGTATTTATACCATTAAACATGTCATCTCTACCAACCCAGATTACCAAAGACAAAACGATACGATCTGGCAAACCCAGCGCTTCAGCGATTACTATGCCTACGACGACGGTACCGCCGAATGGGCTTATGCGCTCAAGACCTATGGTGCGAAGTATGCCCTGCGCTATACCATCAACGTACCGGACACCTTAAGGGCGCTGCGTATTTATTTTGATCCAACAGAAGACGGTCCGAACATCCTCCATTCAACCTTTAACATCATGGTATGGAAGAGTGGCCCGAATGGCCCCGGAAGCCTTGTATACAGCGATAGCACCAACCTTGAGCACCACCCGGTATATTTGCAGGGAAACTATAATCTAATGCCTGTATTTTACCTTTCCAACTGCATCCTGCTCAACCCGGGAACCTATTATTTTGGAATCAGGCAAAAGACCAACCAACCACTGAATATAGGATTTGACAGAAACAACGACCACTCCAACGCCTTATTTTTTGATGCGGGAAATGGTTGGGAACAGTCCACTATAAAAGGTTCCCTGATGATCAATCCCGTGCTGGGCTGCCTCGAAGAGCTCATGCCGGTTGCTGTAAAATCCTATGAAGAGAAAGCTGTCGACGTCACGATTTTCCCCAACCCTGCACAAAACAGCATCGGGATTGAAAGCTATGGCACACGGATAGAAAATGCCAGGATCACCATTTTATCCTCTCTTGGGCAAACGGTATATTCCGCTACTTATACCTCACAGGAAACCATTGATATCAGTAACTTAGCAAACGGTATTTATTTTGTACTCATGAACGGTAGCCAGCTAAGCGCTACCCCTAAAAAACTGGTCATATCCCGATAATTATGAATAACGATATTGAAGAGGTTGAATCCGGCGAAGAGGAAAAGGAGCTTTACGAGCACCACCATATCAAAGTGGAGAAAGGCCAGGTGATGCTGCGCATCGATAAATTCCTGATGACACGCCTTCCCAATGCTACACGCACCAAGATCCAGCAGGGCTGCGAAGCCGATTGCGTGCTGGTAAACGGGAAGCCTGTGAAATCCAATTACCGCATCAAGCCTTTTGATGAGATCTCTGTGCTGATGAGCTCTCCGCCCCGCGATATTGAGCTGGTGGCCGAAGACATTCCCATCAACGTGGTGTACGAAGACGATTACCTCTGCGTGGTGAATAAAGAACCGGGCATGGTAGTTCACCCGGCTTATGGCCATTATACGGGAACGCTCGTCAATGCCCTGGCCTGGCGCTTTCAGAACCTGCCTTCCTCCAAACAGAAGCTGGCCGACGGCCTCACCATCGACCGCCCGGGCCTGGTACACCGCATCGATAAGAATACCTCCGGCATCATCATCATTGCCAAAACCGAGCTGGCCATGAGCAGGCTCGCCAAAGACTTTTTCGACCGCAACCTCGACCGGAAATACATTGCCATCGTATGGGGCGATGTGAAGGAAGACAGCGGCACCGTGGACTGCCATGTAGGGCGTGACCTCAAGAACCGCAAGGTGATGGCCTGTTTCCCGGATGGCGAGCATGGCAAGCATGCCATTACACATTACAAAGTCCTGGAACGCTTCGGCTACATTACCGTGGTGGAATGCAAGCTGGAAACCGGCCGTACACACCAGATCCGCGTACACATGAAACACATCGGCCATCCGCTGTTCAACGACAATGAATATGGCGGCGACCGCATCCTGAAAGGCTTACCGGGCAATAAGTACAAGCAGTTCATCGAGAATTGCTTCGAGATTCTACCCCGCCAGGCGCTTCATGCCAAAACCCTGGGTATTACCCACCCCATCACCAAAGAACCGATCTTCTTCGACAGCGAGCTGCCCGACGATATGCAGCAGCTGATTGAAAAATGGCGTGTATTTACCACTGCCAGGCCCTTTGAGGAGTAAAGTTCCCTGATCGTTGCGCTCATAGCGTTCGCGATGACGGAAACAAAAAAGCCATCCCTGATGAGATGGCTTTCTTCATATTGTAAAGAATTTTACTTCTTGTTCTTGGCTTCCGTATTGGCCTGGTCAAATTCCATGTCGATTTTCTCAGCATTCAGACCTTTCAGCTCCGACTCAGAGTAAGCATCGTGCCAGATAATGGTCATCGGTACTTTCTGCATATCCATGGCTTTTCCACCTTCCATTTTATCCCACCTCAGGGAGAAGCTGTCGTCCTGGCCTTTGGTAAGCATGATAATGTCTGCTTTCGATTTGGCATTGGCGTATTCTTTTCCATCAGGCATTTTCACTGATACTTTTGCAGGCTGTACAAAGCCGATTTTCTGCCCGTTGTACGCCGCTTTGAATTTTACTTCGGTTCTGTCTGACTCCTTGTAAACATTAGACATGGTGGTTTTAAAGTTACCAGCTTCAAAATCGTTTTTAGAGGCTGGCAGATCAAAGTTTGGTGCTTCTACCACCGTTCCTTTGGTAGAGGCAATGTATAAACCACCTACAACAAAAGAATAATTTTTTACTTCATTGTAGCCCGCGCCTTTCAGGTTGATCACCCTGAAATCAGATTCGTTTGGCTTGATGATGAGCCATTTTTCTTTTGGCATCGTCTCTTTTCCGTTCACAATAAATTTACTCTCTTCTGGCTTAAACACAATGTAATCACCTGTCAGGTTGGTGATCTTCAGTTTAAACTTGGTTTCCCCTGCAGTAGAAACAGCATTGTCTACCGTGATCTTCACCTCATTGGTCTCTTTGGTCACATCTTTGTAAAATAATTTCTCATACTTTACTTCTTTCTGTGCAGTAGCAGTACTCAGGGTAAGCAGCGCAAGCGCCATTTGTAAAACTGTTTTTTTCATGATACTAAGTTTTTTTGATTTAGGTTATTTTTACAAAGCAGGTTCCAAAATTAACATTTGTCGAATCAAAAAGCATAAAAACCGTTAAATTTTAATGATTGAGCCACATAAAAACCTGCCCGTTGTCTTTGTAGTGCTCGAAATTCTTCCGGTCGAAGACGATGGCGCAGAAGTCGATAAAAGGTAGAATGCCGAAAACACCCCCCAGACTGGCCACATAAGCCACCGGTACATAGGGCTTGGTACCCAGGTAAATACGGTGCAGGCCCACAATGCCAAAGGGAAAAGGAAAGGCCAGTACCGCCGCCGTAATGCGCTTGTTGAGGCGCTGCTTTTTCCGGAAGAGCTTCATCACCGGGTTTGGCCCCTTGTCCAAAGAGAGTTCTTCGCTATTCAGAATCACTTCCTCTGAGGACAGCGTGTCGCCCTGCTGATCCAGGTAACAGATCCTCACCCTTTGCCCTTCCGCAGCCAAAGGCCCTGAGGCCAGCAGGCACAAGGCAAACAGAAAAATCCACCGGATCATGAGGCGGTTTCCTGCTTTAAACGTTTGATATCGGTAATCAGTTTCTGAACCGCTACCGGGTCCGTTCCGTCATAAGTGCCACGAATACGGCCATAGGTATCTACCAGGATAAACAATTCGCTATGCAGGAAGCCTTCCGGCGTGCCATCGTCCTCCAGGGCATTTACCAGGTAGCTGTCTTTGGCCAGGGCATAAATTTCTTTTTTGCTTCCGGTCAGGAAATGCCATTTTCCTTTCAGGGCACCATACGTCTGAGCATAGCCGTTCAGTACCGCCACCGTGTCGTGCATCGGGTTCACCGTATGCGACAGGATGAGGATGCTGCTGTCGTTTTTGAAAGCATCCTGCACATGCACCAGCTGTGAGCTCATCTGCGGGCAGATGCTCTGGCAGGTGGCAAAGAAGAAATCCGCCACATAGATCTTGTTTTTTGTGGTTGCCTCCGTAACAGGCTCGTTGTACTGGTTCGTGAAAAAGAAAGGCCTGATGGTATGGTATACCGTGTCTGTACCCGAGGCTTTTTTCTCACCGAAAACAGGCAGCAACAAACCATTACTTTTAGGTTTCCGGTCGCAGGCAAACAGCAGGGTGCTGATGATGAAAAGGGCGATAAACTGGCGCATGGTTATTTACTTTCTATCTGGTTAATTTTAATGACTTTTTCTTTCTCCTCCTTAAGGCGCATATGCTGGTACTCTTCGGTAAGGCGCTTGATCTCGGACACATAACGGGCATCGTAATAGCCGCGGATATGGCGGTTCTTGTCTACAAGCGCAAAATAGCTGTAGTCGATGTACATGGGCTTACCCTTAAAGAACAGGCGGTTGAGGCTGTCGAAGGATGCAGCAGGCCAGCAAAGCGGCAAAATGTCTTTATTACCTTCCTGCAGCTTGCTAAGCTCACTGAAACCGCTGGAGTCTGCCGGGCCTGCGTAGGGCGTCACGATGATAAAGGGAATATGCTTTATCTTTTCTTTTTTATACTGGGCATATTCGCTGAGGCCGGCCAGGCGGTAATTATCCGTTTTGTAAGACTGCTTGATGAAACATACTGCAAACAAGGGATAATTGGCTGTATCGAGCCGGATGTCGGCAAGAGCGGAGTCTCCGCCGGCCTGCTTAAAGCGGTCGGTGGCGCTGTAATAAACCGTGTCTGTACCGGCCAGGGTTTTCGGGCCGAAGTAAGGTAGTTTCCGGGAGTTGATGGTGGTAAATTCCAGGATGATCTTAAACAGGGCGGGGAACAGAAGGATAACAAAAAAAAGGAGCTTTTTATTTTTCATGGAGGTGGTACGTTATCCTATGGTTTTTTAGTGTTCGTTAAAAGTCCCTGTTGACGACGCTTTTGGCTATTTTTTCCGAGAGGGCCTTCCGGAATTTATCCTTATAGGAAGCACGCATGCCAAACAGGGGAAGCTTTTCAGTCTCTTCATCGTTGTATACCACCAGGAGGCTTCCGGGCTTTTTGCTTTCGATGCGCTTGGCATCGAGGTAATAAAATTCCTTGTTATAAATAAAATTCTGCTTGATCTCGAAGCGGTCGTCGTACACAATCGCATAAGGATTGGTAATCAGCCAAAGGCCCTGCAACGTAAGCATCAGGCCCGGAACTGCCGAGGCGGTTCCCCAGGGATTTACCTGCATCAGGAGGTGGATACTGAGCCAGTCTAAAAAAAGACCGGCGGCAAGAAAGGTCACTACCAGCAGAATATTGCGTTCAAAATACTCTTTTGGCTCGTTTTCGTCGTTTTTCACGCTGCAAAGTTAAAAATTAAAGGACTTTAACTTTTGATTTTGGAATAATTTTTTTATCCTTGTAATATAATCCTACAATCTATGTAACGTTTTGTAAATTACATCGTTATACAAATTAAACGAACCTGATGGTAAAGAACATAAAAAGAATAGTTCAAAGCGTGTTCTACGTATCCGCTTTGGCAACAGGGAGTTTGTTTGCACAAACAAATCTTACGATGACCGATAACCCGGTGGCAGCGATGCTTGACAGCCTTGCCAACCAGAAAGTTCTTGAAAAAGCGCTTTCGAAACCGGCTTTTCCCAAAAGCAATAAGTACAAATACACCGAAGACAGTATTCCACGCTTCGAGGATTTTGTATATGAGAACCGCCTGGCCAAGCTGGATGCCAACTCTCCTTTCGATCTGGTATACAACCCGCACGTAAAAGGTTTTATTGACCTTTACACCATCCGCAGGCGGCAGCTGGTGAGCCGTATGATGGCTTTATCGCAGCTGTACTACCCGATGTTCGAGGAAGTGTTCGATAAGCACAATATTCCATTAGAGCTGAAGCACCTCGCGGTAATCGAATCCGCACTGAACCCCAATGCCCGCTCCAAATGCGGAGCAACAGGCTTATGGCAGTTTATGTATCCGACCGGGAAAATGTACGGCCTCAATGTCAACTCCTATACGGATGACCGCTCGGATGTGTATAAAGCCACGGAAGCGGCGGCCGAATACCTGAAAAGCCTCTACAGCATGTTTGGCGACTGGCAAATGGTACTGGCAGCCTATAACGCAGGGCCCGGAACCATCAGCAAGGCGATCCGTCGCAGTGGTGGCAAGAAAACCTATTGGGAGATCCGCCCTTTTCTGCCGGCAGAAACACAGGCCTACGTACCGGCCTTTATTGCGGCCAATTACGTGATGAATTACCCGGTGGAACATAACATTTATGCCGCCACGCCACGCAAAACCTATTTTGAGGTAGATACCGCCATCGTCAAAGAACCGATGTCATTCACTCAGATCTCTGCGGCGCTGGATGTGCCTGTTGATGAGATTACTTATTTTAACCCGCAGTACCGCAAGGGCGTCATCCCTGCCGGAGGGAATATGCTCACACTTCCGAAAGCAAAGATCGGAACCTTTATTGCCAATGAAACGGCGATCTATGCCAGCATCAAATCGCAGCAGCTGGTGGCATCGGAAAGTACGCTGGCCGTGAAAGAGGTTCAGAAAACACACACGGTACGCAGCGGCGAAAAGATCAGCACCATCGCCAAAAAATACGGTGTCACGGTGGCCGATCTTAAATCCTGGAATTACATTGGTAAGAAAGGACTGAAGCCGGGCAAAAAACTGATTGTATACGTGAGGCAGGATGCGCCGGCAACGGCAACAGCGCCGCTTGTGAAATCGGATGCGCCGAAAGCTCCTCAAACCAATGTGGCTGCCAAGACCACAACAGGCTCTGCCACCAAAACCGATTCGGCTACTACCGTGAAACTGGCTGAGAATACAGGCAAGCCGGCAACGCACAGCGTGAAAAAAGGCGAAACACTTTACAGCATTTCCAAAAAACACCATATTTCGATGGAGAAGCTGATCGAGTACAATAACCTCAAAAAGAATCCTCAACTCAAAGTAGGACAAAAAATAAAACTGGTTTCTTAACCGAAAAAACAAAACCCTCTGATTGTCAGGGGGTTTTGTTTTTACTATAGCTGTAACTAATCTGCTTTCCCATGCGTTCTATGCCTGATTAAACTACGTGACTGTAACCGAATTCAATACCTGCGTCGATCAGTACTCTGATAATTTATACCGCTTTATTTTAAAGCATATAAAAGATGCCGACGTGGCCAAAGACATCGTGCAGGATACTTACGAAAAAGTATGGCGCAAGGTAAATGATATTGAAAGCACCAATGCCAAATCGTACCTGTTTACGGCAGCGCACCATACCTTAGTCGACTATACGCGTAAAGCCAAAAAACAGGGCGATTATACGGAAGCGGTAGAGCAGAAATTAAAACACCATAACCAATATACCGATATTAAAGAAGTGCTGAACAACGCCCTCGATAAGCTGCCGGAGATCCAGAAAAGTGTGGTGCTTCTCCGGGATTATGAAGGCTACGACTATGCGGAGATCGGGAAGATCACGGGGCTTAACGAAAGCCAGGTGAAGGTCTACATTTTCAGGGCCAGGGCCACTTTAAAGAATTATATCGGTAATTTAGAAGCAATTATTTAATGAGCGGGATCAACCAACATAATTACGAGGCATACCTTCTGGATTCTATGGAAGGCAGGCTCAGCGTGGAACAGCAACTAGAGCTGGACACGTTTATGGCTCTGCATCCCGAGCTGGCGCTAGACCTTGAAGACCTCGCGGAGATGACCTTCGATCCTCAGCAGGCTGTGTTTCCCAATAAAGAGATTTTAAAAAAAACGGGGGCCGACCTGGTTTCCGGCGAGCAGTTTATTGGATACATTGAGCAGCAACTGAGCCCGGAAGAGACGCTTCGCGTGGAAGAACACTGCGCCGCCAATCCTGAATTAGCCAAAGAGCTTGGGCTTTATAAAAGCACTATTGCCGTAGCCGATACCAGCATTGTTTTTGAAGATAAGGAAAGCCTGAAACGCCGCACGAAAGTGATCCTCTTCAATTTCAGGACTGCTTCTTTTGCGGCCGCTGCCTCAGTGGCTGTGCTGCTCCTGCTCTATGTACTCTGGCCGGCAAAACCGGCAGACACTATTTCCAACAGCTATGCGCTGCGCGACATCCGGAAAGCAACAGGCAAGGTTCATACCATAGATTCTCAGCCTTCTGTCAACCATCATACGCCTTTGCCAGGGCTGCACCAGGAACACTCTCCGCAGAGACCATCTCCTGCACCCGAAAAGCTGATCGCTCAGAATCAGCAGCCGAATACAGTTTCTCCAACCTATACCACAGGCCTTACGAGGCCGGATACGGTTCCGAACCTGGTGAACACCAACGACAAGATAAAAGAGCAGGCGCTGCCTAATCCTAAGGAGCCTGTCCTGATAGCTTCTGCCAGCCGCAAAACCACCGTGGATGTGATTACTGAAAGCGACGGGGAAGAAAACCCGGAGAGCCAGAAAAAAGCCGGCTTCTGGGCCATGGCCGGGAAAACCCTGAAAGGCCTCAACAAAGCCGGTGTGAAAACGGTAAACGGCGAAGAGGAAAACAACAAGGACAACGCAACCTATGCCTTAACGCTTGGCAAGCTGAATATTACACATAAGGCGCATTAAAAAAAGAAATGTTAGCTCAGGCAACAAGGCTGTGCCAGGTCATCCATTTTTCCTTCACACAGTATCTCCTTAATTTTTCAGATTTACTTCCATCCTGAAGCCGGTGCGCCAGCTCCCGGCCGCCCAAAGTAAAATTTCCAAACCACTTGTATCTCTTTACTACTATGAGATTCCGAAGCGAGTTCGGAATGACTCTGCAAATAAGCTATAACGTCGGATAGAAGGCACCTGTGATATGCTCCACATGGATCTCCTGCGAATTCCGGATGATGGCAATCACATCAAACCGCGTGTCAGTGGTGATGCTGTTTTCTCTGATGTAAACATCAGCTGCCTTAATTAACTTTTTCTGTTTCGATTTAGTAACAAATTCTTCCGGTGTTCCAAAGGCATTGCCGGCCCGTAGTTTTACCTCCACAATCACCAGTAGGTTTTCGGTTGCAGCCACGATGTCGAGCTCCAGGTGCTGGTGGCGCCAGTTCCTCGCAAGGATGCGGTAACCTTGTTTTAACAGATGCTCCATCGCGATCTCCTCACCGGCAATTCCTTTTTGGGTATTATTCGACATAATTTTTATTTATAACCAAAAATAATTAGTTTAGTGTAATAATTTTTAAAAACCATCCCTGAAATGAATAAGATAAAACTACTCGCAGCAAGTTTGACGTTAGCTGTGGCGTCTGTTGCGCAAAATTTTGAAGGAACCATCGAGTTTAAAATGGAAACCAACAAAGACACGACGACTAATATCTACTACGTGAAAGGGAATGATGTGAAACTGGACCAGATAGGGCGTAAATCGGGCAAGGTAGAGGGCAGCTTCGTATTCGACCTTTCTACTAACCAGATCAAATATGTGAACCCGGTACGTAAAGTATGGGGTGAGCACAAAAGTGAAACCACGCCTGCTATCCAGGGAAGCTGTGTATCCTCCAAGAGCGGCACCATCAAAACCATCCAGGGACAAAAATGCACCGAGTATGTGGTAAAAAATACGGAAGAAAATACGGAGATCGCTTATTGGATCGCTCCCGGAAAATATGATTTCTTTGCGCCTATGGTAAAAGCCTGGAACCGCAAAGACAAGCAAAGCATTTACTTCAACCAGATCAAGGATCTGCCGAAAGGCTCGATGCCTTTCCTCTCCGAAGAAAGAACGCTGAGCGACGGCAAGCTGGTAAGCAAGCTGGAGGTTTCCAAAATCACCAAAGGCACCATCGACGCTTCCAAGCTGGCGATCCCGGCGGACTACAAAAAGTTCGAACAGAAATAAATTTCTCTTCATCCTATCAAAAACCCATTACGTTTCGTGATGGGTTTTTTGTTTAAGAAATAAACCTTAAGTATTCACGATTCATTTTATTTCAGTTGCTTTATTTTGGGCGCCCGGGCGGGCCATTCCGCCTTGTACACAACCTCGCTCAAAAGCCCCCTGGGCTTTTGCCGTACTTCGCTCCGGCGATAAAAGAGACATCGCCAAAAAAGAACTGCCCCTATATGTCCCTGGCGCAAATTTCTGTAAGCGTAAACTTTCTCTCAATTTAACTCAAACGTATCCATTAAAAATAACAAATCTTATGGGTTACTAATTTCAGTTTGGTGGTATGAATTAAAAAATCCACCTCCTTATGAAACACAGCTTCACCCTTTCCTCAAAACTATCGGGCATCGTTTTGGGATGTATTATCATGGCATCATGCGGCTCTGCGCGTGAAGAAATAGAAGCCAGAGAAAAGGCTCTCGCCGATTCGGTTTCCGTTGCGGGAGCAGCGGCAGACGAGGCTCCGGCGAAGAAAAAAGAAATTGCCTTCAGACCCGACAGCGGGCGGGTATTTGTGCGTACCGCCGATCTCAATTTTAAAGTGAAGGATGTGAAGCTGGCGACCTTCGACATTGAGCGCATCGTGCGTGAAAACCGTGGCTATGTGACTAACACCGCGCTGGAAAGTACCGTGAAGTATAAAAATGCTGTCAGGGTGAGCCGGGACAGCATCAAAGAAACCATACACTACGATGTGCAGACTAACATGACCATCCGCGTCCCGAATTCGGAACTGGACAAAACGCTGAGCGAGATCGCCGTCTTGTTCGAATACCTGGATCATCGCCGTGTGCATTCCGAAGACATTACCAGGGACCTACAGCTGTCCGCTTTGTCGCAGAGCAATTTTAAACATCATAAGCAGCGCGTGGAAAAGGTGATTGATGAAAAGGGAAAGAAATTAAACTCCACCCTGGAGGCCGAAAATTCCTTATTTGAAAAACAGGCGATGGCCAACCAGACAAGTGTCGACACCAAAGAGTTGAACTACGACGTGGCTTACAGCACAGTGAGCATCTCCATTTACCAGAATGAAAGCACCAAAAGCGACATGCTCGCTTATTCGGAACCCATAAAACCTTATGAGCCGCCTTTTTCAGGAAAGCTGATGGATGCCGCTTCCACAGGCGGGACCATCCTGGTGGAAATTCTGCTGTTTTTTATACGCCTCTGGCCGCTGTGGTTGATCGGCGCCGGCGTTTGGCTCCTGGTCAAACGGATTGCGAGGCTGAATGGTTTCCTTAAATAAGGCTGATCCGGCGGCTTCGGCTCCGCTCAGCCACCGGGAGGTACTGGTGGCTGAGATAGCATTATTGCCTGAACCAGATATATGCTTATTTTTGTGGGCTGCAAGCAGCGGGTATCAGCTTTGCTGTATGCATTAAAGCCACACGACATGATTAAGGTAGACAATCCCATTATCGACACGGAGCAGATCCTGAACTATATTCCGCAACGCCCGCCCATGGTGCTGGTGAGCAGGATTTACAAGGCGGATGAGGTTTCGGTGATCAGCGGGTTCGATATCCGGGACGATCACATGCTCGTCCGAAACAGGCGTCTGACCGAATCGGGCATTGTGGAAAACATGGCGCAGACTGCCGCTTCCAGGGCGGGCTACGAAGCCGTGAAACACAACAGCACACCGGCTGTAGGCTTTATCGGAAATATCAAAGACCTGGTGATCCATTTCTTACCGGAATCTGGACATGAAGTGCTCACGGAGGTTTCCACGAAAACGCAGGTGATGAATGTTTCCATTGTAGAAGCAAAATCCTGGTGCAATGACCAACTGGTGGCGAGCTGCGAAATGAAAATCTTTTTACAGGAGAATGCATAGATGAGCGTGTTAGTAGACATACAGCATGTGACCAAGCAATACAAGGAAGCGGTACGCCCTGCCGTGAGCGACCTTTCCATGAAAATAGAAAAGGGGGATGTGTTTGGCCTGCTGGGCCCGAACGGTGCCGGCAAAACCACCTTAATCTCCATGCTCTGCGGCTTATTTCCCCCGGGCAGCGGAAAAATTTACATCAATGGTCATACGCACGAAACACACAGCCGCGAATCGAAGCAGGCCATCGGCGTGGTACCGCAGGAGATAGCGCTTTATCCGAAGCTTACGGCCTGGGAAAACCTGAACTTCCTCGGGCACATGTACGGCCTGAAAGGCAACAGCCTGAAAGAAAGCATCCGGATGCACTTGTCTGTTCTCGGGCTGGAAGCTAACATGCACCAAAAAATCATGTCTTACTCCGGCGGTATGAAACGCCGGGTGAACCTGATCGCGGGCCTGTTGCACAACCCGCAACTGCTGATCCTCGATGAGCCTACGGTAGGTGTCGATATTCAATCGAAGCAGGCCATCATCGATCATTTGAAAAAAATGAACAGGGAAAACGGCATGACGATTTTATATACCTCGCATCACCTGGAAGAAGCGGAGGATTTTTGCAATGTGATTGCCATCATCGATCATGGAGAGCTGATCACACAGGGCAAAACGAAAGAGCTGATCGCACAGTATCATTGCAGCAGCGTTGAGGAAGTGTATTTGAAAATTACGGGAAATAAGTTCAGGGATAAATAAAATGTTGCCGGCGCTTCACCCTTCGACTACGCTCAGGGTACGGCTCAGCGACCGGCAAATAAGAACATGAAACTAGTATACAGTTTATATAAAGAGTACAAAGTGCTGATCCGCGACCGGGCGGGCCTGGCCATTACCTTCATCATGCCTACGGTGCTCATCCTGATCATGACGCTGATCCAGGATTCGACCTTCAAATCGGTGAATGAGTCTTCTGTCCCGCTCTTATATGTAGACAGGGATCACGACTCTTTATCTCAAACGCTGGAGAAATACATTAACAATTCCAAATTCTTTGTCATTACCAAAAAGCAACTGAGCAACGAGGAGGTGAAAAAAGAAATTGCACAGGGCCATTATTTCATTGGTATCATTGTTCCGGAAAACACCAGCAAACAACTTCGCGAACGCTCGACAGCCCGCATTGCGAGGCTGCTCAACAGCTTCAGCGGCGACTCTACCGGTACGGAGGAAACAGCAAGTACGGACACCTCTAAAATCAAGCTGAATTTATTTTTCGACCCGATTACCAAAAAATCCTTTAAGACCACCATCAGCAATTCCATTGAGCGTATCATTTCCCAAATCGAGATGCAGGGTATGGTCAGTGCTTTGAATGAAAAGATGTCGGAGACTTTCCCGGATGCGAAGCCTGCATCCATGGAAAATACGCCGCTGGTTTCCGTTACGGAGGAATATGCGTCTTACAACAACTCCACCATCATCCCGAATGCCGTACAGCATAATGTGCCGGCCTGGACGCTGTTTGCCATGTTCTTTATCTGCATTCCTTTGGGCGGCAATATTATCAAGGAGCGTGAAGACGGCAGCGCCTTCCGTCTGCTGACAATGCCCGGCTCTTATTTTATTGTGATGCTGGGCAAGCTCCTCACCTACACCATCGTGAGCCTCATCCAGTTCGCGCTCATGCTGCTGGTAGGCTTGTTTGTATTGCCTTTGCTGGGATTGCCACAACTCAATACCGGCGATAGCTTGCCACTGTTGTTTTTAATTGCCTTATCTGCGGGGCTTGCTGCCACAGGCTTTGGCTTATTGGTAGGAACAGTGGCCAGCACACACGACCAGGCCTCTTTATTTGGCGCGGTAGCCATCATTATCCTGGCGGCGGTTGGCGGCGTGTGGGTACCGACTTTTGTAATGCCTGACATCATGAAAACCATCAGCGTGGTATCGCCACTCAACTGGGGACTGGAATCCTTTTATGCAGTGTTTATCCGCAACTCCACACTCAAAGAAATCTGGCCGGAGATCCTGAAGCTATGGCTCTTCTTCGGTTTTACACTGGGCGGCGCTTATGTGTTTCATAAGTATAAACGGCTGAAGTAACTCATGGAGCGTCATTGCGGGCAAAGCGACGTGGAGCAAGGCAATCTGATCAACATAGCGTCATTCAGCTAAGATCAACGATTCATCTTTTAGGAGATTGCTTCACTGCGTTCGCAATGACGAAAAAACAGGCTATGAACAGCCAAATCACTTCATTTCCCTTATCATCCCATTATACACCAGATAATAACGGTCCTTCTCATTTCTCTCTAAAATATACAATCCCGTCAGCTTGCCGAAAGCCGGTAAGATCGCCTGATTATGAGATACGTGAAAACAAGGCAGGGAAATATGCTGTTTCCCTCTTCCTGACAAGGTAATCCCGGGATGTACGTGCCCGCTGAATACGTACTTATCCGCATGCTCCAACGGTTCATGTGAATACAGAAATAGTTCATCCTCCCAGGTATGGGTTACTGAAAAGTTAGGGAGCTCATAACGGCTCTGCTTTAAAATATCATGATTGCCCTTGATAAGGATAAACTGAACATCCGGAAAGGATTCCAGGAAAGCCTCGAATAAATGCCATTCGCGGTTGTAAGTGCTGTGGAACAGATCGCCCAGGAGAATCACTTCCTTTGGCTGATGCAGTTTCATTAAATGATCCAGGCGTCGCATGTCTTCCAGTACGCTATCCGCCGGAATGCTGATCCCTGCTTTTCGGAAATGGCTGGCCTTGCCCAGGTGAATGTCAGCAATGATAAGCTGCCTCGCATCGGGTCGCCACAAGGCCTTTTCGGCCAACAAGGTAAACTCGGTTTCCCGGATCCTGATCTGCATTTATTTTTTTTCGATCTGCTTGAGTAATTTTTCCACACGCACTTCAACCGGCTCATTGCTGTATACCTCACGAAAGCGCGCTACCATAATGGCAAAACAAAAAGGCGTAGGCTTTGTTGGGTAGGTCACCACGATTTTTTGAGTAGCAATCCGCCGGAAAGCGGCCTGCTGCCTTGAAACTTCGAGCTCAAAATTAATGACTTCGTCATAGGCCTGCAATAAAAGCAGGTTATGCTCCTCATTGTCTTCAAACACTTTAAAGAACAACTGCGAAGAGGCCTGCAAATGCCTTGTCTTTTTTTCCTGGCCGGGATAGCCTGTAAATACGAGACCTGCAATAGAGGCTATATCACGAAAACGGCGCTGTGCCATCTGGCTCGAATTGATGCTGCGGATAGCATCTTCATATACAAATTCATCCGAGAAGAGGTTATTATCGATCAGCTCTTCCACGTTGATGTCCTGGTCGCTCAGCAATTCGAAGCCATAATCATTCATGGAAATCGAGAAGGTCACCGGTGTGAGCAGGCCGATGCGGTAAGACAGGATGGTGGCCATTCCTTCATGTACCAATCTTCCGTCGAAAGGATAAATGAAAATGTGATAGCCTTCGCGTGTTTTTATTTTTTCGATCAATAGCTCGTCGTTACCGGGCAGATGCGAGGCTTCCTGCTGCAGTTCAAACAAAGGCTCGAGCTTTTTTAATTCCTCATCGGGCTTTCCACCTTCCTTATAATGCGTCAAGGCCTTGCGAATGCTGGAAGAGAGCTGGGAGGACAAGGGCATCTTCCCACCGAGCCAGGAAGGAATGATGCCGTTCTTTTCTTTGGAGGCACGCACCATCGCCGTCATGTCTTTGACACTGTGCAGGGCGAGGTTCCTGCCTGCAAACCAAAATACATGACCGGGCCTGAGTTTGGAGATAAAGGCTTCCTCGATGGTTCCCAGGTTCTTTCCACCCAACACTTTCACGTTCATCATACTGGTGCCCACAATGGTACCAATGTTCATCCGGTGGCGGGCGGCAATGCCTTTGCTGGTTACTTTATACAGGCCGTCTTCCAGCACTACTTTATGAAACTCGTCGTAGGCACCCAGCGATTGTCCGCCGCGTGTGATAAAGTCCAGGCACCACTGCCATTCTTCCGGTGTGACGGACTGAAAAGCATGCGTGGTTTTGATTTCGCGGTACAGGCTTTCGGACTGAAAACCTTCCGACACGCCAAGCGTCACCATGAACTGGATCAGCACATCGAAGGAACGCACATAGGGAATGCGGCTTTCGATAAGCTGGTGTTTGACCGCGTCTTTGAGCGCGCTGCCTTCCACAATCTCCAGCGAATTGGTCGGCACAAACCAGATCCTGCTTTTTTGTCCGGGACTGTGACCACTTCTGCCGGCACGCTGGATAAAGCGCGCCACGCCTTTGGCAGATCCTACCTGGATGATGGTATCTACCGGCCTGAAATCAACGCCCAGATCGAGGCTCGAGGTACACACCACGATTTTGAGATCGCCGCTGTGCAGGTGCTCCTCCACCCATTTCCGGGTCTGGAAATCGATGGAGCTGTGATGCAGCGCAATTCTGCCGGCGAGGTCCGGAACCTGCTCCAGTAATTGCTGATACCAGGTTTCGGCCTGTGAGCGCATGTTGGTAAACAACAGAGTGGACTTACTTTCTTCGATGATGGGAACCAGCTTTGGCAATAATTTAAGCCCCAGATGTCCACCCCAGGGAAATTTTTCGATCTCATCGGGCAGAACGGTGTGGATCGTGATTTTCTTCTCGAGATCCGCTTTGATGATCTCTGTGTGACCGGAGACTGGTCCAAGCAAAATATCTTTGGCCTGCTCCATGTTGCCGATGGTTGCTGAGATGCCCCATACTTTTAAATTTGGGTTCAGGGCTTTTAGATGCGCCAGTGCCAGCTCGATCTGCACGCCGCGCTTACTGCCCAATAATTCGTGCCACTCGTCGATGATCACAAATTCGAGGTTGCTGAACTGCTCGCGGTAACCTTTAGCGGCAAGCATGAGGTGCATGCTTTCCGGTGTGGTGATGAGTGCCTGGTGCTTATCTTTTTTCTGGCGCGTCCGGTCTTTCATCGACGAGTCGCCGGTACGCAGCTCAATGCTGTACGGCAAAGCGAGGTCATGGCTCACACGGTTGGTCGCTAAAGCTATTTCTTTGGATAGGGCCCGTAAGGGAGAAATATACAGGCAGTGAAGCTGATTGCTTTTAGGCTTCGGGTGATCGTGAAAATGCTGGATGACACCAAACCAAATCGCAAATGTTTTCCCGAAACCGGTAGGCGCATTCAGAAGGCCGCTCTTCCCGGCTTTGATGGCAGCCCAGGTTTCTTTCTGGAATTTATGTGGCTTCCAGCCTTTTTGTTTAAACCAGGTTTGTGCTAAGTTCATCTGCTGGCATGTAAAAGATTCAACAAATCCTGTTTGGTATTGGCTTCCGATAAGGGCTTATCTTTTCTCCAGCGTGCAATGCGCGGGAACCTCAGCGCAATACCGCTCTTATGCCGCGACGATTCATTGATCCCTTCAAAAGCGATCTCAAAGACCCAGTGCGGCGTCACGCTTCTCACAGGCCCGAATTTTTCGATGGTATTCTTTTTAATCCAGGCATCCACTTCAATAATTTCCTTATCCGTGAGCCCGCTGTAGGCTTTGGTAAATGGTACCAGCAGATCCCCATCCCACACCGCAAAGGTATAATCGGTAAATAAGTTGGCGCGCCTGCCATGCCCCGCCTGTGCATAAATCAGAACCGCATCAATGCTATAGGGCTCCACTTTCCATTTCCACCATTTGCCGCGCTTACGACCTGTTTCATAATTACTGTCTCTGCGTTTGAGCATCAGGCCTTCGCAAGCTACGGCTTTTGCCTCGTTGCGCAGCTGATCGAGGTTTTCCCAGGCATCGCAGGAAAGCAAAGGGGCAAGCACTAAGGATGCATTGTACGCTTTTGAATTTGTCACAACTTCTTCCAGCAAGCGCCTTCTTTCCTGCAAGGGCAAGTCGCGCAGGTCTTTTCCGTCTTTTTCCAGCAGGTCGTAACACACCATCTTTAAAGGAATTTCCTGCAGTATTTTTTTGGTCAGGGCTTTTCGGGTTGTTCGCTTTTGCATCTGGTTAAAGGATTTGATCTCTTCATTGACGATAGGCAGGATCTCGCCGTCGATTACCGTCCCATCCGGCAAATAGTCTTTCAACTCCTCAAACTCCGGAAATTTATCCGTCAGCAATTCTTCTCCCCTGCTCCACACAAACAACTCCCCGTTCCGCACAATGATCTGTCCGCGGATGCCATCGTATTTCCGCTCAATCTGCCAGTCACCGATCCTTCCCAGCGTAGTCAATTCCACATCCAGTGCATAGGCCAGACAGAAAGGATAAGGCCTCGACGTCACATCCGAAAATTCATCGTCTTTTAATAAATCCAACAAGGAGGTATCTCCTGGCTTCCAGTTCCCGATAAAGCGGTGGGCGATCACTTTTTCATCCATCCCGTAAGCTTTCGACAGGGCTTTAAACACCAGCAGCTTGGAAACCCCCACGCGGAAAGCCCCGGTGATGAGCTTATTGAAGATATACAATTCCTGTGGTGCTAAATTTTTCCAGTAGCCAAGTACACGTTCCTTTTTTTCAATGTCGCTTAAGGAAGCTATCACCTCCAACTCACGCATCAATTCATCCAGCGAAATCTCTGCCCCCCTTTCCGATTTGCTGTTGATCAACAGTGTGATGGTTTCTGCGAGATCGCCCACCACGCTGTAAGAATCATCGAAGAGCCAGTCAGGAACACCCGCCAACTCTGTAGCCCAGGCTTTCAGATCAGAGGTTTTCACCGGGCGCTTCGGACGGTTCCCTACCAATAAGGCAATGGCCCAGATCGAATCCTCAGGCCTGGTCGTCAGAAAATAATGGGTGAGCGCTTCTACTTTCGGGAGCGTCTTCGTGGTAGCATCCAGCTCGTAATACAAATCCGTAAATGCTTTCATGCCGCTTCGTCCTCTTTTGTAATTTCTGTATCGGGCTGCTCCAACGCTTCTCCTTCATACAAGGTGTCTACAGTAACGGCATCCAATCCGAATTGCTCATTGAGCCATTTGGCATAAATGGATTTATACCCATGCGTCACATAAATATGATCGGCTCCTGTAGCCAGTACCGCCTCATTCAATCCTTTCCAGTCGGCATGATCGCTCATCACAAAACCCCTATCAGCATTTCTTCTCCTCCGCGCTCCCCGCAATTGCATCCAGCCGCTGCACACACCCAGCTCATAAGGCTCGAACTGCCGGAGCCAGGGCGAACCGATCACAGATGGAGGCGCCACGACAATCACCGGTTCCTGAACTGTTTTTTTAATCCCGGCAGAATAACGGATATAAGGATCATTGCTCAACCCTAAGGCTGCGTTGGTATTATAGATAGCCCCGTGTAATATGACGGGCGCCGCTATATCGTGGAGACCATTCAGGATGCGCTGGGCTTTGCCAAGGGAATAGCCGATAAGCACACAGGACTTCCCGGCATTCAGATTTTTGAAACACCAGTGCTTCAAATCGGCATTCAATGTTACCGCATCCGGGAAATTATAAATCGGCAAACCGAAGGTTGATTCCGTTACAAAGTGATGACAGGGCACCGGTTCAAAGGGTGTGGTAATCCCATCGGGCATCACTTTATAGTCGCCGGAGACTACCCAGATCTCGCCCTTATATTCGAGGCGCACCTGTGCCGATCCGGTGATGTGCCCTGCCGGGTGCAGGCTGATGCTTACACCGTTCATGCTTACCGGGTCGTTATACCCAAGTGTTTCCAGTTGGATGTCCTGGCCCAACCGGTAATTCAAAATGCGACGGGAATCGTGATGGGCCAGGTACGATTTACTTCCCCGGCGGGCATGGTCGGAATGGGCATGTGTAATGATGGCCCTGTCTACAGGCTTCCAGGGATCGATGTAGATGCCTGCCTGCGCGCAGTAAATTCCGTCTTTATTGAATTGCAGAAGCATGATGTCCGAATGATTGCTGACTTAAAGAATACAATTTAATGCCACACCCGAAAGGTTTTAAAACCTTTCGGGTGTGGCGAAGACGGACTAAGATAAATTTCGTATCGCCATCCAGGCCATCAATCCCGTCGAAATTTCAAGGGCTTGTTCGTCGATGTCAAATGTAGGAGTATGCACACCGGCGGAAATTCCTTTGGCCTGATTGCCTGTGCCCAGGCGGTAGAAACAGCTCGGCACCTGCTGGCTGACGTAAGCGAAGTCTTCCGCCGTCATGCGCAGTGGCAGGTCTTCCACGTTTTCGGCGCCCAGGTAGTCAACCGCACATTGGCGGCAGAGGTCTGTCACGCGCTCGTCGTTCACCAGGAAGGGATAGCCATCGATGATGTTGATTTCCGCTGTTCCCCTGTAGGTTTCGCAAATGCTCTGAATAATCTCCCTGATGCGTTCCTTCACACTCCGGCGCCACTGCTCATCCATGGTCCGCAAGGTGCCTGCCATGTATACCTGCCCTGGAATCACATTGGTAGCGCCTTTGCCTTCGATCTTCCCGAAAGCCACCACTGTGGGGATTTGATTGCCTGTATTCCGCGACACACCTTCCGCGTCGATCTCAAAGGGAAACTGTTTCTCGAGTTCGGTGATGATATGGGCGGCAATCACCAAAGGATTGTTGTAATCGCCGGCCATCGCCGCATGACCGCCCTTCGCGTGGATGGTAATGTGCAGCTCATCGGTGCTGGCCATGTACATGCCTTTGCGGAAACCGACCTTTCCGGCTTCCATGCTGGGAAATACATGCTGCGCCAGAGCCAGATCAACGGCTGGATCCTGTAAAACACCTTCCTGTATCATCAGCGAAGAGCCTCCCGGCAACACTTCCTCTCCGGGCTGGAACATGAGCTTAACGGTGCCTTCAAACTGATCCTTCAGGCGGTGAAGAATAATAGCCGTGCCCAACACAGAAGCGGTATGCACGTCATGCCCGCAGGCATGCATCACGCCCGGGTTCTGAGATTTATAACTTACCTCGTTCTTTTCTTCGATTGGCAGCGCATCGAGATCGGCACGCAGCAGGATGGTTTTTGACGACGGGTTTTTCCCTTCGATCAAAGCAATAATCCCCGTTTTGACAATGCCTTTGGTATAGGAAATGTGATACTGATCCAATATGGAACACACAAACGCGGAGGTGTTGTATTCCTCAAACGACAATTCGGGATGCCTGTGAAGGTGTCTTCTGATGGAAATAATTTCTGCAGAAATTTCTGCTGCCATCGATTTAATATGGTGTAACAGCTCCTGCATTACCTGACCATGTAAGGAATTTTAGAAGAGTAGCCTGCTTTTTTTGTAACATTCTCAATAGAATCTATTTTGGTTTCCGTAAAATAAAAGCGCAAATCCTGCCCGATGTATTTATCCGCTACCGGAGCCATGCTGCCGAGGCTTCCCACAGCCAGGATACGGCTCAGGTTCTCCAGCAGCTTGTTATAGACTTCTTTCAATTTCTTAGGATGCTGGGAATACCACACAATAGTGGTATCAAATTGCTGCTTACTGATCCGGCGATCTTCAAAGGGATTGAAAAGGTAAGCCGAGTCGAACCTGATACCAGTCACATTTTTGACGTTGATGCCGGCCGCTCCTTCACCCAGGTAGCAATCGGTGAGCACATCAATGAAGACATCCTCTTTCAGAATATAATCCGGTGCAGGTACATTTTCCTCATCCTTTGGGGTACAGGAAGCGCATACAACAAGACATAAACCGATGATGAATCCTTTGATATACATACCTTACAAAAGTATGAAACTACAGCAAATTTTTAAACTCTTCGTGGGATTCGAACAAAATAACATTTTTTGGCAGCGTGATTTCGTCTGAGCTTTCATAGAACAAACGCCCGGAAACCATGATCCGCGCCTTATCGAAGGCGGCCCCGAGTTTAGAGATATATTGCTCCAGCGAAAAGTCTTCCATCGGTGTGGTAAAGATGGTGACCAGGGCATCGGGATTGGTATGCTCTGCTAACTGCTTCAGGTCGCAGAGTGGAACCGACTGGCCCAGGTACAGGCATTTATGGCCGCGGGCCCTGAGCAGGTATTTGCAATACAACAGGCCCATATCGTGGAGCTCTTTGTTGGGAAGATACAAGAGAAAGGTTTGCCCCTTCCCGGAAATTTCTTTCGGAAGCTGGTCAATGGCCACAATGATTTTTTGCTTGATGAGCTGCGCCATGAAATGCTCCTGCGCACAGTTCACAATGCCCAGTTGCCACATGCTTCCCACATGGCGGATGAAGGGAAAGATGACACGCTCCATGGTATTCTCGAAACCGAAATTGGCGATGCAGCTACAGACCGTGCTGTCGAATTTCGGCTCATCCATTTCCATCATACACAACACGAGGTTATCAATCTGGTCCGATTCTTTGGAGAATTTATTCAGGATGGCCTGGGCATGCCTTACCAGCTCTTCATCCATAAAGGTGGCGATCTTCGAGATCTTGTAGCCATTGTTGTTGAGCAGGGAAATATTGAGGATGCGCTTGAGGTCGTCGGGTGTATAACAGCGGATGTTGGTACAGGAACGCTCCGGTTTCAGTATCCCGTAACGCAGCTCCCACATGCGTAAGGTGTGGGCTTTGATCCCGGACAAGCGTTCGAGGTCTTTTATGGCATACTGCGTGGGCATGTGGTAAATTTACAAAGTAAACACCGGATTTTTAAAAATGTTTTAGGGAATCGGGCGGCATTGTCCGGTAATTTTAATTTTGAATTCAATACCTTTGGGCATCTATGACGGAAAAATCCCTCAGCTCCATCGTTGTGTGTATGATCCTGGGCGCCTTACTGGTGTCCCGTTGCTCTTCCGGCAAACTCTACAGAAAGGCCGAAGCTGCCAAACCGTATGATGTCATCATCGTACCGGGTGTGCCCTTCAATGGTAAACACTGGGATTTTAAAATGAAAGGCCGCGTCATCTGGGCCAACTACCTCATCAAACAAGGGATTGCCAGGCACGTGATCTTTTCGGGCGGCGCAGTGTACACACCTTATGTGGAAGCCAAAGTAATGGCGCTGTATGCCCATGCGCTGGGAATGCCCGACAGCTGTATCTATACGGAAGAAAAGGCCGAACATAGTACGGAGAATGTTTACTACTCCTACCTGATGGCAAAGAAGCTGGGTTTTACCAAAATAGCCCTGGCCACGGATCCTTACCAATCCAACATGCTTAAGCGATTCATTCATGCGCATCAACTGCCTGTAACGCGCATTCCTTTCCGCATCAGGATCCTGATGAAAATAGACGATGTCCATCCGCTGATTGACGCTACTCCGGCCAAAGTGGAGCCCTTTAAGCCGATCACGGAAACGCAGAGCCGGAAATACCGCCGGAATGGAACCCGGGGAAAGAACATCGTGTTTGAAACGCAATAAATGATTTCATGATCCGTTGTAATGCCTATCTTTAAAACCACAAAAACTCCCGCATGAAACTTTTTTTTACGATTCTCCTCAGCACATCCCTCGCGTTTATTTCCTGCAAAAAAGACCGGGTATGCTCCTGCACGCTCACCAAAACAGGGACGACCACTACTACAGCCGCCCTCACATTTTCGGTGCCCATTATCGGGAACGTTCCCATCGTTGACACCTCGTTTGTGACACCGGTCAGCGAAGTGCAATCCTACGACAAAACGATCATGGATGTAAGCAAGCGTACGGCCAAACAGAATTGCGTGAGCTACAAGGAGCCTTACAGCGAAACCATCACCAACTCCGCTCCTCCCCTGCAGCTTACCACCAAAAGCGTGGGAGAGAATGTGTACAAGTGTGAGCTGAAGTAATCAGCCCGCCCAGCCATCTCTGTCGAGGCTGCGGTATTGGATGGCTTCGGACACATGAGCGGTTTCGATCCGCTCCGAAGCCTCCAGGTCGGCAATGGTTCTCGCTACTTTCAGGATCCGGTCGTAAGCCCTCGCCGAAAGTCCTAAGCGCTCCATCGCTGTTTTCAATAAGCTGTTTCCCGCTTCATCCAGCGTGCAGTAATCCCTCAGATCCTTGCTACGCATTTGAGCATTGCAATACACACCTTCCGTATCGCTGTAACGTTGCGTTTGCAGCTCTCTGGCCCCGATGACACGCTCCCTGATCTGGCGGCTGCTTTCCGCATGTTGTTGTTTATTGAGTTCACTGAAAGGTACAGGCGTCACTTCCACATGCAGGTCGATGCGGTCGAGCAGCGGCCCTGAAATTTTACTCAAATATTTCTGTACGATGCCGGGCCCGCAGACGCAGTCCTTCTCCGGATGGTTGTAGTAGCCGCAGGGACAAGGATTCATGCTGGCCATGAGCATAAAGCTGGCGGGATATTCGACGCTGAAACGCGCCCGTGAAATACTCACGATCCGGTCTTCCAGCGGCTGGCGCATCACTTCGAGCACCGTGCGCTTAAACTCCGGAAGCTCATCCAGGAACAACACACCGTTATGGGCCAGCGAAATTTCTCCGGGTTGCACGTTCATACCTCCTGTTAATTATACAACCCAATGATAATTCTTCTACTAATTTACTGATTTATTGACTAAACCAAATGATATTCTTTCACTAAGGCAGTGAGAATATTTGACTATTTGTTGCAAGCTGATGCGAAATATTACAGACTTAATAAATATTTGAAAATCAAATATTTAAAATTTAAAGCGAATTATTGAAGCGGCTTAAATTAGATCAAGAGCTACCTTATTCAATTCCAAATGGAGCAGCTACTTCAATAGCCCTTCTACAAACAAATAATCCAACAACATGAATATTAGGCAAAGCTCTATTAATTAACCTTTTTACTGCTACAAAACTTGCTCCAGTTGTCAATACATCATCAACTAAAAAAATAGTTCCTCTTACGTTGGCCGTTAATGATTGGTCAATTGTTAGATTTTCTTCGATTTGATTTATGGTTGGCCTGTTAGTTGATGAATGAGCAGGTGTAACGCTATTAATTCGCAGCACCATTTCTCTAATGTCAGCCTGAGGATTACCACCAAATGCAAGCTTTAATATTCTTACAATTCTATCATCGTATAATGGATCACTTTTAGCTTTAGATGGTGGTATGGGCACCAATGTCACACTATTGCACTCTATTTCCGAAAAATAACTTGCAATCTCCGTTATAGCATTTAATTTATACTGATACTGAGGAGTACCAATTAGTTTGACTTCTTTCTTTAAATTACTAATTAAACTATTTGTTTTACTATAAGAAAAGCCGGCCCCAGCAGTATAATTGAACATATACCAGCATTTGTCAGCCTCTAAATTTAGATGATAATGGTCACATACAGTGAGCTCATCAATTTTTTGAAATCTCATTGCGTCCCAAATGTTGCTTAATATCCTCGTAAGTTCTTACTCGTATTGCTCCTAAGTCCTCAAACTTTTTAGGCCATGTTATTTTGGCATTTTCAAAACAACTTTGTAAAATAAATAACTTCCGCTTTTGATGCAATGCTGCTCTCGCCTGAATCAATGTTCCAGACGTATCACTAGCCTCAACAATAATTGTTGCCTCCGTAATTGCTGACATAGTTTTGTTACGCTCCGGAAAGAACAATTTGTTGCCAATGTAGGTTTGCTCCGAATATCTTATGAAAGGAACTTGACTAATCAACAAGTGTTCTTTTGCGATAAACTCCTGAAGCTCTTTGTTCTGCTTCGGATAATATTCATTTAGAGGTGTCCCTATTACCGAAATTGTTCGCCCTCCACTCATTATAGCAGTTTTGTGAGCTTCCGTATCTATCCCTTCAGCTAAACCAGACACAATTGTAAAACCATCTTCAACTAAAAGTTTGACAATTTTATGGGCCCTTATTAATCCATCTTGTGAAGGCTTCCTTGATCCTACAACAGCTACAGAAGGAGAGTCTAAAAAATCCAAATTACCACTAAAATAGAGAACTTCAATTGGCTCCTTTGCGTCACGCAATTTTAATGGATAATCCATAGTACTATTGATCAAAATGCTTGTTCTGATTTTTGATCTACTAGAAAATATTCGTTCTTTTAAAAGGTTAGAATATTTCAATATTTGTTCCTCATCTACAAAAGCTGAGGGTAAGCTATTTGGGTGACTCGCAAACAATTCGGACAATCTTTTGAAACTAGTGTCTCTTAGGGCCCACAATGCTTCATATGCCGCCATTTCTCGGAAAGGAAGCAAAGAATTCTTGATCAAAACATTATCTGAGGAATTAAAACTCAATTTTAACATATTTAAAATGAATCATATCAATACTTAATGATTACTATAAAAATTTATGCCAAAGCATAGTTTTTAATATACACACCAAATATAGAATTTATTTAACTAATTAATGGCCACACATTTGACAACCTATTAGTAATCTCAACTCCAATTTACTAATTATTTTAAATCTATTGAGAATTCTCGACCAAGAAAACCATGCGAGTTTAACAGATTTATACGAATAAAGCCTGACAGCCTGGAACATTAGATTATGTTGCAGGAAGGATCTAAATTATAGATCAAGATTAGGCCCCATTACAACAATTAATGCCTCAAAATTTTTTGGGTTAAACTGCGTATACCAATGAATTTTTTTGCCCCGTAAATTGAGCTCGGCAGTATACCTTGTTAAAAAGTCCTGCCTGGTCTGTTTTTCAACCTCATTTCGGCAATCAAGTTTTCGCGTATCCCGGCTTACTATTTTACTAATGACATAGATCAGTTGGAATCTTGGATTATTGACCTGAATCCTGGTATAATCGGTTTTAATGTGTATCATCACATATAGGGTTTACCGGTGAAGAACCTCCATGAGATACTTATCGTGGTCAACACCATATTTTCCCTTTAGCTTTTTAAATGCCGTTTCCGAAAGGCAGTCATTCACCTGACTGACCTTACCCGGATCTAGGCTGCTTGCACTATGGAGAATTATAGTCTGTCCACTCACTTCGAATAAATCACTACAGAGGAGTTCTTCACTAGCTGTATCGTCAGAATATACAATCAGGCTGGGTTTGGAACCGTTTACAAGTTTAAAACTGCGTGAATTTGTTTTTAAAGCCCTTAGAGCAACGCCTTTTGGTAAATCAAACACTAAAGTGTCATTAACAACATGAATGTTGCTTAATTGCATTTTTTCATCCTTTGGCCTGTCTAATAATCCCTTTTGCTGATCATACGTTTGTAAGATAGTTATGGTCATCTGCCCAGCCAGCTGCTCACCGCTTTTAAAAATATCGATTTTTAGAGGAGCAAGTTTCTTTTTAATAATATTCAAAGCCTCCTTTCCATACAATCCCTCTTGAAGAATTGTTGTATCAATGACCACATAATTATTAATGGCCTGAAATTCGTAAATACCTACAAAATCGGTTGGTTTGCTGCCAGAGCATCCCATAAGAATAATGGGAATAAGGAAGAGCCAGTTTTTCATAATAAAATTTACAGCAAAAATACGAAAAGGTATGATATATCATAACTTGTTTCTTGCGATTACTTCCAACATTGTGTGAACATTTTTATCCGATGACCGAGGAAGAATATCTGATTTTGATTGGGAGAAACATCACTGCCATCCGAAAGAAGAACGGTTTTACTATAAAAGAATTAGGCTTTCGGTGTGATATTGAAAAATCAAATCTTGTCCCAATCGAAAAAGGAAGAGGCAATGTGACCGCTCTTACCTTATTTAGGATTGCAGCCGCCCTGGATGTTGACGTAAAGGCGTTTTTTGAATTTAAGAAATAGTCTTATAGAAAAAACGTAAACTTGCCCTGCAGATTCATTTTTAAGGTATGAAAACAGAAGATCTTTTCCAAACAGCTCTCAAGGGGCCAGGATTATTAGGATTTATGGCTAAGCATTTTATCGATGCGGATCAGAAAACCAAAAAAGAGTTTTTACTAAACCTCAAAGAACAAATCCCTGAAGTAAAGCAAGAGATGATTCAATATTACGGATCAGAATTTGTTATGGAATTAGAACGCTTTGAGTAATAACGACGTGTCGCATTAAACCAGAGCCATTATTAGTTAGAATCAAGAATTTTTTTATTTACATAAGAAATAGCCCATTTTTCTCCACCATAATAATCCATCAAGTAAATAATACTTTTGATGGTTAGTAGTATCGCCTTAATATCAAAGGTTTTAGGGAAGCCAGTACCCTTATGCATTAATGTATTTCTTACAAGTATCCATTTCTGAAGTTCCTTCATAACGGCCGGTGATATACTTCGTATTTCCCCATCCACCTTATTTTGGATTGGAAGAGTTTTGATCATTTCTGTAATCATTTTTTGTACAGAAGGAGATGGGCTATTTTCAACCATCCAAACCGAATCTGGCACAATTTTGACAATCATATTTTTAACCGCTGATTCTAAAGCCGCTATCCCCATTATTAGAGCACTCCTCTTATTCATTTTTCTCTGCCCCCAAGCTTCAAGAAAAAGAGAATGATGCATTGGCGCAGCCTCCAGTTTAGAACTTATTATGTCATGTGCCTCTTGACTAAAAAATATGGGAAAATCCCCTATTGAAACAACGATATTCATATCCAAAGGCATATCGATCCAATTATTCTGATCTTGCGAAAACTCAAAATCTCTTCTATCTGAAAGATTATGATTTCCATTATGATTACTAACCCACATTGCGTTACTGATAAAAGCCTTAATAGTGCTATCCATAGTCACTTTTAACTGCGAATAAAAATCCTTGAAATACTGTGGAAAGAAGTCCAAATGTGGGATGAAATATTTATCTACATCATATGTTATCCCTCTTGTGTCACTCGCTACTATGCCCAAATCTTGCCGATTAAGAAGCTTCTCACACATTTCAATAACCTTTTTGCCTGGCGTCATTTCATATATTAACTCGCAATAAGCGGTTTCCTTTCGAATGCCTTTTGCCAGGTCTTCGATGGGCGGTTTCCGCAAACGGATTTGCGATTTGCCGCCTTCAAAATGAAAAAACTCTTCTTCCTTGTGCAGCCAAAAGTTACTAATTGAATATGATAGTTTGAAATACATATGCTTTACACTATTTTCGTTATATGATGGAATAAATAAACATGACAATTGAGGTTTCATTTAAAGTAATCTGTTATTTTTACAAAAACAGTTCCGGTGAAGGTTTTATGGCCAAATTTGAAAACTACGATTAATCTAAATGAAATTTGATCTCAATGTCTTAGAAACAGGTAAATTTTATGAATTTACAAATAAGGGGGCTCCTGTCTTTGCTTGTCATGTTGTGTATGGAGATTATCCGCACCTGGTAAAATCGGCAGACGGCACAGAAATTACTCTTGTTGATCAACCGGATAACATTGAGGGGTTTGAGATAATTGAAATCACTGAAGAGAAATTCAATGAATATCAAAGGGGCTTTAATTAAATAAAGCCGACGCTAAATTCAGGACTTAATTTTTCTCATTAAATGCGTCTAACTGGAAGGTAAGACCAAATTGAGCGGAATGCTTTATTCTAAATTCATACCAGGTACTGCATGTTCTCATAACTTCGACCGCATCACTAATAAACTTTTGCAAAGAGAGCTTTCCCTCTTCATTAAGCCACTGAAAATGTTTATGCTGCCTTCCTCCCCAGTTAACATATGGATTTAGATGTTGAAGCATTGGAAGCACTTCTTTTGAGAATCGGGCGTAAATAATTTCATTAGTATATCTACCAACGATCGGAGGTTTCTGGTACAGATAGTCTTCAGATTTGCTCCAGCCATTCAATCTATTAATTTCCTTATAAAAATCCTTTGGATATTGAGGCGAATATTCCTGAAGGTTTTTAGCCATAATATTCTGCATTTCCCTAATTTCTTTTAGAGAAATTTCGCCACCCCCCATTAACTGAATTTTCTCATTCTCTCTATCGAGAGATTTATCCTTCCACCTGGCAGATACTTTTTCTTCTGTCAGCTGAATTAATAACTGTTGAAGCTCCTGCCGGTTTTCAGTTTGTTGCTCTTTGTTCAGCTTACCTGTTTGACTTTTGTCTGTTTTGTAATTGTTTGCCATTTGATATACTATTTATAAAGGTTCGATTCTATTGATTTAACGTACTCCCTAATACTGACCGGGTTGCTCCAGCTATTTTCAATGTTTATAAATAAACTTGTCATATCAGGTGTTTCGGTTTTGGCTCGTGCCCAGGCAAGCCGGGATCCAGTATCGTGTGCATTAAACACGTATATAAAACTTGGATGAACATGGTTATTGTGCGCAAACTCTTTTACATACTCCCTATCATTTAAATACGGCTTGATTTTTTGAGTTTTTTCTTTTGAAAAAAGGTATTCCCGTGCAAAATGATCTGCCTCTTTTTCTTTCTCAATAACAGTTAATCTTTCATCATCAATCCCAGAAAGGTGATATTGATTACTTCGTATTTCATCCCAATCAAATATGACGTGAAATAGTTCATGAATTAAAGCGAACCATAAGGTTGGATAAAATCCGACATAATTAGTTAAAACTATGCATGGCTTGCCATTAACACAGAAAGTAGCCCCTCTAAGATGAAGAGCGGGCAAAGAAGGCTGATAGATAATTGTCACTCCGGTTCTATATATATCCCGAATAACATTTTTTAAGCCCAGCTCAACACTGGTTGAATGCCATCTTATTTGAGGAAAGTATTCAACCAAGGCTTTTCTATCATAAGGATGTGGATTGTCAATTTCTTCAAAAGCAGTTTTCGCTGCCTGAATCCAAAATGCCCTGGTTAATTTATTTTTTGGCTCTACTAATCCGGCACTAAAAGCAACATCTACAGCTGGCCTTTCATAATCATAAATTGTTTTAAGCCCAAAGAAGGACGTAATTTTTTTCTCTATTTCCGGAAAATCTGTTACGCTATCAATGAAATTAGCTTTCTTCAAAACAGCTAGATCAAAATTGGCTTTAATAAATTCTATTTTGTCAGGGCTCAGTGAAACTTCATGAGGGAAATTACTTTCTAAGGATTCTATGTACAACTGTATTACTAATTCTTTCGATGATTTCAAAAAATCTGAAATCTTGATTAAATTAATCACATCAATTCTTTTTTGAGTTCCGTCCAAAATACCATTCAAGGTTCGAAATTCCATTTTCAAGATTTCACAGGCATTCGTTTGTGTGATCTCTAACTCATCGAGCCTTTGATTGAAAACTTCTCTCAAGGTTCTTTTTTGTATCGGTTTAAAAATGCCACTAAGTAACTCATCGACGTTAAACTTTCTATTATCCATTTCTGACATGCTTTTGATACTGTATATTTACAGTCCAAATTTAAAGTAATATTTACTGTAAATCAATATGTTGACAATTAAAATTGTAAAATTACAATTAATCTTTTCCACAGCCTGTTGAAAAGTCTACACATTGACTGATCAAGGCCGATAGCAGCCTTTGCTTGAATAAGAATAAAAAACCCAGAAATAATATTAGAATTTGAGAAATGCACCGTATCCACTCTTCGTGCAGAGTTGGATAGCATCTGAGAGATCTACAGCTTTGCGAACTTGGAGTATATCATAACCTCCTGATTCAAAAAAACACGAATGATATAGTAACCACCTGTCAATTGGGAAATATCAATTTCTTGCTGAAAGGGCATTGAAATGACTGGCTGCCCTAAATTGTTGACTACCTCTATTCTTGTATCCTTGTCATTAATATTTAAATCCTTAATATGTAATACAGAGCTCGCCGGATTAGGGTAAACGGTTATTGTATTGTTTCTCTCCCATTGCTGAATTCCAACAGTTCCATAGACTTTAAAAAACAGCTCCTGGTAAGTTGACGCGATTTTGTATGGCACGCCACTTATTTTGCGCCATTCATCTATCCTGGTACTCACCGCTACTAAACCACCTGGATTTGAAGTAAATGTTAACGTTCCTGTGACCTGGTTAAGCGTAACTGATGGTCGCGCATAGCCAGGGATATTAAGGGGGGAAACAAGCATATAAGATAGGCTATCTCCGTCGACGTCGACTGCCCCCGGATTATAACTTGATTCCCCGCAACAAGGAACACTATCCGTTAAACACATAACAGGAAAGTCTGCGGTCGTATTAGATCCAGTTGAAGAATTAGTATTGAATTGTGTCCGGAAACTCAGTCTTTTGGAAGAAGAATTGGGAATATTTGCAATACCTGGCACATAAAAATCATCCGTGATGCTCACTGTGTAAGTATTGTTTGGCAAATAGTTGTGATTCTTATTGTAAATTAATGTGGTAGCGCCATACAACGTGCAGTTCGAGCTTCCAAAAGAAAGCGAATCGAGGGGACTTCCGTCCCCCCAATCCACTTTGAGATATGGCTTATTTAAAGAGTTAGGCCAATTGACTGCAAGCCGCGCTTCAATGGCGTAAAGGTTACCAGTAATATACCGGATATGGATGTCACCTCCTTTCAAAGCTTGCCCTTGTAAACCTTTGATCAGCCCAAAAAATAGTGTTGCCAGTATAATTTTACCTACCCTCATTCAATGATGAATTTAATTAAGTCCTGGCGATCGTTAGTGTTTATTTTCAGGAAATACATGCCCGACTTACAGTTCTTATTTGTAAAATTAAATTTAATACTTTTTTCCGAGATTTCCTTACGCCCTTCTTCTATGACTTTCCCTATCACATCAATGAGCTGATAGGTGCACGAAGCTGAACCAATATCCGTCACATCCACAGAGAAAGATCCGCTATTAGGATTAGGATAGGCAGAAATATATCCTTCTACATGAGAATTTTCAGTAACTCCAACTGAGGTTCCTATTCCAGTAAGGCAGAGTTTTGCAAAAAAACAATCCCTGTTATTTTGTCCTCCCTTATTTACATTTTGCTGATAATTTCCATTAGCCGGATCATATAAAGGAAAGCCACTGGCACCGCTTTGGGTATTCCCTGCAAAAACAAGTTTGTTTGACGCATTATCGAAAGCCAGTGCTCTTCCATCATCCAGACTTGCAGAGCCATATAGCGTTGACCAAAGGATCTGATTGGAAGAATTAAAGCCCATCAAGAAGGCATCCCCGGCACTTCCCCCACCATAACCTGGCTGGTTGAAGATCCCCGAAGGAAAGCATTTAGGGAAGTCCGTAGATGTACTTCCGGAACCCACAGGCTGGCATAATGTGCTGGAGTAATTTGTAGTCACCGCGTTCCCTGCAATGTAGACATTGCCTAGCGCGTCAGAAATACCTGAATAGGCAAAGGTATTTGTACCATCCCCTAAAAGGGTGAACCATGTTGGTTGCCTGTTGACAAACTTGGCAATATATCCCCTTGAGCCGAATGTAGGCTGACCTTGAAGATAAGATCCGGAAGGTCCTGTAGTCATGTTATAAGAATCTTTTGTTGTGTTCCCAATCAGGTAAAATGTATTTGCAGTTGGGCTGAGGACAATTCGGGCGTTATTTTCCTGACCTAAACCACCGTAAAAGCTCGACCAGATCATCGCTCCTGAAGGACTAAATTCGCAGATAAATGCATCCTGGAATCCACCTCCAAAGTTTTGGCCATAGTATGAGCCTCCTCCTGTACAATCGGGGAAATATCCGGAGGTTGGCACCCCACAAATGGTATTTAAGGCATTACTGGATGCTTTTGCCTGAGAGGCGGTAATTCCAGAGGCTATAATATTTCCACTGGAAGTCATTTTACATGATTCGAAAAAATCTTTCATATCTCCACCAAAATAGGTCGCCCAGGAAAGCGTATGAGCTGATGTGAATTTCGCCATAAAACCGTCGCTAATGCCCCCTGCATGCGTTGTTTGATTGAATGTTCCGGATGCCAGAGGAATACCATTACTGTCTGTGTCGCCAACTACATAGATATTGTTGCTGGCATCTATCGTAAGATCTACTGCATTGTCCAAACCTGTTGTCCCATAAAACCTTGAAAATAGGAGAGCGGTGCCGGCAGTATTGAATTTCGCTAAAAAAGCATCCTGAAGGCCGCCAAAAGTAGTATTTGCAGCAGGAACCAAAGGCATCAATGCGTCTGAAGTAGTTCCGCAAACATAAATTTCACCGAACGAATTCAAACCGATACCCGACATTAACGTCCCACCATTTCCACTAAAAAAAGTCCCCCATGCAGAGCCACCATTAGGATTTAACTTAACGATAAAGCCATCCCGACCGACCAATGTGGTAATATAACCTCCCGTAACATTAGGATAATTGGGGCTATCTGTTTCGCCAATGAAATACGAATTACCACTAGCATCCGTGATCACTTTCTTTGCATTCTCAAAACCTGCTCCTCCGTAAAAAGTGGACCAATCGCAGCCGGAAGATTGAGCGGTCACCGATCCATTACCCTGATCTACTTCAATCACCAACGTCAGAGAACTGGTATAGGATCCTGGATTGAATTTATATTTGTTGCTGCCACCATTTGTTTGCCAGTCAGCCGTCCACCCTGTTACGGGCACTACAACATTCCCGGAAGTCAATTGATAAACGGTTGGCCTGTCGTAAGTAATACTTCCTAAACTGCTATTTATTGTCAATTCATTGGTTGTCCCATCGAGGTTGAATGAACTGGCCCCGGTAAATTCGATCTGTATGTCGCGCATATCTCCGCCGGGCTTTACTATAAAATAGTATTTGATCCCATTCTGATTACTGCTCCAC